>NZ_FOLL01000043.1 GCF_900112315.1 Parapedobacter composti | reverse complement strand
GTGCGTCGCTCATAAAGTCCACCGACCAGGCATCATTGGGCAACATGGGCTTGGTCAGGGGCTGTTTTACCCTTTGAGGCAATCGCCGCTTTGCTGTATCCGCCCGACCAACTGCATATTTTCTGATTAATTGATCGTCTTTAGCTTTACGCCCAAAATAATATATTTATGAAAGAGCGTAGAGATTACATGTTTACCCTTGTTGGCCAGTGGCGTGAGAGTGGTTTGACCCGGCAGGAGTTCTGCCTGCAGCATGGCATCACCCTGGGCAAGTTCAGTTATTGGATCAGCCGCTGGAAGGAGGAGCAATCCGCCGGGGATAGCGGTTTTATTCCGATGGGTTCACCCACCAGGGCGGCAGGCCATCCTGTCTTGTCGGTTATCTATCCCAACGGTGTGCTGTTAATTATCACGTAAACACCGCCACCGATTCTCAATAAAATGCCGCCACCCAAAGCGGTTAAGGATTAACTTGTCGGAGGAAACCAACCTTCGGCATTATGTACAAAGTGGCGATGTATCATACAATAAAAACACTATTGGCACAGGGCAGGTCGCAGCGAGAGATCGCCAGGGACCTTGGGATGTGCCGCAAGACGGTGTCCCGGATAGCCAGGGCGCTGTCCGAGGGCATGGAGGGTCCCGGCGAACAGGTGCGGGTAAAAGTGCTTGACGATTACGAGCAAGAGATATCCACGTACCATGAATCGGGCCTGAGCGCGGTTCTTATCCACCGTAAGCTGGTTGAGAAGCACGGCGTGAATGTATCCTACCCCAGCGTTGCACGGAGTGTGGAACGGCTGAAGAAGCGGGAGGTTTATGTTCCGCTCCACAGTGCGCCGGGCGAGGAATGCCAGGTCGACTTCGGTTACCTGGGGCAGTTCCGGCGCAACGGCCGTGCGGTCAAGGTATGGGTATTCGCGATGGTGCTCTCCCACAGCCGGTATTCGTATTACCGCGTGGTGACCACCCAGCGGGTCACCGAGTTCCTGGACTGCCATATCAAGGCTTTTGAGTATTTCGGGGGCGTTCCCAGGACAGTCAAGCTTGACAACCTGAAATCAGGAGTGACCACGCCGGACCTTTACGAGCCGCTTCTTCAGGAACAGTACTCGTCTTTCCTGGCCTATTACGGCTGTGCGGGCATCGCCTGCCGTCCGGAACGCCCGCAGGACAAGGGCAAGGTCGAGTCGGCCATCAAATACGTGAAGAACAACTTCCTGAAGGGCTTCGAAGGGGAGGGCTACGAGGAACTGATATGTGCCCTGCGGGTCTGGAATGAAGAGATCTGCAACAAACGTGTCCACGGCACCACGCGGCGGGTTCCGGCGTCGGTTTTCCACTCGGTGGAGCGGGAGGCGCTGGGGGCACTGCCGTCCCATCGCTACCAGATTAGCGAGGTCACCGGGCGGCGGGTCACCAGGATGGCCCACGTCACCTACCGGCACAACTATTATTCGGTGCCGGCGGGCTACGCCGGGCTGCAGGTAAGGCTGGAAAGTAACGGGACGCTGCTGCGTGTCTACCATGAGCGCGCCCAGATCGCCACGCACAGCATCTCCCATGAGATCGGGGTGTATGTATCGATGCAGGACCACCGGCCGGAGGGCAAGCGGATGGTCTTCCGGGAGGAATACCAGCGCCGCATGGCCGCCATAGGCCCCCATGCGGTACGGATGTTCGCGGCGCTTCTGGAGCAGGTGCCCACGCATTGGACCCCCATGACGCGGGGGATACTCAGCCTGCGCAAGCGGTTCAGCGATGAGGCCATCGACGCCTCATGCCGGCGCGCCCTGCATTACGGGGCCGTCGGCTACCAGCAGGTGAAAAGGATCTGCGAGGGCGGCCTGTACCGCCAGCGGGAAGACACCCTGCCCCGGCCGGACTACTCCCAGGAGTACGGCCATGAGCTGGGCATGTACGACAGGATCACCCAGGGATGAACGGAAAACATTAACAATCACTGACAGATAAAATGGAAACACTCAAATCACAGTTACGCGCCCTGAAAATGCCTGCCATGGCAGAGGGGCTGGAAATGCGCAACAGGCATGCGCTGGCCAACCAGACCACCTACCTGGAGTTCCTGGAACTCCTTGTGGAAGACGAATCGGCAAGCCGGCAGGCGAACGGCTACCGTTCAAGGCTCAGGGACTCGCGCCTCGACACCCAGAAAGTGCTCGACACCTACGACTTCACCTACCAGCCCCAGCTCGATAAAAGGCAGGTCTACGAGCTGGCCTCATGCCGGTTCATCGAACAGCGGCACAACGCGGTATTCATGGGCAAGCCCGGCGTGGGCAAAACACACCTGGCACATGCCATAGGGCTGGAAGCGGTGAAACGGGGCAAAAAGGTGCTCTTCGTGCACACCAACGAAATGGTTGACAGGCTGTATGCCTCACGGGCCGATGGCTCCTACCAGGCCACCATGCAGCGCTATCTGAAGCCGGACCTGCTCATACTGGACGAGCTGGGGTTCAAGAAAATGCCGCAGAACAGCATGGAAGACTTCTTTGAAATCATCCGCAGGCGTTACGAAACCGGATCGGTGGTCATCACCACCAACCGTAACTTCGAGGACTGGGGCGCACTGTTCGGGGACAGGGTCATCGCCTCGGCTATCATTGACCGGATCGTGCACCATGCGGTCATCGTGAAACTGACCGGATCAAGCTACCGGGTGAAGAACCTGATGGAGCTCCAGGGGCTCTTCGGTGAGGACGACGGCCAGCAACCCAAAAGGGGCCGGCCAAAGAAGGTGGTCGCCGAAGAAACAGGCAGCGAAAAGGAAGTTGCAAATGACTGATTTTTTGTGATATTAGTGGCGGCATTTTATTGAGAATACCCGGCGGCATTTTATTGATAAGTGACAGTGCGGCTGGAAGTGCCTTCGGCGGACCTTGGACTATTGTCCAGGCTGATTGCCCTTGCCTGATGTTTTCGCTGGGTTCCTCGCACCGTTATTAT
>NZ_FOLL01000041.1 GCF_900112315.1 Parapedobacter composti | reverse complement strand
GAATATTAAGTCTTCTAGAAAGGTTTTACAGTTCTGACAATAATCAGTCTATATACTCCCTGTTGCGAAATACCGGCTATTTTGAATCGCATAGCAATATCAATGAGAACTCAATAAAAGAAGCGTTGGAACAACATCCGCAGTATGTAGATCAATGGTTGCAATGGTCAGAAGATAAACGAGTTGATTCAGGTTGGTTCTTCTTTATACAAAACGATCGGAAATATCTGGTAGGTTTTTTAGATGCCGATAAAGGCACTACCGAAAAAATGGAATACTCTGACAGAAAGAGTGCTTGTGCTGTTTTTATTAAACGGGAGTTGGAAAGTATCAGAATAGGTTGAAATGAGACATCTACTAAGATATAAAATAAACTTGTTGTTAAGAATGCTTTTCATTCTCGCGAGCTTTTTTGTTTTTCAAAGTAGCATCATACCTGTTTCAGCAAGTCCGGTCGTTTTTGACCAACATCATCATATTGGTAGTCCAGGAATCTACACTTATGATGAAATTGAAATCTCAGCCTGGACAGTCAACTGATTGGAATTCTTTAGTTTTGGGTGTAGCTAGCTAAGGAGAGATTACAGCTGCATTACAGCCATTCAGAGCTGTTCCGGCAGCTGCTGCGCTACGGTGATACGGCATCCAACCGGCAGCTCAACAGCAACATATCTTCCACTAGGGATTCATGCGGTGGGCAACACAGGCAACCCGCTTTAGGAGTGATCAAAGTTTAATAGAAATCAATACCAAAGACTGATTTCAGGATTACTTGGGCTGCGGCCTGAACGTGTTGTGTTTCGCCGTCCAAGCTTAGATTTGACGATTATAACCATAGGTTATCAAATTTATAACCAAACCCGATCATATTCATAACCAAAACCTATAATTACTTATTGATTTATCATGTAATATTGCCTTGTCGGTAGCAGGTGTGATTTGCAATGACAATTGAATACAAGTACAGCGGAAAAATACAATAAACGGCTGCTGGTATCGCAAATAGCCAAGCAAGAACTTTAACTCATTTTCTCATGAAAAAGATAAATCGAGTACTGATAGCAGTGTGTACATCAGGTATGTTGCCCGCATTATGTCAGGGGCAGGTAAACAACATCGTCCCGGTTTCACCTGAAGCGGCGGCGTTAGGTAAAATGGTGAATTACCCAGTAAACCTCAATACGGGTATCCCAGATATCAATATTCCGTTACATGAAATCAGCATCGGTGGGCTGAAGCTTCATGTTACCCTGTATTACCATGCTGGCGGATTTAAAATCAATGAACAGGCTACGCGTGTCGGGCTTGGATGGTCATTGAGTACTGACCTGCAAATTACCAGGACAATTAATGATAAAGATGATTTTCATCCACAGGGCTATATCAACAATAATCTGATGAAAGCGTTTTACCATAATCAAGACGCTTATGGCTATCCGCTGTCGGGTGGGGAGTACCCTAACGCAAATGCTTACTACCTTGCGTTTGGCCAACGCGATGGTATGCCCGACAAGTTTAATTACCGATTATTGAACAAATCTGGGTCATTTTATTTCCAAAAGAACGACTCAGGTACGGGCTACACAATTGTGCCCGTGCCTTATGATAATGTGAAGATCCAATATGAAAATGGACGCTTCATCATTACCGATACAGATGGAACGGTTTACTATTTCGGTGATCCTGGAGGTGGAGGCTCTGTAGACCAGCTATTGGCTCGGGGCCGGGAACTAACGAATGAGACGGTGACGGCTTGGCGTTGTAAACGGATACAAAGTTCTTCAGGTATCGACGACATTCTGTTTTCCTATACACCCAAAATGATGGCCGAATATGTTGAGTACACCGATTATGTAGAATATTATGAAAATGACAATCCCTGTAACTTGACCAATTATTACCGGTCAGACCAACATCCAATGACCCTTAATAATCTCAGTTACGAGAATCTTGTGACTATGATACCATTTTATCAAATATCTTCGCCGAAATATATGGAGGTGACAGCCGGAGTAAGCCCAGGGGCGAAGTTCCATGTTCCTTATTTGGATGCTCAACAGAATGTGGTAGACAAGGTTTACCCGAGTGAGAACATCGCGGGAGTGAGACGATCAGAAATCAGGGGACTGTCGGTTTCTGAAATATCCTTTAGAGGAGGTAAACTGATATTTGACGGTATCGACAACCTTAACAGCATTCGTTTGCTAGATAGAAACGGGATAGAAGTGAAGTCTTGGCATTTTTTCCAGTCCTACGAAAATGCTTGGTATTACCCACATGCAACAACCGCTTACAATGGTGCCGGATTTCAGGGCACGAGGTATCTCGACTCGCTGCATGTCAGGCATGGAACCGAAACCTATGAATGTTACAGATTAATGTACAGGAATAAGTTTTGCTTTGGCAATCATTTAAAAGGCCATGATGTTTGGGGATACTGTAATGCCAACACCCGAGAACGGAATTGGGGAGGTTTAGTCTCGTTGCCGTTGACCGCTGTTACAGCCTCACGCTACTATTTTAGCATCAATTATGGTTGTATGGATTTCGCAAGTAATGTGAACATCAGCTTCGGGGGCCACGACCGATGGGCCGAAAAGCCTGATGAAGAGGCGATGAAGCGCGGTATATTGGAACGTATTGTGTATCCGACCGGTGGATCGGTGAGTTTCGACTTCGAGGCGAACAGATATCAGGAGCGCTTCACTGGTATCTTTCATGAACAGTTGATCCCCCAATTATGTGGTGGTTTGCGCATACGAAACATTAGCTATTACGATGCGGGGGCTACTTTGCCGTCTACAATGGTGTATTACAGGTATGGAGATTTGGAGGAAGGGACTGGTGTACTGTGTAATCGACCTCAGCTAACAACAGAACCACTGCGGCATAGCTATGATGCGGTAAAGTTTCAGCAAGATATTCTGTATTTGGCTACCGTGTATACGGGCCCGTATACCGGTCCTTGTTTGGACCGTAGTTGTTTAGCAATTCGGAATATTGAATCAAAAACGACTTATAGGCCCGCGTCAGTGCTTGATTATACGTATTCGAACGGGTCACCAATTTATTATACCAAGGTAACAACTTACAACCGGGATTTAGGTGAAAATACGGGGAAGACGGTAACTGAGTTTTATTCACCAGAGACCTTTCTAGATGGATGGTCACGACATCTGTTGAATGATCGGTTGATTGAAGGCACCAATATTTCGTGGTTAAAGACCAACGGATTGATCGGTGCCCGTAAATCAGTGACCAATTACCGCTATAATAAAGACGTTCAGCGTTTTGAACCTATAAACCGCAGGCGTTTTGAATATATGGTTTCATGGCGGACACAACAACTCCGTGTGGTATTCGTGTTTCCACGGGTGCTATATCAAATTATTTCAGGCAATTTTGGGGGAAACTTATATGATAACGGTAAACCCTTTGCGGCGTCAATGCCTTATTGGCAACCTGATTTCATAATGGGGCAATATGGTATCCCGGTTGGAAGCTTGTTGTTGACTGCCGAAACAGAGGAATGGTTTGATGAAGATGAAGTACAAACACTCACTACGACATATCAATACGATAAACTTCCGAACTTTTTGAACCCGTCTCGCGTAATCTGGACAGATAGCAAAGGACATAGCATACGGAAGGATTTCCGGTATGCGTACGATTTGACTGGGGACGTGTATGGACAGATGGTTACTCGGAACATGGTCGGTTTGCTAATCGAGACGGTGGAAACAAATCAAACGTTAGGAGTGGAGCTATCTCGAGAACGCACAAATTATGCGGTATTTCCGGTAGGTTGGAGCCTTATTGCTCCAGCTTCTGTTGAACGTTCCGTAAAGGGTGAAGGGCTGGAAACTGATATTACCTTTAACGCTTATGATCAATACGGCAACGTCTTGCAATTAACTGAGCGTGACGGTATCACTACATCTTATCTTTGGGGCTACAATGCTTTATATCCGGTGGCCAGACTTCGCGGCGTTGATTATTCATCTATTCCTTCAGCTTATACTGCAAATGTGCAAGTGATGAATCCAGTTAGCGATGCGTCATTAAGGACGTTTCTTGACGGTTTACGCAATCATTTTTTGGGTGATCAGGAAGTAAGTTCATACACCTACAAACAGTACATCGGCCTAAGTAGCGAAACGCGGCCCAACGGTTTGACCAGCTTTTATGAATATGATGGGATAGGCAGGCTAGTGCTCGAAAGGGATCATGACCAAAATCTGACAAAAGAGTATGACTATAGTATTGTAGGGCCAAAACATGTGAGTTTACAGCATCGATATACCAACATTCCATTGATGCGAACGTATAATCTTTACTGCACGCAAAGTGGAGAGCCTGCCATGTACAATTACATGTTGCCTGGTGGTATGCATTCTGGAACTAGCCAAGCAGTTGCTGACGATGCTGCCCAAACGTCGCTTGATCAAGTGTTTCCGCACCCATCTATCTTTCCTTGCAACCCGATGGGTAACGCGGTACGGGTAGACTTCTTTGCAATGTACCACACAGCATTCGATCACCCTGAGAAAATGGAGGTCGATTTTCTCCAAAATGGCCATGTCGTTGCAACGCATACATTCCAGTATAATCACGTTTACAGCTATCCGATAGCTACGTCTACATTATATCTGCCAGCGGGGCAATACCAGATTAGCTTCCGTCCGAGTGCGGACGTCAATTATGACGAAAATTTCTTTATGGGTTATGGTATCATCACACATGAGACCTCTCAGCGGAATAGGTTGAGCTCGGGGGATACTTTTACTCTGCAGTATGGTCGAACATACGAAATTCGAGCAAGCAATTATGTGTTCCAATAGAGGTTTGAGTGACTGTCCACCCTTTAAATTGAAAGTGAAAAGAAGTGACACCAATTCTGTCACTGGATATGTCGAATGTAAAACTATGGCAGACAAGAACAGAACCGCGCCAGTTCAAATATTGGTACAAGCAATCAAGGGCTCTAAAAGGGTATCGCTGTACCATGGGCTCGGTCGGGGTGTGCCGGTCCCCTCTGTAATGAAATAGATTTTATACAGGAGGGGAGCGACGAGTACTATTTCAAGATTTTCACAACCTACTAATACATGGGCAAGATATGGAAGCTACAGGCTACCTTTTAGAACGCCATATGGGCGTTAAGCGTTTTTTTATGGCGGTCAATCGGTTACCGCTGCTGCTCCTGGCAGGGATACCCTGCGTCCAGGCGCATCCAGACAGCCTGGAGGCGACCCAGCAGGCGTCAGTACGGCCGAGCATCTCTTACCCGGTTCCTGCGTATGAGGCGGGGGGCAGGGGAGGATATGCCCTCACGTTCCCAGCGGGCAATGGCAGCAACGGAGTAGGCTTCAGCCAGACCCGCAATTATATCCTAAGAACAACCTACCTGGGGCGGTATACAACGCCTCCGGCGAACGCGCCGCTGGATTCCGTCATGCGTGACATCACGTATTTCGACGGTCTTGGCCGGCC
>NZ_FOLL01000021.1 GCF_900112315.1 Parapedobacter composti | reverse complement strand
GACAACCCTTTTGACAGGGTTGAACTTCGTTTTGACAACACGGTTACGGCGTTGACATCCTTACGCGTTTATGAGGTAAGCCGCTTACCGCGCGTTTCCCTAATTGAAGATGCAAGCGAACTGGCTGAAATACTGACCGGATGCGGCAGCGTGGACCTCGTTGGTGCTATCACGAATTATCAGCCCGATTATTACGATTATCATTATTATAGCGTCCCAACAGGAGGTACACCACTGGGCACCTCTGTAGTGACAACGGGCGGAACTTATTATATAGAGGCGGTCGATAAGGTTACGGGTTGCATCTCGCCAAGGGTGGCTGTAACGGCTACGGTAAATGCTTATCCGGAAATCACATTCAACGGGCCAACGACTTATGTTATCGCACCGGGCGGAAGTGTAACCTTGCCTACCGCATCGGTGACCAATGTAGCCACAACCAGTATACAGTGGTACGACCATGAAGGAAACGCATACACGCCTTCAGGCGCCCATACTTTCCCTATGGCAGGTGTATATCCGTTTTACGTGGTGGCAACGTCCAATGCTGGCTGTCAATCGGTTGCTGCGGTTGTCGTCATTGTAAGCGGTGACGGCTGCCCGCCAGCGTTTATCCGTGAATACAATACCGGTCAATCGCATACAACGACCAGTCTGCTTGGCATCCCATTGGGTTCGGTGGATAATGCAAATGCCGCCGCCGACGGTGACATATCAACCTACGCTACATTGAATGAAACGTTGAATGTTCTGGGGCTGACCGGTGAAACTTCACAGACGCTGACGTGGAACACTGCAGTAAATGCCGGTACGCCGGTAACAGTGAAACTGGGCCGTGAATATGGTGTTGCGTCTGTCGTGGGTAATATTTATGTCGCGCCGGTAGACGCCGCCGGAAATGAAGTAGGGCCAAGGGTTGCGGTGGATCCGAACCTGGCCGCAGTGGTAAACGGGTTGAACGTATTTGAATATACGTTCGTGCCAACCGGAAGCTCGGGCTCCGCTACGGCTTATAGTGGTGTCAAGGTGATCATGAGTTCACTGGTCAACGCGGTTCAATCTGTGCGGGTTTACGGTGCCTATTACCATAATATCGGAACAGCCGATTGTTCGGGCGGGGATGTCATTGATGTATATGGTGGTTATGAAGAGCAGCTCTTGAACCTCAATGCGCTTACCGGCCTTATCGGCGTGAATAATCCGGAAGGGGCGGCAGATCGCGATTTGGCAACGTATGCCACGCTGCAGAATATAGCCGGTGTTGCGGCTTATAGCAAATTGGAGGTTGCCTTTGCGACGCCTTCTTTGGCTACGGATAGTTTGCAGATTGTATTCGGTGAACCTGGATCACTGATAGACCTGAACCTATTGGGCGAATTCCGGATCCAACGGTTCTTCGGAAATATCCCCGTAGAAGATCCCGTTGTGGTTGATCCGAGCTTGTTGCGCCTGCGACTCCTCGCTGGATCAAGCTTCAGTGTAGTGACGGTTCCGGCCGACGTTCCCTTCGATCGCGTACGCATTACTTACGGAGGTACGGCAAGTGTCCTGGAGTCACTGCGGATATACGAAGTGTCCCGCAAAGGGGCTACCCAACTGCCCGGAACGCCGAATCCGGCATTGAATTCCGTTGAGATTTGTGTGGGTGGAACGGTTGACTTGAGTGGACTGCCTGCAGATTGCGGTACGACTTATAAAATATATGACCAGCCATTCGGTGGCAGCGAAGTGGATATCGCAGCGTTGGCTGCAGGCACGCACACGTTGTGGATTCAGCCTGTACGCTACGGTTGTGAATCATTGGGCCGGGGTATCCTGACGGTTGTCGTAAGCGAACCGCCGGTGGCTCCGGTTGTGGCGCCTACGGGTAATCAATTAGTCGCTGCTGGAACAAGCGTGACACTCGAAATTACCAATGCTGCGGATTATGCGACGGGCACTACTTATCAATGGTTCAAAGACGGTGTCTCACTTGACGGAGAAACAGGGGCTACCTTGACGATAGCCGATTTCGCTTCCGCAGACGAAGGTGCCTATACCGCAGTAGCCATTGGCCTTTGTGCATCGCCGGCGAGTGCAGCTACGAATTTGGCGCTGCTTGACCTTGACACGTGGATGTCGGCCGACCAAACGTCGGTACGTGGTGGTGAGGAAATTACATATACTATCCATATCCGGAATAACAGTACAACGACCGATGCAACGGGATTGACGGTTACCGGCGCTGTTCCGGATCACACAACCTTTGTGTCTGTCGATGCCGACGGTACGCACGATAATGGAGTGGTTACGTTCGCTGATCTGAATGTTCCTGCCGGCGAAACAATAACGGTGTCATTCAAAGTGCGGGTGGACGACGATCTTACCGGTGTTACCGAAATTTCCAATGTGGCTACCGTGAAGAGCGGACCGGATGATCCGGGTCAGCAGACCTGGCCGCCGAATGCCGCAAATGACGGGCCGGATGAAAGCGGAGACCGCGAGACCGTGGTGCCTGTTGAACAGGTAAACACCGTGGTAAGCTGGAAAAGCTATGCTGTGGCGGTTCCGCCGGCAACCGCGTTTAATCCGGCAATCACCAGCGTAAGTGGGGGAGAAACCATCGCCTACACCGTCTACGTGCGGAATACGGGTAACCAAAGGCTTACTAATATAGCGGTTTCCGATCAGTTGCCGGCTGGCGTAACCTGGGTTTCTGGAGGTACACATGATGCCGGTACGGTGACATTCACCATACCTTCATTGGAAGTAGGAGCTACTTCCACGGGATTAACATTCAATGTTTTGGTTAACCGTGACCTCACCGGTATAGACGCTATCCGCAATGTGGCTATGGTGACGGTGCCGGGCGAGACACCGGTAGAGTCGTATCCGCCGGTAGATAATAGCACTCCGACGGATCCGGACGTCTCGGCGGGTACGGGTACAGTCATTGATGTTACCCCTGTTCACGATGCTGATATTTCATTGACCGGCGTTAGCAATGGCACCAACAGCGGCCAAGCAGCTGAAGGCGACGAAATTACGTATACCATCACGGTTGAGAATACGGGTAATAAGGCATTGACCGGAGTTAATGTATCCGGTCTGGTGCCGGCCAACACAGCTTATGTGGCCGGATCAGGCGGTTCATTGAACGGAACAGCCGTTGATTTCGGACCGGTCGCCTTGGCGGTGGGCGAGACGCGCACGTTTACCTATAAGGTTACGGTCGGCGCTATTGACGCAAGCATACCCACGATTGATAATACGGCAACGGTGACCTACCGCAACGCCGATGATACCGACGACGTTACGGAAACGGCCGACTTCAATATGCCGACCAGCTGCGATGAAGTGGTGGCTTCGGATATCACATTGTCAGTCGATCAGTCCATTTGCGTCGGCGAAACAGTCACCTTAACTGCTGCTGTGCCTGCGGGTATAGACGCGTCGATGGTGAAATGGTATACCAATCCGGGACGTACCGGGACACCGCTTACGGGCTTGTCTGTGGAGGTGACACCCACCGCGACGGCAACTTACTATGTCGTGGTGGAAGGCGTGGGCTACTGCTTTAACGGTGCGCCGGCCGAAGTTACCGTAACGGTAAATCCACGGCCGGAAGCAGCTACCATCACCGTTACCGGTGATGCAACGGTGTGCGCAGGTGAAACGGTTACGTTGACCGCCACTCCCGGAGCAGATAGCTATATCTGGTATCAGGCTGGAGTCGAGGTACAAAATGGACCATCTAATACATTTGAAGCAAATGAATCCGGCAACTATACGGTTGTCGTTGTCAATACTTCCGGCTGTAGCAGCCCTGCTTCGGCGGCTGTCGAAGTGGTGGTACGCGCTGCCATTACTGCTCCGTCTATTTCTGCAAGTGGAGATCTGACGATTTGCCAGGGAAGTAGCGTGGAACTGGTAGCTACTACAGCACCGGGATATCAATGGTTCCTGGACGGCACTGAAATACCGGGTGCCACTGAGCGCACGCTGTTGGCGACGCAAGCCGGTGTGTATACGGTAATTGCCGTGGACGGCGACTGCGTCAGTCCGGCATCCGCGGGTGTCACGGTTACCGTAACGGAATCGCCGGTGGTTAGCCTGAATGGCCCGTTGACGTACGCCATCGAGGTTGGCCAGTCCGTTCCGGTACCGACATATACCGTAGAGGCTGGCGTTACCTACCAGTGGGTAGACGGTAACGGCAATAACTTCAACGGCACCGCATTCGGGCCGTTCAGCACGGCAGGTGTATATTCCTATACGTTGGTAGCTACCCGCGGCGGCTGCTCGTCCGCTGTAACCGTAGTTATCAATGTATACAACGAAGGCGAATGTCCGCCGGTGTTTGACCGCGTCTACAATACGGCAGCTAACAACGGAACGGTGGCAAGCCTGCTGGGATTGGTTACACTGGGCAGTGTGGATAACCCGCAGAATGCGGCTTCGGCTGATGTCACTACATATTCCACGATAGCGGAGTTGCTGTCTACCTCGTTGCTTGGGCTGACCGGAGAAACCTCTCAGACGCTCACCTGGAACAGCGATATCCCTGCCGGTACACCGGTTACGGTGAAGCTGGCGAAGGAATATGGTGCGGCCGGTGTAATCGGTGGCCTGTATGTACAAGCGGTAGACGGTGCCGGCAATCCGGTAGGTGGCAGACAGTGGGTTGATCCGAACCTGGCTTCGGTGGTCAATGGCTTGAATGTATTTGAATATACTTTCGCGCCAACCGGCAACTATCGCGGTGTGAAAGTTGCGTTGTCTGCTGTGCTTAACGCTGCTCAATCGGCACGTATTTACAATGCTTATTATCATCAGGCCGGAACGCCGGATTGCAGCAATCCGGACGGTGTCCGGGATGTGCTGGAGGGCGTTGAGTTCCCATTGGGCATCGCCAATGTATTAACTGGCCTTGCCGGCGTGGAAAACCCGCGTGCTGCTGCCGATGGCGATGAAGCAACGTTCGCGACATTGCGGAATAATGTTGGGGTAAACGCGCTGACCAAACTGGAAGTTGCTTATGCCATGCCCGCCCTGGCAGGCGATACGGTGTCGATTCGCTTCAGCAAGCCTGGGTCGGTACTGACCGCAGGGCTGCTCGAATCGTTTACCATACAACCATATCTGGGCAACACTGCCGCAGGCGATCCGGTACATAATAACCCGAGTCTGCTGCGCATTGAGTTGCTGCCCGGTGGCCAGGAAGGCCGGATTACCTATACGGCTGATGTACCGTTCGACCGGATTAAGATTCTGTACGGTGGTATCGCAAGCGTAGTGGATGAATTACGGATACATGAGGTAAGCCGTACCGTTCCCGCCGTGGTCACCGGTCCGAATAACGATAATACGTTCGAAATCTGTGCTGGTGAGGATATTACTATTGATCCGGACGATTGTACAGCATATACCATCTATACCACAGCGGCTGGCAATACCGTGGCGGATATCACGGCGCTGCCAGCGGGCACGCATACGCTTTATGTACAAACGGTTCGGTTTGGCAGCTGTGAGATAGGTGAGCGTACGCCTATTACCGTGACGGTTAAAGCAAATGGTACTCCTGCCGATATCGACGCTGCTGACATCGTGGTATGCTTCGGCGAAAATGCGGTACTTAATGCAACCAGTTCTACGGTAACCGACAGTCCGGTATTCAACTGGTACAGCGATGAGCAATTGACTGATCTGTTGTTTACCGGAGCAGCGTATGACTTAGGTGATGCGTTGGCGGTAGGTGTACATACTTACTACGTGACCGTACAGAGTGCTACGGTTTGCGAAAATGCACCGGGCAATGCGGCTGAGGTCAGCGTTATCGTGCAGCGCCAGATTACCGCCGCCGATATTTCCGTGCCTGCTGTCGTTAGCCAATGTTCCGGCGAAGATGTGGTCATTACGGCTGCTATTGCCGGCGGGCTTACAATTTCCAATCCGGTGTTCAACTGGTACTTCGATGCTGCGGGTACACAGCCAATCAGCGATGGTACCGTTGGTGGAGTTACATATACGGTTGGCATCGGTACACTGACCGTCAGTGGATTGGCCGATGGCGCTAATCCGACATACTATGTACAGCTGTCGGGCGATGACGTTTGCGAAAACGTAGGAGGAGACTTGGCCGCAGTTGAGGTGGCTATCGGGGACGCACTGTCGACACCCGTGGTGCCCGCTGTGGCGGTTTGCCCCGGTGATGATGTAACGCTGGCGGTGCAAAGTCCGCAATCGAACCTGACGTATAATTGGTACGATGCGGCTTCGGGAGGTTCGCTGTTGCATACCGGCATAACGTATCCGTTAACTGGCGTAACAGCGAGCGCAACGTATTATGTGGAGGCGGTCGGTACCGGCGGGTGCGTGAGCGCTACCCGTACGGCTGTTACTGTTACTGTGAACCCGTTTGCAACGGCCAGTGATGTGACGGTTTCGGGAACTACAGATCTCTGTGCGCCGGGCAGCACCGTGCTGACTCCTGCTACTACGCTTACGGGCACTCCGGTGTTCCGTTGGTATGCTGATGCAAACAAGACAACCGAAATAACCAGCGGTGTTGACGCGGATGGCGTGTTAACGTTGAGTGGTCTGGTTGCGGGTACATATACTTATTATGTAAGCGTATCAAGCGAAGATTTCTGCGAGAACGAGGCAGGCGACCTTACTGCGGTTGCGGTTACAGTGACTGAAGTTCCTGAGGCTCCTGTCGTAACGCCGCCGGTTCAATATGTAGTGGTTGGCGGAACAGTCGCTCCATTCCAGGCGGTAGGAGTTACTTCCGGCTCGGTGGTATGGTACAGCGATGCTGGCCTGACTACGGCGGTGCATAGCGGTGAGAGCTTCGTGCCTTCATCCGCTGCCGTAGGTACGTTTACGTATTATGTGGTGGTTGAAGCGGGTCCGTGTGCGTCTGCGGCCACCGAGGTGGTGTTGCACGTTACCGCACCGCCTACCGCGCCGGATGATTGCTATGTGGCCAACGCCGAGTCGCATGGTGCCGATGGACTTTGTGTACTGTGCGCCGTGCTTAACCCGACGCATGCTGTGGATGCCGATCGCAATAATTATACGCGCTTGTCGATCCCTGTTGGTCTGCTGGATGGCTCGGTTTATCAAAGATTGCAGTTCAGCCATGCAGGCAAAGGCGGAGATACGGTACATGTCGATATAGCCGTGCCGGGTGGTCTGGCCGACGTGAGCATATTGGGAGGGCTTAGCTTTACACTGTATAACGGTGGTTCGGCTGTGGCTACGTTCAGCGGTAATGATCCGTTGCTACGCGTTACACTGCTTTCTGGCTCGCGTGGTATGGTACGGGTTCCGGCTCCGGGGGCGTTTGATCGCATTGAGGTACGTAATACTGCGGGTATTGCCACATTGCTGACAAGCGTGGATATCTACGGTGCTGAAATTCACCAGGCTTCACCGACGTTGCCAAGTATTCCGGATCCACTGGAACTTTGCCAAGGTGAAAACTATACATTGAACGCTGAACCGGCTGCAGGTACATACCTGCGCTGGTACGATGCTGGCGGAACGCTCCTTCATGAAGGCAGTGACTTCGTCGTTCCGACAGCAACGGCAGGTAACTATACTTATTATATTGAAATTGTTGACGCGGCTTCACACTGCCCCGACCCGGATCGTATACCGGTAAGGGTAAGGGTGATCGCTGCGCCGACAGCGGCTGATATCGTGGCTGATGGGGCTGCGATTTGTGCAGGCGAAAGCTTTACCTTGTCGGCTACGTTGGCGTCGGGCAGCGCGGTTACGGATCCGGTATTTACTTGGTACGCCGATGCGGCGTTGACCACGGAGATTACTGACCTGACGGTGTCGCCTGCGACTACCACGACATATTATGTTACGGTTAAGTCGGGTGCCGCGGGATGCGAGAATATGGTTGGCGATGCGAAGGAAGTGACGGTAACGGTTACGCCGCGTGCCACTGCAGGGGACATTACGGTGAACGACGCGACCATCTGTGCCGGCGAGAGCGTTACGCTTTCGGCGACGAGCGCGGTTGCGGACGCTGTCTTCCGGTTCTATGCGGATGCGGCATTGACCACGGAGATTACTGACCTGACGGTGTCGCCGTCTGTAACGACGACCTATTATGTGACGGTAAGCGGCGACGGCGTGTGCGAGAATGCGCCGAACACGGCTGCCGAGCTTACGGTAACGGTTACCCCGCGTGCCACGGCAGGGGACATTACGGTAAACGACGCGACCATCTGTGCGGGCGAGAGCGTTACGCTTTCGGCGACGAGCGCGGTTGCGGACGCTGTCTTCCGGTTCTATGCGGATGCGGCGTTGACCACGGAGATTACTGACCTGACGGTGTCGCCGTCTGCAACGACGACCTACTATGTGACGGTGAGCGGCGACGGCGTGTGCGAGAATGCGCCGAACACGGCTGCCGAGCTTACGGTAACGGTTACCCCGCGTGCCACTGCAGGGGACATCACGGTGAACGACGCGACCATCTGTGCGGGCGAGAGCGTTACGCTTTCAGCGACGAGCGCGGTTGCGAATGCTGTATTCCGGTTCTATGCGGATGCGGCGTTGACCACGGAGATTACTGACCTGACGGTGTCGCCATCTGTAACGACGACCTATTATGTGACGGTAAGCGGCGACGGCGTGTGCGAGAATGCGCCGAACACGGCTGCCGAGCTTACGGTAACGGTTACCCCGCGTGCCACTGCAGGGGACATCACGGTGAACGACGCGACCATCTGTGCGGGCGAGAGCGTTACGCTTTCGGCGACGAGCGCGGTTGCGGACGCTGTCTTCCGGTTCTATGCGGATGCGGCGTTGACCACGGAGATTACTGACCTGACGGTGTCGCCGTCTGTAACGACGACCTATTATGTGACGGTAAGCGGCGATGGCGTGTGCGAGAATGCGCCGAACACGGCTGCCGAGCTTACGGTAACGGTTACCCCGCGTGCCACTGCAGGGGACATCACGGTGAACGACGCGACCATCTGTGCGGGCGAGAGCGTTACGCTTTCAGCGACGAGCGCGGTTGCGAATGCTGTATTCCGGTTCTATGCGGATGCGGCGTTGACCACGGAGATTACTGACCTGACGGTGTCGCCGTCTGTAACGACGACCTACTATGTGACGGTAAGCGGCGATGGCGTGTGCGAGAATGCGCCGAACACGGCTGCCGAGCTTACGGTAACGGTTAACCCGAACGCCGCCGCCGATGCCATCGACGGTATCACCGTAGCGGGCGCTGATGCAACTGGAAATGTCTGCATCGACGCCGGAGGCAACGTTACGTTGCGGGCAACATTGGCCGTGGGTGCTGGTATTGCGGATCCGGTATTCCATTGGTATGATGCCGCAGGAAACCCGGTATCAGGAGGAGCAAACGGAGAGCTTGTATTGGCCGGTATTGCTGCTGGTACGCATACTTACTATGTTGGTGTAAGCGGCAACGGCGTTTGTGAAACGCCGGCCGCCGACAGAACTTCGGTAACCTTCACCGCGCGAGTCTGTACAGATTTGGCTGTGGTGAAAACAGTGGATAACACCAATCCATATGTTGGAGACAACGTGGTGTTCACCATCACCGTCACCAATAATGGGCCGGGTGCGGCCACAGGCGTGGTGGTTACGGACGAGCTTCCGACAGGCTACACTTACGTGAGCGCTACAGCTACGGTTGGCACGTTCGATGCGGCTGCAGGCACCTGGGCTGTGGGTAACCTGGCCAATGGCGCAAGCCAGACGCTGACCATCACGGCACGTGTACTGGCGGCCGGTGATTACATTAACTACGCAAGCGTAACGGGCGACGAGCATGACCCGGATAAGGACAACAACGAGGATACACCGGACGATCCGGTGGTACCGGTTCCGGTGACCGACCTTGCCATTGTCAAGACAGTGGATAATATCACCCCATACGTTGGCGACAACGTGGTCTTTACGGTTGTCGTGACCAACAACGGGCCGAGTGACGCTACAGGTGTGGTGGTTACGGACGAGCTTCCGACAGGCTACACTTACGTGAGCGCTACGGCTACGGTTGGCACGTTCGATGCGGCTGCAGGCACCTGGGCTGTGGGTAACCTGGCCAATGGCGCAAGCCAGACGCTGACCATCACGGCACGTGTACTGGCGGCCGGTGATTACATTAACTACGCAAGCGTGACGGGCGACGAGCATGACCCGGATAAGGACAACAACGAGGATACACCGGACGATCCCGTGGTGCCCATACCGGTATCGCAATTGAGCGTCACCAAAGTGGCCGATCAAAGCCGGGTAGTGGCCGGAGAGACCACTACATTTACAATAACGATTACGAACAACGGACCGTCGCCGATTGCAAGCAACAAACAACTGGCATTGCGCGAACGGCCAGGTCAAGGAGTAACGATAACCGGTTATGCAGTAACCTCTGGTAATGCAACCATCAGCGGCGATGCCAATAGTGCAACAGTTGCCACTACGGAAGCTATCGCGGTGGGTGAAACCATCGTAGTGAAAGTGACGGCAGCTATCGATGCGGATGCGCCTGCTACCATCACCAACGGCATCAGCGTCTGGGGTCCGGATAAAGACCCTGACGATGATACTCCGGACGACGAGGATGATACGCCGGAAATTCCGGTTGATCGCAACTACGCCCTGAGCATTACCAAAGTGGCTGATGATGCGCGTGTAATATCTGGCGGAAGTACTTCGTTTACGGTAACCGTTACGAACAACGGTCCGTCAACCATTGCCGCAGGCCAGGTAATCAGCTTGAGGGAACATCCTGGAAATGGCGTTGTCATCACAGGTTACGAGGTAACAGCAGGTAATGCGACAGTGGCAGGTACTGGTAACGCTGCGGAGCTGACAGCAACGTCCGCTATACCAAGTGGAGGTACTATCACGGTAGTGGTAAGTGCGGATGTTACTGCGCCTGCCGGAACGACCATTACCAACGGTATTGCAGTATGGGCTCCCGACAGGAACCCGGATACGGAAGATGAAGACGATGAAGATGAGACACCGGAGATACCTGTAGATCGGCCATACACGCTCACTATCGAGAAAGTTGCCGACCAGTCGCTGGTAACGGCAGGGCAGTCTACCACCTTTACGGTGACCATTACCAATAACGGTCCGATGTCAATAGCGGCCGATAGGCAAATCGCACTGGAAGAACGTCCAGGAGCTGGCGTTACGGTTACGGGTTATGAAATCGTATCGGGAGCGGCAACCATAAGCGGTTCGGGCAACCAAGCAACCATTACCACAACCGGTACGGTAGATGTAGGTGCAACGATTGTGGTTCGGGTAACAGCAACGGTAGCCGAAACAGCAACGGGAACCATTACCAATGGTATCGCCGTGTGGAGCCCAGGTCGTGATCCGGAAGATGAAGACCCGGATGATGAGGATGAGACCAATCCTATCCCAGTGGATGCCGCCCTGGAGATCCCGAACTTGTTCACACCGAACGGCGACGGACTGAATGATCGGTTTGTCATCAAAAATCTGATGCAATACCAAGGCAGGGAATTGTTGATACTCAACAGGTGGGGTAATCAGGTGTACAAGAGCACGAACTATAATAATGATTGGGACGGTGGCTCACTCGCCGAGGGTACCTACTACTATATCCTGCGCGTTCGCGGTAATAACAACGGTGAATGGCGGACTTATAAAGGGGCAGTGGCCATCATTAGAGTGACAGGCCGTTAAATGAAGTAACCTGCCGGGCTTCACGGTCCGGCAGGTTCTTAAAATATGCTGTTTTGACCATATCGAATAAAAGATAACGACATGAAGAAGTATTTTTTTCTATTACTGATAACTGCCTCGACTGCTCAAGTGTCTGCCCAGCAGGTGGCACAATACAGCCAATACATGTTCAACGGCCTGTATATTAACCCAGCGTACGCCGGTTATCGGGGACCCGTTAATTTCCATACTTATTTCCGATCGCAGTGGACGGGTATGCCCGACGGTCCGCAAACACTGGCCTTGGCGGCAGATATGCGCGCGGCAAGTGATAACGTGGGGTTGGGATTTAATTTGATGAGTGATCGCGTGGGATTGGAGAAGCGTATTTACGCGTATGCCAACTATGCATATCGACTGAGAGTAGGGTGGGATCCCGAGGATAGGCTAGCGTTTGGATTGGGATTGGGGGTCATTCATTCCGGTTTTGATAATGCCCGTGCTCGAACAACTGATCCGGAGGCAGTAAATATCGAAAATTCGTTTTTGCCCGATGCACGTTTCGGTATCCATTATTCTACCAGCAGGTTTTTTGCCGGCGTTGGCGTAGATAACCTCATTTCGAACCTGATATTCAATGAAGGCAATAGTAGTACTCGTATCCCTCCGGTTACCCAGTATTATTTTAACGGAGGAGGGATCGTTCCGTTGGCAACCGACATTTTGCTGAAACCTTCTGTTCTGGTTAAAACCGCGCATAACGCAGGGAGACGTGCTTGGACAACCGATTTTAATGCTGCGGCAATCTTTGCGGATCAGTTTACCCTCGGACTCTCGTACCGGACGGCACTTTCAAACGGACAGCGGCTGAGTGATGGACTGAGGAGACCGAATTCCGTCATTGCGCTTGCTGAATTCGTTGCAGCGGGTCAGTTCCGTATAGGGTATTCCTTCGATTATGCGCTTAATAAGATAAGTAATCAGGTAGGAAGTACGCATGAAATATCATTGGGCTACTCGTTGATTAAGGGAACACAACGGGTGCGCACGCCGCGTTATTTCTGATATGATGCTGTTTAAATCAATGCTGATCCATCACCAAAATAATACCGATACATGAAATTTTTCAACAATAAGGTTAATTTGATCTTGGGACTGTGCCTGCTGGCGGCCATACCGCTTCACGCGCAGTATTCCTTGCTGAAATCTGCTGACCGAGAATTCGACGCGTTCAATTTCATCAAGGCGATTGAACTTTACCAGCGTGCGTATGAAACGAAACCGGATATACGCACTGCCGAACGCCTTGCCGAGTCGTATTATAATATACGGAATTACCGGGAAGCGGAGACATGGTATGCGCGATTGGCCAATCACGATGAAGCAAAGATTGCGCATGTTTTGATGTATGGACACGTGCTTCGCAATAATTCAAAGTTCAGAGAGGCTAAAGCACAATACCAGCGGGTAGCGCTAAAGGCGGAGGGAATCATCACGCCGCAGGAGCTGGAGGTATTGTACGCTTCATGCGATTCGGCTATTGTATGGGTAGAAAATCCAGTGAAGTCGGTCGAAATAAGAAACCACCGCGCGGTCAACAGCCCGCAGGCTGACTTCGGCGCAACAAAGGGGCCGGATGGGTTTTATTTTGCTTCCGACCGGTTTGATGGAGCCGACCAACCTGACGTGATTTACGGTTGGACCGGTAATCCTTACCTTTCTATGTATCGGTTCAAGGATAATGCGGTGAGCAAAATAGATGCGCGTTGGGGCGATGGCGCCAATCACTTTGGCCCAGCTACATTTTCGAATAAACGTAATGAGGTCTATTTCGCAGTAACCCGTAAACTGACCCGGGAAGAGCGGCGTAATGCAGGAAAGGATGTGACCGTCAATATCGAGATTTTTTCCAACACATTGGATGCCGCTAACTGGGGTGAAAATGCGACTCCCTTTCGCTATAACAATGCGACCAAGTGGTCTGTGGGAGATCCGTTCCTGAGTGTTTCGGGCGACACGCTATATTTCGTGTCGGATATGCCCGACGGCCACGGCGGCACCGATATATATTATGTGGTGCGCCAGGCAGACGGAAGCTGGGGCGATGCGGTCAACATGGGGGCCGGTGTCAATACCTCCGGGAATGAAAGGTTTCCCAGTATTGATGATAAAGGCGATTTCTATTTTTCTTCAGATGGCCATTTGGGTATGGGCGGATTGGATGTATATCGGTTAACCAGAAACGGCAGTGCAACAAGGGCTGTTAATCTCGGTTTCCCTTTTAATTCGCCTTACGACGACTTTTCTATCCGGTTTGATAAAGAACTTGAAGGCTATATGGCGTCCAACAGGAGCGGCGGACAGGGGGCTGACGATATCTATTGGTTTAACCTGAATAAGGTCGTGCAAATTGATCTGGAGGGAGGGGTGTATAATGAGAAGACCAAGCTTCCGGTCACAGGAGCACGTGTAGCACTCACTCCGGTCGGTAACGAGGCCGACGTGGTGGTGGTACATGCAGGCGCCGACGGTAAATTCAAGTTTAATTTGGCGGAAAACACGGACTATACCCTTACTGCTGAACAAACAGGCTTCCGGCCGTTCACGCCTTTGTCGTTCTCTACGAAGGGACTCGATAGCAGCACAACGCTAAAAAGGGATATCTATTTGGCGCCGGTGGAAGTTAGGGAGGTAGTGGTGCTCCGTAACATCTATTTTGATTTCGACAAGGCCGATATCCGTCCAGACGCGGCGCTTGAGCTGGATAAGATTGCTGCATTCCTGAACAGTGATCCATCCGCCCGGATTGAACTCAGCGCACACGCCGATTCGAGGGGAAGCCACGACTACAACATGAAGCTGACTCAGCGGCGGGCCGACTCTGCGGTGGAGTACTTGGTGCAAAAGGGTATTTCCAGGGATCGCTTGGTGGCAAAAGGCTACGGATTTACAAAGTTGGCCAATCACTGTGCCAAAGGCGTAAAATGTACCGAAGAGGAACACCAGTGGAACAGGCGCGTGGAGTTTTTTGTCATAGGGAATTGATAACGCTATTCGTACTTACTGAGCACCCAGTTATCATAACGGAAGAATTTAAGGAGCTGTAGCTCCTTTTTTTCTTTGCGAATGTCGTGCACTTGAGCAGCTATCTTTTTTCGTGTGGAGGCTTTCCATGCGTTACCCCGGCGCTTGGGATCCATTGATATGGTATTGAATATCAATTTTTCGACTTTATAGGCTTTTCCCAGCTTGCCAAAAGCTCGTTTATACGATCGTATCTCGTATTCGAGGTAGGCCATCTCATCCTGCTCGTAGCGCAACAGAACGTAGAGTAGCCGACCAGCCCGATACACCGGAAACCTAGCGTCTTGCCTGTCGTTAGTAAGGAGGCGGCGAAGGCACCGGTTGGCCTTGTGCCATTGTTTGGTAACGAAATAGGTAAGTCCTTCAAAGTATGCGTATTCCAATTGTTTTTCATGGCTGTTCATGATTGACAGTTGGTGCCGTTCTCCATTGTTCGCAGTAATCCACTGAACGGCTGTATCGTAGCTCCCCAAACCAAGATGCATATTCAGTTTATACACTTGAAAAGTGAGTACCGCTAGGCTTTTGAAGTGATCTGGATATGCCCTTTTTGCCAGCATTGCTACTTTATCAATAAAAAGCACCATCTCTTGATAGTAGCCAATGCTTCTCAAGCTATCCAATATACCATCCAACGCTGACAGATAGTCATAAGGTGGATAATCCCACATGGACTCGTTGGTTTCGATTAACCGGTTTAGGTCGTTGAATATACGGAGGGCTGAACGGTAATCGCCAGTATGGATGAAAAAGAAGGATTGGAATAGGAGATGCAGCTTTTGGGGTTCAAATTGGTGCCTGCTGCCGCGGGTGGTTAGACTCAATTCGCTTAAGACAAGGTCATTTACCCATTTGTCCTGCTTCCCATCTACATTGAATGCACCCTTGGTAAGCCGGTGGCTTAGCAGTTCGTACAACGCGAAATGCTCGTGCAACTGCCGCAGTAGTTGTAGGAGATGTTTAGCCTTCATCTGTTTGTCCACAAGCTGCTGCTCTGTGACGCCCGGAAAGCCCATGTCTGTGAGTGCAGTAAGCTCCATCCGGGCTGCTTGGTACGCCATAGCGTGGTTTTGATTTCCCGATGCCAGTTTAAACGCTTTTTGTAACTCTTTGCGGGCCCTATCAGGGATAGAACGCTCGAAACACAACCTCGCTTTCATCAGGCTCTGGTGTTGCTGGTACCATGTGTCTTGCTCAATCCGTATCTGAACCAGTACGTCTGTAAGTACTTTGTATAAATAGTTTGAGGTATTCTCGAAGGATTTTGTGGGGTATCGCTCTTTAAATCGTTGCTTAAGGGGCTGATTGTCTCCGCTGGCTTGTTCAGTAGCTAAATCAAACAGGGTTAAATAGTCTTTCGGCCCTTGAAGTTTAGCGCAATGGAGTTTAAATGTTTTTTTTTCTGGGCCGGATAATGAGTTGATAAGTTTTTCTAATTCCAATGTGAGCATGATAGTTATCACTGGTTAGGTACTAAGATAAAAATAGTTTGTTAAATTATTGATTTTAAAGCATAACCTATTTTTAGTTTTAATAATATTCGTTTTAAAATTCATAGAAACACAAATAAATGGTCAATTTTTGTAGTGCTTTCCAATTACTTTTGACATGAATTATAGACCAATTTCCATTTTTTAGCCAGTTATATGAGCAATCGGATTATCGTGGTAGGAAGTATGAACATGGATATGGTGGTAAAAACAAGCCACATTCCCCAACCCGGCGAAACTGTATTAGGTGGTTCTTTTTTAATGAATCCGGGTGGCAAAGGAGCCAATCAGGCAGTCGCTGTTGCCCGTTTAGGTGGAAACGTCACCTTCATCGGCAAGATTGGCGATGATATTTTCGGTAAACAGTCGTCACAACTGTTCGATGAAGAGGGGGTGGATACCAATGGCATATTATCTGACAGTGATAGCCCGTCCGGCATTGCACTGATCACCGTAGACGACCGGGGAGAAAACAGCATTGTGGTGGCTCCGGGCGCCAATGCACACCTGGAACCTGAAGATGTAGAGAAGGTGTTAGGCACCTACGCTGACGCAAAAATCCTGCTCGTGCAGTTGGAGATACCCATGCATACTGTTGAGTTTGCGTCCCGTCATGCGCGGCAGCGGGGCATGCAAGTAATTCTGAATCCGGCACCTGCCAACCATGCAGTACCGAACATGTTTCACTTGGTTGATATTATCACACCGAACATCCATGAAGCGGAAATGTTATCGGGCGTACGGATCACCGATATCCCAAGTGCACGACAGGCCGCCGATGTAATCCATAGCCAAGGTGTAAAACACGTCATTGTGACCTTAGGTAAGGGTGGTGCGGTGTTACTGGAGGACGGAGTGTTTTCTCATATTCCCGCGCCAGTAGTCGAAACGGTAGACTCCACGGCGGCAGGGGATGTGTTCAATGGCGCGCTGGCTGTGGCTGTTGCGGAAGGTAAGGGGCTGACGGAAGCAACTGCTTTCGCCTGCAGGGCGGCCTCCATTGCGGTTACACGGATGGGCGCACAATCGTCTATCCCATTCCGCAACGAAGTGTTGTTGAGCAGCATGGCACAACGATAGTTACGAAGGTAGAAACCAATTTAAAAATCAAATTATGTTTATCGTAGAAAATTATGGGTTGGCGGTCCTGTTCTGCATCATCACGATGCTTTGCTGGGGGTCTTGGGCCAACACGCAGAAGCTGGTGCAGCATCGATGGCGTTTTGAGCTGTTCTATTGGGATTATGTGTGGGGCATATTTCTCTTGGCACTCATCGGCGCCTTTACGATGGGAAGTATCGGTGAATCGGGTAGACCATTTTTAGACGACCTTGCCCAAGCCGACGCTGCCAATATCCGTAGCGCATTCATTGGCGGGGTGGTATTCAACCTTGCCAATATCCTGCTCACAGCGGCCATTGCGGGGGCGGGCATGGCCGTGGCATTTCCGGTGGGGATAGGCCTGGCGTTGGTTATTGGTGTGCTGATCAACTACTTAATGCTTAGCAAGGGCGATCCTGTGTTGCTCTTTTGCGGTGTTGCTTTGGTGACCTTAGCGATTGTCCTCAATGCCGTCGCTTACAGCAGGCACGCTGGCAGCTCGGGCAAGATAGGCGTGGGCAAATGGATAGGCGTATCCGTTGTTGCTGGTGTGTTGATGTCCACCTTTTACCCGTTTATCGCTGCAGGCATGGATCTGGAAGATTTTGTGTCGCCGGCACCGGGAAAGATGACGCCCTATACGGCTTTCGTGGTGTTCGCTGGGGGCATTGTGGTGAGCAACCTGCTGTTCAACACGGTATTGATGCGGCGGCCGTTGGAGGGAACTCCTGTCCGGTACATAGACTACGTTAAGGGGCGTTTTGGAGTTCATCTCGTAGGGATTCTCGGTGGCTGTATCTGGGGTGTAGGAAATCTGTTCAATCTCATTGCTGCCGGAAAGGCGGGCCCGGCCATCTCTTATGGCTTGGGGCAAGGTGCTACGCTGGTCGCAGCATTATGGGGCGTGCTTATCTGGAAAGAATTCAAGGGCGGCTCTAACACCGTAAATGTACTGGTAGCAATAATGTTCGTGCTGTTTGTGACGGGATTGGGGCTAGTTATTGCATCAGGAATCTGACCGTATGAATGCTTAACAAATGAACTAATTATAGTCGAATGATATGAAAATTTTAACCAACAAGATGATTACAGGCCTCACTGATCAGCGTCTTGTCTTGCTGATGGTGCTGGTGGCACAGCTGGCTAACTGCGTAGTCGCCAAGCCCGCCCCTCCCGGCGGGGGACGTATGGTACACATGGCATCAATGCAGGAACACATTACTGGTTCAGTGAAGGACAATGAAGGAAACGCGCTTAGCGGTGTTACGGTAAAAAATGGTGAAAAGAGTGCAACGGCACAGACCGATGAGCATGGTCGTTTTTCCATCCCAGCCTCTGCCGGAGATACGTTACAATTTTCTTCCTTAGGGTTTGAAACACAGACCTACGTGGTCAGTGCGGATAGGGACATAGCGGTCGTGCTTCAATTGTCAACCAGTTCCCTCGATGAAGTGGTTATCGTCGGTTTTGGACAACAGAAGAAGGTCAACTTAACGGGATCTGTGGGCGTATTGGATAACGAGGCCCTGCAAAACCGGCCTGTGCAGAACGTAACCCAAGCATTACAGGGGCTGGTGCCCGGGCTTAACATCGATAACGCCAATGGGGGATCGCTCGATCGCCGTGCAAACATTAACATCCGGGGGGTCGCGACAATCGGCGAAGGAAGCAGCGGCGGGGCTCTGGTGCTTATCGACGGTATGGAAGCCGATTTGAAAACGGTCAATCCGCAGGACATCGAGTCGATATCGGTATTGAAAGATGCCGCCGCATCATCTATTTACGGGTCAAGGGCACCGTTCGGCGTTATTTTGATTACCACGAAAAAAGGGAAGGCTGGAAGCCCTGCTATCAACTATAACAACAGCTTCCGGTACAGTTCACCGATTAGCATGCCGAATATGGCCAATTCTTACCGTTTTGCCACGATGTTCAATGACGCGTCAGTAGCCGCTGGGTGGGGCGACCGGTTCAATCCCGAACGGATGCAGCGTATCTTGGATTATATGGAAGGGAGGATAACGGCTACGACGGTGCCAAACCCCGGCAATCCCCGGCTATGGGGCGATG
The DNA here is from genome assembly GCF_900112315.1 of Parapedobacter composti. Lineage (GTDB taxonomy): Bacteria > Bacteroidota > Bacteroidia > Sphingobacteriales > Sphingobacteriaceae > Parapedobacter > Parapedobacter composti. Next base: position 52,640 of record NZ_FOLL01000021.1, on the reverse strand, counting down.
GCTACGATTTCGGTAACGACAACATCAACTATTATGACGTTTTTTTCCGGAAAAACGCGCCATCGCAAGAGCATAATGTCAGTCTATCCGGCGGAATGAATAAAATAAATTACTATTTGTCGTCCAATTACCTGAACCAGAGTGGACTGCTCAATTATGGGAGCGACTCATACGGACGGTTTACGGCGACCGGGAAGGTGGGGGCCGACGTGTCGGATAAGTTATCCGTGAGTTACAATGTCCGTTTCATCCGCGAAAATTTTGAGCGGCCAAGGCATCTTTCCGATGGGCTTTTCTGGGATCTGGCCAGGCAAGCCTGGCCGACCAAGCCCCTGTACGATCCGAATGGCCACCTTTTTGACGACCATGTGCTGAATATGGATAGGGGCGGGCGCGCGCGGCACGAGGAAGATTGGCTCTATCAGCAGTTGCAGCTTGTTGTCCGCCCAACCGAAGGTATGCGCATGGTCGGAGAAGTGAACTATCGCACAAACACTTACTTGTATCACCAGCATGTGTTGACCGTTCACCAGATAGCGGTTGATGGTGTAAGCAGGGGAAACTTCTGGAATCCGAATACCTCCGCGCAGGAATCGGTTGTTAAAAACAACTACCTCAACATCAATGCGTACGCCGACTATGAGCGCACATTTGCAGAAAAGCATTATACCAAGTTTATGGTGGGCGCGCAGGCTGAGGACAACCGCTACCGCGATTTCGGAGGAAGCCGTGTGGGATTGATGGTGCCGGGTCTTCCTGCGTTGAACACGACGACTGGTCTCGGCGCTGATGGCATGCCTATCCCTCCTTCGATATGGGGCGCATACAGCGATTGGGCCACCGTCGGTATTTTCGGTCGGCTCAACTACAACTATGACGAGAAATACCTGTTTGAGGCAAACCTCAGGTATGATGGCACATCGAGGTTCCGGTCAGATGCGCGTTGGGGATTATTTCCCTCTTTTTCGGCAGGGTGGAATATTGCCAATGAAGCGTTCTTTGAGCCGGCCCGAAAGCACATCGGCGCGCTGAAACTGCGGGCATCGTATGGTAGCCTTGGTAATCAGAATACGTGGAACATCTACCCCACCTATACCGTGATGAACATCGCAGTAGCATCTGGGCCTTGGCTGATTAATGGATTGCAGCCTACGGTAGCGCACGCACCGGGGCTTATCAGCACTTCGCTGACATGGGAAGACATCGTCACCTATAACGGAGGGCTCGACATGGAAATGTTCGGCGGCAGGCTGAACTTTTCGGCAGATGTTTACCAACGGAATACGCGCAATATGGTTGGCCCTGCTCCGGAGCTGCCGGTCATTTTGGGTACTCCGGTGCCGGTAACGAATAACACTGACTTGAGAACAAATGGTTTTGAGCTGGAATTGGCCTGGCGCGACCGTACGCAACGTGGGTTAGGTTATGGCGCGAGACTCCTGCTTTCGGATTCCCGTACTGTTATCACCCGGTATTCAAACCCTACTAACAGCCTGAGCCGTTACCGTGTGGGGCAGGAGATGGGTGAAATATGGGGATACACCACCAAAGGGATCGCCCGTACCAAACAGGAAATGGATGAGCACCTGGCAGCGCTGCCCAATGGCGGGCAAGGGGCATTGGGGGGCTATTGGGATGCCGGAGACATCATGTATGTGGATGTCAATGGCGACGGGAAAATCGATTGGGGGGCCAATACGGCCGATGATTCGGGCGATTTGCGCATCATCGGTAATGAATCGCCACGTTATTCGTTCGGTGCCGATTTGACGGCTGACTGGAAAGGTATAGACGTCCGGTTATTTTTCCAGGGCGTGCTGAAGCGCGACATGTTCCAGTCCAGCTACTATTTTTGGGGAATCGACGGCGCGCAGGGACCATGGTTTTCAACGGTATTTGACGAACACCTGGATTATTTCCGCGATGATCCAGAGCATGCATTGGGACTTAACTTGGATGCCTATTATCCCAGGGCATTGTTCGGTACAGGAAAGAATCAACAAGCTCAAACCCGGTATTTGCAAGACGCTTCTTACCTGCGCCTGAAAAATGCCCAGATCGGGTATACCTTCCCTAACCAACTTACCAGTAAGATTGGGATTAAGAACTTCCGTATTTCCCTTTCGGGTGAAAACCTGGCCACGTTTACCAGGCTGACCAAAATATTCGATCCCGAAACGGTGTTCGGGTCGACGGGGGGTAATGTGTACCCGTTGGCAAAAGTGTGGTCGTTCGGGTTAAATGCTAATTTTTAAATGTGAACGTTATGAAGAGAACGCTTAAAACCATCATTATTATATGGAGTTTGCTGTTTGCCGGATGCAATAAATTTCTGGATAGGGAGCCGCTTGCTGAAGTGACGCCCGAACAGTATCTTTCCAATGAGGCGAATCTGGCAAGCTATGCTATCGGTTTATACGATATGCTGCCTACGCATGATCAATGGGGCTATGGGACATTTACGTTTGATAACCATACCGATAATATGGCCGGTATGTATCCGAGTCCGATGTATGCACCGGGCCAATCGCGTGTCGAACAAACCGGTGGCGATTGGGATTTTGCCTTGCTTTATCGCTGCAACTATTTTCTTCAGCAGGTTGTGCCCAAGGTAGCGCGTAATGAGATTGCTGGAAATCCGGGTGCCATTAACCATTACCTGGGAGAAGTATATTTCATGAGAGCTTTCGCTTATTTTCAGAAACTGCAGGCCCTGGGTGATTTTCCGATCATTACCGAAATTTTGCCTGATGAGCATGGTGCGTTGACCGAAGCGAGCAAACGGCGTCCGCGGAACGAGGTGGCCCGGTTTATCCTCGAGGATTTAGATCGTGCCATTGATCTGTTGAACGACGTACCGCCTAATGGCGGGAAAAACCGGTTAAACAAGCTCGCTGCGTACCTTTTTAAGTCGCGGGTTGCACTATTCGAGGGTACTTGGCTCAAGTATTTCAGGGGCACCGCATTTGTACCCGGCGGTACCGGTTGGCCGGGGGCAGTCAAAGATTATAATTCGGCGTATCAGTTTCCATCCGGTTCGATCGACGGAGAAATCGACTTTTTCCTCTCAGAGGCCATGGTTGCTGCCAGCGTGGTGGCTGATGCGGTACCGCTGGTCGAAAATACAGGGACCTACCAACATCATCCCACCGATCCCGTCAATCCGTATTTTAATATGTTCAGTGACGAAAACATGGAAGGGTACAGCGAAGTGCTGTTGTGGAGGAAATATAGTGTGGGCATGGTAACCAACAGCGTAGGGTCAGATGCTTCGCGGGCCAATTCTGGTGTCGGGACTACCCGAAGCATGATCAATGCGTTTATTATGCAGGATGGAAAGCCGATTTATGCGTCGCCGGCTAAAATGGACGAAAACACGTCTTATTGGGGGGACGAAGAGCTAACTCACATTACCAAAAACAGGGATACGCGTGCCCAGCTGTTTGTAAAGAAGCCGGGCGATCGCAATCTGCATACACCGCCCGGGTCCCACGGATATGAATACGAGCCTTGCCCCAACCTGATTGCCACCACGGGCGATGAGAAGTATACAACGGGCTACGCCATCCGCAAGGGCTTGAATTTTAACGGAAAACACACACAATTTTTGGAGAGTACGATTGGCTCCATTGTGTTCCGGGCATCGGAGGCTTATCTAAATTACATCGAGGCGTGTTATGAAAAAAACGGTAGCTTGGACGGTATCGCCGACAATTACTGGAAAAAGATTCGCCAACGGGCCAAAATCAACGAGGATTACCTTTACACCACGGGATTGACCAACATGGCTGAGGAGGGCAAAACCGACTGGGGCGCCTATTCGTCCGGTCAGTTGGTTGACCCTTTGCTGTTTAACATCCGCAGGGAGCGGCGGTGTGAATTGATGGCTGAAGGACTACGGATGATGGACATTAAGCGTTGGAGGTCAATGGATCAGCTGATCCATGATCCTTATCATGTTGAGGGAATCGATTTGTACAGCGTTTTGTATCCCGAATGGGACTGCTACAGAGATGCCAATGGTATTTCCATATTAGCCCCAGGGGTTAATGTGTCTCACCCTTCGTTTGGAAAGTATCTCCAACCATACCGGATTTCGCCAAACAACATTGCCTATAACGGCTATCGTTGGCATATGGCACATTACCTTGCGCCGATAGCGATTCAGCATTTTATCAATACATCAGATGGCAATCTGCAGGAGTCGCCGATTTACCAGAATCCGGGCTGGCCATTGGAGGCAGGGGGGACGCCGCAATAATCTTTGGTGCGATATCTTCATGGAAGGAATTGAAATGTTTTATATAATCATATTGCTAATTATTATGAACCAACTAAATTATAAAGCCGTTGCCGTCGCCCTGGGGTTTGTAGCCCTGGGCGGCTGCTCCAATGAGCGTCAATTGCCGGATGGCACACCTGCAAGTATTCCGAAGATCATTTTCGACACGGATATGGGGCCAGACTACGATGATGTGGGCGCGATTACCATTTTGCATGCGTTAGCTGATAGTGGCGAATGTGAAATTTTGGCCACGGTATCCAGCGATGGCCACCCACTTATTGCGCCGACGATCGAGGTGTTTAACCGGTATTTCAAACGTGACAGCCTGCCGATCGGAATCCCGTCGGCTGCAGCACCTGATTTCACCGCGCCGAACGGCTGGAATGATACCCTTGTAAATCGGTTCGCGCCGGAACTGCAATCAAAAACTTATCCCAGCGCAGTCAGCGTATACCGGAAGGTATTAGCGGCTCAGCCGGACAACAGCGTAACCATTGTCACCGTTGGGTTTCTGTCAAATATCAGCGACCTGTTGGAATCACCGGCCGATGAGCATTCTGAACTGAATGGCGTCGATCTGGTAAAAGCCAAGGCGAAGCAATGGGTGGCTATGGCGGGTTCTTTCCCCGAAGGTTTTGAGTTTAACCTGGATAAGCATGCGGCAGCATCCGTAAATGCACTTCGTAAATGGCCGAAGCCGATCTTGTTCAGCGGTTTTGAAATCGGCGACAGAATACGTACAGGCGGCAGGCTGGCACAGGAAGGGCCGGATGATAGCCCTGCAGCCCAGGCTTACGCTTATAATCTGAAAACCTATACGAAAGAAGGGGAAACGAACCGGCAATCGTGGGATCAGACGGCCGTCCTGTGCGCCGTGCGGGAGCCGTCAAAATATTTCTATGTGAATGGCCCAGGAAGGCTCACTGTTCGCGAAGATGGCTATGGCACTTGGGATCCGGAAACGGATGCAGGGCATTATTTCGTGAGCCACAAATATCCGTATGGCCGCATAGCGGAAAGCATCGAGAAGCTGATGGCACATGTACCCGCGGATTGACGCCGGATAGATTAATAACTTTAAAACAGCAAAGTGGCACTTCTTGCCCTTTGCTGTTCTCCTAATGTTGGTTTTTAAAAAGAATATTTCGGCCAATGACCGATCGCAGACTGAATTGGCCACCCAAAGCGTAGTTTTTCCGAGTGCGCGCCTTGTCCTTGATTGATATGGATGGAGATGGGGATCTTAGTCTTGTAACCAGAATGCACTATTTCGCGCATACGGGTAAAGATCCAGGAGAACTGATGATCCAGTTATTTTCTGGATGGAATTTGAACCGGGGGACTAAGGGATATTTTACTTTGAGCAGCTCACGCCTTAGCCGGATAAGTCAACCATCGGACGTTTCCGCAATGCCAATGTGCGCCTGCTGTAATTGATGACCCCGCCATACCTGGTAAGGATATCACCTCCAACTACGCCTATCACCGGTTCAATATCGAGTTGCTGATAGGCATAGTTTATGGTGGAAAGGTCCAGTACGGCCACGTCATAGCCAGTCAGTTGAAGTGCGCCGATTTGGAGGTCCGGAACACGCAGGATGAAGCTTTGCATGGATGTTGTGCCCAACCCGGTTGATACCATATCGGTATGCTGCAGCACCATGTCTTCGTGGAGGTAAGCTTCCACGATACCCTTGTCAAATACGGTTTTGGAGGCTCCGGTGTCCAGTACGGCTTTGAATGACTTACCAAAAACAATGACTTCCAGCAATAAGTGGAAGCCATCGTCTTGCAAGTTGAGCAAGGTAAGGGGAACGTATACCATCAGTTACAGTGCCCCTATCTCCTTCAATACATTATTCATGTTACGTACGGCATCGGCACTCTTGGCAAATGCCGCTTTTTCTTCTTCATCGAGCGGCAAATCAAGGATGCGTTCCCAGCCGGTTTTGCCGAGGACAACCGGTACACCCAGGTTGATGTCGTGCTGCCCATATTCGCCTTCCAGGTAAACGGAGGCCGTGAAGAGTTTTTTCTGATCGCGTATAATGCTTTCTACCACCGCTGCGCTGGACGCCCCTGGGGCGTACCAGGCTGATGTACCGATGAGTTTGGTGAGTGTTGCCCCCCCAACCATGGTATCAGCAACGATTTGCTGCTGTTCTTCGGCCGATAGAAACTGGGTGACAGGCACGCTGTTCCAGGTAGCGTGTTTGATGAGCGGTATCATCGTGGTGTCGCCATGTCCGCCGATGACGATGGCGTTGAGATCGGCCGGCGAAGCGCCGAGACGCAGGCTCAGTTGGTATCTAAAGCGGGAAGAATCCAGCGTCCCACCCATGCCGATAATCCGGTGTTTGGGAAGTCCGGTCGCCTTGAGTGCCAGATAGGTCATGGTATCCATCGGATTGGAAACCACCACTAGAATGACTTCCGGGGAATGTTTCAACAGGTTTTCCGCAACGTTCCGCACAATATTGGCATTGGTGCCGATAAGCTCTTCCCGGGTCATGCCGGGCTTGCGCGGTATGCCCGAGGTAATCACAGCTACGGCCGAACCGGCGGTTTGGGCGTAGTCGTTGGTTACCCCAATGATTTTTGAGTCAAAACCCAGCAAAGCAGCCGTTTGTGACATGTCTTGGGCTTTACCTTCGGCCAGGCCTTCCTTGATGTCCAGTAAAACAACTTCTTCTGCGAGTTCCTTGCGGACAATGTTGTCAGCAGTAGTGGCGCCTACCGCACCGGCACCTACGACAGTTATCTTCATAAATTTTACGTTATTTAGTTTAACACTGTATTCGTCGAACGTAGCTAAGTTAATAAATTAAAACGGATATCCGATAGCCAAGCTGAACACGAGGTTGCGCCGGCGCCAGTCAGAATCCCGGAAATTGATTTCATCGAATACCCAACGTTCTCCTGCCGGACGATAGGGGATTCGCAATGGCATGGCCAAATCCGTACGTAACACCAAAAACGAAAGGTCGAACCGCAGGCCTGCGCCAGCACCTACTGCGATTTCCCTGATGAAGTTGCGGCTGAATTGTGCACCAGGTTTATTGGGGTCGGGATTTTGCAACCAAATGTTCCCTGCATCAACAAACAGCGCCCAATGGACGATACTGGCCAGCTTGGCGCGGTATTCGGTGTTGAATTCCAGCTTAATATCGCCGGTCTGATCAGCAAAAAAGTTATCTTCTCCATAGAATTCGGGAGTATAGGAGCCGGGGCCTAACGTCCTGGCCCGGAAAGCCCGCAAACCATTGGGGCCACCCATGAAAAATTGCTTTACATACGGCAGTATGGTTGAATTGCCATACGAATAACCGAACCCGGCCATGGCGCGAGAGGCAAGCGTGGCGTTTTGGGTTAGCTTCATGTAATGCCTGAAATCCAAATCCAATTTGATGTACTGGGAAAAATTGGCGTTGAAAATTTGGTATTGCCGACCCTCCCGCGCGTTGGCTCCGCGAATTATACCGTATAGGTTGGCGGAAAGGTCCAATCCGCCCCTGAAATATACGGTATGTTTGCGCTCAGTACGCATGGTGTTCGTATACGTAAAATTATAGATCGGACCAAAAGTAAACGTGGGTTCAATGGCATGCCGCAGGGGCGGTATGGTATCTAACATGGCCTGATAAGAATCGGTGATATTGCGGGGCTGTACGTAAGCCACTTCCAGTACTTTCAAATCATGTTCCTTCTCAATGTTTTCTTTCCAGAGATATCCAAAGGAAAACCGCATGGAGTTTAAGCTATAAGCGGTCCGCCTGTTTAGGAATTCATATCCCGTTCTGAAGACGGTATGGGGCGTGTATCTTCGCGTAGGTTGCCAGTCGAATGGGGCGATTAACCGCGGGAACGACAAGCTGGCTTCCAGACCATAGCGGTAAAAACTTGAATTGAGGTTTACATTGCCCCCGGTTTGGGTTTCAAAGCCACCGTAAACGGTAAAGGTGAGTAATTCCCCGCTCCGGAAAGCGTTGCGGTGTTGCCAATTCACATTGAGTTCCGAGCCATAGTATACGGCCGCCGTTTTGCCGAGAAGCTCCGTCCGCAGCGCTTTTTTGGGCATAGGGGTGAGGTAATAGTGCACATCCAGTTTATTGGAATCGGCATCCACAAACTCATTCCGCACAAACCGGAAATTGCCCATGCCCACTAATTGGCTGATGGTCCGGTTATGGTCTTCGCGGGTGTATAGTTCGCCCGGCTGGAAAAACATCAACCGGGCCAGCGAAAACCTGCGGAACGTCCGATCAGGATCGACAAAATAGTACTGTCCGCGGTAAAGCTCTGCATTCTTGGGGCTGGCCCGCTGGTAGCCGCCCGAGGTGAGCGTGTAATCGGGATAGATATAAATATTGTTGATGGTATAGGGCTTCTGGGCCTTTTGGGGAGTTTCTTCTTTTGCTTTGAGATATAGATCGACCTGATGGTTACCTGAGGTGCTATCCACTTCGATAATGAGGTGATCAGGATTGAAATAGTAATATCCCTTGTTTTTCAGCTCATTGTCAATCCGCTCCCTTTCGGCAATGATATTGTCCAGGTTGTAAGGCCTCCCTACCTGTAACAGCGATCCGGGCTGCGTTGACTTGATGGCCTTGCCCAATGCACTGCTGTCCACATCAAAAGTCACCGATTTAATCCGGTAGATGATGTGGGGTGTGGCAGTGTATGTTACCGTAGCTTTCCGGTTATCAACGGTGGTGTCTGATGTCACTTCAGCCTGGAAAAACCCCACGTTTTCGAGGCGGTTTCGAAGTAAGTTCTCATTGTATTCGCGGTTTACGTCGCTTAACAATACCGGAGGTTCACCTACCTTGTTTTTCAGCCAATTCCGGAAGCCCTTATCGCTTTTGGGCTCCCCGGCGATATTATAGAGGTAAAGTTGCGGCCGCATACCCAAAATGGTGGTGTTGGGCTTGGGGCGGAGCAACGCTTCAAGGTTTTCTGTCAACGGCTCGATGTACCGTTCCGGTATGGTGTCGGTATTGATGGCAACTTCACCCTTGACATACAGGTTTTCGCCTTCTGGCAGGTATTTGAGGTTGCTGCAGGAGGTAAGACAGAAAATGACCGCTATTGTTATGATATAATAGATGACCCGGGGCTTATTGTTCATCGGTACTCCTTTCTTCCTCGGCGTTGGCTTCTTTTCGTCCATAGTATACAGCACCGTTTCTCCGTGCGGTATCGGCAGGTGGTGTTTGGTCGTCCTTGCGGTCGGCTTGCACGTTATCGGCTTGCTTATCCTGTTGGCGCCGCCTTTGCTGCATCCTTTTCCGGAATTCAGGATCGTGTGTTTCCAAGCTGTCCAAGATTACTTTCCGCACGCTGTCGCGGTACACGCTGTCGGTTTTCATGCGTTCCACATCCCACCGCTGCCTGAACCGCCGGCTGTCTGTGTTGAATTCATCGGCCTGGCGGTTGGCACGCCGGAAAATTTCCCGGAATTCATCATAGTCCATATTGACAATAAAGCCAACTCCCGTTTCCACAAACTGCCCTTGCAGGGTCACTTGGTACTGGTTCTTGCGGTAGGCCCGCAGGAAATACCGTCCATCTTCAGTAAGCTGGTAATCTACCGAAATGTCGCCCGCAATATTGGTGGTCTGTTCACCGGGCCGGGCGTTGCCTTCCAGCTCGAAGTTCGAACCGACGGTCACCCGCAGCCTGTCGTCGAACAGCATTTTGGAAACACCTACATTGAGGTCGGTGCGGTTCTGTCCGGAGCCCGTGGTATAGTCTTCTTCAGACTGGAGGTTGAAATCCAGTTCCACCCCTTTTATCAGGTCGCCGGCCAGGCGGTTAAGCTGGGCGCTGAGCAGAGAGCTCACACTGTTCCGTGCGATGGCTTCCGCACCGCCGCCGCCGGATAAGCTTTCAAATGGATTGGCTGCCATGAAGCGGCCCAGTACGATTAGGGCAAAAACCTGCTTATTCATTTCCGACTCGTTCTCGCGCAATTGGGTAAGTCCGGTGTTGACCTTGCTCGCCACGTCTTGTGATATCATCGCGTTATCTTCATCCAGATCGATATCAAAACGTAACCTCGGCTGGAAGAGTTGTTCGGTGATGTGGAGGTTTACGTCAAAAGGCACCCGTTGCTTATACAGGTTCGGCTGCTCCGCGCCGATTTGGTTCTGCACCAGTTCAAGTGTAGGTGCTTTCAACTTGTATACGGCCGTGATGTCCATGCGGGCATCCATCGGATCGCCGGACCACGTGAGGGTGCTGCCCTGCCTGAACTGGAATACCCGTTTCACCGGACCGAAAGAGAAGGAGTAATTCCCCGTCTCAACGGTATAGGTGCCCGTAAGCGTAATGTCTCCGGCAGGATTCATGCCAGCGTTCAGTTCTGCTTCTCCTTGTATGGTGAGGGCATCCTCGCTGCCGGGATCGATGACAACCGTGAAAACCGCTTCCTTATCGGTCACTATATTTACGGAGAGGTTGATGCCTGCCAATTCGGTATGGGTAAGCGAGTCGACCTTGGCAAAAACATTCGCACGGGCCGTGTCACTCCGGTTGACGAAGCGGACGATGCCTTGGCGATCCACCATGCCCGGATCGTCGTTGGGCAATACAAAGGTCACGTTGGTCGCTTCGTTAACCTGCAGCGTACCGCTTACGTCGGGGCTGTCCATATTACCCCGGATGCGGAGGTTGCTGGAAACAAACAGTTGCCCGTAGTACATGTCGTTGTCTTGCTGTGTCGAGTTGAGCACTTGGAAATCATTCGCAACAAGGGTGAGCCCGAAAGCAAAGTCGGTATACGTGGTCGTATTTATGGTGCCACTGAGTATCGCCGTGTTTCCTTTTCCGTCTTGCAACCGGAATTGATTGAAACGAAGGCCCTTGTCATTAAATGCGATACGCTGCTTGTCGATGTTGAATGTGGCATTGAGCATGGCAACGTTGAGGGAAGCGTTGTCAAAGTCAAGCGCGCCGTTGATACGTGGGGCACTGGTTGTTCCGGTGATGTCGAGCTTGCCGTTGATGGCACCGGCGGTATTGCGGAGGTAGCCCAGGCTGAACGCTTCCAGGGTGTGCATCGAAAGCGGTGAAAGGTTCAGTTCAAAATCCAGTTGGGCGGTCTCGTTGGGGGGACTGATATAGTCGCCGACGAGGCTAACTTCGTTGCCGTTGCCGGTAATGCGGATGTCGGCAGCAAAGACATTCTCCCGTTCATTGTTTACCTTTAGGGCAATATTGCCTACGGTGTCATTACCGAAGTAAAAGCGATCAATGGTGATGTCAGAAACGAATACCGGCGATGTCTCCAGCCGTGAAACGGTAGCCGTTCCGTTAATGCCTCCGCCCATATTAAGGAGCTCGCTCTCCAGCATCTTGCTGAAGGTTTCTATCCTGAAGTTCTTGAATGATAAGTCAATGGGGGCGTTCAGCGTTGAGTCGCGCGACTGCAGGGACATTTCCTGGCCATTGTTGTTCAGCACGAATTGGCGGGTGCTGATACCGTCTTTGCCGAATGATATGGTGTTTTCGGGGTGGACTTGCCATTGCTCATAATTCAGCATAAGTCCGTCTTCGAGCAGGCTGAACAGAAAATTACCTGCGTCTACGCGAAGTGCCATCCCCAGGTGATAGCGCTCTTTGTCGGCCTTATCTTTAATCCATAAACCGAAATCCAGTTGGTTTTTGACGACTGTGCCACTGAGCAACGTGTTGATCAATTCCACGTTCCCCATCCCGATTCTGTCAATGAGCGCATTATAATACAGGGTACTGTCGTATGTGTTGATATCGATGCCCACGTTGTTCACGGTCGTTCCGGCGTAAACAATGCGTGGGGCGGTTCCCTTAACCAGCAGCAACTGGTCTTCACTGTTAAACGAACCGTCTATGGTAACGTCTTCCATTTCGGTCAGATCGGGCAGCAATCCGCGGATAAGGCGCGACCGGGTGAACACGGCGCTGAAGTCAAACCGCTGTGGCGAATACGTATACACCTGGGCTACGGAATCCGGTTGGTAGTACACGTCGATGATATCCTGTATGGAAGCATTGAGTTCGCTGAGTTTGAAACTGCCCACGATGTGGGCATTCAAGAATTCAGATTGCAATTGCAGTAAGGTAGCGGTGTCCCGGGCCACGGCGCGGAACCGCACGGTATCCAGCGTAAACCGTTCATCGTTAAAGGCAATCGAAGAGTTAACGATGTCAACGGTACCGTTCAGGTAGTCGATGTCAGCCGTTTCCAAATCAGCCACCAAACGGCCATGATAACGCAGTTCATCCTCCATCAGCCCCAGGTTTTTAAGGTTGACACTGTCGATCATCAGGTTTACGTTTACCTTAGGGTATCGGCCGCGCATGTCGGCATGACCGTCCAGGTTGAAGTCAATGTTCGGATCATCACTTGCTACGGTGGCCGTGATGTCGCCGCTCTTGGCGGCAATGTTCATGCCGATATCGGTGTATGCATACCCCATGGCTTCCAAGCGTATCAGTTTACCATCGATGTCGGCCACAGCGGTTGCCGGATCCAGTCCGCTGCCCTTGGCATGTGCGGCAAAGGATACCTTACCCAGCACGGAATCCATCTTCATCAACTGCCCCACATCAACCTCCATGATGCTCACCCGGGCGTCGTATATGGTATCGCGGCCGTTTATGCGATAATCGGCATCCACATTGGCATTACCCATGGAAGTGTTCAGTTGCATGTCGGTACGGAAGCCGTTGAGTCCGCCGTTGAACGTGCCGGCAAGCCGGATGTCCGCCGGAAAATTGAGGCTGTCCGGAAGCAGGGTGGGGGATATTAACCGATCGAGGTCTGTTTTCCCGGTAGCCAGCTCCTGTAAGTCCAGATCAATGGCCAGCTTATCCATGTCGGGCAAGCCCCTGATGTGTGCGCGGGCGGCAAGCCGGGTTCTGTCCAATGTGCGTAATTCCAGGTTAGGGATCCGGAGGTCGGCTAAACGGCCGTTAACCACGGCGTGGATATGGAATGTGTGCGGCCAGAGCGGTTTCATGATTTCCATGGTATCCAGATCAGGCACGAAGTACCTGACATCTTCCATGCCCAGATGGCTTCTCTTTATATCGGCGGATACCTGTATGCTGCCCAACTGTTCGGTAATGGTTTCCAGCGATGGGTAGGAAACCTTGATGTAGTCGCGGATGAGCGTATGGGGCGTTTCTGCATACAGATCCTTCAATTCAGCCCCTTGGTTGGTATACACAAAGTTGGCTTGCAGCCGGTTTAGCGAAAAGCCGCTGTGGTCGTTGGCTTTTAGTCCCTCCAGGTTGCCGCGGATGGTGTCGGCAGAATAATAGAGGTTGGATAATTTTCCTTCCAGTCCGGTGATGCCGATGTTGCCGTAGTCAAACCCCTTGGCGATGCGCGGCTGGTTGGCATCTTCATACGCGAAAGCCGTATTGGCTATCCGGATAGCGGCCGCCCGCACACGCCAGTTGACCGGCTCACCGGACATGGTATCCACGGTGGGGGTGGCAGGTGGCGCTGTCTGGCCGAAAAAGATGCGCGAATCAGATCCATCCAGGTCAATCTCCCGGATATCCACAACCTCGCCGTTGAGATCAAGTTTGTTTAGCCTCGCCAGCAGCTTGTCTATCTTAAACCGCATATCCGTAGCGCTGGCTTCATCGGCATAGGCAAAGTCTATGGCTGTCAGGTTGAGTGTCTTGAAATCCAAATCGGGCAATAATGAGGTTTCGGCGGTGTCCGTTAAGCCGAAGTCTTCTGCGTCGGGTGCTTCTTCGGGTTGCGCCACAGCCCATTGCCGGATTGATGCTTGCAGTCCATTTAAGTTAATCCGCGGCAGACTGAATCGCATATTGCCTTGTAGATCAAACGTTTCAATCCGCGTGTCAAGATGGTTAAGGTTTATCGAGGCCCCCATACCGACGACTTCGTCGTGGTAAAGGAAACGGATGCGGTCAAGGTTTACCCGGTCGATGTTGAATTTCAGGGGAGCACTGCTGTCCGGCGGCGGGGGTTCCTGCTGTTCGCTTACGAACGCCTTGATGATGTAATCGAAATTGAAGGCACTGTCTGGTAGGGTGCGATCTATCTTGGCGGTGATACCCTGCAGGTCTATCCGTTGGATTTCCACGGTGTTCCGCAGCAATTTAAGCATGCTGATGTCTACGCGGAGTTTTTCACCCGCAACCAGCGTGTCTCCGGACTGATCTTCGAAATAAATACCTTCCAGAACGAGCATCTTCGGCAAATCCAAACTGACATACCCGATACGCACGGGTGTGTTTATTTTGTTTTCAAGGTAGGTGGTTACTTGTTTGACGATATAATTTTGAACAGCAGGAATGCGGATCAAGACGAAAATGAGCAACACGAGTCCGATGATGCTCCCGATGATCCAAAGGAGTGTTTTAATTGCTATCCGGCCGAATCTGTTCAACGTGTTTTGTATGCGTTATAATCCCTTTACGATAAACATAAATGCCTTCCAAAAGGTTTAGCGAAGATGCTTAAAACTTTTCAGATTCAGAAAAGCAAAATAAATTGACTATCTTGCGCTTTCTTTGCGGCGCTTTATTTCCGGCCTGCCCCCATTAGCCGGCGCTCCGCACCAAGGGGGAACGGGCACTTGAAAGAAGAAAGCGAGTTAGCCATGTTTGATCATTAATATAACATCCGATGAAGGAAAGCAAACCCGCAACGATTAAGGAGATTGCCAGGCGGCTCAAGCTATCACCGTCTACGGTTTCCAGGGCGCTGAACGACCATCCGAGTATCGGGTTGGTTACGACCGAGCGGGTAAAGCGGCTGGCTGCCGAGCTGAACTACGAACCCAACCAAACAGCGATTTTCTTCAAGCAACGGAAAACGTTTACCGTGGGCGTGGTATTGCCCAGTCTGTCGGAGCCTTTTTTTTCTGCGGCTATCAGCGAAATCGAGAACGTTGCCAATGAAAAGCGCTATACCGTTATCATGGGGCAGTCGCTTGACGACCCCGACCGGGAACTGCGCATTCTGCAGACATTGAAGACCCATCGTGTAGACGGTGTCTTGATGTCCATCGGAAAAAACACGCAAGACTATCGCTTTATTGAGCTGTTGGAGGGGGCAGGTATCCCGATAGTGTTTTTTGATTGCGTGCCGGATTTGGGAGATGTCAACAAGGTGGTAAGTGATCTGGAATCGGGGATGCTGGAAGCCATTGACGTCTTCGTGTCCTGCGGCCATCATGCTATCGCCCTGATCAATGGGCCGGCGCTGCTTCCGGCGAGTGCTGAGCGAAAGAAAGCATATATCAAGGGGCTGAATCAGCATGGTATCCCGGTCAAGGACGAGTATATCGTCAATACCGATTTAACGCCGGAAGGCAACGAGGCGGCTATCTTGCAATTGCTTTCACTGCCCCATAGGCCTTCTGCCGTGGTGTCCTTTAATGATTACGTAGCCCTGGATGTGATGAAAGCCGTGCGCCAGAAAGGGCTGGCGCTTAATCAGGATATCCATTTTATCAGTTACGCGAATTATCCGTTGTGGAAATACATGGAAAACCCGCCCATGGCCTCTATTGAACAGTTTCCCGGCGAGCAGGGAAAGAAAGCGGCATCTTTGTTGTTTGAGTTGATCGACGCCAAAGAGCGGTCAAAGCCTGTACACGTGGTGTTTAAATCGCGGCTGATTAGCCAAGGATAAACATACGGCTTTTCCCTGCTTACTCGCTCAGGAAAGCCGATACTACTTCGGACTCCTGCTTTTTGGGTTCAACGCGGGATTTATCTGCCGCATGGGACGAAATAACCGTGTATGCGTTACCGATGTCAAGCCCTACCGCGCGTTCGATGTGGTTCGGGCCGCACCATAAGGCCGAACGCAGGTAGTACCCGATGGACGCACAGTTATCTGCGCCTTCAGGTACGATGATATCAAGCACACCATCAAATTCCTCCTTGAAGTGGTTCACCAATTCCGGGTAAAGCGCACCCCCGCCCACCAGGTACATGCGGTTTGCTTTTTCGAAATCCGTGTCCGTAAAGGCCTTCCGCATTGCCGGAGACAGGATTTCGTTGTAATAGCTTGTCAGATGCGAGCTCCGTGCATTCAACAGGTTCAGTCGTTTACGCCCGATGACAATATCGCCCCGCTGAAAACTCTGATTGATCATGTGCTCGTTTTTCATGGAGAGGTAATAATTGGCGCTCAGCTCATCATGGAGGGTATTCACGGCATGGCGCAGGCCAGGTACACTCACGCATGTACGTGCGATGGGGCCGTCTGCGGTGCTCAACGCGGTTTCACAGGTTCCGTAGCCCAGGCTCACGATGAAGAAATTGCCTTCGTCTGAAATGGTACCCTTGCGGATGGCGTTGATGCATCCCATTATTTCCGGGATAACTTCGAGGTGCGAAATCGTCAGTTGCACGCGGCTGCGTCCCCCGGCATTCAGCGTATCACTGTTGTATTCAATCATCACATCGCGCACAGCGAAAAACTTCTCGGCCTGTTGTTTGAACAGTTCGTATACTGCCGAGGGAAACCCTGTGGTCAGCACCAGTTCGCCGGATCTGGCACCTGACGCCAGCAATAGGCCGGCCTTGGCCAGCAGTTGGTAATCAAGGTCTGCCGGAGAACTGTTGATGTTACGGTAGGGGGCTACGCCTTGGCTGAGGGCGAGGTCGCCAACCAAGAAACCTGCGCTCCCTTCGAAAAGCTGGATACGTTTGTCCAGTGCGGACGTGAGTTGGGTCATGGGCTTATCATGCCGCTCGATGACACTGGGAATGCTGGTGAAAGTTATATTCATGGCTTTTTAGGAATGGTCATACCCTGCAAATATAAGGATTGTTCCGGTTTAGGGAAATTTCGTTGCGCGGTTTACGCATTACTTTTTTGTTAAGTTTTATTGGTTGGTGGTTGATTTAAAGAAAAACCGCGGGCAATCGCCCGCGGTCTATCTTAAAGACTATTTATCATTTTACAGATGAATCACTTCGCCGTAAGCGTCAGCGGCAGCTTCCATGACGGCTTCACTCATGGTTGGGTGCGGATGCACGGTTTTGATGATTTCATGGCCGGTGGTTTCGAGTTTGCGTGCTACCACCACTTCGGCAATCATTTCCGTTACATTGGCACCAATCATATGCGCGCCAAGGAATTCGCCGTATTTCGCGTCAAAAATAACTTTCACAAAGCCGTCTTTTGCTCCGGCGGCGCTGGCTTTGCCCGAAGCGGAAAAAGGAAATTTACCTACCTTTATTTCATATCCTGCTTCCTTGGCCGCTTTTTCGGTGTAACCCACGGATGCGATTTCGGGCGAGCAGTATGTGCAACCCGGGATGTTGTTGTAGTCAATCGGGGAAACTTCCAGGCCCTTGATTTTTTCCACGCAGGTGATGCCTTCAGCAGAAGCGACATGGGCAAGTGCCTGTCCTTTCACGATATCACCGATGGCGTATACACCCTGAATATTGGTCCGGTAGAAATCGTCTACCACCACGCGGCCTTTGTCTGTCTTGACGCCTACTTCCTCCAGTCCGATGTTTTCGATGTTCGGCGTGATGCCCACAGCGGATAATACCGTTTCGGCTTCGATGGTTTCAGTCCCTTTGGCCGTTTTGATCTGTACTTTGTTCAGCTTTCCTGAAGTGTCCACGGATTGTACTTCGGCACCGGTAAGGATGGTGATGCCGGCCTTTTTAAGGCTGCGCTCCAATTGTTTGGATATTTCTTCATCTTCCACGGGAACAATGCGATCCAGGTATTCAACGATGGTCACTTTGGTACCTATGGCGTTGTAAAAATATGCAAACTCTACACCGATGGCGCCTGATCCGACCACCACAAGTGATTCGGGTTGTTTTTCCAGGCTCATCGCTTGGCGGTAGCCGATAATGCGTTTACCGTCTTGCTTCAGGCTGGGCAGTTCACGTGAGCGTGCGCCTGTAGCCAGTATCGTGTGTTTGGCAGTATATTCCTTCGTAGCTCCTTCAGCATCCTTCACTTCCACTTTTCCGCCTTTCTTGATTTTGGCGGTGCCCATGATCACGTCAATCTTATTCTTTTTCATCAAGAACTGGATGCCCTTGCTCATGCCCTCGGCCACGCCGCGGCTGCGTTTGATGATGGCGCCGAAATCGGCTTCACCACCGTTTACTTTGATACCATAATCTTCGGCATGGTTGAGGTATTCGAAGACCTGGGCGCTCTTCAGCAACGCTTTGGTGGGAATGCATCCCCAGTTTAAGCAGATGCCGCCCAGGGATTCCCGTTCCACGATGGCGGTTTTAAAACCGAGCTGGGAAGCCCTGATAGCCGCAACATAGCCGCCTGGTCCGCTCCCGATTACAATGATGTCGTAATTCATAAACGTATTATTTCATTCGTAGTAAATAATTCTCCTTTTGTGAATTCGCGCCTGCTTGCATGAAGCCGCGCCGTTGTGCCTTTCGCACATTGTTTTGCCAAGCCGCAAATGCAGCGGCTACAAACTTACATAAAATTTTCATCGGGATTAAATTTGTTCTTCATCAGCAATGAAGGGTGCTTCACAGGGGGGCTTGGTTCTACGCCTGGCGCACGTGATGCGCGTCCACATCCGCTGAAATCACGTCACATTTCAGTCAAACCCTTGGTTGCCGATATCCATTGTGTCCTTATTTGCCTATTTTGGTCCGCAAATCCGTAATCATGAGCAATACGAAACGAACATTGAAGCAATTTTGCAATGTAGCCCTGATAGAGGGGATTTCCATGGTGGTGCTTGTCGCCTTCTCGGTGTTGAAACGTACCACCGATTATGAGTGGGCAGTGTTGGGGGTAACGTATGTCGGCTGGGCACACGGGCTTTTGTTTATCGCCTATGTATACCTGCTGTGGATGTGTGCAGACAGGTATAAATGGAAGTTCCGCCGGGTCGTACTGTTTTTCGTGGCGTCACTTATTCCTTTCGCTCCCTTTTTTGTGGAAAAACAACTTCGCAGGGAGCAATAGCCTATGGCCGGTTACCCGCATACGCGTAAGTGATTTCCGTTTTGCCGTGCGGTGTCGGGTTGCCATGCTCATCGAGGTTAACAAATACCAGCTTATCGATGGTCAGGATGCTTCTCCGCGTAATCTTATTGCGCACCTGACAGGTAAGCGTAATGGAGGTGCGGCCAAAATGCGTGGCGGTGATGCCCAGTTCAATGATGTCGCCTTGTTTGGCAGAACTCACAAAGTTGATTTCCGAAATAAACTTGGTAACAACGTGGGGGTTGCCCAACTGCACGATAGCATAGATAACAGCTTCTTCATCGATCCAGCGGAGCAACGTGCCGCCAAAGAGGGTGCCGTTGGGGTTGAGGTCTTCGGGTTTGACCCATTTGCGTGTGTGGAAATTCATCGTTCGTATTATCAGTAAAGTTTATCGTTCTTTTTCACTGCATAACACGGTTTATAGAGAGGTTTAAAACTGCCGTCCCTCCTCACAACAGGGGGGACGGCAGGATACCGGCTACATGTGTATGGCCCGGTTGGCCGTAGCGGCCAGCGCTGCTTCCTTGAACGCCTCGGTAAACGTCGGGTGGGCGTGGCATATCCGGGCGATATCTTCGGCAGATGCCCGGTATTCCATGGCCACGGCGGCCTCGGCAATCATATCTGCGGCACGGGGGCCGATCATGTGTACACCAAGCAACTCATCGGTGGCGGCGTCGGCCAGAACCTTGACGAAGCCGTCGGTGTCACCGCTGGCTTTGGCACGGCCGCTGGCTTTGAAGGGGAATGATCCGGTCTTGTATTTCCGTCCCTCTGATTTCAACTGTTCTTCGGTTTTCCCCACACTGGCCACTTCAGGCCAGGTGTATACCACACCGGGGATAAGGTTATAATCGATATGTGGCTTTTGCCCGGCTATCCGTTCGGCTACGAAAACGCCTTCATCTTCCGCTTTATGCGCAAGCATGGCGCCCTTAATAACATCCCCAATGGCATATACACCGGACACGGGCGTTTCCAGGTGTTCGTTTACCGGTATTTTTTTGCCACGTTCTTCAGGCGTTATGCCGATATTTTCCAGCCCCAGGCCTTCGGTATATGCGGTACGGCCAACGGCCACGATGCAGTAGTCGCCTTCCCATTTGACAGCTTCCCCTTTTGCATTTTCGGCCGTTACCGTCACTTTCTTGCCTTTAACCGTTGCACCTGTTACCTTATGGCCGAGGAAGAATTCCATGCCAAGGGATTTTTTCAATACCCGTTGCAGTTCTTTGCCCAGCGCCGCGTCCATCGTCGGGATGATCGATTTTTCATATTCCACCACAGACACCTTGGCACCCAGGCGCGCATATACCGACCCCAGTTCCAGTCCGATAACACCGCCGCCGATAACGATCAGGTGGTTGGGCACCTCCTTCAGCTCCAGGGCCTCTGTGGACGTAATGATGCGTTTCTTGTCTACCGGCAGGAACGGCAATGCCGTGGGCTTCGAGCCCGTGGCGATGATAACGTTTTTTCCGGTAATCTGTTCGGTTTTGCCATCTTCATTGGTGATTTTTATCGTGTTCTTATCAATAAAAGAACCAACACCGGTGAAGCTGTCGATTTTATTTTTTTTGAACAGGAATTCAATGCCGGCCACGTTCTGGGCGATGACATCATCCTTGCGGGCCATCAACTGCTTCATGTCAATGCTCAGATTGCTCAGGTTGATGCCATGTGTGCCGAAGTGAACGGCTGCATTGTGGTAATGTTCAGACGAGTCCAGCAATGCCTTGGAGGGAATGCATCCCACATTAAGGCAGGTGCCCCCAAAAGTTTTGTACTTTTCAACGATGGCTGTTTTCAGGCCCAGTTGTGCGCAACGGATGGCGCCCACATATCCGCCTGGCCCGCTACCGATTACGATTACGTCGTATTGCATGTGTTAAATATTGTCAGTTCGTGCTTCAAATGTACGGATAAATCCGCTTGGACGGAAAGGCTATTCATAAAAAAAGACAGCCGATCGGCTGTCCTTCTTGATATCGTGCGGCTGCTGATTATTCAGCTACGATTTTGCCGTTCATTACACCGTAGTGCCCCGGAAAACTGCAAACATAAGGATATACACCTTTTTCTTCCAGGGTAAATTCAATCACATCCGTTTCACCCGGACCCAGCAGTTTGGTATGGGCCACGATAGACGATGCAAAGGTTGCCGGAATGTATTCGGTGTCAACCGCCTTGATGGCTTCACCGCCGAACGCGGGTAGATCGGTACCCGGCTGCAGGATGACCACGTTGTGTCCCATGGATTCCTTAGGCATTTCGCCCACGTTTTTCAGTGTGAGTTTCACAGGTTGTCCTGCTTTTACCCGCAAAAGAGTCTTGTCAAACTTCATCAGGTCATTGCCTTCCAGAACGAGCTCATTGCTCACGGCAACAGTATCCAGGCCCGGTATGTCCAACGCAGGGGCTTGCTGGCCGGTTGTTTCGGTCGTGTCAGCTGTGTCTTGTTTGGTTTGGTTACCGCCACAGGCGGCAATAAACAGGGTGCCTGCAATCACCGGAACTACAAATAATTGTTTCATTACGTTTTAAAAATCTAATTATCAGGTATACTTAACTATACTTAACAGTAAAGAACTCCGTTTGTTTGTGCCTCAAAGGTAGCTGAATTTAGAAAGGAACAAAAGTGCATTTATCATCAAATTGTAATTTTAGTGTTATTTAGCCGTGGCTTTTCGTCTCGGTAAGCGTCTTAATCAGCTTATAAAGCGAAGACGGATCAAAGGGTTTGCCCACCACGGCATCGGCGCCTGCGGCATAGGCTTCCTGCTGTTCGCGGTGTAAGACCGACGCTGAAATCGAGATAACCGGCAATTCGCGTATATGCTTCCGATGATCATTGCGGATGCTGCGGATGGCGTCGAACCCGCTCATCACGGGCATGTGCGCATCCATGAGGATAAGGTTGTATACGGTATGTTCAAGTTTTTCCAGCGCTTCCTTTCCATTTTTGACCGCATCCACCGCGACTCCCCACGTATGAAGCATGTGCGTTACCATGAAGCTGTTCAACTCATTGTCTTCTGCAAGGAGAACTCGGATATCCTTTAATGGGGCCATACCCGTATAGGGCTTCTTTTCCGACATCGGGCTGGCCTCCGTGTCTTCCTCATCAAACCAGCACTGGAATACAAACTCGCTGCCTTTGCCCATTTCACTGCTGGCATGGATCTGCCCTTGATGGAGGTTTACCAGCCGCTTCACAATGGCTAAGCCCAGGCCGGTGCCGCCAAAACGCTTGGTAATGCCCTCTTCACCCTGTTCGAACGACTGGAAAATTTTATCAATGGCATTGCTGCTGATGCCGATGCCCGTATCCTTGACTGAAAACTGGATATATACCCGCTGCTTCGCCCGTTTAAGCAACTTGATCGTTAAGGTGACGCCGCCTTTTTCAGTGAATTTGATGCCGTTCGAAATCAGGTTGCTCAATATTTGGGTTAACCGGAGGGAATCTGCCAGAATGTACTTCGGCAAATGTGGGTCATGCTCGATGGTAAAGGTGATGCCCTTTTGCTCTGCTTTGTAGACAAAGAGATTTTGAAGTTCCTGAAGGATGCGGGGTAGCGACGTCTTGGCGTAGTCCAGGCGCATCTTGCCCGAGTCTATCTTTGATAGGTCCAGGATGTCGTTGATGATAAGCAGCAGTTGCTGTGAAGCGTTTTCGAGCCGGTCCAGCCATTCGGTTTGTTCTTCGTTCAGTGGCGAGCTGCGGAGCATGGTCGTAATGCCTACGATACCGTTGATTGGCGTGCGTATCTCATGGCTCATGTTCGCCAAAAAGTTCTCTTTCGATTTCCGGGCGAGGTCTGCTTCCCGTTTTGCCCTGACTAACTCGCTGTGGGAACGTTCCAGCTCGTCGTTTTTCCGTTTCAGTTCGCGCTGGATGTATACCTGCTGCATAAAGGACTTCACTTTCGCAACGGTAATGTCCGGATTCAGCGGTTTATAGAGGTAGTCAACAGCGCCGCTATGCAGTCCTTTCAGTAAGAATTTGTCTTCCTTGGAAATCGCGGTCACCATGATAACCATGATCTGCCAGGTTTTCGGATTGCTTTGCAGCAGCGAGACAAATTCGAAGCCGTTGATCTCAGGCATCTGCACATCCACCAGGGCAATGGACACATCCTGGTTCCAGCAGTAGCGTAACGCTTCATTGGGCGATGTGCTGCCCCAGATTTCGAGATTGTCGATGTCGGCCAGCAGGGCTTTTAAGCTCAGTACGTTTTCCTCTTTATCGTCTACGATAATCAGCTTCAGTTTTTCCATGGATGCGATCCGCTTGTCAGGTAGTTGTTCAATTGCTGGGCGAATTCGATGAGTTCGCCGTTGCCGAGGATAAGGTCGGCCGCGCCGAGGGCCACTGCGGCTTTGGGCATGGTGCTGATTTCGGCCTCCTCGGGGCGCTGCACAATGCATAGCCCGCCGGCGCTCCGGATGGCCTGCATGCCAAGGGCACCGTCTTGATTGGCGCCGGATAACAATATCGCTGCCGTGCCGGCGCCGTACACTTCTGCCGTACATTGCATGGTGACATCAATGGAAGGCCTGCAGAAATTCACCGGTTCGGAGATGTCCAATGAAAGACTGCGATCGGGCTCCACGAGTAAATGATACCCTGCCGGGGCAAAGTATACGGTAGCAGCTTCAATGGGTTCTTTTTCTTCGGCAACCTTTATCGCAATACGGCATTTCTCTTTCATGCTTGCTTCGATATTCGTCTCGTATTTGGCGTTCCGGTGGATAATAACCAGGACGCCCACAGGTAGATCACCGGGCAGTGTTTTCAGGATGTCAAATAAAATCTTGAAACCACCCGCAGAACATGCCAGCAACAGCACTTCGGCACGACTGAGCTTCTTTACGATATGGGAGCTTAAATTAAGCAATTTTTTGATAAATATTGTGTTTCTTATTGATCAACCTGAATTTTTCCCTAAGGTTTTCGGTTCGCAGCGTTTCTTTCGAGCCGAGGCACAGGAAGCCGAAAAGGCTTAAGCTGCCATGCAGCAAATTGAACACATGATCTTGCAATTGTTTGTTGAAATAAATGAGTACGTTCCGGCAGGTAATCAATTGAAATTCGTTGAAAATTCCGTCAGACACGAGGTTATGCATGGCAAACAGCACGTTCCGGCGGAGATGGTGGTGTATGATGGCCGCATCGTATCTCGCCGTGTAGTATTCAGAGAGCGAATCGCCGGATCCGGTCTGCAGGTAGTTGTCTGAATACTCCTTCATCTTTTTAAGGTCGATGATGCCTTGTTTGGCTTTCTTCAATACATTGGCATTGATATCCGTGCCATAGATGAATGAACGGTCGTATAAGCCTTGTTTCTTCAGAAGGATAGCCAATGAATACACTTCTTCGCCGGTGGAGCAGCCGGCACTCCATACCTTGATATGCGGAAATGTAGCCAAATAGGGGAATACCTCTTCCCGTAATACTTTGTAGAAAGCCGGATCGCGGAACATTTCGGTGACGTTGACCGTCACCTCCATGAGCAGGTTGTTGAAAAAGCCAGGGGTATTGATAAGGTTGTCTTTGACGCCGGAGACATCAAGCTGGTATAGATCCATAATACGTGAAATACGCCGTTTCAACGATGCACGGGAATATCCGCTCAGGTCAAATCCGTGGATGCGGTTGATCAGTTCAATGAGTTCTTCAAGGCTTTCAAACGATATGCTCATCACCGATTGCGTATTAACTTAGCCAAACCCGTATCAGCGACAGCAGCCTGTTCACATCCACCGGCTTGGCAATGTAGTCGTTGGCACCGGCTTCCAGTACTCGCTGCCGGTCGCCCAGCATGGACTTTGCCGTAACCGCGATAATGGGCAGCTTGGCAAACCGCTTCGTGCTCCTTATTTTCTGGATCGCCTCGTAGCCGTCCATCTCCGGCATCATGACGTCCATAAGTACCAAATCAATCTCCGGGTATTTCTCAAGCATGTCCAGTGCCTCCCTGCCATTGCAGGCAACTTCTACCTGAAGATTATGTGAAGCAAATACAGTGCTAAGCGCAAATACATTGCGCATATCATCGTCTGCCAGTAGAATGCGCTTGCCCTCCAGCGTGGCGTCTAACCTCAATTCCTTCTGTTCCGTTAAATCCTGCCCGTGCAAAAGGCGGGCGGATGGCCTGGTATTTTTGACTTTATGAATAAACAGGTTTACTTCGTCAAGGACACGGCTGTTTGATTTATCAGACTTTACGACCATTGTTTGGGTATGGTGCTGTATGCGTGCCGTCATTTCGGGGTCGAGTTGCGTGGCTGTGTTGATGATGACGGGTGTCTCGGCATACCGCGGATTACTTTTGATCTCATCAAGGAGGTCCAGGCCGCATTTATCAGGCAGGTTGATGTCTAAAATGAAGGCGTCGAACTGCGCCCCCGATTCCAGTAAACGGGTGACTTCCGCACTTGTGAATGCTTGCGTTACGTGTACACCAATCTCGATTAGTCCCTTTTTTAGGTGGTCGCTCTGGATTTTATGGTCTTCGATAAGTAATACTTTCTTCAATAACGTGTTGGTCATCTTGTGCAATTGGCTGAAGGTATCTTCAAGCGACTGTTTGTCTACAGGCTTTTTGAGGAAGCCTACGGCCACTTTTTCGATTTCCTGTGGGGCAGGGCGGGTAGCCGACATCAAATGCACGGGTATGTCTTTGGTATCGGGATTGTTCCTCAGCTTTTTCAGTACGGTCCATCCATCCATCACCGGCAGCATGATGTCAAGGATGATGGCATCCGGTACATGTTCAAATGCCAGCTGCAAACCGGTATCTCCCTGATGGGCTACCAGCGTGTTAAACCCGCGTTCGCGGGCATACCCTTCGAGTATTTCTGCGAAATGCTGGTCATCTTCGATGATCAGTAGCTGTTTTGAGCTTGTTTGGTCGGGCCGTGCAATTGCAGGAGGAAGCTCATTCACACGGCTTTCTTTTTCCGCCGCCGATATCGGTGCCCCCTGCGCGGCCGGGCTTAATGGCAACAGGAAGGTAAAGGTGCTGCCCTTGCCTTCTTCGCTGACTACTTCAATCGTCCCGCCGAGCATAGAAGCCAGTTCCCGGCATATCGATAACCCCAGCCCTGTGCCGCCGAACTTCCGGTTGGTGGAACCATCGGCTTGTTTGAAAGCATCGAAAATCAATGTTTGTTTTTCTTCGGGAATGCCGACACCCGTGTCGGTTACGGAAAAGGCGATCGTGTCCGGCCCGGCAGGGCCTATTATCAGTTCCACATGACCCTCTCCGGTAAATTTGAACGCGTTGGACAGCAGGTTTTTCAACACCTGCCGCAGGCGCTGCTCATCGGTGATAATCGCCGCGGGCGTACCTTCTTCGATGGTTACCCGGAAACAGAGGGATTTACTTTCGGCAACGCTATTGAACAGCTCAAGCATATCCTGCGAAATGCCGGACAGTTCGACGGATTCAAGGGTCAATTCAACATGGCCGGACTCTATCTTGGCTAAGTCGAGCACATTGTTGATAAGGTTGAGCAGATCGGTTCCGGCATGGTGGATGACCGATGCATATTTAACCTGATCGGGCAACAAATTTCCCGTTTTATTGTCTTCCAGCAATTTGGCGAGTATGAGGATGCTATTGAGGGGGGTGCGCAACTCGTGGCTCATATTGGCGAGGAACTCTGACTTATATCTGCCGGATTGCTCCAGTTCGTTCGCTTTCATGACAATGGACTGCCGGGCCTGCTCGATAGATAAGTTATGCTCTTTTAGCAATCTGGCTTTTTCTTCAAGTTCCAGGTTGGCCTGCCTGAGTTCCTCCTGCTGCACCCGCAGTTCTTCTTCAGACGCTTCCAGAAGCTGTGTCTTTTGCATCAGTTCTTCATTGGTGGTGCGCAACTCTTCCTGCTGGGCTTCCAGCTCTTCGGCCTGCTGCTGGGTTTCTTCGTAAAGCTGAGCCAATGCGGCATGTGTTCGGGCTACTTTCAATGCAACGGCCAGCATGCCTCCTGCACGGGATAGAAAATGCGTGACCGCGCCGTCCGGTTTACGGAAAAAGCCAACTTCCATCACGCCGAGCACATCGTCTTCGTAGCGGAGGGGCTGCATTACAATGGCCCGTGGCTTGTCACCGCCCAGCGCGGAAGTTACGGTAAGGTAGTTGTCTGGAATGTCTTCCATAACCTGCTGTTTCCCTGAGGCGATGCATTCACCGATCAGGCCGTTACCCTTCATGATCTTAGCGGGGATATTTCCGGTAGCGGCATACGTGCCCCGGCATAGAAAGACGTTTTCGTCGACCGTACTGCGGAGGTAAATGATCCCGATTTTTGCGTTGAGGTGCTGGCAAACCGATTGGATTGCATTGGTCGCGATTTCTCCTTCGCTAAGGCCGCCTCGGGTTTGGTGGTCTAGGGCGGCTAACCCTTTAAGCGTTTGGTTTTCGGCTTCTTTTTCTTGGCTGATCCTGCTCAGGTCGGCGTGGGCCTTGCGGACAAGGCGTTCAGCCCTGGCTTGTGCGTTAAAGGTCTTGAGGATATATCCCGCAATGGCCAGCAGAAAGCCGACTGCCAGCGCTAATCCGGCAACGGCAATGTTTTTGGTGCGGGCAATGTTGCGGTGTTGCGTTGCCAGGGTAGCTTGCTGCCCCTCCAGAAGCTGGTGCTTGAGCCGGGTGAGCCGCTGGGTGATGTATTGGCTGGTAAGCTGTATGTCGTCGGTTTGCTGCGTAGGCCCCTGGTTTTCGAGCAGTGCGCGCGCTTCAGCAATAACGGAGGGGCCAAAGCCGAGTTCTTCAAGGTGTTCCTGCAGAATGCCGAGTTGAAGGCTCACCTTAAACTGCCGGTTCTTGATGCCTTTTAGGTGACTGGAGTCGCCGTCAGCCATATAAGCCAACAGATTCATGTCGATGCGGTCGTTTTGCCTGTCTATGCTATCGATGGCTGCAATGGCTGCCACACTATGCTGCATCCAGGTCGCGGTGTGCCGGGTGGCATCGTTGAAGCGTTCGTAGCAGAAAATGGCCGTTGAAACAATCAAGACGATGGAGACAATAAATCCGGAAAACACCTGCCTCCTGAACTTCAGTTTTTTCATATGCGCCTCGCTGACATTAAAGGATAGGATGCCGTTCAAACGGTCTGGAACGGTCAAAAAGATAGCGGTAGGTATGGTGGGTTTTGTAAATAGTGCCGCCAACATACCGGGCAACGTTCATCATCTTCGGGTTGAAATCACCGATCCAGTTCATCTGCAGATCTTCATAGCGCACTTCGCTGCGATCCTGCAGCACCTTAGCGGCTGCCATAACCATGGCAGATTCGACACCTTTGCGTTGGTGTTCGGGCACTACGCCGAAAATGATGCCGAACATGGTCTTGCAGTTTTTCCGCCACCGGTTCCAGAGAAAACGGAGTTTACCGGCCAGGGTTAGCTCCCCGTTCACGTATTTGACGATAAGCTGGTTTACATCGGGAATACTCACCCAAAAGCCTATGGGACGGCCTTCGTGGTAGGCAAACCAGATGATTTTCGGATCGATTATGGCTTTCAGGCTTCGCATCAACTGACGGGCATTTTCGGGGCTTATGGGGCTTGCCCAGTTGTACTTCGCCCACGCATCATTATAGACGATACGGAAATCTTCCGCTGCCTTGTCCAATCGGCGGTGGTCGACATGACTGAACGTGTAACCTGCACCCTGTAAGGTATGCATGGCCTTTTCGCCAACTCTGCTGGACAGTTTGGTCGCTATTTCCCGGCGGTAGGTGTATTGCTTGAAATATACCTGAAAACCGTAATTTTCAAAAAGGCGCTGATAATAAGGCGGATTGTAATTGCAGCAATAGCAGGGAGGGTGAAACCCGTCCACGAGCAGCCCCCACCAGCGCTCCCGGTTGCCGAAATTGATGGGGCCGTCCATCGCTGTCAATCCACGTTCAGCGAGCCACGCTTTCGCGGTATCAAACAGTATGTTGGCTGCTTCCTGATCATCTATGCATTCGAAAAATCCGCATCCGCCGACGGGTAGTTCGCCATCTTCCTCTACTTTCCGCTCATGGAAGGCCGCAATGCGCCCGATAGGGGAGCCAGAAGGATCCATAAGCAGCCAGCGGGCGCATTCGCCATGCTGGAAGCGCGGGTTTTTATCAGGGTTGAATACCGCCAGGACATCCCGGTCAAGTGGCCTGATGTAATTTGGATCATGGCGGTACAATGGTAATGGCATGGTTAAAAATAACCGTTCGGTATTCGCGTCGAGTACAGGTATAATTTTCATCAGAATAACTTGCTTTTTAGCGGCGATGAAGTTTGCATAAATTATTCATCCTTTTTGTCTATGGCAATTTATGCAGGTTTCATTCAATTAAGCTAATATAAAATGCCCGGTCGCGTTAAAAATATGGGTTTAGGTCGGTTTATGCAAAAAAATCATCGTGTATACAGCATCAGAATCCCTTTACGGGATGCTTGCGGCCAATGATATACCGGAGCAGAAATTGCTGCTGGTTGTCTATGGCGCCGCGGGTAAAGTGGAAGGTGGCTATAAACCGCCCCTCGAGCCGCCGGTGCCGGATGGGAATCCACCCTAATCCCAACCGGTTGTATAGCGGCGCCATGTAGAACCGATCGCCGTAGGGGATGTCTAATGGCTCCCCCGCATAAAAGGTATGTTGTACGAAGAAGCGCCGGCGGGCCAGATAGGCGTTGGCGATAAACCCCTTCGGGAACCGGAAGTCATAGTGCCCCCGCAAGCGGTCGAAGGCCAGAATGCCTCCGGCATTGATGTCTACGGAATCCAGTAAGCCCGTTGCCTGGGAAGCGCTGTAGCCCACAGAGGCCATGACCGCGCCGTTATCGCGGATGGCTTGTTCTTCGTTGCCTTGAGCAGCTTTTGCGTTGTGCCACATCATCGCATAATGAGAGAAATAAAAAGAAGCAACGTTTACTTTGCCGGATAATCCCACGAGGAACTGTTCGCGATCCATCGCCGTTTGGCGGCTTGTCCAGTCTATCCAGACCTGCTGCTGCACCGATTTTCCGGTGTAACGCAGCAACATGCCCTCTACATTGGGGCGATAATACAGTAAGGTGTCGTTTAATATTGCACGGGGATAATCGTCCAGCAGCCCGAACCGTGGGAACATGCCCATGTAAAACCGGAAACCGCGCCGTTGGTAATTGTAATACACTACCGGTTCGAACTGCCGATCGTTCTGGCGGGCACCGAATTCCTGAATGAAATTGACACCCACCCTGAACCGGTGCGTACTGTCAACCAGCAGGCCCGCTTCGGGAGAAAAGCGGAGCCCAAAAATAGTTTGCGAGAAATTCCCGGATTTGGCAAATTCCCGGTTGTCTGCAAATCCGTGAAGGTTAACATTCCATTCCAAAAGCTGCGCCCATGCGGCCGACGTAGTCGCAAAGCAGCACGCGATGGTAAACAGAAGGGCAATGCCTGACTTTGGTCTGTACATGTCACTATAAATCCGCGGCCAAAAGTAGTGATTATAACAAAAAAATCATACCTTTAAGCCATGAACAACAGTAAACTTAATTAACAATCTATGGATCCGAGTTTCACCCCGATTTTGATTATTGTAGGCGCTATCGTAGCCTTTTTTATTTTGCTTTATCTACTTCCTGTAAATCTTTGGTTTACCGCGCAACTATCCGGTGTTCGAATCAACCTGCTGAATTTACTGCTGATGCGTTTGCGGAAAGTTCCGCCGGCATTGGTTACCAACGCGATGATTACGTCCACTAAAGCCGGCCTGAACATCACATCGAACGATATCGAAACCCATTTTTTGGCGGGGGGAAACGTGAACAACGTTATCAAGGCCCTCATTTCTGCCGATAAAGCGAACATTCCGTTAGACTTCAAACTGGCAACGGCCATCGACCTGGCGGGCCGGGATGTGTTTGACGCGGTGCAGCTATCCGTCAATCCGCGGGTGATCAATACACCGCCGGTGGCAGCTGTAGCCAAAGACGGCATCCAGCTTATTGCGAGCGCGCGGGTAACGGTGCGGGCCAATATCAACCAATTGGTGGGCGGTGCCGGTGAGGAAACCATTCTGGCCCGTGTAGGGGAGGGCATTGTTTCCACTATCGGTTCTTCTGCAAACCATAAAGAGGTGCTGGAGAGCCCGGATCGGATTTCCAAAACAGTGCTATCCAAGGGATTGGACAGCGGTACAGCGTTCGAGATTTTGTCCATAGACATTGCCGATGTCAATATCGGTGAAAACGTAGGGGCCAAATTGCAAGAGGACCAAGCCGAGGCCGACCTGAAGGTGGCCAATGCGCGGGCAGAGGAACGCCGGGCCATGGCCGTTGCCCAGGAGCAAGAAATGCGCGCCAAAGCGCAGGAAGCCCGTGCGAAAGTTATCGAAGCAGAGGCGCAGGTGCCTTTGGCGATGGCTGAAGCGTTCCGGAACGGTAATCTCGGCGTTATGGATTACTACCGTATGCAAAACATCCAGGCAGATACCGATATGCGGGGTTCCATTGCCAAACCCGGCAGCAGCCCCAGTAAGGGAGATAAAAATTAACAAAACAAAACCCCGGTGATGGGCACCGGGGTTTGTTACTAACCAATTATAAACCTAAATTATGAAAAGACATTTTTTGAATCCCGGAATTATCCGGGGTTTAATTTTTACACTGCAAAAATAATATCATTTCTGCAGCTGTGGATAAAGCTTCTGTTAAGAAATTGTCAAAAGAACCTTCATTGCATGATATTCGATAAATTCAAGCGCGTTAAGGGGTTTATGTTTGCCGCCGACGGCGTGCTGACCGGCGGCGTTGTGCAGTTTGGAGCTACCGGGGGGGCGTTGCGGTCTTTCCATGTCAAAGATTGCTACGCGATGCAGCTGGCGGTAAATAAGGGATACCCCCTCGCGGCGGTCACGCAGGATGCGTCAGCATCAGCGCCGGAATGGTTGAAAGGAATAGGGGTCAGCTTTTTGCACGCCGGTGCGGACGGCAATGCCGCGGCTTGCTACGAATGGCTGTCGCAAGTTGGACTGGATGCCGCCGATGTCTTGTATATGGGCTACGACGTTCCGGATTTGGCGCGCCTCCAATCAGCTGGCCTCGCCACCTGCCCGGCAGATGCTGTGGAAGATGTCAAAGCCGCGGCGGCGTACGTGTCGTTCTGCAGCGGCGGAAACGGGGCCTTGCGCGATGTCATCGAAAAAGTGATGCGGCTTCAGGGTACCTGGAATGGAGACGAACATCCTGGTCGGCTGTCGGCAAAGAACGCGTAAGTAGAGATTTATGGAAAACGTTATAACCGATATCTTGAATCCCGGTAAATTTCGCATCGTTTTGGCCTCCCAATCGCCGCGCCGCCGCGAACTGCTTTCACAATTGGGATTATCATTCGAAGTAGCTTCCAAGGATGTGGATGAATCATTCCCTCCGCATCTCCACCCTGCGGATGCGGCGCGCTATATTGCTGAGCGTAAAGCCAGGGAGTTTTCGGGCGACTGGCCCGATGCGCTGGTCATCACGGCCGATACCATCGTTACCATTGATGGACAAATCCTGGGCAAGCCTGCCGATGCGGCAGCAGCCCGGGGGATGTTGCACAGGCTGTCAGGGCGTGCGCATGAGGTCATTACCGCTGTGGCATTTTCCTGGCAGGGTCAAATCCACGTGTTTCATGAAACCACGGAAGTACGTTTCCGTGCGCTGGCGACCTGGGAAATTGAACACTACATTACCAATTACCGGCCTTTCGACAAGGCAGGGGCCTATGGCATCCAGGAGTGGATTGGCATGGCGGCCATTGAAACCGTCACAGGTTCTTACACCAATGTGGTAGGGCTGCCCACGGCGCGGGTCTATCAGGAGCTTCAACGGATTGCCGGGGTGTTGCTGCGGGCGTAGGGCGTAAATCTACGGCGCGTCAGCACCCGTGCGCCGAAGGACAATATCCGTGTCAATGGGTTTTATGCCCCGGCTCGTAGATAAGCCGCAGAAACGAACTGAACCGCTGGTTCTCCCGATGCAAGGGGATTCCGGTTACGATGCCAACCAGCAGATTGTCAGCAATCCCCACACGCATCTGCGGGCGTATGGTCGTGTCGAAATCGTTTCTGGATGCTTCTTTGTTGAGCTCAACCCCGATAAAATTGCGCGTCCCGGTGATCATGTAGTGGATATTCGAATTGATTTGCCATAACGTGTGCCCCGTGCTGTGGCCAAAATGACGTTCAATGACCGGTCCGGTGTAAATCAGCGTATGGAAATTTTGCCCCCATCGCTTGGCTGCGATAAGGAAGGGATTATAAAGATTGCCAGTGAAAAAGCGGCCCTTTCCGTAATCGGCAAACGGCGAAATTTCAAACTCATGGATATACCCCAAGGCCAGCGACGTCTTAAGGCGCCCCGAAACCAGGAATGTGTATTGGCCCGCAAGTTTGAGGCTGTTCAGCCGGCTGCCGGGTGAAGCGCCTTGGCCGTTACTTTTCGAATAGAACGTAAAAGGCAACTCCACTTCCAAGCCCAGTCGGTCAACGGGTGCAAATTCGTATTCCACCAGTGCCAGATATTCGTCATGCGAGTAGTTGTCTGTAAGTCCGAGTCCGACGTTCCACTCTTTTTCGCCTTTTCTGGCCCCCAGATCACGGATAAGGTCAATGTACAGCGGTTCCGCGTGCAGGATTTTCAATGGTTCCTGTTGTTCTTCTACCTTCCAGATGTACAGGCTGTCTTGTTGATGGTTGCTCGTTTCGGTACTGTCTATGGATTGTGCATAAGCGCCGCTCACGGCGGCCACGGTCAACAGATTACAGAACAGTAATTTCATCGTCAGTCATTCAGAAAGTTATGCCGCTCCGGTTGTCCGGAGCGGCACAATTATACGACAAAACATCGGGATTTGGGAGCGGCAGTCTTATTTTGGGAAACCGGTGTGCCCATCACCTGATGCCGAACCGTATTCCGGCATAAAACATCCGTCCGGTTATGGGTCCCCACAGCAAGGAAGTGTCAAAAAAATCACTGAACGGCTGGTCGGCGGCCAATACCGGGTTCGGTTGGAAAAAGTTGGTCAGATTTTCCCCGCCGATATACACGTCAAAAGGGCGCGTCTTGCCGAACGTCTTGCTCACCTGCGCATTCATGACAGCAAAGCTCCTGGAGTATTCCGGCATTTGGTAGGCCTCGGGGTTGACCGCCGTAGAAGGCAGCCGTTTTTGGCCAGTAAGGTTCAGCGTATAGTCGAAGTGCCAGCCGCCGCTGTGTGTCCGGTATCCGAGATTGAGGAATCCGCGGTGCCGGGCCACCAGGGGCCGTTGCAGCAGTTCGCCGCCATAGGTGGTCTTCACGTCAAAGAAGCGGTAGGCCAGCCGTGCCTCCAGGTGAGGCAATGGCATGAAGCGGAACTCGGTCTGCACGCTGTTGGAATACGACTGACCGTCAAGGTTGTAAAAAACCAGTTCGCGCGGATTTTCATAGTCCACCACCACCTGATTGACAAAATCGTTCCGGAAGAACTCAGCGCTGAATGACGCTTCCCTGTGAAACAGGCGGAACGACTGATCGAAGCTCAACCCCGTATTCCAGGCGATTTCCGGTCGAAGGCCGTAGGCGTTTTCCGCCGGATCTGCTGCTGCGATGCGCACCATCCTGGCACTGGCCAGGGCGGCGGTGTTTTCAGCAAGGATGTTGGCGGTGCGTTGGCCCCGGCCGCTGCTTAACCGGAACGTCGTGCCCGGTACCGGCTGATAACGCACATGGGCGCGGGGGGTAGCAAACCAGCCGTAAAGGCTGTTGTAGTCGCCCCGTATGCCCAGCACGGCATCAAACTTGTCGGAAGGGCTGTAGGTATATTCAAAGAATCCGCCCGGTACGGCCTCCGTACGTGCAAACCGCTGTGCCGGCGATTGGTACACCGCATAACGCTCGTCGTACCGGTCATATTGAAGGCTCAATCCTGTACGGTATTTATGCACCACGGTGCCGATGATGTCCTGGTAAATCAGGTTGGCATATGCATTGCGTTGTTCGGCATCATAGGTGCGCAAACCGAAATATGATTCTTGCTTGTAGGCCGTGCCGGACAACTGCAGCCCGACACTTCGGTGCGTATTCTGTGGGAATACATAGCCTATTTTTGCGAACGCCTCATAGCGCTCGATGTCGAAGCCCAACCCATAGCGGTTTTCGGTTAGCTTGTCTGTGGCGGGGTCAAAATCAACTTGGCCCCCCGTGCGTTTGTCGTTAAGGAACTTTACCCCGAACTGGAGCATGAAACCCTTTCCGTTTTCATATTTCCACCGGTTGATGCCAGAGAACAGGTTGCCCACGGGAATATCCCGGAAACCGTTGTTGCTGAAATTCATGTTTTTATTATACATGAAGTTGTCGTGTAACAGCAGGCCGCCTGTCCATCGTTCGTTAAAACGGTGAGCAAGGTTGAGGTTTATATCGGATCGCCCTGCGTTATTGGTGTAAGCGTTGAAATACAACCGTTCGGATGTTTCCGGTTTTTTCAGTTCGACGTTGATCTGTCCGGCGATATTTTCAAATCCATTCACGACCGAACCGATACCTTTTCCGATCTGGATAGACTCAATCCAGGCGCCCGAGATGCTGTTGAGGCCCAGCGGCGTGGCCAGTCCGCGCGGCCCCGGCAGGTTTTCCACGCTAAGCTGGGTGTAGATGCCGCTGAGGCCCAGCATCTGTATCTGCTTGCTGCCTGTTACCGCATCACTGTTCACCACGTCGACCGAAGCATTGGTTTCGAAACTCTCACTAAGGTCGCAACAAGCCGCCTTGAAGAGTTCCTGCGCGGTGAGTACTTCCAGGCGGGAAGGGCTGAGGGCAGCAATGTAGTTTGAACTTCGCCTGGCCGATACGGCAACTTCGCTGAGGACGTTGCCCTTCGCGGAAACTACGACAACCTCATGTGGATCAGTAACAGTAATCGTATCCGCCTGATGACCGGCATGGGTGACGACGAGCCGCTTATAGCCCTCTTCATGCGGAATCCGGAAAACACCCGATGCATCCGACCGGGCACTTACCGAAGGGGCTTCCAACCAGTGGATGTTGGCCGATTCAATGGGACTTAACTCGCCACGGTTGCTTTCGCGCATGATTACCCCGGTAACGGTGTGCTCGTGATCGTGGTTTTCGGTATCAGTACCATGGTCATGGCCCCCGGCTTTTCGGTGCACATTGTTTTCATCATGGTAGTGGCAACATGCGGGCAGCTTCCGGTAAGCGTTAGCATCGGCTGTATGGCCTGCAACGTCGTGGCCAACAGCCAGGATGCGCTTTTTGGCAGCTTCAACATCGTAAACGGCCGGGTCAAAAAGGAGGGAAAGCATTTGGGTACCGGCGTCCCAACGGGCAGTTTCGAGCCCTTTGGCCTGTGCGGCTTGTTCTATGCGCGATTTGCACATGCCGCAGACTCCAGCAACCTCAAAGATGGCCGTACTGTCTGCCCCTTCCGCTACCGGGGCATGGGTGAGCTGTCCGGCGGTGCGGCTGTACTGGCAGCATCCCGGCAGCGCCTGGTAAGCATTGCCATCGGCAGGCAGCCCGTCCACATCATGGCCGGTGGCGGCGATGTTTTTCCGTATACCGGCCAAGGAGGTAGGGGCGGTTATGGTTATCCTGAGCTGCTGGCTTTCGGCATCCCAGGCAGCGGATTTAGCGCCGGCTTCTTTAGCCGCTTGTTCGATGCGGTTTTTGCACATGCCGCAATTCCCTGCCACGGTCAATATCACCGTGCTGTCGCCTTGGGGTGCCCGCACTTCTGCCGGAACATGGCGGGCGAGCGCAGGCATGGACAACAATACCGCCATAAGGGTAAATAACCTTGACATTATTAACTGATTCATCATTGATGGATGTTTAATCTTTATTGAACTAAAAAATAGCGATGCGATACGGAATAGCCGTACATCTTCCGCGTAACGCACAGCGGTGTTTTACGCGATCATTCAATAAAGAAACATCAGATGAGGTAAGTGCAGTGCCGGATGAACAGCGGAACAGCGGGAGGAGAGCCGACGTTGGCTGTTGTTTTCGGGGCTTGATGGATGGCTAACGGCTGATTTGCAAAGCGGATAAGCGTAAAAACCAGCAGTTCTGCCGGATAAATGCTGAAAAGGTTCTTGTCGTTGCTCGGCAGGTGTTCCTTGGTTGTCGTGGCGGCCTCCACTTTGACGTCCTGGCAGTGGCCGTCGTGTTCAGCATCGCCGCAACTTTGTTCATCGCAGCATCCGGCCGTCGCTTCCACCGGTTGCTGATGCTCGGTGCAGAGCGGGCAGTCATGGTGGCCGGCTTCATGCTGGAGCTGTATCACTAATTGCTGGGCTTTGCCGCAGCAGTAGTGGAGGTGCACGGAGGCACCGGTAGCTGACAAGCCGTACACGATGGTAAGTAATATGCTGAATATCTTGGCCATCATCGATACAAAGATAGGTAAAAAACTTCATGATGCAAACCGCCGGCAGGTGGCCGGTTTCCCAAATTTTTCCGGTTTTGAGTTTTTATTTTGTGGTTACAAATCGAACACTCATGAAAAAGATTCTTTTTGGTCTGGCCGTTTTCTGCATGGCAGGCATGTCCGCGGCAGCCCAGGATATGCATTGGCGCGAGGTGCCCGCGATTGTGCTGAATGCTTTCCAGCAGCAATTTCCCAAAGCGCGGCAGGTGGCATGGGAGCGCAAGCGGGACGGCCACTATGAGGCGGAATTCAATACCGGTTTGCTGGGGCGCGACCACAAGGCGTTTATCAGCCAGGAGGGGAAAGTGTTGCGCTACGAAGAAGAAATTGCCTCTTACGCCCTGCCGGACGCTGTTAAGCAGCGGATAAACAGCGAATTCGCCGGGTACCGCATCGAAGAGGCGAAGCGGGTAACCGTAGGAGACAGGGTGAGCTATGCCGTGGAGCTGGAGAGCCGTAACGGAGATTTGAAGGTTGAATTCGAGCCGGACGGTAAAATCCGGAAAGAGCGGCCGGACTGATGTCCTTTCCGCTCAATCCTTCAACTGACGGATGAATTCCGGAATACGTTCCATGTAGTCCGCTTCGCCCAGCAATTTTACAAATGCGCTGCCCACAATGGCACCATCTGCATAGTCCGTAGCCCGCAAGAATGTACCGCGGTCGGAAATACCGAAACCGATGACCACAGGGTTTTTCAGTTGCATGGCCTGAATACGCGAAAAATAAGCTTCGGTACGCTCCGAAACCGAGAGGTTTTTGCCCGTGGTTGCAGACGAAGACAGCAGGTAAATGAATCCGTTCGATAATTCGTCAATTTTACGGATACGTGCTTCCGAAGTTTGCGGCGTCACGAGAAATATATTGCTTAATCCATTCGTTTCGAATACGGGCCGGTAAAGCTCTTCGTATTCATACATCGGCAAATCCGGTACAATGACACCATCTACGCCAACATCGCTGCACGATTGGCAGAAACGTTCCACGCCGTACTGCAGTACCGGATTAACATAGCCCATCAGCAGCACAGGTATAGACACGTGTTTACGGAGATTGCTAAGTTGCTCGAAAAGCCGCTGGAGGGTCATGCCGTTACGAAGGGCGACTTCAGAGCTGTGCTGGATGACGGGGCCATCAGCTACGGGATCGGAATACGGGAATCCGATCTCCAGGAAATCCGCTCCGGCCTTTTCCAGCGTTTCGGCGATAGCCAACGTGCTGTCAAGCGCTGGGTATCCCGCGGTAAAATAAATAGAAAGTATGCGTCTGTCGCCATTGCTGGCAAATAATTCGTTGATTCTGTTCATTTTCAAAACCCAAAGTACTTCATGTAGTTGTCCAAGTCCTTATCACCGCGCCCCGAAAGGCATACCACAACGTTCTCGCCACCTTTGAAAACCATTTTTTCCAGCTGCGCCAGCGCGTGTGCGCTCTCGATGGCGGGGATGATGCCTTCCAAGCGGGTAAGCAGCAGTCCCGCCCGCATGGCTTCATCGTCGGTGATACAAGCATAGGTTGCGCGGCCTGTCTTATGCAGCCATGCATGCTGCGGGCCGATGCCCGGGTAATCCAGTCCTGCTGAAATGGAGTACGGTTCAACGACCTGCCCGTCGTCCGTTTGCATAACGATGGATCGGCTTCCGTGCAAGACCCCCTCACGGCCCAATACTGTGGTGGCGGCAGATTCGCCGGAATGAACACCTTTCCCGGCGGCCTCCACGGCCACTAAGCTGACCGATGGTTCATCCAGGAAATGGTAAAACATGCCCGCGGCATTGCTGCCCCCGCCCACGCAAGCCAAAGCATAGTCTGGTGTTTCCCGCCCGGTTTTCTCCAACAGCTGTTTACGGGTTTCTGCGGAGATAACCGATTGGAACCTTGCCACCATATCGGGGTAAGGGTGGGGGCCAACGACCGATCCGATGATGTAATGGGTATCCACGGGGTTATTTATCCAGTCGCGCAACGCCTCATTGGTGGCGTCTTTGAGTGTGCGGCTGCCGGAGGTAGCTGCAATCACTTCTGCGCCCATCATTTTCATGCGCGCCACATTCGGTGCTTGCCGTTCAATGTCAATGGCACCCATGTATACCACGCATTGCAGCCCTTTCAGTGCACATACCGTGGCGGTGGCCACGCCGTGCTGTCCGGCGCCTGTTTCGGCAATGATGCGTTTCTTGCCCAATCGCTCGGCCAGCAGAATCTGGCCGATGGTATTGTTAATCTTGTGTGCACCCGTATGGTTAAGGTCTTCACGCTTCAGGAAAATGTTGGCATTGTAACGTTCGGAAAGCCGCTTGGCGAAGTACAGGGGCGACGGGCGGCCCACATAATCCCTGAGCAGCTGGTCAAATTCCTCGCGGAAGTCGCTGCGTTGGATGATCTGCAGGTATTGCTGTTGCAATTCCTCCACATTGGGGTACAGCATCTCGGGCACATAGGCGCCGCCGAAGTTGCCGTAGTAACCTTTATCGTTTACTTGGTATTCACTCATCGTTGATCGATTGTAACGTTTGTTTCAGTAATCCAATGTCTTTGACCCCCGGTTCGGTTTCAAACCGCGAATTGAGGTCCAGCGCATAAAGGCGGTCGTCAGCTATATGTAGCGCCTCCCGGATATTTTCCGCGCCGATGCCACCGCTCAGGAAGAACGGCGTGTTGAGCCCATACCCGCTGAGCAGCCCCCAGTCGAAGCGGACGCCCGTGCCGCCGTGCCGTGGGCTTTTCGTGTCAAAAAGGTAATAGTCAGCCACCGTCTCATAGTCTGCTACCACGGCCCAGTCAAATTGCGCATCGATACCGAACGCCTTAATGATTTCCACGCCCAGCCCTTTCAGTGCCGCGCAGTATGCGGGCGTTTCCTGGCCGTGCAGTTGCACCGCCGCGAGCCCGTACTGCAGGATAGCAGCATTCACCTGTCCGGCATCCGCGTTGACAAAAACACCGGTTTTTTTGGTGCCATCCAAGCGCCTTACCCATGCCCCATCCAAACCACCCACGAAGCGCTTGGAATCCGGATGGAAAATGAAACCAATGTAGTCCGGCTGCAACGCCACCACATCCCGGATGTTGCCCGGATGCTTTAAACCGCATATCTTTATTTTAAGGTTCATTTTATATCTTTCCGTATCACCGACCACCGACCACCGACCACCGACCACCCATCACCGACCACCGGTCACCCACCACCAACCAACTTCCCGAAGCAATCCAGGGCCCTTTTTCCCAGCAGCGAAGTTTCCGCTTCGTAGTAGCAATCGCCGAATGATTTTTCCGGATGGATGGTCTGTATAGCAATGGCCGCATTCGCCAGCACGACATTGTTTTGCTCCGCAGTACCGTTGCCCTGGAGCACGGCAATGAAAATTCCGGCCGCTTCCTCTACGGTTTCACCCCCATGGATGCTTGCCGCAGGCTGGGGCAAGAAGCCCAGTTGCCCGAGGGTACAGATGCGTTCGCCGTGGTTGCTGATGGTCTTGAAATCGCCCGTCAGCGAAATCTCGTCATAACCATCCAGCGCATGGAGGATAGTATACCGTTTGCTGCTCTGTTGGTACAGGTACCCATAAATGCGGGCCAGTTCCAAGCTGAATACCCCTACAGACTGGTAACGCGGATTGGTGGGGTTCACCAACGGGCCAATCATGTTGAAAAACGTTTTGATGCCCAGTTCACGACGGATGGGCGCCACGGTCTTCATCGCCGGATGGAACAACGGCGCATGCAGGAAACAGATATTGGCGGTTTCCAGTTGCCGGAGGAGCGTCTTCCGGTCGTTGGTAAACCGATAGCCCAAGTGTTCCATCACGTTGGAGGAACCGCACCCCGACGACACGCCGTAGTTACCATGTTTGGCTACAGGATATCCCGCACCAGCCACCACAAATGAGGCTAACGTGGAGATATTAAATGTGTTTTTGCCATCACCTCCTGTACCGCAGAGGTCAATCAGTTCATAGCCCCGAAAATCCAGTTGCAGGCACAGGTCGAACATGGCGTCGCGAAACCCCTCCAGCTCTTCCACGCGGATGCTTCGCATCCCATAGGCGGTCATGAAGGCCGCTATCTGGGAATTATTGTATTTACCCGAAGCAATGTTGGTCAGGATCTCGTAGGCCTCACCCCGGGTGAAGGTCTTGAACTCAAATAGGTGCGCTAATATCTCCTTCATAGCTGTTTAGTATCCATAAAAAAAGCTTGCCGTTGTATGGCAAGCCGCTATATGTTTCAGTAACAATTACTTACAATAAGAGGTTGCCACAGCATCAGTTGCTGTGCCACCACCAAGTAATATGCCCTGTTTGAAAAATCATTTTTTTTGCGTGTGGCAAATATGGGTTTTTGTTTTGAAAGATGCAATAGTGAGCCGCAGTTTTCCTTTTTTTGCAGCAGCTCCTTTACGTACCTTCGCAGCGCGAACGAACATGGAATACTTCGATATCCATACGCATAGCCGCCGGTCTGATGGATCGGTGCAGATTCTGAATGTGCTGCCCGGTGCTACCGGCAGTACTGTCGGCGCATGGAGCTCCATCGGTCTGCACCCGTGGTATCTCACCGCCGAAAACAAGGACGCGCAACTGGAGGCGGTTGAGCGGCATGCCGGAACCGGTGCAGTGAAGCTCATCGGCGAGTGCGGCTTCGATCGGCTGCGGGGGCCGGCCATGGCTGTACAGCATAGCGCCTTCCGGCAGCAGGCCGAGTTGGCCGTCGCCTGCGCCAAGCCGCTGATTATCCATTGTGTACGGGCATTCGATGAGCTGTTGCCTTATGGCCGGAAATACGCTTCCCAGGTACCGATGATTATCCATGGCTTCCATAA
Organism: Parapedobacter composti; assembly: GCF_900112315.1. Classification (GTDB taxonomy): domain Bacteria; phylum Bacteroidota; class Bacteroidia; order Sphingobacteriales; family Sphingobacteriaceae; genus Parapedobacter; species Parapedobacter composti. Next base: position 10,083 of record NZ_FOLL01000021.1, on the reverse strand, counting down.
ATCGCCCGAACTGGCGCGCCAGTTGCAGCGGCACGGGTTCCTGCTGTCGTTTGGAGCAGCCATCATGCAGGAAGGCAGCAATGCGGCCGTCGCCCTCCAGCAAACCGGACCACCCTTTTTCCTGGAGACTGACGATAATCCAACCAGCATCCAACGCATCTACGAACGGGCAGCCTTTTTACGGAATATTACGGTAGATGAGCTGAAAGCTATTATTTTTGCCGGCTGGAAAACGTTACAACTGATTTAAATGGCAGATATCAACTGGCTGTCGCGTTCCGCCCTGCTGGTGGGCGATGAGGGGATTGCGGCATTGCAGCAAAAACATGTATTGGTGGTGGGTCTCGGCGGTGTTGGCTCCTTCGCGGCGGAATTCATCTGCCGGGCGGGTGTCGGAGAAATGACCATCGTTGATGGCGATGTGGTGGACCCGTCCAACCGGAACCGGCAATTGCCGGCGCTGGCTACTAACCACGGCGTAAGCAAAGCACGTATCATGGAAGATCGGCTGCTGGCCATCAACCCGCAACTTAAGCTGCGTGTGGTGGAGGAGTTCCTCACGCCACAGAAGTGCAGGGAGTTGTTGGAAAAGCGGTACGATTACATTATGGATTGCATAGACAGCATTACACCCAAGCTGACGCTGCTCTCGACGGCATTGAACTCCGGAATGCCGATAGTCAGTTCGATGGGGGCGGGAGGCAAGCTCGACCCTACTAAGCTACGCGTAACCTGGCTTCCTGAAACCTACCAGTGTGTGTTTGCCCAGTACGTGCGCAAACGGTTGAAGCGGCTGGCCAACGCGGCTGCCGTAAAAGCCGTTTTTTCGACGGAAGAAGTGCGTAAGGATTCGTTGGTGATGACTGACGGCAGCAACTTCAAACGTTCAGCATATGGCACCATTTCCTATCTTCCCGCTGCATTCGGCGGCGTATGCGCATCGGTGGCCGTCCGCGACCTGTTGGGCTTGCCCGTCGAAATGACAGCACGCCCCAAACGTATACAGGGGGGCAAAAAGAAGCGGGGCCGCCGCCAGGTGGTGGATTAGTCGGCTTTGCCGCAATCCCATCATCATCCCGATGCAGTAAGTGCATGCTATGGACACTCCGTCTACGATGCTGGTTTCAGTTATGGCAGGGTATGGTTCATGGGCGCCCCGTTTTGCCGGATGAGTAAGCACGTTAGGATAATGTTGTCAGTGGCGGTAGCGCAGGCAGCAGCTTGATGAGGGATTTTTTCATACAGACATGCAATGCATTCAAAAACAGAACCGCCCCGGACTCATCGTGCGGGGCGGCTATGTGTTAATATTCATCTTCGTTAAAGAAGAAATCATCCTTGGTGGGATAATCCGGCCATATCTCTTCTATATTTTCATAAGGCTCACCGTCGTCTTCCAAGGCCTGTAAGTTTTCAATCACTTCAACAGGTGCACCTGAGCGGATGGCATAGTCGATCAGCTCGTCCTTTGTTGCCGGCCAGGGTGCATCTTCCAAATGTGAGGCTAACTCTAATGTCCAGTACATAACCTATCAATTTAAGTTTCAATTTTGCGCAAAAATATAATATTTCTATTATGATTTTTAAATTTTTTGTCAATATTTTTTGACTATATGATAACTTATTGATTATTAGTTTTTTGATATGTTTTATTAGGCGTTTTTCTTGGAAAAACGCCAGATTTTTCCGCTTGGGGGAGCCCCCAATGGACCGCACAGGCTTGCCGTTTTGCGAGCAGGCCAAGTGTTAAATATTTTCAAAATCAGTGCCTTTTTCCCGTAGTGCCGCGAGCCTTGGCGATACGCTCTTGACGTCTTTGTTGGGATAGTCATCTTCAATCAGCCCGTCCCGCATACGGACGATGCGGTGGGCGTGCTGTGCGATGTCTTCTTCGTGCGTAACCAGAATGATGGTGTTGCCACGGGAGTGGATTTCTTCAAGCAGCCCCATGATTTCGATGGAGGTTTTCGTGTCAAGGTTACCGGTAGGTTCATCGGCCAATATGATCGAAGGGTTGTTGATCAACGCTCTCGCCACGGCCACCCGCTGGCGCTGACCACCGGAAAGTTCATTGGGTTTATGGTCTACCCGGTTACCCAGGCCCACGCTTTCCAGTGCTTTCTGGGCCATTTCTTCCCGTTGTTTCCTTCCGATACCCGCATAGATCAGCGGAAGCGCCACGTTGTCCAGCGACGTTGACCGCGGCAACAGGTTAAACGTCTGGAATACAAAGCCGATTTCCTTGTTGCGCACGTCGGCAAGTTCATCGTCTGTCATGTCACTCACACTGATGCCGTTGAGGATGTATTCGCCACGGGTAGGGGTGTCCAGGCACCCCAGAATATTCATCAGGGTGGATTTGCCCGAACCCGACGGACCCATCAGGGCTACGAATTCACCCTTATATATCTGAAGGGTCACCGATTTCAAAGCATGGATGGTTTCCGCACCGATGACATATTTTCGTCCGATATCCGTGAGTTGAATAAGTGGCTGTTGTGACATATGTCGCTGTTTTTAGTATGACGCTGGCGCCGGCCGGATGTTACACCGCACCGGTATGGCTCCACCTTTTTTTTATCCGGGCATGTATCTCGTCGCGAAGTGTATCGGCATCGTCCTGCCCCAAATTATGCGTCCCGACGGGAGCCAGTACGTCCACATCAATGATGCCGGGCCGGCTGCCGTGCTGCTTGGCCTCATCCCAGTAAACTTCCCACGCATTCTGGATAACCACGGGAAGGACGGGTACATCGGTTTCAATGGCCAGTCTGAATGGGCCGTTCTTGAAGTCATAGAGCTTCGGCGGGTATTCGTCGCCGATTTGCCCTTCTGGGAAGATAAGCACACTGCGCCCCTGCAACAGGTTCTGGTGCGCCCGTTTGAAAGCCTTGAACGCAGACAGCTTACTTTTCCGGTTTACCGGGATGTCGATGGTCCGGAAAAACAGCCCTGTAACGGGATTGTCCAGCAGTTCCACCTTTCCCATAAACGAAAAATCCGCTGGGCAGAGCAGCACCATGGCCGTAATGTCCAGGTTAGACGTATGGTTGGGGCAGATGATGTATGGCCGTGACCAATCGATCGGCACCTCGAACCGGAAACGGTAAAACACGCCCACGGCAGCCGAACTCAGGAAGCCGATGATCCGCCTGCAGCGGGCAATACGGTGGAAGTGCCGTTCGGGGTTTGTTGAGAAAAAAGCCAGCGCCGGAAAAAAAAGGATAAAGAAAAACAGAACAGACCCCAAGTACAGGAAACTGTGCAATTTTCTCAACAAACGTACCATGATGCGCCGATTAGCTCAACTCCGCAAAATGCTTATGGAACAAGGGGATGGTCTCGATACCCTTGAAGTAATTGGCGATATCGTATTTTTCGTTCGGCGAATGCAGGTTGTCGCTATCGAGTCCGAAGCCCATGAGTACGGTCTTCAGTCCAAGTTCCTGCTCGAACAATGAAACGATAGGGATGCTGCCTCCGCCGCGGGTAGGGACGGGTTTTTTACCAAAAGCGTCTTCTATGGCCCTTTCTGCTGCCCGATAGGCCGGGCTGTCCGTAGGCGTTACGGCCGGTTGTCCGCCGTGGTGTGGCGTCACTTTCACCGTTACATAATCCGGGGCGATGCTTTCAAAATGTTTTTTGAAAAGCGCGGTGATCTCATCGGAGTCCTGATTAGGAACCAACCGCATGGAAATTTTGGCGTATGCTTTTGACGGCAGTACGGTTTTGGCCCCTTTTCCGGTATAGCCGCCCCATATTCCGTTAAGTTCCAATGTGGGCCGGATACCTGTGCGCTCAATGGTGGTGTAACCATTTTCCCCCCATAGGGCATTCAGGCCAAGGTCGGCTTTGTATTCCGCTTCATCAAACGGCGCTTGGTTCAGTGCCTGGCGTTCCGCATCGCTGAGTTCCGCCACATTATCATAAAATCCCGGTATCGTAATGCGGTTGTTCTCATCGTGCAGCGAAGCAATCATCTTGGCCAGGGTGGTTATCGGATTGGCTACGGCACCGCCGTACACGCCGGAATGCAAATCGCGGTTCGGCCCCGTTACTTCCACTTCGAGGTAGGAGAGTCCGCGCAACCCGGTTTCCAGGGAGGGGGTGTCCAAGCTGATCATGGCCGTATCGGATATCAGCACCACATCGGCAGCCAATCGTTCTTTGTTAGCTTTTATGAACGCGGGCAGGTTATCCGATCCAACTTCTTCCTCGCCTTCAATCATGAATTTGATGTTGCAGGCTAAAGTGCCTGTGGCCTGCATCAATTCCAATGCTTTGACATGCATGTAAAACTGACCTTTGTCGTCGCAGGCACCCCTGGCGAATATTTTGCCGTCGCGAACCGTCGGCTCGAATGGGGGCGTTTCCCACAGTTCCAGCGGATCGGGCGGTTGTACATCGTAGTGGCCGTATACCAATACCGTCGGCTTATCACTGCCGATAATTTTCTCGCCGTAAACAATGGGATGTCCGGCTGTAGGATATATTTCCACCTGTTCTGCTCCTGCATCCCGCAGCTTTTGCGCCACATATTCGGCAGTCTTTTGCACGTCGCCCGCATAAGCCGGATCGGCGCTGACCGATGGGAAGCGAAGTAATTCAAATAATTCGTCAAGGAAGCGTTGCCTGTTTGCTTCGATATAAGCCTTGATTTCTTGCATAACTATGTGATGGGTATGCCGCAAACTTAGCTAAAGTTGTATTGATATGCAACCGTAATCCGGTTTTGAACGTTTAGTGGGCCGACGTAGCACCGTCCGTATAGTAAGCGATATTGTTAAAAAACGCAAAATTTTCTTGGAACTATTTTTTCGGTTTTATATTCGTAACCAAAAGTTACCCTATGTACCGTAGCATAAACCGATTATGAGAAAAATATCCGTTGCGCTGGTGATGGCGTGTTTCAGCTGGTTGTCGGCCGCCGCCCAAGAAGACTATTCGATAAAAGGGGGCGTCGTTGACACGGCATCCAGCCTTAAACTTGCCAAAGCATCTGTCGTACTGGTGCACGCCAAGGATTCCATGCTTTATCGGTTTTCACGCGCGGATGAATCAGGCACTTTCCACATGAGCGGCCTGGACACCGGTGACTACATTCTTTTCGTGACGTACCCCGATTATGCCGATTATGTGGAACGTTTTCAGTTGGACAGCGCAACCCGGTCTATCGACTTCGGCAACCTCGGGTTGGTGCTGCGTGCCAAGCTATTGGAAGAGGTGCTGGTAAACCGCAGACAGGCCATTACCATCCGGGGAGATACAACAGAATACGATGCGGCAAGCTTTGTTATCCAGCCGAATTCCAAGGTGGAGGACCTGCTGAAGCAACTGCCCGGCATTCAGGTCGATCAGGATGGCAAAATCACTGCGCAGGGGCAGACGGTTAACAAAGTGTTGGTAGACGGCGAAGAGTTTTTCGGGGATGACCCTACGCTGGTGACGCGCAACCTGCGGGGGGACATGGTGGATAAGGTGCAGCTGTACGACAGGCGGAGCGATCAGGCGGAATTCACGGGAATCGACGATGGCGAACGGATGAAAACCATCAATATCAAGTTGAAGGAGGATAAGAAGAAGGGGTGCTTCGGGAAAGTAGATGCCGGTGCCGGCACCAATGAAATGTACCAGGGACAAGCCATGGTCAACCGGTTTAACGGCAGCGAGCGTTTTTCGGCGTTCGGTACCGTCGGGAATACCGGCCGCACGGGACTTGACTGGCAGGACGCAGACCGTTACGCACCTTCCAGTAGCACCTCCATCACCGTGGAAGACGGGGGGATCATGATTATGACAACCGGCGGGGGCGACGACATCGAGTCGTGGGGCGGGCGGTATGACGGACGCGGTATTCCCTCGGCATTGAATGGCGGGGCCTTCTATGGCAACAAGTGGAACGAAGGGCGGCAGTCTATCAATGGCAGCTATAAAATCGGCGAACTCAGCGTCAATGGCACCAACAACACCATCAGTCAGAATAACCTGCCCACAGGTACCATCAATACCACATCCGATCAATCGTTTGACAGGCGGATATTCAGGCAACGGGGCGGTGCAATTTTCGAGAACCGGTTTGATTCGACGTCGACGCTGAAAGTGACCGTCGATGGCACACTCCGCAACGGTGAAACCAGTGAGTTCAGCGAGTCTGTTGGTACGGACGCCGTTGGTGGTATGCTCAACCAATCCATGCGCCGCACCACCAACAACACGGAGGGGTTCAGTGCATACCTCACCGCTTTATGGACTAAGAAGTTGCGTAAGCAAGGGCGCACCGTGTCGTGGGAAATCAATGAGACCATCAACCAAGGCAAATCCAACGGATTCCTGTTCTCGGAGAACTCATTTTATCAGGATGGCGAGATAGATAGCGTATTGGTGGTCGATCAGCTAAAGATCAATGATAGCCGGAATGCTGTTTTCAACTCAAACATCACCTATACAGAGCCAATCACGAAAACGCTTTCACTGGTGTTCAATTACCGGCTTACGGCCAACAACGGCACATCGCTAAGACAGTCTTTCAATCCCGCGGGCCCCTCCGGAGAGCATACCGAACTGGATTCCCTTTTCAGCAATGACTTCAGGCTGAATCAGCTCGCTAACCAGCTTGGGGCGGTCTTTAATCTCAGGCAGGGTAAATCCACACTCAATTTCGGCACGCGGGTCAGTCGCGTGCGGTTCGATCAAACAGACCGATATGCCGATAACCGTTTTGAGCGGAGCTTCACCAACCACAATCCGCAAGTGAGCTGGCAGTATCGCTTTTCCCAGCAGAAATCGTTTCGTGTTTCCTATAACGGAAACAACACCCAGCCGTCCATTAACCAAATACAACCGGTGCGGGTGAATGACGACCCGATGAACATCGTGCTGGGCAATCCCGGTCTTAAGCCTTCGTTTACCAACCGGTTCAATGCGTCGTACAATTCGTATAAGGTAATTGGTAACCAATATATTTTCCTTTCCGGGGGCTTCTCGAATACGATGAACCCCATCGTGAGCAACACCTACACGGATTCCGTGGGGCGCAGCACCTTTCAGTATGCAAACCTTGACGATAGAACGCCCCTGAATTACAATTTTTACAGCAGTTTCAGCAAGAACATCCGGAAGTGGAACCTCGATGTGGGCGGCGGACTGAACACGAACGGGAATATATTCTATAACCTGACGAACGGCGAGCTGAACCGTACCCAGAATACATCCTACGGGGTAAGTCTGACCATCAGGCAATATGTCCGGGAGAAATACGATTTTAACATCAATGCAGGTCCCAGCTTTACCTTTGGGCAGTCATCGCTGCAACGGGATCGCAACAACAACGGCTGGGGGGTGAACGGAAACTATGGCTTTAATATCTACCTGCCTTTGAAGTTTCAAATCACATCCGAGGGCCGATATACCTACAGCGCCCCCACACAACTGTTCGATGAGGCGTTCGAGCGGTTTATCATCGATGCCTCGGTCAGCAAGAAGTTCCTGAAAGATGAAACGCTCCGCTTCACCGTCGGTGTAAATGATTTGCTGAACCAGAACCGTGGTTTCAGCCGTTCGGCCAACAATAATATGTTTATCCAAAACAGCTATACGACCATCACCCGGTTCCTGATGTTCTCCCTGACTTGGGATTTCAATAAAATGGGCGGCGTATCTGTGCAAAAATAACACTATGAAGAGAAAGATTTTAACCTTATTGACCAGTTTGCTGCTGTTGGCGTTGATGTTCCACCCCGCCCGGGCACAATACGCACGCTTTGTAGAGCGTGGCGTTGTGGAATACGAAAAGCGCGTCAACATGTATGCTAAGATTCAAAGCCGGATGGGCACCAACAGTTCGTTTGCCGAGCAGATATTCGAGCAATACAAAAAAAGCAATCCCCAGTTCAAATCCTTTAAATATAACCTGGCGTTCGACCGTACGAAAACACGGTTCTGGCCGCAGGAGTCCGACGGTACACCGGTCGGTTTTCTTGGTGATGACCCTTCCATCGATATGGGAAATATCATCTTGACCGACTTGGCAGCGGAGCAAAGTATCAGCCAGAAGCGTATTTATGAACAGACCTACCTGATTACTGACAGCACCCGGCGTATCCAATGGCGTTTTACGAATGAAACCCGTGAAATAGCGGGCTACCTGTGCCGCCGGGCCAATGCACTGGTGCTCGACTCCATCTATGTAGTTGCATTCTATACCGATCAGATACCCGTATCCGGCGGTCCGGAATCGTTCAGTGGGCTACCCGGTATGATCCTCGGCGTGGCCTTGCCGTATGAGAATACGACCTATTTTGCCACCAAGGTAGAAGATCGTCCGGTCTCCGCCAAGGAAATGGAAGCTCCCCGAAAAGGCAAAGCCGTGAACTACAGCGAGCTGATAACCGAACTGAAAGCCAGTCTGAAGAACTGGGGCGAATACGCACAGTCCATATTCAAGGCGATGTTGCTTTAGCCCGAAACATTGCCCCCCTTCGGTTGTTAATTATCCTGGTAATGGAATAATTATGAAGACAATCGATATTTCCCGTTTCTGCCGGTTATCGGCTGCATTGATCGCCATGGAACTTATGTATGGGCAGCTTTATGCACAACAGGTGGTTGAATATGGTAAGGACGTCCGTTTGCCCGCACCGATGGCTACCCCCTCTGCCACGAAGCTTTCCAAGGTCATCGGATGGCCCGAAGGCCGGATGCCCGTTGCGGCCCCGGGCTATCGTGTAGTGAAGTTTGCTGCGGGGCTGAACAGTCCGCGGTGGGCGTATGTGGCACCCAACGGCGACATCTTCGTTTCCGAAGCCCGCACGGTAAAGCGCGGTGCGGAGCGTATCAAGAAACTGATGAGCGGAAAGGCCCGGTCACGCAACAAAAACCTGGAGGTAAGCTCACATCAGATTATCCTCTTTCGGGATGCGGACGGCGACGGGAAACCCGAATTACAGCGGGTATACCTTGATGGCCTGAACCAGCCCTTCGGCATGCTGGTACTGGGCGATTACTTCTATGTCGCCAATACCGATGCGCTGTGGCGGTTCCCCTATGATCCCAAGGCACAAAGCATAGTCGCTGAAGGGGAGAAGCTGGTTGAGCTGCCTGCCGGCGGGTATAACAACCACTGGACGCGAAACATCATTGCTAACGCCGACGGATCAAAGATTTACATATCAGTAGGGTCCGGAAGCAATGTCGGCGAAAACGGCATGGAACATGAAGTGCGCCGCGCCTGCATCCTGGAAGTCAATCCCGATGGAACCGGCGAGCGGATATTTGCTTCCGGCTTGCGTAACCCGGTGGGGATGGACTGGGAACCGGAAACCGGCAAGCTATGGACCGCTGTGAACGAACGTGACGAGCTTGGTGACGCATTGGTGCCCGATTACATCACAGCGGTGCAGGAGGGCGGTTTCTACGGATGGCCGTATGCCTATTGGGGGCCGAAGCCGGATCCAAACTGGGCGGGCAAGCATCCGGACTCGGTTCAGCTCAGCATCACTCCCGATTATGCGCTGGGGTCGCATACCGCTTCGCTCGGATTAGCTTTCAGTCGGCATAACGGATTCCGGCCGGGGGCCTATATCGGCCAGCATGGTTCCTGGAACCGTTCCGCGTTTGTGGGTTATAAGGTATTGTATGTCCCCTTTGAAAATGGCCAGCCATCCGGCATGCCGGAAGACTTCCTCGCCGGCTTCATCGCCGATGCAGCGGAGGGAACGGTATACGGGCGCCCGGTGGGCGTAACCTTTACGCGTCAGGGATATATGTTGGTGACCGACGATGCCGCTAATACCATCTGGGCTGTGCTGCCGGAGTAAAGCAAAAACCGAACCCCTGCTGGCCTATTTGACATTCGCCCGAATAATGAATGGGAGCCGAAAAGGCCTCCGGCCACTGTTTAAGGATTTGCCGGCAGCATACAGGGGGCTGGTGCCTACTGCATGGGGCGCACGTGCGGATAGGTTACGCTGGAGTTTGTCTGTGTATGGTCACGGACAGCCGGACGATTAGGGGCAGCAGCCCACCGGTCAACCGGTTGGTGCATCCCGGCCAACGGTTAGCTGGCCCCGGTATGGTCTGCGTCAG
>NZ_FOLL01000038.1 GCF_900112315.1 Parapedobacter composti | reverse complement strand
GCCTCCCGGCTGAAATCATCGATGACGTTCAGCGTACGGATCGTTTTACCATTAGCCAGTGTATCGTGCATAAAATCAAGGCTCCAGGTGATATTCGGCCCTATGGGGCATAGCAACGGGGCCTGCACACGTGCCGGGAGCCGTTTCTTACGCTTGTTCCTCAGATTCAGCCGCATGGACGTATAAACACGGTATACCCGTTTGTGGTTCCACATATAATGCAGCTTGCGCAGCCGTTTGAACATCATCCAGAAACCCCATGTCTTATACAATTCGGCAAGGTTGGACAACTGCTCAATAATCTCGCGGTCATCCTTGCGTTTGGCTTGGTAATAATAAACCGATGTACTCATATGGAATAGTACGCAGGCCTGCCGAAGGCTCATTTTAAACTCCTGATGGGCATAGCCCACCAACTCACGCTTTTCGGCAGGCCCTAGAGCTTTTTTTCTATGACATCTTTTAAAACGGTATTCTGCAAAGTCAGCTCGGCTACAATCTTCTTGTACTGTGCCAGCTCCCGCTCCATATCTTTCATCTGTTTGAGCTGCGGGGCATCCATGCCTGAATATTTGCTCTTCCAGCCGTAAAAGGTACCCTGGCTGATACCGTGCTCACGGCATATATCCGTAACCGAAACCCCGGTTTCCTGCTGCTTTAAAATCTTGATGATCTGACTTTCGCTAAACCTACTCTTTTTCATTGTCCCTAAATTATAAAACTACATTAATATTCGTAGCTGTTTTCGGGGAAGATTACAGAATTATGTGGCTTTAAGTAGTAAGCTATCGCCCGAAAGGGTACTCAAACGGGCAAATGAAGACCTTGAAATGGAAAAGCGGAAAATAAAGGCTTTTAGTGACGGAGCGCAGTTTTATTTGGATAAAGGTAATTACCAGCTTTGTGCTTTTGTGTTGCATCAGGTGTTTGAATTGTGTTACCGTATGGTGGAAATCGTCATTTTTGGAAAGGAAAAGCTATCACATTCCATCCGTAACCACCATCAAATTGCGTTAGCATATCTGCCGCAGCTTAAATTGATTTTCGACAAGAATGACGAAAACGATATGACAATTATGGAACTGCTGGACAGTGCCTATTTGTCCGTGCGTTATGAGAACGGGTATTATGTAACCGAAAGGCAATTGCTTTGCTTGATTGACAAGGCACAGACCATACAGGAAATGGTGGAAGAAGCTTGCGGGGATATGCTTGAAGCGTTCGGGGCTGCATTGGATACGGTAATGAATTGACGTATGCAAATCGTAAATAACAAAATCGTGGGGAACGCATTTTAATCTCCCGTCACCGCTGTTTTTCTTTCGCCCGCACTATTCCTTATCTTTATTGGATAAAATAAGGAAGCATGGTCAGATATTTCAAAAGCAGAAAGCGCTTCGATTTTTCCCCGCATCCGTTTGATGTTGGCAACATACTTGGTTTGAAGAGGGGGTATGGTAACAACCATTTCCTGCTCAAAATCTACGGAATTGACAAAACCGGGTTTGAGGACTATTACACGCACCACCTGAATCATTTCCTTTCGACAGGGCAGGGTTCCGAAAAAGATTTCCTTTCCCATGTGTGGTACATCGTGCAGAAACGGATTGAACATTTCGAGCGGAAAGACCCGTTCTCATCCGAGCATCCCCGGCATTTGTCAAACATCGGGAAACTTACCGAATTCCAGCAATACCTCGGCACGCGCGATAAGTGGAACATTAGGCCAAACGATGTGCTGCTGAAAGAAAAAGACGGAAAGATAGCCGAACTCGAAGCCCATATCCAAGATTTGGAAGAACAGTTGAAAGCGCATACGAAATATGGGGTTGCACAGAAAGTGTATGTTGAGGACGGCTACCTGCCCACGTTCATCGACCTCATCCAGCAACTGCGCGAAGTGGAACTGCCCAATGGGAGGTCGCTGCTCAAAAGCGACCACCACAGCCCGTATTACAAACTGGTGGCGAAATACTTCAACCACGGCGGCAAGGAAATCCCATTGGATACCGCTCGCAACTATTTCGTGGGCAAGGGCGAAGCCCCGATAAAGGGTTCGCAGGTGCCGGATGGCAGGAAGTTGTTCCGCATCGTCCCCGCAGACCAAGCCTAACCGTCTACCCGTTCAATCCCCGAACATGACCAAGCCGCCCCGGTTGGTCATCCATATCCCTATTTTATCCCCCAACTTTGTCCCAACGGAGCGGGTGCCGCCCGATGGAAACATCGGATATTACCCTGTTTGGCCGCAGCGCCAAACCGTGCTGTTCGCACGCTCCACCAAATTGCCATTCCCCGATGGGAATGGAGCAAGCGGAAGTTGGGCATAGCCCTACTTGCTTGCCCCCACGCTATCGCCATGGGGGTTTCGGGTATCCTCCGGGGATACCTGGGTACGCTGGGATAGCACCAGCGCAAGGTTCCGGTATACTTGGCGGTATACCGTGCGCTATGTAAACGGCGCGAATGAATATCCCGCTATCGGGATATACGGATAGGGAAACATAATGATAGGAATATGGAAATAGACATCGTCACGAGGGAAGACCTCCGGCAGTTCAAGCGGGAAATGCTGGAGGAGTTAAAGCAAATCATCGGAAACAGGGAAAAAGACAATCTTGGCAGGGAGTGGCTGAAAAGTGCCGAGGTGCGCAGGCTACTTGGCATATCGCCCGGAACGTTGCAGAACCTCCGTGCGGGCGGCACGCTACCGTACCGCAAAGTGGGTGGCAGCATGTACTACCGCACGGAGGACATCAGGAAAATGATGGAGGGAGGTAACGGCAATGGGTGAACGGATGGAATTGCCCAAACACGCGTTCAGCGCGTTCTTCGAGCGGATTGGCGATGACGGGCGTTTGCTGCCCACGCACATCGGATTGGTGGCGGCATTGTTCTACCACCACGATTGCGGCAACCCGCACGGCCATTTCCACGCCAGCCGCAGGAAGCTGATGCGCTTCTCGCGGATACGCTCCATCGCCACCTACCACAAGTGCCTGTCGGAACTGGTGGCCTACGGCTATGTGGAGTACCGCCCCTCGTGGCATCCGGCCAAGGGCAGCAGGTTCAGGTTCATCATCCGCACGGGGGGAGGGGTAAATGGTCAGGATTGATGAGAACACGAAGTCTGTCCGTTTCCCCGAAGCGGTGGACGAACGGCTCACGTTGCTTGCGCGGAAACTTGGCCGCACCAAGCGGGAACTGTTCATGCAGATGGTGGATTATTTCTACAAGAGCAAGAAAGACCCCGCCGACCTGAACGATGAGGTGCTGAAAAAGGAGTTATCGAACGGTATCAACCGCATCCTTTCGTTCATCCGCAAACAGGAGGGCGACCTGCTGGTGCCGATGTGTTCGGCGATGGAGGAACTGATGGCCATCGCCAAGATGCAAAGCCCGCTTTTGAAGAACATCGGCAAAGGGCAGTCGGAGGCAACCATCATGGGCAGGGAAACCATCGGCTACCTGCAACTGGTGGACGGCACGCTGAAAAAGATACTTGGCAACATGCGGGAAAGGGAAACATTGAAGTCCAGGTTCCGGCAGGTACTGGATTACTACATTACCCAAAGGGAAGCCCTCGGCTGGCCTGTATCGGCGGCCAAAAAGGAGGAACTGGCTGGGCGTGCAAGGCAATCACTGGATAATCTGTAACATAGGATTATGTATATCAACATCACCAAATCGGAAACGGGCGACAACAAGGGCAGCAGCGGTGCGCTGGTGCATTACCTCGAAAAGGAAAACCGGATGAAGCCCGAAAACGGGATGGAAAACAAACCGGAGCGTTGGTTCAACGGTACAGCCAATGACATCAAACCCCATGAGGTAAGGATGGGCATAGACCGCAACGTGGCCAAGCTGGGCAGGGACGACAATAAATTCTTCCTCATCAACGTCAGCCCCAGCGGGAAGGAACTGGCGCACCTCGTGTCCAAATACGGCGAGGACGGGGCAAGGGAAAAGTTAAAGGAATTTGCCGCGAGGGTAATGGACGAATATGCCCGGAACTTCAAACGCCCCGGCATCGACAGCCACAAAGACCTGCTTTGGTTCGGCAAGCTGGAAAACCACCGCTATTACAACCACAACGACAGGGAGGTAAAGAGCGGGCAAAAGCGGAAAGGCGAACGCAAGGAGGGGCGGCAGATGCATATCCAAATCATCGTGAGCCGCAAGGACATCACCAATAAAATCAAGCTAAGCCCGCAGAATACGTCACGTGGCAAAAACAAAGCCCATTCGCAGAAGCTGGGGCAGTTCGACCGCACGGCGTTCAAGCAGTCGGGCGAAACCCTGTTCGATGAACTGTTCGATTTTGAGCGAAACCTGAAAGACAGCCTGCAATATGCCAATATGATGAAGAACGGTACGGCACAGCAAAAGGCACAGATGCACACGCTCACGGAATTGACGGGGCGGCATCCGCAGGGTCAGCCGTTGGCAATGGAGCTGGCACACGATGTTGCCCAAGGCATGTTCGAAAGCGTGGGCGAAATGCTGACCACCACGGGCAGCATGGCTGCCGACCTATTGGGATTACTGATGGCTCCGGTGGAGGGAGCGGGTGAACAGCAAAACCCCATCGAGGAAGAGGAAAAACGGCGCAAACGGAAAAAGAAGGCGCAGGAACGGGGCATCAGGAGGTGAGTTTACGGGTGGTTCAGGGCATCCGGCCTTTGCACCGCCCGGCCAAAATTACCCACGGCGCGGGAAAGGTCAAGGGTATATAAACGCCGCCGCCCGCAGGCCTTTGCCCTCCGGCGCCCTTGACCCAATTCCCCCGCCTTGCGTTCGGTGGCCTAAGCGGTGAAAATGCCTTGGTGCGTACAAGGGTGGGGGATACGAAAAAAGCCATCCGTTTTGGGGATGGCTTACTCTATAATGGTGAGCGTTCTGTTAAAGCTTTTCGATTTCCTCGATGGACAGCTTGGTAAACTTGGCAATCTGTTCAACGGAAATGCCGTCCTTTTTCATTTCGCGTGCGATTTCCATTTTTTCTTCTTGTTTGGCCTCCTTTGCTGCTTCCTTTGCCGCCTCATTTACTGCATAGTCCAACACAGCTTTGTTGTCCCATTTGCGTTTCAGACTTGTATCGTACATGGTCTTTTCCTCCTTTGTCAGATTGCTGTATTCAGCAATATTAAACAGTTTTTCAAAAATCGGTTTGCGCAGATATACCGGAATCTTATCCATGCTGCTCATGTTCTTCAAGACATAGAGCCATTTGTCAAGGTCGGTATCCAGTTCCGCTTCCGTTTTTACAAATTTAATCAATTCAATGAATATATACCCCAGCCCCTCGTAAAAAACTTTACCTGTCTCCCTGTTACTTAGGCAAATATCATGCAGAAACTCTTGCTCATTACCCGCATCCAAGGAAAAATCTTCCAAGAGCGCGATGAGGTACACTTCTTTCACATTATACGCCCATTCGGAACGCTTTCCCTTTGGAGCCTGTTCGGTAATCAAGCGGCTGGTGTAGAAAATTGCACGTTGCTTGAAGTTCCCCTGTTTTCCCCGTTGTACTTCGATGATGAATTGCTCCCCATCGTTTCCGGTACAGGTAAGGTCGAATATGGCACCGCCCTCGTTTACCGTTTCGCCGGGATGCTCGTTTTTGTTGTATACCAAATCCACGATGTGTTTCCTCCCACGGAACACGCCGTTGAGGAAGTCAATCAGCAAGTCCTTGTTGGGTTCACTCCCGAAGAGCTTTTTAAATGCGAAATCGGTTAATGGGTCAATATAAGTGCCTATTGTTGGTTTTGTTGCTTTGGCCATGATTCAAATATAAGGTTTTGTATTTATATGCTGTATCCGTTTGGGAACTTAATATATCCCCAAACGGATATCGAGTATGGGTAAATTAATTTCCTGACAACTTACGCTGTAAAGTTTGCATATCGTTGGCGATTCGCGTATCCAGCAGTTTCGCGTAATGCTGGGTGGTCCTGATACTTGTGTGGCCAAGCATCTTGGAAACTGTTTCAATGGGTACGTCGTTGCTTAATGTTACCGTAGTTGCGAAAGTATGCCGTGCCATGTGGAACGTCAGCGTTTTGGTAATGCCGGACAGGTCGGCTATCTCCTTGAGGTAGCTGTTCATCTTTTGGTTGCTCAATACGGGAAGCGCCAACCCTTTGGAAACACAGGGAGGGTAGTCCGCATAACGGTCGATGATTTCCTTTGCCTGCGGTAGCAGGGGGATATTGGTAATCGTCTCCGTTTTTTCCCGATTGCTTAGTATCCATAGCTTGCCATCCACGCCCTTTGCGATGACGGATTTTTTCAATTTCTTGACATCGGCGTACGACAGGCCGGTGTAGCAACTGAAAATGAATATGTCGCGAACATGAGCCAACCGTGACGTGACGTATTGCTTGGCCATTATCCGATTAAGTTCGTCCTGTGTGAGGAACCCCTTTTCTTTTGGCTTGGCGGTATTCTTGTAAAACACGAATGGGTCTGCGGTAATCCAGCGGTGGGCAAGGCCCAGTTTGACAATCTTGCGAAAGTGCTTCATGTATTTGGCTGCTGATATGGGGCTGCAACTTTTGTCCGTGCGGAGGAAGAATTCGTAACCCTCAATGAATGCATGGTCGATGCGCTGAATATCAATATCCATATCCCTGTATTGCTTTAGCACGTAATCGGTAAGGTGACCAACGGAAGTCTTGTAACCTTTCAGCGTGCCGGGCTTGTATCCTTTGCCGAGCAGGGTTTCCATCTTTCGGTTATGGTCAAGGTATATTTCAATCAGGTAATGTCTTTTGGTGTCCTGTCCAAGAAACCGCATTTTCAGCGATTCGGCGGTGATAACGGCATTTTCCTTGACAAGCGCCGTATGGACGTCCTCTATATTCCGGACAAGGGTTTCAAGGTAGCTGTTTAATGTACGGCTTTCTTCTTTGGTGCCTGCGGCCCGATTCGCTTTGGGTCTCCAGCGGGAGGGGTCGACCGACCTGCCGATTGAAACTTCTTTCGGGATTCCGTCAACGGTAATCCGCATATAAATGGGAACGGGGCCGCTGACATAGTTCTTTGGCTTCTTCAAGTAGAAGAGCAAGGAATAATTTGTACTCATGATAATATATCATTTATTACTAGTGATGCGTTAAGTTTTTAAAATTCATTGTAAAGCATTGTATATAAATATATTATAGTCGTTCTTTGATTTTTTGATTTGAATTGACCTG
>NZ_FOLL01000034.1 GCF_900112315.1 Parapedobacter composti | reverse complement strand
AACTCTCCGAGTTTCCCACATTACAACAGGACAACAACAATAATTGTGATTGGAATTCTTTAGTTTTGGGTGTAGCTAGTTAGGGGAAGATTACATATGGACAAAAATAATATTAGTACTTACGCTGTAAAACATATAAGTATTTCTATAAATAAGCCTGCCGATGAGGTATATAGTTATGCCTCAAACCCTGAAAACTGGCCTGCGTGGACAGATTTTATTCAATCTGTAGTTAAAGAAAACAGCACTTGGTTTGCTGTATCCGACTTAGGAAGAATTAAAGTGGAATTCGTTCCCGACAATAATTTCGGAATTATAGACCATTGGGTTACTCTTACAGATGGCACAACTGTATACAATCCGATGAGAGTGATCGAAAATAATCAAGGGAGCGAATTTGTTTTTACCTTGTTTAGGATGCCCTATATGACGGAAGAAGCATTTGAACAGGATGCAACGGCTGTAATGAACGATTTAAAAACGTTAAAAAAAATACAGGAAAAAGAATGTTAGAACGACTTAAGACAATTCACAACATAACAGTTAAACTGTAAAACAGTTGTTGGAATAGTAGCTTTTAATAGCACGGAATCGATCATATTATATGCAGGTTTAATCTAGGGTGTCAACTACTACTTTAATAACAAAAAAGAATGAATAAATCAAATTCAACAATCCCCGAGGGCTATACAACAATTACTCCTTGGATAATTTCGCCGTCATCAGTGAAACTGATTGAATTTATGAACGCTGCATTTGATGCGGTAGAAATAGTAGACAATAGAGCATACAATGCCGACGGCTCCATTGGGCATATGGAAGCGCGTATCGGTACCGCCATCGTCATGCTCTTTGATTCAAAATCGCACTGGTTTCCAACGCGTGCTTTTCTCAGAATTTTTGTCGACGATAGTCAAGCGATTTACGACAAGGCTATGAAAGCGGGTGCAATTTCAGTAACGGAGGTAACTAAACTTTATTGGGGAGACAAAGTAGGCCGTATCGCGGATCCCTTTGGAAACATTTGGTGGATACAGGAACAAGGGAAATATACCAACGGAAATGTTGTCGAACCCGCAGATAGCCCGGATGCGGTGGATGCCATGAGTTATGTGCAACGCTCATTGGATGAATATCTAAAGGCCTCCGACATTTAGCGGAAATTGAACACTGGGACACCAACCCAATTAAGTTGATAATGAAAGATCTTAATGGCTATATCCTTGGTTTCGTCCAAGAAGCTGAATAACAAATAAACTATAAATTATGCGACAAACAAACAAACTGCTAGTGATTTATAACATTGGCATTACGCTAGTATGCGGTTTTCTGGTTTTAACAGGGTTCAACCGTCCGAACGAAGACGAAATTACGGTAAAACGGATCAATATCGTAAACGAAGATGGTACGCCCGCTATCATTTTGGCCAATCAGGAACGTGTTCCCGATCCGGTTCTGGACGGTCAGTCTTACAAAAGAGCCATTAAGGCGGGTGGCATTGTACTGTACGATCCGCAGGGTAATGAGCATGGCGGCATGGCAGTAATGGAAAACGAAAATGTAGCATTCAATGCGATGGTATTGGATTATAGCACGGTGGACGCCATCGGTATGTTCTCCCGCGAGGATTCGACCGGCTATCAAGCGTTTCTTACGGTCAATGACAAAGGAAACGGCATCGGGCAGGGCACTAACCGTTTGCAGCTCGGCACCAGTAACGGTACCACGGCGCTGGTGATCAACGGAACCGACGGGAAGCCGCGTGTCAAGTTGGAGGTAACCGACCGGAACGAAGTATCGTTTTCAGTGCTGGATGAAAACGGGAATACAATAAAGCAGCTGTTGAAATAATTGTTTCTAAAAGTGATATGATGAATGCATTTAGTATGACCCGGATATTGATTGTTATACAGGGATCGATTCTGTTATTTCTAGCCTTAGTTGGCTGCGAAACCGGGAGGCCGAAATATGCCGAGGCGCCGCTTTCTGGAACGTTTAGGGTATCGATACTTTATCCTAACGGAGAAGGCAAAACTTTTGACTTTGAATACTATGAAAAAAAGCATATGCCTATGGTGGCCTCGTTTTTGGGAGAGAATCTGACACATTACGAAACTGAGAAGGGCGTTATGGGTAGAACATCGGGGGAGGAGCCCCCCTTTCTGGCCACAGGTTATTTCTATGTCAACGATGTCAACGAATATAATAAAGCAATTGCCCAAAACAGGGACACTATTATTAATGACTTTACAAATTACACAAATATCCAACCGGCTATACAGATAAGTCAAATTAGAAAGGTGATTCACAGTGACGCAAAGTGAACAAAAAATGAAAACTGAAGGGACCTTGCACTTCTGAATCCGTCTGAATGCAGAGCCGGTAGGCGTTAGCGGCCATTGTAAGACATGCACTCGACTAAAAGCAAACTAAAACTAGGAATTAAAAGAAGACGAACAAAATGAAACGATTAAAAGAAAAGGTTGCATTGGTTACAGGAGCAGCCTCCGGAATAGGGTACGCCACGGCAGTGTCCATGTGGAAGGAAGGAGCTAAAATTATCGCTCTCGATGTAAATGAGTCGGAACTAGGGAAATTGAAGACAAGCCTCTCCGATAGAATAACCGCCATCTGCTGCGACGTCGGCAAGTCAGAACAAGTGGCGAGTGCCGTCAACGCTGGTGTCATGGAATACGAAGGTTTGCATATCATATGCAATTGCGCAGGAATTGCAAAGGCAGAGCCGTTTCTGGAAATGACGAATGAAAACTGGGAGCGCACTGTCGCCGTTAATATGTCCAGTGTCTATTATGTATGCCAGTCAGGCATTCCTTACATGAAGCAATCAGGCGGTGGCTCGATTATTAATTGCGGCTCGATTGCCTCTGTGGTTGCGGAAACAGACTTGGCAGCCTATTGTGCCAGTAAAGCCGGCGTCTTGGCTTTAACAAAGGTAATTGCTATCGAACATGCCAAAGACAAGATACGTGCTAACTGCATTTGTCCCGGCATGACCGACACACCTATGGCCGAACCATACTATGAAGCCTACGGAGGCAAAGCGGCCTACATGGAAGAAATAACGGATTGGCAGCCGTTAGGCTTGGGCAGACCCGAGCAAATTGCGAGCATAGCTGTGTTCTTAGCATCCGAAGATTCTGGAATGATGACAGGATCGGCCGTAATGGCTGATGGCGGGTTCACAGCGATGTAATCAAAATAGTGCGAAAAAGGACACAAAGTCGTAATCGCCGCCAGGAACTTTCGGACGCATAATACGGTTAAGTTATAGGTAAGCGAACGGAACGAAGCACCTTTTTACTGCTGGATGAAAACAGAAATGCAATAAACTGTCTTTTGGAATAATCATCCCTAACGGCGCTGAAATGAAGACATTATGGATATACCTAGTAAGACATCGATACTGATTGCCGGCGCTGGCCCCACGGGACTAATGATGGCTTGCCAACTCTGTCGATTTCAAATCGATTTTTTAATTATCGATCAAAAACCGGGACCGGTACAAACCTCTAATGCGTTTGGAGTCCAAGCCCGGATCAGATGGGTGTGGCCGACGAATTTCTCAAATCAGCGCAAAGAGCCGAAAATGTCACCTTTTATGTTTCTGGAAAGATTGCTCAGCAATTTTACTTTACTAAGCCAGGAGAAGGAGAAACCAAATTTCCCAATATTTATTTGCTGGAACAATATGAGACCGAAAAGCTGCTTATAGATTTTTTAGTGAGTCATGGAGAAAAAGTAAAATGGAATACCCGGCTTACCGATACCAAAGAAAACGGGGACGGCGTAGCATCGGTAATTTGTCGCAATGGAAAAGCTTATGATGTCTCAGCCGACTACCTAATTGGTGCAGATGGGGCTTCGAGTACGGTGAGAGAGCAGTTGAAGATTGCCTTTCATGGCAAAACATTCCCTCAAAACTTTATGCTGGCTGATGTCTATCTAGATTGGGACAGCCCTCAACATCATATCGTAACCGCAATGGAAAAAAATCAGGTTATGGGATTTTTTCCGTTTAAGGAGAAAAACAAATACCGGATATTCAGCTTTTTGCATGATTCCGAAAAGGATGTCGATGCATTTTCAGAAAACGACATTAAAGACAATACAGAAAACCTGCTGGGACTGAACATTAAAATCAAAAGGTTCATTTGGTTCTCTGTGTTCCGGCTTCATAGCAGAAGTGTAGAGGCTTTCAGAAAAAACAGCTGTTTTCTCGCAGGTGATTCGGCGCATGTTTACAGCCCTGCCGGAGCACAGGGGATGAATACCGGAATCCAGGATGCTTATAACCTGGCATGGAAACTGGCGATGGTTCTAAAATCTGGTTTTCCAAACAGGCTTCTGGAGTCGTATGACGAGGAGCGGAAACCTATCGCCCGAAACCTGTTAAAAAATACGGATTTAGCTTTTCAATTTACTGTTAGTAAAAATCCATTCTTTCGTTTCATAAGATTGCGGATATTTCCTCTTGCCCTGAAGATACTGCTTTCGTCTTCCTTTGTACGGAAAACCGGCTTTCTCCGGCTTTCTCAGTTGAATATAAAGTATCCTGACAGTGGCATGAACGGCTCGGGAGCGCGCCGCTCCTTTTCTGCCGATGCACCCTCACCGGGAGATCGATTTCCGTTCTTCCCACTTTCAGATCGCCAGACCAGCTTGGATTTGTTGAAAAATACAGGCTTCAATTTGCTAATGTTCAACGTGGATTCTTCGGACACCGAATTGGACGCTATAAAATCATGGAAGAACCGTACAGAGTTAGATTGGTTAACTATGATTGATGTGGAACCTTGTTCGGGATACGCACAAATAATTCAAAAATGGAATATCAGGCAAAACAGCATCATGCTCATCCGGCCCGACATTCATGTGGCCTATCGTAGCCAGCCTGCCAGTTTGAGAGATTTTCAATCTTATTTGTCTGAAAATAACTATCCCGACTCAGCACCATAGCGGCTGACCCATTTTTAGAAATCATTTACCTTTTCCCTGCCAGATCGTATTCCATGATTGACCGAAAAAATCTCCGGGACTTATTCGACGTTTACATAGCGAATCCGGCCGTTTGCATAATTTTGTTGGCAAATAAATACCATTACGTTACCTTTATTCCCGTCGTAACGATATGTTGAACGTAAAAATTAATGAATTGATGCCCATACTGTACGCCGCTTTCAGATACACCCTTTCCTTACTCCTACTGGTTTGCCTGTCCTTTTCGATAACTGTCCATGCCCAAGACCCAACGAATCGTCATGCCACAGCGCCTTTGGCGGCCAATGGCGGCCGGATGGTGCAGTTCGTCGATGGCCAGCTTATAGTCTCTACCATTTTGGCGGACGACGCGGCCACCGTGATAGCCACTTCCCATCACGCATCACCTTATTTCTGCACCATCAGCGATGACGGCCACTGGTTGCTCTATTCCATCAAAACGAAGACGGAGAAAACCACTTACGTACACGATCTGACCCGAAACGGCGAAATGAAACAGCAATATCCGTTCGCCATCGAGTCTGCTGCTTTCACCCGCGACGGCGACAGGGCTTTTTTCGTGCATTCCAAGACATTCTGGGGGGCAAAGCTGGCGGCTTACGATACGCAACACTGGCAATTGCTGATCATGCGTTCGATTACCGACCTAACCACCAGCATCGCTGTGGACGCCGAGGGTTCGCATTTGCTGGCGGCAGCAAGGTCGGTGGTGCGGCAAATCGATACGGAAACACTGAAAACCCAAAAAGTACATTGGGAGACTTCCCGGTTGAACGGCTTGGTATACAATCCCGCGGATAGGCACCAATACGCCAGCATCAATCACAAGAACCGGATCGAGGTAAGGGACCTCAGGCAAGATCGCGTGGTGCAAACCATCCATGCCGACAAAGGGCAGTTTACACAATTGGCGTTTGCTCCCGACGGCAGGTACCTGATGAGCCTAAACGACGCGGGCCATCTCGCTGTATGGGATCTGTCGGAGCGTTCGCGCGTGACGGCCCTGAACAATACCATCGCCGCCGACGGGTTTGAGGAGGGCAAATTGACGGTGCTTAACCAAGCGGGATGGCAATCCGTCCGAACCGATCTGGCGGAGGCACGCATTAGCGCCACTTCCGCACTGCCCGATTCGGCCTTTCTGAATGGGCCCACCAGCAAAGTGGGTATTGTTCCGATACCGATCATTTCCTACAGCCCGGAAACCAGCTTTTTACTTGGACTTGGCATGAGTTTCATACTCCCTCCAAAAGTCAATGGGTCTTCCGTTCCACCACGCTTCTTCCGTCCGTCTTCGATCACGCCTTCGGTGGCCTATGGCTTCAACGGCCAATTGCAGACGAGCCTGACGATAGATTATTTCAGCAAACGCGGATGGCACTACGTCAACCATGCGAGTTTTCTCCACAACAATCGGTCGTATTTCTTCGGATTGGGCAACGATGCCCAAAAAGAGCACAGCACCGTATACCACAACAACGTGTTTTCCTGGGAAGGGGAAGTGACCAAAGCCATCGACGAACGCTTCTTTGCGGGCATTACCTATCAGGTCCGTAACGACAGCCGATTGGATTTCGGCGGATCTGCCTCAACCGCGGTGCCCAACGGAGATGGCGGATTTTTAGCTGGCGCGGGTCCGGTGTTGCGTTTTGATACGCGGAACGACCTGTTTTTCCCGACGGGAGGCTATTACGCAGACCTGTCCTTCAGGCGCTATGGCGGATGGCTTGGCAGCGACTTCGTGTACAGCGATGTTAAGCTCGATTACCGTGGTTTCCATGCGTTGCCGATATTAACGGAAGGTACGACCCTGGCGGTGCAGGCACTGTACCACGGCGTATTCAACGGAGACGCGCCTTTTTACCAATTACCCTATCTTTCGGCCGACCGGCTATTGCGCGGCATATGGCGCAACCTCTACATCGATAGGCAGGCAATTGCATTGCAGGGCGAGCTGAGATCGAATTTCAGCAATGTCGACCCGCGGTACGGCTATGTGGTGTTCGCGGGAGCGGGGGATGTAGCACCCAGTTTTTTTGAGGATTACAAACCCGGCATCACCGGCGTATTTGGTGTGGGGTTCCGGCAACAGGTTATCCCTAAACTCAAACTGCAATCGCGGATAGACCTTTCGGTGACGACCAAAGGAAATGTCGGTATCTTCGGCGGAATAGGGTTAACGTTCTAATTATGCCCAAGAATCCATTCAAGTCGATCATAGCGTTTCTGAAACGCAACCGCAAAAGACTTATTCTCTTGACGTTGATGAGCCTGGTGCTTCATGGCACCTTATTTTTTATGGCATACATGGCCAATCCTGAAAAAACCGTATACGATTTCAGCAAGCGATTCGGGCTTGGCATCAATACCTTTTTGTTTATCGTGGAGGCAGTCGTCACGTATTACCTGTTGATCTTTCATGTGATTTTGCCCCTGATGCACAAGGTACGAATCTGGCGTGCGCTGGCTGTCTTTTTTGTGATGTTTGCGTTAAAGTTAGCCCTTAGTTACTGGTGGCTTTTTTCGGCACCACAAGACCCCCAAAACATGCAGGAACGATTGTCCACCACCGCCATTCCCGACGATAGTGTTTCCTGGTTTTTGCTGTGGCACGCCATGTTCAGTTTATGTGATTTGGTCGCCTGTTTTTCGGTGGCATTGATGGCGGAGTGGATACGCAAAAGCAAGCAGCAGATCATTTTAGAGAAACAAAAGGCAGAGGCCGAGCTCAGTGCACTGAAACACCAGATCAACCCCCATTTTCTGTTCAATTCATTGAGCTTCATTTATAGCAAAATTATGAAGAGCGATGAAAAAACAGCGGAGTCCGTGCTGATACTGGCCGACATCATGCGGTACGCGCTGGCAAAAAGAGAGGATGTGCATGGTCGGGTAAACATCATGGAGGAGGTGGAGCATTTGAAAAACGTGATCGAAATCAATCAGCGGCGCCACGATCACCGACTGAATATTTGTTTCGATGAAGACCTAACCAATCCTTCCGCAAGCATCGTTCCTTTAGTGCTGATCACCCTGGTCGAAAATGCGTTTAAACATGGCAATTTACATGACCAAAGTCACCCTATTTTGATAAAGCTGCATACCAACGACCGTGAATTGTCGTTTTATATAAAAAACAAGAAAGGCAACGGCATCAAAGAACTTTCCAACGGCATCGGTCTGCAAAACATCAGGCGGCAACTGGATCTTATCTATGGCAGCCATTATAACTTTGTATTGGAAGACGAGCCATCGGCATTTACAGTGCAACTGAAAATACCACTGAATTCATGATCGACTGTATCATCATCGACGACGAGCAGCATGCGGTTGACGTATTGGAACACTACGTGGAACAGGTTCCTTACCTCAATTTAATTGCCGCAACCACCGATCCCGTTACCGGGCTCGCACTGTTGGATGACCTGATGCATGGCGTGGTATTCCTGGATGTGCAGATGCCGAACCTCACCGGGGTTGAACTCCTCAAGCTGATCAAACGGGATACCCGCGTCATCATGACCACCGCCTATAAGGAATATGCGCTGGATGGGTTCGAGCATGCGGTGGTGGACTATCTGCTGAAACCCATTGCGTTCCCGCGGTTCCTTAAAGCGGTGAGCCGGCTGACCACAACCGTTGGCACCCTGCAAACGGCAACGAACGGGAACGACGCTTTTCTTTTTGTAAAGTCGGAACAGAAGGGCAAATTGCTCAAAGTGGATATACAGCGTATCACCTTTATTGAAGGGCTGGGCAACTATGTGATCATTCATAGCGACGGGCAGCCGCCCATCACCACTTTCCTTACCCTCAAATATGTATACGAACATTTGGCCGATAAGGGCTTTATCCGGGTTCACAAATCGTTCATCGTTTCCTTGACCTACCTCACGGCAGTCGAAGGGAACGTGGTTCGCGTACGGAACGACGACCGGTCTATCCCTATCGGCAACGCCTACAAACAGGAATTCTTCAAACTGGTTAACAGCAAGTTGCTTTCATTTCAAGCTAAATAGCTCAGTACTTGACTTGCTTGTTTACATCATACTTCATGCCCGGGTAGTTGAGAATCCTGCGCATCAGCCCGATCTGGCCGCAGAGGTAATCTGCCCTACCGATACACATTCCGATAAAGTTTAGCAGGGTTTCCGGCACAAAGGAGATATTCATGCCCATGGGAACTTCTTCCGATAAGCGGTCATCGGTTAGCTTCAGCAGTGCATTGTATACCACAGGAGATATGTGATGGAAATTCGCTGTCAACTCCTTTAACGTGGGATACGTTTTCGCAGAATCCAATGCCTTGCCCTCATGGAATAATTCTTCGAAAGGGTCGTTTTCATCAATACCCAAGACATCCGCCAGACCGTAGCGCATGTTGACGAAGTTGCCGGCCATCCAAACAACGTGATTGGTTCTGCCTTCAACTCGTTTTAGTGCATCTTCTTCGGATAAGCTGTCCAGTGCATTGATGAAAGTTTGCGTATGCATCCGGTAAGCAGGGATGATCACGGCTAACTGTAGGGATTGCGGCGTGTCCATAACTTTTGATTTTTAGTATTAATCCTATTTTTTGTTCACTACACAAAATAAGCAAAACGTCCGCGGATGGCGTGGTGACAAACGCGACAACCGAAAAGGGCAAACAAGACATATTAAGGCATCGTAATCGACACTTCTTCACTGGCTTCGCTTTCCAAACCGCGCCGGTCGATACTTGACACATAATAGTAATAGCGATGCCGGCTTTCGCCGCCATCTTTTGTTTCACCTACTGACTTTTCAGGGTTTGCCAAATCAGAACTGATCCATGTGATATTGTTTTGCTGTCGTATAGCGAGTTTTTGGAGTCGGAAGAAAAAATATCAACCAACATTCTCGCCAATCGTTTGAGTGTATTAGAAGCTGAAAAAATTCTGTTGAAGGAAGTATCGCCTACCAATAAGTCAAAGTTTGTTTACAGCTTGACACAAAAAGGCGCTGACTTGCTACCGATAGTTATCGAGATTATGGATTGGGGTGCAAAATATAACGCGAATTCCCCGCGAAGAGAACTCGGCAAAAAAATTCAGCAGGACAAGGCTTCCGTCGTCAGGGAATTAAGCCAAGTATTGAAGAAAAAAGTAAAATGACCTCTATTTTCAATCAGTGGCTATCGCTGGATAGCGTGATTATCCTTGCGCCGGGTTAAAGTGGCAATGCGCGGCTATTGAGATGACCGTCAAACGGAGCAATGTTAAGTTATAATTCCAGAAATAGGCCGTCGAATGGGGGATGTGATCGTTTGTACAATTGATTTGGAGGCAAGCAGCCATTGCGGTATATTTGCATGAGGGCGCTATGTTCTCTAACAAATAACTAATTCATTGATGTCAATTCCCCGGGTTATTTTACAGTTGGCGGTCATTGTAGAAGATACACAGCAACAAGGGATTTACAATACACGACCCTTATGAGATAAAAAGCAAACTGTCATAACAGTGGAACAGATTAAAAGTTTTTTTCAAAACAAATACGCTGACTTTTCGGAACAGGATTGGCTTATTATTTCTTCTAAATTTATTCGGCGAGAATTTCCGAAAAAGACCTTGATCTTGAAGAAAGGTCAGGTGGAGGATCACGTTTCATTTATTGAAGAAGGCATTGTACGATACTACATTCCAAAGGAAAATAAAGAAGTTACTTTTGAGCTTACTTTTTCAAATGACTTCATTGGTGCTTATGATTCTTTCCTTACCAGGTTGCCTTCAGTTTATCATATAGAAACCATCACTCAAACCACACTTTGGCGGCTGTCATATCATGATGTACAAATGCTATATCAAGACACAGAAAAAGGAAACCTGATTGGCAGACTTGCGAGTGAAAAATTATTTTTAGAAAAGGTAAAGCGGGAAATTTCGCTTTTAAATGATACCGCAGAACAGCGATATTTAAACCTCTTCACAGAGCAACCTGATTTGATCAAAAAAATCCCGTTACAGTATATCGCTTCTTATATTGGTATTACACCACAGGCATTAAGCAGAATAAGAAGGCGTATTTCTTAACCTGGGTTCATTGTCCGATATTGAACTTTCAACTTTCTTTGTAGAAAAAAAGGAATGAGTGTACGTTCATTATTAACATTAATCTTATTAATTACAAAAACAATGGCTGGGCAATCACAAACAGATACATCAATTACCTATGTTCACAACCCTTCTCCAAGTTTCAAATCACAGTTTTTGCAGTCATTGATGACAGTACTCGGAAAGAAAAACGCCATTGAAAAGCGTATCAAAGCCAATAGATTTTCTTTGGAAGCCGTGGAACCCCCAAACATTTTGCTGTCCGATTTTCAAACTCAGGTAAGGGAAATAAATCAGCGAAAGGTTTGGATGTTCAAGCCCAAACAAGGTGGCTCATCCAAAGTAATTCTTTACATACATGGTGGCGGTTATATTTCGAACTTAACAAAATATGATTGGCGTTTCGTTCATGAGTTATTGGCCAAAACCAACTGTTCAATAGTAGTACCTGATTATCCTTTGGCCCCGGTTTCAAATTATAAAGATGTCTACGCCTATTTTGACAAACTCTATCCAGAACTGCTCTCTGAGACATCACGGGAGAATATTATTTTCATGGGTAATTCTTGTGGTGGTGGTATTGCATTGGGATTTGCCCAGAAGTTGAGAGATGAAAACAAGCCGCAGCCTTCGCAAATCATTTTGAATTCCCCTTGGCTTGATATTACAATGAGCAATCCAGAAATAGTTGAAATTGACAGGAAAGATAAACTGCTTGGCACAAAAGGACTTAAAATGGCTGGAGAATTATATGCAGTCGGGCTAAATCCAACAGATTACAGGGTAAGCCCTATTTACGGGGATTTCTCAGGCCTTGGAAAAATCTCGCTATTTATTGGTACCCACGACTTATTCCATGCCGATTCGAGAAAATTTAAACAGAAAATGGAGGGACGGAATATCTCAGTCAACTATTTTGAATACCCAAAAATGTTTCATGTTTGGATTGCTTTGACTAATTTGAAAGAATCTCAACACGCAATTAATCAGATAGCAATATTGGTTAATTCGAAGAATTGAAATTGCACTTTGGAAGAGTCAGACATTAGTTACCGAACAGAAAGCTTAAGAAAACAACGAACCGCCAACAGAAACAAAAGACAACGACAGACAGATGCCTCTAATAGTTTTACTTTCAGTATTTACAGTTTCACTCTTGACCACAAAATTTGTTCGTGGAAACTTTGGGTTTGCGTTATCAGGACGAATTGCAATGTCCGCTATGCTTTTGTTTACAGCTATTGCGCATTTTGCATTTACCAAAGGAATGTCAATGATGTTGCCCGACCTCATTCCATACAAAACAGAAGTAGTTTATTTAACAGGCTTTATTGAAATCGGAGCAGCAATCGGACTTTTTATCCCAAATTTCCGAGTTCTGACAGCGTGGTTGTTAATTGCATTTTTCATACTCATACTTCCAGCAAACATTTATGCAGCCATAAAACACATTGACTATCAAAAAGGAACTTTTGACGGAAACGGGCTGATTTATTTGTGGTTTAGAGTTCCTTTACAAATCCTTTTTATTGTATGGACATATCTTTCGGCTATTAAAGGCTGACAAGCAAAACGAATGACAACAAAACCAAATAGACGAATTGACAAAACCCGAACCGCTGACATCGTATTGCTGCAAGCGGGCGGACGTGGTAAATTGAATGTTAGTGCTTTTATTTTACCTTTGTGCTTGCCGACAGGTAAGTGCTTTTAATGCCCCCGCCTGACAGCGACACGACAAAAGTTAGCGGTCATTGTATTGCGACAGAATCATATTAATAATGGAAGTAGAAAAATTGAACAATCCGACTTGGTATTCTCTGACCGAAACTCATAAAGACTTTGGTATTGACTATAATGGCACGAAATTCTATTGTCCATCCTATTGTCCTTTCGGTGGTTTTATAATTCCTGACACAACTCAGTCAGCAATTGACACCTATGCTATGTTGACAAACAATTTCTATGTAGTTGGCGACAAACCAAATTTCAACAGCACAGTACGATTGAACAAAGAATTAGTTTGCAATCAGATGCTCCTTGATAAAGGCATTGAGATTGAAATATGTGAACATATTACTGAATTACGAACGACAAAACAAATGGTAGATTTATTTTACCTTGTTAATTTGGTTCAACCTGGCTACTTTAAAACCAAGACAGCAGGCTTGGGAAGTTATTATGGCATTTACAAGAATGAAAAACTGATTGCGGTTACAGGAGAACGAATGAAAATGAATAAATATACCGAAGTAAGTTCTGTTGTAACGCATCCTGAACATACAGGGAAAGGTTATGCTAAACAACTACTTGCCTATACAAGCAACAAAATAATTGACGAACAAAAAAATCCATACTTACACGTAGCTGACACAAATATTGGAGCTAAATTACTTTATGAAAAACTTGGTTTCAGGACAAGACGAAAAATTAGTTTTTGGAACTTTGTAACGAATGACAACAGAAAAACAACGAACCGCTAACGAGGGCTTGCTGCAAGCGGGGCTGACGTAATTCTATTGGACATTTTGCACCTTTGTGCTTTGGTACTCTATTAAGCGTCATTGCTTTATTGCCCCGCCTGACAGCATGCCCCCAAACTGTTATGCGTTAGTGTAAAAATTTTTGATAAAGTGCCGAATTATGAGATATCGGAAACTTATCGGTAAAAAGTAGCAATTTTTATGTTTGACAAGGATTCGTTATTTTTGGCTTAAACATCACGTAAAGTACGGCACAGTCGGCAGTCAATAACATCGTGGGAAATTTAGAGGAGCGCCAGGACCGTTTAGCCGATGGTGTTTCTAAATTGAAAACACAACTTGCGTTAGCTAACGTTCCCGAAGTATAAAGATAGCAGGTGTCAGCTTCCTAAATGGATTTACCTTTATCCCGATGGTCATGAAGAGTTAGCGGAAATGCACCATTTAAAACGTTCTATCAATCCTTTACAAACATGGGCAAGTCTGAACCGGCCCATCCAAACCCCTGATCTTTTATTGGGTCAGGGGTTTTTGTCGTGTGTTACTGTTTGAAGTTTTAAAGGGACAAAATGATCATTACTTCTACATCACGTGGCGCGTTGCCTTGCCGATTTTATCAATTTGTTTACTTTTGTTGAATATTCCGGGGAAAGTACACCACTCGTTCCGGATGAAAGTACACCAGTGAAGATGCCAATAATCTGCGCAGCTGCGCCACTGGGTTTTCAAA
>NZ_FOLL01000033.1 GCF_900112315.1 Parapedobacter composti | reverse complement strand
TTGATGATCTGACTTTCGCTAAACCTACTCTTTTTCATTGTCCCTAAATTATAAAACTACATTAATATTCGTAGCTGTTTTCGGGGAAGATTACAAGTTTCATAAAATTACTGCCAACGTTTTCGGGCTTTGCGTTCGGGCGGGTTTCGGAGCACAAAACTGTCAACCTGCACTGAACTTGAATAGAAGCACAAAACTCCAAGTTTGTACGTCACCCCGCCTGACGCAAAACCCGTGTTATATGCAGTTTTCTCTTTTTCATTTTTCTGCCGAAACCAATAACATCATCGGTCGACGCATTTCATCTTTCATTTCCGGAAAATCTTTCAACATTTCTTCACTTGGTTGGGGTTCTATAAGTTCGTTGATTTTGAAACCGTTTTTCAACAATGTGTTTATATAGCTGGTCAAAGTTTTGTGATATTTTATCACCTTTTCGCCTAAAAACACAGCCTCTCGTTTTCCCTCCTTAAAATAATTATCAACTGGCCAATAAAGTTTCTCTCTTGTGTCTCCATATATCCAATCTTGATTTCCGAATGCTGTAAAAATGGGGTGTTCAACCGAAAAAACAAAACATCCTTTCGGTTTAAGCCAGTTATAGACATTCTTGCAGATAACATCAAACGATTCTATGTAATGAAATGTCAAAGAACTCAATACAATATCAAATTTTTCATCTGGATAGTCAACATCTTCAAGAGGCTTATTAACGTATTCAATTCCTTGCAAACTATTTATTTTCTTAGCCTTTTCAAGCATTTTCTCGGAAATATCGACACCGACAACCGACCTTGCGCCTTTTTCTATCGCATATCGACAGTGCCAACCAAATCCGCAACCTAAATCAAGAATATCTTTTTCTGAAAAATCCGGCAACATATCTTTGAGCACATGCCATTCGCCTGCGGCTTCAAGCCCTTTTTGCGAGCGATTCATTTGTTCGTATTGCTCAAAAAATATCAAATCATCGTACTTGTTTTCTTTCATTGTGTCTGTTCCTTAAATTGCATATAACTAGTAAATACACGCAACTCTCTCTGTTAATTGTGTTTTGTAGAGGATTGTTAATCAATGTATTGACTTGGTTTTCTGTATTGCGGATTTTATTAATATTGCTGTTTAACACGTTACGGTTATCCAAAATGCGCAATGCGTGTTTTGGATAACTCACGCCATCATCAATATGTTCTCCAATAATTCGGAATGCGCTCATCCAAACCAATATTTAATCCGTTGTCGCTTTTTTACCAAAAAATCTACTTACTTCAGGCCCAAGTCACGATTGGTTTCGCTAAAGTAAAAACTAATATTTTAAAATCCAACCTTTAAATGGGGAGGTGGCCATGGCTCACTAGCATTACGGTTTTCCGTAATGGCCTGGAAGCCATCGTATGGCGCTAATCGGGCGGAAATGGCCGGATGGGTTTGGAGTTGGTGAGATAATTCTTATCTTCGTCCTAGGTTTAGGTTGATAGCCCCTAATCCCATTGGGGCGGATTCCCGTTATCTTTCAGGTAACGGGTTTCTTTTTATCACTGCATTGTCTTTTTAACATATCTTAACAGACCTGCTGTAACAAAGCGGGGCTGGGGTGCGTTATATAGTCAGTTAGTAACATTTGTCTTTTCATATTTAGGTTTATAATTGGTTAGTTAGCAAGCCCCGATTCTCCCCGTTTCGGGGCTTTGCTTTTAGTTATAAGTATAAATATGTGCAATACCGGGTTTCGATTTTTGGGATGTTGCGGAACTCTGAAAAATACACTGGTGTTCCTCGTATGCTAGCTTATAATCGGTTAGTAGTAAGTTGGTGAACTAATATTTTGAAATATAATAGAAACACTATACCTTTATAGAACAATACTAATCAATACTGACGTGACTTAAAGCTTAATGGAAATTTGATTGTTAAGAAGACACAGTACCTACAGGATCGATTCGTACTATATTAACTCGTACTCAACATATTAGGGTTATTACGACTCGTAATCAATACGTGATATCGGGTGTTTCGTTAGCTTATTTAGTAGGATGATATTAGACTTACTTATAAATTTGAAATCATGAAATACTTTCTTTGTTTATGCCTGGCGCTATTCCTGTGTTTTAGTGCGTGCAAAAAAAATGACATTATCGACCGGCAAGAGGTGGAGGTTAAACCAATTAAATTTATTGTAATCAATGGAACCCAATATCCTGAGGATTCTATTAGGGCTGAACTATCCAAAAGTTTAGGGGTTGACACATCGGCAATATATTTTGACTCGGAAATTGCTATGTATATTCTTAAAGGTTATTCCGACATGAAATTTAATCCTAAACTGTACCTACAACTTCAATAATCTATGAAAACACAGACCTTAATGACGGTATTTATAGTACTGATAACTTTTAGTATAGCCAACAGTCAAAGTATTTTCGATGTCATTACAGATGTTGATTTTGCTGCGCCGGAAGAAAGGCTATATCAAGGTAAATTGATGGTTCAAGATAATAGCAATACAGAATCAGTTGTTTTGGCAACAACTTTAGGAAGATGGCCGCAATACAACAACGACAATTCAAATATAACTGTTCAGGGCAAATTTATTTTAGACATAGGTGGAGGTGAAATAGATTTATCAGATTCGGTGTCTTTTTCAAATAACGATTTTAGCCCTTCTTTTGCAGTAGGTTCTTCTATCAAATGGACAACAATTACATTCGCGGCTCATACTGTTAAGGCTGGTCATGTGAAGTTTAAATATAGAGGGAAAAATAATGTTGAGCCTTGGAGCCAATATAGGTATTCTTCTAAAAGTTTACAAACCACTTTCGATAGCCCTGGTCCCGAGTTAATAATTCAAGGGCCAAATATACTTTGCAACAGCCAAACATACTCTATCGCTGACAATGACTCGTCTATATCGTTTAAGAAGTGGGAA
The DNA here is from genome assembly GCF_900112315.1 of Parapedobacter composti. Lineage (GTDB taxonomy): Bacteria > Bacteroidota > Bacteroidia > Sphingobacteriales > Sphingobacteriaceae > Parapedobacter > Parapedobacter composti. The sequence continues at coordinate 13,571 of NZ_FOLL01000033.1, read as the reverse complement.
ATCAGAAATGGAAATTCCATTAGAATCGATGGGGACAGTACGTCAGCAGCGTCTGTAACACTAGTGAAAAATAATAATAGTGGACAAGTTGACTTAGTTGCTGTATTTGAAAACCTACATAATCAGACAGAATATATCTATTCAAAAACAATACGAATTGGTGAGGAGATACTGGACGGAATGATCGTAGGTACAGTATCAATGGAAGTGGGAACAGAGCATATCTTTCAATTCGAAACATCAAATGGTCAAGATTACGGAAACATCACTTGGCAAGTAGATAATCCCAATATCATTGTATCTCAGCAAAGCTCGTCAGATCAAATAAAGCTTATAGTACCTCAAAATTTTCCTTTTACTAATCCGCAAGCAAATTCACAAAACATCACTTTAACAGTGTCAGGGCTTACAGACTGCGGCATTGCAAGTCAATCATCGATTATAAGAGTCAGAAGATGATTTCCTATGCTTTTCGCTAATATGTAAGACGACATCGTAGATGCGCCAAAACGAGTGTGAAAACGGGTCGTATCAGAAGCTGACCCCGTTACTTAGGAGTAACGGTTTTTTAAACAGTCACGTTTTTATTTAATTTGCTCACACAATTATAAGTCAACTAACACAGTGATCCAATACCAACATGCACTAAACCCTGAAGGGGTGATCACCCACATCGGAACGATAACGCGAGAAGTTCGATCTGCTCAGCGATATCGCTGTGTTGGCTGCGGTGCACAAATGACCGCTGTGTTAGGAAACATTAAAGCCCATCACTTCAGGCATTCAGGAGACACCTGCAGCTGGGAGAGCTATCTCCACAAGCTTGGAAAACAAGTTATTAAACAACGCTTTGATGGCTCCCAAACATTCAATGTGAAGTTTTATTCACATAATAGCTGTCCTCATTTAGCACAGTGCGGGATCAGGAAACACCATTCCTGGAAGAGATGTACTCCTGTTGAACTTCGCACTGTCAACCTGAAAGAAAGTTACGATACATGCCAATTAGAAGTAACCTACCGCGGCTTTAGGGCAGACCTGATGTTAACGCATAGCGAACATCCCGAGCGTCCGCCTACTTTCTTGGAAATCGCTGTAACTCATCGATGCGATCAAAATAAGATCAGCTCCGGTATCCGAATTATAGAACTGGATGTTCAAAGTGAATTAGATCTAATTCAGGAGATTACGGAAAATATTGGCGAATTCGTGCCGCAAAAAACTAATACCAATCCGACAAAGCACATTTCTGCCATCCGGTTTTACAATTTTAAACGAACGTATCAACCATCGTATGCATTAGATCGCTTTTTGTTGTATGTTGATGAAGGAGAATATAAATTCAGGATTGAACATGGGGCCGGTAGTTGTCATGAGGTGCAATTCACGCATGAGGAAGATTCATCCTTTGAAGTGATGGTTCCAGCCGAATTCAACCAACAAAGGAAATTGGGCGGCCTAGGTATTGCATTATCCATTCAAGAAGGGTTTCGCATTAAGAACTGTCATTTGTGTAGTCGGTATAACCAATGTAGAATAGTCTATAGATCGAAAGTGGTTGATCCATCATCTGGCAGAGACCGCATTGTTGAAAAAAAGGTACTCATTAAAGCCATTCCGGAACCCGAAATCGACAGGTGGTTACAAGCTAGAAATTGCGCTAAATTCAATTCACCTGTAAGAGAAGCCGAACAAAAAGTCAATTCATTCCAAGACTTTCCATATATAAAATGGCGGAAGAGGGGGAGATAAAGGCCTATTCCGTTTTATGTTTCATCTAAGTATTATCTGGATTCTACGGTTTCCCGTGATTTTCTTTCCATAGCATCTCTTATTTTCGATATATAATTCACTCTTGCAATTATCAAATTGAAAATTTAACTTGCGTGTTGTAACGACCTTTATAAACGGAAAGGCCAAAACTGTAAAAGCTAAATACCACTACCCGTAAAATGCGAGTAAGTATTCGTTACTTTTCCTTGTCTTCGGGCTTTGTATGCCTGCGGTCAATCGTATGCTTGATCTTGCGAAATGGTATAGAGTTTTGAACTATAGTATGACAAAATAAATAAGAAATTACAATTGTATGAAATTTTCACAGCGCATAGGAAAGACAGGCATACGTGAAGTAATTCAAATAGAATCTATTGATAAGGCGTTAAAGAATAGGCTTTGGAATGTAATCTTAAGAGACTTTTTTAATCGGTTGCAAGACTATACTTCGTATGGAGTAGGTGAAAGCCAGAAAGACACAATATTCAAATTAATTTGGACAGAGTTTTTTAACGAAAGATCCGATATAGTAAGGCAATATAATGGCAGTCACTATTACGACTTTAGCGATCGGTCATTTTCCTACCAAGCTGTATTTAAATATTTAAATTCATGGTTCTTCGATGCGCAGTGGTATGAAATATATGATCTAGTGGAATTTCTGGCCAGATTTGATAACCAATCACTGCACTTCGGTTTCATCAAAAGCTGTAATGAAGCTTTGAAAAGGGAAATGGCCGGATACCGGATAATTGACGAAAAAGTTGTTCAGGTTACTTCAGAGGAAGAAATTGCGGCGGTCGAAAAGGCTATAAATTCATCGTCCCGCTGGCAATCTGTAAATACTCATCTTAGTACGGCACTTACATATCTTTCTGATCGTAAAAGGCCAGACTACCGAAACTCGATTAAAGAATCCATCTCTGCAGTTGAAGCATTTTGTATTATTTTGACGGGCGATTCAAAAGCAACGTTGGGTAAGGCTTTGGCCAAGATAGAAGCTGATTATAAAATGCATGGTTCGCTGAAAAGCGCTTTTAGCGCGCTATACGGTTATACCAGTGATGAAGGTGGGATTAGACACGCGTTGTTAGAAGATGATACGCCTATAACAATGGAAGATGCAAAATTCATGTTGATTTCCTGTTCGGCATTTATTAACTATTTAATGGTAAAGGTTGGAAAGTAGTTAAACCTACATTTACCAGCTAAAAATTCAATTATGTAATTATCAATCCAAATAAAATTAAAATATGGCAAGATGTACAGCACCAGTTTATGGGCATCGCACAGCGAGTGCAGCGGCAAATTGTCCTGCATGTGGAAGTCGCTATAGCAGTTATCGGTCTTACCCTTCTTATCCCTCTTATTCTTCATCAGCAAACAGCTATGGAGGCCGTAGCAGCGGACAATCTAGAAGCGTTAGGGCGAGTTGGGCTAAATCGGGTTCTTCAATTCTTTACACACCTGCTGAAATTCGAACGCTGACACCCGTTCGCGAAAATGTGGAGAAGCGATCGTTCTTACCTGACCTTCGAGATGTTTTTCTTTGTCACGCATGGGATGATCGAAAAGATTCTGCCAAAGAGCTGCATGATCAACTTGAATCAAAAGGTGTCACGGTTTGGTTCAGCGAAAAGGATGTTTTGCTAGGTTCGTCTTTGCTCCGTGAAATTGATAAAGGATTGGCAAAATCTCGCGTTGGTATCGTATTGGTAACGCCTTCCTTTCTTAAACGTGTAAAAAATGAGGGCATTGCGGATAAAGAGCTTTCTGCTCTCCTTGCTCGCGATTTACTGGTTCCCATTGTGCATAACACCACTTTTGAAGAACTACGTGAAGTCAGTCCTCTACTGGGATCGCGAAGTGGCCTGAGCACAGCAGATCAGTCAATGGCAGACTTGTCGGCCAAGCTAGCCGAATTGGTTGCCGTTTAGTCCCGTTACAGATAAAAGCATGCCGCTTATTCGGATATAGTGTGTGATTCATACAGATCGTTTCCATAACTTTACGTTAAAATATGGAAAAGCCTGCGGCTTTACCACATTTTAACATAATCAACAACAACAATGGAAAGCGATGTCAAGAAGCGACTTGGCTGGATAAAACTGTATGAATCAACAGCCAATTTAGGATTTGTATGCCGCCGTTGCGGCATCAGCAGACCGACACTTCGTAAGTGGGTACAAAGATATAGGCAACTTGGCGTTGCCGGTTTATCCGAGCATAGCAGACGCCCCCAGCGCATCAAAACCAAGATAACTCCCGAAGATATTTCCAATATCCTTATTCTGAGGAAAAGCAGGAAACTCGGTCATAGAAGCATTGTAAGTGAGATGAAACGTTTGCATGGACGCTCATTCTCGACAGCCACAATACAAAAAATCCTGGAACGGCATAACTGTAAGTACCTAAAAATTAAACGTGGATACAGAAAAAAGGTAAACAGGTATAGCAGGCCCGTACCGGGGGATCGTGTCCAGATGGATGTCTGTAAGATTGCGCCTGGACTTTACCAATACACAGCCATAGACGATTGCAGCAGGTTCAAGGTATTGGCATTGTACCCACGACGGACAGCGGCCAACACTCTACGTTTCCTTGAGCTTGTTCTTGAACAGATGCCTTTTCCCATACAACGGATTCAAACCGATAGGGGCAATGAATTCTTCGCCGAGAAATTCCAGAAAACCTTGATGGATTATAGTATTAAATTCCGTCCGGTCAAACCGCGTTCCCCTCACCTGAACGGGAAAGTTGAACGATCCCAGCGTACCGATCTCGACGAGTTCTACTCGACTGTGGACCTCAAAGATCCGGAACTTCCTGACCTTCTATCACAATGGCAGTTTCACTATAATTGGTTCAGGGCCCACAGTTCCTTGAGTGGCAAAGCGCCCATAGACGTCGTCAACTCATTATCCGATAAAACTCCTTTTTGGGATGAAGTGGGAGAAATGTACGATGAATCAAAAGAACGGTTAAGGGTTCAAAATTATCGACTTGACTTACAGTTAAATGGAGTGAAACGATGTCTGTGAATCTCACAGCTTACCTCTTTACCATTAATCAATCTATTCAGCTCTTTCCATAATTTCGGGTTGCTTTCCCAAAATGCCTCATCCACCGAGTGTACACTTTTAAGCAAGTCGCCGGGGTAGAGGTCACCCTCCACTAATAAGTCTTCTTTTAAGTAATCAATAGCTAAAGGGATTAAGTAATCCAATGAAAACCCGTGTCCAATCATAAGCCTCAAATCTTCCACAGAGAATTCATTCAATGGCTTTTTGGATAGTTCAAGGCAACGCTTTGTCAATGGGGTGGGGGCTTCGGTGGGATTGCCAAAACTTCGCTTTTCTAGCGCTTCTAAGGTTTTATTTCGCCAATTGTTTTCCATTATTGAGCTTCGAGCTACCTGTAATCAAATCAATAAGTTATCAAAAGACCTTTACAACTAAAGATTAATCCTATCACCGTGTGATTTAGGTTCAGAAATTACAATGAATTCCAGTACCGTATCCTTATTATTTAAAATGCGATGCTTTTTTTTTGGAAGAACATGAAATCCCTGGCCTTCATGAACTTCAAAAATTTCACCCTCGACTTCGAAGTTTGCCATGCCACTCAATATGAAGAAAAACTGTTGTGCATTGTTATGGAAATGCAAGTTTTCGGAAGCGCCCGAAGGCATCTTCTCCCGAATAACACTAAGCGTAGGGGAATCTACCAAGTGCCAGCCATCGCACAGATTGCCCCAATTATAATGTTTGCTGTTGTTAGTGTCTTTTACCATTGGTCGCCAATTTATACAGGTACACCGACCCATTACCGAATTTATCACGCCTTAAAAGTGTCCCTTCCTCAACCAACCTCAATAGCTGCGCAGAGAGTGCTTTACTCGTGAAACTCCGTTGATAGGTTTCTTTACAATGTTTTCGAATTTCCCCGACATCATGCTCGTCTTTGAGAAATTTAGATCTTAACAACTCTGTACGTAAAAAATTCATTAAACTATTCTCTTTTCTTCTGTTAATAAAAAATTGTGCATTATCAGCGTTTTCTTCATAAAATCGCTTTATTGTGGGGATGGTCTTTGCATTTTTAATCTTTATAGGTTTGGGTGAAAACAACTGGCTAACTTCAATATTGAAAAAATCGGCAATTCTACCTGCTGTCCTGCTTGATATGGACGCTTTGCCAGCCCTTATTGCTCGTAAATGATTTACAGACATATCAATAGCATGGGCTAAACCTACTATTGTAATCCCGCTTTGTGTAAGCAAAGATTTTAGGTGATTTCCGACAATCGTAGACGTTTCTTTTTCTTTTGACTCCATAATGGAGCAAAAAGAATCAAGAAAGTGTCCACATTATTAACGATTTTTCTTGTTTATTTTAAGATAGTTTTCTATGTTTGCTTCTGTAAAACAATAAATTTGGCTAAAGAGAAGGATATAGAACATATTGATTAAAGGATAATATTAACGAACCCTCGCAATAGAAATCCGCTAAATTTCACCATGCGAGTGTGAGTAATGCGCCAAATCTCCTACCTTTGGAGGTACAAAGGTATTTCCTGGGGTATGGGTTGGCGCTTACTTCATCACGTATGGTAGTCGGTCTCGTACCGGTGAAGCTGAAAGTTGGCCCCAGGCGACGAGTAGGCGGGCCCTAGCGGAGCCTCTGTTGCGGCGATAAGTAGGCAGTCAACCCCCCTCTTTGAGGGGAAAACCTGAACTTATAAGGGTTCGTTCATTTTATGAACGAACAACATGCATCACCAAACCAAGAAGCAACATCTAAAAAATCTTATTTCAGCCCCGGAGTAGGGTCGGAGGGGTTTTTGGCTACTCCATCCTAACGGCAAAAGGGCGCCCGGCCGTAAAGGAATACTTTATGTTATTTAACCTTTTATGAAAAGTTTAATCCTTTACATCAATGAAGCGAAATTTACGCTTATGGGACTACTATGCCCTTATCCAATTTAAATTTAAACATCTTAAGATAAAATATTCAGCCTATTTGGCTGCAGTAACGATCATGTGTTTGTATGCCGTGAAGCAGGCCTCCGCCCAAGAGGCGGACCCTGCGGCTACGGCAGTAGCAGACATTATACCGCTCAAAATCGGCGACACCATCCCCGAATACCTGTGGCACCTGCCCCTGCAGGTGGTAAACCACCCGGAAGGCAAGGAAGCCATCACGCTCAATGACTACCGGGGCAAGCTGATTGTATTGGACTTCTGGGGTACCTGGTGCACGAGCTGTATCGTAGCGATGCCGGCAGTGTATCGGTTGCAACGTGAATTTTCCGATAACCTGATGATACTCCCAGTGACGTCTGATGTCGGGCTGGTGGTTGAGAAATTTCTCCGCTCAAATGCTAAAGTAAAAGAACTGAATTTGTCTTCGGTGGTGAACGATAGCTTGCTGAAGGCGTTCTTTCGCTATAATAGCGTTCCTCACTATGTTTGGATTAACTCGGAGGGTTCGGTATTTGCCGTAACGGAATCACATCAGCTCACGCGCGAAAATGTTGCCTCTGCGCTTTCCGGTGAGTATGACTCACTGGTCGAAAAGTTGACAATCGACGTGAAACGGCCATTGTTGCTCAGTGAGCATGTCAATGCTAATCAGGTGCTTTACCACGCCATGCTTATCAAAGGGCACCAACGGGGCCTACCGACGAGAAACATTACGCGGCATAGCGACGGGGTTATCTACGGAAGAGCTGCTGTAAACTTCCCCCTACTTACTATTTATGAAGCATTGGCAAGGAGATTATTCTGGGCACTGGGCGAAAAAATGTCCGGCAAGCAGCTGGTTATTGAAACTTCCAAGCCTGAAGGGCTCTCTTATGAGTTCGGCGTGACTGACACTTCAAGGATGGACTGGGAGAGCGACAATCTGTATACATTTGACGTAATGGTTCCATTTGACAACGCAGGCCATCTGGACTCCTGCATCCTTTCTACCATCAATAATTTTTCCGGATACCATGCTTCTATAGAATACAGGAATGTCAAGTGCTTTGTGCTCAGACGGACTAGTAACGCAGTGTCCAGCCGACCTTTGCCGGAAGGCGGCAGTAAATCTTTGAAACACACAGCTATGCTTTTAATGCTGAATAAACCGGAGGTGACACAAAATTATCCCGTCGTCGATGAAAGCGGATATGGTGGGATGATTGAAATAGGGGACACAGCTTTCAGAAACCTTACGCACGCCAGACAGGAGCTGGCACGGTGCGGTTTTGAATTGGTCGAAGCACAGCGTAAACTTCCCGTGTTTGTCATCAGGGACAACTAACTAAAAATCAACATAACCGTTTCTTATGAATTCACTTTTAACTTGCGTTTTGACAATAATTCTTGCTGCATTAACCAGTCAGTCCTTTGCTCAGCACGTTATGCAGGCTATGGTTATGCACAGAGACACCCACGAGGGTATAGCGGGTGCAACAGTTAAATACAGGCAACAGCAGCTTGCGTCAGATGATGGAGGAAGCTTTTTGCTCGCAGTGCCTCATGAAGAAAAAAGGATACTATTAAGCATCGCGGCAATCGGTTTCGAGCCTAAAGATACGATTGTTTCGTTGCCCGTGCGTGATCTGCCGCTCATCATACAACTTACCCCCACAGCCAATGTGCTGGATGAAGTGGTCGTCTCTACAGGTTATCAACAGCTGCCCCGAGAAAGGGCTACCGGCTCGTTTGGCTTTGTTGACCAAAAGACATTCAATGAACAAGTAGGAACAGATGTCATTAGCCGACTCGAAGCGGTAGCCAATAGCTTACAGGTGGATAGGACAGGGAGTGGCGAAAGATTATTGATCCGAGGGCTCAGTACTATCCAAGGACCCACCCAGCCGCTCATCGTGCTGGACAATTTTCCGTACGAGGGCAATTTGGAAAACATCAACCCCAATGATGTGGAAAGCATTACCATACTGAAAGACGCAGCGGCGGCTTCCATTTGGGGGGCGAGGGCAGGCAACGGTGTAATCGTGATTACGACAAAAAAGGGTAAGTTGCGTCAACCGCTTCGGATTGAATTCAACAGCAACGTAACCACTAGAGCTAAGCCGGACTTGTTCTACGTTCGGGAGATAGCGGCCTCCGATTTCATTGACGTGGAGCAAATGCTGTATAATGCCGGATACTATACTGCCCAGATAAACAACAGAAGTAAGCCGGCTTTATCTCCGGTGGTTGAGCTTCTCCTCTGGCGGGAAGGGGCCACGGCAGATGAGGCAGCTTTGATCGACGCCGAGATAGATAGGCTGCGCAACGTGGACGTCCGCCATGACTTTGATAATTATGTTTATCAAAGAGCGTGGAATCAGCAGTATTTTCTGGGCATACGCGAGGGTGGAGACCAAACGGCCTGGAATCTTTCGGCCGGATATGATCGCAACGCAGACAATCTGAATGCCCGATACGACCGGTTGAATCTGCGGATACAGCATGTCATTATGCCTTGGAAGAATTTTAGTATCAATTCCGGATTGTACTATACCCAAAGCGGTACAGAAAGTGGAAAAGAAGGGTATGGGCAGGTCACCGCAATGAATAACGGGCTGTTCCCTTATGCAGAACTGGCCGATGGAAACGGAAATGCATTGCCGGTGATCAAACAGGTTCGGAAACACTTCCTTGATACGGAGGCGGATCCACGGCTGCTGGATTGGCGATATTATCCTTTAGAAGATTACAGGCATGTCATCAACACAACCTCGTTAACCAGCTTGCTTGCCAATGCGGGACTGCGCTATACCTTGCCGGTAGGCTTGGGTGCTTCGATAGACTATCAATATGAGCGTCAGCAGCGGAATGGCAGGAACTTACGGGGTGAAGAGAGCTTTTTTGCAAGGGATTTGATAAACCGGTTTTCCCAACGAAGTGCAGATGGAGAGCTGATACGGGCAATTCCGTTTGGCGCAGTAATGGACTTGTCAGAAAGCTTGCTTCAATCACACAACGTTCGCGGCCAGTTCAATTTCGCCAGGGATTGGGAAAAACACGGTCTGTCGGCTATCGTCGGCGGTGAAGTGAGATCTGTAAACACTACGAGCAGCAGCAACCGATTTTACGGTTACGACAGTGATATCCTCACGTTTGCCAACGTGGATTACAATCATCAGTATCCGGATTATATATCTGGTATTAATGCCTTCATTCCGGACGAGAAGCGGCTTGCGAATACAACAGACCGTTATGTGTCATTCTATGCGAATGCGGCTTATGTATACAGCAAAAAGTACTCTTTTTCACTGAGCGGTAGAAGGGACGCCTCAAATATGTTCGGCTTGAATACCAACGATAAATGGAATCTCCTTTGGTCATCAGGCTTAAGCTGGGATGTTTCAAAGGAAACCTTCTATAACGCGACATGGTTGCCACAACTGAAGTTACGTGGCACGTACGGCCGGAGCGGTAATGTGAATCCCGACATGGTAGCCCTTACCACCATCCAATACCGACCAACCCTGGCACAAATTACTCAAGCTCCCTATGCAACGTTCAGCAATTTCGCCAATCCCGAACTGGCGTGGGAAACCGTCTCTACGCTGAACGTTGGGCTTGATTTTGCCTTTACGGATAGCAGGGTTTCGGGAAGTGTGGAATACTATCGGAAGAAGGGCACTAATCTGTATGGTCCGGCACCTGTGGATTACACGACAGGTATCGGCTATACCATTACTAAAAATGTCGCTAGTATGGTTGGCAATGGATGGGATATGGAACTTAATACAATCAATTTGAAAGGAAAGTTGGGATGGCGATCCCACTTAAATGTGAGTGTCAATAAGGAGGAAGTAGCCGACTACTATTTGCGCGATCGGCGCGGTAATCGGTTTGTCGCATACAGCAACCTAATTTCTGGTATAACAGGCAAACCGGTGCGCTCAATGTTCTCTTACCGCTGGGCTGGCCTTAATCCGGAAACCGGCCAGCCGATGGGATACTTGGGCGATGAACCCAGCACTGACTACCGAGCTTTGACGGGCAATGACGTACTGGTTGACGATCTGATTTACCACGGCTCTACGCTACCCATATGTTTTGGAACTTTAGGTAATACATTGTCTTATCGGGGCGTCTCTTTGTCAGTAAGGCTTTTGTATAAATTTGGTTATTATTTCAGGCGACAAACGATAAGCTATTCAGACCTATTCAGAAGTTGGCGCGGACATGGCGATTTTTACAACAGATGGCAACAGCCCGGTGATGAGCGATACACCGATGTGCCAGCCATGATTTATCCAATGCCAGCAGCATGGGAAAGCTTCTATCCCTTTGCCGAGCCGTTTGTGGAACACGGAGACCATATCCGGTTCCAGTATGTGAATATTGGCTACGAGTTTACGCGAGCGGCTTTCCCCCGGCTGCCGGCTCAACGGGTAAATGTATACCTCAATTTCAGTAATTTAGGTTTGATATGGAAGGCTACAAAACAGCCCATCGATCCTGACTTTTCATCAGCGACCTCGACCGGCATTCCCGCACCGTTTACCGCTACGTTTGGACTGCGCATTGATTTATAATATTCAATTTAGGTAACAAGATTATAATTATTATGAAACGCAATACAACACAAGTTTTAACCACTTTAGTAATGCTGGCCTGTTGTAGCTGTGGCGACTTCCTGGACGTCAAACCGGATGCAAGACTCACAATACCATCCAGCCTTGACGATCTACAAGCCTTGATGGATTATGGGGGGCTGTTCACGACCATTCCGAATGCGGGAGCAATCAGTGGCGAGGAGTTTTATGTGACAGATCAGGATCTGTCGTCGCTAACGTCTGAATGGCATCGGAGAATCTATATGTGGGAAAAAGAAGGGCTTTTTTCTAATGAATCGATCGATTGGAATGTGGTCAGTCAGGCGGTGTACTATTGCAACACGGTACTCGAGCATCTCGAGGGAATGACGCGCGACAACCGAACGGCAACTAAGTTTGACAACATAAAAGGTAGTGCTAAATATTACCGGGCTGCGGCGTTGTTTCATGCGAGTCTGATTTGGGCGCCCGCATATGATGAGCTTAAAGCGCAGGGACTGCTGGGGATGCCGCTCCGGACGACGACAGATTTTAACATCCCGTCGGTAAGGGCTAATCTATATGATACATTCCAGTTTATCATAGGTGATTTAAAAGAATCGATCGGCTTACTTCCCGAGACCGCTACTCATGTAGTAAGGGCTTCGAAATCGTCTGCATACGCATTGCTGGCCAGGGTATACCTGTATATGGGGAACTATGAGGATGCAATGTTATACGCTGATTTATGCCTTGCAATAAAAGATGTATTGCTAGATTACAATACATTGGATGGCACGGTTCAGTACCCTATACCTGCCTACAACGAGGAGGTAATTTTCCATTATGAGATGGATGCCGGACAGATTATGAATCTAAGCCGAGGAAAAGTGAATCAAGACCTTGTAGAATTGTTTGATGATGCGGACCTACGCAAACAGCTGTTTTTTCAGGCTAATCCCGATGGCACATATGGTTTCAGAGGCCGCTATTCGGGATGGGTTGCACTGTTTGGGGGGCTGGCTACCGATGAAATGTATCTCATCCGGGCGGAGTGCAATGCAAGACAAGGTAATTGGTATGAGGCATTGACCGATTTGAACACGTTACTAACCGCAAGGTACGAAGTGCGAGAAGGCGTATCCTTATATAATCCCATCGTGCCCACGAGCGCCGATGAGACTCTACATCTCGTGTTAACGGAACGAAGGAAAGAGCTCATGTTCCGTGGTTTAAGATGGTATGATGTGAAACGGTTAAATATAGGAGGAGCGGAGATATCGCTTACCCGGGTGATCAATGGGGACACACGTATCCTGCCACCTCATGATCCGAGGTACGCATTACCGCTGCCGGAAGATATCATTGCCCTTTCCGGAATGCCGCAGAATCCGCGATGACGGATTATATCCAATAAAAAGCCTCCTTGGAAGGAATCCGAGGAGGCTGCTTTTGGTTGCGTTGCTTTAATCACGGTTCGGGCTTCCGGGTATCGGCATCCGCTGTAATTGCTTCCACGTCGTCTCCGTACCGGTCTTCAAAGTACGCCATGAGCTCGTTGGCATCGGCCAACGGCTCATCGGTGATGAAGTGGCAGGGTAATGGTAGCGCTGGAGAGTTACTGCACTGCTCGTTTGGCGGGGTTGTTTGCCATGCGCTCGGCTGCAAAATTTGAGCGGCAGATTCTCCATTGAAATACCAATCATTGACCAGCGCTTTTCGCTCTTCTACTTTTTTGGGCGATGCAACGCTATAATAAAATGCACCAAAAGCGATTGCTAGGGTACATATGGCTGAGGTAATTGTCAGCCAGTTGCTTCTTAGTCTTGAAAGCATTATAACCTCCGTTATTTATTGTTAATGTTTACTTGCGTCAGTGACGATCGTTTGGTCTTTTGCCGGCTGACCGCACCGGAAAGGCTACCCATTCTTCGGGATGGCCTTTCGGCATTGATGATGCCGCCATGTACCTGACACGGCCCTGCGCCGGAACACGGCATTCCTGCGGTCATGCACAAACATTTGGATTAAGCCGCTGGGCAGGGCGGGTTTGCGGAATAGCGACGCCCGTGAAACGCCGATGGCGAAGGCGGCCAATCGGATGTAGCTGAAAGTAAGCTGGATGATTAGCGCCATCTGTCTGCGCATCGGTGTCGGGTAGTACCTGTGGATTTGCGCTTGCCACCAATTTACTTTTGTTTTGATCCGGATAACCAATGCCTTCCAGCGATTTGCCGGGGGGTGTTCCGCA
>NZ_FOLL01000039.1 GCF_900112315.1 Parapedobacter composti | reverse complement strand
CCCGGGGGCACCATCACGTACACCTATGACGCGGACGGTCGGAAGCTGCGCAGCGTGAACGGCATCTACGGCCAGGCGCGTGACTATGTTGACGGTATTGAGTACGCGGACAATGCCATAGAGCTCATCCACATGCCTGAGGGGCGCATCCTGAAGAGCGGGAGCACGTACGTGTACGAATATTTCCTTCGGGACCATCTGGGGAACAACCGGGTGGGATTCCGCGGTTCTGCGCCTGGGACGGCGACTTTCGGGACGGACTATTACCCGTTCGGTCTGCAATATGTTGCCAACCAGGCACCTGGAAGCCCGGAGAATCATTATCTTTACAACGGGAAGGAGTTTCAGGATAAGCTGAAGATGTACGATTACGGCGCAAGGTTCTATGACCCGGTGATTGGAAGGTGGAATGCGGTTGACCCGCTGGCGGAGCAGATGAGAAGGCATTCGCCGTATAACTATGCGTTCGACAACCCGATTCGATTCATCGACCCGGACGGGCGGTTTGTGGCGCACTTCAGCAGCCTACAGGACAAGCAGGCGTTGTTGGGCTGGGCGAAGTTGCGTGCGGCGATGGGAGACACGGAGAGCCGGGAGGACGAACTGTCCGGCAGGGAGGAGGATGGGGATGATAAGGATAAGGGAGAAAAGAAAAACAATTCAGGCGAAGAAAACTTCTATCTAGGTGAAATAGGGATTGGATTGGGATTTGCAGGATTAGGAGCCAATTCATGGGATAAATATCTGAGTACTAATTTATACAAACAAGGATACCGTAAAGGTATAAATGGTAATTATCTTTTAACAGGACGTAACCTTTCTTTATTTAGAAACGAAGCTATGACATCAGTCACAGCTCCGATGACGGCTATTGGCCGAATCGGGAACGTCATTTCAAATATCGGGACAGCAGCAGGAGTGTCTTCGGCAATTATTGATGGTTTTAGTTATTATAATGGAAAAATAAGTGGAACTCGATTTGGATACCGAATTACCGGCGGCGGTATCTCGTTGTCGTTAGGATTCATAAGAGGAGCAGGACCATTAGCGGTCACCGTAGGAGCTGAGACATATGTATTGGAAAAAGGATATGACATCATTGCTCCTCAAGTACATTCAAGTTTTGATCACTTTTACCGCACTTTGATAAGCAATTGGCTAAATTTAAGAAGATAAGATGACATACACCTATAAGATTTCTCTTGCCAATCACATAAAAAATGGATGGCCAATTTTAATTTATGCAATATGCTTTTATGGACTTACTTATTATTTAAGATATCGGTTTGGTTTGCATGATATAAGATTGTATAATTTGGTATGCTTTTTTGCATTCCTTATATTTTTTATACCTCAATTACTCATTCACCTGACCTATTATTGGTTAAATGAAGGACGAGCATTTTATTGCAATCTTCTAGAGAAAAGCATTACAATCAATGTAAAAGGAAAGAAATATAACTTCAGTTTTGATGACATTAAATTAATTGAGCGCAATAAGTCGTTCGCTCTTTCAGGTATAACTTATCAGTGGATGCCGTGGGATAATTATAATTATTCCGTTATTCGATTAAAAAGTGGCCAAGAGTTTGTCGTAACCAGCCTTCTTGTTCCGAATATGGATTTGCCATTAGAGGAAAGTAAAATCAAACTGCGAAAGCGGTTTTATGCCTATCCTTTTGAGACAAAGGAGGTGTTGGATATTTAGTATGAAAATATCGGATGATACAGTAGTGCGATTACGGCGCGAGGCGGTATGACCCGGTCATTGGGCGTTTCGGCAGCGTAGACCCCATGTCTGAAGTATCAAGGAGATGGAGTCCGTACAGTTATACCTTTGATAATCCAATACGGTTTATCGATGTTGACGGGATGTTTGTCGGAGACCTTTATGATATCAATGGAAAAAAGATTGGTACTGATGGCATCGATGACCAAGAGGTATGTGGTAACCGATAATAAGGAAGCAAAGTATCCGCCCTATTAACTACATGTTTGATTTTTGAACAATATCCTTATAGTTCTGGGGATAGAGGTCCTTTAAGTTTTTATGGTTGATGGACATGATGTTCTGCAATGTGTGTTTCAACCATTGGAACGGGTTTACCTCGTGCTTCTTGCAGATGGCGAAGAACGAATAGATCATCGCCGCGCGCTGCGCAGCCTCGTGGGATCCGGCGAACAGGTAGTTTTTCCGTCCGAGGGCGACAGGCCTGATGGCATTCTCAACAAGGTTGTTGTCGATCTGCAGATTCCCGTCATACAGGTAAGCGGATAACGCATCCCAGCGAGCGTAGGCATAAGCCATGGCCTTGCCGATCTGGCTCTTGGGCAGGGTGGATTTGATCTCTTCAAAGATCCATTTGCCCAGCTCGTTGATCACCGGAAGGGATTCTTTCAGACGGAGTTCTTTGGTCTGTTCGGCGGTCAGTCCTTCTTCCCGGGCCTTCCTTTCCACCGTGTAGAGCTGCTGGATCATGAGCAACGCTTTTTCAGCTCTGGCTTTGTCATTATCCAAAGCGCGCTCAAACTCTCTTCTTGCGTGTGCCCAGCAGGCCAGGTGTGTCACTCCTTTCTTTTCGCCATACTTTTGGTATACCGCATACCCGTCACTTTGGAGATAGCCTTTGAAGTTTCCCAATATGGGCAATGGCGCGCTGCCGCCACGGGTAGGGCTATAGTCGAACAGTACCGTTTCGTCCAGCGGGGCATGGTACACCCAATAGTATCCCTGGTGGGCGGCACCTTTCTTATCGCTGTCCAGCACTTTTATAGGGGTCTCGTCAACCTGTAAATAACCTGTTGCTTTCGTGTCGAAGATGAGCTGCTCATACAGCGGGTGCAGTTTGATGAGCGCCTCTTTGGTCCAGCCCTCGATGGTGGAGGAAGGTATCCGGATGTTTTCCCTGGCGAAGCGCTGTTTCTGGCGGTAGAGCGGCAAGTGGTCCACGTATTTACCGGTCAGGATCATCGCCAGCAGGCCCGCGCCGGGGATACCTTTGTCGATGACCCGCTCGGGAAGTTCGGCAATCGTTACGCCTTCACCGTTCTTAGCGGCATACTTGTAGCGGATATACCGGTTGATATAGAACTTCGCTGGCTCGCACTCCAGTTCCTCGGTGATTTCCCTGCCGATGCATACCATATCCGACAGGTCGCCTCCGGGATGGATCTCGATTTCCACGACAGGAAGGTGCTCAGGTAGTTTCGCACGCCCTTTGTGGTTGGGACGCTTGCGTACATATTCGATCTTTTGCCTTATCTCTTCCCCCTGCTGCTCTGCCGCAGCGGGTTCCACATCGAATGGCAGGGATGTCTGGTTAGGGTCGCCCTCAAAGCGTTCGCGGCTCTGGCCGAACTGCATCCGGCGCAGCATCTCCACCTGGGCCTTTAAACGGTCACGTTCGCTGGTAAGGGAATCTATCTTTTCATCACGGTCGGCCAGGGCTTTATCACGGTCGGAAACAACCCGTAAAAGGTCTTCTTTAGATAGGTTTTCCAGTGCCGCTTGCATGGCATAAAGATACGAATAACCAATAGGTCACACAAGCAAAAAACAATGTTTATGGCTGTTTCAGCCCACTTTTTTAAGTAAAAAGCGGTGTCGGCGCCGGCTCTTCTCCACAACGATCCCCTCTACCATCAGCACCAGCTCGCTCCAGTCGATCTCACCGCCCGCCCCGCTGTGCTTCGGTAATGGAAAAGTACCACCCTCCAGCCTTTTATAATACAGCACGAACCCGCCGTGCTCCCAGTGAAGCAGTTTCATGTGTGTGCGCCGGCGGTTCAGGAACACAAATACATCCCCGCCCGTAGCCCCTCGACCAAGCCCTGTGGACACCAGCCCACAAAGCCCGTCAAAACTTTTCCGCATGTCGCAATGGCCGCCGTACAGGTAATAACGGTGCGATGAACCAAGGCTGAACATCAGGCAAGGGCAATCAACCTGGACAATAACCCCAAGTCGGCAGACGGTACTTCCAGCCGTACACCATTGGGATAAATAACCGATAAAACAGGATGGCCTGCAGTCCTGGGCCGACCCATCGGGATAAAACCGTCGCCACCGCCGGGCTGGTCTTCTTTCCAGCGGGCAATCCAGTAACTGAACTTACTTAAACTGACACCATGCTGCATGCAGAATTCATTCCGGGTCAAACCACTCTCGCGCCATTGGCGGACAAGGGTGAACATGTATTCTCTCCGCTCTTTCATAACCAATATTATTTTGGGCGTAAAGCTACGGGCACTCAGTTAATCAGAAAAGATGTACTTGGTAGGGTGGATACGAAGCAAAAGCCGTTTCGAAAACAGATAAAGGCGGAGGAACTACCGATGTCAGTACACTAAATTCGGCAGTAGAGTTGCCAAGTGATGCCGCATTAACCGAAAGTCTGAATGTTCTGAATAGAACTACAGCAAATGGCGGTTTACGAGAAGAGTCGTCTATTGTGTTAGGTGACGGTAAAGTAGTCAGGGGAAAAACAGGGCCGCTGCCTGTGGTCTCGGCAAATGGGGTGCAGACGGCAAATGCTACTTTGCCAAGCTTGCCGGGAGGTTATGGGCAAGCCGAAGCATCTATCCATTCCCACCCCACCACTGTTCAGCAAGTTGGCTCAATGGTATTCCCTCAATCGGCCAGTCTGCCATCAAACACGGACCGGAGCACATTTAGCCAGTTCGGCACCAATATCATTGTGGGGCCATTAGGCACTCTTCAGTCCGGAAGTGTCACTATTGGTCCAAATGGGACACTAAATATACCCAATCGGCCCAATGGTATAGCCATTTATGATAGGAACACCAATCCGGTCATAGAACTAAGAAGTAAAACAGTGATACGTATATTGAGAAACTAACAATGGAAAGAAGGATAATCTTGCTTATGTTGGTCGTGTTGAGCCATATAGCGCTCTTGGCCCAAGATAGAGAGGGAAGTAAGGGGAGTGACTTTATAATCACTATAGACGGCGATATTGTTAAAACCATCTACCGGCCGGAGATTGTGATACTTGACTCGGGCACAGGCGTAAAATCAGTGCCGATATCCTATCACCCAGGCGCTTTGTCGTTGGCTAAAAATGACCGGGACCATCTGTTGTCTCTGGATGACAGCATCAAACTATTATTGAAGTTTGAGTATAACGAATATACGACCCGGGGAAATCAGAAAGTCTTAAACTACGAAATTGAGATAGGTAAGGAGTGGTTAGAGCAGGCATATATGATACTGCACATATATAATACCGACAAAAAACCGTATAAGGGTAAATTGAAGCCTATTCCGGGTAAAAATTACACCTTTGAACTGGATTATCCGGGTGGGCAGATGATTAGGTTGCGCAAAAAATAATATCTGTAATCACTAAGTCAGGATGACCTATCAAGCCCGGCCATTTGCGCCGGGCTTTTTCGTTACTGTGCATAAGCCTGTTTGGCCTTGTTGTCCCTGACGGCCATATCGATGAAGTAGAAGAGCTTTGGCCTGCGGCAGCATGGCACGTATCCATTGGGGAATCTTCCAATCCCCAAACCCCTTTGAAGCCCCGCTGCGGAAGGACGTGCCGCACATGGCCATCCCGCAACCGAAGCCCGTCCACCCGCAGCGGGGGCTGCCTTTCCGGCGTCCAAGCAGGCACACTTCCGGGGTTGCTTTCCGTTAAGCCACCGAAAGCGGGAGAAGGGCGGGCTGTCAAGGGACCGTGGAATAAAGCGGAGCGCAGCGAGCATTTATGCCGCGAAAGCCCTTTACTGCCCGTCATTCGAAGGCTACCTTTGCTGCGACGGACGGCTAACCCTAAAAGCACGAACCCAAAAAGCAGTAAAAACAGTGGCCGACGAATCCGCCAAAAACCTATCTTTGGGGTGTAGACGTTCTTTGAGCAAGCGGAAATCCGGCTGTAAGGAAAACGGCGGGAACGCGAAAAATCCGCGGAAGGCAGTACGACTACGGCGCGAGGCTGTACGACCCGGTGATAGGGAGGTGGAATACGGTTGACCCGCTGGCTGAACAGATGAGAAGGCATTCGCCGTATAACTATGCGTTCGACAACCCGATAAGGTTCATCGACCCGGATGGGCGGTTTGTGGCGCACTTCAGCAGCCTACAGGACAAGCAGGCGTTGTTGGGCTGGGCGAAGTTGCGTGCGGCGATGGGAGAGGATGATGATCAAGATGACCAAGATGATCCTAAGAAAAAGAAGAACACCCTTGAGTTAATGCCTCTGGTGGGCGAGCAAATCTATGCTCCTATCTATAATCCCATAGAGTGGGTATATCGTCTTTTTAATCCACTTACCTATACTGACTCCGAGACAGGGATTACGTATGAGGTTGATAACAATGGAAGGATTAAACCGCCAATGATCACTGGTAATCCGATGGAGTGGATTGGGGGAAAACTGAAAGTTTCATCGTTAAGTAGAATATCGCTAAGAACAAAAGCATTACCAAGCTTAGATGCTACTGGAAAAGTGCATGGTACTTTGCCCAGAGTGCAAGATTTGGGGAAATATTCGAAAGAAGAACTACAGATTCCGTTAAAAGAGCTAAGACAAAGTGTTCAGAAGAGAATAGAGGTAACATCCAAGATGGGCAGAGATAGAGGGCACGGCCAAAGACAGGGCGCGGAACAGGACTTAATTAAATCATTAGAAAAACACTTAGGACAATAAGAAATGAAGTCAATAAAAGAAATTCTAGGAATGTTAGTTCGTGAACTAATTAAGCATATTGATAAGATTAAATCTATTAATCCAATGTCAATATATTATAATGAAAT
>NZ_FOLL01000036.1 GCF_900112315.1 Parapedobacter composti | reverse complement strand
TAATAAAATCCGCAATACAGAAAACCAAGTCAATACATTGATTAACAATTCTCTACAAAACACAATTAACAGAGAGAGTTGCGTGTATTTACTAGATGTGACGCAATCCGCTACGCTCCTTGCGTCACATCGTGCCGGCGGCTTTCACCGCCTGATGCACTCAGTCGCTGCGCGGACTTCGTACATCAAGCGGTTTTGCAAAATTCCGGTCCTAGAGCTGCGCTCTGACCGAAACTTCGCAAAGCCGCCGGCACGTTACCAGCAAGCGTAAAACGACACGACACAGCAGACAGACACGAACTTAAACGAGAAAAAAGTAAACCATTTTGACAGGTGACCAAAGACATAGAAACGATATAACAAACGGACAACGAGTAAGCCGACACTCATTGCCGACCCTTCTGAGTTTTATTTTTTTTCCCACCGCACAAAATATTTTGAAATTCTGCCAGCCCGCATTGGCACATTTGGTTTTGCCCCTACCCGCAAGCCGATACACAGGCAAAACCAAAAGAGCCAATTTTGCCAACGCACAAAAGACCGAGTTCAACAACGAAAACAAGGTTTATTTTGCGTATTTTAACCGACTAAAAACTGTAAATATTTAAGTAAAAGTGAATCAAGACCCGGAACAAATAGCAAGAGATAACATTGACAAGCAATTGATTGCTTGCGGCTGGGTTATTCAGGACAAAGACAAAATAAACCTGAATGCTGCTCTCGGTGTGGTTGTTCGCTACTATTTGACACAGGACGGAAAAGAAACAGATTACGTTTTATTCATTGATAAAAAGCCAGTTGGAGTAATTGAAGCAAAACGAGAAGAAGAAGGACACCGACTGACAACTGTTGAAGAACAATCAAATGAATATGCTAACAGCAAACTAAAATATCTGAATAACGACCCATTGCCTTTCGTGTATGAAAGCACAGGTGATGTAACAAGATTCACGGACTTCCGAGACCCAAAGCCACGTTCAAGACCAGTTTTTACTTTTCACAGACCTGAAACTTTCAGGACTTGGCTGAAGACTGAAAAATCACTTCGGGCAAGTTTGTTGGACATTCCTGTTTTGCAAACCGAAGGTTTGAGAGATTGCCAAATAAACGCAATCACAAAACTGGAAAGCTCGTTCAAAGAATTTAAGCCAAAGGCTTTAATTCAAATGGCAACGGGTTCAGGCAAAACCTTTACTGCGATTTCCTTCATTTACCGTTTGTTGAAATTCACAGAAGCAAAACGCATTTTGTTTTTGGTTGACACCAAAAACCTTGGAGAACAGGCAGAACAAGAGTTCATGTCGTTTCTGCCAAATGACGATAACCGAAAATTTACTGAATTGTATGGAGTGCATCGCTTGAAATCAAGCTATGTGCCTACCGACAATCATGTTTATATCAGTACCATTCAAAGACTTTATTCTATTCTGAAAGGAACGGAATTAGAAGAAGCAGCCGAAGAAGAAAATCCAAATGAACGCTGGCAACCAAAAGAACCTATGCCAGTTGTTTACAATGAAAAATTGCCGATTGAATTTTTCGATTTCATTGTAATTGATGAATGCCACCGCAGTATTTACAATTTGTGGATGCAAGTGATTCAATACTATGATGCTTTTCAAATTGGTTTAACGGCAACACCCGACAACAGAACCTTTGGTTATTTCAATCAGAATATTGTGAGTGAATACACCCACGAACAAGCCATTGCAGACGGAGTAAATGTTGGCTTTGATGTTTTTCTGATTGAAACACAAATCACGCAACAAGGTGGAACAATTTGGAAAGGCGAATATGTAGAACGCAGAGAAAAGCTATCAAGGAAAAAGCGTTGGGAACTGCAAGACGAAAACGAAAACTACACAGCCAATCAACTTGACAAGGAAATTGTAAATCCCAATCAAATCAGGCTAATCATCAAAACTTTTAAAGAGCATTTACCTGAAATATTTCCCGACCGCTTAACGGACAAAGGAGAATTTGAGATTCCGAAAACTTTAATCTTCGCCAAAACAGATTCACATGCTGACGACATCATCAACATTGTGAGAGAAGAATTTGGAGAAGGAAATAGCTTTTGCAAAAAGATTACTTACCGAAACAAAGACGAAGACCCTAAGTCTGTTTTGGCTCAGTTTCGAAACGACTATTTCCCAAGAATAGCAGTAACGGTTGACATGATTGCCACTGGAACAGATGTAAAACCTTTGGAATGTCTGCTTTTTATGCGAGATGTAAGAAGTAGAAACTACTTTGAACAAATGAAAGGCAGGGGAACGAGAATCATTACCCTTGACGATTTAAGAAAAGTAACACCCACAGCCAAATACACCAAAGACCACTTTGTAATTGTGGATGCCGTTGGCGTAACCAAAAGCATAAAAAGTGATAGCCGACCATTAGAGAAAAAGCCAGGCGTTCCGCTTAAAGATTTATTAGGTGCAATTGCCGTTGGAAACCGTGATGAAGAATTGTTTTCTTCATTGGCAAACCGCTTAACAAGATTAGAAAAGCAAGTTACAGAGCAGGAAAAACAACAATTCAGCGAAAAGGCAGAAGGCAAAACCCTAAAGCAAGTAGTAAACGAATTGTTGCAGGCATATAATCCTGATGTGTTGGACGATTTGAAAGCCAAAGTTGAAACTGAAATGGCGGGAGAATCTCCAATGGCAAAAGAAGAAGCATTCAACAAATTGCATGACGAACTGAAAGATAAAGCAGCAAATGTTTTTCATAGTAGCGACTTGCGTGAGTATATAGACAATGTTCGCAGGGCACACGAACAAACCATAGACATAACAAACCCTGATACTTTACTGAATAAGGGCTGGGCAACCGACAGCAAAGAGAAAGCAGAAAACCTTGTTGCAGATTTTAAAACATGGATTGCTCAACATCAGGACGAAATCACAGCTTTACAAATATTTTACACTCAACCCTATCGCAGACGTGAACTGAATTACAAAATGATTCAGGAAGTATTGGAGAAATTGAAGTTAGAAAGACCTTTACTTGCACCTATGCAAGTTTGGCGTGCTTATGAGCAATTGGAAAAAGCTACAGGAAGCCCAAAATCTGAATTGATTGCATTGGTTTCATTGCTCCGCAGAATTTCGGGAGTTGATTCCACATTGATAGATTATTCAAACAAAGTGGATTTGAATTTCCGTGACTGGATTTTGAAAAAGAATGCAGGACAACACAACCGATTTACCGAAGAACAAATGCAATGGTTGAGAATGATTAAAGACCATATTGCCACAAGCATACATTTAGATGCTGACGATTTGGACTACACGCCTTTTGATGCAGAAGGTGGCAAAGGCAAAATGTGGCAATTGTTTGGAGAGCAGATGGATGAAATTATTAACGAACTAAACGAAGCACTGGCAGCATAAAATGGCTAAAGACATTAACAAAAAAGCATTTGATGATGCAACAAAACTAAAGCTTGAAATATTCAGAGAATGTTTCAAAGAGTGGCTTCCCGTGTTCATTCATAGCCCTTTTGTTGAGAAGGTCTTTATTTATGACTTCTTTGCTGGAAGCGGAATTGATTCAGAAAATAATCATGGAAGCCCGCTAATTCTATTGGATGAAGCAAAAGGCGAAGACCAAATGTTTTGCAGCAAAGTTCCAAAAGGCAGAGTGGTTTTTGGATATAATGAAAAGATTGAAAGCAAAAGAACATTATTAGAAACGAATGTTACAAACCATTTAACTGAGTGCTTATCAAATTGCGGACGAAGTGAATGTGTTTACAATGTGGGTTATGGAAGTTTCGATTTCAAAGAAGTATTTGAAAGACCAACAGTCTCCACAATTCTAAATAATCCAAAATATGGAAAGTTCATCTTACTTGACCAATACGGATTTAAGGAAGTAGATAATGATGTTTTTAAAAAGCTAACAGAATCTCCAAGAACGGACTTCATATTCTTTATTTCTTCATCATTCATCAGACGTTTCAAGGAACACCCTTATATTCTAAAGTATTTTGAAACCAACAGAATCAACTTTGATGAGAGCAAACCCAAAGAGTGTCATAAATATGTTGCAAATTATTTCCGAACGCTGATTCCAAAGAACACCGAGTTTTACCTGCATCAATTTACAATCAAAAAGGGTTCAAACTATTACGGTTTAATCTTCGGCACTGGGCATACGTTAGGAATGGAAAAGTTTTTAAAAGTATGTTGGGATAAAGATAAACTATCAGGAGAATCTAATTTCAGTATGTATAATGACTACCAACCCAATACCCTCTTTTATACAGAAACAAATACAGTTCGAATTAATGACTACAAAGACCAGCTAAAAAAGGCTATTCTAACAAGAAAAATCAGTAATAATTTGGACGGCATGAAACACGCTTTACTCAATGGAGTTCCAACAAGGGCTTATATTGAAGTCATTGAAGAAATAAAAGACAAGATTGAAATAGTTGGAAAGTTCAATAAGAAAATTACAAATATTCATCGCTTAAAGGAAAGTGATATTTACCAAATTAAAACCAAATAATCATGGCACAATCAAGCATAGAATGGACAGAAATGACTTGGAATCCAGTTACGGGTTGCGATAAAATTTCAGCAGGCTGTAAGTTTTGCTATGCAGAAGTTATGGCAAAGCGTTTGAAGGCAATGGGTGTAGAAAAATATCAGAATGAATTTAAACTTACTATACATGAAGACGAATTAGCTACTCCTTACACTTGGAAAAAATCAAAAGTTGTTTTTGTGAATTCAATGAGTGATTTATTTCACAAAGATGTTCCAATTGAATTTATTCAAAAGGTTTTCAGGGTGATGAAAGAAAATCCACAACACGTTTTTCAAGTATTAACCAAAAGAGCTGATGTAATGCTATACTACGATAAAGAAGGTTGGCTTGACTGGTCGCATAACATTTGGATGGGTGTTTCTGTAGAAAATGAGAAAGCCATGAAACGCATTGACCTATTAAGACAGTCCAATGCAAGAACTAAATTTTTAAGTTGTGAACCATTGATTGGTCCATTACCAAAACTCAATTTAAAAAACATTGATTGGGTTATTGTTGGTGGTGAAAGCGGAAGAAAACCAAGACCCATGAAAAAAGAATGGGTTTTAGATATAAAGCAACAATGCGAAAAAAAGGATGTTGCTTTCTTCTTCAAGCAATGGGGCGGCACAAACAAAAAGAAAACAGGCAACTTGCTTGACGGAAAAAAATATTTAGAAATGCCCGAATTCGAGCAAGAAGAATTGTAGAATGATTGAATTAGAGACAATACCAAAAGGCTGGACGATTGCCAAGTTTGAAGATTTGTTGGATTATATCCAGCCGACTAACTATATCGTAACGTCAACTGAATACAAAGATAATTACCCAACACCAGTATTGACCGCAGGTAAATCATTTATAAAAGGTTACACCAACGAAACAGACGGCATTTTCACCAAATTGCCTACGATAATTTTTGATGACTTTACAACTGCAACACAGTTTGTGAATTTTCCTTTCAAGGTAAAATCATCAGCAATGAAGATTTTACAACCTACTTGTGATTTAGTGAATATCAAGTTGGCATATTATTACATGCAAACCATTCACCTAAAAGGCGAAACACACAAGCGGTTTTGGATTTCTGAATATTCACAAATGCCAGTTCCAATTGCCCCACTTAACGAGCAAAAAAGAATAATTGCCAAACTCGAACAATTACTCACCGACCTTGATAAAGGCATTGAGTATTTAGAAACAACCAAACAACAATTAAAAGTTTATCGAGAGTCTGTTTTGAAATGGGCATTTGAAGGGAAGTTGACGAATAAAGATGTTAAAGATGGAGAGTTGCCAAAAGGTTGGACAAAAACTACTCTTGGAGAAATAGTTAGAAAAGTAAGTATTAAAGCACTTCCAACAGAAATGCCTGAATCAAAATTTATTGGAATGGATTGTATTGAATCAAATGCACTGAAACCATTTATGACTTATCAATTCAACCAATTCAAGAGTGCAGGAAATTCATTCAAGGTTAATCACGTTTTGTATGGCAGAATGAGACCTTACCTAAATAAAGTCTATAAAGCTGAATTTGATGGAGTATGTTCAGGTGAATTTATAATAATGGAATGTTTAAACGACTTTAACCCTGAACTATTAAAATACATTTTGCATCAACGTGATTTTGTAAGATTTGCTAATCAAAAAACGTCAGGCGATAGACCCAGAGTGTCATTTGAAGAATTAGCAGAATATCCCATTTTTAAATGTTCCCCAGTTGAACAAAATTTAATCGTTCAGGAAATCGAATCTCGCCTTTCCGTTTGTGATAAGATTGAAGAAACCATAGAAAGCAGTTTGCAACAGGCAGAAGCCTTGCGTTTGAGCATCATTAAAAAAGCATTTGAAGGGAAACTCGTTCCGCAAGACTCCAATGATGAACCTGCTGAGAAGTTGTTGGAGAGAATAAGAGCAGCAAAAGGAAACGGGAAGCCTGAGAAGAAGGAGAAAGTAGCAAAGAGTGAAAAATCATCAAAATTAAAACATGCAACTATCTGACCTTTTAAAAATATTGAAACAATATGTAAACAGTCTGCTAGACAGAGAAGGCTGGAGTATTGCGTTTGAACTAAAAGAAGAAAAGGAAAATAAAATTGTTCTGAATGTAAAAGACCGCTTCACTGAACTTGCTAAAGAGAAATTGAATCTTAGTTCAACGACATTCAATATCCCCTCATTCATTGAAATCTTTGAACAGCAAACTGACATTTCAAGACAAATTGAGAAAGAAGAACTTCTAAAAAATATTGACCCGTATACTGTTTACACCTACAAGCAAAAATTATTGAAAGACCTAAATGATATTTTCGTTCAAAATAGACAACTAAGTGAGATTTATAAAATTGCTCAAGAAAACAATTACTCATACATAGACTCTTTCAGTGTAAAGAATTTCTTTTCAATAGAAAGCATTGAATTCAGAGAAATAAAAGGAGCAAAAGAAGTGTATTTACTTGGTGAAAACGGTGACGGAAAATCATTAGTTCTAATGGCTCTTCATCTCGCCTTTAACGGTAGAGAAATCGACAAAAACACAAATTTTGAATATACCGGTAAAATCAAAGAGATAATAAAGGCAAATAGCTCAGCACGTCTTAATTCAAGAGACACAGACGGCACTAGGTATGGCGGGGAAAAGATTGTTCATTTAAAAAACTTCTATGCATTTGGCGTTCATCGTGGTAGATATAGTAGCGATAAGTATGAACAATACGGTTTTATGTCTTTGTATGATGCTGACTTACAATTATACAGCCCAGAAAGATTGATGAACCAGACCTTTTTGCTTGAAATGGAAAAGCGTTTGGATTCGCAAAACATGATAGGTGAAGAAAAGGACTTGCCAAACTGGATTCCATTAAAAACAATTCAAAATTTATTTCAGGAACTTTTGGAAAGTAATGTTGAAATTGATGTTTCAGCAAAAGGAGTAAAATTCAAAGAAAAAGGTTTTGAACTTTCTTTCAGCCAACTTTCAGAAGGTTATAAAAACATCATGGTTTGGGTCTCAGATTTGATTTATAGGTTTCAGCAATCACAACCAAAAATTAGCAGACTTGAAGATTTCAAAGGGGTTGTTTTACTAGATGAAATAGAATTACATCTTCATCCAATCTGGCAAAGAAGAATAATTGGTCAGTTGAGAACATTCTTTCCAAATATCCAATTTGTATTTACAACGCATAGTCCAACAATCATTCAGGGAGCATCAGAAGAAGCAGTTATATATAGAATTTATAGGAATCCTAAAACTGGAAAGACCAGTTCAAGTGAAGCGTATTTCAAGAAGAATCTTGACCACATGATGCTCAATTCTCTTGCTACCTCTCCATTATTTGGCTTGGAAGATGCAAGAATTTCAAGTAAAACTGAATCAGTTGATACAAGTGATAGCTTCTTACAAAGTAGAATTGCAAAAAAGATTGAAGAAGAATTGCAAAAACAGAAAGACCAAGGCAAAGTATTCATTAGCGACAAAGAAGTTGATGACTTAATTGAAAATATCCTTAAAGAAGAACTTAAGAAGAAATGATAAAGATTAACAAAAATCTATCAATGAATCAAACACCTCCATCTTTGAGACCGCCAAGGAAGGTTAATTTCCATCCTGGAAATGTTTCAAGGACTGCACAAACTACTAATAAAAGAAGATTTGAATTGATAGCAAATGGTGCCTTCATTGACACAAATGTTTATAATTCCAGATATAAGACTCGTGACATTAAAAGGCAATTAATTTCTCTTTATAAAAATAAATGTGCTTACTGTGAACAGAAGGTTGAATCATTTCATGTAGAGCATTACAGACCAAAACAGACATATTACTGGCTTGCATATTCATGGGATAACTTGATAAGTGCCTGTGCATATTGCAATGAATATAAAAGCACAAACTTTCAAATAACACCACCGCAATCCACACTAACAGTAAGTAATACTAATCTTAGAAATATAAACACATTAAGCAATGGATATGATGTTCACGAAAATCCTGAATTAATTAATCCAGAAGTGACTAATCCTTATGGAAGAATTGCCTTCCATGATGATGGAAACATAACATCTGCTGATGCTAAGTTCACTTACACAATTAATACTTGTCGTATAGACCGAACCTATTTAAAGGATAGAAGAAAAAAAATAATTGATGATTTGCGAAGAGACCTCAAGTCTGCCTTTGTAGACAATCCAACACCAGCAGAACAAACCGTAGCAATTAAAACAATTGTTACAAAGTTTATGGCAGATTTGAAAGATGTTGAAAATGAATTTTTAGCCTTTAGACGATATGTCATTGACCATTGGTTACCAAATGAAATTAAGAATGCAAAAAATTAAATAATGAGCAACGAAAATACATCGGCAATAGTAAGTAAGGTTTGGAGTTTTTGTAATCCGTTAAGAGATATTGGCGTGGGTTATGGTGACTACCTAGAACAACTTACCTATTTGCTGTTTTTGAAAATGGCTGATGAATTCAGCAAACCACCCTACAACAGAAAGCTGCCAATCCCAACAGAACATAATTGGGAAAGCTTGACTTCAAGACGTGGAGATGAACTGGAACAACATTATTCCAAAACGCTGAATGTGCTTTCAAGACAGAAAGGTGTTTTAGGACAAATCTTTGTTCAAAGTCAGAACAAGATTAAAGAACCTGCCATGCTTTACAAAATCATTGACATGATTGATAAAGAGCAGTGGGCAACACTTGGAGCAGACATAAAGGGAACCATTTACGAAGGACTTTTAGAGAAGAACGCAGAAGATACCAAAAGCGGTGCAGGTCAATATTTTACGCCAAGAGCATTGATTCGTGCAATGGTGGAATGTGTGCAACCTGAACCCATGAAAACCATTGCTGACCCTGCTTGTGGAACTGGTGGTTTCTTTTTGGCGGCTTATGACTTTATTGCAAAACAGAAATTAGATAAAACGCAAAAACACTTTTTAAAACACAAAACATTTTTCGGAAATGAAATTGTGCCAAACACAAGAAGAATGTGTTTGATGAATTTGTTTTTACACAATATCGGAGATTTTGAAAGTGAGAACTTCATCTCTCCTGCTGATGCTTTGATTTCGGACAGTGGTTTGCGAGTTGATTATGTTTTAGCCAATCCGCCATTCGGGAGAAAAAGCAGCATGACAGCTACCAACGAAGAAGGAGAACAGGAAACAGACGAACTCACTTACAACCGACAAGACTTTTGGGAAACATCGAGTAACAAGCAATTAAACTTTGTTCAGCACATCAGAACAATGTTGAAATCCACTGGACAGGCAGCAGTTGTTTTGCCCGACAATGTTTTATTTGAAGGTGGTGCAGGTGAAACAGTCCGCAAAAAATTAATGGAAACAACCGACTTGCATACAATTCTACGTTTGCCGACAGGTATTTTTTACAGACAAGGTGTTAAAGCAAATGTGCTTTTCTTCGACAACAAACCTGCATCAAAACAACCTTGGACAAAGGACATTTGGATATACGATTTCAGAACCAACATTCATTTTACACTGAAAAAGAATCCGCTAAAACTTGAAGACCTCAGAGACTTCATCAATTGCTACAATCCCGACAACAGACACAAACGAAAAGAAACTTATAACGCAGACACAAATCCAGAAGGACGTTGGAGAAAGTTCACTTATGATGAAATCATCAACCGTGACAAGACATCGCTTGACATTACTTGGATAAAAGACAAATCACTTGCCGACCTTGACAACTTGCCCGACCCAGACGTTTTAGCAGGAGAAATAATTGAAAACCTTGAAGCAGGACTGGAAAGTTTCAGAGAAATAATGATTACAATAAATGGAAAGGACTAAAAGCCATCGCACAGGTGTAAGCACATTTGCAAGCCCCACAAGCCCAAGCACAGACCAAAGCTTGCAAAAGAGCTTCCACCTTTCCACCCCAAAAGAATTTCAAAATATTTTTTCCAACGCTTCAAAAAAAATAAAACACCCTACACACAAGCCGACACGACAATGACAGTAAAACTCAACAAAGACAATGGTTTACAGACACGGTGGACAAGAACGCCAGCTGGTAACAGCGTGTTGCCTCAATTGGCGGTGACGTGCAAAATTGAAGCTGAGTGCTCCTGTAATCTTCCCTTAGCTAGCTACATTCAAAACTAAAGAATTCCAATCAGAATTGCTATTGCTATCCTGTTGGAATGTGGGAAACTCGGAGAGTTTTCCATATTTCAACAGGAACTCTGTCGGTGTCAACTGCCCCAGCGATGAATGTGGCCTTTCGTTATTGTA
>NZ_FOLL01000012.1 GCF_900112315.1 Parapedobacter composti | reverse complement strand
GAATCTTGATGATCTGCGCCTCGCTGAAATTGCTCTTTTTCATTGTCCCTAAAATTATAAAACTACATTAATAATCGTAGCTGTTTTTAGGGAAGATTACATGATTTCCTGAACGCTTTTACCAGCCTCGAATTCCTTAAGGATCTTACTGATCTGCTCCGGTTTGAATCGTTTCCCTTTCATAATACACTGTTAAAGTTATCAATCATTTTCTATTCTCTAACAGTCTTTTTTTCGGGGAAGCTTACACTGGCAAAACTCGTAGCTATAGCATCAAATCCAAGCGCATTTTTTCCATTTCGTTTAACTCGTATATATCACTTGTTTTGTAGCGACTTGTAGTCTCTCCGATATGGACTTGATACGACAGAGTACGTTATCAACGTAGTGTTGCTGTGCCTCCAAATTATATTTTTCATTGAGGCGTGTGGTTAAATCACCTACCATAAGTTCCAGTAGAATCCCCCCTTGTTCTCTTTCACACTAAAAATATAATCTATATCATGTTCTATATCCCAATGCACGATCGTCTTCATTGCATTAGATACATGAAGTTCCTTAAAAGAATCGAATCCTTTTTCCCACTCTTCAATGTATTTGTACTCCACCAATACGTCTTGAATTATAATCAAATCTGCGTCGATTGAAATCGAGCCCCTAACGAAATTTGTCATTAATATTATCTTTTGTTTTTTGATGACTTGCAAGTTCAGCCAAGCCAAGTCAATTTAAATTTTAACAGCAAAACTAAAGGCATAAGATTTGTAAAACGCTCTTCGTTATAAAGTTGAACCAAATCAAAAACCGAAATAAAAACCTATTAACCAGTAACTTATGGGTATACGTTTGTAAAGTCGCACAAATAGTTATCGTTCCATTTAGACGGCTACCCGAATTGTAATCAATGTTTTCATGTGGCGACTGATTCTACATTGTTAATCAACACACTTAAATGCGGGGTAAACAATGAGGTACAGCGCACCTATATATGTAGAATAATTAAGACTAAACACTGCTTTTTCTATACTCTGTTGGTGTATAGTTTGTCATTTTTTTGAAAGTGTTATTAAAGGAGGTTTTCGAATTAAATCCAGATTCATAAGCTATAACGAGGACATTTAAATGGTCATAATCTGAATTTTTTAATAGTTCCTTGGCTTTGCGAACCCGATATCGATTAATAAAATTGAAGAAATTCTCTCCCATTGCGTTGTTTATTAAATAAGATAATTGGTGGGTAGTTAAATTCATTTGTTCAGCGAGCTTAACAAGATTGAGCTCACTATTGAGATAAGGCTTTTCGAGTTCCATAAGTCGGAGCAATTTTTCCTTTAGTTGATGCAAGTCAGCATCCTCTATGACCTTGACCTTAGGAACGTCTGTTTGTTGCTCAATTAGCGTATTATTGCTGACGATGTCGGAGAGCTCTATTCCCTGAGGGTAGATCTCCTTTTGTCGAAGCGAATAAAATGCAACTAGATAAACTACCGCAACGAAGAATAGATTGATGTAGATACTGAGCGACTCTGCTTTCGTCAAAAAATTGTACGCCGTGACGATAGTTGCTGATCCGATAAAGCTATAAGTAATATATTTAATCCAACGCAGGTCTATTTTTTCGGTATAGGAATGAAAGGACTTAATTGCACGCTGGTGTTTTAAAATTTTCGCATGTGCCCATATTATGTAAAATACGGAGTGCCCTAGGAAAAATACGATAGAGCCAACTTCAAATAACTCGTTTTTAACGCTTGGCCTAAATAATAGATATAATAAAAATACCGCGGGCGCAATGGCTATCCCTCCATGCTTCCAAGTTAACCTTGTGTCTGGTTCGGTATAAAATTTGACACTTAAAAAGAAGGTTATTGGTACTAAAAATTGAAACGTCCTTAATATGATAAATACGGCACTTGTTGTATTGAGGTGTTCAGAAAATAAAAGCTCATCAAGCCAGAAAGTCGACCATTGAAATGTAAAAATGCCAAATAATAGATTGGCTCTCCGATTAACGGACGTCACGTTACTGAGATGTAGAAACGATAACAATAGCAATCCTCCTGCTATCAACATAGTGGCAATAAGATCTAGATTCATATGTCTAAAATTACGCTTAAAATATAAATAAGGAAAATCACTAAACAACATCTTCCCACTCGTTCGGTTTTATACTCTTGTATGTTGACATAAAAACTAGCTGTACCAAGATTATCCCCGCAATACATACAAATAGGACAGGATATCCGAAATTTTGAGCAATATATCCCGACACGAATATTATCGGATTATAGAATAAGCTGGACAGAAAGTTTTGCAGTGAGTAATCTGTTGCCTCCACGCCACTTCGAACATGTCGCATAGCCACATCGTTTAATATCATGCCGGTTAAACCGAGCATACTACCCATAGCCAAGCATAGAAATATAATTATAGTTGTTTGTGAAGATGAAACATAGCTTAATAGAAATGCTGAGGCAATGGCTATGATATTGGCCACAATAGCAATTATCAACTTCGTCCGTATTTCTGCTCGCTTAAAAACAAGGCCAGCGACAAGCCCAGAAGCCACCGCAGCGCCCATGCCCCATATACCGAAAATATATCCGACTTCGGCGAGACCGAGACCTTTGTCTATCAACTGAGGATTAGAAAAATAAAAAGCGACATTGGCAGGGATTTTCAATAAAAGCAAAAGAGGTATCCATTTTTTAAATTTAGCATCTTTAAAATATTCAAGCATTTGTCGTATCGAAACGTCCGATCTTGTGTCCGGTTTCTTACTGTATTTATTATAACGGATTGTAGCTATCACCGGAATAAGTGTTACAACAGTCAGCAATGTAATAGTTGCATCCCACCCCAATCGGTCATAGACAAGTAGTACTCCGCCACCGCCAATTAATAATCCAAAATACCCGCCACCTGCTTGTAACCCGTTCCCGATACTCTTTTCCTTATCCGTTAATGATGTAATTGCGAACGCATCCATGGCGATATCCTGTACACTCATACAAAAGATCGCAAGGGTAAACAATATAAGCAACCCGTATAAGTTATCGACGTATAGAAAGCTCGCCGGAAAAAGAAATAATGCATACAATATACTCGCAGTGGATACCCATTTGAAGTAACTGCTACCAAATCGATCTACGAGTGGCGCCCATAAGAAACTTAGGGCATAGGGAATCATAACAAGCGATAAATAGCCAATTTTATCCAATCCAATGCCTTCCGAACGCATGATGGTTAGCAACGCCGTTCCCATAAATGCTATGGGGATGGATTGTGTGAAATATAATAAGCCAATAATAGCGTATTTAGCATTCGTCTTCATCGATTCTGAAATCTAAGAGACAGAGTTAAGCCGTAATTTCCGGGGGCTCCGAGAACAACGAAAGGTGAACCCGAAGCATAAATACTTGAAATATATCGGTGGTTGAAAATATTTTTCATCCAGAAAGCGATTCCTATCTGTTGATAGTTTGCTTGAAGCCTCACGTTGAATAGCGGGTAAGATCGCTGGCTAATAGAGTTTGCGATGTCAAAAGATTGAAATCCGATATGATTCCATTCCAGCCGGGCGGTACCAATGATTTTCGGAGCTATTGGATAACTGTACTGTGCGACCAACATAGACGTGAAATCAGGCTGGGAAATGAGTCGATTGCCTGACAAATCTATTTCATCGCCTTTGGTGGGATCCGGGGTAGCCATTTTTTTATATCGTCCAGTAGTAAAGCCAAATGCGTAATCCAATTCAAGATCCTTTGCCAATAATGCCGAAACTTCTAATTCTAAACCGGAACTTACCGCCCTCCCAGCATTTTGCAGGGCTACATCAAATGTAGATCCAGGCAAAAACATCGCGACTTGCATATCTCGCCAGTCGATATGGAATGCGGCGAAGCTAGCTGAAAACTTATTGGCTAAACCGTTAAGTTTGAGTCCCAGCTCCCAATTCGTTGAAAATTCTGGATCATAGGTCAGAAATGCCGGTATACTTGTTCGATTATTTAAACCACCCGCACGGAACCCTGTGGAATAAGTGCCATAAAACATAATCGCGTCCATAGGTTTAAAACTCAAATTCACCTTATGTGTGAACGCGGTATATTTTCCCGGTATCCGCATACGTTGCTGGATTTCGGTATCAGGCGTTCCTTCCTTAATCATATCGGTTTGGGTATACATTAATTTGTTTTCCCAATCGTATCTTAACCCTGCTGTAATTTCCAGTTTTGGTAAGATCGTATAGGACATCTGGCCGAAAACTGCGATTCCCGCATTATAAAATTGTGAGGGTGTCCGTAGTTGATATGGCGCATAGCTATCTCCATCGAACACGGCGTCTTCGCCAACATGTATCACGCCTATTTCCTTACGCTGATGATAGTGGAGAAAACTTCCCACAGTCCAATATAAGTTAGGCATGCCGAGATTGTTGTTATCAAAACGTAATTCCTGTGTCAGCGTTCCCGATGCATTATCGTTGGGCGAATCCACATACACCGAACTGTTGATGTCTCGCGGAGTCCAATCAAAATCCCATCGACCATCTTTTATAAAGCGGTTACTGTATTGGTAAGCTGTGATGCTATGTATGTTAAACCACCTGTTGTGGTTTTTCATACTTAGGGACACATTCCAAAGATCCCGAACTTCATTTCCGGAGGTATCCTGATTGGTTACATGTCGATAAATTGTTTTTTGGGGGTCGTATAGGATAAATGGAAAAGTGCCATGATTTTCCGAGTGTTGTATTTTAAAATTAATGTTCATGTCCCAAGCACTGGATGGCATGTACCTTATTGTAGCGCTACCTCCAACATGATGGTTTTTATCAAATCGATTTCCATCATAGACATTTGTATAATAGCCGTCTGACTTATTAACAAAACCTGCTATATTAGCCGATAAATCTTTATACAGCGGAATACTTGTTCCTACAACATAACGCTGAGCACCAAAATCTCCAATACTTGCTTCTGCGAAACCCAATGAACCCTGAGCGAGGTTTGGCTTTTTTGTAATGATATTGATCACCCCCGCCATCGCATTTCTACCATACAGAGTTCCTTGAGGTCCCCTTAACACTTCGATGCGTTCGATATTATATAGAAGCGCCATAGTATTGGCGATATCGTACTGTAATATACCATCTAAATAAACCGCAACTGGTTGATCAAACGACGCACCCCCCGGAGGTACAATACCTCTGATAGAGAAAGAATGCATATCGCTGCCGGTCATTTGAATGTGCACATTGGGCGCCACTGATCCCAAGTCAGCCAGATTCCATAGCCGAAATTTTTCCACATCTTCCGATTGGATTACGGAAACGGCGGAGGGGGTATTTTGTAATAACCGCTCTCGTTTATCGGCTGTGATAGTTACCTGTTGCAATGCTATTTCGTTTTTCTTACAAACAAAGGTGATATTGCTTTCGACCACATTTCGCTTATGAACAGTCTGTGTTTCGTGTTGGTAACCTAATGCTGACACCTTGACAATTATAGAATCTAGGACGATATCGGATATATTAAAAAAACCCATCTCGTCCGTCGATGTCCCAAGATGGACGTTACTCACTGTTACTGATGCGTTCTCAATAGGGTTGCCATCGATGTCGTAGACATATCCGCTAACGTTCCATAGCTTTTGTTGAGCAGTGGTACTTCCAATATTTACTATAATTGCAAAAATCACCGCAGCAACTCTTGAGAAATCCAAATCCACATTATTTAGAATCATTATTAATAAATTAAATTTGATGCGAATTTGGGATAAAAATGATTCGAAATAACCACGCGAGAAGAACAAAAATCAACTCAAGAAGAACTTTTCGTGGAGTCCAACCCGTTTACCGACAGGTAAAACTCTATTGATTGTGACAACCGATGATGCTATTGGCGTCAATAATACAAATTGATTGATGTATAGTCAGTCAAGGACTGATAGAGAATTTTGTAATGCTCCGCGGAAAGAACTAATGCTTCCTCGGTTTTGTCGTGTTCCAAAGGAAAATCAACCAAACACCAAAAGCAACAACAAATCCAATCCATGGGGTTTTCATGGACAGTGCGGCAAAGAAACCTATTGTTGCGATAATACAAGTGATAAAAAACCAAAACACAGTTTTCATGATAATCAGAATTTACATTTTAAAAAATGATCC
Source organism: Parapedobacter composti (assembly GCF_900112315.1). Classification (GTDB taxonomy): domain Bacteria; phylum Bacteroidota; class Bacteroidia; order Sphingobacteriales; family Sphingobacteriaceae; genus Parapedobacter; species Parapedobacter composti. Next base: position 144,973 of record NZ_FOLL01000012.1, on the reverse strand, counting down.
CATCGAATTGCACGGGCATTAGATTCCTCATACAATTCGACGATGATAGTTATTACATATTAGGCGGCCACGCTCTTTATTCAGTTTTTTGCCTGTATTTTCTTCATCACCTTGATTTCAACTTTTTTAAGCTGTGCAATGACTTTCCGCTGAACGTCATCCACAATTTTCCAATCTTTGGCAATGTAAATATCTGTTGTGCGATTACCCTCGTCAACGTGATTGAGCGCAAGAGCCACATCGTCTTTGCTCATACGACAATCATTCCTCGCCGTGTTTGCAAATGTGTGTCTCGCCCAATACAAAGTTATTTCGGGTATGCTTGTCAATTTGCGTAATTGCTCCATGCCTTTACATAATGCCCAATTAAGGGCATCGGCACTTGAATAGCGTTCACGTAATTTGCCTAAATATTTTTCCAATAAAGGCTTGGCTTCATCGACAATGCTAATACTGATAAAGGCATGGTCCTTGCGCTTGCCTTGTGTCTTGGATCGGTTATAGTCTAAACGTCCATTTCTAACGTCCCGTTCTGTTATTTGATACAAGTCTACCGCATTTATGCCACAGAGGTAGAACGAAAGCATATAAAGCTCCTTTGCCAATTCCGCACGGCTTCCGGGGACGGTTACACAATCTCTTATGGTCAGCACTTGTTCAAGTGTATTGTTCCTTTTCTTGGTGAGGGGTGGGGAACCAACTTTGTATTTCTTGAATGGATAATGCTTGATGCGGTAGATGCCGAGGTCTTCGTTATTATACACTTCTCTTGCGGCATTAAATAATGTTCGCAAATCTCTCATGTGATTGTGCAATCCACTATCAGACAATCCCTTTTCAGTCTTAACAACAGGTTTTCTATCTTGATTGTAGCGTGTCATTTTCCGCTCGGATCTTAGATAACGCTCATACGCCATTAGCATGTTAGAATTGATTTCCTTAATGGAAACGGATGGACGTTTGAAATAATCGACAAGGCTATTACGGATTACTGCTTGATTTTTGGCCGAACCACTGCGTCCCTCTTTTTTTAGACGTTCAATATGTTGAGTACAAAAATTGATAAAGTCGACGTCCTCATCTTTATCACGCAAGTAATCTCGTAAGGATTCGGCGGTGAAGTAATCCAATCGATCGTCGAGGTCGCTAATCATCTTTCGATAATCCCTTAGCTGTTGTTCGACCTTGTCCGCAATAAAAGGATCTTTGATTTTTAAATCTTTGGTGAGTTGCTTCTTGACAACAAAGTGATTGGTGTCAATAAACTTTCTTTCACTTTTGTGATGGACGCAGATCTTTACATTGTACGTTCCATCGGCTTTCTTGTGGTGCTCATAAACCTTTGCGCTTACGGTGGCCATAATCTTTTAAATTGCCACGCAAAAATTTCCGTTACCTATTTGTTACGGTTTTGCGTGAAGTTCAACAAAAAACTTTGTAAAACACACCGTTTCGGGGTATCCGATACAGCGTAGGGCGCGTGCTCCTAAAGCGCCCTAATAAACGAAAAAAAGCCATTTTTCGTAAAGAAAAACGGCTTTTTTTGAAAGTGCGCCCACCTGGGCTCGAACCAGGGACCAAGAGATTATGAGTCTCCTACTCTAACCAACTGAGCTATAGGCGCAGCAATACTTATGGTTTTGAGGCTGCAAATTTAGATATTTGCGACAACATTTGGAAAGAAATATTTATGAAAAATATCAAGAACATCATTCTGGACTACGGCAACGTATTATTTGACATTGATTTCAACCGACTTAGACAGTCATTCATCGGATTGGGCATCAAAGAGGTGGACGCTTTTTATGGGCACCGGGCACAACATGCCTTGTTCGACGCTTTTGACAAAGGCTTGATTGCTGCGCAGGAGTTTCGGAATGAAATCCGGAAAGCGGCAGAGAACGACGAATTGAGCGATGCAGCCATTGATACGGCATGGAACAGCCTGCTTATCGGTGTACGGCCGGGCCACCACGACCTGCTTCTGGAACTAAAGGACCGCTACCGGACGTTCCTGCTCAGCAACAATAACGAAATCCACTATACTTGGATTATGAACCATCTGCGCGAACAATTCGGTCTCGAAGGTAATTCTACCTTTTTTGAGAAGGATTATTATTCCCATTTGATGGGCATGCGTAAGCCAGACAAAGAGATTTTTGAGCATGTATTGAATACTCATGGACTGGAACCTGCACAGACCCTTTTTGTGGACGATAGCCCGCAACATATTGAGACTGCCCGTGCCCTGGGTCTGCAAGCTCATTTGCTGGGACCAGGGGATACGTTAGCGGCGTTATTGGCAAGATTGGCTTGATCAAACCAGGACATCGACGATACCTGCCCGGATTTCTACAGTAACCGGACGGCCTTTCGGGGAGGTGAATAACTCATCATCGACGTGGATCAGCCGGCTTTGGCTACGGACGATGACTTGTTCGGCCTCAATCAACTGCCATGGAAGGTCCGCCGGATGCGCTTCTCCCCTGCCTGCGGCTCTCCCGTAGCGTTGAACATAGTCGATAAACGCCTCCCGTTGCCCAGCTTCCAGCAACGCTACGCTGAATTTACCATCGGAAGGGTTGGCATGGGGCGCCAAACGGAGATTCGGCCCTACGGAACTGGTGTTCAGCACTTCGACGAAGAGGTAATCGCCCTCGTACAACTTGCCGTCTATAATCACCGTGCCTGACTTCGGCTTGAAACGCCCTGCTATCTCAATAAGTTTAGCCAGCGCCATCTCTAATTCCTGCTGCGCTGTTGCCAACGAAGTGGATGCCGTCGCCTCCATCGCTTTCATTAGTTTTGGCAACATCCCCCAGCCGATGCTTTCAAGAAAAAACGAGGCATCAGGCAGGTTGCCCACAGCGCCGATGTCTACGGGCCGGGGAGTCCACCCCTTGATAGCGCTGCCTAAGGCGGCAACTCCGCTTCCAATATCCAACGCTTTTGCAAAGTTATTGGCTGTACCTATCGGCAGCAGTGCAATGGCCAATCTCCTGTCCAACATCGTCCGTGCAAGCATTTTTTTCATTACTTGCCTTACCGTACCGTCTCCCCCGGCCACCACCACAAGGGTTGTGTGCGGATCCAATCTATCCCAATGTTCCGCCTTGATTGACGCATAGGTACAGGTAAACCCGCAGCCTGTAACCGTTTTGACTATTTCCGATTTAGTGCATTCCCTGTCCCCTGCTTTAGGATTATGGATCAAATGCGCGTGTTTTTTTGATTGTGCTTGCATATTGGCCGTGTAACGCTTATCAAACAAACAAAAAACCGGGATGCCTTGTTTTAATCCTAACAACATCGTCAGTTAACGTTTTTTCATGCATCTAAAACTTGTTACTTATGCGAATCCTGGTTACCAATGACGACGGCATATATAGCCCTGGCATCAGCGCCTTGGCAGAAATCGCTTCGAAGTTCGGCGAGGTGTTGGTTGTAGCGCCGGATGTCGAACAATCGTCCATGGGCCATGCTGTTACCCATTCCCGGCCGCTCTCGTACAAAAAGTCGCCCATCGAATTTCCAGGCATTGAGGCTTATCGCGTGAATGGCACGCCGGCAGACTGCGTAGCGCTGGGAACCCACCTGCGCAACAACATCGAGGTGGTGCTGTCTGGTATTAATCTTGGGCCTAACCTCGGAAACGCCATGTGGCACTCCGGAACCTTGGCGGCAGCGAAGCAGGCGGTATTGCTGGGGAAAAAAGGTGTTGCTTTAAGTACGCCTGCCGACCAAGCGGAGCCGGATTTCGGCACGCTCGCACCCTACGTAGAGAAAACGCTGGCCTTCCTGCTCCGAAAGCCGGAAGAAGTCGCATTATATAACGTGAACTTTCCGCCACAGCCGAAAGGTATTTGCTGGACAAGACAATCCGTGCGGTTTTATGACGGCAAGATTGAGCCCGGCAAGGACCCGATGGGGCGAAAACATTATTGGTTTACCGTATTCCCGTTGGAACCGGCTGAAACGAACACCGACCGCTGGGCGGTGGAGAACGGGCTCGTTTCCGTAACCCCGCTCAGACTGGATCTGACTGATGAAAACCAGTTGCGGCAATTTACCGCCGACGGCACCTGGCATTGGCCCGCGTAGCGTATAAACTGTGTCGGAATTTCGTTATATTTACCGATGCGATAAATGAAATGACCATGTTCAACAAAAATGTACCCCAAGTAGCAAGCTTGTTGATATCGGAACCATTTATGCTGGATCCGAACTTTCAACGGGCAGTTATCCTTGTGTGCGAGCACAACGCCGAGGACGGGACCGTAGGCTATGTACTGAATCAGCCGGCCACCTTACAGCTGAGGGACGTGATGGACGATTTTCCGGAAGCCGATTTCCCCTTGTTCTTCGGTGGCCCAGTGGCACAGGAGAGTATCCATTTCATCCATAAATGCTACGACAAGCTGCTTAGCGGTATCGGGCTGGGCAATGGCATCTATTGGGGCGGCAACTTCGAAAGTCTGCAGATTCTGATACGGAACGGCGAAATCGCTGCCGATGAAGTTAAATTTTTCATTGGCTACTCCGGATGGAGCCCCGGACAGCTGGATCGGGAACTCGAAGAAAATGCGTGGGTGGTGAGCAACCATTACAACCCTGACATCACGTTCGGGAACGACGGCGAAAACCTGTGGAAGGAAGCTATTGTTTCCTTGGGCCCCAAATATGCACATGTCGCCAATTTTCCGCAAAATCCGATGTGGAACTAATATAAGCGGTCCATACCTGCCACAAGGTATGGCACAATAACGGATTATATTGTATCTTCGGACCGTGGATATCCAGAAGATACTCGCTAAGTTCAACCTTACATCCGAGCGTGAGGATTACCATACCATACACGACACGGTAGAGAAAGGTATTTATTTCAAAGGCACCAACCTTTGGATTCTGATTTTTGCCATTCTGATTGCCTGCGTGGGCCTGAACGTAAACTCTACAGCTGTTGTTATCGGGGCCATGCTGATATCGCCTCTAATGGGACCGATACTGGGCTTGGGATACAGCCTGGCTATCTATGATTTTAACTTACTTAGACGGTCGCTCGTCAATTACGGTTTTACCGTGGCCTCAGGCCTCTTTGCATCGACGCTGTATTTTCTGGCTACGCCCCTGAGCGAAGCGCATTCCGAACTGCTGGCACGCACACAACCCAATATCTACGATGTTATTGTGGCCCTTGCTGGCGGTCTGGCGGGGATTGTAGCCCTTTCAAGTAAGCAGAAGGGTAACGTTATTCCCGGCGCGGCAATAGCCACGGCACTCATGCCGCCGCTCTGTACCGCAGGCTACGGTCTGGCTACAGCAAACTGGAACTACTTTTTCGGTGCTTTTTACCTTTTTACCATCAATACGGTATTTATAGCTGTTGCCACGCTGATAACGGTACGCTTTCTCAACTATCCGATTTGGCAGGTTACCGACCAAAGCATAAAAAAAACGGCGAACCGCTGGGTGAGCGCAATCGTGATTGTTACCGTATTGCCCAGTGTTTACTTCGGTTATCTGCTGGTGCAGCAGGAACGGTTTACACGCAATGCCAATGCCTATATCCGTAATGAGAGCCACATCGAGGGCGATTACTTGTTAAAATCAGAAATCGACCCGGGCAAACGGACGATTCGCCTTATATATGGCGGCCGGCTCATTCCGGAGGAAGTGAAGGAAGAAGTTGCATCAAAGACGCGCTTCTATGATCTGGAAGGTGCCGCGGTAACCATCCAACAGGGATTTTCGCTTGACGATGAAAATAACGAACGCCTGCTGGCCAATAATGCCCAGCAGGCGGAAATCAACCGCCTCCGGTCGGATTTGGCCGTGGCACTCCATGCCCAGGACAGCATCAACCGCTCAAGGCAACTGGGCCGGCAGCTGTTGCAGGAGCTGAAGCCGCTTTTCCCTGAAATCACCTCCTGCGGCATGGCCGATCAAGTGGTTTATGATGATTCCTTGCGCCGCCATAATTACCTTTCACTGTTTATCGGCACAACCGACCGCCGGAAAACCGAAGGAAACCGCCCCCAGCTGGAAGCGTGGCTGAAATCACGATTGAATACCGATTCCGTGAAAGTCTACGTGGAATAGTTGCGTTTCTCAAAAAAAATCGCTATATTCGCATCGTCTTGAGGCATTCTCTGGCCTCGTATTGATCTATAAAATCCCTTTTATCAGGATGAAATGTGCCGAAATAAAGGGGCAGGTATTGGGTCACCTGTAAAAATATCAATTTCCCGTTTTCTAAGTTAATTGCAAAAGGATAGTTGCCAACGGTTGGGCGGCTTTCCGGTTGCTTAAAAAATATTCAAATATATGATGCTATTAGCTACAGACCTTGATGGAACCTTTCTTGGCGGCACAGCCGAAAAGAAACAGCAACTTTATCAGTTGATCCGCAACCATCCGGATGTACAGCTCGTTTTCGTGACGGGCAGGGGCATTGAAAGTGTGTTGCCATTGCTGCATGATCCGTTGGTACCCGATCCGGACTATATAATTGCCGACGTGGGCGCCACGGTGGTGGATGGAAAAAAATTGAATCCCGTGGTTCCGATCCAATCGGGCATTGAACAACAATGGCCCGGAAACTTCGTCATTAAGAGGAAACTGGCGTCAATACCCGGCCTGAACCCCCAGGAAGTGCCACAGCAACGGCGCTGCTCGTTCTACTATGACGAAACCACTGATATCGATGCGGTGCGGCAGATTGCTTCCGAGCTGCAATGCGATGTATTAACATCCGCGGACAGGTACTTGGATATCCTGCCCCAAGGGGTTAATAAAGGCAGCACGTTGACCAAGCTGCTGCGCCATATCGGATTTCCCGAAGATCAGGTATTGGTGGCCGGCGACACATACAATGATTTTGCGCTTTTCGAAAGCGGGTACAAAGGTGTGGCGGTAGGAGAATCCGAGCCGCGGTTAATTGATGCCGTAAAGTCTTTCCCAAACGTATATATGGCCGCGCTTCCCGGCGCGGGTGGTATAATGGAAGCAATGGCGCACTTCCAGCCCTTCCGCCCCTATCATCGCATGGTGGAGGTGCCGGCACCGGATACCGAAACCGACAGCAAGCAACTGCTCATGGTTTACCATCGCCTGCCTTTTGACACCGATGTACAAGACGGGTTGCCCAAACGTATCCCTCCCCGCAGCCCCAACGGCATTATCCCTTCGTTGCTCGGCTTTTTTACCAGCGGACGCCCGGGTATCTGGATCGGTGAAGAGGAAGCAGGACTGTTGGGCGATAACCCCGACTTAACGCCGCACATCGACAGGGAGAAATATCCTAACCTGAGGGCATCGATCATCCCGTTACCGAAAAAAGACATCGATTTGTTTTACCGTGTCTTTTCAAAAGAAGCCTTCTGGCCCACCATTTTTTCGTTCATCAGCAAAGCCAAATTCAACCACGATCACTGGCAGCACTACCTGCGCATCAACGAACTGTTTGCCAACCGTGTAGCCGAGGAGGCTGAACCCAACGCGTTGGTGTGGATACACGAATACAATTTATGGATGGTTCCGGCGTTCCTCCGACGGCAGCGGCCTGACCTGAAAATTGGCTTTTTCCACCATACAGCCTTCCCGCCTGCCGATATCTTCAATATTATTCCATGGCGCCGTGAAATCGTCGGCAGCCTGCTGCAATGTGATTTCATCAGCTTCCATATCCCCCGGTATGTGGAAAACTTCGTAGATGTGGTGAAGAGCCATGCGCCCGTGAAGGTATTGAGCCGCATCAATGCTGCTAAACAGTTCCTCACCTACAGCTGCGCATTGGGCATCGACAAGATGACCAAATTGATTGCCGTGGGAGACCGCACGATTCGGCTTGGTGCGCAGCCCGTGGGGGTAAACCGGGAAAACATCCAGCGCATCTATGACGACCCGGCCACCAAAACCCGCATCGAAACTATGCGGAACCGTACACGCGGCAAGCGAATCGTCCTGTCCGTTGAACGACTGGATTACGTGAAAGGGCCGCTGGAAAAAATTGAGGCCTTCGGCGAATTCCTCGAAGAACATCCGGAATATCATGGAAAACTGGAGCTCATCAACATTTGCACACCGCCATCCCAAGGGATGAAAGTGTATGACAGGATACAGCACGAAATCGAGCAGGCCGTTGGCCGGATAAACGGGAAATATTCAAGTTTGGAATGGACCCCCATACGCTTCTTTTTCCGCTCCGTGCCCTTTGAAGAGGTAGTCTCCTATTATGCGGTTTCAGACGTGGCTTGGATTACGCCCCTGCGTGACGGGCTCAACCTCGTGGCCAAGGAATACGTTGCTGTACAGGGATTGCTGGAAGAACCTTTGGGAGCATTGGTGATTTCGGAGTTTGCAGGGGCTTCCGTAGAGCTGCCCGATGCGATACGCACAAACCCTTATGACATCCGGGACCTGAAAGACAGTCTGCTGACCGCGCTAACCATGGGTGAAACGGAAAAATCACTCCGGATGAAGCGTTTGGCCGAAATAGTGAAGCACTATGATGTGCAGCGCTGGGGGCAGGACTTCTTAGAGGGATTGCAAAATTCTGTGCGTGACCATTCAGAAGCTCAAGAGACGGCATAAAAAAAGCTGCCTAAAAGGGCAGCTTTCCTAATTTTCGGGTGGATAATCGGGCTCGAACCGACGACCCCCAGAACCACAATCTGGTGCTCTAACCAACTGAGCTATACCCACCGTGTTATTGGACTGCAAAGGTAATAATCGGATAACAATCCAACAACAATTTTTAAAAAAACCTTAGCCAATTAAACTGACGCTGCGTTTAACGAAATGGGTTAGCGCATTTCCCGTGAGCAAACCGCGTGAAAGCAACGCCAAATCAAACGCCTGCTTGGCTAATTGTTGCTGCTCTTCTTCGTTTGTACCGGTTAGGATGCGTTTAACCAACGGATGGCTGGCATTTACGGTGACCTTATAATTATCTGGCATGGAACCATAAAAATTCATGCCCCCACCTGTTTGTGCCATATCCTTCATCCGGCGCATAAACTCATCTATGGTTACGGTAACGGGCAATTCCTGTTCACTGAGCGCTTCGACATGCACTTTCATGTCTGTACGGTCAATGGCCTTTTCGAAAAGTTCCACAGCCCGCTTGCTCTCCTCTTCGGTAAGCTCCAATGGTTTACTCTCTGCTTTGGGGATGAGCTTGTCTACTACGTCGGCGTCGACCCGCTTCAATTGCGTCTTTTCTGATTTCTGCTCCAGATAAGCAACAAAATGACTATCTATCGGCGAGTCAAACACCAACACGTCGTACCCGCGATCTTTGGCCGCGGCCACGTAGGCATCCTGCTGGGCGGCGTCGTTGGTATAAAGGTATACCACCTGACCGTCTTTGTCCTGTTGAATATCCTTCACCTTTTCGGCATACTCCTTTAACGTAAACATTTCGTTCTCGGTATTCTTTACCAAACAGAAATCATGCGCCTTGTCTGCGAACTTATCGTCACTGAGCATACCATATTTCACAAAAAGGCCTATGTCTTTCCACTTCTCCTCGAAGCCTTTGCGATCTGTCCGGAATAATTCCGCCAGTTTATCGGCCACCTTTTTGGTAATGTGCGCGTTGATTTTCTTTACATTGCTGTCGGCTTGCAAGAAGCTGCGCGATACGTTTAAGGGGATATCCGGCGAATCGATGACACCATGTAACAGCATCAGGAATTCGGGGACGATATCCTTCACCTCGTCGGTGATGAATACCTGGCGGGAAAACAGCTTGATTTTGTTTTTCTGTATTTCGAAGTTTTCCTTAAGTTTTGGAAAATACAGGATACCGGTAAGATTAAAGGGATAATCAACATTAAGATGAATCCAGAACAAGGGTTCGTCAAAGGAATACGGATAAAGCTCCCGGTAGAACTCCAAATAGTCGTCATCCTTGAGATCAGCCGGCGCTTTAGTCCAGGCCGGGTTGGTATTGTTGATGATGTTATCTACTTCAACCGACTTGTACTTAGGCTTACCGTCGCCGTCCTCTCCGTCGGGCTCGCTGGTGGTCCGTTTACCAAAGCGGATGGGAACAGGTAGAAATTTGCCGTATTTATCCAGTATTTCCTGCAACCTTCCTTTATTCAGGAATTCTTCGCCGTCTTTATTGATATACAGAATTACGTCGGTGCCCCGTCTGTCGCGGTTTCCTTCTGTAATCTCATACGACGTGCTGCCATCGCATACCCAGCGGGCGGGTGCCGCACCCTCCTGATAGGATAAGGTCTGGATTTCCACCTTGTCGGCCACCATGAACGCCGAATAAAAACCCAAGCCGAAACGGCCGATGATTTCATTGGCATCCTTGGCTTCCTTGAACTTCTCCACAAACTCCGTGGCGCCGGAAAATGCTATCTGGTTAATGTATTTCTTAACTTCGTCGGCCGTCATGCCGATTCCGTTATCAGATATGGTGATGGTCTTCGCCTTTTCATCAAAAGCAACGTCGATGGTCATATCCCCGAGCTCACCTTGGTACTGGCCCAGCGACGATAAACGCTTAATTTTTTGGGTAGCATCAACGGCATTTGATACCAGCTCCCTTAGGAAAATTTCGTTATCTGAATACAAGAATTTCTTGATTACCGGAAAGATATTCTCGGTATGGATGGATATGTTTCCTTTTTCGTTCATAGTAAGCCTAAATTTTATCGGTATATTTGCTCTTCCAGTTATCAAGATACGTTCCACCTCCCATAAAACGACAAATTGACAGCCCCACGCTGACACGCCCTAATAAAAATAATTCGTCTTTTCCGTATGGAATAGCGAATATTATAGCCTCGCTTTATTTCGAGTATGACGAAGCACCGTCTTAAATCACAGGTCCGGGAGAGTGCTGAATCGGAATCGGTCGGTTCTTTCATTCAGGACAACGATGTGATTAGAACGGCAATGATAGAAGTGTGGTTTATAGTTTATTTGGCGTATGTAAAAAAATAGGAAAACCCAAAGGCTTTCCTATTTTGACATACAGGCCTTTTTGTGCCTATAGGTATAAAAATGTGAAGTAATTAGGGGGCTACCATTGTTTTTCAACATAGAAGACAGCCCCCTTTCTGGATCAGAACCACATCTACTGCATTACATGCTTGTCGTGATTACCCGCGGTTTCCCTGCGGCTTCCAACTGATCCGCCACCTGACCTGCCAATTCTTCGATAGCTTCGTAGGCGTATTTCTTCTGTTTCTGCCACACCTGTGCATTAACCCTACTCAGTTGCTTTTCCAGCGGAATGGGCGACGCAGTGGCTTCGATGCGCTTGCCATAGCGGTCATTGCGGTACGGTTGGTAGGTCAGGTCTGTAAACCAGTAATTCAGCTCACCGTTGTTGTTTTCCACAACCAACGTGTAGTTTATTCTTCCCGCCACATAATTTCCGATACCTGCGTGTTTCTTCATGGGTACGCTTCCCTGACTTTGCAGACGGTCGGTACTGCTGACTTCGGTTTTATTCCCCTTTGCATTGAGGAATGTCGTCAACTGCTCCTGCACCGCAGCGAAACTAACCCCGCTTGGCAGCGCTTCCGACTGGTAAACTACGAATTTGCCGCGCTGATCCACGGCGAACTGGCCGACATCGCGGCCAACGTCATCCTTCAATGGGTTGCCATGGCCTATGGCCATACCGGCAACAAACATAACTGCTAAATTAACCATAAGTCCCTCTAACTTAAACAGATTAAACCATCAATTAATTAATCCATATAGGCTGGCCTCCCAAGACAGCCACAGTTAGAAATATACAAAAATTGTACCATTTGGGCAAGAAAAATAAACTAAAAAAACCTAACAGGGCGATTTTTAGATCCCCTGTTAGGTCTATTCATGTGTTTGCAATCGCTGCTGTCAGGCCTCAGAAGGCATATACCAACGCAAGAGAAAACTGCGAGGCGCTTTTGGTCGGCTCAAGGCCCATGTTTTTGTAAAACATCTCCGTAGAGCCATTGTCAAGCCGGAATTCGGGAATCATCGTGAGCGGGCCGGCTTTCACATTGGCAGACAGGGTCAGCCCTGTTACGGACTCCCCGCCAGGAACGAATGCCCAGCCATCTTCCTTTTCCTTGTAGTATTCTCCCCTGACACCCAATGCAAAAGCATCCGAGAAGCCATACTGCAAGTACAGGGCACCGCCCGAGTAACCGCCATCGCCATCGCCGAAATCGGAGAAATCAGCCGCATTCAGGCCGATATTGATCGCTTCTGTAACTTGGTATGCCGTAGTAAGATCAATAATAGCGCCGGTGCCACCGGTGAGAAAGTTGATGTACGCATCCCAACCATCTACGGGCGAAATACGCAGTTGGGCACCGAAATCCGACACGCCGTCGAAGTCTTGATAGGCATTCCAGTCATTAAACAGGCCGACCATCAACCCTACCTTGTCCGAAAACTCGTACTGAGCCTTGATCCCTGCGTTCTGAAACGGCCCAGCTGAAAATAGGTAAGAAGTGGAATAGTTGAAATTCCCGGCAGGAGAGATAATCTCATACCCGACAAATGTGCCCATGAAACCGGCAGTCATCGAAAATTTATCCGTGAATGCATAGCTCATATAGAGGTTCTGGATATTGAAGGTGTTTCCATCGCCACCATTTAGCAGCGATTGGTATTGCCCACGTGGACCAAAGGACACATCACCGACAAACGATGCTTTTCCGACTGTCTTGCCCAGAATGAGATTGAGCATACCGAGCGAGACGGAATTTTGCTCGTTGGCGAAAGATGTAGGGATGTTCCCCAAACCATCATCGTTCTTATAACCAGCGAAATCATACTTGTAATATGCGTCGACAGATCCCGATATCGTCAGTGATTCGTCTTGTGCACGTACTAAAATTACAGTACAAATGGTCAATATCCAAGTAAAGGTTTGACTTTTAAAAATATAGCTATTTTTCATATCTGTAAGGGTTATTTGCTCCTGCGTGGAGCTTTCCAAGCAAACCACCAGGAGACAAAACATAAACATCAGGTGGTGGCATAAGAAACTCTACAAGTTCCTAATGCCCATCCCGCCCATTTTTCTTTCTTAATCTTCCATCAAAATCGTATAACCACGGATCCCATGCTCTTCACTGTCCAGCCCATGCTTCTCCATTTCTGGGCTAACCCGAAGACCTATCGTAGCTTTAATGATGGAGAAAATAATGAATGCACCGATAGACGCGGCAGCCCCACATGCAAGCACACCGTACAATTGCGGCATGAACGATGCGCCTTCGCCAAAGATCCCCGTGGCCAGTGTCCCCCAGATACCGCAGGTCAAATGAACCGATACAGCACCTACGCAGTCATCGAGTTTCAGTTTATCCAGCAGCATCACTGAAAATACTACCAATATCCCGGCAATGCCCCCAATTATCAGCGCTTCTAAAGGTGTAATAATATCCGCACTGGCGGTGATGCCCACCAAACCCGCCAAGACACCATTGAGTACCATACCAAAGTCAATACGTTTCATCGCAATCATACTTGTGAAGTGACCGCCGATGGCGCCGCCGCAAGCACCCAAAACCGTTGTCGTCAACACCAACGAAACCAGTCCGGGGTCAGCCGAAAGCACGGAGCCACCGTTGAACCCAAACCATCCCAACCATAGCAGAAAAACACCGATAGTTGCCAAGGGGACGGAAGAACCTGCGATTTCGCTGGTTTTGCCGTTCTCATATTTACCGATACGCGGCCCCAACAGCCAGATACCTATCAGAGCGCCCCATCCTCCAACAGAATGGACAAGGGTGGAACCAGCAAAGTCCACGAAACCAAGTTCATCCAAAAATCCACCGCCCCATTTCCAACTGCCAATGAGCGGGTAAACAAAACTTACAAAACAAAGCGTGAACGTTAAGTAAGCACTCAATTTTATGCGCTCAGCAACTGCACCCGAGACAATGGTGGCACAAGTAGCAGCAAACATGGCCTGAAAGAAAAAATCAGTCCAAAAGGTATACCCCCCGTCAGCGTATCCGGCAGTAATGTCAGCATTCCCTGGTGAGAACCAAATGGTATTCCAGCTATCTACATTAAAGCCGAAAAATCCATTAAAATCGCCGGGGTACATCAATGCAAACCCAATCAACGCATACGTAACAACTCCCAGCACCGGAGTAAGCGTATTTTTGAAGAGGATATTCACAGTATTCTTCGCCTGTGTAAAACCAGCCTCTACACCGGCAAAACCTAAGTGCATGATAAACACCAACGCGGCTGCCACCATCATCCAAATGTTGTTTGCGGTCAGCAGCACATCCGTCACGGACGGGCCTTCCACGGCTGCTTCCTGCGCCATCACTGATAACAAAGGAAAAGCCGCCCCTGCACTAAACATTTCAGCCAGGCAAGGAAAATTCGCAGTAAATAATTCCATAATACTTCAAATTAGTTAGAAAATACGGTTAAAGTTTAAAATCAAACAATTATCACCGCAAATATGTACAAATATTTCAATAAAACAATTTTATTGTTGATAAATTTCAAAAAAAATAAATATATTTTTTAATATACTATATTTTTATATGTCAAATAGCGCAATTTTATTAGTTTTTTATTCAAAAAAGCCAAAAAATACAAACATAATACCACAACAAATTCAATATTTATGAAACAAATACAAAAATCCACCAATTAAAACTACAAAAATCACAAAAAAATATAATCAAACAGCAAAAAAACACCGACCATCCCACAAATACCGGCGTTAAAAAAATTATTGGAAAAAGCCTATTTTTACCCACAAAGATTACCGATGAAGAAAATTCTATCGATAGACGGCGGAGGCATACGGGGCATCATTCCGGGCATGCTGCTTGCCGCATTGGAACGCAGGTTAAAACGCCAAAGCGGCAATCCGGACGCCGCTATTGTGGATTACTTCGATTTCTTTGCCGGCACCAGTACCGGCGGAATCCTGATTTGCTTACTCCTTTGCCCGGATGAACAGCACCCCACCAAACCAAAATTCACGGCCCAGGAAGCGTTGGACCTGTACGTGACCCACGGCGCCGACATTTTCAAGGCAGGTTTTTTACGGAGACTCGTCGCTAAATTCGGCTTGCTAAGCGAAAGGTATCCTGCCGTCAACCTGGAACATGTGCTTGCCACCTACTTCGGGGGCACTAAACTAAGCCAACTGCTAAAGCCCTGCATTGTCACAGCCTACAATATCGAGCTCCGGAAAACCCATTTCTTCCGTCAACAGGCAGCTATAATGCGGGGCAATACGCGCGACTTCTACTTGCGTGATGTATGCCGCGCCACATCGGCTGCGCCTACTTATTTCAGTGTAGCAGAAGTATACTCCATGAGCGGCACACGTTATCCGCTGCTGGATGGCGGAGTGTTTGCACCCAACCCCTCCATGAGCGCACTGTCTGAAGTAACCAAGGCGTTCAACGAAACCAAAGTGAACGACATCGCTATCTTGTCATTAGGCACGGGGCGGTCGCGAAAAGCCTATGACTATGAACATTTCAAGAAAAGCCGGGCACTATCCATCGGGCCTGCTTTGATAGATATCATGATGAGCGGCGCTGCCGAAAGCAGCGACTTCTTTTTACGGCAACTGTATAAGTCGGCCGGCAAAGACGGGCAATATATCCGCATTGAACCGAGCAACCTGCACAGCATTAGGGAAGAACTTGATGCCGCCGACCGCAACAACATCCAGAAACTGGTAGCCTTGGGCGATCAGATGGTTAGCGAAAACAACGATCTTATCAACCAATTGGTGGAGACGCTCATCAAAGAACATGAACATACCCAAGCCAGAAGCCCTTGGCGCTTTTTGAGTTTGAAGTCATAATGTGAATACCTCAATCATACTACAATGGAACAGAAAACAATTGCACTCATTGCCCATGACGGCAAAAAGCCGGAGATGGTGGGATTTGTTAAAGATCATATTGAGAGACTGCGGAACGTGAAGCTTATAGCAACAGGCACCACCGGCTCTTATATCCGGCAGACTGGCCTGAATGTGGAACTTAAATTGAGCGGCCCAAAGGGAGGGGACGCACAGATTGCAGCGCTTGCTGCCGAAGGAAAGGTGGATGCGATAATCTTTTTCCGCGATCCGCTTGGCAAACACGCCCATGAACCGGATATCCAGATGCTTATGCGGGTGTGCGATGTATACGATGTACCATTGGCCACCAATCCGGCTACTGGTGAGCTGATCCTGAAAGGACTACTTTAAAATATTTTTCCCTAAGTTTGCAGCCTCCAACCCTTTTTTGGAATGGTCAACACAGGAAACAGCATCGCTTACTCTCCGTTCAGGAACATTTCGCGTGACGAATGGAAGAAACTTAACGGCCACCTATCCTACCCCATAGCTGACGAGGACATCCATAAACTTAATGCCCTCAACGAACCTTTGACTATGCAGGAAATTGAGGACGTGTATTTTCCGTTAAGTCACTTGCTGCAGTTGCACATGGAATGCTACCAACAACTGCACCAGAACGCCAATGCGTTTTTCAACAACCATACCAAGCGGCTTCCGTTTATTATCGGCATAGCCGGAAGCGTAGCGGCCGGTAAAAGCACCACCGCCCGGGTGCTCCAAAAAGTCCTGTCGCTTGCACCCGGCAACCCCAAGGTAGACCTAATCACTACCGATGGCTTCCTATATCCTAACCGCTACCTGGAAGAACGGGGAATACTCAATCGCAAGGGGTTTCCGGAAAGTTATGACACCCGGCGGCTGCTGGGATTCCTTTCGGATATCAAATCAGGCAAAGAACTGGTATCCGCCCCCGTATATTCCCACCTGGTTTACGATATTATACCCGACAAGCTGCAATGGGTGGCGCAACCGGATGTGCTGATTGTAGAGGGTATAAACGTTCTGCAGGTTAATGTAAAAGGGAAACACCGGGGCCCGGGGGTGTTTGTATCAGACTTTTTTGATTATTCGATATATGTGGATGCTGACCCCGAAAATTTGCTGCAATGGTACATCCAACGGTTCCAGTGGCTGCGCAAGACGGCATTTCAAGATCCAGCGTCTTATTTTCACCGGTATGCCGACCTGACGGTTGAAGAGAGTATCGCCATGGCAACGAACATCTGGAATGAGATTAATAAGCCGAATCTCATCAAAAATATCCTGCCCACAAGGTTCCGCGCTGACCTGATCCTTGAAAAAGGCAGCCATCATTTTGTCAAAAGCGTAAAAATCAGAAAAGTATAGTTACCCCTTGGTCTGGGCAGCCTGCTCCGCGTCATAGGCAATAACACGCTGGTAAAGGTCGTTGCGGATCTTTTTCCGTATGGCACTGTCTTTCTTGGTCGTGAAAAATTGCAATTTGTAATGCACGGAGTCTTTTTCAACCCCAACCACCCTGAACTGGAAACTGCCCACCACGATGTCCGAAGCGTATCGGTCAATCACCCCCTGCAAACTGCTGGCCAATTTATCTTGATTATAGGAATGCGCCAATGGCAATTCGAAATCCATGGAGAGCTTCCTCGAATTCTGCAGGGACTGGTTGATGATATTGGCCGTAAATGCGGTGTTGTTGGGTATTAAAACAACGTCATCATCTTCATTTTTGACCATGATGTTGGCCAAGGTAATGTCTACTATCTTGCCTTTGTGTTCACCGATTCTCACATTGTCGCCGATG
The DNA here is from genome assembly GCF_900112315.1 of Parapedobacter composti. Classification (GTDB taxonomy): domain Bacteria; phylum Bacteroidota; class Bacteroidia; order Sphingobacteriales; family Sphingobacteriaceae; genus Parapedobacter; species Parapedobacter composti. The sequence continues at coordinate 127,319 of NZ_FOLL01000012.1, read as the reverse complement.
GTAAACTGGTCGGAAAACATAATGATCAGGCCACTGATCATATTGGTAATGTAATCCTTAAAAAGCAGCGCAATAGCCATAGCCACGATGGTTATGCTGGTAAGGAATTCTTTAGGGTCGATACCGAAAGCCAACATCAGCCCCAGTATACCGAACCCTACGTTCAGAATGGCACCAATTTGGTTGATGCCTAACACATAATTCCCCCGCACCCGGTTATTCCGCTGGTTACGCTGCCGATACAGGGAAATAAACATGAACCGGGCAATGGAAATCAGAATACTTCCGGTGAGGAAGGTATTGATACCGTAGGCGACATTGGCCAAGACCGGATGTTTAATAAAAATGTCGGTACGGACAGTAAGCGCATAACTGATAGCCACCCAGCCGATCACCTTAGCAGCCATCAATAAACCATTTCGGAGCAGGCGCCGTTTAAGGTTGTTGCTTACGTTCATAGACCTCGAATGTATAGCCATAGGCGTGCCGCGCATCGGCAACGTGGTACGCTGCACCCACAAGCGTCCACCCGTTTCCGCTGAATTCCGGAAAATAACTATCGCCATCCACCCGGGTATGTACGCGCGTAAGGTATATGCGGTTGACCAGCGGAAGGGCCTGCCGGTAAATTTCGCCTCCACCTATTACAAATGCCTCATCTTCACCAGCGCATAATTCGAATGCCGCATCCAGGGAATGTACCACCTCGCCCCCCTCCACGTGATAATCGGGCTGACGGGTAATGATGATATTCCGGCGATTCGGCAACGGCCTGCCCATCGATTCGTATGTCTTGCGCCCCATGATAACCGAATGTCCGGTAGTGGTCTGCTTGAAAAATTTCAGGTCATTGGGCAAATGCCATAATAAGCGGTTGTCTTTTCCTATGGCGTTATTTTCAGCTGCAGCAACAATAATGGATGTACAAGATGGCCTTTCCATAGCAAGGGATTATACAGCAACCGGTGCCTTGATATGCGGATGCGGTTCGTAATTCATCAATTGGAAATCTTCATATCTGAAAGCAAAAATATCCGTTACGGCAGGATTGATTACCATTAACGGCAGCGGCTTAGGTTCGCGGGTTAACTGGAGTTCCACCTGCTCGAAATGATTGCTATACAAATGAGCATCGCCAAAAGTATGTATGAATTCAGCGGCTTCCATATCACAAACCTGTGCCACCATCATGGTTAACAATGCATATGATGCAATATTAAACGGTACACCAAGGAAAATATCAGCGCTGCGCTGATATAGCTGGCAGGAAAGCTGAGGTTTATACACGCCCCTGCCCGGGTCAGCCGGTGCCACGTAAAACTGGAAAAAGGCATGGCATGGCGGCAGCGCCATCTTTTCGATTTCGGCTACATTCCAAGCCGACACAATGATGCGACGTGAATCAGGGTTCTGCTTCAACTGCTGGACAACTTGCTTAATCTGATCAATATGCCGTCCATCCGGCGTGGGCCATGACCGCCATTGCGAGCCATATACCGGCCCGAGGTTACCCTGCTCATCTGCCCACTCATCCCAAATACTCACCCCGTTCTCTTTGAGGTAACGAATATTGGTATCGCCGCGGAGAAACCAGATAAGCTCATGGATGATAGAACGCATGTGCACTTTCTTAGTCGTCACCAACGGGAAACCCGCCTTGAGATCAAACCGCATTTGGTATCCGAAGACACTGCGTGTACCGGTACCCGTCCGGTCCTGCTTATCCACGCCGTTTGCATAGACATGGCGCATCAAATCAAGGTATTGCTTCATCGTATCCCTTCCTTTTCTGTGGGTAAAGATAAACAGAATTTTGTATCTTTGCCCCTTCAAATGAGCAAAAAGGTCGCTTTCTACACGTTGGGATGTAAACTGAATTTTTCGGAAACGTCCTCCATCAGCCGTCTCTTCCAACAGGCGGGCTATGCCCCCGTTCCGTTTAATGAGGGGGCCGATATTTACGTGATTAACACCTGTTCTGTAACCGAAAATGCCGATAAAAAATGCAGAAAGGTGGTCAGGGAAGCACTGCATCATTCACCAGGTGCCTATATCGTTGTTGTGGGGTGTTATGCCCAGCTTAAACCACGTGAAATCACCGAAATACCAGGCGTGGATCTGGTGTTGGGCGCAGCCGAAAAATTCAACATCATTGAGCATATTAGCGACTTGGCTAAACAAGCGAAAGCGGTTGTATATAATGCTCCGATAGCCGAGACCAATGCATTTGTCCCCGCATTTTCCATAGGCGACCGTACCCGTACCTTTCTGAAAGTACAAGATGGCTGCGACTATTCTTGCACCTTCTGTACCATTCCATTGGCGAGGGGTGCCAGCCGGAGCGGAACGATTTCCGATCTGGTAGAACAAGCAGAAAACATCGCTGCCTCTGGCGTAAAGGAAATCGTGCTTACCGGTGTCAACATTGGTGACTTCGGTATTCGCAATGGCAAACGGGAAGATCGCTTCTTTGACCTGGTGAAAGCATTGGAAAATGTGGACGGTATCGACCGCTTCCGCATATCATCTATCGAACCTAATTTACTGAGCGACGAGATCATAGCATTCGTTGCCCAATCACGCCGCTTTGTCCCCCATTTCCATATCCCACTTCAATCGGGTTCAAATAACGTGCTTGGATTAATGCGCCGACGTTACCGTAGGGAGCTTTACGCCAGTCGCGTGGCTAAAATAAAACAGTTGATGCCTGATTGCTGCATCGGCGTGGATGTCATTGTGGGCTTTCCGGGCGAAACGCACGAGGATTTTCTGGACACCTACCGGTTTCTTAATGATTTGGATATTGCGTACCTGCACGTATTCACCTACTCTGAACGGGAAAACACCATTGCCGCACAGATGCAGGGTGCGGTTCCGGGGTCGCAGCGTGGCGAGCGCAGCAAGATGCTGCACATCCTGTCTGACAAAAAACGGCGGGCATTTTACGAAAGCCAATTGGGTAAAAATGGTGATGTTTTATTTGAAGGGGATATCAAAGATGGCTACATGCACGGCTTCAGCCGCAATTACGTAAAGGTACGCACACCATACGACCCGTTGCTGGTAAACGAAGTGGTACCTGTCAGATTCAAGGAGATTGCAGCCACCGGTGAAGTGGAAATCACCGAACTGCCAGCACTCATTACCCACTGATACAGTTCCATCTCATCTCGCCGGTTGCCGGCGCATCGTCCACTGTACGTTCAGCGGCAGCATCGATCGGGGCCGGTTTACTATTGTTCCGCAGCAGCCTTTGCAGCTTCGCGATCACGCTTCCGAAAGAATCCCCTGAACAGGAAGTTATGCTGAAGGGCTTCCATATTCTCGTCCAGCTTTTTCGTACTCTCCTTTAGGTTTTCTAAGGTCTGCCTAATGTCATCTGCTGCTGCTGGGTCATTAAGCAACACGCCTACCGCATTATCCTTTTCGTCCAGCTTGCCTGCAGTCTCATTCAGGTTGGTCATCAGTGCTGATGCCGTTTGCGTAACTCCCTGTAACTGCGCCACGGCAGACTGCAAATGCGCATAGGTTATCGTATCAGTAAGTAAATCGTTGATAAGCGTACCTTCTTGGTTGAGCTTCGCGGTCAGCTGAGTAAGCGCTTCAGCGGCCTTGGCTGTATTTGCGGTAGTTCGATTCAGATTACTCACCAGCTGCTTCATGTGCAATGCCAACGTTGAATCGCTCAGCAATGCGCCCACCGTACCTTCGCCCCGGACCAGCCGTGCACTTAATTCGCCGAAGTTCTTGGTAACCTCCACAAGGTTTTCGTTATTCGTTTGCAAGGTAGCCATCATGGCGTCCAAACCGCCGCCGGTGGCCGCCCGTAGTACATCACCGTCTTCAACGGGTGGCACATCGCCGCTTCCCCCCTCAATTACGATCAATTTATTGCCGATGAAACTCTCGGAACCTATTTTGGCAACGGCGTCTTTACGAATATACTGCCGAGAAGATTCTTCGATGACCATAGCGATTTCTATTTCCTTGAGACTGCGGAACCGGATATCCTTGATAGTACCGATTTTCACTCCGGAAAACCACACGTTATTTCCGGCCTTTAACCCACTGACGTCCGGAAACACCGTGGTTACGGTTACTGTTTTTGAAAAGCGGTTCTGCTGCCCGCCGAGCACCAAAATGCCGGCTACCAATATGATAATCCCCACCAGCACAAATAATCCCACGATAACCGAACGTTTATTCTCTGTAGCACTCATAAATTACTTGATAAAGTTATAGTCATAAAACGGTTTTACCCGCCCGTCATCTGTGTCAAAAATTTCGTCGAAACTACCTTCCCGCTCGAACCTGCCCTCCAACAGCATGACAATACGGTCGCCAACACTTTTTGCACACGCTAGGTCGTGCGTGATGATAATGGAAGATGTTTTATATTTTTCCTGCACCTCGTTAATCAGTCCGTTGATCTCAATACAGGTAATCGGATCAAGTCCTGCCGTGGGTTCATCATAAAGCATGATTTCCGGCCGGAGTATCAGCGTTCGGGCAATCCCGATACGCTTCCGTTGCCCACCGGATAATTCCGATGGCATTTGGTTTATGGTATGCAGCAACCCTACAGCGTCCAAGACATCTTCCACTTCACGGTTGATCGCTGCCCGCGAAAGGTTCCGTTTATTTCGCACTAACGGAAACTCCAGATTTTCACGCACGGTCATGCTATCATAAAGTGCGCTGTTCTGAAATGAAAACCCGATTTTAAGTCGGAGCTGCCGCAATGCTTTATCGTCCAATTCATCCACTTGTTCGCCTAACACCTCAATTGATCCGATATCGGGCTCTAACAAGCCGGATATCAATTTGATCAATACGGATTTACCTGTACCCGAGCGACCCAGCACCACCAGGTTTTCACCCTTGAACAAATCCATATCTACGCCGCGCAGTACATGCAAATCGCCGAACGATTTGCTCACGCCGCGCACGGAAATTACGGGTGTGCTGTAATCGATATGTCCACCTGTTTTCAACATGGTTAAGCACGCATTGCTTGAATAATCTGCACAATCAATATCTCTTCGATAAACACGAGGAACATAGACATGACCACGGCCCAATTGGCTGCTCGGCCCACACCTTCTGTTCCTTTGGAAGAATGGTATCCTTGATAACACCCCACAATACCTATCGTAAACCCGAATACCACTGCTTTGAGTACCAAGGAAAATACATCAAGGTAAGTGACAGCCTCAAACACCTGGTCAAAATAAACCCTGAAACTTGTATCTTCATGCTGGTTAACACTTAAGAAAGCCCCAAACAACCCCACGGCAGCCGTATAAAACGACAAGATAGGAATGCTGATAGTGGTGGCCAGCACCCGACTGACCACGAGAAACTTGAAGGGATTGGTGCCCGACACCTCCATAGCATCAATCTGTTCGGTTACTTTCATAGAACCCAGCTCCGCCCCGATTTGGGATCCCACCTTACCTGAGGCTATAAGGGCGGTGACTAAGGGCGCTAAGGCGCGGATAATGGCAATCGAAATCAACGCCGGCAGCCAGGAAGTGGCACCGAACTCCGCCAATGAAGGGCGCGATTGATTTGTGAACACCACCCCGGTGATGAATCCCGTAAGCGAAATCAACGGTAAAGATTTCCACCCTACCACATAACATTGCCGGATAATCTCCTTGATTTCATAAGGTGGCATGAAAACTTCCCGGAAGAAGCGCATGACAAACCGATGGATATTGGCCAATTCGATAAGTGTGCGCTGTATTTTCTTCATCATTGGGAGCTGTGCGAGTAAAGGCACAAAAATAGTAGTTTAATTTAAATATACACACCCGATCGTAACAAATTAGCAGACAACAATATGTTATTTAAACCCTCGTATGTTCTATACAGTCATAACATCAGAAACGAATAAAAGTGTTGCACATTTAAATCCGTATGCCATGAAAACGTTAAAAAGGACCGGACAATTATTACTCACTGCATTCGCCTTCGTGGTGTTTGCAGCTTTGAACACCGTGAAGGCTCAGCCCGGCATGAGCGTTTCATTCCAGTTGTTCTACGATGAGCTAGCACCATACGGAGAATGGGTTAATGACCCTCAACACGGTTATATCTGGCTGCCCGACGCAGAACCGGGGTTTCAGCCGTACGCCACTAATGGATACTGGGTAATGACCAATTATGGAAACACCTGGGTATCCAACTATGCCTGGGGCTGGGCACCGTTCCATTACGGAAGGTGGCTATATACCGACTATTACGGCTGGGCATGGGTACCCGGCTATGAGTGGGGGCCCGCGTGGGTAAGCTGGCGCAGTGGTGGCGGTTATTACGGATGGGCTCCGTTGACCCCGCATGTCGGCATCAGCGTGCATGTAGGCATTCCCCACCATCATTGGGTGTTTGTGCCCCAACGCTATATTAGCAGCCCTCGGCTTTACAGCTATTATGTACCGTACCGGAACAGGGTAACCATATACAATCGGACCACAATCATTAACAATACCTACGTATATAATAACCGTACGTACGTAAGCGGCCCCCGCCGAAGCGAAATTGAACGCGTTACCCGCAGCCGGGTAGCCGTACGCGAAATCAGCAGTGCCTCGCGGCCGGGACGGGCCGCCGTAAGCAGCCGTAATGTAAGCCTCTATCGGCCGGAAATTGACCGCAATACGCGCTCTTCGGCTCGGCCCTCACGCGTAGTAGATGCATCGGCAGTACGCTCATCCAGCACACGTGGCCGTACTGACGCAACGGCGCAGCGCAGTTCTTCGGCGACGTCCCGCAACGCGGCCGAGAATCGTGTCTCAAGCCGGTCAACGGAGCGAAATAGTGGCTCTTCCCGTAATTCGGCAATAACCCCGGGGAGGGATCGTACATCCACTCAACCCAGCGCCAGATCCGAAGCAGGTGGACGCAACGGGGAAAGTACCGCACGGCCAGCGACCCGTGGGACGGCGCAACGGCCTCAAGCTACGGAACGCAGCCGGGAAAGCTCGGCACGTCCAGCACCCAGTGGAACAACGCAACGGCCTCAAGCTACGGAACGCAGCCGGGAAAGCTCGGCACGTCCAGCAACCCGGGGGACAACACAACGGCCTCAGGCTACTGAACGCAGCCGTGAAAGCTCAGCACGTCCAGCAACCCGGGGGACAACACAACGGCCTCAGGCTACGGAACGCAGCAGCCGCCCGGCCACCGTGCACAGCGTCTCAACCCGTAGTGCGGAGCGTACCAGCGTACCGCGGCAGAACAGTGCTCCCCGTCAAAACAGTACGGTGACCAACCGCGCATCATCGCGGCCCACCGTATCCGCGGGCCGCTCTACGGAACGGAAAAGCACACCTGCCTCTCGTAACAGCTCTTCTTCAGAACGCCGCAGTTCATCAAGCCGCGGCAGAGGGTAAGAACTATATGCACCAACAACCAACGGCATGCTTACATCAGCCGTTGGTTGTTTTGCTTCCATCTTTAAATTTTAACCCTCGTTCTTCCAATGCCCTCCTTAAGATAGGCATGCTGGCTTTGCCTATTCCGTGAAGTTTTAATATGTCCTTTTCTGTATAGGTGGACAGCTTTTCTAAGGTATCAATTCCAAGATAATGTAATAATGCACTCCTTGCGGGAGAAGAAAGCCGTGACAAGAATCCGTCCGAAGGTTTTCCCTCCTTTTCGCAGGTCGGACAAGTAGGGCAATCGGTGCTCTTGTAGTATTCATGTCCTTTTTCACATGTTTTCAATATTCTATTGCTCATCGTATCCCCTCTGATCAGTTAACGTTTTGAAGTTAATTGTGCTAATTTACTAAGCCAGCAATGCATGTCAAAGGTCAAAAGTGACAATCATAAGGGGAAACCGAGACAGGCGCATACTCAATTCATCGATTCATTATATGTGCTCCTGTACGCGCCTGTCTATGTCAAGTCAAGAGTTATGGCAGCTCGGGAATAAGGTATCCTCCAACGTGATTATCATCGGAGCCCTTTGCCTGTTACTGATGAACATCGCGTCATTTATTGTGAAAGGGCACGAGGCAAAAATCACCGTCGTCTATCTGTGTGCATTGGCTTTTGTGTTTGTCCTGATGCTTCTAATTGCCGAGCGTACGCTCAAGAATAGCCATTCCAAAGGAAAATAAATTCTTTGGTTGAAACTTCCGGGTAAGGTCGACCTAAGTCATTAGTAGGGAGAACTGCAGTATGGGCCGCCTGCCTTTGGCACGGTAATTATGCAGGTTCCATTTAAATAATTACCTTTGAAACCATCAATTTTAGCATAATTTACTAACCATGGATAAAAGCAGAAGAAAATTTATCGGGACCTCACTGATGGGTGCCGCCCTTGCAACCGGTGCCCCTCAATTATTATCGGCAGCTAAACCGTCCGCCGCGAAAGTCAGAATTTCATCCAACGATATCATTCTCTTTCAAGGCGACTCGATCACAGATGCTGGCAGAGATCGTGAAAACACGTCGCCCAATAGTAGCCGTGCATTAGGCAGCGGCTATGCTTCCCTTGCTGCAGCTCAACTCCTGCATACCCACGCCGGTCGGCAATTAAGCATCTACAATAGAGGAATCAGCGGCAATAAGGTTCATCAGCTGGCAGAACGCTGGGAACAGGATTGCATTGCGTTGAAACCGACCGTGCTTAGCATATTGATCGGTGTCAATGACTACTGGCATATGTTCAACGGAAAATATGACGGCACTATCCAAATATACCGCGATGACTACCGGAAGTTACTCGATCGTACGTTGAAGGCACTTCCTGATGTAAAACTTATCATTGGGGAACCATTTGCTGTTAATAATGTTAAGGCCGTCACCGATGCCTGGTTTCCTGCATTCAACGAATACCGGCAGGCGGCACAGGAGATAGCCAATGAGTATAAGGCAGCATTTGTTCCGTATCAACGCGTATTTGACGAGGCTGCCAAACGGGCCCCCTCGGCATACTGGACGACCGATGGCGTACACACCACCTTGGCGGGAGCGCAACTGATGGCTAACGCTTGGTTACGTGCAGTGAAATAGTATGATTAATTCTTTATTAGACAACGACTTCTACAAGTTTACCATGCAACACGCCGTGGTGAAGTTGTTTCCTAAAGCCAAAGCACGGTACCAGTTCATTAACCGGGGTGCCCACGATTTTCCGCCTGGATTTGCCAATGAACTGCGGAAGGCGGTAGATGACCTGGCAAAGCTGCAATTAACTCCGCACGAAAAGGCATTTTTCGCCCGTACATGCCCATACATTGATCCCACCTACTTTGATTTCCTGCAAGGCTACCGGTATGATCCGCAAGAAGTACATATCCAACAACGGGATGGGGCGATTACCGTAGCCATTGAAGGGTATTGGTACCGTACTATCCTTTGGGAGGTACCCATCATGTCGTTGATATGCGAGCGCTATTACCAAATGAGCGGCCAGCAACGGCAATCTGATGATGAGGTAGCTGAAACAGCTCGGCGAAAAATTGAAAAGTATCGCGAACTTGGGGTTACCATTGCTGAATTCGGCACGCGCAGGCGCCATTCTTATGCTGTGCATCGGTTGGTGGTAGAAGCACTGAAACAATATGGTCAGGGAGCCTTTATCGGCACCAGCAACGTCCACCTCGCCATGTTGAACCAGACAAAACCTATCGGTACCCACGCCCATGAATGGTTTATGTTCCACGCCGCGAAATATGGTTTTAAAATGGCCAACCTGCTCGGCCTCGAACACTGGTCAGACGTATACCGTGGTGACTTGGGTATCGCGTTGTCCGACACGTATACTACGGATGTGTTCTTTGCTCAGTTCGACAAAAAATTGACCAAATTGTTCGATGGCGTACGTCACGACAGTGGCGATCCGCTGGTATTTGCAGATAAAGCCATCCAGCACTACGAAGAAAAAGGCATCGATCCGTTATCGAAAACCATTATTTTTTCCGACGGGCTTAATTATGAAAAGGTAGCCCGCATTGCTGAGTATTGCCACGGCCGGATCGGCATGTCCTTTGGCGTAGGCACAAATTTTACTAATGATGTGGGCGTACCGCCAATGAATATTGTGATTAAAATGACAGAAGCCTTCCCGGAAGAAGCACAATGGACGCAGGTAGTCAAGCTTTCTGATGAACCCGGCAAATATACCGGAGATGCAGCGACCATTGCACTGGCTAAACAGGTTCTCCATATTTCCTGAAATGAAACCCGACGTTTTAGGCAACGCACTCCACGATTACCTACGCGGAAAGAAGACAGATAAGCTCTACATCCATACCAGCTATGGCACGGAAGAAATGCCCGTAGATGTATTTTTCCGTCAGCCGGACGAATTTCCCGAGCTCGAACATATCGCCTTAGCACTATGTGACGGCCGCGTACTGGATGTAGGCGCCGGTGCCGGCAGCCATGCACGTTACTTGCAACAAAAGGACATGGAAGTAGATGCGCTGGAAATTTCCCCCGGCGCCTGTTCGGTAATGAGCACACGGGGTGTCAAACACGTGATAGAAGCCGACTTTTTCTCCTATAAAAAGGGCGGCTATGATACCCTGCTCTTCTTGATGAACGGTATCGGCATAGCAGGCAGCTTAGGCGGACTGAAAATGCTACTGCGGCATAGCAAGTCGTTACTGAATCCTCGAGGGCAACTGTTGTTCGACTCATCCGACATTGCTTACCTTTATGCAGGCGGCACGGTGGAAAAACCGAGCGGATATTATGGCGAAATCACCTACCGCTATGCTTACCAAGGAGTGGTTGGTGCACCTTTTAACTGGCTGTTTATTGACCAGGCAACCCTAATTCAGCTTGCCCGTGAAGAAGGATGGATAGTGCAAATCCTGTTTGAAGATGAAAACGACCAGTATTTAGCGAGGATGGAACCGAGTTGATTTAATCGATCCATTCAAACCCCGTATAAGGAACAAGCACCTCAGGTATGCGTATCCCCTTTTCTGTTTGATTATCTTCCAGAATAGCCGCCAATATCCGCGGCAGGGCCAGCGCGCTGCCATTAAGCGTGTGCGCCGGCTGCATTTTACCGCCTCCGCCTTTGAAGCGAACTTTTAAGCGGTTGCTTTGGTAGGCTTCGAAATTGGATACCGATGACACTTCCAACCAGCGTTTCTGGGCGGCACTCCATACTTCCATATCATACGTAAGGGCCGAGGTGAAGCCCATATCCCCACCACAAAGGCGCAATACCCTATAAGGCAGATTCAACGCCCTAAGCAGCGACTGGACATAGACACTCATTTCTTCCAGCACCTTATACGATTTTTCCGGATGTACAATCTGCACCACTTCTACTTTATCAAACTGGTGCAAACGGTTCAACCCACGCACATGCGCACCATACGACCCCGCCTCACGCCGGAAACAAGGGGTATATGCTGTCAGCTTTATGGGAAAGTCCGATTCCTTCACAATCGTGTCCCGATAAAGGTTGGTAACTGGCACTTCTGCCGTGGGGATCAGGTAAAGATCATCTATCCCTACATGATACATCTGTCCTTCCTTATCGGGAAGTTGCCCCGTGCCAAAGCCCGAAGCTCCGTTAATCAATATCGGCGGTTGCACTTCCCTATAGCCTGCTTTTTCGGCCTGATCAAGGAAAAAGTTAATCATCGCCCGTTGCAGTTTGGCTCCTTTGCCTTTATATACCGGAAAACCAGCACCGGTTACTTTGGTGCCTAATTCGAAATCGATAATATCATACCTGGCTGCCAAATCCCAGTGGGGTAACGCATCTTCCGGCAGTTCGGAGCGGTGGCCATGTTCCAGAACCACCTCATTATCTTCCGCACCCATGCCTTTGGGTACAGATTGATGTGGTAAATTGGGCAACAACACCAGCTTCTCATGCAATTGCAACTCAGCCGCCGCCAATGCATCCGCCAATTTCTTTTGCTGATCCTTATATCCGCTTGCCTTCGCTTTAATAGCTTCCGCCTCTTCGCGTTTGCCTTGGCGCATCAAATCGCCGATTTGCCGTGCTGCGGCGTTGGCTTCAGCAGCAAGCGCGTCCGACTCGGTTTGTAACTGCCGACGTTGTTCATCCAGCGCGATGACTTCGTCAACCAGCTCCACTGCTGCGAAGTTCCGTACACGCAACCGTTCGATTACATGGTCCCGGTTTTCGCGGATATAACCTATTTGCAACATATTTTCGCTTATTTTGTGTCGGCAAAGATAGTAATGTGATTCAAGATATGCGAATGACTGCTATACAACTTTACAAACGAATACCTCCACCATGCTTTACCTTGTTCCAACGCCGATAGGCAACCTTGAAGACATGACGCTCCGCGCTATCCGGATACTCAAAGAAGCGGACGTCATCCTTGCTGAAGATACCCGCACCAGTGCGCCTCTGCTTAGGCACTTCGGTATAGAAAAAAAGGCATTTGCTCACCATCAGCATAATGAACATAAGGCCGTCAATGAAATCATCCGTTTCTTAGCGGAAGGCCAACATGTAGCGTTGATTACCGATGCTGGCACGCCGGGGATATCCGACCCGGGATTCCTCCTGGTGCGTGAAGCCATCAAGCAAGGGATTGCGGTACAGTGCCTGCCGGGAGCAACAGCGTTCGTGCCGGCACTGGTAACGTCGGGCTTGCCATGCGACCGGTTTTGCTTCGAAGGGTTTCTGCCTGTAAAAAAGGGCCGGCAAACCCGGTTAAAAACCTTAGCGACGGAAAGCCGAACAATGGTATTCTATGAATCTCCCCACCGCTTGCTTAAAACGCTGCAGGAATTCGCGGAAATATTCGGCGCTGATAGACAGGCATCGGTTTCGCGGGAACTCAGCAAGCTATATGAGGAGACCATACGCGGCTCGTTGGCTTCCTTAATAACGCATTTCGGGTCGAACCCCGTGAAGGGGGAATTTGTAATATCCGTACAGGGTTTGGGATAAACTTGTTATCTTAGCGTGTGAATCATGAAAATCGATCAATATATCAGCGACGGGCAAGATCCGAAAATAGCTGAAAAGCTGCTGTTGAAATTACAGGACATGCTAACCTCAGGTGAAGCGGTGACTTATATTGCGGTACAGAAAAAACCGGCCGTAACGTTGCTGCCCGACAGCATTGCGCTGACCAATAAACGGGTGTTCATCTGTGAATTCACGAAACTCGGATTGGCCACAGACTTCAAAATCCTTATCTGGGAAGCTGTTAAGGCGGTTACTTTCAAAGAAGAAATCTTCGGCGCAAAAGTAACCGTCGTTCCGGAAGAAGGTGAAAACCTGAGCGTAGATTACATCCCTAAAACCCAAGCACGGCGCGTGTTTCAGTTTGCCAACGAGGCGCTTGAAAAAAGGAAAACAACAATCGTTGAAAAGCCCGAAGAGGAGGAAGAACTGCCGATGCAACCGGAAGAGGAGCCGGTATTGATACAACGGGAAGCTATCGGGGAGCACGGGGATCCGGAAGACGAACTTACCCTGAAATTAAGAAAGCTTAAATCACTGTTCGAACGGCAGCTGATTACCCAAGCGGAATACGAAAGCAAAAAGAACGAACTCTTATCCCAGCTTTAGCCGTGAAGAAAAATTATGTGTTAGCACTTTTCAGTGCCTTTTTACTGTGGTTGGCATGGCCGCCCATCTCTTATACTGCGCCCTTGTTATGGGTTGCCTTCGTCCCGCTTTTGCTGGCGCTGGAAGATGTGATGCGGGGAACGGCGCGGAAGAAAGGTGCCCGTATTTTTATGTTGGGGGGACTTACCGGCGTATTGTGGAACACGGCGTCCATCTACTGGGTATTCAATGCGATGAACGCCGTTATGCCCGTATATGCGGCGGCGCTTGTTTCACTCATTCCCTTCGGGCTGGCTGCCTTATTGATGGCCCTGGCCTTCCGGCTTTACTATCAATTGCGCAAACGGTATGCGATTGGCTGGTCGCTGGTCGGCTTGGTTTGCTTCTGGATTGCTTATGAATACCTGCACCAAACGTGGGATCTCGCCTTCCCGTGGATGACACTGGGTAATGGATTTGCCGAAACCCACCAGCTTGTGCAATGGTATGAATATACCGGGGTATATGGCGGAACAGTATGGATTTGGACGACCAATATCTTGGTTTTCCTTGGCATCCTGTCTGCCAAAGATGGCTTTCCGGTACGCCAAAGGTACCAGCTGGTTGGTGCTGCTACTGCATTAGCCTTGTTACCTTCGGCATGGTCACTATACCGCTATGCCTCATATACAGAATATGAGAACCCCTCGAACATAGTGGTGGTACAGCCCAATGTAGATCCGTACGGTAAGTTTACCTTTATTACACCGCAGGAACAAACGGAGAATCTTATCCGCCTATCGGAATCAGTGGGCCAGCCCAACACTGAATTTTTTATCTGGCCAGAAACAGCAATCGCCCGGCAGGGCGGCTATAACGAAGATGAATTTCACCGCGATCCTGTTTTTCTGCGCATTCAGGACTTTTTGAACGCTTACAAGAATGGCAATGTGCTGTCTGGTATTGAGGGTCATCGCATTTACAGCCATCCTGAAACACCTACCGCCAGGGCCTACGACGGAATTTATTATGATGCCTTTAACTCAGCTGTACTTATCGAAAATTCGGCCAAACTCCAGTTTTACCATAAATCCAAACTGGTGGCTGGGGCTGAACAGTTTCCATTCGGCGGGGCACTGTCCTTCATGAAACCGCTCTTCAGCGCTTTCGGGGGTACTACCGGAGGTTATGGTAAACAGGATATCCCGTCCGTCTTTTACTCGCAAAGCGGCATCGGAGCCGCCCCGGTCATCTGCTATGAATCAATATGGGGCAATTATGTGGCCGAGTACATTAAACACGGAGCACAGTTCATCGCCGTGATCACGAACGATGGCTGGTGGGGCAATACGGCTGGCAAAGACCAGCACCTGGCCTACGCCAAGCTTAGGGCCATCGAAACCCGCCGCTGGGTAGCCCGCTCGGCAAACACCGGAATTTCAGCATTTATCAATCAACGGGGCGATGTGGTGCAAAAGACAACATGGTGGACGCCTGCCGCGATCAAACAAGATATCAACCTCAATGAGGAAATGACGTTGTATGTGCAGGGAGGCGACTACCTTGCTTATGCAGGATGCGGCGGAAGTGTTTTGTTCGGGATGCTGTTATTGTTCGTGTCGCTGAAACGTAAGCAATAATGGTTACCTTTGCGATGCAAAGCGCAGCAAACGACAAGTATCCCATGTTTACCGGAATCATTGAAGCCATCGGCACTGTCTCCGACCTCCGAAAGGAAGCGGAAAACCTTCATATCAGTATCGCCTCGCCCATTTCGGATGAGCTGAAAATCGACCAAAGCGTATCCCATAACGGGGTGTGCCTCACTGTGGTGGAGCTATCGCCTGGGCAGCATACCGTTACAGCTATCGCCGAGACACTTCAAAAGAGTAATCTGGGCAAACTGAAACGGGGCGATTTTGTCAATCTCGAACGCTGTACCCGGATAGGAGGACGCTTAGATGGACATATTGTGCAGGGCCATGTTGACCAAACCGGGACATGCATTCATATAGAAGACCAGCAAGGCAGCTGGCATTATACATTCCAATACGAACCATCGCATGGCAACGTCACCGTCGAAAAAGGATCCGTTGCGGTAAATGGCATCAGCCTTACCGTAGTAGATTCGCAGGCCGATCGGTTTTCCGTGGCCATCATTCCCTACACCCGTGAACATACCAATATCCGAGACGTGAGCATTGGAAGTACCGTCAACTTAGAGTTTGATATCATCGGAAAGTATGTAGCCCGGTTGCTGACGCGCTAATCTACTGAATCCGCACCCAAACCCGTATTCCCCCGGTCTGGATATTGACAATGTGCACGGGACAGACTTCCCACGAAGGAAGTGGTTTGTATCTACTACCGTAAAATAAACGATTATTGCTACTTTTGCCATCACGCTGGGTATTTTTCTCATCCGGGGACAACAATGGATTGGACAACCACCATCAACGGCTTCAGGCACTACCTTCAACTGGAACGGGCCATGTCTGCCAACACCATCGACGCATATCTTGACGATGTGGCCAAGTTACGGCAGTTCGCCGAACCGTTGAACCTGTCGCCAAGTGCCGTTACACCGGCAAACCTGCAGGATTTCCTGGCGTGGATAAATGGATTCGGCTTATCAGCCTACAGCCAGGCACGCATCCTGTCGGGCATAAAAACCTTTTATCTTTTCCTGAGCCTGGAATATGGACTCCTGGAAAACCCCACGGCGCTCATCCAAGCGCCACGGCTCGGCCGCAAAATCCCGGACATACTCAATATTACCGAGATTGATCAGTTGATAGGTGCCATCGATCTATCTACCCCTGAAGGCATGCGGAATAAAGCGATGCTAGAAGTATTGTATGGTTGCGGATTACGGGTCAGCGAATTGGTGGGACTTAAAGTTTCCAACCTTTTCCTTGACGTGGAATTCATTAAGGTTGAAGGTAAAGGCAGCAAGGAACGCTTGGTGCCCATCGGCAGCCATGCCGCCAAATACCTTCGCATCTACCTCAACGATGTGCGGATTCACCAACCTGTCAAACGCGGTTCGGAAGACTTCGTGTTTTTAAATCGGCGCGGGGCTCCGCTTACCCGGGTTATGGTATTTATCATTGTTAAAGACCTCGCCAAGGTAATCGGATTAAAAAAGAAAATCAGTCCGCATACCTTCCGCCATTCTTTTGCCAGTCACTTGGTAGAGGGCGGAGCCGATCTCCGCGCTGTTCAAGAAATGCTTGGACACGAAAGCATCACTACAACGGAAATCTATACCCATGTCGACCGCGATTACCTTCAATCAGTTATCACGCAATACCACCCACGTGCTTAACATATTCTAACTTTTAAATAAGGGTGCATTATGGCGCTATGTTAAGAAGTTAAGTATTTGATCATTATGATTGATGGCATTAAGCAATGCGCGGTATCGGAAGGCAATTCGGCCATCTAATCCAACCACGAACGTTTCCCGACCGGTAAGAAACAGGACATTCTTAACCCCAAACGCCTTCAGTACCCGGTTGCCCGGGTCGCTCAGCAGCATGAAAGGGAGCTGGTGCTTTTCCACAAACGACCGATGGCTCGCTACACTGCCCGAATTGATGCCGAAAACCAGGGCTCCTGCTCCGGCATAGTCCGCAAAACTATCCCGTATAGCGCAAACTTGCTTGGTACACCCGGGGCTTTCATCTTTGGGATAAAAAAAGATGACCAGTATGTTCTTGCCGATGTAGTCTGCAATGTCTACATCGTTCCCATATTGATTTTTCAGAATGAAAAGTGGAATCTTGTCGCCCACCCCTAACGTATTCATCATTAACCTGCTTTGTTATGTCAACATATCATGGATTTTGCCTCCTTGCCTTATTGAGCCTGATCATGGCTCCGAAATCAAGGCCCGAGGCCATTGCTTCCACAGTCATGGCGATCCGCTTTGCACGGGTGGTTATTGTTTTGGCGTCGCGGATGTAATTCAAGAAGTAATTACGGTGTGATTTCGGCAGTTCCATGAATCGTTCCCAGAGCCCCTCCTCCCCGTCGCGAAGGCAGATCTCCAAATCTTCCGGCACCTCAATAACAAAATCGGTATCCTCTTCCAGCCGTAGCGACAACGTGTCCCCCACGCTTTTTCTCAACACCTTACGCATCTGGCCATTAATGGCCAGGAAATAGTTACCCTCGCCTTTCGGCATCAAAGTCAGACCCGAAAACGGGTGGCCGTCTATATCGCCGCGCACACGGTATACCTGACGATAACCGGGTTTCAGCTGCCCGGCAATGGATCTTGGCACTTCGATAAATGCCCACCCTACCATCGCTGCGCCTGGTGTTTCCGATTGTACTATCATTGCCTGAAAACTTACCATCGGTTAATCAATATAATAAAGTTGATGTGAGGAATTCAAGCCTTCAAGCACAACACGTTCGGCGAATAACCCATAAACTGACGATCCGCTGCCGCTCATGGCGGCATATACCGCTCCCTGTTCGTAAAGCAGGGCCTTTATAGCAGCTATTTCTGGATACCGCGCAAAAATGCCGGGTTCGAAATCATTGAAAATAGTGTCCCGCCAAGTCTCCACCGGCTGCATGATGGCAGCGGCAAGATGCTTGCTAGCGGGTTCAGGACTCACCGTACCATAGGCCGTTGCCGTAGACACATATACATCCGGCTTAACCAAAACCAGATGGTACGGCGACAAATCGACCTGCACCTGGTTAAATATATCACCAATACCAGTCGCCAAGACGGGAGTGTTGCGAATGAAAAACGGGCAATCCGCGCCCAACTGACGGGCATAGCTTATCAATGCCGGTTCGTCAAGCCGGAGGCCGAATTGCTGGTTGGCCAGCTTCAGCAGGAACGCGGCGTCAGCCGATCCCCCACCCAATCCGGCGCCTATCGGGATAACCTTATGCAAATAAATATGTACTGGAGGCAGGTCATAAACGTCCTGCAATAGCCGATACGCCCTGACACAGAGATTATCCCGGCCGTCAGCGGGGATAGGTACCCCAGAGACACTGAACTGCAGTTTACCGGCTTCTACGATTTCCAATGCATCATATAACTTCAATGGATAAAAAACGGTTTCTAAGTTGTGATACCCGTCGTCCCTTCGGTTTAGTACCTGAAGGCCGATATTAATCTTCGCGTTGGGAAAGGCAATCATGATGCACAAATATAGGCTTCATGGGCATGGGAAACAAAGATGGCATAAAATTGTGGTTCTTCCGCATACATGAATTACCGGAAAAGGCTATGCTGGCTGGCCGTGAATATATCCCGCAAGCTCCGGTTGATTTCTGACGTAACTGCAGCGCCTTCTATTCCGCTATATGGATATAACAAGACAACTTGTTGGCGTGCAACCTCAACCAGCGACCGACTGGCATGACTTACTGCGGTCAGCTGTTCCTGAGGAATGGTTCCGTATTGGAGCAAACCATCCCATGAAGCTTCCAGGGCGTCATAGAACAATCGCTTGGATTGCTTCAACCGCGTCCCGGCTATCTGGAATAACCCCCTGATTTTTTCTGAATGGCTGTTCTGGAGCTTTCCTTCCGTCAATGCAACGAAACATTCCATAAAATGACGAGCCATCCCTAACGTGTTCACGGCCAACGTTACTTCTGCAAACTGTAAAAACGGGTATCGGTATACCGGGTCCGGAAATTCGGCATACTCGGGCCTTATCACAAACGAATGGGTATCGGCCACCCATACCCCATCCACGTCAAAGGAATGGCTGGCGGTTGCCTTAAGACCAAACGTATTCCAGTCTTCAACCACCCGCACACCGGCTTTGGGCATAAAAAAGGATTTCACCAACGTATTTCCTTGTTCATCCAATAAGGGCTTCCCTTCTCGTTCTATCACACAGTTTGCCGTAAAATGGGTTAAATGCGGAGCCCCCGTGGCATACCGCCACTTTCCTGTAATCCGATAACCTCCAGCCTCCGCTTCAGCGTGCCCCGCAGCCTGACCGCTTCCCCCGAAACAAATCTTTTGATCACCAAATAGAGTTTGCGCTACGGCTGGTGGCAAAAAGCCGGCAAACAAATTGGCGCCTGCACACAGCGTAACCGTCCACCCCAAGCTACCATCTATCCGGGCCAGTTCCTCTTCCAATCGCACACCCTCGGGGATAGATAACGCTAAACCACCGAACTCCTTGGGGACGAACAATTTGAACCATCGATTATTGTAGATAACCGATAGCTGCTTATCGGTAAGCCTGCCCAGTTCTTCTGCTTTAACAGCTTCGTGCCGAAGTTCGGCTTGGATATGGGGCGGTACGGTCATAGTAGATCAGCCGAAGGGTCTTTGCCGTTTCTAATAATTCGTTTCCATTCAATATAGCCAAAAATAGCTACGACAAACAGAAATAAGGTCAACAATGCGTATAAATGTAACCCTTTATAAGCCAGCAATGGTATGGCGAAGGCATTGCTGACATTTAGCAATATCCAGTTTTCAATCTTTCGCTTGGCCAATAACCACATGCCGGCCCATGCCGTAGCACTTACCCAAGCGTCCCATACGGGCACGGTTGAATCCGTATATTGTATCAACGCATAGTATAATACCGGAAAACCTATAGCCACAATCAAGACGGTAACGCCCCACTCCTTCGTTGTAGCATAAGTGGCCATCACCGGTGCATTACCGGTTTTGCGCGCCCAATAGATCCATCCGTAAATGCTCATCACCAAATAATAGGCATTGAGCAGGATTTCGGCGTATAACCCTGCGTCGTATAATACATAAATGGTAATCAGGACACTGACAATGCCAAAAGGATAAAGCAATACGTTGTTGGCTTTTGCGAGCAACACCTGAATGATTCCGCATCCTACCCCTATCCAATGCAGCAGCGGCGTTTGGGTGAGCTGCCTGCCCAATTCTTCCGTCCAGTCTACCAAACGCGCTAAATCGGCCATGCTTTAAACCGACTCCAGCGTTCCCTCAAGTTTCAGCAGGGCGGCCGACCGTTCCCGGGTTTCCCGGCAGAGCTGTTCATCCGCTGCGATGGAACGCCCAAAAGACGGAACCATTTCCCGCAGCTTGCTAAGATACTGTGCTGTTTTGGCCCGCTCGGGAAAACAGCGTGCAAGAAGATCAATCATAATGGACACCGAAGTGGATGCACCCGGCGATGCGCCCAATAACGCAGCAATGGAACCATCGGCACTGCTTACCACTTCCGTACCGAATTCAAGGACTCCGCCATGCTTTTCGTCCTTTTTAATCACCTGGACACGTTGTCCGGCGACTTCCAATTCCCAGTCCTCTTTACGCGCTGTAGGCACGTATTGCCGGAGCGCTTCCAGCCGATCTTCCGGGCTTTGCCGGACTTGGTTGATCAGGTATTTGGTCAACGGTATATTATCCATACCAGCAGCCAGCATCGGCCGTATATTGTTCAGCTTGATGGAAGCCGGCAAATCCAACCAGGATCCGTTTTTCAGGAACTTGGTAGAAAATCCAGCATACGGCCCGAACAGCAATGCCGTTTTACCGTCGATAACGCGGGTATCCAGGTGAGGTACAGACATCGGCGGAGAACCCACAGCAGCCTTTCCGTACACTTTGGCCCGGTGTCGGGCAATCACATCCGGATTAGTACATTTCAGCCATTGGCCGCTTACCGGGAATCCCCCGAAACCTTTCGCCTCTGGGATACCTGATTTTTCCAATAGCAGCAACGAACCTCCGCCAGCTCCGATGAATACAAACTTGGCCGTCACCGTACGTTTTTTGTCGGTGGTAAGATTCTTAACCGTTACCTTCCAACGGCCGTCAGTTGCGCGTTCGATATCGCGCACTTCATGGGCCAGCTTGAGTTTAACACCGCTTTGTTGGGTAAGATGCAGGAATAACGCACGGGTAAGTGCGCCGAAATTGACGTCTGTACCGATATCAATCTTGGTAGCCGCGAGCATCTCGTCGGGTTTGCGACCATCCATGATCAACGGGATCCATTGTTTCAGTACTTCATGGTCTTCGGTATACTCCATGCCGTGGAACAAATGATGGTCACGCATGGTCTCATACCGCCTCCGCAGGAAGGTAACATTGTCTGCCCCGAACACAAAGCTCATATGAGGAATACTGCGGATAAAGCTCTCCGGATGTTCTATCAGTTTATTGGCCACCAGGTATGACCAAAACTCCTTTGATACTTCAAATGCTTCGGCTATTTTAATTGCCTTACTAATATCAACGGAACCATCCGGTCGCTGTGGCGTATAATTCAGTTCGCACAATGCAGAGTGCCCGGTACCGGCATTGTTCCAGGCGTCTGAACTTTCCGCAGCGACTTCATCGAGCCGCTCAAAAATTTCGATACTGGCGCTGGGGTGCAGCTCGTTTATCAACGTACCCAACGTGGCACTCATGATTCCGGCGCCGATAAGAATAACATCCGCCTCGTCGGCGGTTTTTTTATTTCTTTTACCCATCTCGTTGTTATTGGCGCAAAAATAATGACACAAATCTGTTAATTTTCAAAAATTCGTCATTAATTACAAAACATTAACAATATTGGCATCGGCGGGTGATCAGGCATACCGCCATAATAGCGATAAAACTGCCCAAAGCCCTACTTACGGAAGTATTTAGCCACCATGGCAATGGCATCATACATATCAAAGGGCTTTTTGATATAATCTTCGGCACCACATGACCGTGCAATGGCTTCGATATTGGCCGCAGACGAAATCATGATAACCGGAATATGTTTTGTTTCGGCATTAGCTTTCAAGGCTTGGCATAGTTCACTTCCTGTTGTCCAATACAAGCGTTGATCCAACAGGATTAAGCCGATCGGATGTTCCCGTAGGATCCGGAACATGGATTTCCCGTTATCAACGATGACTTCGTATTGCTCATATTCCATAATCTCAGTCATCAACGCTGACACATCGGCATCGTCTTCGATATAGAGCAGTTTATTTTTCAAACTATTAGGCTGAAATTCATCAGTAGATTATTAGCCGGCAGATAACTACCTATACAAAACTAATTCAAATAGTCGAAATTACCAAACAGCATCTATGAGGCTTGGTTATTCACGTTCAAGCTTCTGGAATCCGGATGTCCGCCCTTTTTTGTTTTTCGGAAAGGGCGCTTCTTTTTGCGCTTTTTATCCGTACGCTTCTGTTCGGGGTCTGTGGCGGCCGCAGTCATTCCATCCGGCAGGGCAATTTCGGGCACTGTCCTGTCCATCAACCGCTCGATAGCAGCAAATCGCCTATGATCACGGCTGTTTACAAACGTGATGGCTGTACCGGTACGTTCGGCACGGGCCGTACGGCCAATCCGGTGAATGTAATCTTCTGGATCCGGCGGCACATCATAGTTGACCACCAAGTCGATTCCCTCCACGTCAATTCCCCTGGAGAGCACGTCTGTTCCTATCAATATCGGCAACTGCTTATTTTTGAAGCGAAGAAGGATATCCTCCCGCTCTTCCTGGGATAAATCAGAGTGAAAAGGCTGCACTTTCAATCCAAGCTTAATCAATTCCTTGCCCAGAATTTTCACCTTCTCCTTGGTAGAGGCAAATACAATGACACTGCTGTAATCACCACTCTGGAGAACCCCCTTCAATAGGGCTGTTTTATGTTGGTCTGCAATGCGGTACTGCTGTTGAGTTATGCCCTCGGCAGGCTTTGACAGGGATATGGTTACCTGCTTAGGCTGTTTGAGCATAGCTTTGGCAAATGCCCGGATCTTAGTCGGCATCGTGGCGGAAAAAAGTAACGTTTGCCGTTCGGCGGGTAACTGACGCACGATGCGGTTGATATCATCCTTGAATCCCATATCCAGCATGCGGTCCGCCTCGTCAAGCACCAAAAAGCGGATCTCACCCAGACGCACAGCTCCCGAATTCATGTGCGCTATCAATCGGCCCGGAGTAGCTATCACAATATCCACCCCTTCCCGCAATGCCCGGCGCTGCTGTTCATAACCGATGCCGTCTCCACCGCCATATATCGCAATGGATGTGATACCGGTAAAATAGGCCAATCCCTCGACCTGTTGATCAATCTGCACCGCCAATTCCCGCGTGGGCGCCAATATCAGCGCACTGATAGCGGGGCGGTGTTCCATACGGCATATTGCATCCATCACAGGCAACAGATAAGATGCCGTCTTTCCGGTGCCCGTTTGCGCACAGGCAATCAAATCATGTCGCTCTTGGATTATCGGGATGGCTTCGGCCTGTATGGGCGTAGGGGTTTTGAATCCCATGCTGTTTAAGCCTTCGAACAGCTGACTATCGAAACTGAAATCACTAAATGTCAATGTATTTTGTATTTACTAAATCTGTAATGACGCAAAAATACGCATTTCCGATGGATTATTTTCAAGCCATTTACAGCGCGCCTCACACGGTTTGTCAAATTTCCGTTAAGAATGGAACCAAGCCCCTTTTTTTGACAAATAATGTTTTCCTTTGCCAACCGAATGAACGTTCAATTGGATCAGGCAGCGGATAAGAAGTGTGCGATTTTCGAAAGTACGCTTAAACTGGTAAGGGTTCGCGGCTTCCATGGAAGTCCCATGAGCCAGATAGCCCAGGATGCGGGGGTAGCGATTGGTACCATCTACCATTATTTCTCCTCTAAAGATGAATTGCTCATTGCGTTGTTTGACAATTGTAAGCAAAAAATAGCTAAGGCCATGTTTAAGCCGGCCGAGGATCACTTGCCCTACCCCGATCGCTTTGTGGCTGTCTGGACAAACCTGGTGTGCTTTTATATTGAACGCCCTGAGATACTGAGTTTTATGGAACAGTTCTTTTCCTCTCCTTATGCAGCAGTGGTATATGGCAGCGGATGTAACATACAGATGAAAAACGAAATGTCAAATTTTCTTGAACAAGGCATTGGCAAGAACCATATAAAACCGTTGGATATCAATATCTTGACTGCTGCGTTTATGGGAACTGTTACTGCTGCGGCCAAAAGGCATATCAATGGCCACTATGCGTTCAATGAAACTGCGATGAGGGAAATGGTATCCATCATTTGGGATGGTATTAAACGATAATAGCTTTTTGACGACAACAAAAAATGTATAGAAAATTGCATAGTACCTTTGTTTTTTCAGTTTTATTTACCTTAACGGCAGCAACGGTATTTGGCCAAGAAAACCAGCCGACGTTACCTGAAAAGGCGACTTTGGCAGATGTGGTATCCTACGCACTGGAAAACCGGCCTGCCGTGCACCAAGCGTTGATCGATGAAGAAATCGGCGAGCGGGAAATTGCTTCGGCATTGTCTGGATGGTTTCCGCAGGTCAGCGCCATGGGTTCTTACAACTGGAACATAAAGATTCCTACCAATGTCATCGGCGGCAATGTCATCCAATTAGGACAGACGCATGTAAGTGCTGCCGTGCTGCAGGCCGACCAGCAAATCCTCAACCCCAGCCTTATCCAGGCGTCCAAAGCGGCCAGATACATCCGCCAACAAAATGCCTTAAATACGGAAAACAGCCGTATCAATACCGTGGTTGAAGTAAGTAAGGCCTACTATGATATCCTCACCAGCGAAGAGCAACTCAACATCATCAAGGAAAATATCCAGCGCTTGCAACGGCAATTGAACGATGCGAAAGCCCGGTACGAAACCGGTATTGTGGACAAGACCGATTTCAAACGCGCCCAAATTGCGCTTAGCAACACGTTGGCCGACCAGAAGCGAGTGAGTGAACTGCTGACATATAAATACGCTTTTCTGAAAGAGTTAATCGGATTTCCAATCGAGCATCCGATAGACCTGTCTTTTGACGGGGCCTCCATGGAAAGCCAAATACTCCTCGATACTACGCAGACGGTAAACTACAACCAGCGGGTAGAATTCAGGCAGTTACAGACCGTAAAGCAACTGCAAGAACTCAACACTCAATATAATAGATGGATGTATCTCCCCAGTCTATCGGCTTTTTATAATTACGCATGGGATTTCCGGCACAACCGCTTTTCTAGTATGTTCGATGAAAGTTTCCCGCGTTCGGTATTGGGGTTAACGTTGAACATCCCCATTTTCCAGGGGGGGCGGCGCGTCCATGAGATCCGCAGATCGCAACTCCTGGAATCCCGCATTGACTGGGATCTGGTCAATTTAAGGAACCAGATCAATACACAATACGAAATGGCCTTGGCTACCTACCGAGCCAATTTAAACGACTGGCGGGTAGCACGGGAAAATGTGGCACTATCGGAAGAAGTATACAACACGATAAAGTTACAGTATGATGAGGGAATCAAAACCTACCTGGATCTGATGACTGCCGAGACGGACCTCCGCACCGCACAAATCAATTACCTGAACGCCCTTTTTGCCGTACTATCGGGTAAACTGGAAGTGCAGCGGGCGTTGGGAACCGTGGCCATAGAAAACGAATAACCAGCGAACTAAAACACCTTAGGAATACCGTGAACATGATCAATATGAATAACCTTAACATCTCAGCGATAGTCATGATTGGCGCAGGTATAATAGCTTCCTGCGGCAACAAGCAGCAACAGCAACAGGCCGGTCCCCAAGCCATTCCGGTGACAACCGCCACCGTTACTGAAGAAACCGTGGTGGGCAGCGAAACGTTTCCGGGCACTGTTGTGGCGCTTAATGAAACCGAGCTCCGTGCAGAAGTAAACGGCTATATCACCGGCGTATTCGTGGCTGATGGCGCCACGGTCGCCAAAGGTCAGCGGCTGTATGAAATCGATCGTACACGCTACGAAGCAGCAGCACAACAGGCACAGGCTAACTTGACTATTGCTGAAACCAATCTCAGCCGCATTAAACGTGATGTGGAACGCTACCGTAAGCTGGCTGAACAGGACGCCATCGCCAGACAGACGCTGGATTATGCGGAAACAGATCTGAGCAATGCCGAAGCTCAAGTAGCATCTGCGCGAGCAGCCCTCGTAACGGCGAATACCAATCTTGAGCGCTCTACCATAGTTGCGCCGTTCAGCGGCACGGTGGGTATCGCACAGGTGCGTATGGGCGCGTTGGTTACAGCAGGAACAACACTCATTAACAGCATTTCATCTACCAACCCAATTGCAGTGGATTTTCCGGTTAATGAACGTAACATCCAACGTTTTAGCCAATTACAGAAACTTCCGGCCGCCGAACGGGATTCCGTCGTCATGTTGAACCTGCCTGGCGGAACCACCTTCCCATATCCCGGGAAAATCACAGCCCTCGACCGCGCCGTTGATCCGGCCACAGGTACGATTACCGTACGCGCAAGTTTCCCTAACCCTGATGGTATATTAAGGGCCGGTATGAACACTACCGTCCAGGTGCGCACACAATCGGCATCCAACCAGTTGGTTATCCCCTACCGTGCCATATCTGAACAACTTGGCCAAACCTCAGTATATGTGGTCACCGACAGCAGCACGGTCGAGCAACGCAGCGTACGGTTAGGGCTCAAAATAGGCGACCGCGTTGTCATTAGCGATGGACTTGCCAATGGAGAAACCGTAGTGACGGACGGTATCATCAACCTGCGGCCGGGGGCCAAAGTGCAGGTAAGCGAGCCCGCCGGAAAGAACTGAGTCTGATTAACGACTATCAAGCATCTAGGAAAAAAGCAACATGATCTCAGAAGTATTCATAAGAAGACCCGTTACCTCTATTGTTATCTCCATCCTGATTACACTGATTGGGGTCATTTCGATTACTACCCTGCCCGTCAGCCAATATCCGAATATTTCGCCACCTACAGTACAGGTACAGGCAACATATACCGGAGCCGATGCGCAGACCGTTGAACAAACGGTGACCACACTCATCGAAAGCCAAATCAACGGTACGCCCGGCATGCGGTATATGCAATCCAACAGTACATCCGACGGCCGGGCGGCCATTACCGTAACATTCGATGTGGGCACCGATATCGATATCGCTACACTGGACGTGCAGAACCGTGTAGGTATTGCAGAGCCATCCCTGCCCGAAAGCGTGCGGCGCCTGGGGGTTGTCACCCGTAAGGCTAACACGGACGTGCTGATGATGGTATCCCTGATTTCTCCCAATGGCACACGGGACCAGAAGTTCCTTGCCAACTATGCCAACCTGTATGTACGTGATGCATTGATGCGGGTAAAGGGTGTTGGTGATGTGATGGCCTTTGGGCAGCCGTTTGCCATGCGCGTATGGCTGGACGCTACCAAACTTTCAAACCTGGGCCTGACTCCTGCTGACGTCAACGCGGCTATCCAAGAGCAAAACATCCGAATGCCCGGGGGTAGCATCGGCGCCCGCCCCCAAGAGCACACTCAGGTATTCGAATACCCCGTTATCCTAGACGGAGACCTGAACCAAGAAGAACAATTCGAACACATAATTATTAAAACCAACGCCGACGGTTCTATTGTATACTTAAAGGACGTTGCACGTATAGAATTGGGAGAGTTTGCATACTCCATCACCAACAAACTCAATGGGTTGACGGCTTCAGGCATGATGATAAACCAAATGCCGGGCGGTAATGCCGTGGAAACCGCCGAAGGAATTTACGCGGCGCTGGAGCAATTAAAGGCCAATTTCCCAAGCGACATGGATTATGTGGTCAATTATGAAACAGTGACCGTTGTTCAAGAATCCATCAGCAATGTATTGCATACCTTGATTGAGGCCCTGATATTGGTTACGCTGGTGGTTTTCATTTTCCTGCAAAGCTGGCGGGCAACGTTGATTCCGATATTGGCCATCCCTGTATCCATAGTAGGCACCTTCATCTTTTTTAACCTCTTTGGCTTTTCCATCAATAACCTGACCATGCTGGCATTCGTATTGGCCATTGGTATCGTGGTGGATGACGCCATTGTGGTAGTGGAGGCCGTACAACACTATATCGATCATGACAGGCTACCAGCGCCGGAAGCCACGCGAAGAGCCATGAAGGAGATTACCGCGCCGGTAATTGCCATCGCCTTGATTCTGGCCGCTGTGTTTGTACCCGTGGGCTTCATACCGGGCATGGTGGGTCTGCTTTACCAACAGTTTGCCATTACCATCGCCGTATCGGTACTGCTATCCGCATTTGTGGCGTTAACGCTCACCCCGGCTCTGTGTGCGCTACTGCTTAAGCCTATGCAGTTCAACGAAAAATCGAGGGGGGTTAACCGGCTGTTCTACCGGTTCAATACCTGGTTTGAGCGGGTCACCAAGCGTTACTCCAACGGCGTACGCGCTGCCATCAAAAAAGCACCGCTCGTTATCATCCTGCTAATCTGTATTTATGTGGGCACCGTTGGCTTGTTTACGGCAAAACCTACAGGCTTTATCCCGACTGAAGACGCCGGCGTGATGATGGTAGGGATAACCTTGCCCGAAGGCGCGTCATCCGAGCGCACGGCCAACCTGCTGGATGCCTTATCGGATTCCCTGCGACGTGACAATCCGGAAATCCGAAATATCATGCGCATTGCAGGGATTAACCTCCTCAACCGGTCGTTCAAACCCAATGGCGGTACGTTCTTTATCCAACTCCATCCGTGGGAAGAGCGTAATCGTACTGCCCAAGAAGTTATCAACGGGATACAGCGGAAATATGCGGGTTTTCAGCAAGCCACCATACTTCCTGTATCACCCCCTGCAATCCCAGGCTTAGGTACGAGCGGTGGGTTTAGCATCCAGATTATCGACCAGCTCAGTGGAGATATCAAAGACTTCGAGACGCAGGTGAGCCGGTTCCTCATGGCTGCCAATCAGCGCCCGGAGATCGGCATGGCCTATACGTTATTTAATTCGCAAACCCCCAATTATCTGGTAGAGGTTAACCGTGAACAAGCTAAACGCATGGGCGTACCGATTTCCAGCGTATACAGCACCATTTCATCCTTCCTCGGAAATAGCTATGTAAACGACTTCACACGCTATGGCCGGAACTTCCGTGTGGTAACCCAAGCTGACACCGCTTTCCGCATGGATATCGCAGATATCAACAAATTGTATGTTAGGAACCAACAAGGCAACCCTGTACCGCTAAGCACACTGGTGTCTTACCGGATTATCGAGAGTCCGTCTATCATCAACCACTTCAATATCTTCCGCTCCATAGAGGTTATGGGCAGCGCTGCCCCGGGCTTCAGTAGTGGCGATGCACTAAATGCGCTTGAAGAAGTAGCAGCACAGACCTTGGGAACGGGTTATTCTTACGAGTTCTCTGGATTGAGTTTACAGGAACGGGAGGCGGGCAATATGACGCTGATGATTTTTGCACTGTGTATCATATTTGTCTTCCTGCTCCTGGCCGCCCTGTATGAAAGTTGGTCGGTCCCCTTCTCTATCCTGCTGTCTGTGCCGCTTGGTATATTCGGAGCTATTCTGGCGCTGACATTCCTGCCACGGTTAGACAATAATATCTACGCCCAAATAGGGCTTGTGGCCATTATCGGTTTGGCAGCCAAGAATGCTATCTTGATCGTGGAGTTCGCCAAAGAGCGCGTGGATATCGGAATGGGATTGCTGAAAGCAACTCTTGAAGCAGTAAAGTTGCGGCTACGACCTATTATCATGACTTCGTTCGCATTTATTTTGGGCATCGTGCCTCTGATGTATTCGGCAGGCGCTGGCGCCATAGCGCGGCAGACCATTGGCTGGACGGTGTTCGGCGGGATGTTAATCGCAACGTTACTGGCCATTTTCGTTGTGCCTGTATTGTTTGTGCTGATTACCAGGATGGCTTACGGAAAAAAGAAATTGGCGGCGCTGAAAGCATCGTACAAGCCCGAAGAGCATACCGACATCTTACACACGGACGACGATGAAGAGGAATAACTTTATTTATTTCCTTTTTATTTTTTACTTTTCATTTATACATTAAAAATCTATATTTGCAGTCCCAAATCCACCGAGGGTTTGGGATTGCTGCCCAGGTGGCGAAATTGGTAAACGTTGCGGTCTCAGAAGCCGTTGGGAGAAGTCCCTTGAGAGTTCGAGTCTCTCCCTGGGCACGTTAATGCAAAAGCACCTATAACAAGGTGCTTTTTGCGTTAATACCTATTTGTTTCTGCCGATTGCGAAGTCTCCCGGTGCCATACACCGTCAATGACGCGACTACTGCTTCAATTTTTTTTGTTTTCGAAATCTAACTGATAGTTGCCTACATGTCGCTCACTCTGCGCAATTTTCTTTTTGTGAACAAAAAAATTAACCGTCCCGACAACCAGTACGATGGCAGAAGTCGTAAAAAAGGCGTACTCGTAGATGTATGCATCCCGGATTTCAAGCAGCTGATTAACTGAAACACCGGCAACAGCAAAGTACATAGACGTACGCAGGAATGCCAGAAAAGTGGATTGATTGGCCAATATGGTGCGCTGTAAAGCCAGCCTTTCGCGCAAAATCAGATCTTTATTCATGGTAAAAGCAATTCACTATCTTTGTAATTCTGTAATCAGGTAAAGATACAAACACATGAGTACATTTAAGGAACTGATTCATGGCGACAAACCGGTATTGGTAGACTTTTTTGCCACATGGTGCGGCCCCTGCCAGACACAAGCGCCCATATTGGAACAAGTCAAACGGCGGGTTGGCCAGGCAGCCACCATTATAAAAATCGATGTCGATAAAAATCCGCATGTAGCAGCCACCACTCGGATTAAAGGAGTTCCCACACTGGGCAGGGACGTCGTCGGAACCTGAAACCTTGGTAGCTTTCTCCCTACTTTTTACTGACTTTCTCCCCACTATCTCCCGCCGTATCTTTAGGACTGCTTTGCCCCTGCTTTGCCTTTTCTTTGGAATTTTGTGGACACGCCGTGGACCAGCCCAAAGCGGACCGTGGGAGACGGGGGGATTTGGTCAGAAGAAAGGGGGTAGTTAAGGTGCTGTTGGCATGTGCCGTAATGGGTCATAACCGTTAACGGAAGTCTTTAACCACGGACAAGTCGCGCCGCAAACATGCTATCGCCCTTATAAGGATAGCCAGCAAGCAAATCCATAGCCTCCAGGTGCAGGCCGTGGCTTTCCTGCAGATAAGCAACGATATTTTCGTTTTCTTGGGCAAACACCGAACACGTAATGTAAACCATCGGCTTCCCCGGCTTAAGGTGCTTCACGACGTTCCCGGCAATATGCGTCTGTAACGCGGCAAACCGATCAATCGAGTGCTTATTGAACGAAGAAATCATCTCCGGCGTACGGCCCCAGGTCCCTGAACCGGTGCAAGGTGCATCAAGGATAATGCCGTCAAACCGTTCATTGCCCAGAACAGCGGTTGTATCCCGTGTTAAGTCGATGATTTTTTTTCTATAGGATTTGATGCCTGCGGCATCGAAACGTTCGTCCAGGTTGCGGAGGATACTGCCCCGCACATCAGATACCAATAGCGCTGTTTCCGGATGATGATCCATTAACAGGAGCGATTTCCCACCCGCACCGGCACAGGCATCCCACCAGCTTTCACCGGCCGATGCACGGACATACTTGGCCGTTTGCTGTGACGTATAGTCTTGCACTTCGTATTTGCCGGTAATGCCTGCGATATGTCCTAACCGGGTTCCATTTGGTAAAGCAACAGCATATTCACCCAACTCCCTATAGCTGACCCCTGCATCAGTTAATGCTGCGGTTACTTCACGCTGATGTCCCCGGCGGATACGGATAAACAAATCAGGCTGTATAAATAGGCTTTTGATGAAAACCGCGCTGTCCATACCGGCCGACAGCAATCCCTGTAAAGGAAACACATCCGCCAACCGGAATCCTGTATGCGCTTCAAGTAAGGCCAATTTTTCGTCCGAGGTGGCCTGAATGAACCGGTATAAATCTGGCAATAAGTATTGAACTACCTGACTTTCGCTACTGCATAGAAATTCCGCAACCGCTAACCGCTCAGCCACGGTTGCCACCGGTAAGGCGGTGCCTATACGAAAATAGTGATAAGCCAATCGGGATATCACACGCCGGTCGTTGCTTCCCATCTGCCGGTTACGTTTGTAAAACGCGGTTAGAAAACGGGCCAAAGGTATGTTCCGCTCCCGCTCATATTCGTTCAACAAACGTTCCACCGTCCGGATTTGTTGCGTTACCCGCTTTTCGGCCGACATGGTATCCCCTTATGATTATGGAAGTGGCTGGAAACTTCCGGCGCGGTATTGCAGAATAGAAACGGCATTATTCACGTATCCCCAAGCAGGGTTGTATTCGAATTCAAACGCGTTGTGCAGTCCGTCGTATCTGTTATCTGCCACATGCTTTTTATAGTCCGCGCCATATTTAGCCAACAAGCCCCCAAAATAAAAAGCCGCATCGTAGCCCTTATAGGCGAACTCCGTGGGGGCCACCCCATATGTTTTCCGATAATGCTGGTCAAATGTGCGTACCCGCGGGTCCGATTGATCGATATAATAGGACGTGGTAATGTAGGTGCGCAGTCCGGCCAGGCCTACGCCTCCTTGAAAATCCAGCTTTGCCCAGTTCGGATGACCAAAGAGCCTGATATCGTACGAAAGTTCTTCCTGCAGCTTTGTGAGCTGCGCCAAAATCGGCGACAGCTGATACGCATTGGTGGTTCCGAGAACCACCAGGTTTTTACCCGATAAACGCACCGTACGATCAAGCCCTTCTTCATCAGAAACCTCTTCTACGTTGATAGACTTATCAGCACGCAGGATGGCAGCCTTCAGCGGAGATAGAAACTGTTTGCTGGCGGCGTCTTGCGTCTGGTATAACACCACCACGTCGCCGGTACGGTATTGACGCGCAATGTGCTTTGCTAAGCCGTTAACGTGGGCCGTAATAGGCGGTGTGATGGTTACCAAGTTGGGTATATTAAATTCAGACGGCATACTGGCCGCCAATGGCGAAATCTGCAGCGCATTTTTCAGATCAGCGTTAAAACCAAACACTTGTATTTCCTTAGGAAACACGGGTCCCACAACCAATGCCGCTTGTTGCACTTCCTCAAGTTTAGCCACACGCGCATTTTCCGAAACATCATCCCGTGTGTCTAACACATTGACCTTAAAATGACTTCCCTCTTTTTCCACCAGCGCGTCCAGCCCCAATTTAAATCCTTGGTAAAAGTCCAAAGCCAGTGCCGAACGCTTGATATCCGCTGTGCTGGGTGCATGCGGATTTGCTTTATCCAATTCAAAAGGCAGCAATAAGGCTATATGGTTCTTATCAACCTTTGCTTCTTCCGATTCGATCTCCGCCCTTTTTTCGGCTTCCTTCGATTCTTCTGTTGTTGGCGTGGTTTTGTCTCCCGGCCCGCGTAATACACGAACTTTGGGTGTACACCCGGCGATAAGCAGTATTATTGCAATACTGCAGCCCACCCATTTATTCCCATTCAATCGTAGCCGGAGGTTTCGAACTGATGTCATATACTACCCTGTTTATCCCCTTTACGTGATTGATTATCTCATTTGATATTTTGGCCAACAACTCATAGGGCAGGTGAACCCAGTCTGCCGTCATCCCATCCAGTGATCCCACTGCCCGCAGGGCCACCACATGCTCGTAAGTGCGCTCGTCGCCCATTACTCCCACCGACTGCACCGGCAGGAAAATGGTTCCGGCCTGCCATACCTTATCGTACCAGCCCGATTCGCGCAGGTTACGGATGTAGATATCATCAGCTTCCTGCAAAATCCGTACCTTTTCCGGCGTGATTTCGCCCAATATCCGGATAGCCAGTCCGGGCCCCGGAAAAGGATGCCGTCCCAGGATATTCGGCGCTACGCCCAGAGCCTTCCCTACCCGGCGCACCTCATCCTTAAACAGTGTATTCAGTGGTTCCACCACCTTCAATTTCATGAAGTCCGGCAAACCACCAACATTATGGTGAGACTTAATAGTTGCCGATGGCCCGTTTACCGACACCGATTCGATGACATCGGGGTAAATCGTGCCCTGCCCCAGCCACTTGACTTCCACCCCTTCGGGCAATTCAGCTTGCACCGCGTGGGCCGCGTCGTCAAACTCATCAATGAACGCTGCGCCAATAATCTTGCGCTTCCGCTCAGGGTCGCTCACTCCGGCTAATTTTTGATAAAACCGGTCTTTAGCGTTCACCCCTTTGATGTTCAACCCCATGTGTTGGTATGATTCCAACACCTGTTCATATTCGTTTTTACGCAGCAGTCCGTGATCGACAAATATACAGTGCAAATTTTTGCCGATAGCCTGGTGCAGCAATACCGCAGCAACGGTAGAATCCACCCCGCCAGATAGCGCCATGATCACATGGTCATTGCCCAGTTTTTCTTTAAGAGCGGCCACAGTGGTTTCCACGAATGCGTCTGCGGTCCATGACGGCGTGCATCCACAAATATCTACAACAAAATTCTTCAGCAAGGTGGTGCCGTCTGTACTGTGGGTAACTTCCGGATGGAATTGGATACCGTACATTTGCGTACCCGTAACATGATAGGCTGCGACACGAACGGAATCCGTGCTTGCGATAACCTCAAAGCCAGCCGGAATTGCTGAAATGGTATCGCCATGCGACATCCAAACCTGCGAATCAACCGGAATATCAGCCAGTAAAGGGCTGCCGTGATTCACAAACTGGAGATTAGCTCGCCCATATTCACGGATG
This sequence comes from Parapedobacter composti, assembly GCF_900112315.1. Lineage (GTDB taxonomy): Bacteria > Bacteroidota > Bacteroidia > Sphingobacteriales > Sphingobacteriaceae > Parapedobacter > Parapedobacter composti. The sequence goes on along the minus strand of NZ_FOLL01000012.1, from coordinate 92,209 downwards.
GTGGATGCAACCACTTCCCCGCCCGAATGCTGGGCGATATATTGCGCGCCATAGCAAACCCCAAGCACAGGGAAAGCAGCCTGCAAGGTGCGGAAATCGACCTGCGGAGCGTCGGGCTGCCGAACGGAATATGGGCTACCGGAAAGGATGACCCCCTTTACCGTCTCATCAAACTCCGGAAGGTGATTGTATGGATAAATCTCGCAGTAAACATTCAACTCCCTCACCCGGCGTGCGATCAATTGGGTGTATTGGGAGCCGAAATCAAGAATCACGATTTTTTCTGGCATGCGCCAAAGGTACGGAGAAGATATGAACTATTGAAGCATCAATAACAAAATACTAACCGTTGGATTCCGATTGCGAACGATGCTGACTCCAGTGTGTAGCATGCTTGATGTCCAATGATTCGGCATCAAAAACCGGATCCTGGCCGGCCTTCTTCTGCCTCCGGTAGTCAGCCAAAGCCTTCAAGGCGGGTTTCCGAAGCAGAAAGATCGCAATAAGGTTGAGCCAGGCCATTAGCCCCACCCCGATGTCTCCCAATGTCCAGGCCAGACCAGCAGTCTTGACTGTACCATAATAGGTAGCAAAAAGGATCAGAAGCCTAAGCGCCCAAACCGCCCACTTGTGTTTTCCGCGCTTATCAAGGTAGCTCAAGTTGGTTTCGGCCATATAATAGTAGGCCATAATGGTGGTAAAGGCAAAAAACAGCAGGGCAAAGGCTACAAATCCGGCACCCACGCTGGGGAAATGGTGCGCAATGGCTTGCTGGGTATATTCCGCACCGATTTCCGCACCAGGCAGTTGTTCAACCAAGTAGCCACCTGCCGGGCTCTGTACGTTATAGGCTCCGGTGAACAAGATCATAAACGCTGTCGCCGTACATACAAACAACGTATCCACGTAAACCGAGAATGCCTGAACCAGCCCCTGCTTGGCGGGATGGCTTACTTCTGCCGCAGCAGCAGCATGCGGAGCGGTACCCTGCCCTGCTTCGTTGGAATAGATACCACGCTTGACCCCCCACGCCACAGCCATGCCGATCACGCTGGCAAACATAGGTTCAAGATTGAAGGCTGACCGGAAAATCAATCCAAATACATCGGGGATCTCCCTGTAATTTATCGCGATAATAATCAACGCCATTAAGATATAGGCGCCAGCCATAAATGGTACCACTATCTCGGCCACTTTGGCGATGCGTTTTACACCGCCGATAATGATTAAGCCAAGCAACAGAATCAGGGCTATGCCGGTATACTCCACCGGAACCGAAAAAGCATTTTGTGCACTGAGTGCAATGCTGTTGCTCTGCACGCCCGGCAAAAAGAAAGCCGTGGCAAGGATGGTCGCCACGGCGAAAACCACCGCATACCATTTTATGCCCAGCCCTTTTTCGATATAAAAGGCAGGTCCACCCCTATACTGGCCGTCTTTCACTTCTTTGTAAATCTGCCCTAATGTAGCTTCTACATAGGCAGAAGCACTGCCCAGAAACGCAATTAACCACATCCAGAATATTGCTCCCGGCCCTCCCATGGCAATAGCGGTGGCTACCCCGGCGATATTGCCGGTGCCTATTCTGCCGGAGAGCGCTATGGCAAACGCCTGGAACGACGAAACTCCCTTCTTGGATGAACTGCTGCCAAACAGGAGCTTAATCATATCCCTAAAGTACCGGACCTGCAAAAAGCCGGTGGCAAACGAAAAATACACGCCCACAGCGAGGCATAAAAGGATTAATGCGTTACTCCAGATAACGTTGTTGATTGAGCTGACAAACTGTTCCATAAAATTAATTGCGTTTTTGGCAAACCCCACTTTTTTCAGGGTAAAGATTGTTTAGGGCCGCAAGATAGGGAATCATTCGTTTTTTTGTACCATCTAATAAAAAAAAGAAGAAGCCGTCTCGTTACTTTTTGAGACGGCTTCTATTTAAAATGCTATTGCCCCATTACAATTTGCTGTTTACATCAAGGGCGTTCAATTCCTCAAACGCTTGGGTAAGGCGTTTTACGAAGTGCTCTTCACCTTTACGCAGCCACACCCGCGGATCATAATACTTTTTGTTCGGTGAATCCGCGCCTTCGGGATTGCCTATCTGGCTTTGCAGGTAACCTTCTTTAGCTTGGTAATAGTTCCGTACGCCGTCCCAAAACGCCCATTGCATGTCGGTATCGATGTTCATTTTGATAGCGCCGTAAGATATCGCTTCGGCAATTTCCTCCGGTGCAGAACCTGACCCTCCGTGAAACACAAAATTTACTGGTTTTTCGGCGGACAATCCAAACTTCTCCCGGATGTATTGCTGCGAATTATTTAGAATGACGGGTTGCAGTTTCACATTGCCGGGCTTGTATACGCCATGCACATTACCGAAAGCAGCAGCCACCGTGAATTTATTGCTCACCTTGTTCAGCTCCTCATAAGCATAAGCGACTTCTTCGGGTTGCGTGTACAACTTTGAACTATCAACATCCGTATTGTCAACGCCGTCTTCTTCCCCTCCCGTTACTCCGAGCTCAATTTCTACCGTCATGCCAAGCGGCTTCATCCGCTCTAAGTATGTCTTCGAGATTTCTATGTTTTCTTCGATGGGTTCTTCGGAAAGATCGAGCATGTGCGACGAAAACAGTGGCTTGCCATACTGTTTATAAAAACGTTCGCCATGGTCAAGCAATCCGTCAATCCAGGGCAATAACTTCTTGGCCGCGTGATCCGTATGGAGAATAACAGCCACACCGTAATGCTCAGCCAACAGGTGCACATGCTGAGCCGCAGACACAGCCCCCAGTACACACGCCTTTAAGTTATCATTGTTCAGGGACTTGCCTGCGTAAAACTGCGCTCCGCCGTTTGATAACTGAATGATCACAGGCGAATTAACCGCTTTAGCAGTTTCCATCACAGCGTTAATGGAATTGGTGCCAATTACGTTGACCGCCGGCAATGCAAACTTATTGGCTTTTGCCACTTCAAACAGTTCTTGTACAGCATCACCGGTAACCACCCCTTTAAAATCTTTCAAGCTCATGGTAATATCTTTAAATTTAATGTCCTTAAAGGCCTCGAAAGTAAGGATAATTTTTCTAAAAGCACAACTTCAATACCGCAATGCCAATCCACCGTAAAAATTCCGCGGCGCCGCAGCATTAAAGAACCGGCCCGAGGTATCAGGCATACCGGCGGCAACAAATGCATTGATGTCATTTCCCAGACTGTACCGTTCATTCAACAGGTTATCGCCGCCTGCAAACACCTGTACCACCAGCTTGTTACCCAATGGCCTATCCCAGCTAAACTTCGCTTGTAGCAAATGATAGCTTTCAGCAAATACTGTATTGGCATCATTTAGTGGTATGGCCGATGTGTAATTATGCATCAGGAACAACGTGATGGCTTCCGGCAACAGTGCTTTAACACTGCCTATTGCCGTCGCAGCGGGCACGCCGGTAAGCTTATTCCCCGTAAAGTTTTGCCCGCTGATATGGTAATCGCCGAACCTGAATCGGCTCAGCGTTAGGCCGGCACCCAATTCTAAGCCACGCAACAGACCTTTCCCGTGCGGCGTAACAGCCCATGCATCGGCAGACAGCTCCAGGCCCCGCTGTTTCACTTCCCCGGCGTTGCTGAAAAATTCGGCGCCGTTTTCACGCAGTTGCCGAATAATTGCGTCTTCCATACGATAGTAAAACACGGAACCATCCATTCGAACACGGCGATTGGTTGACTGCCATCGGAACCCCACTTCATGGTTCCAGCCCGTTTCAGCCTCAAGGCCTGTATTAACAATATTGTCAGAAGGCCGCACCTCGGCAATAGTCGGAGGCGAGTATCCCCTCGAAACCGATCCCCTCCACGCCCATTGCGGAGACAGTTCATAGGAAAGCGCCACCCTGGGCATCCATTCCGCGTCAAACGCCTTGCGCCGGTACCCCGAATCTTCTTCCGGGAAAACTGTCCGGAACCTATAACCATAATAATTAAGGCTCAATGAAGTTTCCAGAAACAGGCGGTTAAAAACGGTGGCCCCAAAGCGCGCAAAATAAAAATACTGCCGGCTCCGCAAGACGTCGGCGGCTTGGGCATCGCCTCGTGTACCGCCGTGGTTATCATAGTTAGACACATCTGTACTGCCGTGCTGCCATTCCATCCCAAGGTTGGCCTGCCATGATAACGCCGGGGACACACGGTCTGCATAGTTAAGGTAGGTCCGGAAACCGACCGAATATTCATCCCGTAGTTCATAATTGGTGATGAATGGATTCCTGAAATCTGTCAGCATCCCAAAGACAGCAGCCACATGCTTAAATTTATGGCCTATGCCGGTTTCATGAACCACACCGCCGAAAAGTGTTTTGTTAATCACGCCGGCTTGTTGGTCGACCGCCCCCGGCAAGGCACCCGCAGCCGGACGCGCCTGTCTTGGGTTCTCCGCATACTGTGCCGCGGTGAGCCCTCCGGGTGTGCGGTATTGCAAATCGGAATACAGCGCTATCAGGCGCATTTCGCGATTGGCTTGGTATCTCCATCGCTGAATAGTTTGCAACGCCGTCCGCTTCATCGCCGAATTTTCCCGGTAACCGTCAGTGCGCTGATACCCTTGATTAACGGCCAAGCGGTAGGTTTGCGAAGGATTCACAGCAATTGAAAATTGTTGATGGAACAACCCGTACGAGCCCGCGTTGAGACGTAACGCTCCGGTACTTTCGTCATTCCCCAGCCCCGCCGGATGAAAGCGTACTACCCCGCCTGAATTAGCGCCGAAAAGACTGCCATCCGGGCCTTTCAAGATCTCGATCTGATCGATGCTGGACGCATCAAGAATGTTAAGGTAAGTATTCCCACCGGCATCCGTCAGCGGCAACTCATCGTAGTACACCTTTACGTTGCGTACCCCAAACGGCGAGCGCAGGAGGCTACCCCGAATGGATAACCGGTAGCTTCCCGGCGAACGCTCCTCCATACGTACCCCCGGCACGGTGTTAAAAGCGGGTAGCAAGGAAGCCCCGCTTTGGTTAGCCAGGGCGGCGCTACTGATTACCCCCGCAGAGCCGGTAAGCTTAAACAACGGCTGTGACGTGAAATATGCGTTTACAGTTACTTCTTGTAGTCTTGTCGTGCTGTCTTGGGGCGATTGCCCCGCGGATGCATAACTGGCCGATAAAGCCGCTATAAAAACAATAATAAAAGCTCGTGTCATACTTGTCAGAAATCGGTCCGAAAATAACGAATATCCATCCGATATTAACCGTCCCCTATGTTTGTAACATCATTTAAACTTTAAAGATTGCCAGAAGTCTAAAAAACTAAACGTAACAGACAATACCATGAGATCAATAGTCATTATATCCTTATCCATCGTGCTTAGCTGTGCCGGTGGGTTTATTTATGGGCAGGAAACCAACACCCAGCACATCTCGAAGCTGGTCATTGGCAAAAAGAAAAAAGAGACGTTCGCTGGCAGGGATTCGACACTAGTGCTCCATATAGACACGTTGGTAATGAAAGACCGCGCGCAGCTTTTATTCTTCGGAAAAAAAGACGTTAAGCTGACCATCGGCCATGCTGAAATCGACAAACGTGGTTACATATTCGGCACAGACGGTAAAAACAACGGCACCGATTTCGACATTGATGTAAAATTCAATAAACTTGGCCAACTGTATGTATTGGCCGGAGGCAGGGACGCCAACAACAACGGCTCCCGGACTTTCCCCAATGGCGACGGCGGCGATGTCAACTTGGTGTATGACAGTAGCGGTATCGTGCCACAGACATCAGACAAACAAGCACCGCATTACCTTCACCTCGATACCCGCGCCGGTGGATACCGGGTAAATCCGCAGACTGATTTGAATAATATCTATAGCCTTATCAATATGCGATCGGCAGGGCGTCCCCTCGGCAACCTGGCTCAAGGGCAGGTATACTCCGGATCTCCGGGACGAGATGGAAAAAGCACCGTAGAAGCCCGTCCCTGATGTACCTGAATCCGCCCCGCGAGGGACGCGAGCCGGCTTACCGGTTTTATCTGTCTACGCCCGACTCGACAGTCACCCGCTCCAATGCATAACGGATAGCTACACCGAAAGGCGTTAGCTTAATGGGGTATAATCCCTTCAGTCCGTTATTTGTAGCAACCAGGTCATGCCGCATATAGGCAATAAACGCAGCGGCCACATCTTGTTCAAACTGGTAAACATAGCGGCTAAAAAAAACCGACAATGACACACCCAACCCCGGCAACGCAAGCACTGTTTTTTTCAGCCGTATGATGGCCAGATAACGTTCAAACGCTTCACGATAGGTCATTACCTCCGGCCCTCCGATATCAAATGTCTTTCCGTAGGTGTTTTCATCCAACATCATGCTGCTGAAATAACTACAGACGTCCAACAGGTGTACAGGCTGGCAACGGCTCGTGGCAAACTCTTTAGGAAGGATAACGAGCTGTTGTTTAGCGAGCGTAGATAAAATGTTAACCAAAGATGAGCCTTTCCCGATGATATTGCTGACCCGTACAATCGTGTAGCCAAACCCGCTCTGGCGGATATACGATTCAATCTTTTCCAGATTATCGTCGGTTAGCTTCGTCACATAAATCAGATGCTGGCATGCCGTCGCCTGCAACGCTTGGATGTATTTCTGCAAAGCAATGGACTCCATTTCCAGCCGGATATCAAGTTCATTTATGGGAGACTGATTGAAATAAAAGGCTACCTGCGTTTCACTATCGATTCCCAAAGGCAACTCGCGGCGGAACAGATCACCCTCGATGATATGGAGACCTTCCCGTTCCTGCACATGTTTATGAAAGAATTTACGGCTGCGCACCAAACAAGTTACCTGATGATCAGCACTGGCAAGACAGGTGGCAACATTCCTTGCCAAATAATTATTAAGACCGGTTATCAGGACCTTCATATGCTATCCTTTAAGAATATGGCTTGGTTTTATTATATCCAATACATTCAGAAGCCCAAAAAGTTTTCCAACGGGATATTTTTTCGCAAAGGTAAGATTTCTTCCGGTAAATCAAATTCCGGTTTAATTGTCAATATTCTGTCATCCCCAACCCTAAACCTTACAAGCGTCACGATTAAACCTTATATTTGTAGAATTTAAGCTATTGCATTGCATGGATAGAAAAACAATTCTGGTTTGGTTCAGGAACGATCTGCGCGTCCACGACAACGAGATTCTGCTTCGGGCCACGGAGCGTGCCCACCAGGTTGTACCTGTCTATTGCTTTGACCCCAGGTATTTCACCACTACCCGCTACGGCACCAAAAAAACAGGGGTATTGCGCGCTGAATTTATACGTCAAAACGTGCGGGCATTGCAGCAAGCACTCCAGCGGTTGGGGGGTAATCTCATCATTGCACACGGGCTTCCGGAAGTAGTGCTTCCCCAAATTGCAGAACAGCACCAGGTAGACGAAGTGTATCACCACCGCGAAGTGGCATACGAAGAAACCCAGATATCCGCGCTTGTGGAAGAAGCCCTGTGGAAAATGCAAATCAATCTCCGGCATTTCATCGGCCATACGCTGTATCACAAAGAAGACCTCCCCTTTCCAATAAAAGACATCCCTGATGCTTTCGGTATTTTCAGAAAAAAAACCGAACGGGAAAGCGACATTAGGCCCCAGTTAGGGGTTCCGGAGATTATCCGCGTACCGGAAAACATCGATATCGGCCGGTTACCTGATCTGGAAGAGCTCGGATTTGACAAAGCGGAAATCGCGCAAACGCGCCACGTGCCGTTTAAAGGAGGGGAAGAAGAGGCGCTCCGCCAGATGGACACCTATCTAAGCGCCCACTCCGCAGGTGTGGATTTCTCCAACCTTTCTCCTTACATCGCAATAGGCGCCCTTTCGCCCAACACGCTGTATCACGCGGCAAAAAAAGCAGAAAAGACGGTCTCAGATAAGAAACGTGTTGAACAGCTTATATTAAAATTATTATGGCGTGACTATTACAGGTTCATGTTTAAAAAACATGGCAACCGCTTTTTTAAGGTTAAGGGCCTTACCGATACGCTACCGGATATGAACGAAGAAGACGGCGACCTTTTCCATCGGTGGAAATCAGGCGACACAGGGAACCCTATCGTTGACAAAGGCATCCGTCAGCTCAACGATACCGGCCACATTCCCCATCATTTGCGCATGATAGTTGCTGCATACCTCATTCATGAGTTGAAAGTCAACTGGTTAAAGGGCGCAGCATGGTTCGAAGAAAAACTTATCGACTACGGTCCCGCCAATAATTACGGCAATTGGGCTCACCTGGCCGGTGTAGGAAGCAGCCAGAAAGAAAACAAACCCATCGATATCAAAAAGCTGAGCTCACGATTCTACCCCAAAGAAGCATATGTTTCCGGTTAACGGGTCGCTGTTAGTTCCTTGTTCCGGAACTTCCGGCATCGATTGTAAAAAACATATTATTGCCGATTACCAGTAAAATTTGGCTATAAAATTGCGGATATTCCTATGGTAAACAATTTATTAATTATAACTTTGACCCATCATTGCATAAACAACTAAATGGACAAGCTTTCTTATTTAAGTAACGCAGATTCGGCTTATATCGATTCATTGTACGAGGCATACAAGCAAGACCCCGAAGCTGTTGATTTTGGCTGGCGTAAATTTTTCGAAGGTTTTGACTTCGGCCAAACCGGCGCTGCGGGAACGACGCAGGCTACTCCCGATCACGTATTGAAGGAAATCAACGTACTGAACATGATCAATGGGTACCGGGATCGCGGACACCTGTTTACTGAAACCAACCCGGTGCGGCAACGCCGGAAGTATTACCCCGGAAAAGAGCTGGAAACCTTCGGCCTGAGCGAGTCCGATATGGACACGGTCTTCAACGCGGGTGTAGAGATAGGATTAGGTCCAGCCAAACTGCGGGATATCCGACAACTCATTGAAGACACCTATTGCCGTTCTATCGGTGCTGAATTTAAATACATCCGTAGCCCTGAAAAGATAAAATGGCTGCAGGATCGCATGGAAGGTGAACGTAACACACCCAACTTCCCCATTGAAAAGAAAAAGCGAATCCTGAAAAAGCTTAACGAGGCCGTGGTATTCGAGAATTTCCTCGGCACCAAGTTTCTCGGCCAAAAGCGTTTTTCGCTCGAAGGCGCGGAAAGCCTGATCCCTGCCCTGGATTCAGTTATCGAAAAAGGCGCTGATTTGGGCATCCGCGAATTTGTTATCGGAATGGCACACCGTGGGCGCCTTAACGTGCTAACCAATATATTGGGTAAATCATATGAAAGCATTTTCTCCGAATTTGAAGGCAAAACTTACGCAGAAGAGGCCGAACAGGATTTCGGGGGCGACGTCAAATACCATTTGGGATATTCCACCGATATCACTACAGACAATGGTGCCAGCGTCCATTTGAGCCTTGTGCCCAATCCTTCGCACCTGGAAACGGTAGACCCTGTCGTAGAGGGTATTGTCCGCTCCAAAATCGACATGAAATATGACGGTGACGCAACCAGAATAGCTCCCATACTTATACATGGAGACGCGGCTATTGCCGGGCAAGGCATCGTTTATGAGGTTATCCAAATGTCTAAGCTGGAAGGTTTCCGCACAGGCGGCACCATCCACATCGTCGTAAATAACCAAGTGGGCTTCACCACCAACTTCAAGGACGGACGGTCATCCACCTATTGTACCGATATCGCAAAGGTAACGCTATCGCCCGTTTTCCACGTGAACGGCGACGATGTTGAAGCATTGGTATATGCCATTAACCTGGCTGTGGAATACCGGCAGAAATACCACACCGACGTATTTATCGATCTGTTGTGCTACAGAAGATATGGCCATAACGAGGCAGATGAACCGAAATTCACCCAGCCGCTGTTATATAAAGCCATTGAGAAACACCCCAACCCCCGCGAAATTTACAACAAGAAATTACTTGAACAGGGCAGCGTGGATGCCAACCTGGCCAAGGAGATGGAAAAGGACTTCCGCAAACTCTTGCAGGAGCGTTTAGAAGAATCCAAGGAGGAAGAAAACCTAACCCAAGACAACCCGATGTATTCCGGTGCTTGGAAGGGTCTTCGCAAAGCGAGGTATGAAGATATTTTCGCGCCCGTGAAAACCGCGGTGGCCGAGAAAAACTTCCTCGCATTAGCCAAAGCCATCAGCACATTGCCAAAAGACAAAAAATTCTTCCGTAAGATATCCCGTCTGTTCGAGGAACGGCTCAAAATGGTAAACACCAAAACATTCGATTGGGCTATGGGCGAATTGATGGCGTATGCTACCCTGCTTGACGAAGGGTTCCGTGTACGGATAAGCGGACAGGATGTGGAGCGCGGAACATTTTCTCACAGGCATGCTGTTCTGACCCTCGAAGATTCGGAGGAAGAATACATTCCGTTGCAGCAAATCAGCGGTGGCGAACGGTTTAACGTCTACAATTCCCATCTATCTGAATATGGCGTATTGGGATTCGAGTACGGCTATGCATTGGCTAATCCGCAATCATTGACCATCTGGGAAGCCCAATTTGGAGATTTTTACAACGGCGCGCAGATCATCGTCGATCAGTACATATCCAGTGCTGAAACCAAATGGCGCCGTTCTAACGGCTTGGTAATGCTTCTGCCCCACGGGCTGGAGGGCCAGGGACCGGAACACTCATCCGCACGGATCGAGCGTTTTCTTGAACTCTGTGCCGAAAACAACATGCAGATCGTTAATTGCACCACGCCGGCCAACTTCTTCCATGTGCTACGCAGGCAACTTAAGCGCGACTATCGGAAACCGCTGATTGTCTTTACTCCGAAAAGCCTGCTAAGGCATCCCAAGGTTGTAAGTAACATCGCGGAATTCACTGGCAAATCCCAGTTCCAGGAAGTGATTGATGACAATTACGTGAAATCGGCCGATGTAAAGCGCGTATTGTTCTGCTCCGGAAAAATTTATTATGATCTGCTTGAAAAGCAACAGGCTGATGAACGCAAGGATGTAGCGATCATACGGGTAGAACAGCTCTACCCAACGCCAATGGATAAGCTACGGGCAGTACGCAACAAGTACAAAAACGCCTCCGAGTTCATTTGGGTGCAGGAAGAACCCGAAAACATGGGCGCTTGGCCGTATATCTGCCGCAAATTCCGTAACCGCAACATCACACTGGACGTTGTATCCCGCAAAGAAAGCAGCAGTACAGCTACCGGCTATGCCAAGCAACATATTACACAACAACTAGCCGTGGTTGGCAGGGCTTTTGAGGACAAAAATGCCGGACAGGAGGTGAAGGATCAGGTAAAAGCGAATGTAAAAGTTGCCCAAAAAGTCGATTGACCATTTGCAAACAGCATTATAATATAAACATATATGAGCGTAGAAATAAAAGTACCGACCGTGGGCGAATCCATTACGGAAGTCACCCTTTCCCAATGGCTGAAACAAGACGGCGATTATGTGGAAATGGACGAGAACATCGCCGAACTCGAGTCGGACAAGGCAACGTTTGAATTGCCGGCCGAAAAAGCCGGTATCCTTAGGATCGTAGCGCAGGAGGGCGACACCCTTTCAATCGGAGCACTGGTAGCGACCATAGAAGAAGGCGCTGCACCCGCCGGAAACGGGGATAAACAAGCAGACAAACCTGCGTCTCCCCAGGAAGACAAGGCACAAACCGCCGGTAAGCCCGAGCCTGCCACGGATGCAGACGGCGAGGGCAGCAATTACGCAACGGGAACCGCATCCCCCGCCGCGGCAAAGATAATAAGGGAGAAAAACCTCGATCCTGCATCCATCCAGGGTACAGGCAAAGACGGGCGCATTACCAAGGAAGACGCTGAAAAGGCAGAAGCGCCAAAGGCGCAGCCTGCCAGCACCGCCAAGCCGGCATCAGATAAAACCGCGGCACCGAAAACCACGCCGGGCTCACGGAACGAACGGCGGGAGAAAATGTCGTCCCTGCGCAAGACCATTTCCAGGCGCCTGGTTGCCGTGAAAAATGAAACCGCCATGCTCACTACCTTCAATGAGGTAAACATGAAGCCCATTATGGATCTGCGCGCTAAATATAAGGAGCTATTTAAGGAAAAACACGGCGTAGGACTTGGCTTCATGTCATTCTTTACCAAAGCAGTGTGTACAGCTTTAAAAGAATGGCCTGCCGTAAACGCACGTATTGAGGGAGACGAGATAGTTTATAGTGACTTTGTAGATGTATCCATTGCGGTTTCAGCCCCTAAAGGATTGGTCGTTCCGGTTATCCGGGATGCCGATTCGTTATCCCTGCATGAAATTGAAAAGGCCGTGGTGGAATTGGCCACCAAAGCAAGGGAAAACAAGCTGACCATTGAAGAGATGACGGGCGGAACATTTACCATAACCAACGGCGGCGTATTTGGTTCCATGATGTCAACACCGATTATCAATGCCCCCCAGTCGGCAATACTCGGCATGCATAACATCATTGAACGTCCTGTAGCAGAAAACGGCCAGGTGGTGATACGTCCAATGATGTACATCGCCATGTCTTATGACCACCGGATTATCGACGGGCGAGAATCCGTGAGCTTCCTCGTGCGTGTAAAACAACTACTTGAAGATCCCGCCAGGTTACTACTGGAAGTTTAAGTTCGTTTTTACTACGAAATAAAATGTTATCGCTGCCCTGCCGCTCATGCAGGGCAGTTTTTTTTTGGGGCCGAGCTATTGTTCTTCCCCCGCTATCGTCACCTTCACGCCCATACGTTCCAACGCTTTTACCGTTTGCGGCGAAACGCCGTTATCGGTAATAATTTGATCGACCTCTTCTATCCCGCATATGCGGCCAAACCCCCGGCGACCGAACTTTGTGGAGTCGGCTAATACAATAACCCGCTGCGAAACCTCCATCATCTTCCGGTTGAGATGGGCTTCCTGAGCGTTAGTCGTCGTTAACCCGAAATCCAAATCAATCCCATCCACGCCCAGAAAGAGCTTACTGCAAAAGAAGTCGTTCAGAATCGATTCAGCGTATCGTCCGGTTACCGATGTAGAGCTTTTCCGGAGAATACCACCCAACTGCAAAATCTCCACATTGGGATGTTTGATCAACTGTACCGCTACGTTCAACGCCGATGTCACCACAGTCAAGTTCCCTATCGGCTGAATCTCCTGGGCCATCGCTTGCACGGTGGTACCGGAAGCAATAATGACGGAATCATTATCCGTAATCAATGATGCCGCTTCACGCGCAATAGCGGCTTTCTCCGCAGCCTGTATCTTTTCCTTTTCAAAAACTGTACGGTCAATCGTGTACGGATTGTTCAGCGTGGCTCCGCCATGCGTACGGAAAAGCAACTGCCGGTCTTCCAGCAATTTCAAATCTTTCCGGATCGTCACCGAAGATACCTCCAACAGCTTGCACAGCTCCAGTACATTAACAGCACCGTTCTGTTGAAGTTGGTTCATGATAAACTGATGGCGTTCTACATTATTCATAGTCCTTATTATAGCGTGTGCACTAAGATAAAGAATTTGCATTCACTTTCATCTAAATGAAATATTTTTTTGTTTCGTTTTATTTCGATTTTAATTTAAAAATTTCGTTTTGTTTTATTTATATTTTCATTTAGCTTTGCATACGACACGAAATATTTCAATTAGTTACGAAAAACACCAGCATCAATGCAGACCCCGCTTTTGGACCGGAATACTTCTCTTGATCAAGCACTACGCACCCCGCAATGGGACATTGCTATCGTCGGCGGTGGTGCTACCGGACTGGGGGTTGCCCTTGATGCGGCTTCGAGGGGGTACAAGACGATTTTGCTGGAGCAGCATGACTTTGCCAAGGGCACGTCTAGCAGGAGTACCAAGCTGGTGCATGGCGGTGTCCGTTATCTCGCCATGGGCGATATCAAACTGGTTTATGAAGCTTTGCGCGAACGGGGCATCATTTTCAAAAATGCTCCGCACCTGGCACACGCTCAACCCTTTATTATACCGTGTTATTCGCTGTTCAGCAAGTGGAAATACCTCGTCGGATTGAAAGTTTACGATTGGATGGCAGGGCGCTACCGTATTGGAAAATCTACGTTTATAACCAAGGCCGAAACCAGTCGCGCCCTTCCAGGAGTAAAAACCCGAAACCTCAAAGGTGGCGTCCGCTATTTCGACGGGCAATTCGACGATGCACGGCTGGCCGTTAACCTTGCCCAGACCGCCGCAGGCTATGGGGCTGCATTGCTCAATTACACAAAGGTAACGGCATTGCTTAAGGACGAAAACGGGAAAATGGCGGGCCTTCAATTTGTCGACGTGGAAAATGCAACCACCCACACCATCCGGGCAAAGGCCGTCGTTAACGCCACCGGTGTCTTTGTCGATGATATCCTGAAACTGGATACCGGAGACCATCGCCCGCTGGTACGCCCCAGCCAGGGAACCCACATCGTGGTAGACCGAACTTTCCTCGGAGACAAAGAGGCATTGATGATTCCACAAACCAGCGACGGACGGGTATTATTCGGTGTGCCGTGGCACGGTCACCTGCTGTTGGGCACCACAGACACCCCCATCGACCAGCATAGCCTGGAACCTGTCCCCCTTGATACTGAAATTGACTTTATCCTGAATACGGCAGCGGCCTACCTGTCCAACCCGCCGAAGCGATCGGATATCCGCAGCATATTTGCCGGACTGCGTCCATTGGCTGCTCCCGCTGACAATGAAAGTGGCTCTACCAAAGAAATTTCCCGCGATCATAAACTGATCGTCAACCGTTCCGGCCTGATTACGATCACCGGAGGAAAATGGACGACCTACCGGAAAATGGCTGAAGACACCGTGGATAGCGCCATCGAAACGGCGGCGTTAGTCCCTAAGCCCTGCCACACGAAGACTATTAAGATACATGGACACGGCGCCACGGAATTGCAAGGCCATTGGGCGACGTACGGCAGTGACGCCCATCACATACAGGCCCTTGCAGATACCGACCCGAAACTGGGTATAAAATTGATTGACGGGCTTGACCACATTGCCGCGGAAGTGGTGTGGGCAGTACGGCATGAAATGGCACGGACGGTGGAAGACGTGCTGGCCCGCCGGCTGAGAATACTGTTTCTGGATGCGGCGAAGTCTGCAGAGATGGCAGTCACGGTGGCAGCCATCATGGCCACCGAATTGGGCAAAGACGAAGCTTGGATTGCGAACCAACTCTCACAGTATAACGCCTTGGCCAGCCAGTACCTGCCCGGGCATGCAATGGGTGTAACATAAAAATGATGGCGTAATAAATAGTGGACTGTCAAATAACCAATATAATGAACCAATACATATTAGCATTAGACCAAGGCACAACCAGTTCAAGGGCGATTCTCTTTGACAGGGACGGCAATATCGTATCCCTGGCGCAAAAAGAATTTAAGCAGTATTACCCCCAGTCAGGCTGGGTTGAGCATGACGCAACGGAAATCTGGTCGAGCCAGCTTTCCGTTGCCACGGAGGCCGTCGCAAGAGCCGGACTGAAAGCATCGTCCATTGCAGCTATAGGCATTACCAACCAACGGGAAACCACCGTTGTGTGGAACAAAAACACCGGGCATCCCATCTGCCCGGCCATCGTCTGGCAAGACCGGCGCACAGCAGCATACTGTGACACCCTGAAAGAAAACGGCCACAGCGAGACCATCCGGAAAAAAACAGGACTCTTGATCGACGCTTACTTTTCGGCCAGCAAAATTAACTGGATACTCAACAACGTGGAAGGTGCGCGGGAGCAGGCGGAAAACGGGCAGCTGGCCTTCGGAACCATTGATTCGTGGTTGATATGGAATCTTACCGGTGGCGAAAAGCACCTTACCGATGTCTCCAATGCATCACGTACCATGCTGTATAACATCAACACGCTGGAATGGGATGACGAACTACTGTCGCTCTTCGGTATCCCGAAAAGCATGTTGCCGCAAGTGCGGAGCTCATCGGAAGTATACGGCGAGACGGCCGCAAACATTCTCGCCGCCAAAATACCCATTGCAGGCATTGCAGGCGACCAGCAAGCTGCCCTGTTCGGGCAACTGTGCACCAAAACAGGCATGGTTAAAAACACATATGGCACAGGCTGTTTCATGCTGATGAACATCGGCGATAAACCCGTACTGTCCGAAAACAACCTGGTTACCACCATCGCATGGCAACTGGGAGAACAGGTAAGCTACGCCCTTGAGGGCAGTATATTCATTGGTGGCGCCATTGTCCAGTGGCTTCGGGACGGACTGGGCATCATCCGCAATTCAGCCGATGTGGAACCCCTTGCCCGGAGCGTAAGCGATACCGATGGCGTATACCTCGTACCGGCATTCGCCGGATTGGGTGCTCCCCATTGGGATCCCTACGCCCGCGGAACCATCGTCGGACTCACCCGGGGCAGCACCGCCGCCCACATTGCACGGGCAGCGCTGGAAGGCATCGCATTCCAGACGGTAGACATCCTCCGCGCCATGGAAGCCGATGCGGGCGCCAGCATCAAGGAGTTGCGGGTGGATGGCGGAGCCACGGCAAACAACCTCCTGCTGCAGCTTCAGGCCGACATACTGCAGGCGCGGGTGGTCAGACCGCAAATCACGGAAACCACTGCCATCGGCGCCGCATACCTGGCAGGCCTGGCGGTAGGCCTCTGGCAAAGTGTAGACGACATCCAAAACCAGTGGCAAATTAACCAGACATTCACTCCCGATACAACTTACGATGCCACATCGGCTATCGCCAGGTGGCACCGCGCCGTCGAAACAGCGAAAACGTTTAAGTAATCGGTGACCCGCACTCACCGGACACCAAACCCAACAAAACCAATTATGACTCCATTTATAGCAGAAATCATCGGTACAGGCGCCCTCATCCTGCTGGGCGGCGGCGTAGTAGCCAATGTCATACTTAACGGCACCAAGGGACACAACGGTGGTTGGATAGTCATCACCACCGCATGGGCTTTGGCCGTATTCGTCGGCGTAGTTATCGCCGGCCCCTACAGCGGAGCCCATCTTAACCCCGCGGTTACACTCGCTATGTTCATCGCCGGCAATATCGATGGCTCGGATGCACTTGTTTATATTGCTGGGCAATTTATCGGCGCCATGGCCGGGGCATTCCTTGTATGGCTGGTGTATCAAGATCATTTCCGGGTAACCGATGATCCGGGGACCAAACAGGCGGTCTTCTGCACCAGTCCTGCCATCCGGAACCTTCCAGTAAATCTTATCAGTGAAGTCATCGGCACCTTTGTATTGATTTTAACCATCTTTTATTTCACAGATGCCGAGCTGACAGACGAACGGGCAATACCGATTGGCCTGGGTTCGCTGGGAGCGCTTCCGGTCGCCTTCCTCGTTTGGGTCATCGGACTATCATTGGGCGGCACTACCGGCTATGCGATTAATCCGGCCCGCGATCTGGGACCGCGCATTGTACATTCGTTGCTACCCTTTAAGAATAAGGCAGGTTTCAACGGATCTTACGCTTGGGTGCCGGTCGTTGGGCCACTCATCGGAGCAACGTTGGCCACTTTACTTCACCTCTTATTGAACACATAAAAAAACATTTAATCATATTAAATTTTATTTCAAAAAATTTTACACAACATCATATTTGCCTAATATAGCATTAAACTAATTAACCAATTAACCAATCATCAAATACTTCAATTGACGGATAGATCTGCTATCGTACGTCGTCTGCGCTGTCAATTGTTTTTCCTCAAAAAAACTTTGATAACCCAAACTTAACACATATTAAACATTACAATAAGATAATTGCAACTCAAACAAACAGTACTAAAGAAATGAAAACAAATATGAAATGAAAAATTACTATTTATTAACATTTTTTTCAGCTTTCTTATTTTTTGCGCTGGGATGCAGCAAAAACGAAAGCAACATCGGTCAAAAAGAACATGACCCAAACAAACCGATTATACTATCCTCTTTTTCCCCCCGTGAGGGAGGAGCAAAAGACAAGGTTTTATTAGATGGGGATAACTTTGGAAGCGATGCCAGCAAAATCGAAGTGTATTTCAATAACACCCGGGCCGCTGTGGTTTCCTCCAGCGGAAACCGGATTTATGCTATCGTGCCTCGTCTTCCCGGCGAAAATCCAGTCATCAAGGTCGTGATTGGAGAGCAATCCGCCACTTACGAAGATACGTTCACCTACACTGCCCAGGCACAGGTAACCACCGTTACAGGCAATGGCCAGACGGCCTTTCGGGAAGGAACGCTTGCCACCGCCCAGGTTTACGGCAAGTATCTCGAACTGGATGCCGAGGGCAACCTGTTTATGTCTTGGCGGGATGGTGGCACATGGGGCGTAGCCCGGATCAATGAGCAACAGAATATCGTGACCGCACTTTACGAAGCAGCGACCACCGGCGAGCGTGTCCTCTTCGCGAACGGCTTAACTGTGGACCGCGTTACCGGCGTGCTGACTGCGTCTCATGAATCTGTTCCAGAAGTATTTTTTTCGTTTGACCCAAGAGAAGCCTGGAATCCCCGCCAGCGCAATGCGCAATTCTCTGAAGCGGAATATAACTCTATCGTATGGGCAGACAGATATGCCAACTTTATTACCTTCTGTCCGTACGACGGATATCTCTATACCCGATTCCGGGACGGTAAAGTCGCCAAGATACACCCCGACACCTACGAAGCAACTATTGTGCATCAGGGACCGTATGGATCGCAATACGGACAGGCAATTAATCCGGCAAAGCCCTGGGAGCTCTATATAACGCTGCATTCCAATGCTTCCCCGGTTGAATTCCGGCAGGGTATTATGGTCTTGGATCTTCGTAACCCGAACGGAACGGGCGGATTCAAACGGATCAACGCGCCAGGCGGTAGCGGCTTCCGGGATGGACCGGTTGAAGAGGCTATATTCAATCTGCCGAAAGACATCAAGTTTGACAACGATGGAAACATGTTCATTGCTGACTATGGCAACCATTGTATCCGCATGTTGTCTGCCGATGGTATCGTTACCACCGTCGCCGGACAGCCCGGAGTTGCAGGCTACAGAGATGGCGGACCGGTAGAATCGCTATTCAACCAACCCTGGGGGGTAGCGGTTAATGAGCAAGGCGATATCTACATCGCTGACTGGAGCAATGCGCGGATTCGCAAATTAGTTATTGAATAATAAAAGCCACTTATATATAATGAAGACCATTCATATTTTGTGCTTGTTGCCTTTGTGCTTATTGCACATGGCAACATTCGCGCAGCAAACCCAAGAGTTAACCGTTGCTGGTACGGTTGTCAATGAAGCCGGCGATCCATTATCTAATGTGTCGATTCATATCAAAGACAAGGCCGCTGCCGGCACATCAACCAATGCCGACGGGAAATTCAGTATCAACGTGATTTATGGCGATAGGCTGGTATTCACCTACGTGGGATATGAACCCTTTGAACATGTCGCCGTCGAATCGACCACTAATTTGACAGTCTCGCTCACCGACAAGAGTGAAGCCCTCGACGAGGTCGTCGTGGTTGGCTTGGGGACATCGCAAAGGAAAATCAGTTCCGTCGGTGCTATCACCACAGTCGACGTCAAGGATCTCCAAAGCCCCGCTCCTTCCATTACCAACCTTCTTGGAGGACGGGCAGCCGGCGTTATTTCGATGCAAACGAGTGGCGAACCGGGCCGTAACCTTGCTGAGTTCTGGGTGCGTGGTATCGGCACATTCGGGGCCAATAACAGTGCCCTCGTACTCATCGACGGGTTGGAAGGCGACCTGAACACCCTGGATCCGGCAGATATCGAGAGCTTTTCCATCCTGAAAGATGCCTCGGCTACCGCGGTATACGGAGTAAGGGGTGCCAATGGGGTAGTATTAGTGACAACTAAGAGAGGTCTAGTGGATCGCATCCAAATTACGGCACGTGCCAATACAACGCTTTCGCGGCTTAATCGCTTGCCACAATATCTGCGTGCTTATGATTATGCGCTATTGGCTAATGAGGCCAGTATTGTCCGCGGCGAGGCCCCGCTGTACAACGAAACTGAACTGGGCATCATTCAACACGGCCTGGATCCAGACATGTACCCTGATGTGGATTGGCAGAACGAGATTCTCAACAAGAACTTTTGGCGTCAAAGCTATTATATAAGCGGCCGGGGGGGCAGTGAAGTCACCCGCTATTTCCTGAGCCTGGGCGGCAACAGTGAAACAGCCGCATACAAAGTAGATAAAAACAGTCCGTATAGTTCTAACGTCGGCTTCAATACCTACAATTACCGGATTAACCTGGACATCAACCTGACAGAAAGCACCAGCATTTTCCTGGGATCGGATGGTTTTTTATCTGAGTTGAATCAGCCTGGGGTGGCCAATACCGACTATATCTGGGGCACACAGTCACGGCTCACCCCCGTGGCCATACCTACCCGGTATTCCAATGGCCTGTTACCGGGCCGTGGTACCGGAGACCGGTCGTCGCCGTATGTGATGATCAATCGTACAGGCAAAGCCTCTGACCAATTGTTTAAAGGCAAAGCAACCCTTGCCTTGAACCAAAATCTCTCACATGTATTGGACGGACTCAAATTCCGCGTTCAGGGTGCTTATGACATCAACAGCTATTTCAAAGAGCGACGGTGGGTACAGCCTGCCCTTTACGAAGCGACTGGCAGGAACTACGATGGATCACTCATCATGATGGAACGGGTACAGGAGCAATCGGCATCGTACGACCAATTGACGCGGCAATACCGCAAATTTTTTCTGGAGTCTGTCATCAACTACGATCAGCAATTCGGAGAAGACCACCGTACCTCCGCATTGGTCTATTACTACCTCAGTGATGCCAAAGACACCAAAGACGCAACGAACAACCTCGAAGCCATTCCGCTACGTTACCAAGGGGTATCCAGCCGGTTAACCTATGGGTTCCGGGATACCTACCTGCTTGACGTCAATTTCGGGTACACGGGGTCTGAAAACTTCCAGCCCGGCAGGCAGTATGGCTTTTTCCCATCCATAGCATTGGGCTGGGTACCAACAAGCTATCAATTCATGCAGGAAACCGCACCTTGGCTCGACTACTTCAAGATCAGAGCGTCTTATGGTACCGTTGGGAATGATCGAATCACCAGTATTCGTTTTCCCTACCTAACCAAGGTAGATCAAGGTTCAGGCAACGTATGGGGCGTTCCCGGAATTGAAACGATCAACGAAACCCGGATCGGAGCGGACAACCTGGCGTGGGAAAGAGCAATAAAGTCCAATTTGGGAATCGAAGGCAGGCTCTTGAACAATAAGATTGAGTTTATCGTTGATTTTTTCGAAGATCAACGTAATGGCATTTTCCAGCAGCGGGTGCAAGTGCCCGAATATGTGGGCGTCATATCCAACCCCTTTGCTAATGTGGGCCGGATGAAAAGTTCCGGAGCCGACGGAAACATCAGCTACACAACACAAGTTTCTCCCGACTTCGGCTTCACAGTGCGCGGTAACTTTACTTACTCCAAAAATGTAGTGCAAAATTGGGAGCAAGCCTATATGGAGTATCCCTATCTTGAATTCAATGGTTACCCCCACAATTCCATCCGCGGTTTTCAAGCCATTGGGCTTTTTAAAGACGAAGATGATATCAAGTACAGCCCCACGCAAACCTTTGGAACGGTCATGCCCGGCGATATAAAGTATAAGGATATCAACGGAGATGGTGTGATCAATGACCTCGATAAGGTACCGCTGACGCATAGTAATTATCCACTCACCATGTACGGCTTTGGCGGAGAGTTCCGCTACAAGAACCTGACGCTCGGCGTATTATTCAAAGGAACTGGGAAGACCTCGTTTTTCTATGTGGGGCAGTCGATGACCGAGCGAGTTGATGACGATTGGCGCAGATGGGAAGGCAGAACGCGGGTCTTCACAAACGGCATGGGCTACATGCCATTCTTCCAAGGTACCGAGGGCAACGTACTCACTTTGGCTGCTGATCCCAGCAACCGCTGGATTCCGCGGGAATATGCCCTGGAACATGGCATAGACCTTTCTTTGGCTGAAAATCCCAACGCTCGGTTCCCCCGCCTCCAATATGGCAACAACAGCAACAACAGCCAGTTATCCACCTTCTGGCAAGGAGACGCCCGTTACCTCCGCTTGCAGGAAGTCACGCTGAACTATCACGTAAACCCAGCGTTCCTTAAAAGGATTGGTATTTCTTCGATGGACCTGCAGTTCGTGGGCAACAATCTCTATATATGGGATAGCGTGAAAATCTTCGACCCCGAACAGGCCGCGTGGAATGGACGTAAATATCCCATACCGTCTACGTATTCGGTACAAGTATATATCAACCTTTAGACACAGACATAAATCAATGACATGAAAAGGTCAATAATCATAAAGAGAATAGCGAGCGCAGCCATCATCATACAGCTGGTTGCCCTGACGATGTCCTGTAAGGACTACCTGAACATCGACAATTACTTCGACGACGAATTTAACATCGATTCGGTATTTGCAAATGCCAGGTTTATGGAAGCCTATATGTGGGGCGCAGCAGCCATGTTTCCGGATGAGTCAAACACCATCCGGTATGGTTACACACCTGGGCCCATGGCTACTGACGAGGGGTTCAACGGGCTTACCGGCGGTGGATCAGCGAATGTTTATTACGGGATGGATTTTGTTACCGGAAATATTACCCCAGATTTTTACGGATCCGGCGGTGGCCCGCACGGGAATCTAAACCAATGGGGCAAATACTACAAAATCATCCGGAAATGTAACCTGATCCTTCAAAATCTTGATGTTCCCAGAGACCTGACCAACATGGACCGGATCCGAATCGAAGGGTATACACGGTTTATTCGCGCCTATGCCTATTACAATATCTTGGTGGATTACGGCCCTGCTATCTTGCTCGGCGACGAAGTAGTGAACACCAACGAATCCCTCGAATACTACGACCGTCCAAGGGCAACCTACGACGAAACGATGGACTATACCTGTGAAGAGTTTGAAAAAGCGGCCCAGTTGCTTCCACGGGAAGTTAGCATCCTTGACTTTGGACGCCCCACCAAAGGAGCCGCACTGGCATTAATCGCCCGGTTAAGACTTATACACGCCAGCCCGTTATTCAATGGTGGTCCGGTAGCGAGTTCCTATTATGGCAATTGGAAACGCTCTACAGACGGTGTGCACTATGTATCCCAGCAATACGACGAACGCCGGTGGGCGGTGGCGGCTGCCGCAGCCAAACGGGTGATGGATCTCGGGTTGTATCGGCTATATGCCGTACCATCAGATGATAGAACCCCCGCGCTTCCTGCGGGCGTCACTTCGGATCCCAATTTCTACAACGCGTATCCCAACGGGGCGTATGGCATCGATGCATTCCGATCATATTCGGATATTTTTACAGGTGAAGCGGTAGCTGCCATAAATCCGGAGCTGATATGGGGCAGAAACACCGGATATATCGCTGAGTTTATCAGCAGAGGTTCTATGCCGCCATCTTTAGGTGGCTGGGGGCGCTTCTCCGTCACCCAGAAAGTGGTTGATGCCTACCTGATGGAGGATGGCCGCACCAAAGAAGAAGCCCGCGGCGACACCTATTTTGAAGTGGAGGCAGATCTTCCCGCTGGCGGAACCTTCAACGATCTCTTCACCGAGCAGGCGAAATTTTTCTCCGGATACCCCTTAAATGCCGGGGTCTTTAAAATGTATGCCAACCGCGAGATGCGGTTCTACGCATCCATCGGATTCAACGAGGCGGTTTGGCAGGCATTGTCCAGTACGACAATTAATAACCACACGGCCAAGTACTACTATCAGGATGTCGATGGCCGGGGCGGCGTAAGCGCGGCGTCCCCCAATTATCCGATTACAGGGTATGTGATCAAAAAATTCAACCACGCTTATGACGCCTTTAACGGCACAGGTGCCCGGCACATCCCTAAAGCGTATCCCATCATCCGGTATGCAGAAATCCTACTGTCATATGCGGAGGCACTTAACAACCTGACGGGTAGCCATACCGTGCAGTTAGGGGATGAACAATTCACCGTTAGCCGGAACCCCGAAGAGATCAAGAACGCCTTTAACCTTGTCCGCTATCGCGCGGGACTGCCCGGACTATCTGACAACCAGCTTGCCAGCACGAGTGTCGTTCAACAACAAATTGAGCGCGAACGCATGGTTGAATTTTTGTGGGAAAACCGGCGCTTCTATGACGTGCGCCGCTGGGGCATCTACGAAGATACAGAACGGGAACCCATGCGGGGCATGAACCCGGATGGGTCCACCCGGGAAAGTTACTACAGACGCACCATCCCAGGGACCTCATCATTCCTTACGCGTGTAGTCGACAAGAAATTCATTTGGGTACCAATACCTCGTGCCGAAATGAGAAGGTTGCCTTCTCTTGACCAGAATCCGGGCTACAATTAGGATAAAACTATAAGAAAATGAAACAAAGTTATATAACAATATTTGCACTGGGCACGGTGTTCGTATCGTGCAACGACAATGCCGTGTTTGAAAAGGAAATGTACAAAAATGAAGTTGCTTTAATCAGCAGCGACTATCACAATACGTTTCAGGAAATTGTTCATTTGACAGGCGAAGAAGAAATTATCGGGTATGTCGCCGCGTCCACCGGAGGTACACATGCCCCGGAAAAAGATCTGGTTGTTGGGTTAATAGAAGATCCCGAGCCATTAGCTGAATACAACTGGTCACTTTATGATGCCGATGAAAGGTTGTATGCCAAACTGCTGCATAAGGACAAGTATGAGATTATGGACGACAAAATCCGGATCAAAGCCGGAGAACGTACCGGGCGAACCATGATTAAGCTGCGTCCGGATGGTTTATCACCCGATTCAACCTATTTTATCGGATTAAGAGCCACTGATATTTCCGGTGTGGAAATTAACCCAAAGAAAAGCACCATGCTTTATCAGGTCCTCATTAAGAATGATTATGCCTCCCAGGCGGACAATTCCTTCTATACAATGACCGGATTGGTAAACGAAATGGCGACCGCCGCAAATAAACAGCTCTTTCCGCTAACCCACAACAGTGTGAGGATGATAGCCGGCAATGAAACGTATCAGTCCACGGAAGCGTCCATTGCAAAAACAGCTATTATACTTGAGGTGGATGAAGAAAACCGGGTGTCCATCAAACCGTATGGCAATATACAGGTCACCCAACTGAACAACGATCCCATGTATCCGAATATATTCAGGGTAGAAGAAGCCTTTGGGAGAAGAACCAACGTATTCTTGTTGTCGTATGAGTATACTATCGACGGTGCAACAAAGATTATGAAGGAACGGGTGGAGTTGCAAATTAGGTAAGAACCATATGCTGAAAAAGAAAGACAACTTTACTCGAAGAGCTTTCATACATGGCACCATCGTGACCGGTCTGGGCCTGACGTTAATAAGCTGTAAAAAACCGGCAGATCCCGGGCCATCCAAATCTGATGAGCCCGTCAAACCGGATGGTAATGACGAACCGTTAAAAATCACAGACATATCTATTCCTTTCATTGTGGACGTATCCAAGGGAATGGAGTTTGAGATAACAGGCAGGGGGTTTGCGTTGTACGACGAGATCATGTTTCAGCCTGTGGCCGGTGGTAGCCAGGCACGAATAACCGTGCCCACAACGAATATTACCGCGAACTCCGCGGTTGTTATGCTCCCACTTGAACTTGTCTCCGCAAGATATGAGATTCATGTAAAGCGGGGCGCAAAAACATCCTTGCTGGGAGCAACTACCTTCAATCTTGTTTTCAACGCCAATATTCCCAACCGGGCTGGGATGACCGTAAAGGGAACGGTCCATGCTGCTGGTGTAGGCATTGCCAATGTTGTGGTCTCGGATGGTTACGCCGTGACGAAAACAGATGAACACGGAATATACTACCTGCCATCGGCCAAAAAAAACAACTATGTATTTGTCTCTATACCTGCTAATTATGAGGTGGCCAACGACAAGAGCCTACCACTTTTTTTCAATCGGCTCAACCGGGCGGAACATGTTGTGGAAATCAGTGATTTTGAACTTACCCCCGTCAACAACGACAATCATGTTGTCATGATATTGGGTGATATGCACCTGGCAAACCGAAACCAAGACATCAATCAATTCCAATCAGGATTTCTGGCCGATGTAAACAACGCGATCCAAAACCATAAGAACAAGGGGAAAAAGGTTTATGCACTGACCTTGGGAGACATGACCTGGGAAACTTACTGGCAATCAAACAACTATGGCCTCCCAGATTATCTTCAAGAAATGAATAAAATAAACGCCCCTGTATTTAACACCATGGGAAATCACGATAATAACCCGGCTGTCTCCGGTGATTGGGAAACTGCTGATAGGTTCCGTGCAATCATAGGGCCCACTTATTATTCATTTAATATCGGAAAGGTACATTATGTCGTCCTGGACAATGTGGAATACCTCAATACCAATAACCGGAACTATAACGGCACTATCGTAGCCGACCAAATGGCGTGGCTGAGAAAAGACCTTGATATGATCACAGACAAAAGTACACCTATCGTTGTCGCGATGCATATCCAACTCTTTTCGAACCCGGTCATAGACAACGCAGGAAATGAAAGCCGAAACCTTCGCTTGAGCAATTCCCAGGAGCTGATCGATGTTTTGAGTGCCTTTGATACGGTACACATATTTACCGGGCATACCCACATGAATTACAATACCCGGTATTCACCTTCCCTTATGGAACACAATATAGGGGCGGTGTGCGCAACATGGTGGTGGACGGGAAGGTTGTCCGATAACCAAATCTGTAAAGATGGTACGCCGGGAGGATACGAAATATGGGAAGCTGACGGCCGAAACCTGAAGTGGACCTACAAAAGTATAGGCTATGATCAGGACTACCAGTTCAGGACCTATGATCTGAATAACGTACATCTTTCGAAAGATAAATACGCCCCTGCTTATACTGGTACGGCATGGAATACTTATGCTGCGGAATATGCTAATCCGAACCAGCACAATGAGGTGTTGATTAATATATGGAACTATGATACGGACTGGACTGTGGAAGTGATGGAAGAAGGTGTCCCTCTGCCGGTAACAAGGGTACATACCAGGGATCCACTGCATATTATATCCTATTCCGCGAGGCGGCTGAATACCAATAACGTACCAACAGCAGATTTTGTTACAGCCCCGTCAGCACACCTGTTTAAGGTGAAGGCGTCATCCCCCATCAGTACCTTGGAAATCAAAGTCACCGACTGTTTCGGGAGAGTCTATACGGAGCGTATGGTTCGTCCTAAAGAACTGGAATACCACATGAAGTAGAAGAAACATAACTGATTATTTTAAAAATCAAAACAATGAAAACGAATTATTACACTAATATAAAAAAGGCTTCAACAATGTTGTTGGGACTGATATGCCTTAGTTTTTTAGTGCCTTTTTCTTCCTGTAAGAAAGATGATGAAAGGGCGGTGCCTTTCGCTTTGAAGGACAACCCATCAGATCTGTCGGTATCGTCGCAGGGGGCGTCCCAAACCTTCGATGTACAGACTACAGGGACATGGAAGATTGAGCCCTTACGCAACGAAAGATGGTTAAAAATTGAGCCGACGGAAGGGCAAGGAGACGGAACTTTTACAGTAACCGTTGACAGGAACATGTCGCTGGAGCCGCGTCAATCGGTATTAACGTTTGTGGTGGATGGCAAGGTACAAAATAACATTTTAAAAATTGAACAGGCAGCACGTAGCCCGGAAAACGGAAATGGCGAGTCATATGTCAATCTAGACGGGCTGGCAAGTTTAGAAGTTCCCGAAGATGGACTTCATGGACGATATGCCATCCGATCTACAGGAGAGTGGAGAGTCGAGATCATTGAAGGATCGGATTGGTTCAGCATGGAGCCTATGCAGGGGCGCTATGACACAGGCGTGAATGTGAGTGTTGACGTAAATCTGTCACCGGATCCACGTACAGCACGACTTGTGTATTACCTAAACGGCGAACAGGTGCCCGGTATATTTGAGGTTAATCAGGAAGGCGTAGAAGTTATCCTCTATGAAGATTTTAACTGGTTGAATTACGGAAGTGCGATTTTTTACACGACCACCGGTGAAACAAGAATGGATAGTTGGACCGCCGGTGAAAAAGCAATGGGATGGAGCTATTATCAGCCCGACCCAACGGGTGTTCCATCGGTATATGCCCGTCCGGGGTTTTTGAAATTAGGACGAACGAATTACGGTGGCGAGGTACTCAGTCCTAAGCTTTCAGCCGTAGAGGGCACGCAGAATCTGCGGGTATCATTTAAAGCTGTACCTTATCAGACTGCGGCAGGAGCAAGAGATGTAACCATCCTCAAAATCGGCATTATCGGCCCGGGCACACTCAGTCAAGATCAGTTTGACATCAACAACTGGCCTAACTACACGACTGACCCGAACTGTACGGAGATTTGGAAGGCGCCCGAAACGACACGGACTTTTACAATAACGGGAGCTACTGCCGAAACACAAATCTGGTTTTTAGGTGGTGCTTATGACTTGCGGGAAGGGAGCGGATGGACCGGGGCAAGAAACGTAAACCGTATATTTTTAGATGATATATTGGTTACCGTGCTGAAATAAATTTTTTGCGTGCCGCACCCAGCAAGCCGTAGCTGCAGAACGACCTTTCCCTTGGGAGGGGTCGTTTCTGGTATGTGCCCGTATGGGTAGAACGACGGTTTTACTGACTGCGATGGAAAATCCAATCTACATGGATTGAAGTTCGCCAAGTGTTCTAACGACTATCTGATCGGCAAAATGTTCCCTTAAATGGCTGCCATTGCCGTGCACAGTCCAAATCTCGCGGGGATTCACCCCGACAACATAATCCAGAATATCCTGCCAATCCACGTGATCAGAGATATACAGCTCCATGTCATTCCGATGCTGCAGATGTTTCCATCCAGACGCGAATACGCGCAGTACATTCGTCGCCCGGTAATAGCTGTTGAAGGTCATCGGGGGAACAATATAGATGTGATCGGCACCATCAACTTTCATCATTTTCCGGTTATAGGGTTCATATCGCAGTTGCGTGATTCCCATTGATTCATAAAGGCGGTGCAACGGTAATATGCTGTGGTGCAATAGTATCCTGCGGCTGGGGCAATGCTCGTTAATCAAAGCGGTCAGCCGCTGCGCTTTGCCCAGCGCATAGGCCCCCAACAAGATGGGATGGGGCTTTTCTTTCAGCTTCATTATTTCAACCGCGGGGTCAGGATGGCTGATTCCGGGATCCGCAAATGTGCTTTCGGTGATGAGCACATCGGCTTCCACCATTTCCAGCGGCTCACATGTGCTGTCGGCCTGCATCTTATAATCGCCCGTGTACAGGTACCGAACTCCCCCATATTCCATTAAAATCTGCGCAGAACCCAGCATATGTCCGGCGGGAATAAAGCGGATGGCTACACTTCCAATCGTAAAAGGTTGATGGTATGAAAATGTGGTATAGGTATGCGCAGGCTGCTTGTTGTAACGATAGCGCATGAATGCTGCCGTGGCTGCCGTACAGCAAATCTCACGGTGCCCCGGCGTAGCATGATCACCATGGGCATGGGATACCAACGCCAGGTTCACAGGCAGCAGCGGATCAACATAAAAATCACCATACCGGCAATAATACCCCTCAGGCCGCTTAATTAAAAAATCCGGTAAAATCTTGCCCATCGTGCTATCGTTGCGAGCGGAAAAATCGGTCGAGCGCCAATACTTGGGGAATAATGGCGCGCACGCCGTCGTTTACAATAACAAAGTCCGCCAGTTTCATCTTCGCATCATCGGTCCACTGCCTTGCCATCCGTGCGCGCACTTGCTCGGCGGTAATGTTATCGCGCTCCATTACCCGCGCAATGCGCACTTCCTCAGGTGCGGTAACCAATATATTATACCGGTTTAATTTAAACGAGCCACTTTCAAACATCAGGGCGGCTTCCTTAATGGTATAAGGCGCCTTCTGGCTAATGGTCCAGGTTTCTCCCGCCTGTATGACCACCGGATGCACCAATGCGTTCAACCGGTTCAATTGCGCTGCGTCACCAAACACTTTCGCCGCCAGGTACCCCCGGTTCAGCGAACCATCTCGGTGGTATGCTTCGCTACCGAATGCCTCTTGGATGGCCTCAACCAACCCGTCATCGGTCACCATCAAACGCTTGGCTTCGGTGTCCGCATCAAAAACGGGAATCCCCAAAATGCCGAATATCCGGCAGACGACCGATTTTCCGCTGCCGATCCCTCCTGTTATCCCAACTTTCAAAGGTTCCATCTTTACTTCCTCACAAAAAAGTCGACGTTCTGGGGTTCTATTTTCACCAGTCGGCAGAATTCCGGCATACGCGTGATGATAACCGGTAGTTTGTTAACGCCATGCTCCACCCATTCTTCCATGTTCACCACGGCTTCGAACGAGTTGGCTGTTACCCTGGTAAAATCCCGCAACGACACCATTACGGTAAGCTTTACCCTGCCAGGTAAGAGTTTCACCGAACTGAACGATTTGGCATTTTCTACCTTCAGTGGCACTTCAAGGATTTTTTCGGTCACCTCTCCCACCGGTATGCTTACCTCCACCATTGTGGGGTATACATTGATGTTGGCGCGATGATTCTGTTTCAGGCGCACCGTGGTATGGATATCGCTGCTAACATCGGTTGCCCGGATAGTATCTGTTTCCCATCGTTCGATTTGCACGACATCTTCGAGCGGACCTGTGATCGTTACGTATTCAGGAGAAACCCGTAAATCGTCAATAACGGCATACTGCCTGCTGAACTGAAGACGATACAACGGGGTTACCGGCACTTTCCGCTCGGTCTGTTTGGAAAAATCAAAATACAAAGTGTCGGGCGAAACCGCAATAACCCGCTGGTTGGCCGGAAACTGACGATTGATAAACCCAAGCTGGTTGCCAAGGACAATCCAATTCCGATTTTCCAAGCCACTGAGATCGACCTGTATTGGCTGTACCGCGGATTGCAATCTGAAAAACAGCAGCTGCCATCCAACGGCTCTCAAACGAATACTTACCGTGTCAGACTGTAAAGGATGAAAAGCCCGGTTATCCGGAATGTTGACGTATTGTACGCCTGATTTTACCGTATAGGTATACGTGTTGGATACCGCAAAAAGCCCCCAAGCCAAAAAAGAAAAAACAATGCATTTGGCAAAGATGCTAAGTTTACGCCGTTGCGCTTTGTTTAAATTCAAAATCGGCATACCGTATAAGCAAGCAAAAATAGCCAAATAAAATCATCGGGCAATATATAAAAGCCACGGAAACCACCAATCGTAAAATCTGCGGTTCCGTGGCTCCCACCATACCGGTATCTTTTTAAGCTTTGGGGCTCGCTGTATTTAGCGCCTTGGAGGCGTCCAAAGAGATGGCCGATTTGTCAAAACGAATCTTCACGCCACCGCCAACATCCACAAGGAAGGTGGTTTCGGATACTTCTACAATTCGTCCGTGTATGCCCGCAGTGGTTACCACGCGATCATTTACCTTTAATTCCTCAATATATTTCTTATGATCTTTGGCTTTTTTCATCTGTGGTCTGATCATGAAGAAATAAAACACCACGATGATCAAGATCATAGGTAGGAACCCCATTAGCCCCCCTCCGGCACCTCCTGCCTGTAATAAAATAGTTGATGTAATCATTATTATTCGTTATTTGATTTGCTAAATTATATCCGTGTAAATCCGGCCATCGCCTTCATCACTTCTTTACTTCTCCACGTAAGTGCAACAAGGTGTTCGGACTTGAAGCATTGGATGTCACCGTCACGACCTTATGTTGTTTTCCCACCTGCCCTGAGCTGTTAAATACAACCTTGACCATGCCCTCCTCTCCTGGAGCGATGGGATTCTTGGAATACTCCGGCGTGGTGCACCCACATGAAGCCTGTACATTTGAAATAATCAGCGGTGCTGTCCCCTTATTGGTAAATCGGAATTCATGCGTTACCTTTTCGCCCTCTTTTATCTCCCCGAAATCATAAGAGTCCGATTCGAGTTCCAAAACAGCTGATGTAGCATCGCTGCCCGGAATAATGGTTTGCCCTACCGGCTGCTCGCCCATCTGATCCAACGGTATATCTTCACTGGGCGGATTGTCATGACTTTGTTGATTCCTTCCGGAATTGCAGGCTATGGCCAAAACCAACCCCGCAACAACTAACGGTATGCATTTCATAATGATGACTGTTTTTCTATGTAACACCTTATCATATTTATTAATCTAACAAGATATATTACCCCTTGTTTGTCATTCTACAAGCCCTCTTCCATGTTTGCGTATCCGCCCTGCTGCCTGCAGTTCATTGAGTATCTTATCTAAAATCCCATTAATAAACGTATTGCTCTTAGCCGTACTGAACACTTTGGAAATCTCGATATACTCATTGATGGTTACCTTTACCGGTATTGTCGGAAAATTCAGCAGCTCACAGATAGCCATCCGCATGAGCAGATTGTCCAGCAACGCTATCCGGTCAGACTCCCAGTTTTTCGTCTTCATACTGATTAGCTGTTGATAATCATCGGCATAGCGGATGGTGTTAACCAGCAATTCCGTGATGAACTGCCTGTCTTCATGCCAATTAGGTGTTAGGTCGGCCAATCGGTTCTGGCCGGGATCCTCACTGGTAAAATTCTTGAACGTTTTAGCAATCATGGCTTGCAACACTTCTTTGTCCACTTGCCAATTGATAAACTTTTCCTCAAACACCTGTTCAATTGCCGGCGACTTAAGGATAATCTTTTTGAATATGAATTTGATAATATCCTTTTCAGCGGCTACCGTTCGGTTGTCCTGCGCTAAATACGCGGCATATGCCTCCGTATCCTTCAATTGAAGGAATACCGCCCGCACAATTTCCGGATCAAAATTCCAAGAAACCTTATAATGCTTTATATCGGTCCGATATTTCTCATTATGCCGCAGGAGTTCAATGAACGTATTGTTATATAGCCGGGTGTTTGGCGACAGGTCTGCCGCTGTTGGCAGAAACTTATTTATCCGTTCCTCGGCATCAATCCTGACGTAGTCAGACACTTCATCCAAGAGATTTAGTGTCCACACATACATCTCATACACCTGGTCAACGCTTTTTAGTAATACCTTTTCAAACTTGTTGACCTGCTTATCTTCCGACAACTGGTACGCATACAGCGTCTGTAATACTTTGACCCTAAGGTGCCTTCTATTTAACATATTTTGTAAAGAACGAACGGATATAATATAATATTGATAGTCGGCTACTGCTTAATTTTACGCATATCCGCTATCCGCGTTTCAGCAATTTGGTTGGCCGCCTGATATGGTGCTACATTTTCGCTTAGCGATTTACGCAATACCGATCGGGTAGCTTCATAAATGTTTTCTGTAAGTGCCGCTGTCCGGGATGCACTGTATCCGGCAAGTTCCGAATAACAGCTGATTAGTCCGCCTGCGTTGATCAAGTAATCCGGTGCATACAGGATTTTCTTTTCCATGAGCAGTTGACTGTCTTCCCGCTCGTCCCGCAACTGATTGTTTGCCGATCCAGCAATAATACGGCACCGCATTTTGGCAATCGTTTCTTTGTTTACGGTTCCCCCCAAGGCGCATGGCGAATAAACATCCACATCCAATTCATAAATATTGTTGTTTGCCACTGCCACCGCCCTGTATTTATTGGCCACTTCGGCCATCCGTTCTTCCACGATATCGCTTACGTATACCTTGGCGTTTTCTTCGCGTAACAGCGCGATCAGCTGTTCTCCTACATTGCCTGCACCCTGAACGGCTATGGTCCGTCCGGCTAAACCGTCATTCCCATACAGTTCTTTCAACGCGGCTTTGATTCCATAGTATACCCCCTGAGCGGTAAAAGGCGAAGAATCGCCGCTGCCACCGAGCGACTTGGGCAGCCCCGCCACATGGTTTGTCTCCATCTGCAGGCATTCCATGTCCTTAGGTGTGGTACCGATATCCAACGAAGCGATAAACCGCCCGTTGAGCTGTTCTACGAACTGCCCGAACCTGCGCAGCAGCACTTCGCTCTTCTGTGTACGGTGGTCACCGATAATCACCGCATTGCCCCCACCCGCGTTAATGCCCGCTACGGCCGCCTTATAAGTCATTCCTCTTGACAGCCGGAGCACGTCGTCCATGGCTTCTTCCATACGCTGATACGGCAGCATCCGTACCCCGCCTATCGCCGGGCCAAGCGTCGTATCGTGAATGGCGATGATGGCTTTCAGCCCTACGGCGTTGTCGTTACAGAAAACAAGCGTTTGGTGACCAAACTGCTCCATGAGCTCGAAGGACGGATTGTCTTTGACGGATACGGACATACGCAACTCTATACTATGTAACGTGCTATGGATTATTGCGCAAAAGTAGCAAAATATTTGTGCATATAACCAATAGGGCTAAACATTTCGTATTTTTGCACAGTATCCGCATATCCGCAGCTACATGCATATACCCGAGCAAACAAATGAAACACCTTGCACACCTCAACAAATACTTTTATAAATACCGCTGGCGGATGATCCCCGGTGTTATTTTCGTGATTGTTTCCAATTACTTCGGGGTTTTACCCGCGCAGGTCATCCGCATTGCGTTTGATCTCGTCAAGGAAAACATCAGCATGTACCGGCTTTTTGATGGTTTCGGAAGGCAACAATTGGTATACGAAATCTTCGGTTATAGCCTATTGCTTTTTGGGGCACTGGTATTGTTGCTCGCCCTTATCCGTGGCCTCTTTCTCTTTTTAATGCGCCAAACCATCATTCTGACATCTCGGCATATTGAATATGATCTCAAAAACGAGATTTATAACCACTACCAACAGCTGGACATGGCATTTTACCGGAGGAACAATACGGGAGACCTGATGAACCGTGTAACCGAAGACGTAAACCGGGTACGTTCTTACCTTGGCCCCGCCGTCATGTATTCCATTAATACGCTGGTACTATCCATCATGGTTATCGCGGCTATGGTCAGTGTGAATGCCACCCTGGCCTTATACGCCTTGCTGCCCATCCCCATCCTGTCGGGCATCCTGCTGTTTGTCAATAAGGTGATTCACCGCCGTAGCGAACGTATCCAACGCCAGCTTTCCACGTTGTCATCCGTTGTACAGGAGACATTCTCGGGAATACGGGTTATCAAAACCTACAACCGCGAAGCAGATAAAATGGCGCGCTTCGCCGAAGAAAGCAACCGTTACAGGAATGCAGCCTTGGCACTGGTGAAAACAGAGGCCGTATTTTTCCCTCTTATCCTATTGCTCATCGGGCTGAGCACGGTCATTACGGTTTACATCGGCGGACTGGAAGTCGCCAAAGGCACCATTACGTCAGGCAACATTGCGGAATTCATCATCTACGTAAACCAACTGACGTTTCCGGCCATGGCGTTAGCATGGGTGACATCGCTTATCCAGCGGGCCGCGGCTTCCCAGAAACGCATCAATGAGTTTCTGCAAACCCAGCCGGAGATACGTTCCGTCTCCCACGGCCACTTTGAGGCCAAAGGCAACATCCAATTCGAAAACGTTAGTTTCACCTACCCTGAAACCGGCATTCAGGCTGTCAAAAATGTATCATTTGAAGTAAAACCAGGCGAAGTGCTCGCCATCGTCGGAAAAACAGGGTCAGGAAAATCCACCTTGGCCAACCTGCTGTTGCGCATGTATGATGTGCAGTCAGGCATGATCAAGATAGACGGCGTAGACATCCGGGAGTTACCCCTGCAATCGCTACGAAGCCAAATCGGTTTCGTCCCTCAAGAAGTTTTTCTATTTTCCGACACCATTGCCAACAATATCGCATTCGGGCTGAATACGGCCGAAACGGGGGCCGTAGAAGATGCCGCACGGCGCGCAGCCGTCTACGACAATATTATGGCTTTTGAAAATGGGTTTGAAACAACCATCGGCGAGCGGGGCATTACACTTTCGGGCGGACAGAAACAGCGGGTATCGATCGCGCGGGCGCTCATCAAACAGCCGAAATTATTGGTGTTTGACGACTGCCTGTCTGCGGTAGACACCAAAACCGAAGAAGAAATCCTGCGGAACCTGAGTATAGTTATGGAAGGAAAGAGCACGATTTTCATCGCACACCGGATATCCACCATTAAAAATGCCGATCACATCATTGTCTTAGACAATGGAACCATCATAGAAGAAGGAACACACGAAGAACTGATCGCCCTTCGCGGCAATTACTTCGAGCTGTACGAGAAGCAACTGCTGGAAGAAGCCGCTTAAGCAAAAAAAAACGGGCGCTTCATACGCCCGTTCTTAATCGCTAATCTGCTTTTCAAAGAAGATTTGCTTATGCTTCTTCTTCAGTTTCAGTTTTTGCTTTTTTGGCTTTTGCTGGTTTCTTTTCTGCCCCGGCTTCTGCTGGAACGTCTGCCGCTACAGCTTCACTTTGCTGGGCTTCAGCCTTGGGTTGCGCGGCCGCTACCGGCTCATGGTCAAAAGGAACCACCGAAACATACGATTTGTTATTCGCTTTCTTACGGAACACCACTTTTCCGTCAATAAGCGCAAACAACGTATGGTCCTTGCCCATACCTACGTTCAAATCAGGGTGGTGTTTCGTGCCCCGTTGGCGTACGATGATATTTCCGGCGATGGCTGCCTGGCCACCGAATATTTTCACTCCTAAACGTTTGCTGTGTGACTCACGGCCGTTCTTCGAACTGCCCGCACCTTTTTTATGTGCCATGTCTTATCCTTTATTAAATTTATAGGGTAATTCCAGTGATTTCGATTTTGGTGAATTGCTGGCGGTGTCCATTCTTTTTCTTGTAACCCTTACGGCGTTTTTTCTTGAACACGATCACCTTATCCCCTTTCAAATGTGACAAAATCTTAGCCGAAACCTTAGCTCCTTCCACCGTAGGCGCACCTATGGTAAATTTACCACCGTCTTCCGCTAACAATACGTTGTCAAATTCAATACTAGCGCCCTCATCTCCTTGTAACCGGTGTACAAAGAGCTGTTGGTCTTTTGCAACTTTGAATTGCTGTCCGGCTATATTTACTATTGCGTACATTGTTAATGAATTAATTGTTTCTTAAAAATTCGAAGCGCAAAGGTAACGCTTTATTTCTATTATTCAAATTTTAGACAGAAAAAATACCCCGACACCGCTTTGATATCAAAAACTTTATGCATAAATTTGCAGCCCGTTTTAGAGCGGATTTTAGGTTTTTTTAAAATTATTTAAACGAAAGTATGCAACAGTACGAAACCGTTATCATTCTTACCCCGTTGCTTTCCGAGGAAGTTTCAAAGGAGGCGATTGCCAAATTCCGGAACATCCTTACTGAAGGCGGAGCCGAAATTGTCCACGAGGACAATTGGGGTTTGAAAAAATTAGCGTATCCGATTGAGAAAAAAACAACCGGATTCTATCACCTCATCGAATTCAAGGCTCCCGGTGAATTAATCAGCAAACTGGAAATTGAATACAAGCGCGATGAGCGTGTAATGCGTTTCCTGACTGTAAAATTAGATAAACATGCCATTGCGTACAATGAGAAAAAACGCAGTGGTGCTTTCAACAAAAAGGCCGAAGCGCCCAAAGCTGAGGAGGTAGCACAATAATGGCAAACGAGCAAATCCAATACGTTACCGCTCCCAAGGTGGAGGATAACCGCAAGAAGTATTGCCGCTTCAAGAAAAACGGCATCAAATACATTGACTATAAAGATGCCAACTTCCTACTGAAATTCGTTAATGACCAGGGCAAGGTATTGCCCCGCAGGCTCACCGGCACTTCATTGAAATTCCAACGCAAGGTAGCCCAGGCAGTGAAGCGCGCCCGTCACATCGGGCTGTTGCCTTATGTTACAGATTCATTAAAATAAGGAGGAAACGACATGGAAGTAATCTTAAAACAAGATATAAAAAAGTTGGGTGAGAAGGACGACATCGTCACCGTAAAACCCGGCTATGGGCGCAATTACCTTATTCCTCAGGGATACGCTGTCCTCGCTACCGAGTCGGCCAAGAAGGTGTTGGCCGAAAATATCCGCCAGGCGCAGTTCAAGCAGGAGAAAATCAAAAAAGATGCCTTGGAACTGGCCGGCAAGCTGGAAGGCGTTAAGCTTTCTATCGGTGCCAAGGCCGGCGAATCCGGCAAGATTTTCGGCTCCGTAAACAGCATTCAAATCGCTGACGCGCTGAAGAAGCAAGGTTTCGAGGTCGACCGGCGTCGCATCACCTTCGAAACCGAACCGAAAGTGGTTGGCGAATATGTCGCTAACCTCAACCTTCACAAAGAGGTGAAGGTGCAGGTTCCTTTCGAGGTTGTGGCTGAATAAACCAGCTATAGCTGGAATAAAAAAAGCAGGCGGGAAATTCCCGCCTGTTTTTTTTCCATCAGTCTTCAACATCCCACCATACCGGCGTGTAGATAAGCTCCAACCCGGGAAAATTCGCATTCGATGTGACTTCATTATTCGGATATGGAAAACGAAGGGGCATGCGGCCCTCGCCCAATATGGAAGCCTCGGAAACCACCAAAAAATCCGGATAACCTGTCCTCCGCCATTCCGTCCATGCTTCAAATCCCTGGAAACCATTCATGGCATAGTATTTCTGCGTAATAATGGCTTTCAATGGATCCGCATTGAACAGCGCCTCAGCATCCGGCGCAGCTGCAAAATAAGTGTTGGCATCCGCGGTAGTCAGGCCCGTCGCCCGGAAACTGGCTTCAATGCCTTCCCGGAACAACGCGCGGGCATCCCCGCTTCCCCATCCGCGGACTGCAGCTTCCGCCTGAAGGAAATAGCTTTCCGCCTCCGAGATAAGTTTCACCGGTGCCGTTGCTGAATTAGGGTTGTTTGCCCGCGCTCCCACTAAAGCAGAAGGCGGCGAATAAGACCTCCCTGTATAATCAGGATTATTATAAGCACCCTGTGGCAGGTACGTTATCGTATCTACCCCTTCGAGCCTATCGTAAAAAGCAAAGACGCGAGGGTCATTGTTCCGGTTAAAGGCACGAACCGCTGTGGCACTGGCCACCAAGTTTTGAGTATAACCCAACCCCACCATTTCATTATAAAGCGGATTTTCATTCCCACCTACCGTTAAATACTCAATTGACACATCCGTAGTTAAAAACTCGGGGTTTGTAGCATACAATGCCTCTATACCCGCTTGAGCCAGTTGAGGTTCAACGCCAGACAAACGAAGATATGCTCGCAGTTTAAGCGTATTCGCAAAAGCCACCCACTGATCCATATCACCGCCCATCAACATATCCTGCGCCCCGGGATTAATAGCATTGGGTGTTTGTGCTAACGCAATCCCCGTATCCAGGTACTGGAAAATGCTATCATAAACCACCCGCTGTTCATCATAACTCGGGTTGTCAAACCCCGCTGCATTCAAAGCTTCACTCATTGGCACACTGCCGAACGCATCCGTGGCCAATTGAGCCGCATAGGCTTTCAAAATATAAGCAATGGCTTTATAATGCTCAGCCGATGCGGTCTCCCTGTCATTGATAATAAGCTGAGCATTGTTCAACGCGCTCCGATAAAGAATGCTCCATGTATTGTTGAATGCCGAACTGTTAATGTTGTATTGCTCCAAGGTCTGGTACTGCGATGACGCCACATTCTGCGCCCAGTATTGCCCCCATATACCTCCGTATATCTGGAACTGGTTACCAACCACCTGGCTGATCGCAGCTTCCACAGTAGGCAACAGCAAACTCGGTGCTGCCGAGTCTGGGTTATTAGGATTCTCATTAATATCCAGGAACTTACTGCATCCCAAAAATCCAATAACAGCAATAAGCCCGATCCCGGCGATCCGCCTATTCAAAGAATAATATCGTGTGTTCATCTTGAAATTCTATTAAAATGTGACCCTTACATTCAACCCGTAATTCCGCACCGATGGCTGAGCTGTGAAATCAAACCCCTGTTCATTTCCGGCACCTGTAGAATTAATCTCCGGGTCGGCAAACTGGTTTTCATCCGGTGTCCAGATAAATAAGTTATTTCCATACAAGCCCACGGTCAGCGCCCCGAACGGCGTACGCCCCAGTTGCTGCGCATTAAACGTATAAGAAATACTCGCCGTACGCAGCTTCACAAACGAGCCATCAATTACGCTGACACCAGCTTCACGCCCGGGAAAGTAATTTTGTTTGATGTAGGTATACTCGGTATTTGTTACGCTGTTACCATTCTCATCAAGGTAAACCGAATTCGGGAAAATCGCGTTGATACGCTCTCCCCCGGTTTCCGCAGATGTTCCCACAAACGCCATAATATCCTTCGTGCGGGACCAAAATTTGCCTCCCTGCTTAGTATCAAACAACACACCGAAGGACAACGACTTGTAATTCAAATTCGTTCCCCAAGACGCCTGGTAATTAGGGTTATAGCTTCCCAGATAAACCGCCGTCGGCGTTATCAACGGCATACCGTTTTCCGGGTCGATGATTGTCCGGCCCTCGGAATCCTTTTGTTCACTCACCGCATAAAATTCACCATAAGGTCGATTTTCTGCCGCAACGATGCTCATCCCTGAAAAACCGCCGATAACAATCTGGTCGACCCCGAGGTCAGAAACCCTGTTGCGGTTTCTCGTAAACGTTCCGTACAGTTCCCACACCAAATCCGTTGTCCTTATCGGCGTACCCCGCAATGCCAATTCAACACCTTTGTTATTTACGGTACCCGCATTAATCACCTTGAAGCCATACCCCGTCGAATTAGGAATGGGAATCGTCAATATCTGGTTCGTTGATGAATTGCTATACCACGTGAAATCAACAGACAACCTGTTGCCCCTAAAAAAAGCCAGTTCAGTACCCAATTCCAATGATGTAGTGATTTCAGGCTTCAAATCCGGATTTCCAATTGTACTGCCCGACATCAACGCCGCTACATTCCCGAACGGGAACGTTGTACTCCCGAAGCTGCTATTAATCTGGCTTCTCGAAAACGTTGTCAACAACTGATACGGATCGGTATCGTTACCTACCCGGGCCCAACTGGCCCTTATCTTACCGAATGGTAAAACCGTATTGGATTGGAGCAATTCCGTGAAAACAAATGACCCGCTGATACTTGGATAAAAAAACGAGTTATTTTCGGTTGGCAACGTAGACGACCAGTCGTTCCTTGCGGTTGCATCCAGAAACAGAAAATCCCGATAAGCGAGGCTCAATTGCCCGTAAACACCTACCAGCCGCCTAAGGCTCCAGTTGTCCTGTATGACGTTAACCGGTCCATTACTATTTGAAAGGTTATACCATCCCGGAACCACCAATCCGCCGCTCGCGTTCGTCGCCGTAACATTATTCGTAACATGGCGCTGCCGGATATTATTGCCGATCATCAATGAACCATAAAAGTCAGGATTAAATTGATGCCTTGCCGTAGCCATCAAGTCGTGTACGATTTCACTGACATTAAACTGCGATATCCTGTAACCGCCATTATTGATATACGCATTATCATTCGGATCGTAATTTCCAGACGTAACATCCGCCGGATAAAATTCATACTTAGGGGTCATTTCCCGCCGGCGGTCGGAGTACGTATCCACGCCGATACGCTCCTCAATATCCAGCCATTCCAGCGGTTTGTAACCAATATTGACATTACCGGTAATCCGATTCACATCATTGAGGTTTTCGAAGTTCTCCAATACGTAATACGGACTAATTGCATAAGCGCCCGTATATCCATAAAGATTTTCCTGAAACACCCCGTTCGCATCCACGATTCCAAACCCGAAATACGGGTTGCTCAAATCTCCCATCCTATCAATCGGAATATCCCTGGCCGTTTGCAATACCTTATCATAGACCGATGCGTCGTTCTGGCCCCCACCCACCGTACTACTGTTTATTCTTGTATAATTTAAGGAGATTCCCGCATTAAATTTATTATTGAACTCCATTGTTCCGTTAAAGCGGGCACCGTAACGATTATAATTGTCTACAGCGGTAGGATACACACCATTTGAGTTTAGCGAGTTCAGTCCCAGAAAGAAAGTAGAACGCTCTCCCCCGCCAGAAAACGACAAGTTGTTATTGGAGGCAATCCCCGTGTCAAAGAAATTCCGCACATTATCCGGCTGGGCCGAATACGGTTTTTCCAGCCGAACACCATTGATTTCCTGTCCCCATGGCTGAATTTCGCCTGTGAACGGAGCACCCCAGCTCCAGTTCTCTTTCGGATCATTTTCATACACCGGATTACCGTCGCTGTCGAATCCCACCAAAAATCCCTGGCCATATTCGTTTTGAAAGTCCGGAAGCTTCAAAACAGAAGACAACGTGTTCGTCGTCGTGAAGGTGATTTCCGTCTTTTCCGCATTTCGCCGACCCTTTTTCGTCGTAATGATCAACGCCCCGTTAGCTGCTCTGGACCCATACAGCGCAGCCGCAGCCGGTCCTTTCAATGCTGTCACCGACTCGATATCCTCCGGATTAATGTCGTTTCCCCGGTTACCGAAGTCCAAACTAGACAACGCATTCTGCCCCCCAATCACACTTGAATTGTCAATGGGCACACCGTCTACAACAATAAGCGCTTGGTTGTTCCCAGATATGGAGGTTCCGCCGCGGAATACAATCCGGGAAGAGCTACCCGGCGTATTTGCAGTGGATGTAATATTGACGCCGGCCACCCTTCCTGCCAGCGAATTAATCACGCTCGGATTCTGGCCCTGTGTCAATTCTGCACCGCTCACCGTTGGTGCTGAATACCCCAGGGTGCGCCGTTCCCTTGCAATTACGTTCGCCGTTACGACGACTTCCGATAGTTCAGACGATTCCGACTCCAACGCGACGTTGACTGTTGTCGACTCGCCTATCGTTACCGTTTGGCTCATATAACCAATATAACTGAAGGTTAATGACCTAGCCTCAGGAGGCACCACTATAGAATAACCCCCACTTTGGTCGGTCACCACCCCAACCGACGTGCCCGTCGCAACCACCGACACTCCGGCCAACGGTTCGCCACCGACACCATCAGTCACCCTTCCGGATATCCGTCTTTCTTGGGCATACACTATGCCCGCCAACAGTACCCCAAGGTAAAGAGACATACTTTTGCTTTCATGTGCTTTGATTTTGATAAAACGAATATGGATACTATATCAAATCAATATCCTCCGTTAGATCGCAACAAACCGGCAAGACAATTGTTCAGGGGAATTGGTTGTGATGGTAGATTATTCTACAGGCGCTTATTCCTTGGTTTAAACGGCACAAGGGCAGTGAAAAACGTTTCACGTTTCGGCTCTTTCGTTCTTAGTACGGAAATTAAATCAGAAATAGCATATATCTACGAACGCCGGTAACGAGTGGAGTACAGCAGAGACAATTCCAGTAACCGAATCATCGGCAAAAATCCGTTTCCAATTATGTAAACTATTATAAGTATGCACAAAAAAAAGCCGTCTCATAAGTTAATGAGACGGCCTCTTAAGAAGGTACTGTTGTTTTAAGGTAAAGTTATGTTAAGTACCTTTTTTTGCGTTTCGGGATCATTGAGACGACCTATACTGAGCTCTCTACCATCACTGGTAACAGCTTTCAACAACGAAACCGTCGCCGTTGCAGTAGTCGCTGGTTCGACAATAGTACCCTCTGGAATTGACAAAGTAGTACTTACTGACATTGAGTTCCTAGGTAAAACAACACTTTGCTCATCAATATCAAAGTCTC
This sequence comes from Parapedobacter composti, assembly GCF_900112315.1. Classification (GTDB taxonomy): domain Bacteria; phylum Bacteroidota; class Bacteroidia; order Sphingobacteriales; family Sphingobacteriaceae; genus Parapedobacter; species Parapedobacter composti. Next base: position 48,406 of record NZ_FOLL01000012.1, on the reverse strand, counting down.
CCGACACCACATAGGTAATGGTAATATCTTGTTGCATTGCGGTTCTAACTTCGAAAGAAAATGTCACATCTTCTCCTTCCTTTACATTGACGGCCGCCGTACTATTAAAAGCAACGTATGCTGCGACTTTCTGGTCAAAATTGAAGTTATCCCCCAAACTTTCTTCCTCACAAGCGGCCATTATTGATAGCAACGGCAGCATATATAAAAAAACACATACTCTTTTCATAACACTAATGTTTTACAAGTCAAACCAAGTTTTCTCAAAATACCGAATTATTTGGCTGGGTGCATTCGGATTATTATTCAATTCATTTGGAGCATATTCATACCTCCTAAACAATCCACCTTGGGGCGCCAACACCGGTAACGTCAAGTTTGGCACCTCCTCCCCCTCAGGCCCGGACCTTCTCCACTGGGTGAAAGCGTCAATTCCCCTGTCCATCTTATCTATCCAATGATGGTAATGAATTTGATAAATCAAGTCTGCAGCGTTTGAGTATGTCGGTAATCTATCAACAAATGCCTCTGCATCTGCCCGAGTAACTCCATAAAATACACAGCTTTCTTCAATCGCACTTTTAAACAACTCGTTTGCTCTAATTAAGTCAACCGCCACACCTAGCCCCCTTGCATAAACTTCCGCCTCATAAAATAATTGTTCTTGATAATTATAAACAACCTCAGGTGCATCGGCTGCATGTAACTCGGTAGAGATCCTAACGTGTTCATCGTTATTTCCGTTAGCGCCAGGCACTAAGCCAACATACCTGTCCGCAGCCTCTGGCTTAGTGAAAAATTTGGGCAACCTAGGATCGTCTATCGCCTCCATAAAATCTACGACGTAAGAAGATCCGAAAAAGAAATTAACACCGCCATTATATTGCAAATTAATAGCATATTTAGGATTTCTCTTCCCAGAAGCAGTTTCGTATGGAACGAGAAAATTATCTTCCGGAGAATCAACCATCCCTCCTTCATTGATGATTTGAGCAATTTGGGAAGCCTTGTCTGGGTCAGCATCCACCATTGTCATTAATGTCCTAAATTTAATTGACTTTGCAAGTCGCTTCCATCTCGCTATGTCTCCGCCATAAAACATGTCATAAGCACCAGAAATCTTAAGCGGACTTACTTCATCAAACTGACCAAGTGCGTTATCACATAAAGCTATTACACCTTCCAAAACAGTTTTCTGTTCATCAAATTTTGGATAGCTGATATCCAGATTCCATGCTTCTGTAAAGGGTACATCGCCGTACAATGTAGCGGTCTCATAAGCTATCAATGCTAGCAACACCTTACTTTGGGCTGCAGCGTTACTGTTCACTGGCTCAGAATTCTCTGCAATCTGAATTGCCTGCTTAAGATTGTTCCCTCCTCTTACATAATAAGTGGACCATGCATTACCCAAACTAAAAGGCGATATATCGTATTGCTGTTCGGAAACCAACCCCCACCCTGTGGGATTATTGCCACCAGAAGAAATGGATTGGCCTGCAAGCGCCAAAGGGATATACAAATCCCCACTTGACCTTAGATTAATATACGAAGTCGTCGCGAATGAAAACAATAAATCTGGATCCACGCGTTCAGCAGCATTCGGATTCTCATTAATATCCAAATACTTCTCACAGGACTGCGCAATAGCTGCCGTGAGAATCAAACCGATTATTTTTATCTTGAATTTCATTTTTTTACATTTTAAAGTTGTACTCTCAAATTAAACCCAATTGTTCTCGTACTGGGAACCGAGTTGAACTCTACCCCTTCTCCTAAACTGGTGGGGCCAAAGAAATTCACTTCTGGATCAATATGAGGCACATTATCCTTTATGATCCACAAGTTTCTTCCCTCTACACCTATCGAAGCTCCCCTAATGAAGTTCGGGCCACTTTGTAACCATTTGGATGGCAATTGATAAGACAGAACGATCTCCCTCAACTTAACATACGAGGCATCAAATATGTTGCCCTCAGTATTTGATGTAGACATTTGTCCCCAAAAGTCTTGCATGCTTTGAACAGGGACGTCATTGGGAACATATTCACCATCACGCAATACCACTCCCCTATCAATAAACCTATCTCCCCTATTCTGCAAAGTTTCATATCCTAAACCACTTGTTCTCAAAGTTGACGCGGTATTACTATAGAGCACTCCTCCTTGACGAATATCAACAAGGAACCCGAGATTTAAACCTTTGTAAGAGAAAGAATTATTTATGCCGAGCATCCAATCCGGAAATACATTTCCAAGAGGTTGATCTGCTATCGTCCTCCTAAGTCCCGTCGCCTCATCAATTACTATATTTCCGTTGGGATCTCTTTCCCAACCCACCCCATATATTTGAAAAGGTTTTCCCGTCTCCGCTTTCACTTGTAAACCACTCCATCCACTTTGCACGGTATACGAGGCAATTTCATCTGGAAGTTCGACACTCTGCCTATTACTTGAAAAATTAAAATCGACTTTCCAGTTGAAGTCATTTACCCGTACAGGGACGATACCCAACATAGCTTCAAAACCCTTATTGATTACAGATCCCGCATTAACAGACCTGAATGAAAAACCCGTTGATTGAGGAATACTGAGAGACACTATCTGATCTATAGTATTAGAGTAATAATATGTAACATCCAAATTAACTCTATTATTAAAAAAAGCGAGATCAGCCCCAACTTCATAGGTAGTCTGGTTTTGTGGCTTTAAATTGGCATTTGGGATAGTTCCTGGTGCCGAAAATGCAAGTGCTCCATTGAATGGGAATTGAGAACCATATCCATATTGCGCAAAACCAGCCGACTGTGGATTATATACAAAAGCTAAAGAATAAGGTTCAGTTCCACTTCCTACACTAGCCCAGCTCAACCTCAACTTACCATAATTAAACCAAGAAGAAGTCTCTAACAACTCACTAAATACAAAACTAGAACTTACCGACGGATAGAAATACGAACGATTGCTTATTGGCAATGTCGAACTCCAGTCGTTTCTACCGGTTATATTCAAAAACAAGAAATCTCTATAAGACAAGCCTATATCGCCATATACGCCTACTAACCTCCTTTTGTTGGACGTGTTGGTTGTTAAAACCGAAGCTGCATTCGAAAAGTTGTATAAACCTGGAATGGTCAACTGTTCGGCATTTGACAGAATGCGTTCGTAGTAATTTTCGTAAATATTATGACCTGCAATAACCTTTAATCCCAAGTCGTCATTAAGCCTAGTTTCAGCGGTGATAATAAAGTCATTATTAATCACGCGGTTTTGTATATTACCTTGAAAAAAGCTCCCGGTTAGGTCTCCGATAGTACCGTTTCTCGTAGTGCCAAGCCTTTTTTCATAATAGAAGTCAGTACCAAAATTATTGGATATTGTTAACCATTCCAAAGGCTTATAGGTCACAATGCCGTTTCCATATACCCTATCAACTATATTACCAAAGTTATTATTATTTACAATCCAATAGGGGTTGTTTCCGTTTCTGGAAGGCGTTAGCGTGATTTGTTCTCCGGTAATGGGGTCTACATAATTATCCCGAACCAAGCCGATATCTACGGTTCTCGGTAACGTAAGAACCAGTGACTGTAAAACATTTGGATTATTACTACTTTGCACGGGCCGACCATCACTAGTACTTCTGTTATAATTTACCGTTCCTCTGACATCCAGTCCGTCAAAAATTTTCCGGCCCGCATTAATCCCGATATTATTTCTACTAAATTTGGAACCGGGTACAATTCCTGATTGTTCGGTGTTCGTATAACTAAGCCTATAGTCGCCGCGATCGTCGGCTCCTTGAAACGCTATATTGTTGATATACGTACCTCCCGTTTCATAAAAGTCCCTATAATTATTTGGATAAGCTTGTAAGGTAACCTGTTCACCCAAAAAATTGGGAAATGTTCGGTCTTGAACCTCGCTTATTTTCGGCCCCCAACCGTTAGTATTAGCTATGTTATATACACCCTGTATTCCTTGCGCATATTCGTTTTGAAATTCAGGCACTTTTAACATGTTGTCAAAACGCGCTGAAGAATTGATCGTTACCGTACCTCTTCCTTGGCTTCCTTTTTTGGTTGTTATTATTATCGCTCCGTCTTTTGCCCTAGCTCCATAGAGAGCCGTTGCTGCAGCTCCTTTTAAAACCGTCACGGACTCTATGTCGTCTGGGTTAATATCGCCCGCCCTGTTACCAAAATCAGCTCCTGCGCTACCTTGTGGCACCGATGATGACACCGTCGAAATTTGCGGTGCTCCATTATCAACAGGTAAACCGTCAATTACGAATATAGGTTGGCCAGAAGAAGAAATCGAAGATACACCACGAATAACAATTTTTGACGAACCACCTGGTGTTCCTGATTGAGAAGTAACTCGTACACCAGCAACTTTGCCTGCTAACGAATTTACGACGTTTGTTTCCCTTGCCTTCGTAAGCTCATCGCCTCCAATTTCCGACACAGAATAACCTAACGATCTAGCGGATCGCTCTATCCCCATGGCGGTTACTACCACTTCTTGTAGCTCAGAAGCATCCAAATCTAGTGCAACATTTATGTTGGTGTTGCTTCCGATTGTTACCGTTTTTGAGATGTATCCGATAAATCTAAACTCCAGTTCATTAACCGAAACAGGAATAGAAATGGAAAACAACCCCAACTCATCTGTCTGCGTGGCAATGTTTGTGCCCACCGCTATGACAGACACTCCCGCAATCGGTGCCCCGTCTTCCGCAGACGTTACCCTACCGCTGATTCTCCTTTCCTGGGCATACGCCGATCCCATCAGCAGTATCCCCAACATAAAGAAACATAGTAATTTTTGTTTCATGTGTTTGTGAATTTGATTAAATAAAATTGTGAATTATATAGAGATATTGAGAAAATCTGATCCTATCGGCATCCCGATCGAACGCGATATTAGATACAATCACTTACTCACCCGGCTTGATTACAAGTGAATAATAACCCAATTGAAAAAAAGGTCTAAGCGTTGCTACGCTTCGTAAAGTGGCGGTCGATGTAATTCTTCCAAACATGGCGTGCCTTGCTATACCGCAAAGCCGTTGTTTAAACGCGCATTTAAGACAACCAAATAATGCTACTCAACTTCCAGCCAAAACTGGCGAGAATAGCGAAACTAACTGACAATTACGTAGAGTAAAAAAGAAACCAAAGTGTGCGTTTAAAACGTGCTTTGCTAATGTGTGTTTAATTCTATCGCTGCCCCAAAAATACAATGTTGGCGCGTATTAGCAAATAGTTATGAAAAAAAAGTTAAAAAATGTTAAAGAAATTGGCTTCCACCATCGTTATTTTTTTCTACTTTCGTCCTTAAAATCTCATCGTATGAGCGCAAAAACCATTTTTATCGTTGTGATCACCGTATTGGTTACGGTTATCCTCATGAAAAACATGGATGAGGTCAATTTCTGGATATTTGGTACCAGAACGGTACCGAAGTTGGCGGTCATGGCAACCATGTTTTTTATCGGCGCCGTGGTCGGTTTCCTCCTCGGTCGACCGCGAAGGAAAGTTGGCATAGAAGAAGAAGAGGTCAATAAGCCATTGAACCGGGCAGACGAAGATTACATCACGTAAATAGCTCGAAACGGATTCGGTGTAGGTTGTCGGTGTACGTGTAACTCACATGCGCGCGATGAAACTGGGCGATGGCTTTAACAATGGCCAGCCCCAATCCCGTAGAGGAGGTTTGGTCCGGCGATTTATAAAAACGGGTAAATACTTTTTCCGGATCTAATGCTTGCTTCTTTCCGGTGTTGGCGATTTCAAAACCGTTACCCATCACCGTAATACGTATCAGTCCGCCTTCGTAATTATGTACGACAGCATTCTTTAATAAGTTGGTAATCAGTATATCGGCCAAGTCGGCATTAAAACGCTGCGTTAAATTGGCCTGTTCAATCAGCTCTACTCGGATATCCTTGTAGTTCAGCAATTCCGTAAAATCGTCTACCTGTTGGCGCAACCGCGCATTGAAATCTACCGTTTGATCTTGTGAAAATTGCTTGTTTTCTATTTTTGACAGTAACAGCAGCGATTTATTGAGCCGGGTCATCCGTTCCAGGTGCTGGATAACGTTGGCTAAGCGTTGTGCTTGCTCATCTGTGCCGGGCGACTGCTCAAGCAGGAGCTCCAGCTTGTTGATGGCGATCGCCAAAGGAGTTTGCAGTTCATGGGAGGCATTTTCAATAAACTGTTTCTGTTGCTGAAACACTTCGATATTGGCTTTAAGAAGCACGGCCACGGTTTCGTTCATATCACGGAACTCCCGGACTTTGGTTTCCGGCGGATGGAACAGCTTGTCTTCGCCGAGCCGGAATCCTTTCAATTCATCCTGCAACTGGTAAAACGGCCGCCATATCTTGCGCAGTACCCAGTTGTTGATGATGAAGGCGCTGGCTATCACGGCCAGGTATAGCCACAGCAAAGCATGGAGCAAATCGGCTACCAAGTCGTCTTCCTCTACCATGGAAGCGATGATCTTCAGCTCGTAATACCGATTATCTGACGTGGAAAAATAGGTGGTCAGCATGCGCACAATCTCATAATCTTCCTCATATTGCATATACATGGCGGTATCCTTGAACACCTCTGTGGCCTGCAATGCCCATTCCCGTGCAACCGGCCGGATAGCATAATTGCTTTCGCCGAAATCCCGCTTGCTTAGCAATGTCGTGTCCTGGATGGCCTTTTTTATGATAAGGATCTTATAGTTCTCGAGGCCGTCGTCTATACTGTCATAGACCTCGTCCATCATGCTGAAGTAAAAGACCACCGCCCACGTACTCAGGATAAAGACCAGGGAGGCCGAGAGGTACAGCAGCGTGTGGTTGAGCAGCTTCATTTACACGGTTAACTTATAGCCTACGCCATATATTGCCTGTATTTCGAGATTGGTTCCGTGCTCCTTTAATTTCTTCCGTAGGTTCTTAATCTGAGAATAGATGAAATCGAAATTATCGGCATTGTCCATATGATCCCCCCAGACGTGCTCGGCTAAAGCCGATTTATATATCAGACGGTTTTTATTGACCACAAAAAAGGCCAGGATGTCAAACTCCTTTCGGTTGAGATGGATATCAGTCCCTGAAACGCTGACCGTGCGTTCGTCGAAATCCAGCTCCATATTATTCAGCTTAACCACGTTGCGGCCTCCCAACGCTTTTCTCCGCAATACCGCCTTGATACGGGCGTTCAATTCGGCCAAATGGAAGGGTTTGGTAAGGTAGTCGTCCGCCCCTAACCCAAGCCCCTCCAGCTTATCGTCCAATGAGTCCCTGGCGGAAATGATGATAACGTTGTCGCGTTTTTGTCTGAATTTAAGCGACTTAAGAATATCCAAGCCGTTCCCGTTCGGCAACCCCACATCCAGCAAGATACAGTCATAGTCATAACCGGCTATCTTTTCCATAGCGGCATGGAAATCACCGGCGGTTTCCACGGTGTATTGCTCTTTATTCAAAAACTGGGAAATGTTATCCCTCAGCCCTTCTTCGTCTTCGATGATAAGTATCTTCATGGTAACAGCTTTAGCCACAAAGATATCGCTGAAATTCTGTAAAAAGGTTGGAAGCAGGCAATCGGCATGGCCGCCGCGGGTTAGTGGCCTTTCAGGTCTTCCCGGATGTCCTTTGCCTTTTCGTCAACTTTCTTCGCCGCATCCTTGATATCCCGGGCAGCAGCGTCAGCGGCCTCTTTTACTTCTTCCTTGGCTTTCTCTATGCCCTCGTTGATTGCGTCCCCGGCTCTGGCGCCTGCGCTTTCCAAGCTGTCAACCGCCGAATCGATTTCGTTTTCGATAGCATGTCCATGGTCGTGACCGTGATCATGACTATGGTCATGCCCGGCATGGTCGTGATCATGCGAACCGCTCGCAGACGAGTTACTGTTACAGGCTGTAAACGCCAGCACTCCTGCAAATAATACCAATAATGCTGCTTTCTTCATGGCTATATCTGTTAATTAGTTATAAATACTGCCTTTGGCGGCCTCGAGGGTGTTTTTCAGCAATCCCACAATGGTCATCAATCCCACACCGCCCGGCACCGGGGTTATCCACGACGCCTTCTGCGATACCGCACCGAAATCCACGTCGCCATACAGCTTGTATCCCGATTTGGTCTCGGCGCTGCGCTCGCGGTTGATGCCCACATCGATGATGATTGCGCCTTCTTTAACCATATCCGCGGTAATAAAATGTTTCTTACCGATCGCTGCAACGACAATGTCCGCACGCAGCACTTCTTCTTTGATATTTCGGGTACGGCTGTGGGTGAGCGTCACGGTGCAGTTGCCGGGAGTTGCGTTCCGGGCAAGCAAAATGCTCATCGGACTGCCCACGATGTTGCTTCTGCCCACGACAACGGCGTGCATACCTGCGGTGTCAATACCATAATATTCCAGCATCAGCATGATACCATACGGTGTAGCTGGGATAAAACATGGCAGATTACGCTGCATACGGCCCAGGTTCACCGGGTGGAACCCGTCTACATCTTTCCGGTGGTCGATGGCTGCTGTTACCCGTTCGGGGTCGATATGCTTGGGCAGCGGAAGCTGCACGATCAGGCCATCCACCGTAGGGTCAGCGTTGAGTTCACGGATTTTGTCTATTAGCGAACTTTCTGAGATATCCGCATCGTAGTGAATATTGGTCGATTCAAACCCAACGAGCTCACAGTTGCGCATTTTGCTGGCCACGTAGGTTTCGCTGGCACCGTCGTTTCCTACCAAAATAGCTACTAAGTGAGGCTTCCGGCCCGCCGACGCCAAAAATGCCGCTGCCTCCTGCCTGATGTCTTCTTTAATTTTTGCTGATACCAGCTTTCCGTCCAATAATTTCATTTATCTTAAAGTCCTGATGTCTAATCCAGTTTCAACACGGCCATAAAGGCCGACTGCGGGATTTCCACGTTGCCTACCTGGCGCATGCGTTTCTTTCCTTTTTTCTGTTTTTCCAACAGCTTACGTTTACGGGAGATATCACCACCGTAACATTTGGCCGTCACATCTTTCCGTAAGGCACGTATATTCTCCCGGGCGATGATTTTCGCACCGATGGACGCCTGTATGGCGATTTCAAACTGTTGCCGCGGCAGCAATTCCTTCAGCTTCTCGCAGATTTTCTTGCCGAACTCATAGGCATTGCTCCGGTGAATCAGGGACGACAGGGCATCCACGGGCTCGCCGTTCAGCCGGATGTCGAGCTTCACCAAATCCGACTGCCGATAGCCGATTTGATGGTAGTCAAACGAAGCGTATCCCTTGGATATCGTTTTCAGTTTATCGTAGAAATCAAACACGATCTCACCCATGGGCATTTCAAACACCAGCTCCACGCGGTCGGCCGTCAGATACGATTGATTAATGAGCACTCCCCTTTTTTGGATGCAGAGCGACATCACCGGCCCTACAAACTCCGCTTTGGTGATGATATTCGCCTTGATGTAGGGTTCTTCCACGTAATCCAGCTTGCTGGGGTCGGGCAAATCCGACGGGTTGTGCACGATGATTTCCTGCTTGTCTTTGATTAGGTACGCCTTGTACGATACGTTGGGAACAGTAGTAATCACGGTCATATCAAACTCCCGTTCCAGCCGCTCCTGGATAATTTCCATATGCAGCATCCCCAGGAACCCGCACCGGAAACCGAAACCCAGGGCCGCAGACGATTCGGGTTCAAATACCAGCGAAGCATCGTTCAGTTGCAGGCGGTGCATGCTCTCACGGAGCTCTTCAAAATCTTCTGTATCCACCGGATAAATCCCGGCGAAGACCATGGGCTTTACTTCCTCAAACCCTTTAATAGCTTCCTTACTTGGGCGGGATACATGGGTGATGGTGTCACCTACCTTTACCTCGCGGGCCTCCTTGATGCCTGATATGATGTAACCCACGTCGCCTGTACGGATCACTTCCTTAGGCACCTGGTTGAGCCGCAGCGTACCGATTTCGTCGGCAATATACTCCCTTCCTGTGGCCATGAACTTCACTTTATCGCCCTTCCGCAGTTCACCGTTCTCCACCTTGAAGTAAGCCATTATTCCTCTGAATGAGTTGAATACCGAATCGAAAATCAAGGCTTGGAGCGGTGCCTCCGGATCACCCACAGGGGGCGGGATGCGGTCTACTATGGCATTCAGTATATCCATAACGCCCAATCCCGTTTTTCCGGATGCAGGAATGATGTCTTCGCGTTTGCCCCCGATGAGATCCACAATCTGGTCTTTCACCTCTTCGGGCATGGCGCCCGGCAAATCCATCTTATTGAGTACGGGAATAATCTCCAAGTCGTGTTCCAGGGCAAGGTACAGGTTTGAAATGGTCTGCGCCTGAATGCCCTGCGACGCATCAACAATGAGCAGCGCACCCTCACAGGCCGCAATCGAACGCGACACTTCATAGGAAAAGTCCACATGCCCCGGAGTGTCGATGAGGTTCAGCACGTATTCCTGCCCATCTTTTATATAATTCATCTGGATGGCGTGGCTTTTGATGGTGATGCCCCGCTCCCGCTCCAAGTCCATATTATCCAGGAGCTGTGCCTGGGCTTCCCGCTGGGTAATGGTATTGGTATATTCCAATAACCTGTCTGCCAGGGTGCTTTTTCCATGGTCTATGTGCGCGATGATGCAAAAGTTGCGAATATGGTTCATACAAATCGACTTCAAACGGCAAAGATAGATCTTTGGGAGCAATATTTATGCGATCAATGTTATTTGCATCGTCAGCACTGTGGTCCAACATTGCCGCTTACGATGGTTGCACTGAATCAACATCAGGTAAAATTGAACGACTGAATAATGCCAAACCTTCGTATCTTTGAACTATACTAATGTTACAACGACCATGCAGCTATCCATTATACTGACGAGTCAATACCGGTTGCTGAGCCTTGCCGCCATCGTGGATGTGTTTGAAACCGCCAACCGTTTCCTGAAGGAAGCCGGCAGGACGGAGTTGTTCCGCATCACCTTCGTCGGCCCGGCAAAAACAAAATCACTGCCCGAAGGTGTCAACCACCTTCCTTACGTTTCACTTGATGACACCCCATGCTACGATGTGGTTTTTGTTCCGGCATTCGGACCGGTAGATCTTACCAAAGCCTTGGATGAAAACAACTGTTTCATTCCCTGGTTGCACCGGCAGCATGCCCTGGGCGCCACCCTGGCCAGCAATTGCACCGGGGCGTTCCTGCTTGCCGCGTCGGGCTTGCTGAATGACCGGAAAGCCACTACCCATGTCGACGCGGCCGACAAACTCGCGGCCTGCTTCCCTAAAATCAGGTTACAAAAGGATGCTGTGGTGGCATATGACGCCAACATTTATACCAGCGGCGGTGCCACCAGCGGCTTTCACCTGAAACTGGCGCTGATACAGAAATACTGCGGCCGGGAAATGGCCGTGCGCATCGCAAAGGTCTTTGCCATCGACATGGATCGGGAGAACCAAGCACATTTCAGCCACTTTGACCCCATAGAGTCGCACGACGACGAGTTGGTCATGCGCGTGCAGCATAAGATCAAAAACCAATTCACTGAACTTAAAAGTGTCGAAGAAGCAATAGCCGATATCCCCGCCAGCAGGCGGAATTTCGTGCGCCGGTTCAAGCAAGCCACGGGATTAACCCCTATCCGCTACCTGCAGAAAACCAAAATCGAAGCAGCCAAAAAGATGCTGGAAAACACCGAAAAGGGACTGTTGGAAATCATGCTGTCCGCAGGTTACAACGACATGAAAAACTTCAGGCAATTATTCAAAGAAAACACAGGAATGACCCCAAAGGCTTACCGGGATAAGTTCGCCATGCGGTTCGACCCCATTATTATTTATAAAGCTCCATGATGAAAACCATAGCACTTATTGCGATAACAAGCTTGGCATGCCTTTTCCAGGCGATGGCCCAGCCCAAGCCGGGCAAAGAGAAACTCGTCCTATCCCTGCCCGATACCTATCGATGGAAAAGCACGAAAATACCGAAAGACACGAAAGGCATCCGCAGCACAGCATATACCGTCAGGGGAAAAAACGCTCAAGAGGCGCCCGTGCAAACGGTCACCGTCACCACCATTGATCGGCGCTACTACCCCATGAAAGCGGAGGGAATGCCTCAGGAAAAGTGGGAATATGAAAAAACAGACTGTCCTGATGCGATGCTGGAAGTAGTCGACAAAAAGGTCGTTGAAGAACGCACCGCCGTCCTGTACGCCATCAAATCGGCGAGACTGCCGGGGGGCTTATGCGGATCGGCGGTACTGCTTACCTACCTGGTGGAGGGCCCCACAGCGTTCCACACCGTCGAACTGGCCATCCCCCAAACGGCTTTCACACCGGCCGTCTATAAACAGTGGTCCGACGCCCTGCTGCAAAGCCGCGTCGAATAACCGTGTCATGGTCTATCGCTTAGCATCACCCGCTTTCCTTGTCGTGCTGATTCCCGGGCGGCAGCGAGAATTTCTACCACCACCAGGTTGTTAGCCAGCGACGAAAGATCATTTTCCGGTATTTCCCCGGCTGTTAACACAGCTGTTAAATAGGTCAGGTGGTTACTGAAATATTCACTATTTACCGCCAACTGCACACTTCTTTGCACGCTTTGGTTACGTACAAGCGTTTCGGGATCTACCGCATGGAGGGAGGCTGAATCGCCGTATACCTGCATATCCTTAATACTATATGGCCAGTCCCAAGAGGCTTGTATTACTCCCGTCACGCCATTAGCGTATTCCAATATTATGGTTGCATCGTCATCTACGCGCGGGTATACCGCAGGTTTCAACTGCCTTGTCACCGCTGTGACGGCTATGGGGCGTTGACCATCCATCAGCCAGGTCATCAGGTTTGCGCCATAACAACCAAAGTCCATCAACGCTCCGCCGCCGTTCTTCTCGGGATCGGTAAGCCAGCTTAGAAATGCTTCGCTGCACCCAATCTCCTTTGGGCCTTGATGGCCATCCCGTACCACCACTTTTTTGAGTTTACCAATATTCCCCTCGCTCACCAGTTGCTTGAGCACATGGTTGCTTCGGTACCAGGTAGTCTCATAGTTGGTTAATACCGGCGTATCATACCGGGCAGCCAGCTTTGCGATCTTCCTGGCCTGCTCCACCGTTGTGGCCAGCGGCTTTTCAACCATCAACGGGATTTTCAGGGGCAGGCAAATCTCCGCTACATCAACGTGTTCCGCAATGGCATTGTAAGCCAGCACCACATCGGGCCGGACGGCGTGCAGCATCTCTGCTACCGTATGGAAAAACAGCGAATCGGGCAGCTGATACCGCTCCTTATAACGGCTGGCCAGTTGTGAATCGGACTCGGCGATTCCAAGGATATCAACCTCAAGGCGTTGATGGGCATTGAGCAAGGGATGAACATGGTCATGGCTAAGGCCGGCTATTGCTACCTTCAAACGCTCCTGGGCACTCGCAGGCGCCGCGCATACAAAAAGCAGGGCAAGGGATATAACCGAAAGGTATGGCGTTGGCATTATCATTGTACGCAAATCGATTAAAAGCCAAGTATATGCAAAAAAATCGTAGTTAATGCAAGGTATTGCACGATAATTAACAGATATTTCCTATGTTTACACCACCAAAGTTTTTTTAAATGAGAACTGTAAGTAATTGTATACTAATATCATGCATGGGCATGATTGCCGTGTTTTCTCAAAGCTGTAAGCCAAAACAGGTTGTGCTGCAGCCCGCTGCCGAGGTCGTTGAACGGGAAACCCCTGATGAACGCATCGTTACGGAAACACCCAAAACGGAGATACCTGAGGCACCCACCAGGCGCGATCCTGCACCGGCGGAACCACCGAACTACAATTTCAAGAACATTCAGTTTGAATTCGACTCGTCCGTACTGAAAACAAGTTCTTATGCAGTTCTTGACCAAATTGCGCGGGAAATGCTGAAAGATCCGAACGCCCGGTTCATCATCAACGGCCACGCTTCCGTCGAAGGTACGGCGGAGTATAACATGGAGCTATCCGTTGACAGGGCTAATGCTGTTAAATTGTACCTGGTCAACTCAGGAATCTCCGGCAACAACCTCACCGTGAAAGGTTACGGCGCCACACGACCTACCGCTTCCAACGATACGGAATCGGGCAGGGCATTGAACCGGCGGGTGGAAATCGAGCATATAGATTAACGTTTTATATGGCTGACTTGAAATACAACCAACGGGGGGTATCCGCGGGTAAAGAAGACGTACATCAGGCCATCAAGAACATAGACAAGGGGCTTTTCCCAAAAGCGTTCTGCAAAATCATCCCGGATGTCCTCGGAGGGGATCCGGGGTGGTGCAACATTATGCATGCGGATGGCGCTGGCACCAAATCATCGCTCGCCTATGTGTATTGGCGGGAAACCGGCGATCTTTCTGTGTGGCGCGGAATAGCCCAAGATGCGATTATCATGAACCTGGATGACCTGCTTTGCATAGGAGCTACGGATAACATCCTGTTGTCATCAACCATCGGACGCAACAAAAACCTGATTCCCGGCGAGGTCATTGCGGCCATCATAAACGGAACGGAAGAAATTCTGGCCGAGCTGCGCCAACTCGGCATCGGCATCCACGCTACAGGCGGCGAAACCGCCGACGTGGGCGATTTGGTCCGCACCATCATTGTAGACAGCACCGTCACTTGCCGCATGAAGCGCGATGATGTCATCTCCAACCACCGCATTCAGGCAGGCGACGTCATCGTCGGGCTGGCTTCTTATGGCCGAGCCAGCTATGAACAGGAATATAATGGAGGCATGGGCTCTAACGGGCTTACCGCTGCCAGGCATGACGTCTTCGGCAAAATGGTGGCCGACAGATTTCCGGAAAGCTATGATCCGGCAATTCCTTGCGAACTGGTGTTCTCCGGTACAAAAGGCCTTACCGACGGGATAGATATCCCCGGCTATGGACAGGTGACGGCAGGCAAGCTCGTGCTGTCCCCTACCCGTACATACGCTCCCGTCATCAAACAAGTACTTGATAAATACAGACGGGAAATCCATGGAATTGTCCATTGCAGCGGCGGAGCGCAGACTAAGGTACTCCATTTCCTTGACGACCTCCATGTGATCAAAGATAACTTATTCGACATACCACCATTATTCAAACTCATCCAGCAAGAATCCGACACTGCCTGGCAAGAGATGTACAAGGTTTTCAACATGGGGCACCGCATGGAATTGTATGTTCCGGAACACATTGCAGCAGGTATCATAGACATATCCGAAACGTTCGGCATAGCCGCTCAGATCGTGGGACGTGTGGAACCGTCGGCCGTTAAACAGGTAACCGTAAAATCTCCTTACGGCGAATTCAGCTACCACTAATACCCGTACTGTCAATGCCGTCGTCGTCGAAACTAACTACCATTGGCTGGAAGGAGCTGGTCGATCTGCCTGAATTGGGCATCCGCAATGTGCCCGCCAAGGTTGATACGGGCGCACGTACATCGGTGCTGCATTGCAGCCATATCCAACTGGTAAAAAAAGGCCGTAAACAATACGTCGAGTTCCGTCCGTTGGACGAACGGCATGCCCCCGCAAACAATACTTTCGTATTTCCGTTTCATAGTGAGCGGAAGGTGAAGAATTCGTTCGGACAGGAAGAGAACAGGTATGTCATCCGTACAACCGTCGCCCTGTTCAATGATATCCACCCCATTGAACTATCACTCCGTGACCGGTCAGACATGGAGTTTCCCATACTGTTGGGCAGATCGTTCATCCGCAGGAAATTTATTGTCGATGTGTCACGGGCAAACCTATCAAAGAAACACTTCAGCGGATCAGAATGAAAATAGCAGTTCTATCGACCATCAAGAGCCTGTATTCCACACGGCGGTTGGTGCAGTCGGCCCAAATGCGCGGACATGAATGTGTCGTGATAGACCACAGTCAATGCTATGTAGGCATTAAACAGGGCAAGCCAAGTATTCACTACAAGGGGCAGGATATATCCGATGTCGATGCGATTATACCCCGTATCGGTGCGTCCGTTACCTTTTATGGTTCGGCCATCGTACGCCAATTCGAGGTAATGGGCGTCATATCGGCTAATCCCAGCCAGGCCATCACTCGGTCGCGCGATAAGTTGCGGTGCATGCAAATCCTCTCCGGCGCGGGCATCGGTATGCCCACCACGGGTTTTGCCCGCAGGACGCACGATGTAGATGACCTTATTAAGATGGTGGGCGGCCCCCCATTGGTCATCAAACTGCTTGAAGGCACACAAGGTATCGGCGTGGTGCTGGCAGAAACCAAAAAAGCCGCATCGTCGGTCATTGAAGCTTTTTACGGACTGGGCAATAACATTCTTATCCAAGAGTTTATCAAAGAGTCGCGCGGCACGGACATCCGGGCGTTCGTGGTCGACGGTAAAGTGGTAGGCGCCATGAAACGCACGGCCAAGGAAGGGGAATTCCGATCCAACCTCCATCGCGGCGGCACGGCGGAGATCATCAAACTCAACAAAGCAGAGCGTGAAACTGCGGTCCGCTCCGCCCGTGAATTGGGGCTTACCGTATGCGGTGTGGATATGATACCGTCAGACCGCGGGCCGCTGGTACTGGAAGTCAATTCGTCGCCGGGATTGGAGGGCATTGAAAAAGCCACCAATAAAGACATCGCCGGAGAGGTTATCGCCTTTCTCGAAAAACAATACATCTTGAAACAACAGACCAAGAAAGAACGGAAAGCAAAAGCTGGACCTAAACTTTAAAAATACTATATTTACCAGCCTAAACAGTTCATGACCATGATAAGTAGCATACTGAGCGCAATACATTGGAACATCAAGCCTGAAATATTCAGCATCGGCAGTTTCGAATTGCGTTATTACACCCTGTGTTTCCTGCTGGCATTTATCACCAGCTACGTGTTGATGCTCCGCATCTTCAAGCGTGAAAACAAACCGCAGGAACTGCTCGACCAGCTCAGCATCTACATCTTTGTCGGCACGTTGCTGGGTGCCCGCCTCGGCCATTGCCTCTTTTACGAATTTGATTATTACAAAGACCATCCGTTGGAGATGATCCTCCCGTATACTTACGTAAACGGTAAGTTTACGCTGACCGGATTCCACGGGCTGGCGAGCCATGGCGGAGCCCTCGGTATCCTGGTGGGCATTTTCCTGTTTTGCCGGAAAACCAAAACTGATTTTCTGTGGATTACAGACCGCCTGGTTATCGTCATCCCATTGGCGGGCGCTTTTGTCCGGCTGGGAAACTTCTTCAATTCCGAAATCATCGGCCTTCCTTCTGGCCTGCCGTGGGCGGTGGTTTTCGAGCGGGTAGACGCCATACCCCGGCATCCCGCGCAATTGTATGAGGCCATCGCTTATGTCTTGATATTTATCGTCCTGTGGAACATTTACCGCCGCAAACCGCTGCTGAAGCCTGGGTTTATTTTTGGTCTCTTCCTTATCCTGCTCTTTGGCGCCCGTTTCGGACTCGAATTTTTCAAAGAAAACCAGGAAGCATTTGAAGACAGCATGAAGTTCAACATGGGACAGTTGCTGAGTCTTCCTTTCATTGCCGTGGGCATCTTCTTGCTGGCGAGGCCCTATAAGACAGCTGGCAGGCAAAAGTGATGATTTAGCTTGTCCGTGTTAGGCATGATATTGGCGGTAAGCCAAGCGTTATATTTGCCACATGACAGCTACTTCAGGGAAACACCGTTTCTTGATTTTTATTATATTGGGCTTGCTGGCGGCGATTGGGCCGTTCTCCATCGACATGTACCTGCCCGGGTTCGATGCCATAGCAGCCAGCCTGCACACTACCGTGGCGCATATCCAGCTTTCGCTCACCTCGTTTTTTATCGGCATTGCCTCCGGACAAATCATTTACGGCCCGTTGCTCGACCGCTTTGGCCGTAAGGTACCGCTTATCGTCGGGCTGGGCATCTACATCGCCGCCTCGGTGGGGTGCGCGCTGACCAATACTGCTGATAACCTGATTCTGTACCGGTTTATACAAGCGTTGGGTAGTTGCGGCGGAATGGTCGCCTCGCGGGCCATGGTACGGGACTTCTTTGGCCCGACCGAGAGTGCCAAGATATTTTCGCTCCTGATGCTGATTATCGGCATTTCGCCTATATTAGCCCCCACAGTCGGCAGCTTCGTCATGGCCCATTGGGACTGGCACGGCATATTCATCGTATTGGCAGTGATGGCTACCGCCATCCTGCTGACCGTTATCTTCATCCTTCCGGAAAGCCATGGCTCCGATCCGCGGATTTCGCTCATGCCCAAACCCATTGTGCAATCGTACTGGCAAGTATTCCGTAACCGCCAATTCTTCAGCTACGCTTTTGCCGGCGGCCTGGCGTCTTCGGGCTTATACGCGTATCTGGCAGGTTCGCCCTACATAATGATGAACTTATATGGGTTGAATGAAAAGCAATATGGCATCGTCTTCGCGCTCATTGCCTCCGCCTTGATTACCGCAAGCCAGCTCAACCGCTACCTGCTTAATACCCGGAGCAGCGGGTACGTCGCAAAAATTGCGCTAATCGTCCAGTCATCCATCGGCGTGGTATTAGCGGTATTATCGCTCTCAGGTATCATTAACCTTTACGTGATGGTTGCCTTGATCTTCCTGTTCCTCGGTTCACAGGGGTTTGTCTTTCCAAACACCTCGGCATTGGCCCTGGCTCCGTTCAGCAGGTTGGCGGGCAGTGCATCAGCTTTGATGGGTAGTATACAGATGGGCTGCGGTGCATTGTCATCCGCGCTGGTAAGCTACCTGCATAACCAAACCGCGGTGCCAATGACGGCGGTCATGGCAGGCTGCGCCGTCCTCAGCCTTTTTATCCTTTTAGCAGGCTCTCCACGGCCAGCCGATAGCCGTCCAGGCCAAAACCGCAGATAACCCCCTTGCAGTTTTTAGCGAGGTACGAATGGTGGCGGAACGGCTCACGGGCATATACGTTGGATATATGCACTTCCACAACCGGGGTGGTAACCGCCGCAATGGCATCGGCAATGGCCAGCGATGTATGGGTATAAGCTCCCGCGTTAAGAACGATGCCGTCGGCGGAAAAGCCCACCTCGTGGATTTTGTCGATAATTGCACCTTCATGGTTACTTTGAAAATACGACAAGCCCAGCCCGGGATACGAAGCCCGGAGCGTCTCAAAGTATGTGGAAAACTCCAGGTCACCGTAGATGCCTTTTTCCCGAACGCCCAGCAGGTTGAGGTTGGGTCCGTTAATGATTATAATATTGCTCATATGGAGACAAACTTAGCAAACAATCCGACCGATTCAAAGCGGTTGGTCCCCGCCAGGGCACCTGCATGCAATAAGCTCCCGCAAAATTAACAGTTAATTATTTTGCTAAAACGAATTTGCATATCCATAACTAAATAATTTTTCGCATATTGCACCCCAGTTGCATGCAATAAACCTATTATAATGGTATAAACAGTGAAACATCACATGAAACGAAGAACATTCATCCAAAACACAACGGCATTGGGAATCGGACTGATGGCCGGCCGTTTTCCCTCAGCCGCCGCGCAGCAAAATTTTCCTGTCGTACGGGTGCCGGAAAACCAGCGGCATTTCTCCAGTACGGTTATCGAACAGGCCATTGAAGAGTTCCAGCGCCATGTAAGCAACAAGGAGTTGGGCTGGCTCTTCGGCAATTGCTTTCCGAACACGTTGGATACCACCGTCTTTCCGGAGGAAAAAGGAGGAAAACCTTACACATACGTCATTACCGGCGATATCGACGCTATGTGGCTTCGCGACAGCTGCGCCCAGGTGTGGCCGTACCTGCCTTTCATGGCGGCTGACAAAAATCTGCAGCGGCTTATCGCCGGGTTGGTCAATAAACAAAGCCAATGTATCAACATCGACCCTTACGCCAATGCCTTTTACAATGACCCCACAAAAGTAGGCGAATGGGGCAGCGACCATACCGATATGAAACCCGGCATACATGAACGTAAATGGGAAATCGATTCGCTTTGCTATGCTATCCGCCTGGCCTATGGGTACTGGAAAACCACAGGTGATAAAAACCCTTTCGACGGAGAGTGGCTCAACGCCCAACGTAATATCGTCAAAACATTCAAGGAACAGCAGCGGAAGGATGACCTCGGCCCTTACCGCTTTGAACGTACCACAGCACGGGGTTCCGATACCCTACAGGTAGATGGATACGGTTATCCGGTCAATCCGGTAGGGCTCATCTGCTCGAGCTTCCGGCCAAGCGACGACGCCACTGTTTTTTCCTTCCTCATCCCTTCAAACTTGTTCGCGGTGGTCACACTGCGCCAATCGGCTGAAATGGTCGCCCACCTGGCAAACGAGCAAAAACTGGCCACTGAAATGCTCGATCTGGCCGATGAAGTGGAACAGGCCGTAAAAACCTACGGCATCGTGGATCACCCCATGCACGGGCGTGTATATGCGTATGAAGTGGATGGCTTCGGCAGCTATCTAATGATGGATGATGCCAATATCCCCAGCCTGCTGTCGCTGCCTTACTTAGATGCGGTAGACGTAAACGACCCGATATACCAACGTACACGCGCGTACGTACTGTCGGCCAATAATCCGTTCTTCTTCAAAGGCAGCGCTGCCGAAGGCATCGGCGGCCCGCACATCGGCCGTGACATGATATGGCCAATGGCCATCACCATGAGGGGGCTCACATCAATAAATGACGGTGAAATCAAGGCATGCATCGAAACGTTGCGCCGTACCCACGGCGACACCGGATTCATGCATGAGTCATTCCATAAAGACGACCCCAAGAAGTTTACCCGGAAGTGGTTCGCCTGGGCAAACACCCTGTTCGGCGAGTTCTTATGGAAGACCTATAAAGAAAAACCATATCTGCTGAAATAATGGTAAACGGTGGTCGGTGGTCAGTGGTCGGTGGTCAGTGGCCGGTGGTCGGTGGCCGGGTTGTCGATCACCCATCACCGATCACAGATCACCAATCACCAATCACCGATCACCAATCACCAATCACCAACCACTGACCACCAACCACCAACCACCAATCACCAATCACCAAAAAAATGGGCCCGATAGGAATTTTTGACTCAGGATACGGCGGATTGACGGTATTCCGGGAAATCGTCAAGAAGCTGCCGCAATACGACTACATATATCTCGGTGACAACGCTCGCGTACCCTACGGTACCCGATCTTTCGAGACGGTATATGCCTACACGAAAGAATGCGTGGAGCAATTATTCGGTATGGGTTGCCGACTTGTTATCCTGGCATGCAACACGGCTTCAGCTAAAGCCTTACGTTCCATCCAGCAGCAAGACCTGCCCCGTTACCCCGACCTGCGCAAGGTGCTCGGCGTTATCCGGCCAACGACCGAAATCATCGGCAATCATACCCAAACCCGGCAGGTGGGCATCTTAGCTACCCCCGGCACAGTCAAATCAGGGTCATACCAGATAGAAATCCAGAAATTTTTCCCAGACATAACGGTTTTCCAGCACGCCTGCTCCATGTGGGTTCCGTTAGTCGAAAACAACGAACTGGATTCTCCTGGAGCCGCCTATTTCGTGGAGAAAGACGTCAAGCAGCTCCTGCAGCAGTCGCCTGCCATTGATGCAGTAATATTGGCTTGCACCCATTACCCCCTGCTTCTGCCACTCATCAAGCAATGTATGCCTCCCCATATCAAGGTGCTGTCACAAGGTACACTGGTTGCCGATAGCTTAGCCGATTACCTCAACCGGCATCCCGAAGTAGCGGCGTTATGTACTATGGAGGGCACCATCCGCTTTTTCACCACAGACAATGCATTGGATTTCGAAGAAAAGGCGGGAATATTTTATGGTCGCCCCATACGCGCCGAAGCGTTGTCGCTGTAGTCGGCACGCTTATGCTTACCCGGGGCTTCACCGACGACCGGCCACCGGCCACTGACCACCGACCACCATCCACTGACCACCATCCACTGACCACCGACGACCGGCCACCGACCGACCACCATCCACCACGTGGATTACCGATCCGTAGCGATGGTAACCTCCACCCGCCTGTTCCGTTGCCTGCCCTCCTTGGTATTGTTGGGTGCTATAGGTTTCGATTGGCCATAGCCGTTCGTGGTGATCCGGTTTTCCGCGAGTCCTCGCTCCACTACATATTTTTTCACCGACTCTGCCCGCTTTTCAGATAGCCACAAATTGTATTCCTCCGTCCCGGTAGCATCCGTGTGCCCATCCACAATCAGCGACGCCTTTGGATAGTCTTTCAGCAATTCCACCAGTTTATCAAGTTCCTTCTTGGCCTTGTCGGTCAAATATGACGAATTAACCGGAAACAACACATCCGATTCAAAAGTAACCATGATACCGCGATCGGTCATCGACGCACTCTCGAAATCGCGCTGCACATGCTGCAAACCATCCTCCGTGCCGTCAATGGTTACATGGGCACCCGGGTTCACAGCCATTTTCCTGTTCTTACACGACAAGAAAACCGTGAATAATCCCAATACAAACGAAAAAAGGATATACTTTTTCATACAGCGGTAAAAATAGTAAAAGTTACTCAACAGAAAAATGGTTTTCAACAACCTGTTTTATGGCCGGATGATCTGAAAACAAACTCCAAATCAGCCCAGTCCTGCCGTTTTCAACCATAACCACCACGGCAGCCTGGTGCAGCGCGTCGTGCGACGGGGCAACAGCGTTTCCCCGTACGGCTAACCACTTGCGGAAGCCGTATTCGGTGAACAATTCCTCGCCGTACTTATGGTAAAACGCCCGTATAGACCGAAGGGCCTCGGCAGGCTGGTACGCATAGCTTGCACATGCCAGCGCGGGGCTCACCTTCCGCAACGTGTCCGGCGCACCGGGCATCGTCACCAACCCCCAAATGTCCAGCGAGGGATCTCCCGTACCCACAGCGTTATCCCTACGCTGATAACCCTGTGTAAGGTTAATGTGGTTATCATAATAGTTGGCAAACGTATCCCGCTTGCCTCTGGGATCAAAGGCCAAAAACGGCTTATAAGCTTCCAGTAACGAAGTGTCTATCGTCCCCACGGAAACATGTAATCCGTAGACGGTGGTATCTTTACCATATGGAAACTCCTGGTAGCGCGGCAGTACAGGCGGGGCATCGGCATTCAGCCTGACAGAAAATGCGGCGTTGTCAGCCAGCTGCATCACGTGGCTGGAATCGGCCAGTTGCCGGCGTATGCCCAGCCCCAGCGCATAAGCTTCGGGAGCCAGCGCATACCGCGGCGAAGCCAACGCCAATATATAGCTTACGAAATCCCCATTAAATCCGCCCATTGGCTTGGCATCCTTGAACCCGGTCACGGGCGACCAGCGATCCAGCAGGATATGCTCCTGCCCTTCCGCAACAAACCGGTTCCATTCCACTTCCTGCCATAGGGTATCTACTTGCTGCGCCCAAGGCGCATCATGGAAATACTGTCTTGCGGCCAGCAATCCCTGCATCAAAAATGCGGTGGCCC
Source organism: Parapedobacter composti (assembly GCF_900112315.1). Classification (GTDB taxonomy): domain Bacteria; phylum Bacteroidota; class Bacteroidia; order Sphingobacteriales; family Sphingobacteriaceae; genus Parapedobacter; species Parapedobacter composti. The sequence continues at coordinate 24,902 of NZ_FOLL01000012.1, read as the reverse complement.
GGAGATTCACCACGGGAACCGCGTCCGCGTCATAGACACCCTTTCCCGTACGCCCGTCTATCCGCGCGGGGAAAGCTCCATGATACCGGTCGGCTTTCGCCAGGAATTTGACAATACGTTCCAGCCGCCCCCCCGCAACGGTGCGCGACAGGAAGCCCCGCTCAGCGGCCACAATATGGGAAAGGATACTCAGCCCCGTCTCCATAACGGAAACCGTGGCATCATCCACTCCGAAACGGACGGCATGCATACCGCTATTGACTTCGGCCCGTTCCGCAAAATAGTTGAAATGTGCGGCTTGGATCACATCCAACAGCGCCTCATCACTGGCCGTTTCGGTCGTCGCTTTAAGCACGTTGGAAAAGGGCGATTCCAGGTAGTCGTAGTCCACCCACGCTATTTTATAATAATATGTTTTGTTGGCCTGGGGCACAAAGTCTGTGCACTTCTGTACAAAAACCGGCCGGATGGCCACGGGCTCAAAGCGCTCATTATCTTCCGAACGGTAAATCTTGATGTAGCGGATACTGGGAGTAAGCGGCAGCTGCCAGGTAAGATCAACATGGCGTTCAAATGCCTTGGCGGCAGATAGCACGGCCGGCGAAGAGAGTTTAACCCGCGGTGGCCGCTCCGGCAGGAACTCCACCTGATCAATGTACAGCCGGTGCACATCCCCGTCCGCCCCGGTTTGCGACAGCTGTAAGCCAGAAATCGGCAACTCGCGGCGCAAACCACGGAAGGCTTTCAGCGGCAACTGCACATTGAGCCACATATTGGGCTGGAAATCCGATATGTAATCCGCCAGGTTTACCGTCCCAGTTAATGTATCTTGCTGAAGTAAAGCCACCCCCGGCAGCACTCCGCGCTCCGCGGTTGATGCAACGTACAGTTTGAGCGTCAACATGTCGTCTTGCTTTGGTCGGTAATGACCTGCTGCATCCGGATAAGTAAGGGTTACGCGCCAACTGCCCCCCCGCACTGATGCATACCTCAGCGACAGCGCGTTACCCGGTGTAAAATACACCGAATCAGAAACGGGCAGCCTCCCCCCGATATTTTCAACCCAGCTTAAGCTGTCATGCCGGACACTGCTATAGGCATAATTCCCGCTCATAACACTGTTTTCAAATAGCACTTCGGGATAAGTGTCCGCAGCAACGCGGGAAATCAGGCCAACAAACAACAAAAAGGACAAGGTAATTGCTTTAACCATAAGCACAGCGCTACATTAAATGAACCGCATCACTCTACGCAAAAACCAAGCCACTGCCATCAATCACGAATCACATTTTAAAATAGCAATCCAATTACCTAACTTAGCGGCCTGATTTTGCTTTGAGCGCACTTATGGAAACAACGTTTGATTTTGAAAAACCAATAGCTGACCTGCAAATGCAAATTGAAAAAGTACGTCAGGTGGCTGAAAAGACCAAGGTGGATATGAGCGCTACACTGACCGAATTGCAGGAAAAATTGGAAAAAACCAAACACGAGATATACAGCAACATGACGGGTTGGCAAAAGGTACAGATGTCACGCCATCCTGACCGGCCGCAGACGCTCGATTACGTCAGCATGATCTGCGAAGATTTCATTGAGCTGCATGGCGACCGGAATGTGAAGGATGACAAGGCCATCGTGGGCGGTTTTGCCACCATCGGCGGGCAGCCCCTGATGATTATCGGCCACCAAAAGGGTAAAAACACCAAAGAACGGCAGTTCCGTAACTTCGGCATGGCCAACCCCGAGGGTTACCGGAAAGCGTTGCGACTGATGAAGCTGGCCGAAAAATTCAATAAACCCGTAGTCACCCTCATAGACACCATGGGTGCCTACCCGGGTATCGAAGCTGAAGAACGGGGCCAAGGTGAAGCCATCGCCCGGAATCTGTTGGAAATGTCGATACTGAAAGTACCCATTATCTGCATCGTCATCGGAGAGGGCGCGTCCGGCGGAGCGCTGGGTATCGGCGTGGGCGATCGCGTTTATATGCTTGAACATACCTGGTATTCCGTCATATCGCCCGAATCCTGCTCTTCCATCCTTTGGCGCAGCTGGGATTATAAAGAAAAAGCCGCCGAAGCGCTGAAACTCACGGCGGAAGACATGCTCAAAAACGGCCTGATTGACGGCATCATCCCCGAACCGCTGGGTGGAGCCCACCACAACCCGAAAGCTATCGCCGAAACTGTCAAACAGAAATTGGTGGCTGATTTGACGGAACTTCGGCAAAAACCCGCCAATCAGCTGGTTACGGAGCGTATCAATAAATTCAGCGGGATGGGCGTGGTTATTGAATAGCCCCTCAATCTATCGCCCTATCCAGGTGCACATAGCCACCGTCCACATGGATAAGCTGACCCGTTGTATGGCTTGACCGCTCCGACAACAGGAACACCGTCATATCGGCAATCTCCCCTACCGTAGTCATCCGTCTCCCGAGCGGTATGCGTTGGGTAATCTTAGCCAATGCCCCTTCTGGATTGGGAAGCGTCTGTATCCATTTCTCATATAATGGCGTATAGCACTCCGCTACGATAATGGCATTTACCCGGATGCCGTAAGGCAACAACTCCACGGCCCACTCCCGCGTCAGCGCATTGCGTCCACCGTTGGCGGCGGCATAGCCCGACGTGTTCCCCTGTCCGGTTTCAGCGGTTTTGGAACTGATATTAATGATCGCACCTTTACTCGACTTCAGTGCGGGTAAGGCATGGTGAGCCATCAGGTAATAGTGAACCAGCGACTTATGCAGGCTATCTACAAATTGCTGATATCCTCCGTTTTCCAATCCCACGCCATCGTTTACCCCGGCATTGTTCACTAAACCATCAATTCGGCCGAACCGCGCCAGTGTCTCACTGACCGCCCGTTGGCAGTCGTCCGGACGGGTAAGCTCGGCCTCCACGCAGAAAGCACGTCCGCCCCTTGCTTCAATCTCCTGCCGCACCAATTCATTGTCGGTACGTCTGCGGCCGACAATCACCGGAATAGCCCCTTCCTCCGCCAGCGCCAGCGCAATACCCTTGCCAATGCCCTTGGCTCCGCCCGTAACGATCACGATTTTGTCTTTCAGGTTCAAATCCATGTCTATATACTATAGTTTATAAAAATCCGTGGCATTTTTATGCCAAACCAACGCCTGCTCGGCTAAGGTAAACCGTCCAACAGCATCCTCCACCAGCGATAATACCGCCTTGTAGTCCGCCGCCACCAGGCACACCGGCCAATCGGAACCGAACATCACCCTTTCCGGACCGAACGACTGAAGGACATGCTGGATATAATAGGAAAAATCGGCCGGCTTCCAGGTATTCCAGTCGGCCTCGGTAACCATACCCGATAATTTGCAGCAGACGTTAGGGTATTGCGCCAGGACTGCCATCTGCGTAGCCCAGGGTTCGTGTACCCGCGCTTTGATGTAAGGTTTGGCCAGGTGGTCAATAACAAACCGCTGGCGGGGAAAACCATCCACAAATTCCAGCACGGCGTCCAGTTGATGGGGCTTCACCAGGATATCATAGGTATAACCGAAGCGCCCCAGCGCCTCGATGCCGGCCAGGAATGCCGGGCGAAGCAAAAAGCGCGGGTCCTCTTCCCCCTGGACAATGTGACGGAACCCCTTGAGCTTGGGATACCTGCTGAAAAAAGCGAGCCGCTCCTCCACACGCTCGTCCTGCAGATCGACCCAGCCTACCACTCCCTTGATAAAAGGGTATTCGTCGGCCAATCGGAGGAGAAACAGCGTTTCCTCCTCCGATTGGCCGGCCTGCACAGCTACGCAGCCGGATATCCCGTGGGTATCGTAAACAGTTTTCAGATCAGCCGGCATGAAATCCCGCTGGATAACCGCCATATCATCGGTAATCCATGCGTCTTTTACCGGATGGTACCGCCAGAAATGCTGGTGTGCATCAATCCGTTCCATAGGCTTTCACCACCTGGCGTGAAGTCCCCAGGCCATCGGCTCCCAGTTCCACCACATCGCCGGGCTTGAGGTATACCGGCGGCTGAAAGCCAAGCCCCACGCCGGCGGGTGTACCCGTGGAAATCACGTCGCCCGGCAACAGTGTCATGAACTGGCTCACGTAACTGATAATAAACGGAATGCTGAATATCAGGTTTCGGGTATTCCCGTCCTGGTAGGCCTTGCCGTTCACGGTAAGCCATAGCCGCACATTATCAATATCCGTAATCTCCTGCGGCGTTGCCAAAAAAGGTCCTATCGGCGCAAAGGTGTCACAGCCCTTGCCCTTATCCCACGTGCCGCCGCGCTCCAGCTGAAACTCCCGCTCAGAAACATCGTTATGAAGCACGTAGCCCGCCACATGGTCCATCGCCGCCGATTCCTCCACATAGGTAGCCCGTCTGCCGATGACGACACCGACCTCCACTTCCCAGTCCGTCTTGCTGGAATTTTTGGGGATAACGATATCGTCAAACGGACCGCTAAGCGATGTGGTCGATTTCATGAAAATGATAGGTTCCGTCGGAATTTTCGCACCGGTTTCTTCGGCATGGTCACGGTAATTCAATCCGATGCAGACAATTTTCGAAGGACGCGCGATCGGACTGCCCAGCCGTGCACCTTCGGGAATTGGAATTAACGCCCCTTCGTTGGCTTTCACAAACTCCTCCAGCCTGTCCAGACCGTTACTTCCAAAAAATTGTTCGTCGTAATCACCACCGAACGCGGAAACATCGTAATTGATGCCATTCAGGTGTACCCCTATCTGTTCGCGGCCGGGGTCGCCATATCGGATTAACTTCATCTTTTATAGTATATCGATTAATTATTCAATTTGATAAAGCCACCATCAATGGGATAGTCGTTCCCTGTGATGAAGGCCGCTTCGTCGGAGCATAGGTAAAGCGCCAAGGAGGCAATTTCCTCCGGCTTGGCCATCCGGCCGATCGGCTGGCTTTTGGATAACGTTTCAAACATCTCGGCTTCCCGGCCGGGATAATTTTTGGCAATGAACCCATCTACGAAAGGAGTATGTACCCGCGCCGGCGATAGGCTATTGCAACGGATTCCGTAATGCAGGTAATCACGGGCTACCGACAGGGTCATCGCATAAACGGCACCTTTGCTGGCCGAATAGGCAAATCGGTCGGATAGGCCAACCCACGCCGCTATCGATGCCATGTTAAGAATCGCCCCACCCCCGTTTTCTTTCATCAGCGGCACCACAGCATGCAGCATATTGTATGCGCCTTTGATATTTACGGAGTAAATCCGGTCAAAATCGGCCTCGCTGGTGGTTTCCACGTTTCCCACATGGGCAATCCCCGCATTGTTCACCAAAATATCCGCCTTTCCGATACCATGTATTACGGCCAGCACCTGGTCTTGCCGGCTTACATCGCAAGCGTGGACGGTTGCCGTTCCACCACCTGCCCGGATTTCTTCGGCCAACACATCGGCTGTGGCCGTATTTAACTCCAGAATATGCACCGAAGCACCTTCTGCGGCAAAACAGAGGCTGATGGCGCGTCCTATCCCGCTGCCGCCGCCTGTGATAATTGCCGTTTTACTGTTCAGTTTCTTAGTTGACATCATGATTGTTTATGGTAATCCTTATAATGATACCCCCCTGCGCCAGGGGATAAAGTCGTCCTGTCCCAATAACACCGCCTTGGGCTGCACGTTGCCGCTGGCCACATCGATGATATAATCCAGAATCCGGTGCGCCACCTGCTGAATGGTTTCCGTGCCCTCGATGATGGTACCGCAGTTGATATCAATGATATCCGGCATACGTTCGAATAATTTGGTATTTGTTGACAGCTTGATGACCGGCGCTATCGGGTTACCCGTGGGCGTACCGAGTCCCGTGGTAAACAGAACCACGTTGGCCCCCGCACCCACCTCGGCCGTTGTACTTTCCACATCATTGCCCGGCGTACATAACAGGTTCAATCCAGGCTTATTCACCGCCCCCGGATAATCTACTACAGCCGTTACCGGTGATGTACCGCCTTTTTTCGCTGCACCGGCAGACTTGATGGCATCGGTAATGAGGCCGTCCCGGATGTTGCCCGGCGAGGGGTTGGCGTAAAACCCAGAGCCATCCGCCTCGGCCTTAGCCGCGTAGGTTTGCATCAGCTCCATGAACCGCAGGGCCGTGGGCTCATCCACGCACCGATCGCTTAAATTCTGCTCCACTCCGCAAAGCTCAGGAAATTCGGAAAGGATTACCGATCCGCCCATCGTTACCAGCATGTCAGATACATAGCCCAGCGCCGGGTTGGCCGATATGCCCGAAAATCCGTCAGATCCCCCACATTCCAGACCGAGGCATAACTTGTTCAGCGGAGCAGGCTGCCGCCGAAGCTGGTTAGCCTGCATCAACCCGGCAAACGTATGTTTCAGCGCCTGCTGGATCAAGTTCGTCTCCGTGCCCATCAGTTGCTGCTCAAAAATATAGAGCGGTTTGTCAAACGCCGGGTCGCGTTTGGCTATCTCTTCCCGCAGGATAGACGCCTGTGCATGCTGGCATCCCAAGCTCAGCACCGTAGCCCCCGCTACATTCGGATGGGTGATGTATCCGGCAAGCAAGCCGCAAAGCGTTTCCGCATCGGTCCGCGTGCCGCCGCATCCCATCTGGTGGTTCAGGAACTTTACGCCATCCACATGTTCAAACAGCCGCTGCCCGCTGTCCCGTCGTTTGCTGGCCGAGATATCGGCATTCAGGATATCCTCTACGGTGCTTCCCGCACGGTACAGCTCGATAAGCTGGTCTACCTCCGGCTCGTAGTCGCGCGACCGCTTGGTATAACCCAGCTTTTCCTCCAGGGCTTGCTTCATCACCAATACATTGCGGTTTTCGCAGAACACCATGGGGATAACCAGCCAATAGTTAGCCGTGCCCACGGCACCATTGGTACGGTGGTATCCCATAAAAGTGCGTCCCGCAAACGCCGAAACATCCGGCTTTTGCCAGTCCAGTTTCCGGGGGCCGAGCTCAAAGGGGCTCGCCGCGTGGTGGATGTTTTCTGTGGTAATGGTTTCCCCCTGCGGCAACGCCGCGTTCGTCCGCCCCACCAGCACACCATACATGCGCACCTCGTCGCCCGCGGCCAAAGGCTCCAATGTAAATTTATGCTTCGCCTTCACGCCGCCAACAAGCCGGAAATGCGCATCCCCGAAACGGATTTCCATTCCGGCGGGCAGATCCTGCAACGCTACCAATACATTATCCTCGGGATGAATCTGTAAAAAAAGCTGTTTATCGTTCATGTTCTATATCAAGCCTACTAAGTTCAAAAATTTTATCCATTAATACCCACTTTTCGCCAGGATTGGCACCCCGAACCGGACGCTGGTACGTCCACATCAGCTGTTCCCATTCCTGCACACGCGGATTGGCGGCATCGGCCTCCGCTTTCTGTTCAAATGAAAACCCATCGTCAGTCTCCATCACCATCACCAACCGGTTCGAAAACCGGTAAATTTCCATACGCCTGATCCCTGAACCAAAAATGGATTCCTTGATTTCAGGCCACACTTCCTGGTGCCACCGTTCGTATTCCGCAATAAGACGGGCATCATCCTGCAAATCCAGGGTCAACACATATCGTTCCATATACTGATTAAATCTGAACCGCCCGCCAACGGGAAAAGCCGTACACGGCAACCACAGCAAAACAGCACAAGGGCACCAGGTATGACAAGTTAATACTGTTCGTTGCATCTGAAAGCAACCCCTGCACATAAGTCAGCACCGCCCCTCCGAGGATCGCCATGATAAGTCCCGCACCACCAATCTTCCGGTCGCTGCCCAACCCGTCACAGGCAAGTCCGTATATCGTTGGAAACATCAGGCTCATACATCCCGAAATGGCAATCAATGCATATACCCCTGCATGCCCACCTCCCAAAGCCACGATAAGCGCCAACAGGATAGCCAGTACAGATAGCACAGTCAGTAACCGCGCCGGTCTTACATATCGCATCAGCCCTGCCGCTATAAAGCGGCACACCATAAACACCACGAGCGACGCAATATAGTAGTCCGATGCTCCCCCCTCGTCCAATTGCAATTCCTGCATCACATACCGGATAGTGAACGACCACACGCCAATCTGTGCCCCCACATAAAAAAACTGGGCGATGACCCCGGTTACATAATTCCTGTTTCGAAAAAGCTTGGAAAACGCTTGCCCGATATCACGCTTGTCTGTGTCCGTATCCGTTGGCATCTTCACCAACCTAATGAGTAACCAAACCGCCGCCAATACGATTGCCAATCCCACATAAGCCTGCATGACGGCACCCAGTTCAACCGACTGGATTTGTTTCAGTGCAGCACTGTCCATACCCGCTCTTTCTTCGTGCCCCGCACGATTGAGGGCGGAGAGGATGATGAACTTGCTGAGCACCACGCCCGTGATGGATCCTATCGGATTAAAGGATTGGGCGATGTTTAATCGCCGTGTCGCCGTTTGGGCGGGCCCCAAACTTAAAATATAGGGATTGGCAGCCGTTTCCAGTATGGATAATCCGCCGGCCAAAACAAACAATGCGATCAGAAAATGTGCATAATCCATTGTCCTGCTTGCCGGATAAAACAGCAGCGCCCCCGCGGTGAATAATCCCACGCCAAGCAAAATACCCGACTTATAACTATACCGCCGGATATACAATGCAGCCGGCAAGGCAAGGACAAAGTAAGCGCCATAAAACGACATTTGGATTAAGGAGGTCTGCGCATCCGTCATGGACATGATCTTCTTGAACGCTGCCAATAACGTATCGGTCATATTGTTGGCCAGCCCCCACAGGAAAAACAGGGATGTGACCAAGACCACAGGAATCATTGAATATCGTTTCGCCATAATAGCTTATCTGCTTGGTTAGTGTATTCGTTGTGCAAATTAAATAAAGTATGCATATAAATACTGCCAACATATTAGCTATATATTAAGCTATATTACCTCATTTTTTGTATCATTGCCAGAAATAATGTTTTTTTAACTGACCAATAGCCCAGCGCATGAAACCGCAGTTACGCAAGGTAAGCACATCGCCCACTCATTCATTCAGTGCCAGACGGGATACCGTACCCTACCTCAATAATCGCTGGCATTACCATCCCGAGATTGAACTTATTTACTTTGAGAGAGGAAGTGGCACACAGTTCGTAGGCGACAGCATCCGTAATTTCTGTTCGGGCGATGTCGTGCTGATCGGATCCAACCTGCCCCATTACTGGAGTTTTGACAGCAGCTATTTCAGTCCCCAAAACGGCAGGGGCGCCGATATCTACGTGACACATTTCAATGATGACTTCTGGGGCGGAACCTTCCTTGACTTGCCGGAAAACACCAGCATCAAGCACTTGCTTCAACAGGCCAAACAGGGCATCGCCATTTACGGGGCCGCCCGGGCACGGGTGCAGGAATTGCTGGCCGCCCTGCTCGAGGCCGAAGGCACAAAGCGGATTATCCTGCTTATCGAAGCGCTTATGGCCATCGCCAGCAGCAAAGACATCCAGTTGCTTTCTTCCATTGGCTTCGCTCCCCATTTCCAGCACCGCGAGAAAGACCGCATCAGCAACATCTATGACTTCGCCCTGCGCAATTTCAAGCAGAAAATCGCCCTCAGTGAGGTTGCCGCGGTAGCCGGTATGAGTGACAACGCGTTCTGCCGCTACTTCAAATCACGCACCGGCAAAACATTCTCCCAGTTTCTCATCGAACTGCGGGTCGGCCATGCCTGCAAGCTGCTTATCGAAAATCAACTTAACGTCAAACAGATATGCTATGAAAGCGGGTTCCATAACTTCGCCGGGTTCCATAAGTATTTTAAGCAAATTACAGGAAAAAGCCCTTTGAATTATCAGAGGGCTTACCTGCAATAATCATATTCTATTTCTCCAAACTCAGCGAAAACGGAAAATCTTCCGGTTCCGTACCCCGCTTCGTATTCGGCGCATCCGACATGCCGAAATCCAGCACAGCGCCGTTAACCAATTCGCCGTGCCTCAGGTAATTCTTCGAATGCGGCTTGCCGTTTAGCTTAAGCGACTGGATATACCGGTTTTCCTGTCCGTTTTCCGGTGCGTTTATTTCGATGGTTTTCCCGTTTGGCAGCTCGATGGTGGCTTTCTTGAACAACGGCGCCCCCAGCACATATTCGTCCGTGGCGGGGGTAACCGGGTAGAAGCCCAGCGCCGAAAACACGTACCACGCTGAGGTCTGCCCGTTGTCTTCATCTCCGCAGTACCCGTCCGGCGTGGGCCAATACATGCGTTCCATTGTTTCGCGTACCCAATACTGGGCTTTCCAGGGTGCTCCGGCGTAGTTGTACAGGTATATCATATGCTGGATGGGCTGGTTGCCATGTGCATACTGCCCCATATTGGCAATCTGCATCTCGCGGATTTCATGGATGGTAAAGCCATAGTAACTATGGTCAAATATCGGAGGCAAAGAAAACACCGAATCCAGCTTGGTAACAAACGCTTCATGCCCACCCATCAGCTGTGCCAGGCCCTCCACGTCTTGGAAAACCGACCACGAATAATGCCAGCTGTTGCCCTCGGTAAACGCATCGCCCCACTTGAACGGGTTAAACGGGCTTTGGAAGCTGCCGTCCTTGTTTTTGCCGCGCATCAGGCCGGTTCCTTTGTCGAACAGCTTTTTATAGTTGAAGCTCCGTTCGCGGTACAGCGCAATTTCATCCGCCGGGCGCCCGAGCGCCTTGGCCAACTGGTAGATGGCGAAGTCGTCATACGCATACTCCAGTGTACGGGCCGCATTTTCGTTGATGTTTACATCGTACGGTACATAGCCCAATGTTGTGTAATATTCAGCGCCTGCGCGGCCTACCGCTGTGATCGGTCCGGCATTGTTCGCCCCCTTTAATACGGCTTCATACAATGTTTCGATGTCATACCCACGCAGACCTTTAATATAGGCATCGGCCACCACCGAAGCCGAATTGTTCCCTACCATGATATTACGGTAACCCGGACTGGCCCATTCGGGCAGCCATCCGCCCTCCTTATAGGCATTCACCAGTCCTTCCTGCATCTTCTGGTTCATCTCCGGATATACGAGGTTAAGGAAAGGGAACAGCGCCCGGAACGTATCCCAGAATCCCGTATCGGTAAACATGTAGCCCGGCAGCACCTGCCCGTTGTACGGACTGTAATGCATCACATTGCCGTCGGCGTCATACTCGTAAAACATACGCGGGAACAAAATTGTGCGGTACAGGCAGGAATAGAACGTACGCACCTGGTCAATGGTTCCGCCGCTTACCCGTACTTTGCCCAGTTCGGTATTCCACTGGTCTTCTCCTTCCTGTTTCACCGTCTCAAAGTCCTTGTCGCCAATCTCCCGCAGGTTCAATTCGGCCTGCTCGTGGCTGATGAATGAGGAGGCTACCTTCGCCTGTACCTGCTCCCCCCGGCGGCTGGTCTGGAACCCCACGATGGCCCCTACGTGGTCGGCCTGTATCTCCAGGCGATCATTCACCAACACGGAATCGGCAAACGTGGCCACATTGGCAAAGGGACGGTCAAATACGATTACGAAGTAGTTCTTGAAATTATCCGGTACGCCGCCGCTGTTACGCGTGGTATAGCCGACAACCTTATTTTCGCCTGGAATAATCTTCACATAAGACCCTTTGTCAAACGCGTCAATGACCACAAACGCGCTATCCGTTTCCGGGAAGGTAAAACGGAAACGGGCCGCCCGCTCGGTAGGCGTAATCTCCGTGGTCAGGTCGTGGTCGGCCAGGTAAACGCTATAATAATGCGGCTTGGCGATTTCCGCCTTATGCGAAAACCAGCTCGCCCGTTCATTTTCATCAAATGTTGGTTTGCCCGTGAGGGGCATGATGGAAAACTGCCCGTAATCATTCATCCAGGGCGACGGCTGATGGGTTTGCTTAAAGCCCCGTATCTTATCGGCCGTATACGTGTACATCCACCCGTCTCCCATCTTGCCTGTTTGGGGCGACCAGAAGTTCATGCCCCACGGCCGGGCAATGGCGGGATACGTGTTTCCATTGGAAAGCAAATGCACCGACTGCGTGCCCATCAGGGGATTAACGTAGTCCAACGGACGATCCACCTGGGTAACTTCCTGGGCCCGTGCTGCCAGCAGCGTCAGGAAAAAAATAATAACCAAAGAGAATTTCATACTGAAATGATTGAACAGGGTTTATAATGCTACACTATGTATTCGTCGGCTAAGATGGTAAAAATATCGGAAAATGAAAATGCTAAAAGTATTTAGCTATATGTGCAGAGCCTGCATTCCATAGCTGGCTCACCAAACGAGGTGGATGGTCAGCAAAATACAGAACGTTAATGTTTTCAGCCGTACCCGCAGGTGCTTCAGCGCCCGGGTCAACTGATTCTCGACACTGCGTCTTGAAATGCCCAGCCGATCGGCTATCTCATCGTTGGATAGGTTTTCCCGGCGGCTAAGCAAGAAAATCTCCTTGCACCTGGCCGGCAAATCAACCAGGAACCGGTCAACATCCTGCTCCAGTTCAATGTGCCTTATCGTTTCATCCCCATCATTGCCTACCAGCGGACTTTCTATCGCTTCCCAATCGGCCGTGTACTGTACCATCGAAATTTTCTCTGCCTTCAGGCATTTGTATACATGATACCGGGCCGCAGCGCGCAGGTAGGCGGGGAACGACTGGATTTCCAGCACATGGCGCCGCCGCCATAAATTAAGGAAAATGTCGTGCGTTATCTCCTCGCTCCGCTCTTTATCTCCCACATAGGAAAATGCGGTACGATAAATAATCGACCAATACCGATCAAACAGCACAGCGAAAGCCGAATCGCTGCCATTTACCACAGCCTCCCACAATTGCTGGTCTGTACGAATTGCATCGTCAGCGAAGCGCCTACTCTTTACCTCCATAAACCTTTCCCGTTGATTAACGTAGGAATATTTAATATTGGTTTGGCAATGCAAAAGCCCGATACCCACCCCAGGCTCATGCCTTGTTTCACAAAGATATTAAAAAAAGCAATAAACCTATGCAGTTATCAATTTAAATCGTTAAAGCAACGCTAACCTCTACCTTTCTAAAAAAAAACGGCCATACGTGTGTGTGCTACTCAAAATTAATCTCTATACCTGTAGTAAGCCTGTAATTATGATGACCAAGGAAGCCTATATGGCCTTATATGAGAAATGCAATGCGGGGCTATGCTCGGCGGAAGAAATGCGCCTGCTGGAAAGCTACCGTGATGCTTTCGAGTTAACCGATTCGCCATGGGATGAGGCAACAATGGGGCAGCGCGAACAAACCAAGCAGCGTATCCGACAACGGTTGTATAAAAAAATCAGCCGTTCGCGTTCCCGCGATAGAAAACATACGCTTTACCGCTGGTCGAGGTATGTTGCAGCAGCCGTGGTTGTGTCGGTAACCGTGGTTTCATTTGGTTTGCACCACTACCTCATCCCAGCCAGCAAGGTAACGGCCGACCATGCGCCTATCGTGCCAGGGGGAAACAAGGCATTGCTGACACTTGACGACGGAACGCAGATTGTACTGGATAAAGCCGGTATCGGCGATCTGGCTAATCGCGGTGATGTCCGCATCACCAAATTAAGCGATGGGCAACTGGTCTATAATTATCAGCGGGCGTCCCCGCAACACCCCATCGAAAACAGGTACCATACCGTAAGCACCCCGCGCGGTGGGCAGTACCAAATAAACCTGTCTGATGGAACAAAGGTATGGCTCAACGCTGCCTCTTCCATCCGGTTCCCCGCTGTATTCCCGGAGCAGGAACGTGCCGTCGAAGTCACGGGCGAAGTGTACTTCGAGGTAGCGAGGCACGAAGGCAAACCGTTTGTTGTAATAGGAAACGAACAGCGTATTACGGTATTGGGGACACACTTCAATGTAAAGGCCTACCCAGATGATGCAGCGGTAGAAACGGCCTTACTCCATGGAAAAGTACGGGTCACCATTAACGATAAAGACTACACCCTGCAACCGGGCCAACGCACCACTTTTGACAAACGGAAGAAACAAGTCCAGATGGATACGTTCAATCCAGAAGAAGCTATCGCCTGGCAGACGGGTCAGTTCATTTTCAATGCCGAGCCTGTTGAAAGCGTGATGCGCAAAATAGCCCGATGGTATGATGTGGATGTAACATACCGTGGTAATATGAAAGGGAAAGTATTCACGGGTGCCGTCTCGCGCTACGACAATGTACAGGAGATACTGAATATGCTTGCCTTAACCGGCACTGTAAACTTTAAAATCGACGGAAGGAGGATTATCGTTATGGAGTAACTCAACGCAACAAAGCCATTACATAAAATACCGGGAACGCTGGAACCGCTCCCGGCATTGAAATATTGGCTGTAAAACAATTAATGAGGGAGAAATTCACACGTTTATTAATTGCCACAAACCAAGTAAACCAAATGTATAACTTCTATGTCGCATTACAAAAAAGATGCAACGTATTTTATGGCTTAAACTTCGTTAGGGTCGTGAAACTGATTGTCGTGTTAACTGTCATGTGCACGTTGCAGGTCAACGCAGTCGTCTTTGGCCAGCGAGTAACCTTGCAGCTTGAAGGCAGCTCTTTTGAAGAGATGCTGCAGGCTGTCCGCAAAGCCAGTGGCTACAATGTCTTATACAACCCAACGACATTGTCGAAAACCACGCCAGTTACCGCCCAACTTAAAGATATTCCGCTGGAGGAAGCTCTTGAACAATTATTCAAAAATCAGCCGGTTACCTACACCATCAATAAAAACACCATTGTCGTTAAAAGTAGGCCGCCCAGTCCGGTGCGCCGCAATTCCCAACCCCTTGCCAGGCACCAGTTCCTTCAGGACCAGGAAGTGAGGGGCACTGTACGCGACTCCACCGGACAGCCCTTGATCGGCGTAACGGTGCACGTAAAGGGAAGAACAAGTATCGGAACTACCACAGATTTGAACGGCCGCTACATTTTGAGCGTGCCGGCAAATTCGGTGTTGGTTTTTACCATGGTTGGTTTTCAAACCAGCGAAATCAATACCGCGGGAAAGGAGGTAATCGATGTAACGTTGGCTGAGTCGCCTTATATGATCGAGGAAACCGTGGTGACTGCCTTCGGTAACCGCCAACGGAAAACCGACCTTATCGGTTCGGTGAGTTCCATCAATCCCGAAGAACTCCGCATGCCCATGAGCAACCTCACCGGCGCCATGCAGGGACGCGTTGCAGGCATGATTTCCTTCCAGCGCAGCGGCGAACCCGGACTGGATAATGCTGATTTTTTCATCCGCGGCATCGGCACATTCGGCGTCAATCAGCGTCCGTTGATCTTGGTTGATAACATGGAGGTCACAGCCGATGACCTGGCTCGGATTCCGGTAGATGATATTGCGAGCTTCTCCATCCTGAGGGATGCAACAGCATCAGCCGTCTATGGGTCCCGCGGCGCCAACGGCGTCATTCTGGTTACGACCAAGCTGGGCAACGAAGGGCGCCCACGCATCACCTTACGGGTAGAACAGCGCTTGTCTGCACCTACCCAAATGCCGCAGATTGCCGATCCGGTAACGTTCATGCGCCTGCACAACGAGGCAATCCTAACGCGCGACCCGCTGGCTCAAACGCCTTATACGGACGAAAAAATAGCCATGACTGCCGCTGGAGCCGACCCAATCCGGTATCCTGCTGTTGACTGGTTGAGTGAAGTGACCAAACCCAACACCTATACACAGAATTACAATTTGAGTATTTCCGGGGGCGGCCAGGTAGCCCGTTACCTGGTGAGTGGCAACTTAACAAGAGACAATGGCCTCATCCGGGTGAATCCCATCAATAATTTCAACAATAACGTCGACTTCCAGGTCTATAACCTGCGAAGCAACATCGAGGTGAACGTGACGAAATCTACCCAATTGATGGTGCGCACGATTGCCAATTTCCGGAACTATAGTGGCCCCCCTGAAGGGGGCAGCTCATCGTTCCGCAACGCCCTACGCGCAAACCCTGTACTTTTCCAACCCATTTACCAACCCGGGCCGCAGCAGCAGTACATCAGCCATCCCCTGTTCGGGAATTTTGAAGACGGCAGCGGTGAACTCTTCCTTAACCCCTATGCCGAGATCGTAAGGGGCTACTCCGAATGGTCGCAAAGCAACATGCAGGCGCAGGTTGAACTCCGGCAGGACTTCTCTCAATGGATAGAGGGGTTAAGCTATCGCGGGCTATTTAACGCCTCACGCAGCGCCCGGATGGACTATCGCAGGCAGTATAACCCATTTTATTACATGCCCGGCTCCATTGACCCCACCACAGGAATATATAACTTCCTGAATATAAATCCTTTGGACGGAACAGAATACCTGAACTACAGCGACAACGGACGGGGGCAAGAATCCATTTTCTATATGGAGAATGCCGTAAATTATAACCGTACGTTCAGCGAAAAACATAAAGTAACGGGCATGTTAATCGCTACTCTCCGGAACCGAGTAACTTTGCCTCATCACCAGTCAGGATCGGTCATCAACACATTACCTTTCCGCAACGCCAGTTTTTCGGGAAGTTTCACCTATGTCTACGACGACAGGTACCATGCGCAGTTCACCTTCGGATATAATGGTTCGGAAGTATTTGCAAGGAACCACCGCTGGGGATTCTTCCCATCGGCGGGACTGGCTTGGACCATCCACAACGAACCCTTTATGGCCAATCTGCGTGATGTATTTAGCACCGCACGGCTGCGGCTTACCCATGGATTGGTGGGGAACGACAATATCCATGGTACCCGTTTCTTCTACCTTTCCGAGGTCAATCTGAACGACAATGCCAGGCGATTCAACTTCGGTGTCACGCCGGGCGAAAACTATGAACGGAATGGGGTATCCATCAACCGTTATGCCAATCCCTACGTCTCCTGGGAGGTATCCCAGCAAACCAATTTAGGAATCGACCTCGGCTTGTTCAATGGCAAAATCACCTTCACTGGCGATGTATTCCGGCAAATACGGAGCAGTGTCGTGCAACACCGCGCTTCGTTGCCGTCCACCATGGGTCTGGCGGCCCCGGTATTGGCCAACCTCGGCAAATACAAAAGTCAGGGGTTCGACGCCGAACTGGTGTATAATCACAACGTCAACCGGAACCTGTGGTTCCAGGGACGCGGAACATTCACCTACGCTACGGGCGAATACCTCTATTTCGAAGAACCTCACTATGATCATGCCTATTTGAGCCTTATCGGAACCAATGCGGCACAGCGCCGCGGATACATCGCCGAACGGCTATTTATTGACGATGAGGAAGTATTCCACAGCCCACGGCAATCGTTCGGGGGCATGGTCATGGGTGGCGATATCAAGTACCTTGACGTCAATGGCGATGGCGTAATTGACGCCAATGACGAGGTGCCCATAGGTTACCCTACAACGCCAGAGATCAACTACGGCTTCGGACTGACCACAGGCTTTAAAAGCCTGGACATGTCGTTCTTTTTCACGGGGATGGCACGCACATCGCTGTTTATCAACCCCGGCACCGGGGATATCAATAATAGTGGTTCGGCTCCCTTTGGCAGCCGCGGTGCACCCAACGCCGTATTACAGGTATGGGCAGACAGCCATTGGTCTGAAGATAACCGGGATGTCTATGCGCTATGGCCCCGCCTTAGCCAGAATCCGCTATCCAACAATACGGTGAACAGCACCTGGTGGATGCGCAACGGCGCGTTCCTTCGCCTGAAACAGGTAGAAATCGCCTATACCCTGAACACTGATTTCACGCGCAGGTATCACATAGACCGATGCCGGTTGTACGTCAGCGGGTCCAACCTGTTTAGAGTCAGTGCGTTTGATTTGTGGGATCCGGAAATGGGTGGCGCCGGGCTGCGGTATCCGCTACAACGGGTATTCAATCTCGGCGTATTGTTGACGCTGTGAATTTTGGTTGAACATCATAAATGCGTAACATCGATGAAGAAAATTACAACAATCATATTGGTCTCCGGACTATTGTTCGGATCGGGCTGCGACAAGTTCATGGACATTGTGCCCGATAACGTCGCTGAACTCGAACAGGCGTTCTCCAGTCGCGCCATGGCCGAACGCTTTTTATTCACCTGCTATAGTTGGATCCCGCGGGGAAATGACTTATCTACCAACGCAGCTCTGCTGGCCGGCGATGAGTTTTGGCTAAATTCGACAACCAATTTCGGACAAGGAGGATGGCCAAATTGGTACATCGCCATGGGAGCTCAAAACACCCACAGCCCTTTACTGAATTACTGGGACGGCAACAACGGCGGGATGGCGTTATGGCGTGGCATCCGCGAATGCAACATCTTTCTGGAAAACATCCATAATGTGCAGGAAATGAATGAAACGGAAAAAAACCGCTGGGCGGCAGAGGTCAGCTTCCTGAAAGCGTACTTCCATTACTACCTGTTGCGCATGTATGGTCCCATCCCCATCGTGGATGAAAACATCCCTGTTTTTGAAGACCCCGATAACGTTCATTATGAGCGGCAGCCGGTAGACGATGTGTTTGCTTACATCGTAAGCACCATAGACGAAGCCTTGCCAGCGCTCATGGAAGACGTAATGATACCGGTGGAAGAGACCGGCCGCGTGACGCAGATTGTCGCCAAAGCGATGAAGGCCGAAATCCTGGTCACCGCCGCGAGTCCGCTGTTCAACGGGAATACCGACTATGCCAGCTATCACAACGCCGCTGGACAGCCCTTGTTCAACTCCACGTTCAGCATGGAAAAATGGGAACTTGCCGCCAACGCATGCCTGGAAGCCATCGAGGTTGCCCACGCAGCGGGCAAGGCGCTATACCGGTGGACACCGCCTTCCAATATGCTTACACCACCCCAACAAAGCACCATCAATCAGATGAGTATCCGCCAGGCTGTTACCGAACGCCAGAACAACCCTGAATCAATCTGGGTAAATAACCGCAGTTCAGCCTTCCAGTCGCAGCAGGGTTCAGCATTTATGCCGAGAAGTGTAGACCCCGACCGGATTGCCAACAATGCCACGGGTGGATACATGGCCCCTACGCTGAACATCGTGGAAAAGTTTTACAGCAAAAACGGGGTTCCTATCGAGGAAGATTACACGTATGATTATGCCAACCGTTTCGAACTCCGGGAAGTGCCGCTTGGTGACTCACCCTACCAATACAACCTCATGCCGGGTTACACCACCGTAGGCCTGCATTTTGACCGGGAAGATCGCTTTTATGGGTCGCTCTCGTTTGATGGTGGCCGTTATTTCATGAGCAACCATAATGACGACCTACTGGCATGGTCTACCAATTCCCGACCGGGCGGAAATACCGCGGCGACGAACTCCCCCACCAACTATTCCGGAACCGGCTACACCCCAAAAAAACTGGTGAGTTACTTCAATGCTATTGGGCAGCAGCAGGGCGCCTTTACACCCTATGCTTACCCATTCGTGATGATGCGGCTGGGCAATCTGTACCTGCTTTATGCCGAAGCACTGAATGAAGTGTACGGACCTTCCGATGAGGTATTTTATTACCTCGATGCCATCCGCGAGCGAAGCGGGCTTCGCGGCATACAGGAATCGTGGTCGGACTATTCCATCTATCCCGACAAACCCAACACCAAAGAAGGTCTCCGTGAAATTATCCGCCGTGAACGCACCATCGAACTGGCGTTCGAATCGCACCGCTTTTGGGATGTCAGGCGCTGGAAAACCGCCCAAACCGAATGGAATACCCCGATATTTGGGTGGGATATCCTGCAAACCACACCGCAGACCTATTACCGGCGCGTGGTGATGTATTCACGGAGCTTCACGCTTCGCGACTATTTCTGGCCAATTAGTATCAATGAACTGCGAAGGAATGACAAGCTATTGCAGGCGCCATTATGGTAGTCATCCGTTAACAAATAATTATCGATTAAAATAACCAAGGTTATGAACTATATAAAAAAATTCAACTACCTGCTGTGTTGGAGCTGGATGGGGTTCCAGCTTCTCGGTTGCCAGGAAAAACTGGAACCTGCACCCTCAAGACAAGGTGAAAAACCGGCCCCGGTAACAACTTATGAGGTCGTTAGCATCGCAGGTGGTGCCATCATCACCTATGAACTGCCCAACAGCCGCGATCTGCGCTACGTAAAGGCTGTCTATACCCTTGCCGATGGAAAGGTCCGCGAAAACCGGGCATCCATCTACCAAAACCGACTTATGGTCGACGGATTCGCCGCAGCGGGCGACTATACAGTAAACCTCGTGGCCGTGGGCGTCGGTGAAGTTGAATCAGACCCAACTCCGCTGACCATCACCGCGCTGACTCCGCCCTACCTGAAAACGCTGGAGTCGCTGACTCAGGAGGGAAATCTTGACGCTACCTTTGGAGGTGTCAGACTGCGTTTTGAAAATGAAACGGAAGCTCCTATCGTTATCCATGTACTTGCCAAAGACGATGAAGGTCAGTGGGAATCGGCCAGGAGCTTTTACACCAGGCTTGCGGGTGGTGTATTCAACGTGCGGGGCTACCCTGCCGAAGAGCGGGAGTTTGGCGTCTTTATCACCGACCGATGGAACAACCGTTCGGACACACTGACAGGCGTCTTTCTCCCCATTTTCGAGGAGATGATGGATAAGTCGCTCTTCGGGGAGCACAATCTCCCAGGGGATACCTGGCAGGCCCATTCGGGCTTTCGCACGCCCGAGGTGCTGTGGGACGGCAATGACCGCGTCGCCTCCACCATCTTCCACACGGCACCGGGAACCGGCATGCCGCAGCACTTTACCTTTAATATGGGCGTAAAAGCTACATTAAGCCGCTTTTTGATGTATTCCAGACTGGATCATGAATACCGCTTCAACCATCCCAGGATATTTGAACTATGGGGTTCCAATGATCCTAATCCAGACGGCAGCTGGGAATCCTGGACCAAGGTCGGCACCTTTGAATCCATCAAACCCTCTGGATCGCCGCTGGGTGAACAAACCAACGACGACATCGCCTATGCGCGTGCGGGAGAAGAGTTCGATGTCAATTTTCAAGAAGAGCCTTATCAGTATTGGCGCTGGCGCACCCTGGAAACCTGGGGAAGAAACTCCGATGTCGCCCTCGGCGAACTGACATTCTTCGGCACCATACATGAGGAGTAATGACCATGAAGTTTTTAACTAAGCTTAATCGATTACAGCGATGAGATTCAATAAATTCAAATACGCGGTGCTATGGGGTATCGCCGCGCTGGCGCAGGTCAGGTGTACACCAATTGATCATCATTACCGCGATTACCTGAACAACGCGGAAAAAATTTACCCGGGGAGGGTAGATTCCATACAATTCATGCCCGGTAATAACCGGGCAGCTATCCGCGCACTTATCAGCACGGATTCAAGGGTGGTAAAATTGGGTGTGTCTTGGGGATTCGACGGCTATTTCGAAACCGATGTCAATACAGATGATATTGCGACCTTCAAAGAAGTTATCATACCTGACATCAACGAGGGCATTTATACGTTTGATATCCGGACATTCGACGGCGAGGGCAACAGTTCCATGCGAGCTGAAATATTCGGGCAGGTTTATGGAGCAGCCTATGAAGCTAACCTGAATAACCGCATCATCAACAGTACCCGAATCAGCGGAGAAGACTTGATTATTAACTGGTTCCCGGAATCTGCAGATTCCACGTTGTTGGGTACGGCCGTCTCTTACCAAACTACAGCGGGCAACCAGACAACCGTATTAACTCCGCCAACTTTCGATCAAACGGTACTGCCGGATTATAAGGCGGATTCCGAGTTCACGTTTAGAACACTTTTCAAACCCACTTCAATAGCGATTGACACCTTTTATGCCGCCACGCGCACCATCAATCCGACAGATTACTTCATCACCGAACGGACATTGTACTCCAGAGAAAACTGGTCGATCGCCGGCTTCAGCTCTCAGGAAACAAGAAATGACCGGCTGGCAGACAAGGTCTTGGACGGCGATGTGGGAACGTTCTGGATTGCCAACTGGTCGGGCGATAGCGGCCCGGTCCAGACCTACCCCAGCCACTGGCTTACCATCGATATGGGTGAAATACTGGATGTGGACGGCTTTTTCTTTGCCCAGAAAAACGGCGACCGCAAGATACGGGAAATGGAAATCCTGATCGGCGACGATAACGAAACATGGGAAAGCCTTGGTATATTTGGGCTGGCGAATATCGATCGCGAATACCAATACCTGGATTTGGATGAACGGAAACGATTCCGGTACTTCAAGATCGTCCCCACAGCGGGTCATGATGCCCAGCAACAACCGGGCTTGGCAGAAGCAGGCACTTATTATTATTAAATTATTAACACGATAAAATGAAGAAACATTATTTTGCGCTCTTACTGATTATAATATTACTCCCCGAAGCGGGGATTGGACAATCCATAAAAAATACGCTTCGCGCGCCGGCTTACCCAATCATTACCATAGATCCCAACACAAGCGCTTGGTCGTATACCGATCAGCTGTATGAATCGACCATCAGGCACTGGTCGGATCGAACCTTTCCCCTACTCGGTGTGTTGAAAGTCGACGGTAAGCCTTACCGCTTCATGGGAACCGAGGAACTTGAGGTAGTCCCCCTGCTGGCCTCTGGAGAAGACCGACCCTGGGCCGCGCGTTATATCACCGTGCAGCCATCCGGTAATTGGTATGCACCGGCATATAACGACAACAGTTGGAAACATGGCTCAGGTGCGTTCGGCACCCGGGAAAATGAACCGTTGGCAAAAACCCAATGGTCGGACGAAAAGCTCTGGGTTCGCCGCACATTCAGCTTGGATGAAGCGTTGTCCGGACGCACCGTTTACCTCGAATATTCGCATGACGATGATGCCGTTATCTACGTTAACGGCATCGAGGTGGTCAATACCGGACCTGCCACAGGGAAGAACAAACGCGTGAAACTCTCTGATGAAGTTGTTTCAACGTTAAAACCCGGAAAAAACCTCATCGCCGGATACTGCCACAACACGGGAGCAAATGGCTTCTTCGATGTCGGATTGTTCTTGGAGAAAGACGATGAGCGTTTGTTTACTGAAACCGCTGTGCAACTGGCCGTGGACGTTCAACCCATGCAGACGCACTACCTGTTCCGGTGCGGGGACGTCCAGCTAAAATTGACATTCACCGCACCACTATTCCTTGACGACCTCCGCCTGGTATCCCGCCCCATCAATTATATCACATATGAAGTTACCAGCGAACAGCCCAAAGCCGTGGAGTTGTATATCGAGGCCGCACCCAATTGGGCGTTAAACCTCCCCTCCCAGGAAGCCGTTTCGAAAACTGGGCAACACCAAAACCTCATCTTTGCCAAAACAGGAAGTGCCGCCCAGAATATCCTGAGTAGAAGTGGCGACCACATCAACATCGATTGGGGATATTTCTACCTGGCGGGCGACGGTGAAAATGCAAAAACGTCGGTCGGAAACAGTTTCGACCTCAGGCAAGCTTTCCTAAGCAACCATCATACACAGCGGGAAGGCCGCGCACGCGGTCATCAAAACATTGCCTATAGCAAATCATTCCAGGTACAGGGAACATACACCGATAAATTGCTGGTGGGCTATGACGATGTATACTCCATCCAATACTTCGGAAAAAACCTCCGCGGCTATTGGAACAAAGACGGCAATACAACCATTGAAGAAGAGCTGGTCCATGCTTATCAAGAATACACGACCCTGCTGGAAAAAGCTGAAGCGTTCGACAACCAGTTTATGCAAGACTATACGAAAGTGGGCGGCAAAGCATATGCGGAGCTGTGTGCATTGGCCTACCGCCAGGCCATTGCCGCCCATAAGCTGGTTGAGGCACCCAACGGCGACCTGCTCTTCCTTTCCAAAGAAAACGACAGCAACGGATCCATCGGCACCGTTGACGTCACCTACCCTTCTGCCCCGTTGTTCCTCTATTATAACCCCGAACTGGCCAAAGGGCTGCTGAATGCCATTTTTTATTACAGCGAGAGCGGGAAATGGAAAAAACCTTTTGCCGCACACGACGTCGGCACCTATCCCTTGGCCAATGGACAGACCTACGGCGGCGATATGCCCGTTGAAGAATCTGGAAATATGCTCATCCTCACCTATGCCATCGCCCGCATAGAGAACCACGCGCAGTATGCCGCCAAACACTGGGATGTGCTGACCACCTGGGCCGATTACTTGGTGGAACACGGCCTCGATCCCGAAAACCAGTTGTGCACAGACGACTTCGCCGGTCACTTCGCGCACAATGCGAACCTTTCCATCAAGGCTATCATCGGGATAGCTTCGTACGCGAAGCTCGCCGGAATGCTGGACCAAAAGGAAGTGGAAGCAAAATATTACACCATCGCCAAAAATATGGCACAGGAATGGAAAAAAATGGCCGATGATGGCGATCACTATCGGCTGACGTTCGACAAGCCTGGTACGTGGAGTCAGAAATACAATCTGGTATGGGACAAGCTGTTTGACATGGATCTATTCGATAAAGACATCATCACGACGGAAATTTCTTATTACCTGACCAAACAAAACAAATACGGACTTCCGTTGGATAACCGGGAAGCGTATACCAAAACGGACTGGATCTTCTGGACGGCTACGATGGCAGACGACATGGCCACATTCCAGCGGTTCATCAAACCGGTTCATTTGTTCATGCACGAATGCACCACCAGAACGCCAATGTCAGACTGGGTATACACTGACCGCCCGCAGCGAAGAGGGTTTAAAGCCCGATCGGTCGTCGGCGGTTACTTCATCAAGATGCTGGAAGACAAAATAAAAGAAGGCGTCTAAAAAGGGCGCCTTCTTTGTTTTATTATGGGCTTGTGGTCTGTAATGGTTTTAGGAGATTAGCCTAGGCCGCCAGCGGT
>NZ_FOLL01000031.1 GCF_900112315.1 Parapedobacter composti | reverse complement strand
AATTTGAGGAAGGGTTGGAGAGGACGGTGGACTGGTATCTTGCCAATGAAGAGTGGCTGCAGGATGTCACTTCAGGGCACTATCAGCAGTACTACGAGGAGCAGTACGGAAAACGTTGAGGCGGCTGGCATCCACCGTTTTGTCTATGTGAATATAGCCGGGATAGTTGAGCCGTTTACTGCCCAGTGCGATGGTGGGCTTGATGCTGAACGTAAGGTTGATTTTCTCATTGGTGCCATGCTGCATGCGCTGGAGGAATGCCATAACTTTATTGAGTGTCTGCCTGTCTGAAAGGAAAGGATGAACATTGGTCTGTAACCTCAGCGGGACGGTGACCGTTTCGCCGGGGGCTATCTCAATGGACCGTTCGGAGACACCTTCTACCACTTCGGTGCCCTCAATGGCAATCTTGTAATTAAACTGCTGGATACCCGCAACATCCGGGGTGGGGTTGGTAATTGCAATGGTCAATATTCCCGAAAGCGGGATATCGCCGTTGAAAAAACCCAGTGCAACGCCGGGCAGCTGACTGACATCGATACGCCTACTGGCTACCAGCTTGCTTACATCGGTGCCCGCCAAGTATACGCTATCGGCCGAGACAATTTCATAACGGCATTTTTCAAGCGCCTTTAGTGCCCTGGCCTGCCGGTCGACACCGCAAGCGGTAAACGCGGTTGCGACCATGAACAGCGTAATCGCTTTAACCACGGTCGCAACCACGTTTTTGTTTGATTTAGTTGACAAGCTGTCAATCATACCATACATTATCGGGTGCAATCTGCCGTCCACGTACCGCGATCATTTGTCACCAGCATGTTCAATGAACTGGCCGTAACCCGGATCCCGGTGACGCCCTCACCGATACTAACATACGTGTTGTCGCCATCGCTTTGGAATTTGACACCGGTAATGTCTGGAATGCCGCTTCCAAAGATGAACGAATAGGAATCACCCACTTTGGTGACGGTTACCCGCCCATCCTCATCGGTAATGGTACGCTCATCGTCACTGAAGGTAATGGTGCCTTCATAAGTTCCCACAAAAAAATCGGTTTCAGCAGCCGGTGTCCTCATCGCACGAAACTACAAACATCAATGAAGCTAACACTAATGCCCCAAACACTTTTATTTTATTTTTCATAATGATATAGTTTTGTTTCAGTGTATAGGAGGCAAACGTTATGCCAAGCTCATGTGCCTATCTCGAAGTTACCCGGCACGGCACCAAAAGACCGCATCAGACGGTTCCACGAGTTGATCTGGGCAACGGCCAATGACAGTACGCTGATTTCTTGCTTGGTAAAGTGCTTTTCCAATGCCAGGTGGATGTCGTGGCTGTGTTCTTCGGGGAGCATATGGGTGAGCCTTTCGGCAAACGCCAATGCAGCCTGTTCTTTTTCCGTATAGTACGGTGTCTCACGCCACGCCGATACGGAAATAAGTCTCAACGGCGTCTCCCCATAATGCAACCCTTTTTTGTAATGCATATCGATGCAATAAGCACAACTGTTAATCTGCGAAACACGCATGTATACCAGTTCAAGCAAGCCATGGTCAAGCCCTGAGTTGTCGATGTAATCCTGTGTTTTCCGCATACCATCCAGCAGCCCTGCCGGATAGTCTTGAAATGTAATCCGCTCTTTCATTATTTTTTTTAAGAACGTAGACAAACAACCTATGGAATACGTGACACCGGTAAAGAAATTGTTGCTGCCAGCCGTTTGAGCTTATCGGGGTTTCTGACCAAGTAGACGTTACGCACGCCCGTTGCATCGATATCAAAAATCTGGCAGGTTTGCAGCATGCCGTCCTTCCAATATAAAATGGCCGGCTGTCCGTTGATTATGCCCGGCTCAGCCAGGGCATTTCGATAAAATTTACGGTATAGGCCGACGAGCATTTTCGATACGGAACGGCGTCCGGCAACCGGGTGTTTTCCGGCAGCAGCCTTGCCGCCACCGTCAGATATCACCGTAACATCTTCCCGGAGCAGGGTTTCTACCAACGAGGCATCACCGCTCCAGATGGCTTGAAGGAACCTGTCCAGAAAAGCCTGTTGCTGCGCAATCGGAACAGGCCGGCGTTTATCCGCCGCCAGCCGTGCTTTGGCCCGGCTGAGCAACTTCCGGGAACCTGCTTCGGTAATGTTCAGCACTTGTGCGATCTCCCGGTGTTCGTAGCCGAATGCTTCCTTTAAGATAAAAACAGCTCGTTCTTTCGCCGAGAGCGATTCCAACAGCACAAGCAGTGAATAGGAGAGGTTGTCTTTTCCTACGGTTGTCCGGTCTGAAGAGTCGCTGACCGGCTCAGGCAGCCACTGACCGAAATAAGCGTCTCGCTGCCTTTTCGCTCTTTCCTTCAGGTTGATTGCCAGGTTGATAACGATGCGCCTGAGGTATGCCTCGGGATTTTCGATATGCTGCGCATCCATATTGCTCCATTGCACATAAGCGTCATGAACGATGTCTTCCGCATCGGCCATGGAACCGGTGATGTAATACGCCTGGCGGATTAACGGGGGTCGGAGTAGTTCGATGGAAATACCTGCTTTCATGGGCGTAACACCTCAGCAATCAGCTCGGCCAATGTAAGCATGTCTTCTTCCCTTGGCTCGTTGCGGTTAGTCAGTAAGATGATGCTGAACCGGCGTGATGGTATGCGGTAAAAGATGTTGCGGAAGCTGGTGCTGCTTCCGGTGTGGTATACCGCTTTATGACCATCTTTGGTCTGTTTGAGGTGCCATCCGTATCCGTAGCCCACGGTGCCGCCACCCGCCAGCCGGTGGTATGCAAAAGATTCGTCGATCCAATGGATGGGGAGTACACTCCCGGTGTACAGGGCCTGGTCCCATTTGAGCATATCCAATACGTTGCTATAGATGCCGCCATCGCCAAGGACAGCGCTGGTCGAGCTCTGATCCCTGCGCACCCACCGGCCATCGGTTGCGCTGTAGCCAAAAGCGCGGACGGGCACGGTGGTTTTCCCTTCTTCATGGGCCAGGGTGGATGTCATACCCAGGGGGGCGAAGATGTGCTGCTGTAGGTATGCGGCAAACGGTTGGCCGCTATATCGTGCTACCATAAGCGCCAGCAACGCGTATCCGGAGTTGCTGTACCGGAACTGCGTGC
Source organism: Parapedobacter composti (assembly GCF_900112315.1). GTDB lineage: Bacteria > Bacteroidota > Bacteroidia > Sphingobacteriales > Sphingobacteriaceae > Parapedobacter > Parapedobacter composti. The sequence goes on along the minus strand of NZ_FOLL01000031.1, from coordinate 18,960 downwards.
CGGGTTTGAAATACCCACTTTCCAGTTTCATCAGGATGTCCAATACACCCTGATCCTTGATTTGCGGATTAAAGGCGGTATCGGCCACATAATCCTCATAGTCTGGAATACCCGATGTGTGGGTGAGTAGGTGCTTCACCGTTACCGTGTTGCCATAAGCCGGAAATCCGGGGAACGCTTCGGCTAATGTGGTGCCCATGGCCAGTTTTCCCTGGTGTACAAGCTGCAGGATACACGTGGCCGTGAACTGTTTGCTCACCGATGCCAATCGGAAATTGGTAGTGGCAGACACAGGCTGCTTATGCTCCAGATCGGCGTAGCCGTAATGCCGTTGCAGCAGCACCCGGCCATCCTGGACGACAAGCAGCGACGCCCCGGGGTTTTCACCATTGTAAGCGGCGAGTATACGGTCAATGGCTGTGGTGTCTTGAGCTACCGAAATAAGCGGTAACCCGAAAAACAAAAAGCCTATAGCAAAGATTGCTTTGTACATCGGCAGTAAAAATAGGTATTTTTCCTTACCTTTGCCCCGTTTTAAGACAGTGGGCATAGGTGATATCTTAGGAAAGTACCGCGAAAGCGGCAAGGTGGCCGGCTTAGCGAGGGCATTGCAGGGCAACCATCCGAAAATCCATCTCAAAGGATTGATCGGGTCGGCTGATGCGATGGTGGCCGTGGCATGTTACCAATTGCAGGAGCGGCCCATGGTCTTTGTACTGCCTACACACGAGGATGCTTCGTATTTCCTTAGTGATCTGGAGGGACTGTTGGATAAACCGGTGCTCTTTTTCCCGGCATCTTACCGCAAAGCATTTGACTTCACGCAAACGGATAGTGCACACGTGCTGCAACGGGCGGAGACGCTAAGCGCGCTGAACCATGCAACGGAATATCCCAAACTGGTGGTCACTTACCCCGAAGCGCTGGCCGAAAAGGTGATTAACCGCAGAGACCTGGAGAAAAATACGCTCGAAATCACCCGGAACAGCAACCTGGATATCGACTTCATCAATGAGTTTTTGCAGGAATACCAGTTTGAGCGGGTCGACTTCGTTTATGAGCCCGGACAATATGCGATACGTGGGGGGATCGTCGATATTTTTTCCTTTTCCAACGAACTGCCCTACCGCATCGAGTTTTTCGGGAATGACATTGAAAGCATCCGCACATTCGATATTGAAAGCCAGCTTTCGGTAAGCAACATCCATTCGGTGACGATTGTGCCCAACGTGCAGGCCAAGTTCCTTACCGAAGGTAATATCTCACTGCTGGAATATATCACTGCCGATGCAGCCATCTGGTTTGAAGATGTACAGTTTACATTGGATGTGGTGGGTAAGGGCTACAAGAAGGCAACCGAACTATGGAAAGCCCTGCCTGATGCTGACAAGCACCAGAATCCTGAATGGGTAGATCCGCGCTATAATTTCATTGACGAGAAGAACCTTTCTGCCATGTTGCAGGAGTTCCCTGTCGTGGAATTCGGCAAGCAGTTTTTTTATGCCGCCACGGAAACCCTGGCTTTTGACCAGCGCCCACAGCCTTCGTTCAATAAGGATTTCAGCCTGCTCATCCATAACTTTAAGGAAAACGTGAAGGCTGGTATACAGAATTGTATCTTCAGCGATTCGCCCAAACAGATTGAACGGCTGGTGTCCATCCTGGATGATTTGGATAAATCGGTTACGTTTATCCCCATCAACACCGCTTTGCGGGAAGGGTTCGTAGACCTGGAACTGAGCTTCGCCTGTTATACCGATCACCAGGTGTTTGACCGTTATTACAAATATAAACGAAAACGGGGGTATGAGCGTTCGCAGGCCATTACGCTTAAGGAGTTGCGCGAATTAAAGCCCGGCGACTACATCACGCACATCGACCATGGGGTGGGCAAATACGCAGGGCTGGAAAAGGTGGAGGTAAACGGCAAGATGCAGGAGATGATACGGCTGGTTTATGCGGATAATGACCTGCTTTATGTAAACATCAACTCCCTCAACCGCATCTCCAAATATACGGGCAAAGAAGGCGTTGCACCGAAGATGAACAAGCTGGGTACCGATGCCTGGGAGAAGCTGAAAAAAACCACTAAAAAAAAAGTTAAAGACATTGCGCGCGACCTGATCAAGCTTTACGCTAAGCGCAAGGCGCAAACGGGTAACGCGTTCAGTCCGGATACCTATCTCCAGACGGAGCTGGAGGCGTCGTTCATTTATGAGGATACGCCCGACCAGGAAAAGGCCACGCACGACGTCAAGCGCGATATGGAATCGCCCCACCCCATGGATCGCCTGGTATGCGGCGACGTGGGTTTCGGCAAGACCGAGGTGGCTATCCGCGCCGCATTCAAGGCCGTGGCCGATAATAAGCAGGTGGCGGTGTTGGTGCCCACCACCATTCTGGCCATGCAGCACTACCGTACGTTTTCTGAGCGGCTTAAGGGCTTTCCATGCTCCATAGACTACATTAACCGTTTCAAAACCAATAAAGAAATCAAGGATACCCTCGCACGGCTTGCAGAAGGGAAACTCGATATTATCATCGGCACCCACCGCTTGGTGAGCAAGGATGTGAAATTTAAGGACCTCGGACTGATGATTGTGGATGAGGAACAGAAGTTCGGGGTAGGGGTGAAGGAAAAGCTGAAGCAACTGCGGGCCAATGTGGATGCGCTTACGCTCACTGCTACGCCCATACCGAGAACACTTCACTTCTCGCTGATGGGCGCGCGCGATCTGAGTATCATCAACACGCCGCCGCCGAACAGGCAGCCCGTGCAGACCGAGCTGCATGTGTTCAATGAGACGTTGATACAGGATGCCGTTTCGTATGAACTCGACCGTGGCGGCCAGGTGTTTTTCATCCACAACCGGGTGGCCGACCTGCCGCAGTTGGGCAATATGGTCAAAAAGCTCGTGCCGCATGCGCGCGTAGGGGTGGCTCACGGCCAGCTGGAGGGCGATGCGCTTGAGGACGTGATGCTCAAATTCATCAACCACGACTATGACGTGCTGGTAGCCACAACCATTATAGAAGCTGGCCTGGATATCCCCAATGCCAATACGATCATCATCAACCATGCGCACATGTTCGGGTTAAGCGACCTGCATCAGATGCGCGGCCGTGTAGGGCGCTCCAACAAAAAGGCGTTCTGCTACCTGCTCAGTCCGCCGTTATCCACGCTTACCTCGGAGGCGTATAAACGGCTCAGTGCCATTGAAGAATTTTCGGAACTGGGAAGCGGTTTCAACGTGGCCATGCGTGATCTGGATATCCGCGGGAGCGGCAACCTGCTGGGGGCCGAACAAAGCGGTTTTATTGCGGAAATCGGCTTTGAGATGTACCACAAAATATTGGATGAGGCCATCCAAGAGCTGAAAGATGATGAATTTGCGGATCTTTTCAAAGACGTTAAACCCCGGGATTTCGTTTCATTCACGCAGATAGATACCGACCTGGAGGTGCTTATCCCAGATGAATACGTAACAAACATCAGTGAACGGTATAACCTGTACAACGAGATTGCCAAATTGGAGAACGGCGAACAACTGGAGGCGTTCAAAGCATCGTTACGCGATCGCTTCGGTCCGGTGCCGCACCAGGTAGAAGAATTGCTTAGTACCCTGCGCCTCCAATGGCTGGGCAAGGCGATTGGTTTTGAGAAGATATCCTACAAAAAAAGCATATTGCGTGGCTACTTTGCCACCAGCCCCGGCTATTTTGAAAGCGAGCGCTTCGGTAAAGTGCTTCAGTTCGTGCAGCAAAACCCCACTATCTGCAACCTCAAGGAAGTTAAGGGATCGCTGCGCATCGCCTTTGAAAGGGTGCCCGATATTGGCCATGCAATAGCCATCCTGCAAGATATGGCTGCCTGAACCTGTTAGGCACTGTCCCTTCGCTTGGACATCTTTTTCCTATAACTAAACGGAATGTCTGTCCGAATAGCCGTTGGTTAATATTCCGGCGAACGCAAAACCAGCGAAAGGCGGCAACGGAATAGAACAGGTGGGCATGTCGCCGACTCGTGAAACGCAACGGATGATAGGCATGGATATTGTGGATGCCTGCACATGAATGTAAAACGGATTTTTGGCACTATCCTTACGGTGTTAGGGATAGGAGGCCTGATTTACACGGGAGCGCTGGTATTGCAGCAACGTGGCGAATTACGTGAATTGATCGTTATCGGTGTTATCGGTTTGATATTTTTCATGTCTGGCATTTCGTTGGTTCGCAATACGAGGGATAAGGAATAAAACCTTACCTTAGCTCATCCAAAAGACATCAGTATGAGCTATATCGAAACCGACTTAATCCATGCCGGAAAGACGTTCAATGCGTCCAGGGCGGTCGTTCCCCCCATCTATCAAACAGCCACCTATTTTGCCGAAGCAAATCCTGAAGATTACCTCAAAACAGCCACAGAACCGCGGCATCCGTATTTTTACCATCGTCACGGCAATCCGGTAAGCAGCCAAACCGCTGAACTGCTGGCCAAGCTCGAAGGCACTGAAGCTGCGCTACTTACTGCTACAGGGATGGCCGCCATCAGTACCGCAGTGCTATCGGTGGTAAAGGCCGGTGATCATGTGGTGGCTCAACAGTCACATTACTCCGCGGCGAGTATACTGCTGAAAGAATTGCTCCCGCAGTTCGGCGTTGAGGTATCCTTTTTTGACCAGACGGACAACACCTCCCTCGATGCGGTAATACGGCCCAACACGTCGTTGATTTATCTGGAAACACCGTCAAACCCTAATCTGGCGATCACCGATTTAGCTTATGTAGGTGCATCGGCGCGGAGCAGGGGCATTACCACTATTTGTGACAATACGTTTGCCAGCCCCATTAACCAGCGTCCTGCTGATTTCGACATAGACATCGTTGTGCACAGCGCCACCAAATACCTGGGGGGGCACAGTGATCTTACCGCGGGCGTTATCTGCGGCAGCCAAGAGGCTGTTAACCTAGCCTGGAAAAAGCTGCTTTCGTTGGGCGGCGCCCTGGCGCCCTTTGATGCATGGCTGCTGCTCCGGGGGCTGCGCACGCTGTCACTGCGTGTGAAGCAGATCAATGCCAATGCACTGGCGCTGGCCGAATGGTTCCAGGTGCATCCGCTCATCAAGCGGGTACTGTACTGCGGCCTGCCGTCGCATCCGCAGCACCAGTTGGCCAAGCAACAGATGAACGGCTTTACCGGCATGCTGTGCATAGAGGTTGACGGTAAAGACGAACAGGAACAGTTTGTCCGGGCGCAAACCGTGTTGAATCATCTTCAGGTATTCGCCAACGCCGCCAGTTTGGGCGAGGTGGAGTCGCTGGCTGTGCATCCGGCCAGTATGTGGGGGCTGCACCATTCCCCCGAACAAAAATTAAAGGCAGGCATTAACGACGGTATGCTGCGTATTTCCGTAGGTATTGAACATATCGAGGATCTAATTACGGATTTTGAGCAGGGACTCGCGCAGATTTGAGAAACAAAATCCATAACTTAGCGGGCCATGATTAAACATAAAATTCTAACATTCGGGGAACTCCTGCTACGGCTGAGTGCATCGGGCGAATCGTTTTTGGGTACGGACGGGCAGGTGGTGGTTTTTCCCGGGGGGTCGGAAGCCAATGTGGCGGCGTCATTAGCACAGTGGGGGGTACCCTGTAGTTACTTAAGCCGCGTGCCTGATAATGAGCTGGCGGGCCAGGCGCTGGCCACCCTGAAAAGCCTGGGCGTGGATGTATCACCCACCCTCTTGGAAGGTGAGCGGCTCGGCTTGTATTTTCTCCTGTCGGCCAACGGGCTGAGCAAAGGAGAGGTGGTCTATGATCGCAACTACTCGGCATTCAGCCAGCTTCAGCCGGGCAAAATTGATTGGCAACGCGCATTGGAAGGGTATACCTGGTTCCATTGGAGCGCACTTACCCCCGCGCTGAATGAGTCGCTGGCAGCAGTATGCCAGGAAGCGTTGGAAGCGGCGAGCGATAAAGGGCTTACCATATCGGTCGATTTGAATTACCGCAATAAGTTGTGGAATTATGGGAAGCTACCCATTGACGTGATGCCGGCCCTGCTCCAATACTGCGACGTGGTGATGGGAAACATCTGGGCAGCTAACAAGATGCTGGGTACACCGGTGCTTGAAACGCTGGGCCGGGATACCGCACCCGCGGTGTATTTCGAACACGCTAAGGAGTCTGCGCGCGAGGTATATAGCGTGTTGCCTAACTGCCGGCACATTGCCTATACATTCCGGTTTATGGATTCGGCTACCCATAACTTGCTGTATGGTACATACCATACGCGTGAGGGGGATTTTATGTCGGCAATTAACGAAACGAACCGGGTGGTCGACCGCATAGGCAGCGGCGATGCATTCATGGCCGGATTGATTTATGCGTTAACAAAGGGAAGCGGAGGACAGGAAACCGTTGATACGGCCACAAACGCCGGATTTAGGAAACTGTTTGTCAAAGGCGATTTTGGCAACGGAGAATTATAGACACAATGTTATGACAAGTACTTTAGACCATATTCTTAGGTATCCGGCGCTTCCGGTATACTACAACGGCGATATTCAGGCGTGCACCGAAGTGGTGAACGCCTGTTATCAGGGAGGTATCCGTGTTTTTGAGTTTGTTAACCGCGGCGATAAGGCACCGGAGAACTTTGCCAAACTGCTGTCTTACCAAAAGGAACACTGGCCTGAACTGCTACTGGGCATTGGCACCATCAAAACCGCCGCGATGGCCAAGGTGTATATTGAATTGGGTGCGCAGTTTATTGTGAGTCCTGTAGTAAAAGCCGAAATCGCCGAGGTAACCCTGCAACAGGACCTGCTGTGGGTACCCGGTTGCATGACGCCTACCGAAATCAGCATGGCCGAAGATTTGGGAGCACCTTTGGTGAAACTTTTCCCCGGAGATACATTGGGACCGGCATACCTCAAAGCGGTTAAGCCGCTCTTCCCCGGTATGCGGTTTATGCCCACGGGTGGGGTAAACCCGACGGCCGAAAGCATTCAGGGGTGGTTTGATGCGGGCGTTAGTGCCGTAGGCCTTGGTTCCAAACTTTTCGCCGCGCCGGAGGGGGCTACAGGCTATGGCTGGCTTCAGGAACGGTGCCGCGAACTGATGGGCTGGGTAAACGGTTATCAGAGCAAATAAACGAAAACGATCAGCCCATAATAAGCCATTGCACTCCAAAGATATAGCTGGTTTTTGAACAGCAACGCACTGCTCAGTGCAATAAACGCTATTGTGAGAGCTGCGAGGTACGCCGAGTCGTTGTCGTTTCCATTAACGTAAGCCTGGATGAGGTGCACCACGTTGATGTTGAGCAACGAAAGTGCTGCCGGCACCAAGTAGTGCTCGGTAAACATGTCGTATCCTTTGGAGCGCCTTTTCATTATTGTGCTGCTTGGCTGGATTTACGGCGTCTGTTTACAAGATATCGTACAATAGCAAAACCAATCAATGCCATCAGTAAACCATTAACAATGATTCCGGCGGCGAAAGATGCTTGTGCATATCCGATAAACAAGCTGATGAACGCGATAACGGTTAGAAACAATAATGTAAGTACACTGTATACAAAGATGGTTTTCCAGGGAGTTGCTCCATCAATTTTCTTTTTTCGTTTGCGGAAGAGGAAGATGGCAAAACCGCTGATGGAGAGGAATCCGCTGGTGAGCCCCAGCAGGGCATACAGCGCTTTGAGGGCCAGGCCGCCGAAATCACCGAAATGGAGGGCTTCCTGCACAAAGTAAAACCGGTGACCGAAAGGCTGTTCCCGAATATCGTATTTAAATATCGTTGAGTAATCAATTTTGGAGAGTACCAGTATATTGATGTCACGTTCATAGACCAGTCCCGGTATATTGCCTCTTACCGTTACCGTACCGGATCCGTTGGCAGACGGCACCAGATAGCGGGGTTGTAGCTCAGGAAATTCACGTTCCGATGCTTTCAGAAGTTCAATCCAATGGACCTGCATGGCCTTATCTTTTTCTGCATCCATGACAATGGGCGGTTTGAAAGCGTTGGGCACCTGTATGTCGAACCAGCGCATGATCCAAGGCTGCAGCCCGAGCCACGCCCCAGTGAGGGCAATAACCAGGTTGAACGCCATGGCGCTGATTCCAATCAGTTTGTGCCAGTCGGCCATGACCACCCGAGTGGCTGCGTTCTTCCGGATACGGGGCCATGTCTGTTTCTTCATGAAGTTGCCGTAAATGAGCAACCCGGTTATAGCCACGACGGCCAAGGCCAGACCTCCGATACCAACCAGTTGCCGGCCCCAGTATCCGTCATACAGCCGTACATGTATTTGACGCAGAAAATTTGCGAGCGAATTCTGATGATCGCGCTGTCCGATAATCCGGTCTTTGCCGCCATCGATAAAGACATCATAACGCGTGAAGGCACCGTCTTGAGATGGGCGAATAAGATCAACCCTGACAGCTTCCTCCCGATGTTCAGGCAGGATAACGGCCAGTGAACGATAGTCGGGATATTTGCGGGCGAGCGAGTCCACCGATAAAGCAAAGCGATGTATACTGGCAGGCGCTGTTGAGGCCGCATCATAACGGTGTTTGACGATCAGGCGGTCTATTTCCGGAATGAACACCGCAGCGGCACCCGTGAGGCTCAGTATACCGATAAGTACGCCGGTATACAGCCCCACCCAGTGGTGCAGGCGCCAGAACAATTTCTTGCCATTACTTTCAGTGTTGCCGACGCGCTTCGCCATTTTTTATGATTAAAAAGTGTATCCTACACCGATTAGGAAATTGCGGGGTGTGCCGGGAAACAGCCTGTTGAAGTCATAGCCACCCACCCAATGGGTTTTATTGAATACATTATTCAGATTGGCCGACAGTTTGAATTTGTCAATGTTATAATACAAGGCAACATCGGCCACGACGTATGAGGGGAGGGTCAGGATATCACTGAACGTTGTGCGGGTGCTCACGTAGTTGGCCCCCGCAGCAATGCCGATACCGTGCAGGGCTGGTCCGGAAAAAATATACTTTGCCCAGATACCGCCCTGATACTTGGGTGCATTGGGCAGAACACTGCCTTCTTCGGCTTCGTTGTCGCTTTCAGTAATGATGGTTTCATTGAGCGCGAGGTTTGCCGTGATACTGAGGTTCGGCAGCAATTGGCCGTAAACATCCAGTTCCGCACCCCGTGAACGCTGTTGGCCAAGTTGCCTGAGTTCTTCGGGATTTTCCGGGTTGTTGGCGTTTATAAGGATGTTGTTCTGTTCGATGTGATAAATAGCTGTATTAATGCTCAGCAGTTTGTTTAGAAATTCCATTTTTGCGCCACCTTCATACATGGTGCTGGTAAGCGGATCGAACGGTCCGCCGAAGCGCTCCGGATCTCCGATGGTACCGGCGCCCTGTGGTTGGTAACCCTGCGCATATGTGGCGTAGAGGCTCACGGAGGTCACCGGTGTGTATACCAATCCGAAGCGGGGGATGAATTTCCGTTGTTCAACGGTCTTCTCATCGGCCTTCTGGTAATCCAGAATATCGGTATAGTACTCCTGCCTGAATGCAAACAATGCCTGTACCGGTCCCCAAGTAACCTGGTCTTGTACGTAAACCCCGTTCACATAGTATTTGGTGACCGCCTGTGGACTCGACACATTGAAGTATCCGGATATTTCGGAAATCGAATAGTCTGGATTAGTCAGGTCAAAATGCGGGATATTCGGCACAGGCCGTCCATTCCGTATCAAATAATTATCGCGGTTTGCCGGATCATACGCGTTAAGCGCTCCATTGTTAGCCGCATTTCGGTAGCCTCTGGCGTTGTAATTCGAACCGCCGACAGGCGATACATTGAGGATGTAGTCATAGCCTACCAGCAATTTGTGCTTCAGGGAGCCGGTATTGAAGTCGTTGACGGTATATAGTGTAATGTTGTCGTTATAATTCCGGCGCTTGCGCCGGATGGTCTGCATTTCCATCAATGTGGGTATCTCCACACCATCGGCATCCACCGCATAGTTGTTGGAGGTACGGTGTTCCAACAGGTCTTCATCATACAGAAACTTCATATAAGAGGCGTTGAATGAAATGCGGTCGGTGATCCGATGTTGCAACGATGCCGTGGTATACAGGTTGAGCTCATTGGCATAATCGTTTTCCTTACCAATGGCAAATGAGATGGGCGTAGAGTACAGATCGGTCCCGGCCGATGCCCCGAAAATAGGCTGTCCACGATCCAGCCGCGACTTGGTTTTCGAGTATACAAAATCCACATTCACTTGGGTGCGGCTTGTGGGGATGAACGATACGGAGGGAGCAATAACCATGTCTTCACCGCCTTGCAGCACACGGAACGACTGCGCATTCTGGTAGGCAAGGTTCAGCCGGTATAATAGCGTCTTTTCCGTATTCATCGGTCCGGTGAAATCACTCGTCATCCGGAACGTATTGTAACTGCCTGTGGCGAAGCTGACCGATTTGCGCGCTACATCCAGCGGCTTCTTGGTTACGGTATTGACCGTGCCGCCCGGGTCGGTATTGGCGAATAGCGCGGAGGCGGGGCCTTTAATTACCTCAATGCGCTCTACATTGGGTAACAGTGATTGCGCAAAGCTCGTCGTTGGGTTCCGCAATCCATTGATTAGTGCATTACCCGCCCGGAAGCCGCGCAAAGTAAAGTCATTATTATAAAATGAAAAAACGTTCACGCCACTGATGTTCTTGATGACATCGCTTGTCTTGAACGCTTGCTGGTCATCGATCACTTCTTTGGTGACGTAACTGATTGCTTGAGGCACAAATCTAATTGGGGTCTCTGTTTTGGTACCGGCAAACGACGAAGTGTTCTTGTAAGTCTGCTCTTTCCGGCCAATGATTTCTACAGCTTGCAACTGGTTTTCAATGGGGTATAACGTCACCGTAAGCGCATGGCTGTTTGACGAAGGAAGCGATATGTTGACCCGTGACGGCTCATAGCCGAGATAAGAGAAAACCAAGGTGTAGTGGCCCTCCGGAAGCCCTTCGAACAAGAAGGCGCCATGTTCGTCGGTTACGCTGGTGTTTGATAGACCGATTAACCGTACAGTTACACCCTGCAGGGGCGTTCCGTTGGGTGAAGACACGCGTCCGCTGAGGGAAGCAGCCTGGCTAAAGCCATAATGATATACTGCGATGCTGAACAGCAGGCAAACGAAAGTAGTCAAATGTTTCATTCTTATTTGGACTTATTATAAATAGTATGCAAGTTTAGTGTAATTAAATATCAAATTCAAAAACTTTTTTAAGAAAGGATACATTTTGAAAATGCCTCAATCGATTGCGCGGATTGAATGTGGAATGCGTTTCCTATGTTTGCGAGACACATACTAAATTATGAACAGACTGGCTAAATTATCCGTAATTATCGCGTTGCTGCTATCTTCAGGCACTCAGGCCCAGGAGCACACGTTTTCCATTATTCCGCAACCGCTGCAGTTGGAACCGAAGCAAGGCGGGTTCTTAATCCGCAAAACGACGACCATTCAATTGGACGACAACCGTCCGGAGCTGCGTGCATTGGCTGAGCTGCTTGCGCAAGGGCTGTTTGAGCGTACCGGTACACGTCCGCGTATAACGTCCGGCAAGGGTGGCAGCAACGCCATAGCCCTGCAATTGGTACAAGACACGCTGGGTGATGAGGGCTATCGCCTCACCGTGGGCAAGGGGGGTATCACGGCGCGGGCCGCAAAGGGCAACGGTTTGTTTTACGCCATACAAACAATTTACCAGCTGGTGCCGGCAGATCAGACCGCATCTAAGCCGGTAACCGTTCCGGCTGTGGAGATTGTAGATAAACCACGTTTCGGCTGGCGTGGATTGATGCTGGATGTTGGCCGGTACTTCTATTCCGTAGATTACGTGAAGAAGTTTATCGATTACTTGGCTATGCATAAGATGAATACCTTTCACTGGCATCTGGTAGAGGATCATGGCTGGCGCATAGAAATCAAGAAGTATCCGCGGCTTACCGATGTTAGCGCATGGCGCCCCAGCACTAACTTCCAACGGGGAGGATACATTAACCGTAATCCGCATGGTGGCTATTATACTCAAGAAGATGTTAAGGAAGTGGTGGCATATGCACAGTCGCGGTATGTTACGGTGATTCCGGAGATAGAGCTGCCGGGGCACGTGCTTTCGGCATTGGTGGCCTATCCGGAGCTGTCATGTAGCGGCGGACCGTTTGAGATTCCCGAACAATGGGGTATACAGAAAGATATTTACTGCGCGGGTAAAGAAGAGGTATTCACTTTTTTGGAAGGGGTGCTCTCAGAGGTAGCCGAACTGTTCCCGAGTGAAATCATCCACATTGGCGGTGATGAGGCTCCCAAAGACAGGTGGAAAGCCTGCCCGCATTGTCAAAAACGTATTAAGGATGAAGGATTGAAGGACGAGCATGAACTGCAGAGCTACTTTATCACGCGTATTGAGAAATTCCTGAACGGTAAAGGCAAGCGCATTATCGGCTGGGACGAAATCCTTGAGGGCGGTCTGGCACCCAACGCAGCGGTGATGTCGTGGCGGGGCATCAAAGGAGGGATCGAGGCTGCCCGGATGCACCATCCCGTGGTGATGAGTCCTACCACGCACATGTATCTCGACTATTTCCAGGGCGAGCCGTACCATGAACCCAATGCGATAGGCGGGCATCTTCCGCTACGCAAGGTGTATTCCTTTGAACCCGTACCGGAAGAACTCGTGGGTAAAGAGCGGGATTTTATTTTAGGCGTGCAGGGCAATGTGTGGGCGGAATATATCCATTCGCCCGACAAAGCCGATTACATGACTTATCCGCGCGCCGCAGCTGTCGCTGAGGTCGGCTGGAGTATGCCTGATAGAAAAGATTGGGAAGACTTCACTCGACGCATGGAAGCCCAGTACCGCCGGTACGATGGGGTGGGCATCAACTACGCCAGGAGTGCTTATCAGGTGTACTTCGAGGTGGAAGACAACGTGGCGGGCAATGTGTCAAAAGTATCCCTGAAAACCGATAGTTACCGACCGGAGATCCGTTACACGACCGACGGCACAGAGCCGACTGCCAGCTCAACCCGGTACGACGGGCCGTTTGAGGTGACCGAATATACCACCGTGCGTGCAGCAACGTTCAAAGACGGTAAGCGGATAAGTCCGGTAAGCATCCGTTCAATGGTGCATTTCGGGCAAACGGATTGATTCCAGTTCTCGGCACCGGGCTACCGCAGCATCCACCACCCGAAGCGTAGCGGAAAAGAAAAACGCAAAGATTACCGCCAAGAGGGTATAGGCGCACGCCCATATCCAACTGGCGGTGACACTTTCTTCATAGAGCAACTCGATTTGAAGGATGAAGCCCGGAAAAAAAACAAACGAGTTGGTTGCCTGCATAGCCAGTATCCTGCGATACCGCCGCCGTATCCAGCTATGGTATATAACGATACCGATGGCCACCGCCATATAACAGATGGACAAAGCGATGATGAACGTGGTTGGCGGGACGATGAAGAATAACTGAAAACAGGCAATAGCCAGCCCTGCAACAAGGGCTATCCGCGGGAGGGACAGCCATGCCTTCAGCTCCAGCCCGATTTGGCGGCGGTATTTACGGTTCAGTGATTGGATGAGGGCATCTTCCAGTATACTGAACCCAAACACGCCGAACTCGGCATGAGTTTGTTTCAATGCCTGTTCGAAAGGCAAGTCAGGATTTTCCCGAAGCTTGTCCTCAATACGGCAGGCCACGTGGTCGATAATCTCCAATTGCAGGTCAATAGCGGTAAAACCCCGCTTGCTGATGAACGATTTAATTTGATCGAGTTGTGTTTGGGTCAGTTTCATCAGATACTGGCTAAACGTGCGCAATCAACCGCTTGTAATCGGTATTGGCTATTTTGACAAACGCCACGGTATATGCAATCACGAGCGTTAGAATAACGGACAGACCGGGATGCCCTAAAAACTGGATAATGGCCCTTGACAGGCTTGAGCCAGCCGGTTCATTGCCGAACAAGGTTGAAAAGACAGCGCTGCTAAAGAACCCCGAGACAATACCAGAATAGGGGACAAAGGAAATATGAAGCATCAGTGTGTTTACCAGTGACGTTTTCCGTCTGCTGGTAACGGTTCTGAAATAACCATTTCCGGTGCCGATACCCAGAAAATAAAACAGCGGCGCTAACGACAGGCACATGATGGCCAGCATGAGCCAAGCCGGATCCAAACCGGCATTTTTGGCGAATAGGTAAATGGCCAAAGCTACTACAGCCATGACGGCCGATTTTCCCGAATTAAAGTAACTGTTGAAGGTTGCCTTTAAACCGGTCTGCAACTGTGTTTTTAATAACTGCTTCCGCTCTGCCGTCATATCTGAAATTCCGCGTTGATCACCGATATCCTGTTTCATGATTTCTTCAAACAGCGGTAGGATGGGGCGGTTGTCGCCGCTTTTACGCTTGTATTCACAGGCCGATACTAAATGGTCATATACCTCATTATATATCTCAGCATACTTAATGCGGTAGGTTTTCAGCCGCTTCGCAATCCATCGCTTTTCGTAAGGCATCAGTGTGTGCATGATACGGTTGGTTTAAGGTTCAATACCAGTTGCAGTTTTTCAATGAACGTAGCGGCTTCATTCATTTTCGTTTTGACTTCGCCCTTTCCCTGGGAAGATAATGAGTAGTATTTCCGAATCCGCCCGTCCACTAATTCCGTGCTGGTTTCCAATAGCCCCTCGGCTTCCAGCTTATGCAATGCCGGATACAGCGCCCCTTCGGTAAGGTTAAACTCGCCGCCGCTCAGTTCCCTTACCCGTTGGGTGATTTCGTAACCATACATCCGATCTTGGTCTTCCAATAATTTCAGGATGATGGTTTGCAGGGTGCCTTTCAATAGTTTTGCTGAACTCATGGACAAATATATGTAATTTCCCAATATACATAAGAAAATTATGTATAGAATTACCGGAGCAATGGCGCTACAATTTAAAAATTGATAATAAGTTTGGCCTTGAAGTGGTTTTTGGCTATCTTCATCGGCCGTTTGCGGGACGTGTTCCTGCAAATTGCGGTGGAAAAACAGACGTATGAAGATAGGCATCGCGGCAGATCATGCCGGTTTTGAACAGAAAGGGCAGTTACTGGCTAAGCTTCGCGAAGCGGGTTATGCTGTGCATGACTACGGTGCCGCGGAATACGATTCGGAAGACGACTACCCTGATGTCATTGAGCCGCTGGCGCGGGCCATTGCCCGTGGCGAAGTGCGGCGGGGCATTGCCGTATGCGGCAGTGGGGTAGGGGTATCTATTGCCGCAAACAAGGTGCCGGGTGTGCGTGCGGCATTGGTTACCGATACCTATTCGGCTCGGCAAGGCGTGGAGCATGATGATATGAACCTGCTTTGCCTGGGTGGCCGGGTCATCGGACCAATGCTGATGTGGGAGTTGATCACAGCGTTCCTTCAGGCAGAATACGATGGAGGGGAACGCTTTGAACGGCGGCTACAAAAGGTCATCGCCTTGGAACAACGGGCATTGAGGGGGCAATAAGCACAAACTGCGACGCGTTCATGATGCTGTTAAGCGAACAATTAAGGAGTAATTATTTACTGAATGAAATCAGGTAGAAAACTGGCCCCCACCATTATTGTCATTTTTGGTGGAACGGGCGACCTTACCAAACGAAAATTGATTCCCGCATTCTATAACCTGTATATTGACGGTTGGATGCCCGAAAAATTTGTTATCATTGGCTTGGGTAGAACCCAGTGGACGGATGAAGACTATAAGGAACACCTGCACGAAGGGCTGGTGGAGTTTTCAAGAAAAGGCAAGCCCGATGAGGCGAAATGGCAGCAGTTTCATGCGTCCGTTTCTTATTTTGAGTCGAACATCAACGATCCGGAGGCGTACCGCGGACTGGCAGACAGGCTGGATGCCTTTGATCAGGAATGGGGCGTGCGGGCCAACCGGCTGTTTTACCTGTCTATTGCTCCGCAGTTTATCGAAGCGGCCACGGTCAACATCAGCAAGTATGAACTGGCCAGCCGGCCCGATTCCGATCGTATCGTGGTGGAAAAACCGTTCGGCTATAACAAGCAGACCGCAGTGGCGCTCAACCGGCTGCTGAGTCAGACATTCCAGGAAGAACAGATTTACCGTATCGATCATTACCTCGGTAAAGAAACCGTGCAGAATATCCTGGCTTTCCGCTTCGCTAATGCACTTTTTGAACCACTATGGAACCGTAATTATATTGACTATATCCAAGTTACCGTAGCTGAACAAGTGGGAGTAGAAGATCGGGGCAGCTATTACGAGCACTCGGGAGCGTTGCGCGATATGATACAGAACCACTTGTTGCAAGTGCTGTGCATGATCGCCATGGAAGCGCCCATCTCATTCCAGGCCGAGGAAATACGGAACCGCAAGGTAGACGTGATGCGGGCCATACGGCGGCTGCGCCCTGAAGAAGTGCATAAATATGCCGTACGGGGGCAGTATGGGCCGGGCTGGATTGCCGGCCGGAAAGTGCCGGGGTACCGCGAAGAACCGGGAGTAGACCCGCGGTCCAACACCGAAACATATGCTGCGGTGCAGTTATATATTGATAATTGGCGGTGGCAGGGTGTGCCCTTTTACCTGCGCACCGGTAAACGCATGCAGGAAAAAACCTCGTCCATCACCATCCAGTTCCGTCCGGTACCCCATTCTACATTTTCGCCCACCCAGGCGGGGAACATCATGCCCAACCGGCTGACCATCAATATTCAGCCCACCATGGATATCCGGCTTCGGTTTACGGCGAAGAAACAGGGGCTTGAAATGAGCCTTAATCCCGCTGAAATGGTATTCGATTACGATACCTGCTCTACCCAGACGCCCGAAGCGTATGAAACTCTGCTGTTGGATGCCATGCGCGGTGATGCAACATTGTATATGCGGTCCGATCAGGTAGAAGAGGCCTGGGATGTCATCACCCCTATACAGGAGGCTTGGGAGAGCCGCGACTCGCTCGATTTCCCCAATTACGCGGCGGGAACATGGGGGCCGGAAAGTGCCGAGGCGCTGATTGCCCGGCAAGGACACATCTGGGCATTGAATTTACACACTTAATGCGATACAACGATGTTGAAGACATATACAGATTTACAGGAACTCTATACGGCGGCGGCGGCACTGTTTGTGCAAGCTGCCAAATCAGCTATTAGCCAGAACGGCCGCTTCACCGTGGCCCTTACCGGCGGCTCTTCGCCTGTAGAAACTTATCGATTGCTGGCCACACCGGAATACCGCGACCAGGTGCAATGGGAGCACGTTTACATCTTTTGGGGAGATGAACGGTGGGTACCGATGGATGACGACCGGAGCAATGCGCGTATGGCGTTTGAAACGTTGCTTAACCACATCCCTGTCCCAAAAGCGCAAGTGTTCCCAATGTGGGCGCCCGATGTTACTCCGGAGGCGTTTGCAGAACAATACGAACAAACGCTGCGGCAGCATCTGGGTAAAGAGGGGCATTTTGATCTCATCTTACTGGGCATGGGGGCTGATGGGCATACAGCCTCTTGGTTTCCCCACACAGCTGTAATAAATGAACGGGAAAAATGGGTAGCGGCATATTACCTCCAAGCCCAGAATATGTACCGTATTACACTCACCGTGCCATTGGTTAACCAAGCCCGGCAAATTGTTGTGATTGCCTATGGTGCCAATAAAGCGGATGCTTTATTTGAAGTATGGAAAGGTGAGCGTAATCCTGAGGAATACCCGGCCCAGCTCGTCGATACGGCGATAGAAGGCCGAGTCACATGGTTGGTCGATGCCGACGCAGCAGCAAACTTGTAGCAGTTAAGTTTGTTATGCCATCAAAGAATGATTACATTTGATAAGAATACTTCTAATTATGGCAAAATCAAAAATTGCAGACAATGACGTGCTTGCTTACCTTCAATCACGCAGACAATCGCTGCAAGAAGAATTGGACAAAGTTGAAGCGGCCATCGCGTCGCTTGGCATGGAAATAAAACCTTCCGGTAAAAAAGAAAAGAAGAAGAAAAAGAAGCTGGAAAAAACGGTAAAGGCTATCCGTAAAAAAGTGGCTAAAGCCATAGACGGTGTAAAAAGCCAGGCTGAAGCCTTGATGGAAACGGCTGCATCTACTGATGCAGGTCCGGCAGAGCGCACTAAGCCTACGCGGAGGCGAACCCCGGCCGTTAAGGCGGCAGCGCCTTCTTCTGAAGCTGCACAGGCCCAAGCTGCACCCGCGGAGAAACCAGCCGCACCGACCCCATCCGCCGCAAAGGCAAAGAGGACTTCTACATCAAAGAAAGCAACGGCCGATGCACAGGGTACATCCGCTGCATCCCAAGGTAAACCGAAACGGGGCCGTGCAGCTGCCAAAACAGCGACTGATGAACCGGTATCCGGGACTATCCCACCGGTTCTGGAGAATGAGGCACCAACCGGCAGGGCGAAGCCAAAAGAAACCACGCGTAGCAAGCGCGCAACGGCTGTTAAACCGTCCGTTGCCGCAGCCGATACCCAGCACGAGCAGGCCGCTCCGAAGGCCGCACGGCGGACCAATGCCAAGAGGATACCGAAGGCCGCCGCACTTAACCCGTCGGCAACGATGGATGATAAAATAAAGCATGCGCTGGAGATCAAGCAAAACAGTACCAGGGATGAACTTGTTGACTACCTCCATGGCCTGGATCCGGATTATGGCATGACTAAGTTGAGACGGGTGATAGCATTCCGCTTAAATCACCTGTTGAAAACCGGCCAGATCAAAGGACAGGAAAGCGAAACGGGCTTCCGCTATACGAGCGCTTAATAGCAGTATAACCGAACGACGGATGAGGCTGTCTAAAAAGCCTCAATTAAGAAAAGGAATCCCCGATACAGATAAAGTTTCGGGGATTTTTTTGTTTGTCCTAAAAAAAGCTTATTTTT
>NZ_FOLL01000009.1 GCF_900112315.1 Parapedobacter composti | reverse complement strand
GCCACCACCTCGTCCAGCCCGGGCTCGTATACGGGCAGCCTGGAGAGGTCGGGGTCATTCCATGCGGCGATGCGCTTTTCGTTGACGTCCACGACTGTGACGGTAATGTGGGGGCATTGCTGGGCGATGACCGACATGGTCGGTCCGCCGACATAACCCGCCCCGATACAGCAAATGCTTTGAATATTAGTTGTTTTCATATGAACTATAAGCGGGCATCAGTATACTCGCGGTTTAAAACGCCTTTAATATCAAACAAAATACCGTTTGGTGCTTTGATGCGCGGATAATCCAACGCCAGGAAATCCCGGTGGCCCACGGCCACCACAATGGCGTGATAAGGAGCGGCGTCATCCAATGTGCACCGGAGGGCAATGCCATAAGCGGCTTTAACGGCCCGTGCATCGGCCCAGGGGTCGTATACGTGCACATCCAACCCGAACTGCTCCAATTCCTGATAAATATCCACCACGCGGCTGTTGCGCACGTCCGGGCAGTTTTCTTTAAAGGTAATGCCCAGTATCAGCGCCCGTGCGCCTTTGAGGGCAATATCCCGCTGCAGCAGCAGCTTCACCACCTTGCCGGCCACAAAGGCTCCCATTTGTTCATTGACCCGCCTCCCGGAAAGGATAACCGCCGGCAGATAACCGGCTTGCTCGGCCTTGTGCGCGAGGTAATAGGGGTCTACACCGATGCAGTGCCCGCCCACCAGCCCGGGCTTGAACGGAAGGAAGTTCCATTTGGTGCCGGCGGCTTCCAGCACATCCTGCGTGTCGATACCCAAGCGGTCAAAGATGAGCGCCAGCTCGTTCACAAAGGATATGTTCACGTCGCGTTGGGCGTTTTCAACGGCCTTGGCGGCCTCGGCCACCTGGATGCTGGGCGCCCGGTGCGTACCCGCGGTAATGATTTGGCGGTAAAGGGCGTCCACGTGCTCGGCAGCTACCGGGGTGGAGCCGGAGGTAACCTTCACGATGTCTGGCAGGCGGCGCATTTTGTCGCCCGGGCTGACGCGCTCGGGAGAGTAACCGACGGCAAAGTCGCGGTTAAATTGCAGGCCGGAGGCTTCTTCCAGCAGCGGCACACACACTTCTTCCGTGCAGCCGGGGTATACCGTGGATTCGTAGATGACCAGGTCGCCGGGCTTGAGCATACTGCCCACAAGCACGGATGCCTGCGTTAACGGGCGCAGATCGGGCGCCTTGAAGGCATCGATGGGGGTGGGCACGGTGATGATATAAACGGTGCAATCCCGCAGGTCGGCCGGGTGATCCGAAAGGGTAAGGCCAGTGGCAGACGCGGTAGGTGCCGTGACACCCAGAAGGGTCTCCGGCTCCACCTCACGCGTAGGGTCTATGCCGAGTCGCAATTCCCGGATGCGAGTGGCATCGGTATCGAAGCCCAGCACCGGATGCAACCGGGCAAAGGCTACGGCCAATGGGAGTCCTACGTAACCCAGGCCGATAACGGCGATGCGGGCGGATGCTATGGGTGTGTGTTTACTGTCCATTGGAATGAGCAACAAAAGTACTCTTTTTTTTCAACATGCAAAAAATGTTCAGATGGATGATTTCGCCTGAGCAGTCCGGCCGGCGTGCTTAGCGATGACTTGATCCAGCACGGGAAGGAGGTTGGTGCCCACGCTTACGGTGGTAAGCTCGGTGGTGTCTTGCGGGCTGCGGATGCCGGTGGTGATCAAATGGAAGTGGCCGGCGGCAAGCAGCGCTTCGGCATGGGCTTTGGCGGCCTTGCCGTGTTTACCTGCCAGCGTGCTGACATTCAGTTGGAACAGGCAGCCCAAATCAACGAGGTAGCCTACCGCGGGGGGCTTGACTTTGGCGAAAGCCTTCGGCTCATGGTGGAGGATAACGGGGGTGTAGCCGCGCGAGCGGACTTCGAATAAGGCGCCTTTGAGACGTCCGACTGCCGCCCAATCGCGCAGGGTAAAAAGGACAAATTTATCGTAGTGGTCCAGCGGATGCTGCCGTACATAGGCTTCCAGCGATTCATCCAGCCAATAGGTAGGGAGCAGCGTGGTACTTAACCCGGCGACCGTGGGTAGCGCGGGCAATTCCGCGGTGTCGATATCGGGAGGGGCAGCCACCACCGCCTGCTGCACGCCCAGCAACGGGAGGACTTGCAGCACCCCCGCAAGCTGCGCAGGTTCGCGGAGGGCTGCCATGGATAAGCCGAAATCGGTGGTTAATTTGTCTTTGAACGTGAAGGGATATTTCTTACGGATTTTAAACATAGTCATTAGGATATTAGGGTGATGGTAAGGCAGGGTTGATGTGCGATGACGTGTCCAGTGCCTCAAACACGGAATTGTTGCTGATGAACTCCGGTACCAGGATTTTCATTTGCCGCACCAGCTCGGCATCGTCTGCCTTGTGCAGTTGGCCCAGTAACTGGCTGATGTGTTGATTGACCGCGGGATAGGGCGCCCGGCGTACCTGGGCGATGCTGATCTTGGGATGATGGGTGGGCAGCACTCGCTCGGCATTGTTCAGCAGTTCTTCGTACAGTTTCTCGCCGGGCCGTAGCCCGGTGTAGACGATCTGGATGTCTTTACCCTCTTCCAAGCCGGCTAATTGAATCATCTTCCGGGCCAAATCGGCAATGCGGACGGGCTTGCCCATGTCAAACACGAGGATTTGCCCGCCATGGCTCATGGTACCGGCTTCCAGCACCAACTGAACGGCCTCGGGGATGGTCATGAAATATCGGGTAATCTCCGGGTGGGTCACCGTAATGGGACCACCCTGCTCCAGCTGCTTGCGGAAGCGGGGGACCACCGACCCATTGGAACCCAGTACGTTGCCAAAACGGGTGGTGATAAAGCGGGTGCCAGCCCCCGCGGCCTGCTCCGTATCCAGCGCTTGCACGTAAAGTTCCGCCAGGCGCTTGGTGGCGCCCATCACGTTGGTGGGGTTCACGGCCTTGTCTGTGGAAATCATCACAAATCGCCGGACACCGCACTGCACCGCAAGGTCGGCAACAATCTTGGTGCCACCTACGTTGGTGCGGATGGCGGCCGCTGGATGGTGCTCCATCAACGGTACGTGTTTGTAGGCCGCGGCGTGGTATACGATTTCCGGTTGGTGGCGGGTAAAGAGCTGTTCCATACAGGAGGCTTGCGTGACGTCCGCAATGCAGCAAACGAAGCGATCGGCGGGAAAATGACTGCCCAGTTCCAGTTGCAGTTCGTGCAGGGCGCTCTCGGCCTGATCGCAGAGCACGACCCGATGCGGCTCATAACGCAGTACCTGCCGGGCAATTTCAGAACCGATGGAACCGGCCGCGCCGGTAATGAGGACCCGCTTGCCCCGCAGGTCTTCGCCGATTTGGGCGTTGTTCAGCTGGATGGGCGGGCGTTGCAGCAGGTCTTCGATTTGCAGTTGCTTGAGGTGCCGCGAACTGATGCTGCCCGAAAGCCATTCGCTCACCGGCGGAACGGTAAGTATCTGGATGCCCAGGCGCAGGCACCGCTCCATCAGTACCTTGCGGTCGCGCTGATCGAGATGTTCCTTGGCCAGCACCAGGTGGGTAAGTCCTTTTGCGTGTTGGAGCAGCGGCAGGTCTTTGAGGTGGTACACCGGGCGCTGCTCAATGGTGCTGCGCAGCCGGCTGCGGTTGTGATCAATGAACGCGCAGATGCGGACGCTCATGCCGGGCATGTTTTCCAGGGCCTGGCGGATCATCACTGCCCCGTGGTCCGTACCGTAAATGGCAGCGACCAACTGCTGCTCAGTGCGGTACTGGACGAGCATAAAATGGATTTCTTTGATGAACAGCCGCATGATCACCAGCAGGAGTGTACCCACAGCCCAGCTGGCGCCCAACAAGGCCAGCGGGCCGCGAGAGGCGGTGAAAAACGCGGCTGGCCATATGGCGGTCCAGCTCAGGCCAAGCAGCAGGTGGGTGAGTAACGTGGCGCCGACGGCGCGGCTAACATCGGCTGTGTTGGTGTAGCGGACCAGCCCGCGATGCATGCGGAAGGCCAACAGCGCGGCTACCGCGCAGGGCAGGAAGACAGCGGCAAGGTGTATGAGGGGAATGGATCCATCATAAAGCGGGAAAGGCCCGCGCACCAGCCAATAAGCAGCGGATAATCCGAACAGCAGCAGGCAACCATCGGCGAGCAGTACCGACCACCGGGGGAAATTCCGGGCAAAAACTACATGGGGTAAATTCATTACGCGGCGTGTTTAGAGCGAAAAATACCCACCCCGCTAATCCAACTTGTTTCGCGCGACAAAGATAGTAACTCTTTATTGCGTTTAAGTTAAAAAATAGAAAAATTTTTATATCCTTTAGAATATATTCGCTATTACCGTCTTCGCAAGCGCTGAAGGAGGCTTTTCCACCGGCTTTGGTGAACTTCCGCACCGTAACCGTAACCGTAGCCATATCCGTAACCATAGCCATACCCATTTTCGGCCTTCGCATCGTTCATCACCACCATCACGTGCTTAAGTTTTTTGTTGTCCACTACGTCTTTGATGATGTACAGATTTTGTTTGAAGGTGTAATTGTAACGGATGAGGTAAGCAACCAAGTCGGTATGCTTGCCCAGCAGGAAGGCATCGGCCACCTGCCCTACTGGCGAAGTGTCTACTAAGATATAATCAAACGATGTCCGGAGCTGGGAAAATAGTGCTTCGATACGCGGATGGGTGAGCAGTTCTGCCGGATTCGGGGGGATGGGGCCAGCACCGATGAACGACAGGCCCTCGACCTCCGTGGAAGGAATAACCAAATCGTCCAGCGTTAACGAGGCATCCACCACGAAATTGGTGATGCCGGGTTTGATGGCATCGATGCCCAGGTCTTTGAGCACCCGGGGACGGCGGATGTCAAACTCGAGCAGCACCACGCGCTTGCCGGTGATGGCCAGTGTGGCGGCCAGGTTAATGCTGAAAAAGGTTTTGCCCTCCCAACTCATGCTGGAGGTGGTCATGATAACCTGCGTGGCACCACTGTGCGGCGATACAAAACCCAGATTGGTGCGGATAAGCCGGAACAGTTCGGCAATTTCTGTGCGGGCCGTGCGGTTCACCACCAGCACTTCCCCGCTGTCGCTGTGGCTGAGCTCGCCCAATACGGGTACGTCCACCACGCGTTCTACATCCTTGAGCTGCTGCACCTTGTCATTCAACAAGTCTTTGGCGTAAAGCGCTGCTACCGGAATGCCGAACCCAGCAACCAAGGCTAGTAGGTAAATGAGCATGGGTTTAGGCTTAACTGGCTGGTCTCCCGCCATGGCCACGTCGATGGTGCGGGAATTGCTGACGTTGGAGGCCAGGGATATGGCGGCTTCTTCCCGCTTTTGGAGCAGGTAGCCGTACAGCGCCTCTTTGATGCCTTGCTCCCGCTGGATTTCCAGCAGATTGCGCTCAATGGAGGGGACGCTCTGGATGCGCGAGCGGAACTGTCCGGTATTAGTCTTGAGGTTGTTCAGCGTAATCTGTAGGCCGTTTTTGATGTTCCCGAGATTTTCCAGGATGTTATTCCGCAAGTTCGCCAACTGGTCATCCACTGCGGTGACGAGCGGGCTGGTCTCCGGCGTGGTACGCAACAAGCGGATGCGTTCCAACTGCAGTTCATTGAAGCGGGCGATGAGCCCCTGCAGCGTGGCGTCCGCAATGTTCAATGCGCTGGGCACCAGTTCGTTTTTGTTGTCGCTCCGCCGGAGGTACTGTTCGATGGATTCCAGCACGCTCAACTGGGTCTCATACTCGGCCAGGCGCCGGTTGTATTCGCTGGCTTCCTCTAAATATCGTTCGGCTTCGGCACTGACGTTGGTAATCTCATGCTGCCGTTTGTATTGCTCCACGTTGCGTTCCACCTCGGAAAGTTCCGTGACCAGGAAGTTCAGCCGCTCATCGATGAACTTGACCGTATTGGCGGCGATCTGGTTTTTGTCTTCCACCGCTTCACGGTTGTAAACTTCCACCAGCTTGTTTATGAGGTCTACGCCTTTGGCGACGACGGGCTCTACCAGCTCAATGGTAATGACGCTGGCGTCTTTATTGACGGGATTAATTTGCAGCGCTCCATTATAACGGCGCGCCAGCTTACGAAGGTCGTTGAATTGGATCCGGATAGTTTTGCCGGGCTCGGGTTGTTGGTTGGCTGTCACCGTAAACGTGCCATACGAGCGACTAATAGCGGTTCCCAACGCGAAAGCTTCCTTGAAGCCGTCGCCTTCATTCAGTTCAAATCGATTGTCGTCCGTGAATCGAAGCAGTACGTCTTGTTTAAAGGCCGCGGAATCCAGCCGGTTAATGGTAACGGTAACAGGAGAGTTTTTGTATAGCTCGGTGATCTTTACATTACCTTCGTGGTAATAAGAGACCTGTAGGTTCAACTCTGTAAGTACTCGCTGCATTAGGCCTTTGCTTTTCAGTACTTCAATCTCGTTGAAAATATTCTGGTTCGACTGGAAGATGCCCAAATCAGAAAACGCGGCGGTAGCGTCGCCCAACGCGGCGCTGCCGCCTTTTTTATCATCTTTGATGAGCAGCGTGCTGGTGATTTGGAATTGGGGCGTAGTGTAGCGGAGGTATAAATAGGCTGCTACCAAGCACAAAGACAGAGCAATAGCAAACCAATGCCAATGTCGTACGTAGTTCCGTAACAGCGCTTTAAAGTCGATTTGTGTTTCTTCTGTCAAAGGCGAGTTAGTGATAGGATTCATGCAAAGTATTCCTAGTTAAAAAACACGGTAGATAAATAACCCCAACGCGGTGAGGCCGGAAAACACGGCGGTGAGCACACGGAGGGTGCGGTCGCCGCTGGGGTCGCGGTAGCGGCTGGGTTCAACATAAACGACATCGTTCTGCTTGAGGTAAAAGTAGGGGGAAGTGAGCGTTTCCCGGTCGTTCAGGTTAATCCGTGCCAATGTGCGTTGCCCGCCTTCTTCCCGGATAAGCAGGATATTGTCCCGTTTGCCGAATTCGGTGAGGTCTCCCGCCAGCCCGATGGCCTCGATGATGTTGATGCGCTCATTCGGCACCGTAAAGGTGGCCGGGCGCTTCACCTCGCCCACCACGGTGATTTTGAAGTTGGTAAACCGCACATTCACGATGGCGTCCTTGGCATATTGGTCAACCAGTTCCTTGATTTTGACTCGGGCTTGCTCAATGGTGAGGCCTTCTACACGAATTTGCCCGATGACGGGAAAACTGATGTCGCCGTTGGCATTGACGAGATAGCCTTCCGAACCGACACCGCCTTCTTCAGGACGGCTATACCGCCGCTCGTCTGCGGTTTGCAGCGTGCCGGCATTGAACAGTTGGTTGGTTTCGGGGTTCAGGCTGTTGACCCGGATATGCAGGATATCCCCCTGTTGGATTTTGGCCTCTGGAACGACCGGGGCCGGGGCATGGTATACGGCCGTGTCAGGCAGGTTATTGAAATAGACCAGCTCGCGGCTGTTGCCGCAGGCAATAACAAACAGGCCGATAAGGCTAAATAAGCTTAATTGGACTATCCGGTAGGGTAGATGTATCCTTTGGGGAGCGGGATTTCTTTCCATTCACTAAACTTTTTCGCAACTGCGCGTCCGCAAAAATAAGCAATTAGTTACATCGGTGAGCAAAAATTGTGCAAACTACCAATAAATAGGTATAAGTTCCGTAGCGCATCGTCCATTTTTAGGCGGGTATGGCCGGTTTGGGCGGGTGATAAGCCGCAGCCAGTTCAGTGTTGCGAAACGTGGTGTTTTCCAATAACGCGATCGTGTTTTGGGGGATCCTGAAATTCACCAGGTGTTTCAGGTGCCGCTCATGGTGGATATCGGTAGCGAGGTAATCGACAAAGCCATGCTCCAATAACCAGAGCGCTGCGGTTTTTTCTTGCTTGCCATAGTACCCGGTTAAGGAAAGCGCATTAAGCTGGAAGGCAAAGCCTAATTCTTTGAGCTTTTCGTAGGCTTCGGGTTGTCCGAACAGGTAATGATACCGCTCGGGGTGGGCGAGGATGGGTTTGTAACCCGTGGTGCCTAACTGGAACGACAGGTGCTCCAGGTTAAGGGGGCGGAAAAGGTAGGGGGTTTCTACCAGCATATACGGGCTGGTGTGGTAGGGGATGGTTTCCTGCGCTTCAAGAAGGCCGAAAAACCCTTCGTCCAGCATGTGCTCGGCGGCATAGTAGATGCGGGGCATAGGCGCGGATGTACCGGCCAGCGCCTTTTCGAGCCGGCCATACGCCGCGGTGATGGTTGCGCGGTTGTTCCGGTGGATATCCACCATCACGTGGGGCGTGCCGATAACGGTATGGAAGCCGAGCTGGTGCATGCCCCGCAGGAGCCGGATGGCCGCGGCGGTGTCTTTAGCCCCGTCGTCAACGCCGGGAAGGATATGTGAATGGACGTCTACCTGTAAGTAGCGGCCAATCGGGAAAACGATTTCTCTCTTTCTGGAAAAGAAAAATATAGCCATAATTAAACGTGTGTGCTATATCAGCAGATGCAAAAATTGAACCAGTTTATAACTACCAAACGTAGCAAAGTGCCGGAATGCTACAGTGGGCTTGATTTATTGTTGGAAGAGAATCAACCCTTCCTTTACTTTCTTGTTACTCAGCGTGAACCGGACCTGACGGCCGATAAGGTCTTCTACCTTGGGGGCCAGTTGCTCCAGGTAATCGGCATTAAGCGCAGGCCCCACGATGGTAACTTCGATGACACCGCTGTCGCGCCCCTGAGCATAATCGCCCGTAACCACCACCTGCTGCACATCGCCCATGCGCTCCAGCACGGTCTCGACGATGCGGTCGAGCCCCAAGTATTTGTGGACGATGTTTTGCAGCGCACCGAACAGCGGATGCTGTATATTGGCGCGGTACGACACACGGTTCTGCTCAGCTTTTTTCTCCAGGTAACCCGCTTCGGAGAGGTTGTTGAGTTCCTTGCGGATGGCGTTGGTAGATTCGTTGAACTCCTCGGCCAGCCCCCGCATATGCCCCCGGTTGGCGGCATTGATGAAAAACTTCACTAATAAACGCAAACGGGTCCTCGACGTAATGAGCGTATCAAGCATGTAAGTACCGCAACTATTAATTTGAACCGCAAAAATACGCATTTTTTGGCATTAGCGAGAACAGAAGCGTATCATAATTCGCGAATATTGAAAGATGAACGAAGTGGACGACGCCTTACGGATGCGCATAAGCAGCCTAGTGACGCGGACCGCAGGGAGCGTTACAGCTGCGTTGCGCATCCGTAAGGCCACTTCACCAGGCAGCCTAGTGACGCGGACCGCAGGGAGCGTTACAGCTGCGTTGCGCATCCGTAAGGCCACTTCACCAGGCAGCCTAGTGACGCGGACCGCAGGGAGCGTTACAGCAGCGTTGCGCATCCGTAAGGCCACCGCACCAGGCAACCTAGTGATGCGGACCGCAGGGAGCGTTACAGCTGCGTCGCGTATTCATAACGCCTTCATCAATCCCGCGTTCGCCAAAACCAAAACGGATAGCTGTGGCGCCGCTGCCGTTGACGGTGCCGCTCAAACTGCTGCATGGTGTGCTGCATTTCACTGTGGACAGCAGAGAGCGCGACGCTGGATTCTTTAACCAGCAGGATGCTGGCATAACAAAGCCCCCCGACCCCCAGCAAATCTAACACAATGGGAAACCACGCATAACGGCTGGAGACAAAGTACACCACAGCAATGCTGATGCAGGAAGCAACAAAGAAAAACAACGTCACATAAAGACTGGTCATGGCCGCCTGCAGGAGACGCGCACGCCGGCTGGCAAACTCCAACTGCTGGATGTGTACATGAAGCTCGGCGGAGTTCCCGGCCTGATCTGCCTGCGCCAGCAACTCCTTGATGGCATCGCTGACGTCCCGCGCGCGGGCAATGGAGCGGCTGAGGCGCTGCGATGTGGACAGGATAAGCGAGCTGCTCGCCATGATGAGCACCACCGGGGTAATCATGGCCGAAAGGATAGCGAGCGTTTGGTCCAGCGTGTCCATGACGAAGAGCGGTTAATCGCCGATAGGATAAGCCACCAAAGGATGGGCATACCGCTGGTGCTGGCCGAAGTACCGTTGGATGAACTGCACGAAGACAGGCCTGTCGGCCGTGAGGGTAAGCGCATACGGCGTGTCGAGCGGCAAGGCCTCGGGATCGATGAGATCGTTGCAGCGGATGCACCGAATGCGCCGTGCAGGCACACGGATGCGGTAGGGGCCGACGGGCGGCCGTTCGGCATAATACACGTGAAGCGCCACGGCGGCGTCTTCGTCGTGGGTGTTGAGGATGATGAGCTCATCGCGGCTGGTACAGTCCGGCTCCGGCCCGTGGCTGTCCAGCGGGATGCATCCGCCGGGGATAACCCAGCGGGTGTGACCATGGATGGAAGATGGAACAGGATTATTCGTCATCGGTAAACAGGGTTTTTAAATGATCATTGAGCAAAACGCCCTCTGGATCCAGTTGGGAACGCAACTGCTGGAAAGCATCCCACTTGGGGTATAGGGTGCGAAGGTCGGCCGCCCGGAGGCTGTGCTTCTTGCCCCAGTGAGGGCGGCCGCCGTAGGCACGGAAGATGGTTTCGATGTCATCAAAATACGGCTGGTAGGGCAACGTGGCATTCTGGTGGATGGTGATGGCCACGACCGCAGGCTTCCCGTAGCTGTTGCTGAGCCAGCTGTCATCGCCCCGGACGGGCCGGAACAGGACGCGCCAGCCAACGTCTTTGCGGTGCTTGGCCTTGATGCGGGCCCGGATGTCGAGAAAACAGGCCACAGCGTCCTCCAGGCTGACACTGTATTCCAGCTCATTGAACCGGAGCTCCTGCTCGGAAGGCAACACATCTTTGGCGTAGCCGCGCGCTGTTTTATACAGCTCGCCGAAAGGCAAATCGGGTACGTCGCGATCGTCTTCATCCCAGGTGCGGACGGTGACATCATCGCGCCGCGGATACCAATAGAACAGGAAATTGCGGTGGGTGTCCATCAGGTCGTGCAAGTGGATAAGGCAATCGTGCAGCGACGCGCGGTATTGCTTGCGCACCAGGCGGTATTGCGGGAGCAGCCGCAGCGTGACCTCGGTGAACACCCCCAGGGCGCCGAGGGATACGCGCAGCGCCTGCATCGTATCGGGATGATTGTCCTCGTCAAACACGCGGATAGTGCCCGTGCCGTCCACGAGCCGCACGCCGATAAGCTGGGCCGACAGGTTGGGCAGGCGCTTTCCGGCGCCGTGTGTACCGGTGCTGATGGCCCCGGCGAGGGTCTGCTGGTCGATATGCCCCATGTTTTCCATAGCCAAATCGTGCGGCATGAGGGCTGTGCCGGCCTGCTCGACGGTAGTGCCGGGCAGGAAGGCGGCGGTGCAGGCATCCGTATCGGCCCGGACGAGGCCCGAAAGCCGCTCCATGGATACAAGCGTGTCATACGTGACGTAGACGTCGGAGCACGAGTGGCGGGAGCCGACCACGCGCACGGTGCCGCCGCGGGCATGCGCGTCTTGGATGACCTGCTGCAGGCCAGCTTCGTCGGAGGGGGTAAACACCCGCTCGGGGGTGAACCGGACATTGCCCGACCAGCTGGTCCACACGTGTTGCGTTGGTGCTTTTTTCATAACGGTCCAGTATGCGTTGTTTAAACAAACACCCGTCCGATTGATAATGTTTGTCGCAATTGTTGTACCTTTGTTGGTATTGTGTTCATAGCGTACGATTAAGAGGAGTCCGCCGATGTTATCCAAAAAGACCAAATACGCCATCAAAGCGCTGATTGTGCTGGGCCGGAACTACGGCAAGGAACCCATGCAGATTCTGCGCATTGCCGAGGAAGAACGAATCCCCAAGAAGTTCTTGGAACAGATCCTGCTGGAAATGCGCAACGCAGGGATCCTCTACAGCAAAAAAGGAGCCGGCGGTGGCTATAGCCTGAACAAAGCCCCGGAGGATATCCGCCTCTCGCAGGTGATGCGCCTGATCGACGGACCGATAGCGCTGCTGCCCTGCGTAAGCCTGAATTTTTACCGGCGCTGCGACGAATGCAAATCGGAGGAGGTGTGCGGCATCCGCGATACGTTTGTGGATGTGCGCAATGCCATGCTCGAAATCCTGAATGACACCAGCATCGCGGATATCATCAACAAAGAAAAACGGTTGGTGTTGGGGGGTGGGTGATCGGTGGTCGGTGATGGGTGGCCGGTGATCGGTGGTCGGTGGTCGGTGGTTGGTGTGGTTTTAAAAACAATTAAGCAAACCTAAACGTTTCTTCCCGTAATGAAGCCTGTCTGGAAATGGGGCCTAAGCGTTGCTATTGGCTTGCTGGTCGTTTTGTTATGCGCGAATTGGTGGGTTAACCGCCGTTGGGTTCCAGGGCTGGAAACCCGACTGAACAACGCGTTGGCTGCGGCTATAGACAGTGTTTACCGACTGACCTACGACAGCCTGCGGATGTCGTTCTTCTCCGGAAGTGCCGTGGCAAATAACGTGCGCCTGATCCCGGATACAGCCGCACAGAAAACGCTGTACGATGTCCGCATAGCTCAACTGCGGGTTGGTGGGGTTGGGCTGCTGCGCCTGCTGTTTTCCGGTAAATTATCAGTTAACACGATAATTCTCGATAAGCCAATGGTTAAGCTGACTGTGGGCCGTGAGCCGGACACGGCCAGAAGGGATACGGCTGCTCCGCTTCTGGAGCGCCTCCAGGATGTGCTGGACGGGGTGCGGGTGACGCGGATTGCCGTGAAGAGGGGGCAAATGGAGCTTGCTGCGCAGCGCGATGCACGGCACCTGGTGGTTAGGCGGATTGACGGGACAATACGCGACGTGCGTATCGACTCGGCGGCTCGGCGGGATACCACACGCTTGTATTATGCGAAGGGATGGGATGTGGATGTGGCGGGGGTAAGCTACCTGCGGCCTGATAGTTCGTACCGCTTTGCACTGGGGGCGCTGCGCTTGGACATGCACGGACGGGAGCTGCTCATGCGGGACCTACGCTATGGGCCGACGGTGGGCAAGGGCGCGTTTTACAGCAGGGTAGGGCGGGCAGCGGACATGATCGACATGCGCATGGGGCTGGTGAAGCTGGCGGGATTTGACGTGGCGCGTTGGACGGCCGATGGGCTGCTGGCCGCGGCGGCCCTGCACATCGACACGGCGGAAATCTCGATTTACAAAGATAAACGGCTGCCGAATCCGCCGGAAAATAAGCTGGGCAAGTCGCCGCACCAGCAACTGATGGCCTGGAAGCAACGGCTGCGCATAGACTCGGCAAGGCTGCATGCGCTGGACGTTGCGTTTACCGAGGTGAGCGACAAAACGGGGAAGGCGGGTACGGTGACCTTTGAACGGACAGCAGCCGTAATCCGGAACTTGACGAACGATACGGCGACGTTGCGTGGCGACCGGTTCATGACGCTCGACGCGCAGACAAAGGTGATGGGTGCCGGCGACTTGTCCGTGCGGTTCCGCTTTGACATGCTCGACAGCCTCGGCGGGCATACCTACACGGCGAAACTCGGGCCGATGGATGGCCGCGCATTCAACCGCATGCTGACGCCCCACCTCAACGTGGAAGTGGAGCAGGCCCGCATCCGCGGCATGCGTTTTGAAATGAAGGCCAACGACCGGCGTACGGAAGGGACGTTGCGCTTCGATTACCAGGGGTTGAAGGTAAACCTGCTTGCAGGCTCCGGCCCGAAAGCGGGCGAACGGAAATCGGTGGTTTCCTTTTTTGCCAACCGGTTTTTGCTGAACGACAGCAACCCCGATGCCAACGGCGAGTACCACGCCGGCACGGTATACATCGCCCGCCCCAAAACGTTCTCGTTTTTCAAAATGATCTGGCGCAGCATCCGCGAAGGCACCAAGGAGTGTATCGGGTTAGGGGGGTAAACTGGTTCTCACAGGCCTAAAAGGCCGAAAGCTTCATTGTAAGGCATTTGTATTGAAATTATTTCAAATTTAGGATTGGCTTTTTTCAGTTTGGCCCATGTTTTTTTTGAACGCTCGTCTGACGTGACAAAGTATGTAACATGTTTATCTAAATCCGCTTGGGCAAATAATTTCGAATCGTTAGGTATGAGTATCCGAGGCTGAATTTTGTCGATGCTATTTGGGCTTTCTGCTAAAATTAACCGGCAAAATTCTCCTGTACGTTGGGCGTGATCTAAATTGAAAGGGATTAGTTGAAGATTTCTTAAGGGTAGCTCGTGAATTTTTCCTTTTACACAGTATTCGGCTATGGATATAGTTGATACTTTCAAGGCGATATCGTTTTCCAAGAAGTACTTGAAGTAACCCAAAGCGTTTTTATGGAGCGGGTCTTCGTCATTGAGTAGCCGGATAAGGAAGCTGGTATCAAGCAAAACTGCGTTATGCGTCATAATTACCCCTTAAGTTGTGTAACCATTCATCTGCGTCAATGCCTTTCCAGCTGTGTTTTGCTTTATCGATCAGACCATTAAGATATCCGTCGTCAAATCTCGGATTGTAGTCGATAAGTTCCACGAGCTTCAGCGATTTGGTATCTATTTCACCAGTTTCTGTATGTTGTTTGCCTTTTGCTCGCACGCCGAATTTCCGATAAAGCATGTTGTCTTCTCGGTTTCTCAGAAACTCCTCACCTGTTTCTATTGACAGGTAGCCGTACTCGTCCGTGTCTAGGTGAATATTAGCTTTATTTTTGCCACCAGCGTCTCTTAGTATACCATAAAAATAGAGTTCCGCTTCTGCCCAAACATTCTCCGTTCGTATAAATTGGGTTTTAGGGGTAATAGATAGTTCAGCATCTTCCCGCAGGGAGGTTTTCAAGTGAAACTCATAGTCCTTCTGCCGTGCCAGTTGCTGGATGGATTCAAAGGCCTGAGCAGTTTTTAGTTCAAGGAAATCAATCGACTTGTTTTCGCTTACCTGCGTTAAAATGGCGCTAAACCCGATGATGGTTTGTATGGAGGTGGTAAAGATATGCTTTACAGAACCATGCTGGATATCGTAGGTTATTATTGGTCTATCCTTTTTATTGCTTGGATACAGCAGGTCTTCCACATTCTGCAGCAAAGTAGCAATGTGCTTAATGTCGTAGTTATCCGGTTTCAATTCTTGATTGCCGGATTTACCAACAACTTTAATCTCAAATGTGCCCAACTTATCCATTATGACAAATTTAAGAATAATTTTCGATTGAAGCTTCGAAGGTGCATTTCAGACTGTCACAAGCCAGCATTGCCGCAGATAGCTTTGGACGTATAAGCAGCCTAATGACGAGGACCGGAGGGAGCGTTATAGCTGTGGTGCTTGCCAAAGCATTTCGCGTGTCCTGCTGCAATTTGAAATGCGCCCGGCTTGCGAGCTCCCAAGACTTCAGCGCTTGGAAAGCACAATATCTATCCAGTCAACGCCGTAATCCCAAACTTCGCTGCCAATGCCTCTAAGCTCTCCACCACTTTAGCCGTTAACGGAATGCCCTGTGCTTTGCGTTGCTGTGTGGCTTGGTATTCTGGCTCGCCGGGGATGATAACGCCCTGCTCCGGATTGACGCGCTTGGCGTTTTTGAAGCGGGTGATCCAATGATCCATGCTGGCTTTGAATTCCGCAACGGGCCGGAAGCCGTCCACCCGCATCGCGCCCACGAAGTGACCGACGCCCATACCCGGCTGGTCGGGCAGGGGATCGAGGAAGGCGACAAACGGCGGCACCCAAGGACCGTAGTTGGCGCCGGACAGTACGCCGGACAGGATATCCACCGTAGCAGAAAGGCCGAACCCCTTGTGGCTGCCCCGACCGTATTCGCTGCCCAAGGGTAGCAAGGCCCCGCCGGCGGTGACCGCATTCGGGTCGGTGGTTGGCTGGCCGTCGGGCGTAAGCACCCACCCTTCGGGAACCGGTACGTTCATGCGCTGGGCAATCTCCAGCTTGCCGTTGGCTGCCGCGGCCGTAGCCATGTCTACCACCACCGGAGGGTAGCTGCCTGCCGGGAAGGTATAACATATCGGGTTGGTACCCAACAACCGCTCGGTAGAGAACGTAGGAGCCACCAGCGGACTGGCATTGGTTACCGCAAAGCCGATCATGTCGTGTTCAATAGCTTTTAACGCATGGTAGGCAGCGATGCCAAAGTGGTTGGAATTGCGGATGGCCACCCATCCCGAACCGTATTGCCGTGCCTTTTCCAAGGCGATATCCATCGCATAGGGCGCCACCACCAGCCCCAGCCCCCGGTCGCCATCGACCGTGGCGGTGGTAGCCGTTTCATGCACCACGCGGATATCCGGTGTAGGGTTTAAGCGGCCATTCTCCCAGAGCCGTACATACCCGCTGAGGCGCGCCACACCGTGGGAGTCGATACCCCGCAAATCCGATGTTACAAGCACATCCGTCGCCAACACCGCATCCCCATCGGAACACCCAATGGCTTTAAAAACCCCATACGTAAACTCCCGTAACCGCTGCTCAGGTATCTTCATTGTTTGTATTTCTTTATTTCACCACCCACCACCGATCACCCACCCCCGACCACCGACCACCCATCACCGACCACCGACCACCCATCACCGACCACCGACCACCCATCACCGACCACCGACCACCGATCACCGACCACCGACCACCGATCACCCACCCCCACTCCGCTGCATGGGGTTCGGTCCGGAAGAAGCACCACGAACCGGTGTATTGCCCTGCTTAAACAACTCAAACCGTGTTGGGGTATGCCGGCGCGGCCAGGCGTTATTCGATTCATCGATGTCAGCCGTTTCCCGCAAGGGGTCGACCACTACGGAGGTGACTTCCTTCGTTTTGGCGAATACCTTGGTCACCTCATTTTCGTTTTTCCGCCAGATATAAGCCGGGATGCGTTCGATTTCCGTGGAACCATCGGCATACGTCCATTCCAGAATGATGGGCATCACCAGGCCGCCTTTATTGCTGAATTTCAGCTGGTAGAAATGGTATTTGCCATCGTACAGCTCCTTTTCCTCAGGCGTGAGGGATTCGTAATACTGCCTGAAAGCCGCCTGCTGTTCGGGGTCGATAGCAAAGCGATCCCATTTATTATAGAAGTCCTGCAACGACGTGTCGGCTTCAACAGCAAAGGGAATGCCCGCCTCGATGTTGCGTTGGCGCGCTACCGTGTTGATATCCTGCTCATACGCTTCCTTAGCATCACCCTGGAGCGTCTCCAGATTGCCCAGGGGCTGGAAGTACTGCACATCGTCCAGCGAAATATCCACCGGGTCTGTGCCGAAAAACCAACCCCGCCAGAACCAGTCGAGGTCGACCGCCGATGCATCTTCCATCGTGCGGAAGAAGTCGGCAGGGGTAGGATGCTTGAAGGCCCATCGCCGTGCATATTCCTTAAACGCATAATCAAACAACTCGCGGCCCATCACCGTTTCCCGCAGGATATTGAGCGCGGTAGCCGGTTTGGCGTAGGCGTTCGGCCCGAACTGCACGATGTTTTCCGAATTGGTCATGATGGGTTCGAGCTGATCCTTGGGCAGCTTCATGTAATCGACAATCTTATGGGCCGGTCCACGGCGCGACGGGTAGTCCTTATCCCACTCCTGTTCAGCAAGGTACTGGCAGAAGGTGTTCATTCCTTCATCCATCCACGTCCATTGCCGCTCATCAGAGTTGACAATCATCGGAAAGAAGTTATGTCCCACCTCGTGGATGATGACACTGATCATGCCATATTTAGTAGCTTCCGAGTACGTGCCATCCGTGTCGGCCCGGCCGTAGTTGAAACAAATCATCGGGTATTCCATGCCATTGGCCGCCTCAACTGAGATGGCGACAGGATACGGATAGGGGATAGTATGCTTGGAATACACCCGTAACGTATGGGCCACCGCCTTGGTGGAATAGCGCCGGTAAAGCGGATACGCTTCCGGACCGTAGTAGGACATGGCCATGGGCGTATAGCCCTCGATGCCTTGTTTGACGCGCATGGCATCCCACACGAGGCGGCGGGAGGTCACAAACGCGAAATCACGCACATTCTTGGCCTCGTATATCCAGGTTTTTTTGGCTGTAGCCCGGCCCTGCATCGCTTGGCGGGCTTCTTCAAGGGTGACCACCTCTACCGGCTCATCTGCTTGCTGTGCCTGTTTCCACCTCGTCAGTTGGGTAGGCGTAAGCACGTTGGCATAGTTGCGGCATTCGCCCGTGGCCCCCACGATATGGTCGGCCGGCACCGTGATGTTGACCTTGAAATCGCCGAACACCTGGGCAAATTCGCCTCGCCCGGTGAACTGCTTATTCTGCCAGCCCTGAAAATCGGAATATACCGCCATGCGCGGATACCACTGGGTGATGGTATACAGGTAATTGCCATCTTCCGCAAAGTACTCATAGCCCCCACGCCCATTCTCTTCCATGCGGTCGCTGATGTTATACTGCCAGTCGACTTGAAGCACAAATTTAGCGCCGGGCTTCAGGGCGGCCGGCAGTTCCACCCGCATCATCGTATAGTTGATGGTATAAGGCAACGGTTTCCCCGACCCGTCGGCCACCTTCAGGATGTGAATGCCCAAATCCCTGTTGCCGCCGATAAACTGCCGCAACTGCCGGGTAGTCATCTGCTCGCTGAGCGAACTTTCATCGAACTTTTTGCTTTCCGCATCAGCCTTGTGCTCATTCTCGTCCAGATTTAGCCAGAGGTAGTGCAACGGATCCGGCGAATTGTTGGTATACGTGATGGTTTCCGACCCGATGACACGCTGGTTTTCATCGTCGACCTCCACGTCAATGACATAATCCGCCCGCTGCTGCCAATACTGATGGCCCGGCGCCCCCGATGCCGTACGGTAGACATTCGGATCACTCAGCAACGTACCCAGTTGCTCGAACTTATTGCCGTGGTTGGCACCCGGGTTGTTCTGTAGCTGCGCTTGGGTTTGGAACGAAAATATAGTTAAGAGGTATAGCAGGAGAACAGGTCCGGGTTTTAGTGTATGCATAGTAATCATGGCGTGAATGGTGATTGGTGAATAGTGATTGGTGAATGGTAACGCCGTTCATTGCGGATTACCCGTTTTTTGTTTCAATACGTTCAATAAGCTAAACAATTGTTTTTTGATTAATATGATTAACATATCGATATCGGATGTGTCGTCCACATACGACAATCTTTTAGCAATCTCAATTTGTGTATCCAGCTCACCGAGAGACCCTTGTGCAATATGAATAAACTGGATGTATTCTCGCGTATTTTTTCTCATAAATCCCTCTGCGATATTAGAAGGCACAGAAACCGCCGATCTTCTCAGCTGGGCCGTGAGCCCATAGACTTCTTCTTTAGGAAAACCGCTAGTTCTATTATAGATGATTTCCACTAAATCCATGGCGTTTTTCCATACTTCCAGATCTTTATACGATAATATCACTATTTAACAAAATTTTCTAGACCCCCAACCCCCAATCACCGACCACCGACCACTGACCCCCGACCCCCGACCACTGACCCCCCATCACCGACCCCCGATCACCGACCCCCAACCCCCAATCACCAATCACCAACCCCCAACCCCCAACCACCAACCACCAACCTACACCCGCTCCAGCGCCATCACCAGCGCGATGCCGAAAATGGCGGAAGACAGGAAGAAGCTCCAGTCGCGGCGCGATACGGAAAACACAGAAGTGGCAACCCACGATAGCAGCAGCACCACGAAGACAATGGCCAGTTGACCCAGCTCCAGCCCCACGTTGAAGGCAAACAGCGGACCGGTGATGCTGCTCGCTTTGCCCAGCAACGAACGCAGGTAGTTGGAAAAGCCCAGCCCGTGGATAAGACCGAAAAACAGCGCATAGCTATACGTGAGCCAGTCGGTGCGGCGGCTGCGGTTGGCGCGCTTCGTCCGGCGCTGCTTGACCACGTTGCTGAAGGCGGTGATCACGATGGTAACCGGAATAAGAAACTCAATCAATGCCGTGTTGATATTGACCAGTTGGAATACGCTCAGCGCCAACGTAAGCGAGTGCCCCACGGTGAAAGCGGTGACCAGTATCACCACCTTACGCCAGTCGCTGATAAAATACGTGCAACAAAGCGCAATGACAAACAGGATGTGGTCATACCCCGAAAAATCTAAAATATGCTGCCATCCCAGCTCAAAATATACCGCGAAATCCTGCATGTTGTGTTCTTTGTTGCTATCTTAGTGGCAATATTACAGCTAATGTGATGAAAACACAACGGGTAATATAAAAAATACGAAGATGACGAGCTTGATAAGTGCCTTGTGGGTGATTTTTCATCCGTTTTATGTAAGCATTACCACGATAAACCATAACGAGCAGGAAAAACGAGTGGAGGTGAGCTGCCGGATATTTTATGATGACCTGGAAGAAGCACTAAAAGCTACCTACACGGGAAAGGTAGACCTGATTAACGCGCCGAACCGGACCGAACTGGACAGCCTGCTTGCCGCCTACCTGCGCCGTAGTTTCGGCGTGGCGGTTGATGGCCAGCCGATACCGTTGCGCTACGTGGGTTACGAAATTGAAGACGATGTGGCCTGGTGCTACCTGGAAGCATCGGGCGTGCCCGCGGTAACCAGCATGACCGTGGATAACCGGTTGCTGCTTAGTCAGTTTCCCACACAAAGCAATATCCTGCATGTAACGGCCCGGGGCAAGCGCCGTAGCACCAAATTGGATAACCCCGAGAGCAGGGCGGAATTTTTTTTCGCAAAATAGCGGTCCTTATGCCGGGCTGGATTGTCTTAATCCATAACGACTGAATGTTTATAACCAAAATTTTATGAAAAGAACGATCCCCATCGTACTGCTTTTTTCATTTTTAGGCCTGAGTGCCTGTGAAAAGACAGGAGGACGCCCGGATGCCACGCCGGAAGAGGTGTTAGGTGTAGTGGAATATGACGGTAATTGGTATGAGGCGGGCGACACGATTTTCGGGTTTAAGGATTACGTATACCTCATCGTGGGCGATCAGGACAGCCCCCTGCTATTGGGCGTTCCGCATGATGGTACGGCGACCGGCAATCCGGAAATTCCGGAAACGGGCACAACCGGACGAGACTTGTATACGCTGCCGTTTACCATCGCGATAGCCGACCTGTTTACGGAAGATACCGGAAAACAGCCGTGGATAATGGTCAATACCATCCACCGAAAACGGGTGGATCCGAACACCTATCCGGATGAAGCACCGGGCCGGTACACGCATCCTGATGCTATGGCAACGTATGAAAGCTACCATGAGTTGCTGCTGCTGGCGCGGACGACCCTGGCCGAGGCACAGGAGGGCGGCAAGGGTGCGCTGTATGTGGATATGCATGGCCACGCCCACCGCTACCATAACGGGCATACTGAACCCTATGTTTCGGTAACTACCGGCAATACGCTGCACGATAACTTTATCTGCCAGACGGAAGTGGGATACGGCCTGAGCAATTACTCGCTTGAACAGCCGGACAGTTACTTAGATGGACTGGCCGATTCGTCGAGCATTGCTTACTTGGCTGATCGGCATCCGGCGGTACCGTTCTCTTCGTTAATCCGGGGGCAGCAGAGTTTTGGCGGACTATTGGAGGCCGAAGCGGTGACGGCGGTGCCTGGCCCGGCGATCCCAATGCTGGACCGCAACGTCACCTTGTTTGGCGGGACCACCGCCAAGCCTGCCCGCAGGCCGTATTTTAATGGGGGCTATTGCACCCGGAAATACGGAACGATTAAAACGGGATCGACCACGGGATTTGATGATAACGTGATAGCCATTCAACTGGAAACACCGGGTATCAACGTTCGCAACAATGCAACGATACGGCAACGGTCGAGCCACCAGTTTAAACGGGCTATCATCAACTACCTGAACGCTTGGCTGGGCTATAACTTCCCGAATAGCGCCTACCCTTATTGATCGCTGGATGGGTACATACGGTCTACATATCGAGCGGGTGCTGCTCCAGCAAATTGCGGAGGGAGAGGAGGTAGCGTTCAAGAAACTGTTTGAACTTTACAAGACCAAAATCTTCAATTTCGTGGTGAGCTATACCCACTCGGATGCCGACGCGGAAGAGATTGTACAGGATACGTTCATGACCTTATGGTTCAACAAGGGGATGCTGGCTACCATCCAGCATCCGCGCAACTACATTTATACCGTAGCGCGGAATAAAACGCTGAACCACCTGCAGCGCATCGCCCGCAGTGAGGTGATGATGGAACAGGTGTGGGCGAATATGCAATGGCAGGACAGCCCCGTTGAGGAGCTGCTGGATGCCAAAGAATGCGGCGAACTGCTTAACCGGGCGCTGGCCAAATTGCCGGACCAGCGGCAGGCTATTTTCAACCTGAGCCGGGTGGAAGGGCTTTCACATGAGGAAATAGCAGCGAAAGTGGGGCTGTCCAAAAGTCGCGTGAAGAACATCATTGTGGATACGCTGAAGTACCTGCGGTTACACCTGTCGAAACACCATGTTGTATTAATTGCACTTTTGACGGTCCTTTCGGCTTGCTCATAGGTCTTTTATGAACACGGAGGGTGAAAGCTAATCAACTATGAGCACACAACAAGACCGGATAGCCTATTTGCTGGCGCGGTATAACAGCAAGACCTGCACGCGGGAGGAATTTGACGAACTGTTCGCGTGGATACGGGATCCCGCAAACGAGGCGGAACTGGACAGGCATATGGAAGGGTTGGCAGATTCGCTGCCGTTCGGCACGGGAGCTCATGCGGTGGACTGGGAAGCGATGTATACCAATATCCGGGGGCACTCTGCTGCCCGCAGGACGAGGGTCTTCCGCTGGGGGCTGGCGCTCGCGGCGGCTTGCGTGGCCTTGGCCGTTGGGCTTGGCTTCTTTCTCATGGAGCAGGACGACAGCGCCGGTACGGCGGCAGCGATGCTGGCCCAGCATGACGTGGCGCCGGGCGATAACCGGGCCGTGCTGCGGCTGAACGATGGATCGATGGTGATACTGGAAGACCAGGCGGACGGTATTGTGGCCGTGCAGGGCGGCGCAAGGGTGGAAAAAACGGCAGATGGTACGTTGTTATACGGCCTGACGGATGGTGCCGCGGCGGAAGCAGCTGATTTTAATACCCTGGAAATTCCCCGGAAGGGACAATATAAACTGGTACTGCCCGATGGATCGAAGGTTTGGTTGAATGCCGAATCGGCGATCACCTACCCCACGGCGTTTACCGGTGCCACACGGGAGGTGACCTTGGCGGGGGAAGCGTATTTTGAAGTGGCCCACGATGCCCGCAGACCGTTTCTCGTGGCCGGTGAGGGCTACCAATTGCAGGTGCTGGGCACGCATTTCAATATCATGTCGTACCCGAATGAACCGGATATCAAGATTACGCTGGTGGAAGGCAGTGTGCTGGTAAGTGACCATACGGAAGCGAAAAAACTGACCCCGGGCCAGCAGGCTTTGATATCGCATACGGGCCGGCGCATGCGGCTGCGCAGCGTGGATGTGGAACAGGCTGTAGCGTGGCAGACCAATACCTTCTTTTTTGATAATACGCCTGTGGATGAAGCCATGCGCATGCTGGAGCGGTGGTACGATGTGGACATCCACTATAAGACACCCAACCGCAATCTGGCTTTTACGGGCATGATTTCCAGGCAGCACCCGCTCTCCAGCGTGTTGCGCTACCTGGAGAAGGCAGGCGAGGTGAAGTTTGATATCAGCGCGCAAACCGTGCTGGTGCAGTGAGTGAATACAATTCCAAAAACCGACAAAACTGAATAACTATTTACGAATGAGAACAATGAAACCAATGCGAACGATGTTGCGCCGCTGCGTGGCTTTTATGTTGCTGTTTTGCCTGACGATTCATGTACAGGCTTATTCCCAGCAGATAGATATCACGGTGCGCGAAGCCAAGCTGAAGGACGTGCTGAAAGATATCCGGAAGCAGAGCGGCTATGATTTTGTATACAATAATGCGGTGCTGGAAGTGGCAGCGCCCATCAGCCTGAACCTGACCAATGCGACGATTGACCAAGCCCTGGCGGCGTTGTTTAAAGGCCAGCCGCTTACCTATACGGTGGATGGCCGGACCATCATCATCGAGGTGAGCCGGAAGCCGGCACGGCAGCAGGTGGTATCTGGCCGGGTAACAGACGGTACGGACAATGCGCCGTTATCGGGTGTATCGGTACGGGTGAAAGGCGGACAAAGCGGTACGGTAACGCAGGCGGATGGCCGCTTTTCCATTGTGGCGCCTTCGCCGGATGCTGTGCTGGTGTTTTCGTTGATGGGGTATGCCACGCAGGAAATTCCCGTGGGCAACCAGACACAGCTGGCCGTGGTGTTGCGGCAAACGCAGCAGGAGCTGGATGCTGTGGTGGTGCAGGCCTATGGAACTACCCGCAAGAGTGCGTTGACCAACTCCGTGGCTACCATCAGATCAGAAGATATTGCCCAACGGCCCATCACCAATATCAATACGGCGCTCGCAGGCGCAGCGCCGGGCATTGCGACCAACTCGGGCAGTGGGCAGCCGGGTGCCGGGCCGGCCGTCCGCATCCGCGGTTTTGGTTCCATCAATGGGAGCATGACGCCATTGTATATCTTGGATGGGGCACCGTATGACGGGACTATCAATAACATCGACCCCAACGATATCGAGAGTATTTCTGTGCTGAAAGACGCGTCGGCCGCGGCGCTGTACGGGGCACGTGCGGCCAATGGGGTAATCATGATTACCACGAAAAGCGGGAAAGCCAATCAGGATCAGGTGAGCCTGAAGTTCATCACGGGCATTAACTCGCGGGGGCTTTCTGACTACGAGAAGGTGGGCATCCCGGATTACTACAAACTGATGTGGGAAACAACCCGCAACAGTTTGCATTACAATAACGGCGTGAGCCTGGAAGACGCGGCCATATTGGCGAGTGGCAAATGGCCGGAACGGTTTGCTTCAGGCGCCAATGCCGGCCTGCAGAATTACCATGGCGTGGCCTATGGTGATGTGACGCAGAACTTGCTGAGTCACCCGTTTAATGTGCCGGCTACTGAGCTGCTGGATATCAACGGCAACCTGAACCCCAATGCCAGGCTGCTGTATGCGGAGGATCTCGACTGGCGGGATGCCATCCGCCGGAGTGGCCTGCGGCAGGATTATTCGCTGGC
The DNA here is from genome assembly GCF_900112315.1 of Parapedobacter composti. GTDB lineage: Bacteria > Bacteroidota > Bacteroidia > Sphingobacteriales > Sphingobacteriaceae > Parapedobacter > Parapedobacter composti. The sequence goes on along the minus strand of NZ_FOLL01000009.1, from coordinate 144,421 downwards.
CTATAGCGGTGGCACCGAAAAGAGCAGCTACTACGTGTCGCTGAACTACCTGGATGATGAAGGTTATTCCATAGAGAGTGATTTCAACCGGGTGACGGGGCGTGTGAAAGTGGACCTGACCCCCAAGCCGTGGCTGCGGTCGGGCTTCAACATCGGGGGGGCGGTAACGAAAACTACCCTGGCCAACCTGGATGCGGGCATTAACGAAAATCCGTTTTACATCGACTTGCTGATGGGGCCTATCTATCCTATCCATAAACATGATCCGGAAACGGGGGCCTACCTGCTGGACGAGAATGGGGAGCGGATTTTTGACGACCGGGAGTACGGGCCGGTATTTACCGGGCGGAATATCGTGGCCGAGACCTTACTGAATACCTTATTTAACAAACGGAATGCGCTGAACGGCCGGACGTTTGCGGAGGTGTCTTTCCTGAAGGATTTCAAATTTACCACCAACCTGGCCATAGACATCAACAATTTTGAATACTTGTTTTACCGGAATAACCAAATCGGTGACGGCCGGGCGGTGGGTGGCCGCACCAGTCGTATCGCGCGGACTTACCGGTACCTCAATTTCAACCAACTGTTGAACTATAACAAGCAGTTTAACGGCCACCGGATTGATGTGCTGCTTGGCCATGAAAGCTACAGCTATAACCAGGTGTACCTTACGGCCCAGCGCGACAACCAGGTGGTGGAAGACATGGTGGAGCTCTCTAACTTCGCGAACCCGGCCACGGCCAACTCGGCTCTGGAAGACTACCGTACCGAAGGGTATTTTTCGCGGGCCGAATACAGCTATGCCGATAAGTACTTTGCGTCGGCGTCGTTCCGGCGCGATGGGTCGTCCAAGTTCCACAGGGACGTGCGTTGGGGCAACTTCTGGTCGATGGGACTGGGCTGGGAAATCAGCAAGGAACCCTTCTTTAACGCGGAATGGCTGGATTACCTGAAGTTGCGGGCGTCTTATGGCGCGGTGGGGTCAGACAACCTGAACTCGGATTATTATTACTGGCAGTCGTTTTACAACATCGGCGTGAACTATGGCAACGAACCCGGCATTCGCCAGAACCGGTCGGCCGGTAACCGCAACCTCCGCTGGGAATCGAACCAGAGTATCGATGCTGCCGTGGAGTTCAATGCCTTCGGCAACCGGCTTGACGGTGTCATCGAGGTGTTCCACCGCAACTCGGACGCGTTGCTATTCAATGTGCCGCTACCCGAATCCAGCGGCATGACGTCGCAGGGCCAGAACATCGGCTCGATGTACAACCAGGGGATTGAGTTGCAGTTGCGCGGAGATCTGGTGAAGTCTGACCATTTCCTGTGGAATATGGGCATTAACTGGACGACCTTTAGGAACCGGATTACCAAATTGCCGCAGGAATCAATCATCGACGGCACCAAGAAACGGGAGGTGGGCCGATCCATCTATGACTATTGGCTGCGGGCTTATTATGGTGTGAACCCGGAAAATGGTGAAGAGCTTTACGTGGTGAACCCGGATATGGAAGATAGCCGCGCCTTTATGTTGGATGGCACCCAGGTAACGCCGAACGCCAATAATGCGCTGTATCATTATGTAGGTACAGCCATACCGGACTTCTACGGCAGTGTGACGAACTTGTTCAGCTACAAGAATTTCTCGCTGAATGTGATGCTGATGTACCAATACGGTGGCTTGGTGATGGACAACGATTACCAGTCTCTGATGTATAACGGTACGTATGGCAGGGCCCTGCACGTGGATGCCTTGAACCGCTGGCAGCAGCCGGGCGATGTAACCGATGTGCCGAAACGTCTCACCGGCACGACCATGTACGATAGCGACCGCTGGTTGATCGACGGCTCGGCCTTGTCGCTGCGCTCGGCTACATTTATGTATAACATGCCGAAGGGTATACTTTCGCGGCTGCACGTTTCCAGGGCAAGCTGGTTTGTAACGGGTGAGAACTTGTTTATGCTTTCGCGCCGGAAGGGACTGGATCCCACGCAGGCATTTACCGGAGTGACGTCTTATACTTATGCGCCTGCCCGTATCATATCCCTTGGATTAAATGTTACACTTTAACGATTCTGAACTCATGGAAAACCATTCATTTTTATCCCGCATATGCATCGGTATGATCGCCATCGTTCTGGCAACGTCATGCAGTAAAGACTTTTTGGATACCGACCCTACGGACAGGGTCTCTGAGACGATAGCTTTCTCTTCTATCGAAAATGCGAACAAAGCGCTAAGCGGATTGTACCGGACGATCTATACGCAGTATACCAACCAGCACCGCGACGGCCATACGGCGATGATGATCAACTTCGACGCGATGGGTGAGGACTATGTGCGTACGGCTCCTGGGTATGTGTATCACCGCGAATCCTACCGCTGGCTGGCACACAGGAATGTATCTGACGTGAACGTCAATGGGTTTGCCTACTACTTTTATTACATCATCATTTCCAATGCCAACATGATCATTGAGAAAATCGATGGGGTGGAGGGCGGCGAACAGGCGAAGGCCACCATCAAGGGCGAGGCCCTGGCTTTGCGGGCCTGGGCCTATACTTACCTGGTGCAGCTTTACGGTAAGCGCTATGATGCATCCATCGGTGAAAACACGCAGCCGGGGGTGCCTTTGGTGCTGACTACCGACCCGGCGGGCCAGCCCCGGGCTTCTGTGGAAGCGGTGTATACACAGATCGTGAACGATCTTGACGAAGCGATGGCATTGCTGGCCCACGGCGGGTCCACGGCCAAGACACACCTGAACCTCCAGTCGGTGAAAGGCATACGGGCGCGGGTGGCGCTGACGATGCAGGATTGGCCGAATGCCATCAAATATGCCCAGGAAGCCAGAGCGAACAGCTCGCTGATGAGCCACGCGCAATACCTGGAGGGTTTCTCCAACATCAGCAACCCGGAATGGCTGTGGGGGGTATCGATACCGATTGATCAGGTGACTACCTATGGTTCGTTTTTCCGGTACATGTCGGCCAATTTCAACTCTGGATTCACCCGTACCAACCCGAAGTGCATGAACAGTGTGTTGTATGCCCAGATTCCGGAAACAGATATCCGGAAGAAGTTGTGGTGGGATGGCACGGATGAAGACCGGCCGAATTTCCCGGGCGTGTTGAACGGCGATGGCACTCCCGTGGCTAACCAAACCCGGGCACCTTATCAGCACCGGAAATACCTGGTGCAGGATCCCTCGAACGCTTCGGGCGACGTGCCATTGATGCGGGCGGCGGAAATGTACCTCATTGAGGCGGAAGCACGGGCGCAATCGGGCGATGCGGATGCGGCGGAAGTGCTGTACGAGCTGGCGGTAAACCGGGATCCGCAATACGTGATGTCTACGAATACTGGCCAGTCACTCGTTAACGAGATATGGGTACAGCGGCGCGTGGAGCTTTGGGGAGAAGGTTTCCGTTTCCTGGACTTGAAACGGACCAACAGCGATCTGGATCGCCGGAATACCAACCATAAGCCGGATCTGGCTAACATCTTGTATGTGCCGGCCGGGGCAAACGAATGGCAGTGGCTGATACCGCAGGCCGAAATCAATTCCAATCCGGCCATTGGTCCGGAAAACCAAAATCCATAGCGTTATTTTATGCGTAGTTTAATTGTTTTCTTGAAGCCTTCCGTTGCCAAACGGAGGGCTTCATCAACGATAGGCCCGATAGGGCTATTGTTGGTGGCGGCTTCTTTCATGGGCTGCCAGGTACGCCGCCCGGAACTGGCCGGCGGGCCGGTGAAGGTAGACTCGGCGCAGCTTGGGGTAAGCCTCCAGGAGCGGCGGGATTTCCGGTTTGCCGGGGGTACCCTGGGGTTTTCCAATGCGTTTGCTGCTGCGCGGCTGAACGGGGTGACCCAGCTGAACGACAGTACCTTTTCCCTCAGCGTCGCACCGGAAAATGCCCCTATCAACCCGAGTCCGTGGTATGCATTTAAGGTATGGTCTGCCACACCGCGAAGGATCTATTTTCAGCTCGATTACGGCCGGTTTAAACACCGTTACGACCCCAAGATAAGCTACGATAAGGTACATTGGCAGGAACTGGGCGGTAAAGACACGTTTTCTGCCGTTATCAGTAACGATACGGCGCTGATTAGCGGGCAGGAGCTGATTGATGCGGCACAAGTATACCGTTGGACCGCCGGGCTGGCCCGGCAGCCGTTTGTGAAGCGGAGCATTATCGGGTACAGTATGCTGGGCCGGCCGATAGAAGTGCTGGCGACCGCCCGTAGGCCCAAAAAGCCCGTGGTGGTGCTGATGGGGCGGCAGCATCCACCGGAAATTTCGGGCTTTATGGCGTTGCAGGCCTTTGTGGAGGAAGTGTTCGGCACATCGGAAAGGGCGAGACGGTTCCGGGAGCACGTTGATGTGGTATGCATTCCGATGATAAACCCGGATGGCGTGGATGAAGGGGGCTGGCGCCACAACATGGCGGGGGTGGACCTGAACCGCGATTGGGAGGGGTTTAAGCAGCCGGAAACAAGGGCGGTGAAGGCCTACCTGGAACGGCTGGTGGAGCAGGGCGATGTGGACATTCTCTTCGCACTGGATTTCCATTCGACGTACCACGACGTGTTTTACACGAATAAGCCGTCGGCCGGCGACTTGCTGCCGGGCTTTGCCGACCGGTGGATACACGCGCTTGAACGTGATGTGCCGGGCTATACCGCATCCATCAAGCCGTCGCCCAACGGGGGCAACGTCTCCAAAGGGTGGCTAAGCCGCCGGTTCGGCGCGGAAGCGATAACATACGAGGTAGGGGATAATACGCCCCGTCCGCTCATCCGGCAGGTGGCGCAGGCCGCAGCGAAGCGGATGATGGAGATGCTCCCAGCCGCGGTTGATCAGCCCTGATAGTCTTCATCGTCGAACCCGCCATCAAAAAGGCTGCCCAGCATATCGGCAAACTCGATGCCGCCATGGATATAGCTTTTGTTGAGCTGTGAATGCTCAGCCAAGCCATGGAGCACAAATTCCATGAGCAGCAGCTGCTGGCTCTGGGCCAGCTTAGGGTGCAGCTTCTTGACCAATGCGTGGAGGCCGGGTACGTCCATGAGCATCTTTTTATACTGGCTATCTGATAGGCTGTCTGTCAACTCCAGGCTGTTACCGGCGGTAAACCAGTCGACAATAGGCCCGTATGGATTTTCGGCCTTCGATTTTTTGGCTTTCTCCGGATGGGGGAAGTAAAGCGTGAACAATGTTTTGATGGCAGCGCCGATGAGGCGGTGGGCCACATGCACCGGACCTTCGAGTTCGCCCTCGTAGACCAGCTCGATTTTTCCCGTGATGGCCGGGATGACGCCTGCGAAATCCGACAACCGGGCGACGGTGCGCCGCTGCCCCGATGTCAGCATCCGCCGTTCGGCAGCGCTAACAAGGTTTTCGTAGGCTGAGATGGTAAGCCGTGCCGATACGCCCGACTTCTGATCGATAAATTCGCTTTGCCGCGCTTCAAAGGCGATTTGTTCGACAAGGTCTTTCAGTAGTCCGTCAACCTCAATAGCCGTTTGCTGCTCCGGCGTAAGGCGCGCTTCCTGGAAGGTAATTTTGCGGGAGATATCAATGCTCTTCGGATAGTGGGTGAGGATCTGACTTTCGATGCGGTCTTTGAGGGGGGTGACGATGGACCCGCGGTTGGTATAATCTTCCGGATTGGCGGTGAAGACAAACTGGATATCCAGCGGCAGGCGCAGCTTGAAGCCGCGGATCTGGATGTCTTTTTCCTGCAGCATATTGAAAAGGGCAACCTGTATGCGCGCTTGAAGGTCGGGCAGCTCATTGATAACGAAGATGCCGCGGTGGGCCCTCGGAATCAATCCGAAATGGATGACGCGCTCGTCGTTGTACGTGAGCTTCAACGTGGCGGCCTTAATGGGGTCTACGTCGCCCACCAGATCAGCCACGGTGACGTCTGGCGTAGCCAGTTTCTCGGTATACCGGGCGGAGCGATGCAGCCACGCAATGGGTGTATCGTCGCCCTTGGTTTCGATTTCGTGACGGGCATACCACGAGATGGGGTTCAGCGGATCATCGAACAGCTCACTGCCGGCAACATAAGGCACGTATTCATCCAGCAGGTGCACCATCAGCCGGGCGATACGCGTTTTAGCCTGCCCCCGCAGCCCCAGTAAAAGCACGTTATGGCGCGACAGGATGGCTGTCTGCAATTCAGGAATAACGGTTTCGTCGTAGCCCACAATGCCTTCAAACCCCGCCTTGTTTTCCCGTAGTTGCCGGATGAGGTTGGCCCGTAGCTCGTCTTTGACACTTCTCGATTGATAACCGGATTGCTTGAGTTCGCCAAGGGTGATCGGGGGTCGGTGATCGGGGGTCTGTGATCGGTGATCGGGGGTCGGTAATCCTGCATCAGTATTCATTGTTTTCCTCTTTGCGATGTTAATTGTATTTACAAGTCGTTATTTAAAACCACCCACCACCGGCCACCCACCACCGGCCACCCACCACCGGCCACCCACCACCGGCCACCCACTCACCTCACCGTTTTCCGCCGGTTACGGATATAATCTTCAAAAATGTATTCCCCCAGCCCTTGCAGCGAACTGTAGAATGCCTTGCCGCCATTGGTTTCGGTGAATTGGCGGACAAATTGCTGCAGGTACGGATCACGGGCAATCATGAACGTGGTGATCGGAATGTTAAGGCGTTTGCACTGGGCAGCCATGTTCAAGGTTTTGTTGACCACCTTGCGGTCCAGGCCCACACTGTTTTTATAATAGCGCCCGTTTTCCTTCAGGCAGGTTGGTTTGCCGTCGGTAATCATGAAAATCTGCTTATTATGCGTTTTCCGCCGACGGAGCAGGTCGGTAGCCAGCTCCAGTCCGGCCAACGTATTGGTGTGGTAAGGCCCCACCTGAAGGTAGGGTAGGTCTTTCAATGTGATGGGCCATGCATCGTTGCCAAATACCACGATGTCAAGCGTATCTTTCGGATAACGCGTGCGGATGAGTTCGGCCAGTGCCATGGCCACTTTCTTGGCCGGCGTGATGCGGTCTTCTCCGTAGAGAATCATGCTATGGGAAATATCTATCATGAGCACGGTTGACGTCAGCGTCTTGTAGTCGCGCTCCTCCACTTCCAAGTCGCGCTCCGTAAGCACGAAGTTGCCGATGCCATGGTTCACCTGCGCATTGTGCAGGGAAGCGGTCATATCTATCTGATCAAGGCTGTCGCCATACTGATATTCACGACGGTCGGCATTTTTCTCCTCACCCAAACCGGAGATGTTGCTGTTATGGTTTCCGCGGCCGCTTTTGCGCAGTTTGCCGAAAATCTCCTCCAGGGCCGATTGCCGGATGGATTGCTCGCTTTTGGCGGTAATCTTGAACGAGCCCGGACCGGCATCATCGGTCAGATAACCCTTGTCTTTTAAATCCTGGATAAAGTCGCCGATGCCATAATCGTCTGACGTCAGATTATACTGCTTGTCCAGCTCATTGAGCCAGGCCAGCGCCTCCATGGCATCGCCCGCGGTGTATTGCAGCAATTGCATGAACAGCTTCAGCAACTCATCAAAGCCTCCTTTGGGTAGCGCTTGGGGGATATATGGTGAAAAATGATAGCCACGCATAATCGTAAAACGAAGGTAATGCTTTTTATAACGACCCTGTTAACCCGTTTTTGTTTTTTTACATACGTTCAACTTTATCGTTTGTTGCCTGTTAAGTGGGTGTAATTTGTATCTTTACAAAAAGTAGTTTCACCGGTTATGAAGCCTGTCTGGAAATGGATTATAGCGGCTGTCATCGGTATCCTGATGATATTAGCCGCCGGGGCCTGGTACCTGAGCAAGCACTGGAAGCCAATTGTGGAGGCGCAACTTAAAGAAGCCGTCATCCACGCTACGGATAGCCTCTATCACATCGAATATGACGATCTGAATTTCAATTTGGTAACGGGCAATGCATCCATTGCGCAGCTACGGCTTATTCCCGACACCCAGGTTTATGCGCGGCGCGAACAGCAACAACGTGCTCCCGATAATACCTACGCCATCCATATCGCGAACTTGGCAATTAAAGGGTTTTACCCCCGGCGCATCGTCCGTGAGCGCAGGTTGACCATTGATGACATCATCGTAGACACACCGGCCATCCACATCGTGAACACCCCACACGCGTATAACGATACCGCAACGGTGAAGCACGATGATCGTACGCTCTACCAACGCATCGCCCATCTGCTGCGGGAAATCAGCGTAAAGAACATGAATGTAGCGGGCATCCAGTTTAAATTCACCAAGCGGACCGATTCGGCCACACGGAATACGGAATTGAAGGATCTGAACATCAACGTGCGTGACCTGTTGATAGATTCGGTTTCTCAGTTCGATACCAGCCGGTTTTTCCATACGCGCGCCATTGATGTGGATATGCCGGGGCTCCGGTATGAAACGCCCGATAGTTTTTATTACGTGAGCTTCGATCGCCTGCAGGTGGCCACGTTATACAAGCAGGTGACCCTTACCGGATTCCGGTATGCGCCCCGCATGAGCAAAGCGGAATTCTATAAGCGCAAAAAGGTGGCTGCAGATATGGCAGTCATCGCCTTTCCGAGCATACGTCTGGAAGATATCGACCTGCATCGGCTGGTAGACAGCCAGAAGCTCCACGCGGGCAGCCTCCATATCGATAGCGGTACGGTAGCAATATCGAACGACCTGCGGTATCCCAAACGAAGAACAAACAAAATCGGTAAATCACCCCATCAATTGCTCCTGCAACTGAAGCAACCGGTTACGATAGACTCGGTGGTGCTGAACGACGTAGCAATCAGCTACGCTGAGGTGAGCCGGAAATACAAACGGGAAGGACGGATAACCTTTGACCGCTCGCACGGTGTATTCCGGAATGTTACCAACGAACCGGCGGTCTTGCGGAAAAACGGCGAACTGGTGGCCGATCTGACAACGTATGTGATGAACACCGGCAAACTGCATGTGGTGTTTGCTTTTGACATGCTGGATAAGCAGGGAGCGTTTACCTATAAAGGGACGCTTGGCCCCATGGATGGCCGGCCGCTGAACCGCATCATCACGCCGCTACTGCACGCCGAGGTGGGCAGCGCCAATATCAAGGGCCTTAGCTTTGACATCAAGGCCGACGACCGCCGGGCGCAGGGGCGGCTGCGCTTTGATTACAGCAACATGCGGCTTAGGCTGCTGCAGCCGGAAGACGTGGATAAAAAATCGTCTATGCGGGTGGCATCATTTCTGGCTAATAGCTTCATCATCAACGACAGCAACCCCGATGCCAATGGCAAGTACCACACGGGGCGGATTAACTACCGCCGCGACCCGACGTTTTCGTTTTTCAAGATGGTATGGCAGAGCCTGCTCCAGGGAATCAAAGAAACGGCAGGGGTGAGCCCGGAGCGGGAACGGCGGCTGCTCCATGCGGCTGAAGAGGCAAAGAAAGCATCGGAGAAAACACAGCGCTTTTTCAACCGTATTTTCCGTAAGCGTGAAGACAACCCCTAAAGAGCCAGTTTCAGCATCACAGGGCAATGATCGGAATGGATGGCATCAGGCATGACAGATGCCTGGGCAATATAGGGGGCCAACGGACGGCTAACCATGTTGTAATCGATGCGCCAGCCGAGGTTGCGTGCGCGGGCATTGGCGCGGAATGTCCACCACGTATAGTGGTGGGGGTTGGGATTGAGGTGCCGGAACGAATCAATGTAACCCGTGGTGATGAAGTTTTCCATCCATTCCCGTTCGGCAGGCAGAAATCCCGATGAATTGGCATTGGCAATGGGGTTGTGGATATCAATAGCGCGGTGGCAGATGTTATAGTCGCCGCACACCACGAGGTTGGGCAGTGTTTCCCGGAGTTTATCACTATATTCCTGGAAATCGGCCAGGAACCGGTATTTGAAGGCTTGGCGCACCTCGCCTGTGGTGCCGGAAGGGAAATAGGTGCTGATAACCGACAAATTGTCGAAATCGGCCCGGATGATGCGGCCTTCCCGATCGTAGTCTTCATGCCCGCAACCGTATTCGACGCGCTTAGGGCTAATCCGGGTAAGGATGGCTGTGCCGCTGTATCCTTTCTTTTCTGCAGGGTACCAATAATGTTCGTATCCCAATTGCTCGATTTGCAGCAGCTCTGCCAGCTGATCTGGGGTTGCTTTGATTTCCTGCAGACAGACTACATCAGCATCGGTGGCTTCAAGCCAGGAAAGCCACCCCTTCCGCATCGCTGCACGAATGCCATTGACGTTATACGTGATGATCTTCATGGGTGGTTGTGAGCCGATATCAGTATTTGGGTTTAAACAAATCGATGAACTTGGTAAAGATTCCGGTACGGGGTTCGAGGCCTGCCTGTTGCCGTTCCAGGTTGATTGCTTCGCGGCGGGTGAGCAGTTCCATGGTCATGCGCTGGTCTTCGATGGGGCGATCAAATGGATCGGTGGCTACGGATGCGATGCTGTCGATGACATCGATACCTGAAATCACTTCCCCGAAAACGGTATAGTTTTGATCCAGGTGCGGCGTGCCGCCAAGTGTCCTGTACACTTCCCGTTGATGCGGCGGTATTTTGCGTCCGCCGAGACGCAGCTGTTCCAAGCTGTCCAATCCGCGGTCGGTAAACGTTCGTCCCTGCACCAAGTAAAATTGCGAACCGCTTGAGGCTTTCTCCGGATTGTTATCGCGTGCGGCGGCGATGACCCCTTTCTTGTGGAAAAGGCTGTCCCGGAATTCGGCGGGAATGGTATAGCCCGGCCCCCCTTCGCCCAGCCGCTGTTTTTCAGCAGCATACCGCGAATTGGGATCGCCTCCTTGAATCATGAAGTTGCGGATGACCCGGTGGAATAGGAGATTATCGTAAAACCCTTCGCGGACCAGTTTGGCGAAGTTGTCGCGGTGCAGGGGTGTCTCGTCATACAGCTTCACCAGACACTCGCCCTTGGGGGTGATGAGGCGGACGTATTTGTGCGGCGGTGCGGCGTGCAGTACGGCACAGCACAGGGAGAGGATGGCCAATACGATGGATTTCTTCAAAAAGTTAGCTTGCATGCGCTTCGAAATAATCGATGATAAGTGATTTAATAATGAGTTCCTGCTCCAGTAGCGTGTAATTGGGTATGGGCTTAACGCGGCGCCAATGCGGCCAGCCGTCTTGGTCGAGCCCTTCGAGTTCATAAAAGCCCATGGCGCTGAACAGCCGGCAGGTGGCGATATGCATCAGCTCTTCTTTTTGCCGCTTGCTGAATTTCATGGGGCCTTTGCCCAGTTCTTGTACGCCGATCAAAAAAAGCATCACTTTAATGTCTGGGCGTTCCATCTCAAACCGTGCGGCGGTGTCTGCCTGCAGCGCTGCCCATTTCTTATTGATTAGGGATGCATTCATCACTGCAAAGATACGGATTTTTTGATGGATGGGGAGTCCTCGCACGGGTGAAACACGGCTGGATCCGGGGCGCTTCGCTACCGTCTCCTAGGCCGTGTTTCACCCGTGCGAGGAACGGTGGGGCGTTGAACCGGGGGCGCTTCGCTACCGTCTCCTAGGCCGTGTTTCACCCGTGCGAGGAACGGCGGGTCGTTGAATCGGGGGCGCTTCGCTGCCGTCTCCTAGGCCGTGTTTCACCCGTGCGAGGAACGGCGGGTCGTTGAACCGGGGGCGCTTCGCTGCCGTCTTTTAGGCCGTGTTTCACCCGTGCGAGGAACTCAGAACGTGAGTTGCTGTGACAGCGGGCATACATAATGGGGAAGTGTTTCTACACTATGGGGAGCGGCATACGATTCGGCGTTTGAAAACCTGACGTAAGTCTTGCTGTTCAATCATGGAATAGAAATCAGTAATGATCTTGATTTTCAGCACAATAAATGGATTGATGCGATGGGATAGGTCCGTCGCCGCCGTTGTAGCGGTATATTGGCACGATGTTGTTATTAGGATAGTCACCTGCCTCTTACTAAGGGGCCTTAAATAAGGACGGTAAATTACTTAATATAGTATGAACTGTTTGTTTTAGTATCTGGAAAAGGCGTCGCTTCGGTGGCGCTTTTTTTATTTGGTGCGTTTCAGCAGTTCAATCCACTCCTGACACCGGGCTTCCACCATCTGGAATACGGATTCAAACAAGTCGTCCTCATAGTAGGGGTCCGGCACTTCGCGATCATCCAGGAACAACCGTATCCGTGCCCGTTGGGCCGGAGTATCGGCCATGGCCAGCAAATTGCGGAGGTTGGAGCGATCCATGGCGAAGATGTGATCAAAGCTGTTCAGGTGATGTGGTTGTAGCTGTTGAGCACGTTGGCCGCTGATATCGATTCCGTGCCGCCTGGCCACGGCAATGGCCCGGTGGTCGGGCGGGGCGCCGACATGCCAGCCGCCCGTACCCGCTGAATCGATATGCCAACCCAAGCCTTGTTGTTCTACCAGATGCTGCATCACACCGTGCGCCAATGGCGAGCGGCAGATGTTTCCTAAGCAAACCATGAGTATCTTCATATGGTGATTAAAATTGTAACGTAAATGTGCTGCCTTTCCCCTCTTCACTATGGACCAGGATGTTGCCGCCATGCAACAGCATAATTTGCTTACTGAGCGTTAATCCGACGCCACTTCCCGTTTTACGGGTTGTAAAAAAGGGTATGAAAATGCTTTCCAGTAAATCTGCGGGAATGCCTTTCCCGTTGTCGCTTACCTGAATTTTTGGTCGCCCACCGTCAATGGACGCCGACAGCCGGATATAGGGCGCGGGAACTTCCTTGACCGCTTCAATGGCATTGAGCAGCAGATTGATAAGTACCTGTTCAATGAGGCTTACGTCGAGTTCAAGCTGTAACTGCGTGTCTTTCAATATAATGTCTAGCTCAATGTTTTTCTGGAGAAGCGAGGGCTCCATGAGTTGGTAAAGGTTCTCAAACAGATCAGCCGCGTATACAGTGCTGCGGTTGGGGCGTTCAATTTTATTGAGCGAGCGGTAGGTGCCTGCAAATTTATCGAGCAACACAAGGTCCAATGGTTCCCGGCCCAGGATGGCCGGCAGTTGTTCTGGATTGCGCTCGGTGATGATTTCGCCTACCCGGTGCTTGAGCAACAAGCGTACCGCCGTCAGTACGTCAGGGTCGTCATCTACGACAAGTATGCGGGAATGCTTCATAGCCATTGATTCAAAGTGAAACGTAAAACTACGACTCTAAGCGCCTGCTTCAAAAAAATACAAAAATAATTTTGAATATCACGGAACTGCGCTATATTTGTAGTCCCAAAAGCAAGGGAGCTTAGCTCAGCTGGTTCAGAGCATCTGCCTTACAAGCAGAGGGTCACTGGTTCGAATCCAGTAGCTCCCACAGTCAAAAAGCCGCTTTCGTCACAGGAAAGTGGCTTTTTTAGTGGTATAGCGCCAAGCAAATTCTCCCTTCTTTTACCGTCGGAACTTGTGGAACAGGCCGAACCGATACGGATCGAGCAGTCCTCCTTTCAAGACATTTGTGCTCCCGCATTATTCCAAACACGCAGCAATTTGCTGATAAAGCAGTTTTCCGTCGCTCGGGGGCCGCATGCGTGTGCCAACCACTTTTCCGTGTTTGATCAATACGTAGCGGGGAATGGTCAGCGTTCCTTCGTTCCCGAACAGGCGCCGTATATCCTTCATCAGCTCCGGACCGGCACGCAGGTGATACCCTTCAAGGCCATAGTACTTGATCATGTCTTTCCAGCGCTGGTCATCCAGGTCGCGGTCAATGGAAATATACATGGGGATGATCCCCTGGTCATCCAGGAACCGGCGGAGTTCCCCATTATAGGCAAACTCTTCCTTGCACGGGCTGCACCAGGTAGCCCAGAGGTCGAGGAAAACGGTCTTATCGGGGAGCAAGTAAAAACCTCAATAAAGGCAAATTTACGAAAGTAATGTCGGTTTACACACGATATCGCGGTACGCCGCTGCTTGACTGACCTGCTTCCAAATTGTTGCTTTCGGTAAGCTTGACGGGGATGGATATTTTCATTTGCTTTTTTTGATCCTGCGGAAGGATATGGGTCTCGCTATGGTAAAGGTATTTCTTTCAGCGGGTTGCCGCCATCGATAAACAACTTACCTTTTTTGGTGAGCGCCTTTGCGATTTTTGCCAATGCCCGGGCTTCGATTTCGGGATGCCGGCCGTCCAACGCGCCGACGCGTATGGCAAATGCCAGGTCAAACGGGGCTTCATCGGCCTGGAGTTCGAAATTCTCCACGGCAACATGCCGGAAGGCCAGCCGTCCGGATGCCGTTTCTGCTTGGGAACCTGCGATGGCCTGCTGGATAGCCTTGGCGGAGCGGTCGATGGCTAAAATATATCCTGTACCGATGCGTTTGGACACCTCGCGGGCCGCTGCTCCCGGGCCGCAGCCGATCTCCAGGATTCGGATACCGTCAAATAAGGGGAGTGCGTCTACAATCTCGGCAAGCCTTTTTGATAACTTTTTATCCATAACAGTCCTTTGGGCAATTCGAAACACGGTTAATCGTAAAATTTCCACGCGATACCTACGCGGAGATTGGCATTCTGCATCGGATACCGGCGTACCGTGTAATAGCCGGGTGGCCATACGTGCTGATTGATGAAATTATAGCTCAAAAAGAGATTAACGCGTTTGATGGTGGCGGTGGTCCATACATCGACGATGGGATACGTAGAAAACTCAATGCCCGCATTATCATTGTAAAACTGGCCTATATTAATGGCGTAGGAGGGGGTACGGAACGGTGTATTGAAGCGTACATCAAAACCGATGTTGAAATCGACGACCTTGTAAAGCAGGTCGTTGTAGTAAACGCTGTGCCAGGTGTATAGTTCCGGAATGGCAAGGATATGGTTGTAATCCGACCGCTGGTATACGCCATAGTTGTCAAAATGGAATCCCCCGAGTGCAAAATTCTGGCTTACGGAAAGCTTCAGCAAGTTGATGTCGTTACTCCACTGTACAGGTTCAATAACGCGGAGCAGGCGCGGGTCAGCGTTGGGGTTGTCTACCTCCCTAAAATAAAGATGGTTGGAGATCAGGAAGTATTCGGCTTTGCCTGAAAACCCGAGGACCGGATTTTCATAGGTAAATGACAGGTTCGTTGTTTTGGTTTTGTCAAAGTTACGTTCCCACTGGTGGTACGTATAGTTTACCCGCTGGAATAACTGTTCTGGCGATTTGTTTTGGGTGTAGGCGCCTAATACCACACGCCCCACGGCATTGCTTAACAAAATCGCCGCCTGCGCTTCGTATAGGTAGTCGCCGAAATTGTTGCCTTGTACAATCTGGTTGAAATCGCCGGTGATGCGCACGCGGTCACTGAAGCGGTAGCCGACACCGGCTTTAAGGGTATTGTTTTGAAGGAAGGTTTCGTAACCCCGGTCGCGGTACCAATGCATGTCATGCTGGTATCCGAGGTCGAGCTTGACCTCATTTTTGATAAAGCCGACGGAATTGCCCCGAAGGTAAAAGCTGTAACCGAAATCGTTGGTGATGGTGGTGACCTCAGTAGTATCCGTTGTATGCACGCTTTCGCCGAAAGGGAAGGCGTTGTAGATATCTTCTTCGTTCTTGAAGAACTGGAAATTGCGTTTCCGGTAGCTGAAGCTATGGGACATCCGGTTGGTGGGCAGCAGCTGCTGCTCGGGTTGGTCGGCGTTGATGGTATCTATGCGGCCTATGAAAAGGCTTTGCCTGAGGAATACGCTGTTGTCGCGCCACGTGTTCCGTGGCCGGTCGTCGCGCATGCCGCGTAGGCGCACAGGCTCTGAATCGCTGCCTTGCCGCTCGTCGAAGCGGAACAGCGTGTCGTTGAGCACGGCGCCGTTTTCACCGGAAATCAATCGGTTAAATACGGCATTGGTCAGCAGATTATAGCGGTGATTCGGCGATTCATACCAAGCAAAGACGGCTGACTTCAGATCGTTATACCGCTGGTTGATATAGTAACCGTCGGCCCGGGCCGCATGGAATTCGCCGCCGATATTAAGTTGTGGAGTGACATTTTGGGTGACTTTAGCGCGGATGATCTGGTCGTCAAAAAAGAACCCCACGTTATATAACTCCGAAAACGGCGCACGGGCCCGATAATACTTGATGGAATCGGGCTGGTAAATATACCGTTCCAAACTGTGAAATCCGGTTTGGAACCCAATGGTCTTATTGGGGGTGAAAAGCAGGTCGCGCGTGGCCAGTCCATAGCTGCCCAGGTGGATGCTGGGGTTACGGGGTTGTTGCTGAGGGTTGTAATATTGGAAGTTTTTATGCAGCGTGTCAATCTGGTAAGTGAATGTGCCTTGTTTCATCATGGCCAAGGTGGTATACCGCACATACCTCGCCGAATAGATTACCGTGTCTTTCTTGTTGTCTTCTGCCGCCCTTGCCGAATCCAAGGCGCTGCTGAATTCTTCTTCCTGCGCGTGCAGCGCCGGTAAGCACGAGAGACAGCCTAAGAAAAGCAGCAAGATGCGCAGCATGGTATTCATTGCTGCAAAGCTACCAATTCTTTCAATATTAATGTCATCTTCGGTTCCGCCGTGGCGGCCACTTCGACAATTTCGGCAAGAGACACGGGCTGGAGATCGGCATGGAACCCTTCGTCAGTAACCACCGAGACGGCAAAGACGGGCAGTCCCATATGGTTGGCCGCAATGACCTCCGGTACGGTGCTCATGCCCACGATATCGCCGCCGATAATCCGCATGTACCGGTACTCTGCCTTCGTCTCCAGGTTCGGTCCGGGGGTAGCTACATATACGGCCCGATGGGCGGTAATGCCTTCGCGCTGGGCAATGGCCAGCGCTTCGCGGATCAGCACGGCATCATAAGGCTGGCTCATATCCGGGAAACGTGGACCGAGCCGGATATCATTAGGACCCCGCAGGGGATTGTCTGGTAAAAGGTTGATGTGATCCTCGATGATGGCCAGGTCGCCCTTCCGGATCGCAGGGTTGAGTGACCCCGAAGCGTTCGATACAAACAGTTTTTGTATGCCCAGGGCTTTCATGACCCGCACGGGGAAGGTAATCTGCTGCATGCTATATCCTTCGTAATGATGGAGACGTCCCTGCATGGCAACCACGCGGCGCCCGTTAAGGGTACCGAAGACGAGTTTTCCGGTATGGAATTCGACGGTGGAAATGGGAAAGTTAGGGATGTTGGCATACATCAGTTGCCGTGATATGGCGATTTCTTCGGCCAACCCGCCCAGTCCGGTGCCTAAAATTATGCCAAATTCAGGAGTGAAATCACCAATACGGTGTTTGATGAACGCTACGGTTTCTTCGATTAGATGATACATGGCGGTGACTTATGGGTCAAACATCCGTTTTTTTGCTCAAAATTGCAACGGTTCTCGTGCTGCGGTGCGGATAAGCTATGCACGCGTATCGTTACCGTGGTAGATGCTGAGGTAACTCTCATAGCGGCTGGGGGCGATGTCGCCTTCTTCCAAAGCGGCCAGTACCGCACAGCCGGGTTCATTAATGTGGCGGCAATCGTTGAAGCGGCACTCGTGCATCAATGCACGCATTTCAGGGAAGAAGTGGCTCAACTCATGGGATTCGATATCGATGACACCCAGTTCACGGATGCCCGGGGTGTCAATAAGCTGGCCGCCGAAGGGTAGCCGGATCATTTCGGCAAACGTGGTGGTATGCCTGCCCTTGTCAGACCAGTCTGAAATATCGGCAGTGCGCAATGCCGCGCCGGGGTGAAGCGCATTGATAAGGGTGGATTTTCCCACGCCCGAATGACCGGAAATTAACGTGGTTTTGTCTTTGAATAACCCTTTAACGGTTTCGATATTGGTACCCCGAAGTGCGGACACCTCATAGCAGGGGTACCCGATGTTGGTGTAAATAGATTCATATTCACGCAAAATCTGCAGACCCTCGTCGCTGAACAGATCCAGCTTGTTGAATAACAGTCCCGCGGGAATATCGTAGGCTTCGGCGGTGACGAGAAAACGGTCAATAAAACCCAGCGAGGTGAACGGCGAGGCTAACGTGACGACCAGGAATGCCTGATCAAGGTTGGCTGCGATGATCTGGGCCTGCCGCGAAAGGTTTACCGATTTGCGGATGATGTAATTGCGGCGTTCGTGCAGGTGGGTGATGATGGCTGTCTCTTGTTCGGGTTCGGGACTGATATCCACCCAGTCGCCCACGGCAATGGGGTTAGTGGTTTTGATGGCTTTGGTGCGGAATTTTCCCTTGATGCGACAGTTATACCGGAGGCCATCGTCGCCGAGCACCTCGTACCAGCTCCCTGTTGATTTGGTGACCAAGCCTTTCATACTATCCCGTAATGCGCCGATGCGTGTATTGCCATGCCCACAAAAGTCGGAAAAAAACCACAATATCCCTTATCTTTGTGTCGGCACCAATTGACAGCGGCGTGAAAAAATTATTTTTATTGGATGGGATGGCCTTGATATACAGGGCATATTTTGCACTGAGTAAAACCCCAAGGCTTACTTCGGCAGGGTTTAATACCTCGGCAATCTTTGGGTTTATCAATACGTTGCTGGAGGTGTTGAAGAACCAGCAGCCTACCCATATTGCAGTGGTATTCGATACGATGGCCCCCACCAACCGCCACGCGGAGTTCGAACAATACAAAGCCAACAGGCAGGCAATTCCGGAAGATTTGGCGGCGGCAATCCCCTATGTGTATCAAATTGTGGAAGGGTTTAACATTCCGCTCATTACCTTGGATGGCTATGAAGCCGATGACATCATCGGTACGTTGGCCAAGCAGGCCGAACAACAGGGTTTTACCGTGTATTGCATGACTCCGGATAAAGATTTCGGGCAGTTGGTGTCGGACCGTATTTTTATCTATAAGCCCGCCCGGATGGGCAATGGAGCCGAAATACTGGGGGTAAAGGAGATATTGGCGAAATGGGAGGTGACCGACGTCAGACAGGTTATCGATATCCTTGGTCTTTGGGGTGATTCCGTAGACAATATACCGGGTATTCCGGGCATCGGGGAAAAGACCGCTAAGGAGTTGATCCAGCGCTTCGGCTCTGTTGAGAACCTATTGGCTAATGCCGATCAGCTCAAAGGCAAGCAGCGCGAAAAGGTGGAGATTTTCGGTGAGCAGGGGTTAATTTCCAAAAAGCTGGCGACCATCCAATTGGATGTACCCATTACACTGGACGAAGAACGGTTGGCGTTGCGTGAGCCGAACCCGGAAGTGTTGGAGCCCTTGTTTGCGGAATTGGAATTCCGCACCTTGGGCAAGCGGGTGTTCGGCGAGGGCTTCAATGTGTTGGAAACCAAAGCTTCCGTAGGGGCGCAGATGGATTTGTTCGGCAATGCAGTGGAAGGCGCGGAAACCCCGGTTGCAGCAACGTACGAACCTCCCCCGGTAGGCAAGCACATTCATAACACACCACATGAATACTTTTTGGCGGACACTACCGAAAAACAGCACGAATTGGCTGCATTGCTGGCAGAACAGCCGAGCTTTTGCTTTGATACGGAGACAACCGGCACGGATGCCAACACGGCCGATATGGTGGGGCTTTCTTTTGCCATAGAACCGGGAAAAGCGTGGTACGTGCCGACGCCACCGGATAGGGAGGCTTGTTTGGGGGTGCTTAGCTCATTCAAACCGGTTTTCGAAAACGAAGCCATTGAGAAAGTGGGCCAAAACACAAAGTTTGATATCCTGTTGCTGGCCCGGTACGGGATTACGGTGAAAGGTGCGCTGTTTGATACGATGCTGGCCCATTACCTCATTGACCCCGATACCCGGCACGGCATGGATTTGCTGGCCGAGAATTACCTGGGCTATACCCCGGTGCCGATTACCGACCTAATCGGGCCGAAAGGTAAGAACCAGGGAAATATGCAGGATGTTGATCTGGAAGCCATCAAGGAATATGCGGCCGAAGATGCGGATATTACCCTGCAGCTGAAGAAGGTGTTTGAGCCATTGCTGGAAAAGGCCGAGGCGGCCGACCTGGCCCGTAAAGTGGAGTTTCCGCTGGTTTATGTGCTGGCTGGCATGGAACAGACCGGAGTGAATATCGATGTGCCGGTGCTGCGGCAGCTCTCGGAAACGCTGCAACGAGACAGTGCAGCCATTGAGAAAACCATCTATGAAAAAGCGGGCGTACGGTTTAATATCGCTTCGCCCAAACAACTGGGAGAGGTGCTGTTCGAAAAGCTGAAGCTTGACCCCAAAGCCAAAAAAACAAAAACCGGACAGTATAAAACCGGAGAGGATGTTTTGCTGGCCCTGGCATCCAAGAGTGATATCGTAAAGGATATATTGGAGTTTAGGCAGTTGCAGAAGCTGAAATCGACTTATGTGGACGCATTGCCGGCATTGCTTAATCCGGTGACCGGCCGGGTGCATACTTCGTATAACCAGGCGGTAGCCGCTACGGGACGGCTCAGTTCAACCAATCCCAACTTGCAAAATATTCCTATCCGGACTGAACGGGGACGGGAAATACGGAAAGCCTTCATACCGAGGGATGATGAACATGTGATCCTTTCGGCCGACTATTCGCAGATTGAATTGCGGCTGGTAGCCCACATGAGCGGCGACGAAGGTATGCTGGAGGCTTTTTCTAAGGGGCTGGACGTGCATCGGGCTACGGCTGCAAAGGTTTATGGGGTACCCTTGGAGGCGGTGACGGCCGAACAGCGCCGGAATGCCAAGGCGGTCAACTTCGGCATTATTTACGGGCAATCGGCCTTTGGTTTATCGCAAAATCTGGGTATACCCCGTACAGAAGCCGCGCAAATCATTGACCAGTATTTTACCCAGTACCCCGGAATTAAACGATACATGAATGATACCATCAACTTCGCGAAGGAACATGGTTATGTGGAGACGCTGCTGAAACGCCGCCGCTATTTGAGGGATATCAATTCAGCCAACCAGACCGTACGTGGGTTTGCTGAGCGGAATGCCATCAATGCGCCGATTCAGGGATCGGCAGCGGATATGATTAAGGTGGCGATGATCGGTATTTACGAGGAAATCAATCAAAAACGGCTGCGTGGGAAAATGACCATGCAGGTGCACGATGAATTGGTGTTTGATGTGCCCTTGGAGGAGGTGGCGGAGTTTAGGGAGCTGGTGGAGCGGCACATGAAAAATGCCTTGACCATGGCCGTACCCATCGTGGTGGAATTGGGTGAAGGAAGGAATTGGCTGGAAGCGCACTGATGAACGTCTTGTTGTGGGCATGGTTGGTATGGACAGGGTCTCCGGCGGATGTGTCGGGCGGCCAGGATACGGCTTTGCACAGCGAGCCGGTGTATTATGAAGACGCCCCTAATGGTATGACCCGGTTTTTCTATGACGACCAGTATTACTTAGCCGACAAGCATTGCCAGTTTAAGGCCATTGAACGGGTGGGGTATTACGATTTCCGTAAACGGATGTTCATCGACGAATTTACCGACTTTAATAACCAAGGACGCGCCGTACTGCGCGGTAGCTACCGCGATGGCAAAAAGGACGGTCAGTTTAGGGCTTACCACTCCAACGGTCAGTTGAAATGGGACGTGACCTTTCAGCACGACCTGCCCCAGGGGATGTGGAAATATTATTATCCGGACGGAAAACCGTTGCTCGAGGTGGAGTTTGGCGCCGGCGGAGTGTTTATCCATAATTTTTGGGACCAGCGGGGGCGTCATCGGGTCGTTAACGGGAAAGGCCGGTACGAGTTTGAGGTGACGGCGGATGGTTATAACCCATTCGGCTATATCCGGTACAATCGTAAAGGAAGAGTAGTGGAGGGACGACCGCATGGGGCGTGGGCGATCGAGTATGTGTTTGATGGGGGGAGGAAGGAAGATGCGGGGTATGAATTTTACCAGCATGGCAAGTTCGTCAGCGGATATGACGCGTACCCGAACGAACTGTTCCACGATGCGCCGCGGTATGCGCTGGTACCAGTGGACTTTTTCAACAGGGCCGTGGAAATGAACGGTAAACCATGCACGATTGATGCGTATTCGGGGTTTACCGCTTACCTGGGCAAACATTTGGAAGACTGGTTCGGCGAACTGGAGGAAATGCCATTGCCGTCGAAAATCGAATTTACGGTTAACGTAAGTAAACATGGCGTGCCGGGGAACGTTAAAATGAAGAGCACCTTTGCGGATAAACGCTACGCCAACGCACTGTTGGAAGGCTTGAAGTGGGTGGATTTCTGGTTTCCCTCATATGCTGAGGGGGCTTACATCGATGATACGTTGACGGTAACTATGGAAGCCTTCCCCAACATCCCTGAGCGAAAGTTGCGTTTTTTTGACATCCATATCCGACGGGAAAAAGGGATTTGAGTATATTTTTATGTAAGTTTGCCATTTATAAATTTGATGCATGACCATCCATAAAGAAGGCTATACCTCTATCGCTATCACCTTGTTGGTTATTTTTGTGGCCAATGCCCTGGTTCATTACCTGATTCCGGATAATGAACTGGTTGTTTGGGGTGTGTATATTCTTTCGTTTTTGCTGTTTTTTACCGTTCTGCAGTTTTTCAGGAACCCGAAACGGACCATCATCACCGATGACAATATCGTCTTATGTCCTGCTGATGGACAAGTGGTGGTCATCGAAGAAACGGAGGAAACCGAATACTTTAACGATAAGCGCATCCAGGTATCCATTTTCATGTCGCCCGTGAACGTGCATATCAACCGTAATCCGGTGAGCGGCGAGGTTACGTTTTTCCGGTACCATCCTGGAAAATACCTGGTGGCATGGCACCCGAAGTCATCGGCACTTAATGAGCGGACCAGCATAGCGGTTCGTACAGCGCAAGGCAGGGAAATCTTATTCCGCCAGATTGCCGGCGCCCTGGCCCGGCGCATCGTTTGGTACGTGAAGGAGGGAGCAGCGGTTAAACAGGGCGAGGAATTTGGGTTTATCAAGTTCGGTTCTCGCGTGGACGTGTTTTTGCCATTGGATGCCAAAGTGGACGTGAAGATTGGGGATAAGGTTTCCGGCGGGCTAACGGTTCTTGGGCGTTTCGAATAATCAGTTACTGCGATGCGGTTTATTTTGCTCGTATTTATCAACGCCTTTGCGGTGGGCTTATCCATCGCTTGTATGAATTTTTATTTCCAGCAAAGCTGGGGATACTTTCTGATTACGCTGGCCATATCGTTTACCATCAGCTTTGTTGCATTTTATTACCTGTTTCAGCGGTATATTTATAATAAGATAAAGCTAATCTATAAGCTTATCCATAACCTCAAACTGGGAAAGGATCTCAAAGCGGCGCTGGGCGACCGGATGAGTGATGATCCCATCAATGATGTGGAACAGCAAGTGCGTGACTGGGCCAAGGAAAAAAAGAAGGAGATTGATACGCTGAAGGAACAGGAACGGTTCCGCCGGGAGTTTCTGGCCAATATTTCGCATGAATTCAAAACTCCGCTGTTTGCCATACAGGGCTATATTGATGCGCTGCAGGAAGGCATGGTGCAGGAGGACCCGGAGATGGCAGCCCAATTTCTGATGAAAGCCTCCCAGAATCTCGATAGGTTGACTTTCTTGATTAAGGATCTGGATGAGATATCCAAACTGGAAAGCGGGCAGATTCCCATCACCTACCAGAAATTTGATTTGGTGACACTGGTTAAGGAGGTTATGGAATCCATGGAAGATAAGGCAAAGAGCCATAACATTACGTTGGTATTTAAAGAAAAGTACCAGCATCCGATGATGGTGATGGCCGACAGGGAAAAGATTAGGCAGGTATTGGTGAACCTCATTGACAACTCATTGAAATATGGAAAAGCCAACGGGTGTACGGATATCCGGATATATGAGTTGTTTGAAACCGTTTTGGTGGAGGTGACCGACGATGGCATCGGTATTGAAGAAAAGAATCTTCCGCGGGTGTTTGAGCGGTTTTACCGGACGGACAAGAGCCGGTCGCGCAAGATAGGTGGCTCAGGCCTGGGGCTCGCCATCGTGAAACATATTATAGAGGCGCACGAACAGACCATCAACGTGCGCAGTACTGAAGGTTTGGGGACTACTTTTGCATTTACCCTGGAAAAGGTTAAGCCGTCGCTGTAGTAACCGGGCCGACAGGGCTTAACGGAGAACAGTTTGTTAGTTAACATTAAATTAACATTAACGTTGTATTTTTGCCTAAATTTCTATGTATGTCGCTCAACAGCATATTCCAATATTTCGTTCCTAAAGACAAGAAGTTTTTTCCGCTTTTTGAACAGGCAAGCAATAACCTGATAGACATGGCTAAGCTGCTGAAGGAACTGGTAAACCTTGCGGATGTTACCAAACGGAAGGACCTCTGCAGGAAGATTGAAGATCTGGAACATCGGGGCGACGATATTTCGCACCAGATACACCTGGAGTTGGGAAAAAACTTCATTACGCCGTTTGATCGGGAAGATATCCATACGTTAGCCAGCTCGTTGGACGACGTGGCTGACTTTATCCACGGCTCATCCAACCGGATAGAACTGTATAAGCTTGATCAGATTACTGACCCCATGATTGAGATGGCCGACCTTATTTTGGAGGCTACCGAGGACGTGGCGAAAGCTGTGCATGAACTGCGCAACCTGAAAAACATCCGGAACATCACGGACTCCTGCGTGCGCATCAATAGCATCGAAAACAAGGCCGATTATATCTTCGATAAAGCCGTGGGCGAGCTGTTTGAGTTTGAGAAGGATGCTATTGCACTGATTAAATACAAGGAAGTACTGTCTGCGATGGAAACCGCCACGGATAAATGCGAGGACGTGGCCAATGTGTTGGAAAGCATCTTAGTGAAAAACGCCTGATAATAACCGCACGCATAGCATGGTCACCACACTATTGGTTATTGTTATTATTCTCGCCATTGCATTTGACTACATCAATGGCTTCCACGATGCTGCCAATTCAATTGCGACGATTGTGTCCACAAAAGTACTGTCGCCTTTCCAGGCTGTGCTCTGGGCGGCGGCCTTCAACTTTGCTGCCTATTTTTATTTTACGGATCACAAGGTAGCCAACACCGTGGCCAAAACGGTGCTGGAGGAGTATATTACGCTGGAAGTTATATTCGCCGGGTTGATAGCTGCTATTGGCTGGAACCTATTTACCTGGTATTATGGAGTGCCATCAAGTTCTTCGCATACCTTGATCGGCGGATTTGCAGGTGCCGGGATGACACACGCTTTTATCCTGGGCGACAGTGTGCTGGGCGCTATCAATATCAATGCGACCTTGAAAATCATTTCGTTCATCGTGCTGGCTCCGCTGGTAGGTATGATTATCGCCATCATCATTACGTTGGTTATCATTAATATTGCCAAGCACGCCAGGCCTTCCGTGGCGGAATGGTGGTTCAAAAAGCTGCAACTGGTTTCTTCGGCTGCACTGAGTTTTGCGCATGGGGGCAACGATGCGCAGAAGGTAATGGGGATTATTTTTGTGGCTATGGTGGCGGGCGGCTACCTGCAGATTGATGATGCCATGCCGGAATGGATACCACTCACCTGTTATTCGGCAATCGCGTTGGGTACGATGAGCGGAGGATGGAAAATCGTGAAGACTATGGGGACCAAAATCACGAAGGTGACTGCACTGGAAGGCGTTGGAGCCGAAACGGCGGGCGCAGTTACACTGGGCATTACCGAGCACTTCGGTATTCCCGTTTCGACTACCCATACCATTACGGGGTCTATTATTGGTGTTGGCGTGGTGAAGCGGGTGTCTGCCGTGCGTTGGGGGGTTACCATTAGCTTATTATGGGCATGGATTCTTACGATTCCGGTGTCGGCGCTGTTAGCGGGGATAACGTTTTGTGTTATTCATTTTCTTTTTTAACGGGAAAGATAAAATATCTTCCTTTTTTTAGGAAACGCTGCAGATTATCTGTAGCTTTACGGCGTCCTTGCGGGACTGACCAATAAACTGGACAATAGCATCGGGAAATGTGGAACGGGATTGCGGGAGCTGCAAACAGTCTTTGGCAAGGCCGGAATAGTTACCAGTAGCTTAAGCGGATTTTTTGACGGGATGTGTGTAACTGATTGTATGGCAATAAAATATAGCGTTTGTTGGCCGTAAGAGGCACTGTTTTGGTGTTATTTTTTTTGAAAAATCACTAAAACGGGAAAAACTGGAATAGTATTTGCAAATGTTGCGTGAATCAAACTATTGGTTATTTTTGCGAAAAATTAGACAATTAAAAATTTTTAACCTTAAAAAAAACAAGAGTATGAATTATTCTACAATCAAAACGGCAGTTGCTTGTTCGCTGGTAGCAGCCTTAGGGTTGGCTGAGACGGCACAGGCACAGGAGCCGACTGTATTTGGAGGGAGATCTCAATACAGGACGTGGTCTATAGGTGTGAACGGAGGTGTTACCCTCCCTGCGGTAGTAACTGGTTATTCAAGCCCGTTTGGCGGTCAGGAAAATCTGTTCGATTATAACGTACGTGAATACTACGGAATTTCCCTGCGCAAGCAATTCTCTCACTTGTTTAGCTTGCAAGGTAATTTGAACCGTGGTCGTATTTTCGCAGCTAACCATGGAAGCGCTGGACCTGTTGCTGGTCGTGGTGCTACTCCGGGAAGCTTCGAATCTGCAGAAACCCAAGTTCAATTGGCTGGTAGCATTTCAGGTGTGTTCCAGTTGTTGACCATTGACTTCTTAAGAAGGGAAAATGCAGTTAACTTCTATGCCAGCGCTGGTTTCGGGTTGATGGCATATACGCCGACCAACTACACTGACCGTGACGGTAATTCAGGTGCTGCTACAGGCGAAGGTTCTTTTGGGCCTGATGGCGACCGCGATTACATCCTTGAGCGGTATATCCCGGTAGGTGTGGGTGTTAAATTCAAACTGTCTGACCGTGTAGCATTGGATTTGGGCCATACCATGAACTATACCGGTGGTAATAACCTTTACGGTTTGGTAGCGAATAATAACAGGACCGATAAGTTTTCTTACACCTATGCAGGTTTGGAATTCTCGTTGGGTTCTTCTTCAAAACCGGATTTGACTTGGCACAACCCTGTGTCTACCTTGTATGATGAGTTGAAAGATCCTTCATTGCGTAATGAGCTTGAAGCGTTGAAGCAACGTGTATCTACACTGGAAGGCCTTGTTGACGAGTTGAGCCGCGACGAAGATGGCGACGGCGTGTCTGACAAATTTGACAAATGCCCAGGTACGCCTGCCGGCACGCAAGTTGACGGTTCTGGATGCCCTATCAAATTCCCTGAGCCGCAAACACAAGCTGCTGCGTCTACGTACCAAAACATCCAGTTTGAATTTGATAGCTCTGTATTGAAGACTGAGTCTTACTCTACCCTTGACAAATTGTCTTCTGACCTGCGTCAAAGCGGTGGCAGCGTAACACTGGATGGACATGCATCTTCAGAAGGTACTGAGGCTTACAACTTGAACTTGTCAAGGGATCGCGCTAACTCTGTTAAACAATACTTGGTGAACTCTGGTGTTGACGCATCAAAGATTAATATCCAAGCATTTGGTGAGTCGGCTCCGATTGCTTCAAATGCGACTGAAGAAGGCCGTATCCTTAACCGTCGTGTTGAAATCAAAGTAAACCGTTAATCGGCTCCCAGAGGGAAAGATTATACGAAAAGAAGACGGCCAGCTCCCAGAGCTGGCCGTTTTTCGTTTATGGGGCCGTGACGGTGCCAAACTTTTTCGACTGTGAGGTGTTAGATAGGTAGGATATCAAAAAAGGAAAAAGTTATGAGCGATTTAAAATGGAAAGGTAACTGGAACGTTGTAAAGGGAAAAGTTAAGCAAGAGTATGCCGATTTGACCGATGACGATTTGATGTATGAAGAAGGCCAGGAAGATGAACTGATAGGTAGACTTCAACAACGGACAGGCAAAGCCCGGGATGAGGTGGTCGATTGGCTGAACAGCTTATAACTTGCTTAAGATTGAGGAGAGAAGCGTTACGGTATTGTCTGTAACGCTTTTCTTTTTAACTTAGCGCCATGGCTAAAAAACGCCCTTCGATTCTTGTCGTCAATGACGACGGTATAACCGCAACGGGGATTAAGGTATTGATTGAGGAAATGCAACAACTGGGGCAGGTAACCGTGGTGGCGCCCGAGGGGCCGCAGTCGGGCACCGGCCATGCCATTACGATTGGCAAGCCCCTGCGCATTGACCGTATCTATATCTATCCGGATGTGGAAATGTATAAGTGTTCTGGTACCCCTGTGGATTGCGTTAAACTGGCTGTAAACAAGGTGTTCAAAGGGCGAAAGCCTGATATTTGTGTGTCTGGCATTAATCACGGCCTGAACAACTCCATTAATGTTCTTTACTCCGGCACCATGTCTGCCGCGGTGGAAGGTGCTATAGAAGGCATTCCCTCCGTCGGTTTTTCGTATGACGACTTCGATTACGATGCCGATTTTTCGGCATGCAGACCGTTTGTGCGGGAGGTGGCTAAACAGGTGTTGGCGAACGGATTGCCTAAAGGGACGCTGCTCAATGTGAATTTTCCGAATGTGCCGCATATCAAGGGAGTAAAGATCTGCCGGCAAGCTGATGCCAAATGGGAAGAGGAGTTTGACGAGCGGACAGATCCCTACAACAGAAGCTATTATTGGCTTACGGGTGTGTTCAAACTGCGTGACAGGGGGGAAGATACCGATGTATGGGCGTTACAGAACGGCTACGCTTCTATCGTACCCGTACAGTTTGACATGACCGCCCACCATGCAATACCGGAGCTGAACTCCTGGAGTTTCGAAATTAGGTGAAAAGAAACACATTTATATTCGGCTGCGCCATCGGGGCAGTGGCTCCGGCCATAGCGCACCTGCTTACCCTATTTACCTCGTGGAATATGATGCTGGGGAATAAGCCGCTGAGCCTTTATGTCATTTCTGCGTTAATTAACCTGCTGTTGGTCCGCTTCTTCTACCGTAATGCGCTTGAACGGAGTGCCCGTGGCGTGGTTTTGATTACTTTTGTAGCTGCGTTGTTATTGATTTTTATAATGGACATCGGTATAATTCAGTAATGAGATGAAGCTCTCGTTAGGTTTTTCTCCCTGCCCCAATGATACGTTCATTTTCGATGCCTTTATCCATGGCAAGGTGGATACCGAAGGATTGGACGTTGAGGTCTACTACGAAGACGTGGAAACCCTGAACCAACGGGCGTTTCGGGGCGAACTGGACATCACCAAACTTAGCTATCATGCGTATGCGTATGCTGTGGAAGCATATGTGTTGCTTGATGCGGGAAGTGCCTTGGGGTTTGGTGTAGGTCCGCTGCTCATTTGCAAACGGCCGGAATTGGTGGAGTTGGTGGGTGGTGATGGGGGGGCGGTGATCGGGGGTCGGGGGTCGGGGGTCGGTGATCGGGGGTCGGTGGTCGGTGATCGGTGGTCGGTGATCGGTGATCGGGGGTCGGTGATCGGTGGTGAGCTGAGAGTGGGGATCCCGGGAAGATATACCACCGCGAATTTTCTGCTTGGGCTGGCCTTTCCGCAATTGAAAAACAAGACCGAACTGTTGTTTTCGGATATTGAGCAGGCGCTGCTTGACGGACAGATAGATCTCGGGCTGATTATTCATGAAAACCGGTTTACCTATCAAGACAAGGGGTTGCACAAGGTGATTGATTTGGGCGACTACTGGGAAAAAATGGCAGAGGCGCCGATTCCTCTGGGGGGAATCGTTGTCAAGCGTGAATTGCCGGATGACATCAAACGTAAAATAAACCGAGTGATCCGAAGAAGTGTGGAATTTGCGTTGGCGAATCCCGAATCGGGCCTGGAATTCATCCGCTTCCATGCTCAGGCAATGAGTGAAGCGGTGATGTACAAACATATTGAATTGTATGTTAATCGTTTTTCTGTTTCGCTGGGTGATGAAGGCCGGCGGGCGGTGCAGATTCTCTTTGACCGGGCCAGGGCGTTAAACCTTATTCCCCAAACCTCCAAGCAGCTTTTCCTGACCGCGTAATGTCTTGGATGCGCTGCTTCCCAGTTGCCAAAGATTAAGTTTCATAGATAGAAATGTAATGAGTAACTTTGTCCATTATGCCATATTGGCGGTAATGGGACTTTGGTGTCATTATTGACCATGGGTATGTGATTTAGTAAACGACAATCATGTTAACATTTTTAAGTAAAATATTCGGAAGCAAGTCTGAACGGGATATAAAGCATATTCAGCCGCTGGTAGAGAAAATTAAGGCGGAATATGCAAAATTGAACACCTTAACCAACGATCAACTTAGGGAGAAGACACAGGTATTTAAACAGCGCATAGCGGAGTATCTTAGTGATATCGACAAAGAGATTGCGGATCTGAAAGCTGAAGCCGAACAGGAAGGCGTTGATATGGCCGACAAAACCGCTATTTATGATAAAGTGGATAAGTTGGGCAAAGATAGGGACCAAAAGCTGGAAGAGGTATTGATGCAGTTGCTTCCAGAAGCATTTGCTGTGGTGAAGGAAACTGCACGCCGCTTTACTGAAAACCCGGAACTGGAGGTTACAGCATCGGATTTTGACCGTGAAATTGCTGCACAGAAGACGAATGTTCAGATTGTGGGCGATAAAGCCCTCTGGAAAAATACCTGGATGGCTGCAGGAACGGAGGTGACATGGAATATGGTACACTACGATGTGCAGCTTATCGGCGGTATTGTATTGCATGAAGGGAAAATTGCGGAAATGGCCACGGGTGAGGGTAAAACACTGGTGGGTACACTGCCGGCATACCTGAATGCATTATCCGGGCAGGGCGTACATATCGTAACGGTGAACGACTACCTGGCTCGGCGTGATGCCGAATGGAACGGGCCCTTGTTTGAGTTCCATGGCTTGCGGGTGGATTGCATAGACAAGCACCAGCCGAATTCGCCGGCCCGGCGCAATGCGTATACTGCTGATATCGTCTTCGGCACGAATAACGAATTTGGTTTCGACTATCTGCGTGATAACATGGCACAGGCGCCCGATGCGCTGGTGCAACGGAAACTGCATTTCGCCATGGTGGATGAAGTGGACTCGGTATTGATTGATGACGCCCGTACGCCATTGATCATCTCGGGCCCGGTACCGAAAGGTGACCAACACGAATTTTATGAACTGAAGCCACGTATCGAGCGGCTGGTGAATGCGCAGAAGGCCTTCATCAACGGCGTGCTCAATGAAGCTAAAAAGGCCATCGCCGCCGGAGATACAAGCACTGAGGGCGGCGGGCTCGCTTTGCTGCGTGCCCACCGGGGGTTACCCAAGAACAAGGCACTGATTAAGTTTCTCAGTGAAGGCAGCAACCGGCAGATCTTGGCCAAAACGGAAAATTACTACCTGCAGGAGCAAAGCAAAAACATGCCCAAGGTAGACGCTGAGCTATATTTTGTAATCGACGAGAAAAACAATCAGGTTGAACTTACCGAAAAAGGTATCGAACTCATCACCTCATCGGGCGAAGACCCCAATTTCTTTATCTTGCCTGATGTAGGTACGGAAGTGGCGGAGATTGAAAAATCCGATTTGAGTGCAGAGGAAAAGCTCGCAAAAAAGGAGGAACTGATGCGTGACTTCTCCGTTAAATCTGAGCGTATCCATTCTGTAAACCAATTGCTGAAGGCTTATACGCTGTTTGAACGGGATGACGAGTATATCATTGATGAGGGCAAGGTAAAGATTGTGGATGAACAGACCGGACGTATCATGGAAGGCCGCCGTTATTCCGATGGTTTGCATCAGGCCATTGAGGCGAAGGAAAACGTAAAGGTAGAGGATGCTACGCAGACCTACGCTACCATTACGTTGCAGAATTATTTCCGGATGTATCACAAACTGGCGGGGATGACCGGTACGGCCATTACCGAGGCCGGCGAATTTTGGCAGATCTATAAGCTGGATGTGGTTGAAATACCAACCAATGTACCCACAAAGCGCGAGGATCGCCATGACCTGATTTACCGCACCGCACGCGAAAAGTACAATGCGGTTGCGGATGAAATACAACGGCTTACTCAAGAAGGTCGACCTGTATTGGTGGGAACAACTTCCGTGGAGATATCGGAACTGTTAAGCCGGATGCTTAAACTCCGTGGCGTGAAACACAACGTGCTGAACGCCAAGTTGCACCAACGCGAGGCGGACATCGTTGCTGAAGCCGGGCAGGCCGGAACGGTTACCATTGCCACCAATATGGCGGGGCGGGGTACAGACATCAAGCTGGGCCCTGGGGTAAGAGAGGCCGGCGGATTGGCCATTATCGGTACAGAACGGCACGAATCGCGCCGGGTAGACCGGCAGCTGCGCGGACGGGCTGGACGGCAAGGTGACCCTGGTTCTTCCCAGTTTTTCGTATCGCTGGAAGATCCGTTGATGCGGCTGTTCGCCTCCGAGCGGATTTCCAACATCATGGTACGGATGGGGGTGAAAGAGGGCGAGGTAATGCAGCATAGCATGCTCACCAAATCCATTGAACGGGCGCAGAAAAAAGTAGAGGAGAATAACTTCGGCATACGGAAGCGCTTGTTGGAATACGACGACGTGATGAACTCGCAGCGTACCGTCATTTATGCCAAACGCAAGAATGCCCTGTTCGGTGACCGATTGGACGTTGATCTGAACAATACCATCTTCGATGTGGTAGAGGATGTGGTGGCCACCTACAAAGAATCGGGTACCTATGAAGACTTCCAGCTGGAGGTGATCCGTATATTCTCGCTGGATCCGGAAATTGACGCTGATGCATTTGCTCAGGGGAATATTGCCTCGCTGACCGACACCCTGTTCAATCAGGTGATTACATATTACCACGGAAAGGCCGAACGGATTGCGCAACAAACGTTGCCGGTACTGACGGACGTGTTTGCAACCAGGGGTGCCCAAATCGAAAACATCGTGGTGCCGTTTTCTGACGGGCTTCGGGGGATACAGGTTGCCACTAATTTGAAGAAGGCTGTGGAGTCTGGTGGCAAAGAGGTGTTCAAATCGTTCGAGAAAGGTGTCGTGCTGGCGTTGATTGATGAGGCTTGGAAAGAGCACCTGAGGGATATGGATGAGCTGAAGCAATCGGTACAAAATGCGGTATACGAGCAGAAAGACCCTATCATCATTTACAAGATGGAGGCATTTAACCTGTTCAAGCAGATGCTAATCAATATGAACAAAGACGTGGTTGGCTTTCTTTTCAAAGGAGAGATACCCAATCAGCAGCCGCAGGATGTGCGCGAGGCGAGGCCGTTGCCGCGCCAAGAAGCACGGGTAAAGACTTCTAAGCCGGAATTGGTAGCTTCAGGAGCAGCCGCGCCGGTGCCAGTGGAGGATACCCGCGAAATCCAACGCACACAACCCATCCGCAACGATCATAAAGTGGGACGAAATGACCCCTGCCCTTGCGGTAGTGGAAAGAAATATAAGAATTGTCACGGAGCATAATAGGGAGCGTTTAATAGGTAATAGCCATGGTTAAGAAAGGTTTTGGACTTGTTGGTTTGTTACTGTGCCTGGCGTGTTTGAGTGGATACGCCCAGCAGAAAGGCAGTGTGGAAATTGTGGCCGATCCGCTGATCGGCCTAATGCAACGGAACCGAATGGGAACCAATATCACGGCGACCGCTGATGCTAAACCGGTAGTTGATAAAAAAAATGCAACACGCATCGAAGCCATGGGATTCCGGGTTCAAATTTATTCCGGCCCAAGCCGTTCGGAAGCGTATGCCGAACAAGCACGCTTTAAAAAATTATATAAAGATATCGACACCTATGTGAGTTACGAACAACCGAATTACCGGGTAAAGGTAGGCGATTTCAGGAGCCGTACGGAAGCGCAACGTTTGATGCAGGGGCTGAAGAAACAATTCAACAACGTATTTATCTTCACCGAAAAGATCTTCGTATACCAGTAAGAACCATGTTAAAGGAAAGAATCAGCGCGTTGGCGAGCCAAGTTTACGATAATACGGTAGCAATAAGAAGGCATTTGCATCAACACCCCGAGTTGTCGTTTGAGGAATATCAAACGTCGGCCTTTGTAAGGGCCGAATTAGATAGTTTGGGTATTCCTTACCGGACGATGGCAAATACCGGCGTAGTGGCGCATATTCAGGGCGACCTACGTTCGGATCGGGTGATCGCTCTGCGTGCCGATATGGATGCGCTGCCTATCCAAGAAGTGGCTGGCCGTCCGTATGGTTCTATGAATGCCGGTGTAATGCATGCTTGCGGGCATGATGCGCATACGGCTTCGCTGTTAGGTACCGCACGTATCCTGCAGGCGTTAAAGGCAGACTTCGGCGGCACGGTAAAACTGATTTTTCAGCCCGGCGAAGAAAAGTTGCCTGGGGGAGCCAGCTTGATGATTAAGGAGGGAGTGCTGCAAAACCCTGCCCCCCAAGCTATCGTTGGTCAGCACGTGATGCCGCTAATACCCGCCGGTAAGGTAGGTTTCCGTGCAGGTAAGTACATGGCGTCTACCGATGAGCTCTACATCACGGTAAGTGGAAAGGGCGGCCATGGGGCGCAACCACAGCAGAACATCGACCCGGTAGTCATTACCGCCCATATTATTACGGCGTTGCAGCAAGTGGTAAGCCGTATGGCAGATCCGAAAATGCCCAGTGTATTGTCTATTGGAAAAGTAATTGCAAACGGAGCTACCAATGTGATACCGAATGAGGTTTACCTGGAAGGGACTTTCCGGACATTTGATGAGGACTGGCGTAAGGAAGCCCATGTACGGATGAAAAAGATGGCAATAGGCATCGCTGAAAGTATGGGGGGAGCGTGCGACTTCGAGGTGCGTGTGGGGTATCCGTTCCTTATCAATGAGGAGCAATTGACAGCTGAGGTGCGTGGTTTTGCCGAAGAGTTCTTGGGTAAGGAAAATGTGCTGGATCTTGACCTTTGGCTGGCAGCGGAGGATTTTGCCTATTATTCGCAAGAGACAGATGCCTGCTTCTATCGGTTGGGCACGGGTAGCCAGGCCAAAGGAATTACTTCAGCAGTGCATACCCCTACGTTTGACATTGACGAAGAAGCGTTGGCCCAAAGCACGGGATTGATGGCTTATATTGCCTTGCGGAAGCTGGGAAACTAACCGCCAATACCATGTCTTCACATCACATCGTACGGGAAGACCAAGAACCGGCTTTAGTTATCGAAGATATTCAGAGCATCCCCCCATCGTTGGTGGGGCAATTATTGGAATGGAGCCCTACTGTCATTGCCAATAAGAGCAGCTTTACGGTGGCTGCCGGCCGCGGAATAAAGGTGGATGTTCTGTTAACCAATGAACCGATAATGTCATTGCAGGATCATGTGTCCGTGTTTCCGTTGTCGGGTTCGTTTCTGGATGCGGCCATACGATATTTAATAGCCCAAGGGTATGGGGCAGCGAATATTCTTTCCGACCAGGCTGATCCGGTAGCATTGCTTCAATATGCCGATGCCATCAATGCCGCACTGTTGGGCCGCGGCAGACGGATATTCGTTGCCAGGTCCGGATTCAGTAAATGGAAAGCCCAAGGGGAGTCGATATACGTATATGGTAATGTACCGCATACCGTTGTAGGGCTGAAACCCCAGCAGGAGGGGCACTACATAACGGAAGCGGACGGGTTTTACTCCATTCGTTTTAAGGAAGGCCGCGGCGTAGTGGGGGAACAGTTATGAACGGGATAGCCATACGGACGGCGACAACAGGTGATGCGCCTATTATACACCGGTTGGCCCACGAAATCTGGTGGCCTGCATACAAGGAGCTCTTGCCACACGGCCAGATTGAGGTGATGCTTCATCATCTGTACTCCATAGCAGCGCTGGAAGAACAGATGGCATCCGGACAGGAGTTTGCTTTAGCCCTGCGCGAGGATATTTCCGTGGGTTTTATTGGCTTTCGCCCCAAGCCGTCTGCAACGGGCACCATGCGGATTGAAAAACTTTACATCCTGCCGGCTGAGCAAGGGAAAGGGACTGGAAAGCTGTTGATTAACCACGCCGCAGCCATCGCGCTTGCCGCCGGGATGCGTCTCCTGGAACTCAATGTGTATCGGCATAATCCCGCTCGGGCATTTTACGAGCGGCAAGGATTCGTGGTGGTTGAGACGGTTGAAATTCCTTTTCATGGTTATATTCTGGATGATTACGTAATGCAGAAGGCGCTCTAACCTTTTTTAGCGTAATTCCAAACAATGCTATCGTGATGATTGTCTCTTAACAGGGATGATAAACGAAAAGATAGTCACCATTTACCGCGAAGCACTGGCCCTGTTACAGGAACATCAGTGCGATTTCTTAATCGGCGGAGGATATGCGATTGTGCACTACACAGGTGTGCAGCGGGCAACTAAGGATTTAGATCTATTTTGCCAGGCGCAGGAATACCCGAAGATACTCAAATGCTTTGCAGATAAGGGGTACCGTACGGAATTGACCGACTCCCGTTGGTTAGCTAAAGTGTTTGATGGCGAGCATTTTATCGATATTATATTCGATACAGTAAATAACATCTGCAAGGTTGACGACACTTGGTTTGCGCATGCAGAAGAAGGCGACTTCTACGGTATACCTGTCAAATTTGTTCCGCCGGAGGAGCTGATTTGGTGTAAAATTTATGTGCAAAACCGTGAACGGAACGATAGCGCCGACATCAATCACCTGCTGCTGAAAGTGGGCCATCGGCTGGATTGGGCAAGGCTCTGGAAACGGTTGGATGCCCACTGGCACTTGCTGTTGGCGCAGTTGCTGATTTTCCAGTTTGTGTATCCGGCTGACTACCGGAACATCATACCGGATTGGTTGTTCCACGATCTGCTCAGCCGTGCAAAGGAACAGTATGATTTGCCGCCTTCGCTGGAAAAAGTTTGCAGGGGGCCGCTCATCGATCAGACACAATACGAAGTGGACATCAAAATTTGGAACTATAAAGCGTATACGATAAAGACAGTATAAGCGTGGAAAAGAAACAACTACGGATAGCAGCGATAGGCGATCTGCATGTACGGGAAACCGACCGCGGTAAGTGGAAAGATTATTTTGCGGTTATAGGCCAACGGGCGGATGTTTTGGTTATCGCGGGCGACATCACAGATACGGGCGATGAAGACGAAGCCATATTGTTGGCCGAGGAATTGAAAGGTGTTACCATTCCGCTGGTTGGTGTGTTAGGGAATCATGATTACGAAAAGGGGCGTCATAAGGCAATCAAAGAGGTGTTGCAGCAGGCCAATATGCAGGTGCTGGATGGTGAGTCGACAGTCATCAAAGGCATTGGATTTGCGGGTATCAAAGGATTTGGCGGCGGGTTTGGTCCGCGTATGTTATCCCGGTTCGGAGAAGACATGATGAAGGCGTTTGTGCAAGAAGCGGTGGATGAAGGGCTGAAGCTGGAACGCGCGTTATCCAGATTAGGTCAGCACGAAGGGGAAATCCGCAAAATTGCCATCATGCATTATGCGCCGATTACCGATACGATAACCGGTGAACCATTGGAAATTTATCCTTTTCTGGGTTCTTCCAGACTGCTGGAGCCGCTCCAGCGTACCGAAGTGATGGCCGTTTTCCATGGGCATGCGCATCGTGGACAATACGAGGGGCAAACACCCGAAGGCATCAAGGTATGGAACGTTTCATTGCCGGTATTGGCCAAACAGGGAATGGAATATCCATTCCACCTGATGGAGGTGGAGGTGAGCAGCCAAGAATCAGACAGGATACCCATCAAATAACGGTAATTACCCTGAAACTTGGGAATCCGTCTTATTTTTCCCATTTTTGGGATAAACAGCAATTCCGTTTTAATATAAACTGCTTAACGTATGGAAAAAAAACACGTCTACAACAGTGGAATTATCGGCAACTGCGCCTACCTTGCCCACGTCCAAACCGATACCAATATTTCGTGGCTGTGCTGGCCTTCTTTTGACAGTCCCTTTGTGTTTGGAAGCTTACTGGATACGCAAAAAGGTGGCCGCTTTGCTATACAGCCCGTGGGCGAGTTTACCAGTAAACAATATTATATCGAAAATAC
The DNA here is from genome assembly GCF_900112315.1 of Parapedobacter composti. Lineage (GTDB taxonomy): Bacteria > Bacteroidota > Bacteroidia > Sphingobacteriales > Sphingobacteriaceae > Parapedobacter > Parapedobacter composti. The sequence continues at coordinate 106,398 of NZ_FOLL01000009.1, read as the reverse complement.
CAATGTATTACGGACCGAGATTACCACGGCGGACGGCAGTTACCGGATAACGGATTTTGCACCCCGGTTCAGGCAATACGAACGTTATTTCAAACCGCTGATGCTGATTCGAAAAATTGAACCGCTGGATAACAGGCCGCGTATCCGGGTGGTCTGTGAACCGGTAGGCGACTACGGCCGGCGTTCATTCGATAAGTTCCGGGGAAGTAACCATGTTACATTCAGCAATGGCGAAGAGCAGATGCGGCTAACGACGAATGTACCGGTGAGCCATTTTTTCGGTGAGGGGTCTTTTGTTTTGAGCGAAACCAAGTATTTGGTATTGACGTATGGCGAACCCCTCGAAGCACCGCTTGAACGTACGGTGGAGCATTTTCTGCGGGAAACGGTAGGATATTGGCGCACGTGGATCAGGCACGCGACGATTGCGCCTTTCCATCAGCAGGCGGTGATCCGCTCAGCACTGGCCTTGAAAATCCATCAGTATGAGGATACCGGCGCCATCATTGCCGCCAGTACCACCAGTCTCCCTGAGCACCCGGGCAGCGGGCGCAACTGGGATTACCGATTCTGTTGGCTACGGGATAGTTATTATGTGATAACGGCGTTGAATTATATTGGCCAGTTTGAGGAAATGGAGCTTTATGCCAACTACATTACCAATATCACCCACGCAGATGCCGGTAGGTTGCAGCCGCTTTATGGTATAAACGGCCAGCTAACGCTTACTGAACACATTCTTGATGACTTAGAAGGCTACCAGGGAAATAAACCTGTCCGGATTGGAAACCAAGCCTTTGAGCATATCCAAAACGATGTTTACGGCCAAGCCATGATTGCGTTGCTGCCGTTGTATACCGACTACCGTTTCGTGTTTAGGGAACGGTCTGACGCCGGGCGGTGGGTGGATTATATCCTGCGGAAAATCGAGAAAACCATTGATGAGAAAGATGCCGGTATATGGGAGTTCCGGAACTTTGCCAACCACCACTGTTACTCGAACCTTTTTCAGTGGGCCGGCAGTTCGGCAGCATGCAAAATCGGCCGGTTGATTGGCGATAAGCAATTGGTGGAGCGGGCTGAGGCGCTTATGGAGCGGGCAGCTTATTATATTGAAGCGTGCTATGATGCTGAACGGAAAGTATACACCAACGCAGTTGGAAGCAAGCATTTGGATGCCAGTACGTTACAATTGATTATGATGCATTACCTGGATCCGGCGTCGGAACGCGCAAAAAACCACCTTGCGGCATTGGAAGCCGAATTAAAAACCTCACAGGGGCTTTTTTACCGTTACCTGCATTTCGATGATTTCGGGTTGCCCAAATCGACCTTTCTGATTTGCGCTTTCTGGTATGTGGAGGCGTTGGCCTGCGTGGGGCGCCTTGATGAGGCCGTAGAAACTTTTGAAAAGCTGCTGACTTATGCCAACCACCTGATGTTATTCAGTGAAGATGTGGACGAAACCAACGGAAGCCAATGGGGGAATTTCCCCCAAGCGTACAGCCACGTGGGGCTGATGAATGCGGCTTACCGTATATCAATGAAACTGGATCGCCCGATTTTTATCGGTTAATGGCTCTGTGAGATAGTAACCAAATTGCGAAGCAAGCGCCTGACATCCTGTTGCTGTTTCAGGTAGTATTTGGCGGCTGACACTTCTGTGCCCACCTTGATGGTAAAGGCATCGGGAGGGAGTGCCTGGAAAGTATCTTCATCGGTGCGGTCATCACCAATGGAAAGGATGAAATCATACCGGTTCTCGTGGAGGATGTCCAAGGTAGCCCGGCCTTTGTTGACCTCGGCGCTGCGTATCTCCACCACCTTATCGCCATCGAGTAACTGCAGCCCGTATGCCGCGGAATAGTCACGCAGGCTATCTATTAATTCGTGCGCGCGCAATGCGCCCAAATCTCGCTGCACCCGGCGATAATGCCAAGCCAGCGAAAAACTCTTTTCTTCGACGAACGCTCCCGGTGTGCGGTCGGCATACGATTCCATCAGTGTACTTACCTCCTCCTTCCACGCGTTGGAAAGCCCACTTTTAAGGCGCCAGTCGGTACCGGGTTCCTTTGTCCAAACACCATGCTCTGCAACCAAACTGTATGGTCGGCCTTGGAACCATTTTTCGAGGGTACTATGCTTCCGGCCGCTAATAATGACCAGGTCGTTATGGATATCGGCTTCGAGTGCGTCAAGCAATTCGTAGAGTTCGTCATCAGGTGACGCCTTATCGATATCATCCTGAAAGCCCACCAACGTGCCGTCATAGTCCAGCAGCAGCAGCCTGCTGCTGGCATTGCGGTACCGGTTGACGATGTCGGCCTCTATACTGGTACCAACAAGCCGTGCCCGGGTAGCCGATTGTACGTTTTTTATTTCCTGTAGTCTACTCATAAATAATGCTGCCCAATGCTGTACATTAAACTTAAACACGATTTTGCGCATGGAGGCCATACGCCGTTTCATCTCCGCAGGAGGCATGTTTAGTGCCGTAAATAAGGCATTGCTAATATCATGGATATTATTGGGATTTACAATTAACGCGTCAATCAGTTCTTTGGCTGCACCAGCCATCTCACTCAGGACCAACACGCCGTTTTCATCGTTCCGGCTGGCGATATACTCTTTGCTGACCAGGTTCATTCCGTCGCGCATGGGTGTAACCAGACAGATGTCTGCGGCGTTGTATAGCGCAGCGATTTCCTCAACCGGATATCCGTGGTAGAAATAGGCAACGGGATACCAGTCGTACTGCCCGTATTGGCCATTGATATGGCCTACGACCCGATCTATCTGATCTTTCAGTTCGCGGTATTGGGGTACGGTATCCCGAGAGGGGACGACCACCATATAGAGCGTAACCTGTTTGTGGAATTGCGGATGCTGCTGCAGGAATAGTTCAAATGCTTCCAGCCGTTGCAGAATGCCCTTGCTGTAGTCAAGCCTATCGATCGAGAGTACGATTTTTTGTTCTTTGAAGGTTGCCTTTAGCTCTGACACACGTTTCAATACCCGTTCATCTGAAGACAAAGCCGAAAACCGCCTGCTGTCGATACCCATGGGAAACGGTTCAGCAAAGACCGTTCGATCTTCAACTTCAAGCCGGTTGGAATTGTTGTTGGTGGCCGTAAGGCGGGTGGCGGAACTGATGAAATGGCGGACATCGTCAAAGGTATGAAAACCCAACAGATCTGCCCCCAGCATACCTTGCAGCAACTCTCTGCGCCAAGGAATCAACCTGAAAAGCTCCTGGGAAGGGAAAGGGATGTGCTGGAAAAAGCCAATCGACGCGTCTGGAAGCGCTTCGCGAAGTAGCCCCGGTAGCAGTAATAATTGATAGTCATGTATCCAAATGGTATCTTCCGGATCAGCATGCTCAAGTACCACGTCGCGGAACTTTTCATTGACCCGCGTGTAAATTTCCCAATTGGTCAGGTCGTAATTGGCATAAGGTGGAATGTAGTGAAAAATGGGCCACAGTACTTCATTTGAAAAGCCTTCGTAGAACCCCTTGATTTCTCTGTCGCTCAAAAAAATCGGAACCAGCCGGCTTTCCTTCAATTTGGATCGGAAAAAGATTTGTTGCTCCTCGTCGTCAATGGAAACGCCCGGCCAGCCAATCCAACTGTTTTCACCTTGTGCATGGATGGAAGCGAGTCCGGTGGCCAGCCCGCCTTCACTGGGTTGCAAGGCATAGCCCTCACCTTCATCTTTGATCTTAATTGGCAGGCGGTTTGATACAATGATAGTTTTACTCACGTTACCTCAATTAGTATGGCCGCGCGCCATCCCGCATGTGGGCAAACAACCTGTCTATAGCAATGTGAATGCCTGACAAATGCAGGAGGTCTGTGGCATTATTAGGGCTGCGCTAGTCTGCGCTTATGTTTCCCAATATATGGATAAACAATGAAACGGCCAAAAGTTTTGGAAAAACGATGCTAAACAATCTCCATCGCTCCATGTTATCAAAGAAACGAACGAACTATGGCGACTATTCACAACAGCGATTCTACCGCAGGCACATCGCCCAGAGACGGCGCCTTGCCCAGCGTATGGCAACAATTAAGTGGGGCGAGGCCACAGGCCACCATCGCCGATGCGACCGACCAGTTATGGGATGTCATTGTGGTAGGTGCCGGCATCACAGGGCTAACTACCGCACTGCGTTTACAGGAAGCAGGGCTGGATTGCGTTGTTGCTGAGGCACACCAGGTTGGTTTTGGTACAACAGGGGGTACTACCGCTCATATCAACACGATGCTGGATACTCCATACCATACCATTGAAAGTGATTTTGGCGAAGACGGTGCACGGTTGGTGGCGGCGGCTACGCGCGTTGGTATAGACACCGTTGCCCGAAATGTGGCTACGTATCAGCTCGACTGTGATTTTGAATACAAAGATGGTGTATTGTTTGCTGAGACAGAGCAGGAGGCCGAGCTATTGGACAAGATCTTTTCAGCGGCCCAACGGGCAGGGGTGGACGTTGCTCCGACCGCAAGCCTGTCCATACCCCTCCATTTCCACAAAGCCATCGTATTTCACCGGCAAGCGCAGATGCATCCGCTCAAGTATGTATACGGACTGGCCGATCGGTTTGTGATGCGTGGTGGAATCTTGTTGGAAAACACCCATGTAGAAGATACTGCTTATGACGATGGGTATCACCGTGTCCAAACCAGTAATGGCTTGCTACGGGCTCGTCGGTTGGTATATGCCACCCATGTACCTCCGGGACTGAATATTTTGCATCTGCGGTGTGCACCTTACCGGAGTTATGTGCTGGCTGTGCGGATTGAAAATGGCAATTATCCTGATGATCTGGTCTACGATATGAAAGACCCTTATCATTATTTCCGGACACACACCATTGACGGGGTGCCTTACCTTATCGTTGGAGGAGCTGATCATAAAACCGGCCATGGCGATGCTCACGCGGCGTTCCGCGAGTTGGAGGCTTATGTCCGGAAGCATTTCAAAGTGTCATCGGTTGAATACCGCTGGTCCGCACAGTACTTTGAACCTACCGATGGTTTGCCGTACATCGGCAAACTGCCGGGTGGCGATGAAGACACTTATGTAGCTACGGGATTCAGTGGCAATGGCATCGTATTGGGCAGTTTTTCGGGCATGTTGTTGACGGACGTCATCTTGGGAGCGGAAAATCCCTACGAAAAGCTGTTTTCCCCCTCACGCATAAAGCCGATTGCTGGTTTTGCTAGTTTTTTGAAGGAAAATGCAGATGTGGCTTACCGATTTGTTGCTGATCGGGTGCATATCAATCAACTGAACGAATTGGCTGAACTGCCATCGGGAACGGGTACGGTTGTAAACTATGAAAAGCAACAGATCGCAGTATATAAATCCTATGAGGGGGAGGTAATTGCTTTGAGCCCGGTGTGTACACATGCGGGGTGTATCGTAGCTTGGAACGATGCGGAAAAAAGCTGGGACTGCCCCTGCCATGGGGGGCGTTACGATGTACGCGGCAACGTGCTCAGCGGGCCGCCGAGGAAGGGTTTGCAGCCCATTTCGTTGGTGCACGATTGAGCATCGGTATACATATGAACAGGGATAACCAACGCAGCACTAAAAACTTCAAATGGAAACGGGCATACAGTATTGTGGCCGGTATCGCGCTATTATTGATTGTGTTCCGGCTGCTGCTGCCCACCATGGTATTACGGTATGCCAACAACACTTTGGCCAATCTGGACGGATACTACGGACAAGTAGCTGATATTGATATTGCTTTGTATCGTGGCGCGTACCAACTGAACCAGTTTTACCTGAACAAAGTGGACTCCGCTTCGGGCGATCAAGCTCAATTTTTCCGTGTAAACCGGGCGGATCTGTCTATTGAATGGCGATCCTTGTTTCGGGGAGCGCTTGTGGGGGAGTTGGTATTTGAATCTCCTGAATTGATTTTTACGAAGGATAAAGCAGAGCTGGATGCGGTTGCGAGAGATACTAACGATTTCCGGCAGCTGCTCAGAGATTTCATGCCGCTGCGCGTAAACCGGTTTGAGGTCAGGAATGGGAGCATCCGTTATATCGACAGCAATACGTCGCCTATTGTTGATATCGCTTTGGAGAAAGCACATATCGTTGCAGAAAATCTGAAAAATACCGCCCGGAAAGGAGAAAAATTACCTTCCAATCTGCAAGCGGAAGCCCAGGCTTACGGCGGAACGCTGACTCTTTATATGGAACTGGATGCATTGGCACGGCGGCCCACGTTCGATCTGACTGCAGAAATCGAGGGTGCAAATCTTCCGGAGCTTAATGACTTTTTTATTGCGTATGGAAAGTTTGATGTTAGCCAGGGTACCTTCGGTCTGTATTCCGAGTTTGCCGCTGATGGCGGCCGGTATAAGGGTTATGTTAAGCCGATTATCAAAGGTCTGGAAGTGATGGGAACCGAAGACCGGAAAGATGGCTTTTTCCAGCGAGCGAAAGAAGCTGTCGTGGAAGCGGTAACCCAGCTGTTGGAAAACCCGAAAGCCGAACAGGTGGCTACACGTGTACCTATAGAAGGCAGCTTTGGTGAAACCAACGTATTGGTATGGGAGGCCGTATGGCAATTAATCAAGAATGCGTTCATCGAGGCATTAATGCCGAGTGTGGATCATCAGATAAACATCGATTCGCCGAAGGAAGTGACAGGTAGGCAGGGGATTTTCAAGCCGGATTAACCCAACTAATCCGGAGGTGAGAGCCGTTCAAATGAAAATGTGCCGGAGATGCGCTTGTTGAAATATTTACCTTTTGACCGGGCTTTCTGAAGTCCGATGTAAATTTCTTCGGGTACGTCATGGTACTTATAAACGGCTCCTGTTTGAAACGTGATGACCAGCTCATGGCGGACTTCATGGTAATCGAAATATCTGATAACACTGGAAGGCATATCATAAAATGGGGTATGTTTAATTAACCGCAATAAGTGGCCTTTGTTTGCCGCAAACAAAGGGAGTCGTCTCCTGTTTATTTTTAGCGTATCAACGAGAAAAAAAACAGCAATGGATAAGTTAAAGGACAAAGTTGCATTAATTACTGGTTCGGATTCAGGTATCGGACGGGCTATCGCACTCGCTTATGCGGGTGAAGGGGCCAAAGTGGTGGTTACTTATCGAAGTGATGAGGACGGGGGAAGGCGCACCACCGAAGACATCAGGGCGCAGGGCGGTGAGGCGATCTGCCTGCAACTGGATGTGACCGACGAAGCGCAGGTGATCCGGGCGTTTGACCGGATTATCGAAGCCTACGGACGTGTGGACATTTTAGTAAATAACGCGGGTGTCAACGGGAGCAATATACCGGTCGCGGATCTGGACACGGAAACTTTTGACCGGTGCATTAAAACAAACTTGTATGGACCGTTCTTTTGTTGCCGCGAGTATCTTCGAAGAAGGAGTGATTCGTCAACAGCGGGAAGTATTATTTTCATCAGTTCCATCCACGAAGATGTCAACACCGCTGGGAATGCTGATTACAACGCATCCAAAGCAGGTATTAAAAACTTTAGCCGCAGCTTGGCGCTGGAGTTGGCTGAACGACAGGTGCGGGTAAACAATATTGCGCCTGGGATGATACTTACCGAAATGAACCAAGAAGCAGTGGAGGATGACGCTGTGCGGCGTGAGAAAGAACAGCATATTCCGATGAAACGGGCGGGCAAACCACAGGACGTGGCAAATGTAGCTGTCTTCTTAGCCTCTTCCGACAGCGGCTATGTGACCGGTGCGACGTATGCGGTAGACGGCGGCTTAATGATTCATTTGGGGCAAGGAGCCTGAAGCCATCACTACTTTAAACGGTCTTTCCAAAGAAGCGCTAATCCAGCGGCAACAGCAATACCTATCGATGCCAGTACCAGGCGATTCCGGCTAGTATGTTTGTTTGCGGGCAACCGAACGATTCCCCGCCGGTTTACGGTTGGAGGGGTATCTACATATCGGCCTGCTTTTGGCACCGCAATACGGTCGAAATGCCTGACAAGGTGTGCGAGGCCATCGGTCAGTTCGTTGCCCTTCACGGGTTTTCCATGACCTGTGACGGCTACAAGCGGATTGAGTTGCTGTAGTTTTTTAACGGACGCTGCGGCTTCTTCCCAATCATAGGTGAAATATCTCGGCGGACCGGACACCTGTTTTTTCTGTAGCAGCACTGAGAACGCTGATTCCTGGCGGGTGGTGACGAAGGCATCGCCGGCGATAAGAATGCCGTCGGTATCGCGAAATAGTGAGATGTGCCCCGGGGCGTGGCCGGGCGTATGGATATACCGCCATCTCGATAGCACAGGCAAACTGCCTTCTTTCGATAGCGCTTCGACCCGGTTGCCCAAGTTGATCGGTTCATTGGGATATAAAAAGGATACCCAGCTCATCATACCGCCTCCGGCAAACGGGTCGGCTGGCGGGTAGGCGGCTTGGCCGGTAAGGTAGGGCAACTCCAAGGGATGGGCGTATACCGGCGAGTCCCATCGTTGCAATAAACGGGGCAACGCGCCGATATGGTCAAAATGCCCGTGGGTAAGAATAATCGCAGCGGGTGGCCGGTTATGGCCGAAAAGTATGGCAGCAGCTTCGGTGATTTTTCGTGATGAGCCTTTGAGCCCTGCATCAACCAAGACCCATTGTCCGTCGTCGGCCGCAATAAAATATACGTTTACAAACAAAATCCGCAATCTCCAAACACCGTTTGTGATCTGTTCTACGCCGGAAGCGCCGTCTGCCGCCACGTTTGTCCGTTTATCCGCTTGTGCCATCATATCTACTTTTAGAATTTAACCACCTATATATGGGTTTGTTTTTAAAACATTAAGCCGTTTTCAGTTGAGGGATGACCGATTGGCCGAAATCTTCAATAAATGCCTCTTGCTCACGGTTTACGTTGTGCAGGATAAGACCGTCAACGCCCATGGATAGGTATTGGTTAAGCCATTCTGCATGCTGGTTGATATCGTTTGAAATGTGAACGGATTGCTCGAGATCCGATTGTTTGACGAACGCTGCCAGGCTTTCAAATTGTTCAGGCCTCCAAAGGTCTGCCAGTATGGAGCTGTCGAAAATGTTTGTACGCCATTGATCAAATGCACCGGCCACGGCTTGGGCTTTATCTCGGGCATAAGATAACTGCACTTTAACATATACCGGTTTATCCACCCCGCCGCCATCGCGGAACCGGGTGATAACCCGATCGAGCGTTTCCGGCGGTTGGCTTATTGTTAATAAGCCTTCAGCCCAGCTTCCCATCCAATGGGCGGTTTCTTCGGTTATTGCTGCACCCAATAGCCTCGGACGCTCGCGCGGCAACGTATATAGCCGAGCTTCTTCTGCGCAGACCCGGCCGCGGTGAGTAACCGTCTGGCCGTCTAACAACCGATGGATAATGTCAAAACACTCGAGCAGCCGTTCGTTGCGTTGCGTTTTGGATGGCCAGGGTTGTCCCGTGATTCGCTCGTTTATCGCTTCTCCGCTGCCGAGTGCTACCCAAAGCCGATCTGGAAATAACTCCGTTAGCGTAGCGATGGATTGTGCTACTATTGCTGGATGGTGGCGCGGTCCGGGCGCACATATCAACCCGAAGGGAAGGGAGCATTGCTGCATAGCGGCGCCAAGCCAACTGAAGGCATGGCCGCTTTGCCCTTGGCGATGACTCCACGGCTGAAAGTGATCTGATGAATGGATCGCGTTGAATCCGGCTTGTTGTGCCAGTAGTGCATAACGTAACAATGCCGATGGACTGAACTGTTCGTGGGATGCGTGAAAGGCGATTGGTTTCATATGTTAAGCGATGGTGTCATGCACGATAAACCAACTGTATCCGTAGCCGGGCAGTTGGAGCGATAACCTTCCGTCGGAGGATGTAACTTGATGAGAATTGACAAGCACACTAATTCTGGCACCGGTTTGGTGCGGTAGCATGATTATCGCTGATATACCCTGCCTTGAAAAGTTGTGAACGGTAACAAGCCGCTCACTTCCGATTTGGTAGCTGAAAGCAAGAATGGCACTATGGTTAGTGTCTAACAGCTCGAAGCTGCCGTCAAAAAAAAAGTGACCATTTCCTTCGTGCAAGCGAATCAGCTTTTTCGTTACCTGCAGCAGCGATGTAGGGTCCGCCTGTTGCGACGCGACGTTGATACGTTTGTAGGATGCGGGGCCTTCTTGTATCAATGGATACTTCAAGGCTTGCGGCGGCATTTCCGAAAAGCCGCCGTTGCGCTGATCGGACCATTGCATCGCGGTGCGGACACTTTTCCGTTCGGGCAGATTCAGGTCGTCCCCCATGCCGATTTCTTCCCCGTATCGGAGTACGGGGATTCCGGGCAAACTGAATAGCAGGCTCAAGGTTAGCTCCATCTGCCGATTGTTATGGTGCACCATTGAAGCCAGTCGCCTTCGGATTCCCCGATTGTAAACAATCATCGATGGTTCTGGCGCGAACCGCTCAAACACTTGGTGCCGTTCCTCTTCGGTGAGCCGCCCCAGGTCAAGTTCATCATGATTACGGATGAAGTTGAGGTAGCGTCGGCCATCAGCCAACGGTAACCGCCGGATTGCATTAACTAACGGCGTCCCTTTTTCCGTGGCTAAAGCGAGAAACGTGTAATTATTAATGTAAAAATTAAATAATCCAGTCAATTGTCCCCGATTTAAAAAATCCCGGTATTCTTCTGGCTCAACGTCTGCCTCACCGATTAGAACAGCATGTTCGTTATGCTTCAACACGGCGCTACGCCATACTTCCAACAACTGATACGGATCACCTTTGAAATGGCAGTCGCCCTTGTTGCGCAGAATATGCGGTACGGCGTCTATGCGGAAACCGTCAATCCCCGTGCTCATCCAGAAGTCGAGGATGCGCAGGATTTCGTTCTGGACCTGAGGGTTAGCGACGTTTAAATCAGGCTGATGCTTGTAAAATGTGTGATAAAAGTAAGCCGATACGCTGGGCTCATAATCCCAGTTGCTTTCCTCAACACCTTCAAACATGAGGTCATCTTTGTCGTCTTCCGGTTTCTGCTTTTTCCATATATAATACTCGTAATATGCGGAAGTAGGATCTTCCAGTGCTTTTTTGAACCAAGGGTGGTCTATGCTGGTATGATTTACCACTAAGTCCAGCAGGATTCTTATATCATGTGCCTTCGCTGTTGCGACAAGCGCGCGGAAGTCGTCCATGGTTCCGATTTGGGGATCGATGCGGAAGTAGTCGACCACATCGTAGCCATCATCATGTCGTGGAGAGCAATAAAATGGCGCCAACCAAATGCAATTGACCCCCAGTTCCACCAAGTAATCGAATTTAGATATTAATCCGGCGATATCTCCCAAACCATCGTCATTCCCGTCATAAAAACTGCGGAAGTCGAGCGAATAGACGGTTGCTGCTTTTAACCAATCGGGTTTTTGCATACGGTTATATTGCTATAGACTATTTATTAACGGGTTCTTGCTGTTTGCGCATCATGTCTGTTGCTTTGTCATCAGGCATGACGTTGCTCATTGCAACCTGCACTTTGTTTTTAAAGCCTGAAATGACCATGTCTTTTCCTTCCATCAGGGCTTTATACCCATCTCTGGCCACCACCGCCGGGTCAGCCAGATCTCCTTCCTGCACAATTTTCGCTGCTTCCATGTCAGCTTTGTTGAAAAAGTCTGTAGCCGTAGCGCCGGGCAGGAGCGATGTGATCGTCACATCAGTTTCCCGTACCTCATTACGGATGGCTTCGCTGAAGAAATGGATGAAGGCTTTGGTGCCATGGTATACGGCCTGATAGGGTCCGGGAACTTTGCCTGCAATGGAAGATACGTTTAAGATTTTCCCGGAACCGCGTGCCACCATATCTTTTAAAACGTATTTCGTAAGCGCAATGCAGGCATTGATATTCAATTGGACAATAGCAAGCTCCCGGTCTAAGTCTGTGTCCAGAAATTTGCCGTATACCCCTTGGCCGGCATTGTTAATTAACACATCGATAACCATGTTTTTTGCGTTCAGGGCTTCGATGATCTCCCTTGGAGCCTGGGGGTTAAACAGATCTTTCTGAATCGTGGTGACCTCAACCGGGTATTGCCGAGTAAGTTCATGACTTACGTTATCCAGTTCCTGCCGGTTGCGCGCAACAATCACCAAGTTATAGTGGTCTGCCGCCAGCAGCTTAGCCAATTCCAATCCGATTCCGCTGGTTCCGCCCGTTACCAATGCATAGTTTTTCGTATTCATAGTTGCCTCCGTTACGAGTTAACTACGCAAATCCCACACCAGCGCATAAAGAGCAGCAGGGTGAAAAGCAGAATCCACTTTTGTAAACAGGAAGGCCAAAAAACAATACAATATGCGGATGCGGGCGGGGTTTAAGGTCAAGTATTCATCGCGGAGAGATTCTTGCAATAGGTGAGTTATGCAGGCACGCGATACGATAGAACGAGTTGATCATTCCCTCGAACTGGAGGAAAAGCTGGATCATCAAATTAAGGGCTGGAAAGTGCAGCGGATTTGTGGAGTGCTGTTGCTCATCCTGATTGTGTTTACGGCGCTGGGTCTGTTCGGCAGCGGGATACTGAGTGAGCGGGAAGTGAAAAAAAATAATATGGTGGTGCAATATGAGCGGTTCTTGCGATATGAGAATGAAACCACCATTGGCTGGCTGGTACGTGGACAAGATAGGATCAATTTTTTAATACCCCAACAGTACCTGAACAAATTTAAAGTAGAAAAGATAGTTCCTGATAACTATGAGACAATTCTCGCCGATGGCTATATCGGTTATACTTTTAAAGTCAGTACAGGTGAGACGGCTATCCGGTTTTACTTGACCCCCAAAAAAGCAGGTACAATGGTGGATGTTTGGAAGGTGAACGGTCAAAGTTTTGAAATAGCACATTTTATCTATCCGTAATATGGAATTGTTTCTGCGTGGCGTGGCCATATATCTATTTCTGCTGCTGGTTTTCCGCATCCTGGGTAAACGCAGTTTGGCGGAGACCACCACGTTTGATTTCGTATTGCTTTTAATTATAGGGGAAGCCACGCAACAGGCACTTCTGGGAAATGATTTTTCCGTAACCAACGCGTTGGTATTAATTACGGTGCTGATGGGAATAGATATGGTCTTTTCCAAGCTGAAAGGCAGGTACAAAAAATTAGATAGGCTGCTGGAGGGTACCCCATTGATTTTAGTGGAACACGGGAAACCATTGAAGGGCAGGATGAAGGAGGCCCGGGTGGATACAGAGGATATTATGGAGGCCGCCCGGTTAAGTCACGGACTCGAACAGATGAAACAAATCAAATATGCGGTATTGGAACGCGATGGACAGATCTCGATCATACCTTCATCGTCCGATTAGTTTGATAGCGATGAAACAGAAGTTTAACCATTAATTAGCATGTTATGTTAGCCATGAATTATAGGGGGCCGCGCCGTGTGCGCGTGGATCATAAACCTTACCCAGAAATCTTGCATCCCGGAGATGCGATTATTCGAGTAACCCGTTCCTGCATCTGTGGGTCAGATCTGCATCTTTATCATGGTATGGTGCCGGATACCCGCGTGGGCAGTACGTTTGGACATGAATTCATCGGTATCGTGGAAGAAACCGGTCCGGGTGTCCAAAAGCTAAAGAAGGGCGACCACGTCATTGTACCTTTTAATATTGCCTGTGGTACGTGTGCATTCTGCAAACAGGAATTATATGGCAATTGCCATGAATCCAATCCGGAAGCTACTGCCGTAGGCGGAATATTTGGCTATTCGCATACCGCCGGCGGTTACGATGGCGGACAGGCGGAATATGTACGTGTGCCCTATGCCGATGTTGGCCCTCTTGTTATACCGACTGGAATGGATCCTGATGATGCCGTACTGCTCACGGACGTCGTGCCGACGGGTTATCAGGCAGCCGAAATGGGAGGCATAAAAGAAGGCGATACGGTGGTGATTTTCGGTGCAGGCCCGGTGGGTATCATGGCTGCCCGCTGCGCGTGGCTTTTCGGAGCAGGACGGGTAATCATTATTGACCACGTGGAATATCGGTTGGAATTTGCCCGTAACTATGGTCCATGCGAGGCTTATAATTTTCGATCGCTTGAAGACCCGGTATTATTCTTAAAAAAGGAAACGGGCTGGCTCGGCGCTGATGTCTGTATTGATGCGGTTGGCGCGGATGCGGCGGGGAGTGCACTACATACCATTACCGGAAAAAAGCTCATGATCCAAGCCGGAGCCGCTATAGCACTCCATTGGGCGATCAATTCCGTAAAAAAGGGCGGAATTGTGTCTATTGTTGGGGTATATGGTCCCACCGGCAACCTAATTCCCATTGGGAATGTCGTCAACAAGGGCATCACCATACGCGCCAACCAAGCCTCCGTGAAGCGCTTGCTTCCGCGACTGATCAAGCACATACAAGATGGTTATATTGATCCGAAAGCAATGATTACACATCGCGTGCCGCTGGAAGAAGTGGCCGATGCTTACCACATTTTTTCTGCTAAACTGAATAATTGCATTAAACCAGTATTGATACCGCCATCAGCTAGAAATTAAACGAAAGGAGAATCTCATGGAAAATAATCAATCAATAAAATACAACCATATCAAAGGTTGGGGCGTTGATGCTGATCCACGTAATGAACCCACTTATCCAATGAAACGGTATACGGGGGACGACCATCGTAGGCTCAATTGGGAGCGCCCGTTACAGCAACTGGAAGCTGTTGAAGTGTTGCATTCCAACGAAAGGCCCGCGATATCAGCAGTTTTCGGTACCACACTGCCTCCAGCCGGGTTGAGCGGAGCCATCCGGAGGTATGCTTTCAAATACAGCGAATCCAGCTTCAATCACTGGCTGCCGTTATTGTTGGCAGACCGGATTAATGTTGTTGAAGGACTGTTTGACGACCTAAAGCGGGGGTATATACCAAATGTTTTGGCCGAGAAAGGATGGAAATCTGCATGGAAATACGATAGGAAGGGTGTTGTAAAGAAATTGGCAATGCGAGCGGCTGCGGTATCATTCATCGTGGCTGCTTGGTGGATAATGAATCATAAGAAGAAGCGCTTATGACGCGCTTCTTCTAACTTTCTTCGATCTTGGGGATCAGGCGTTGGCTTTTTTGCGGGACGACCGCTTTTTTCCTTTCGGCTGGCCGGAGTCGTCCATCAACAAAGCGTCCGCAGATCCGGGGGCGCTTGCTTCTGTACCATCGCGTGTGCTTTTTGAACCGGCGCCAGCGTCCATACCGGTGGTGGCCTCTTTCATTGCTTCTATAGCAGGATCCGATTCTGTGCTGATGGCACCGGTATCAGGAAGCGGAAGCTGTTCTTCTGAAGCAGGTTCGACACTGGCTTCGGAATTAACCCCTTTTTCAGCCACTTGGGTGAGCGTGCTGTCTGCATTTTTTTCTTCGGCCAGTGTCTGTTCCAGCAATTCTGACGCCTGGTGCAGCCCTAAGGTCTTGGCCAGCGTGCTCAAACTGCCGTACGTGGCGATCTCATAGTGTTCCACTTTCTGGGCAGCCACAATAAGTGCTGAATCGCGGTGTGCAGAACCCTCTTCGGTTTCATCGATTACTTGCCATCCTTCGTCGAACAGCCCCTGCATACCTACACAAAATAGGGGTTGCGCGCCCATACCTTTCAGGTAAAAAATTTTTTCGAGTCTGGCTACATGGTCGTTGGTTTCGGCCCGGTGATTGCGAAAGGCCGACTTCAGCTCTTCCGTGCTTGCTCGTTCTTCCATGTTCTCCAATACGTCTCGCAGGTGTAATTCACACCAGTAAATTTCCTGCAGCATGGTCTGGAAAAAAAGTTCTAATCCAGACACGGTTTGTTTTTCAGCTTGTGTTTCCATATTTGTTCCGCTATGTAAAGAATAACAATATCGGTCGGTGCGAGTTTTAAAATTTATTAAATAGTCAACGCTATACACTTTATTGAACTTTTCGGCCAATATATAGTACAGTGGGCGCCGTGGATATATTGTGTAGGGCTTAATAACGGCCGATTTGCATCCTGGGAAAGGTTCTTGTAACTAGTATAGCGGATAATAGCATGGACAATCAATCAGCATGGACACGAGATATTCGCATACACGTTCTTTACGGGCAGGTATGTTGCTGGGTATAGGCATTATGGCTGCTGTGGATGAAATCATATTTCATCAACTGCTTGCCTGGCACCACTTTTACGATCAGTCTACAACGGATGTGGGACTGATGGCGGATGGTCTGCTGCATGCTGCTGAGCTCCTAGCAATTACTGCCGGTTTCTTTATGTTGTTGCATTTGAGCCGGGCCGGCAAATTGTCAAAGCACCATTCGGTGGCAGGCTTTTTCTTGGGTGCCGGTGGTTTTCAGCTATTCGATGGATTAGTTAACCATAAGGTGCTACGTCTGCATCAAATACGGTATGTCGATAATATTCTGCCGTATGATCTCGCGTGGAATGCGGCGGCTTTAGCATTGCTGGCTGTTGGTGCCTGGTTAATGAAGCAGGCGGGGCATCGGACCAATGAATCAACCACTTAGTATAAGTCTATGCACGAACACATAGAACATCAGACCGTATGGGGGTGGGTGATTCCGGTTACCATTGCTGCCATTATTTCCATATTATACCTTAGAGCGGCAGCAAGGGCGCTCACATCCCGGGGTAACAAATGGCCGAAACACCGATCGCTTTTCTTTTTAATGGGTATGGGGATGTTAGCCGTTGCCGGTCTTCCGCCGATGATGATGTGGGCTCACCATGACATCCTTGGGCATATGGCGCAGCATCTGCTCATTGGCATGTTTGCTCCTGTCTTTTTGGTGCGGGGTGTGCCCCTTACCTTGCTATTGAAGTCGCTATCCGCAGCGAAAGCCCGGTATGTTGTGGGGATATTAAGGAATGATGCGGTTGGGGCAATTAGTCACCCTATAGCAGCATTGCTGCTGAATATCGGGGGAATGTATTTATTATATCTCACCCCGCTTTATGCGTTGAGCCTTTCCAATACTTTTGTTCATCATTTCGTGCATGTCCATTTTTTTATGGCCGGATATCTTTTTTGCTGGTCCATAGCCGGACAGGAGGTCATTGGGAAGCGTCCGAGTGTACCGTTGCGCGCGTGGGTGCTGTTTGTCGGGATTGCAGCCCATGCGTTTCTGGGCAAATACATGTACGCCAATATCCTGCCTGACGGCACGCCGTTTAGTGGCACGGCCATCCGAGAGGCCGCTAAAGCAATGTATTATTGGGGCGATCTTGCTGAGTTGATTTTGGCTGCCTTTTTTTTCTGGGATATTGCCTTGGGCTCGTATACTGTACAGAAGCAACGCGTATTGAATGCGATGATGTTGTTACGATAGGAAGCGCGTTATTATAAAAATTTGAAACATGATGAAAATGAACCGGACAACTTGGTATGCCGTAGCGATGATGATGGGCTTGGTGGCGTCAGCCTTTTTTGCGGCCGCCCAACAACGGGCTACAGAAGGGCTATGGTACAAAGAAAGCATCATTTACAGTCTGGAGGTGGGCACCTTTAAAGATAGCGATGGAGACGGGATAGGTGACTTCCAAGGGCTCATCCAGAAGTTGGGATACCTGGATAGCTTGGGTATAGATGCCATCTGGTTGGCGCCTTTCAACCCGTCGCCCGGATGGGATGACGGCTATGACGTGACGGATTACTACACTGTTAATCCGAAATATGGAACGATGGACGATTTCCGGCAATTTATCGCTGAAGCTAAGAAAAGGAAAATCAGGGTAATTTCAGATGTCGTACTTAACCATACCTCGATTAAACATCCTTGGTATGAATCTGCACGGCAGGATCCGCAATCGCCGTACCGGAAATGGTATGTCTGGGCTGAAGAATTGCCCGACGATGCCGATAAAGGCATGGTGTTTCCCGGTGTTCAACAGACGACTTGGTCGTACGACTCGCTTGCCAACTTATATTATTTCCATCGTTTCTATCCTTTTCAGCCGGACTTAAACTATACCAACCCGGAGGTACAGCAAAAAGCCTTCGATATCCTGGAGTTCTGGTTGCGGCAGGGCATGGACGGTTATCGACTGGATGCTGTGCCTTTTATCATTGACGTACCCGAGACGGGAAGTGACAAACCTGTCCGGATGATGGAATTGGTGCCGACCATGCGTAATGTGATGAGAGGTGTCAAGCACGATGCGCTCATGTTGGGTGAAGCGAATCTCGCTCCGGAGGAGAACAAAGATTATTTTGGCGAAGACAACAGCGGCATGCAAATGATGTTCAATTTTTACGTTAACCAGTTTCTTTTTTACGCGCTGGCTATTCAGGATGTGCGTCCATTGGCAAAAGCTATGCAAGCCACCAAGGAAAAGCCGGAAACAGCACAGTGGGCGTATTTTTTGAGGAATCACGACGAAATTGACCTGGACAGATTAGGTAAGCGCCGAAGGGAAAAGGTGTATGCACAGTTTGGTCCCGATACCTCCATGCAGCTTTATGATCGGGGCATCCGTAGGCGTCTGGCACCGATGCTTTCCAATCCTGATCAGCTTCGCATGGCTTATAGCTTGTTGTTTGCTTTGCCTGGAACGCCCGTTATCCGTTATGGGGAGGAGATAGGCATGGGTGATGACCTTTCGTTAAAGGAGCGACTAGCCGTACGGACACCTATGCAATGGAGCGCTGCTCCGCATGGCGGTTTTACCACGGGCGATACGGCTTTCCGTAAAGTTATTGATAACGAAATTTATGGATACCGCCGTGTAAATGTGCAGCGGCAGTTGGCAGATTCGGCGTCGCTGTTAAATCATATCAAGCGGTTGATCAATATACGAAAGGTATATCCTCAAATCGGATCGGGTGATTTTGCAATACTCAATACCGGTTCAAAGCATGTGGTTGCTATGCTTTACCAGGGCGGCGACCAAGCACTGCTTACCGTACATAACTTTGCGAATAAGCCACAAGAATTCCGCTTGAATGAAAAATCAATAGCTGGTAAACCACTGCATGATTTGTTGTTACCCGGCCGGCCCAGCACAAAAGGCGGAGAACGTATGAAGCTCCCCGCCTTTGGCTTTGCTTGGTACCGGATACCCTAAACGTTTTTAGTATTTTGCATAGGGTTTAAGCTTTTTCTTCAGCTGTTGCCTGGCCACGTGGATGCGGGTTTTGACCGTGCCTATCGGAATCTGGAATTGCTCGGCAATTTCATGGTATTTGTACCCTTCATAATACATGGTAAATGGCAGATAATAGTCGTCAGACAGTTTGGATAACGCCCGCTCAATGTCTTTCATGACAAACTTTCCTTCGGCGTTATTACGCAATGAACTTTTGTATAAATCGGAGGAAGAGATCGTTTCGGTCTTCACCATTATCGCATTGGTTTTGACCTTTCTGCGGTAATAATTAATGAATGTGTTTTTCAATATGGTATACAACCAAGCTTGTAAATTAGTGCCTTCTCTGAACTTGTTGTAATAAGAAAATGCCTTTAGCATCGTGTCTTGAACCAAATCACTTGCATTTTCTGGATCCCTTGTGAAATAACGTGCGTAACTGTTTAATGAACCTACTTCTTGAACCACTTTGTTGCTAAATTCAATCTTATTCATAACTTGCTTAATTAGATAGATTTTCGTCTTATAAAAGATAGAAAGAGCGCACCAAGCCTAACGCGTTTTACAATGACAGCTAAATGCAACGTGCCGGTTTCCCGGTTTTGATTAAGCATTTAAGTTCCCCTTAGCGTCTCTGGCAGAGAGATTGACAAAAAATGGGCTAAAATTGTTTTAATTATTTTAAAAAAGACGGCGGGAGGTGTGTTTTAAAATTAATCCCAACAATTTAAAGGCCTGTCTGTCATCTTGAATACACTAAAATAAAATGTCTATGGAGAAGAGGCATATTTTTTCAGCTACGGGCATCTATACACGGAGACAGTTTGTTTGCCGGCTTTCATGGGCTGGCATTGGTGGTTTAGCCTATGCCGCTTTGCCCGTTGTGGGAGGCTGCGCATCACGGAATAGCAATCAAGCTGAGGAGCAGGTGGCCGATGGGCAAACGGCGGCGGAAGGGGAGCAAAGGCTGGGAATCGCTTTGGTGGGGTTGGGCCAATACAGTGAGGGCCAACTGGCGCCGGCGCTTGAAGAGACAACACATTGTTACCTGGCGGGGATAGTGACAGGTACGCCCAGTAAAATACCCAAATGGCGGCGCAAATATGATATACCGGAATCAAATGTTTACAATTACGAAAACTTTGATGCCATCCGGGAAAATCCGGATATCGACATTGTTTATGTCGTATTGCCCAACGCAATGCACGCCGAGTATACCATCCGTGCCTTACAGGCAGGCAAGCATGTGATTTGTGAGAAGCCCATGGCCGTAACGGTGGAGGAGTGCGATCGGATGATCGGCGCCGCAAGGGAGGCAGGCAAACTGCTTTCTATAGGTTACCGCTTACACTTTGAACCCCATAACATTGAGATGATGCGTTTTGGTCAAGAAAAACGCAAGGGTACAATTAAGCATATCATTGCCGAGAATGGAATGGGAGACGTTGACGGGTGGCGCTTGGATAAAGCACTTGCGGGTGGCGGCCCGTTAATGGATGTGGGAATCTATTGTGTGCAGGCGGCACGTTATACTTTAGGAATGGAGCCGATAGCGGTTACCGCACAAGAAGGGCCAAAAACTGATCCGGAGAAGTTTAAAAATGTGGAAGAATCACTGACTTGGCAAATGGAGTTCCCGGGTGGAATCACAGCATTATGCAAAACGAGTTATTCAGAAAATATGGATATACTTCGAGCTGAGGCCGAACACGGCTGGGCTGCGTTATCGCCGGCATATGCCTACAAAGGAATTAACGGAGAGACATCAGACGGCGAAATGGACTGCATGGAAGTGAATCAACAAGCGCTTCAGATGGACGATTTCGCCAAGGCAATCAAAGACAGCCGGGCTACCCCGGTCCCCGGCGAAATGGGGCGGCAGGATGTCAAGATCTTACAAGCTATTTACCGCGCGATGGAAACAGGACAGCGGATCGAAATCAGCTAAGTATCCCTTGGCTGATAGCATACTCGTTGTGCGACTAATCTATGCGGGGTACGGCGGTAGCCAAGCATTCCATTACCGGAGGGCGTCTAATTTGGCAAGTCGTCGGAGCCGGGTTTCCACTCGCCTAGGAAGTCGTCCAGAGCATCCTCACTCATGTCCAACCAGTCCATTATATGTTGGTACCATGCTGCCGCGCTTTCGAATACGTCCATCAAGTTATCGGTAATATACCGGTGTACGATAAAGGTGAAGCGGTCAATTTCACCGTATTTATTAATGCGCTCCCACTCATAACGGGGGCTTATCGTTTTCAATATCGGGTCCTCCGATTGCAGAAGCTCTAAAATCGTATGAGTGGGATAATGGAAAATGACGACTCTGCCTTTCAATGAAACCGTGCCTGGCTTGATATCGGATAAGATCGTAAAATCAGGAATTTCAAATCGCATGGTATCCCCTCCTCTCTTCATATGTGATTAACAGGTGTAGATGTTATTTGTTGGTTTTTTGGTATACGATAAGTTTCGGCAGTGCAGCGGCATTCATTGATGATGCAGCGGCCGCCGGATGCGGCACCGCTGCCGATGCAAAAAACGCAGACTACAACGTTTTCGTAAATTTAATTGTGTAAACGATTGCATGTTTCGGCGTGCGTTTGTATCATCGTAAGTATTGAATTATAAACTCCAATTATGAATAAGCATCAATGAATGCAGTTTGAAATACTGTTTAAATGACTGCAAGACCCCAGTACGGTAAGTGGATAGCTGCTTGGCTTTTCAGCGCACTAATCATTGTTTCGGTTAAGGCCCAATCCGACACTGATTTTGAAATGATAAGCAATCGCTTGAAGGGCGCGCTGCTGGCGGAACCCGTGGATGCTGGAGTACTGCGGGGCATTGTTGCCGACATGGCTGAGAACGGGACGTGGCCTCATATCAATTACAGTGACACCAGTAGGACCGGATTCGGCCACCAAATCCATCTGCGGAACCTTCTCATGATGGCCAAAGCCTATCAACAGACCGAGGGCGCATATTACCGCGATAAGTCGTTACTATCGGTATTCAAAAAAGCACTGCATCATTGGCTACGCAAAGATTATCGATGCGAGAACTGGTGGTGGAATGAGATAGGTACGCCAGATGCCATGGCGAATATCCTGTTATTGATGTGCGAAGCGTTGGACGCTGATGAGCTCACTGCCGGGCTGGCCATCGCTGGTCGTTCAAACTTTGACGCCTTCGGCGCCCGCCCAGGGGGCGACTTCATCAAAATGGCTGCCATTAATGCAGTGACCGAATTGGTACGGCAGGATACGGCAGCGTTTTCACGGGCCATAAAGACCATGAGCGACCAAATTTATGTTACGGAAGATCGCGGTATCAAACCCGATATGAGTTTCCATCACCGGACAGACGGTGTGCCCTCAACGCTGTCTTACGGTCGTCAATACGTTAGTTCTTTTGCCTATTGGGGTAACATGTTGCGTGGCACCCGATTTGCGTTTGAACCGAGCGCGGTTAAACTGGTTGTAGATTATTACCTCGATGGGATGCGCAAAGCCATGCCTTTCGGACGTTTCGATGACCCCGGTATCAAGAATCGCGACGTCTCCAGGCGATCCGTTTCGATCCAGCGGGATGATCATATCGCTAAACTGTTGGTACGCATCACGGATTATCGGAAAGACGAGCTGGAACAGCCTAACCTGCGTAGCAACCAATATTTCTGGTATTCGCATTATCACTCCCACCAACGGCCATTGTATTTTGCATCGGTACGGATGTACTCCAACCGCTCCAACAACATTGAATCGCCCTACAATGAAGAAGGACTTAAAAATCACTTCTATGCAGACGGCAGTCAGTTTATCTCCCGTACGGGCCATGAATACTTTAACATCTACCCGTCGTGGGATTGGCGTAAAATTCCCGGTACCACCGTGGTGCAGGTAGATACTTTCCCGCATTGGGAGGAGATTGTCAAAAAAGGCACCACATCTTTTGTTGGTGGCGTTTCGGATGGCGAATACGGCGCCACTGCCTTTGATCTATTGAGCCCTCACTCGGGATTGATGGCCCGTAAATCGTGGTTTTTCTTTGACGACGAGATCGTGTGCGTCGGTGCCGGTATCACAGCAGCTGAGGCTCAACCGGTGATGACCACGCTGAACCAGTCGTTATTGTATGGCCCGGTTTGGGTAAAAGGTAAACGTGAAACCCGAGAGCGTGAGCAATGGCTACAAGGTCCTGCATGGGTTAATCACGATAGTATCGGATACATTATCCTGGATGGGAGTAGAATCTGGCTTCGACAGGGCAGGTCTACCGGAACCTGGCGAAGTATTACCCATCAGGCCTCTGCGACGGATGAACCCGTTACGCAACAAACTTTCACGTTGGCCATTGATCATGGCGTAAAGCCACGAGATGCCACATATGCTTATATGGTGCTGCCGGCGATAACCGCGGCTGAAACGAGGGCCTACCTGCGGCAGCAGCCGGTGCAAGTGATAAGCAATTCAAAAAAGCTGCAAGCCGTGTCGCACAATAAGTCGGGTATTCATTTTGCCGTGTTTTACGAACCGGGAGAAGTTACCTTTAGCAATGGGATCCAATTGGCTGCCCATCAACCCGCATTGTTTATGTTGAAATCATCAACCACAGGTATAGCACGAATCGCCGTGGCGGATCCTACGTGCAAGCGAAAATCCGTTACATTTCGGCTACGGCTGCCTTCTGGAGAGGATACTATTACGGTAAATTTACCGACGGGTCAGCGCGCGGGGAAATCAGTTGTTCTTGAGCCTTTAAACGAAAGTAAACTCCAAAAGATAAATGACAATTAACGAGATGATAACAAAACAAAAAATGAGAAGAACCTTGAGTTTAGGATTCATGCTGCTGATAACTACAGTAGCGAGTGCGCAGCACGCAAACAAGTTAGCATTGACCAACACATTTGTAGACAAAAACCTCAGGGATGCAGCCGTACAATACCGTACGCTGATGGGCCGGGTGCCCGAAGGCGTACTGCCCCGCACTTATATAAAGGAAAATGATTCATTGGTTACCGCTAAAAGTAGGTCATGGATATCCGGTTTTTATCCGGGCACGTTATTGTACCTCTATGAATACAGCCGGGAAGCTGACTTGCTGAAGGAAGCAGAGAAGCGGCTTCAACTTTTAGAGCGGGAAAAAGACAATAGAGGCACCCATGACTTAGGATTTATGTTGTATTGCAGTTTTGGCAATGCGCTCCGACTTACCGGTAACACGCGCTACCGGGACGTTTTGCTTACCGGAGCAGAATCCTTGGCCTCCCGCTTCAACCCAACCGTAGGTTGCATACGATCATGGGATCATAACGGTGACAAATGGAAGTTTCCGGTCATCATCGATAACATGATGAACCTTGAGTTCCTGAACTGGGCATCACGCGTATCGGGCAATACTAAATACGTGAATATTTCGAAGACACATGCGAACACTACCCTTGAAAATCATTTCCGTCCCGACAACAGTTCATACCACGTTATCGACTATGATCCGGAAACCGGCGCTGTGCGCAATAAGCACACACATCAAGGCGCCGGCCATGAATCCGCATGGGCCAGGGGGCAGGCTTGGGGATTGTACGGATATACGCTCATGTATAGAGACCTCAAGGACAACGCATACTTAAGTCAAGCACGGAAAATCGCTGCTTTCATTTTGGATCATCCCAACCTTCCTGATGATGGCATACCATACTGGGATTTCAGTGTGTCTGATCCCAATGCACCGCGTGATGCATCGGCTGCAGCTATCACAGCATCGGCCCTACTGGAGTTGTCGGGATATGTAAGCGGGCCGGAAAGCGAGCGCTACCTTAAGGCCGCAGAAAAGATGCTGACAAGTCTTTCATCGCCAGACTATAAGGCCTCGATTGGCACAAATGGCGGCTTCATATTGGAACATTCCACCGGGCACCTGCCGGGAAACAGCGAAATCGATGTACCGTTGTCTTATGCAGACTATTACTACGTAGAGGCACTGATTCGATACAAACAACTGTTAGACGGCTCCGCGGGTATTACCCAAGCAGCGAATGGCCCAAAGTTGCAGAATCCGGTAAACGTAGCTTACTTGAAAAAAACACCTGCGGAAGTCGCAGCCGCGCTTGGTACTTAACAGCGATATTGAAAAACAGCTTAAGCAGCAGCTAAAGGCAGACCCTGTTGTGCAAAATATGTATCAGGCTATCCGGAGGGATGCCGCGGCCATTCATGGTGAGCCGTTGCTGGAGCGAAAACAGATCGGCCGCCGACTTTTTGGCGTATCGCGCGAAATGCTTCGGAGAATCAATATGCCTGGCACCCAGCACCACTCGAATTGGACAGGCATTAAAGGACTCAAACGTATCGAATTGCGTATTCCTCGCTGGACGATGGCAAAAGATGGGGACACACTGAAGATCCGATTGGCCGGCGCTTAACGCCGTATTTGTGGGTAACACCTTCGCCGCGGATGCTGTGGGGTTAGATATCAAGCATCCCAGCGTTTATTAAATAGGACGATTTATTCGGTTTTTGAAACAGGTATACGCATGGAGCGTATACAGTGCTACTGCGGTATCGGACGGAGCGCACTTTATAGCAGTTGGTTTGATTTATGTATGAACGTAAATGGACGCCTGAGAAAAATGTCCAACGTCACATTGCTTAACCGATGGTCTATGAAGAAACTGAATTACGTTGCGTCACCCTGGGCAGCGCACCTGTCCCATCAACTCATCAGCCAAAGGGCAACAATGTTAATGGAAAGGAAGCTTGCGCAGCGAACGATGAATGTGGTGCTTACCGATGATTCGTTGGTTATCACGGTGAATAAACCGGACGCTGTAACGTTCGTGTTCCGGGCGGCTTACACGCCGGCGGGAGATTTCTCACTGGAAAACAGCAAATCAGCGGGTGCAAAGGAAGAGTACATGCTTACGTCGTTACTGGGTAGTTATCGTGTCGCCATTGAAGTGGCAGAGAACGATGATGGCCCGCTTCTGCACTATACCGCTTACTTTACGCCAAGCGAAGATTTTTATCTTCCATATTGGCCAAAAGATATTCTGGCACTTAACGCGGCCGGTGGTTTCGGCGGTACGGATGCTGAAATCCATGTAGAACAGCAAGGGATTCGTAGCGGAATGATTTATTTGAGCGTTAAAAATCCTGGGACTGGCGCTTTGCTGTATTTTCAAAACCTTACTGCAGTAAACGGTTATTGTGCAGATACCGGTACTTCAGTAGCAGACACTGTAAACGGCCAATGGCCGGAGTTCGGCTTTGCATTGCCGGCCGCTGTCGACAAGCCAATGCGGGGTGGCAAGGAATATACCGTTACCGACGCTTTTGTGGTTTATGCCGATAAAGCGCCTCAAGACCAGTTCGAAGTAGCGACGCAGTTTATTGACTTGCTGGCGCACGTTTATATAAACCTACCCAAACCGCCGACCGTGTATCACGATTATCACGATATTGCGGTAAAGGCATGGCGTGAACTCGCTGACCACAAAGGGTGTTGGTCACATCATCAGGGGCACAATTACCTCAATGCTTATGTGTGTGATTACAAGACCCCTCCTGAAATCATGGTTCAACTGGCGGTGCTGCTGCCGCTGAAGGAATACGAGGAATGGGCAGGGGATTCCATACCGTTGTTGGCTGAAATAGAGAAGGGACTTGTTGCTTTTTATGACGAAGACTTAGGGACGGTTCATCGGTGGTTACCATCGGCCCAGCATCAGCTTGATGGCAGCGAAGAACATAAGAAGCCATTAATCATGGATTCTTGGTATTTGCACCATCCATTATTGAACCTTTCCCGTATGGCGTTGCATGGCGACGCGGTGGCCGGTGATCTGCTTTTGAAATCGCTTAATTATGTTATCAAGGTAGCTCATCATTTCGACTACAAATGGCCCATTTTTTACAAAATGGATACGTTGGAAGTGATTAAAGCGGAAGCCAAACCGGGGGCAGGGGGAGAAAAGGATGTAGCCGGTATCTACGCCCACCTGCTGCTGCAAGCGTGGGAGTTTACCGGTGAACGTAAGTACTTTGATGAAGCCAAACGGGCGGCCGACTCTTTAATGGAAGGCGGGTTTGATTTGTTTTACCAAGCGAATAATACGGCGTTCGCAGCCGGTGCGATGCTAAGACTCTGGAAAGAGACGCAGGATAACCGCTACCTCAATTTAGGTTATTTGCTCATGGCGAATATTTTCAAGAACGTAGCATTATGGGATTGCCGGTATGGATACGGAACGCACTTCCCATTGTTCTTTGCCGTATTCCCCCTGAACGATGCTCCATATACGGCGGTCTACGAAGAAATAGAAGTATTTGCAGCTATTCATGATTTTTTGGCCCAAGCGGATGACACACCATTATCGCGGTCGTACGCTTTGCTTCTTGCCGAGTTTGTCCGCTATTCGCTGCATCGCATGGTTTATTATTATCCTACTGTACTACCAAGGGAGATGCTCGCGGATGAGGTGAAAACCGGAGAGATAGATGGCAGCCTTTGGGTTCCATTAGAAGATATTAATCCCGGTTGGGAAAAATCAGGCGAAGTAGGACAGGAGGTATATGGGGCGGGATTCCCGTTTGCAGTTGTGCCAAGACACTATATCAAAATAGCCGGTGGAGCATATCTGCTGTTTATTGAGTATCCGACGGCGGAAATGACCATAGGGAGTAGGCAGGCGGCCTTCAAGGTTTTGGGTGATGGGAGGATGTCTTGCAAATTGTATGCGTTCAAAACAGCCGATAGCGCGCTGTCTGGACTCAGAATCACGGGAAAGCGAGAGGGCCCGCTCGCTTCACATGAGGTGGATTCAACCACCTGTTGGTATGAGGTGCAGGGCGAACAACAAGTGGTAATTGAATGGTAATTAACAACTATTAACTCTATAAACGCAGCGTGTTATGGAAGCAGTGAAAGCAATCTATGAAGAAAAATTGATCCAACCCGTGAAGGGTAAGCGGATTTTGATTACGGGTGGAACGACAGGCATCGGACGTGCAACGGCCTATTTACTGGCGCGGGAGAACCAAGTGATGATTGTAGGCAGGCATCAACCAGAAATGGACGAAGCGCTTCAGGGGTTTCGGCAGCAGGATTATCCCGATGGGAAGCTGGTTGGCAAACTTGGGGATTTGTCCAGTTCGCAAGCCATTGAGAAGCTCTTTAATTACGTAGACGAGACATTCGGTCAACTGGATGTGCTCATCAATAATGCTGGACTGGCCTTTAACAGCGTCCTTGAAGGGGAGTACCGTGACTGGGAGTATATCCTGAAAACGAACTTGTTGGGTTACCTTGCATGCAGCCGGCAGGCAATCGATCGGATGCGTTCTGAGGGAGCGGGACACATCGTTAACATCGGTTCGATGAGTGCAGATGTCCGGGAAAAGGACAGTTCGGTTTACGTAGCAACCAAGTCGGGTATCCAAGGGTTTTCTGAGTCGCTCCGTAAAGAAGTGAACGATTTGGGCATCAAGGTAACCCTCATCGAGCCGGGGGCCGTAGGCACCGATATGCAGCCCCGAGAAGGCCAAGCCGAAAAGGAGGATAAGCTGGAAATGCTAAAAGCGGAGGATATCGCCGTGGCTATCTATTATTGTCTTTCTACTCCGCTCAGATGCGATGTGGTAGAAATGCAGATTCGCCCACATCGGCAGCCGATATAATTATTGCCATAGACATGAGTAGTTTATTCTAGTTTCATTTTTAAATAAAAACAATTATTCAAATGAAAAAGCCAATCGACGCCAAAAGGCATGGAATTATAGATTACGCGTTTACGGGCGTGCAATTGCTGGGCCCGTCTTTATTGGGTATAAACGGGAATGTCAGGAAAACCTATCAGGCCCTGGGTACGGGATTTGCAGCCGTTAATGCGTTCACTGATACACCTGTGGGCCTGAAACCGGTAATTTCCTTTAAGGGGCACCAAAAGGCCGATATTTCGTATTTGTTAGGACTATCCTTGCTGACAGCTTCTTCCATGATTCGGAAAAATAGACGTGCGCTCGCTTTCCATCTCGGCTTTTTTGCAGCGGCGCTCGCGCATTATGTGCTGACAAATTACAACAGTAGAAATTGACGGCGTGGCGATGGCTGTACTGCCGTTGATTTCTCATGTCTCCATCGCTGCGTTCAACGTTCTTTTATTGTTTCGGCCACCGTTATGCTATAGAGCATATGCGCTATGAATAACTGCAGGTAAAAGCGGTCATGCCTGAGGAGAGGGGGATGAGGGTGCAATCTGAACGCGTTGTGCCACCAAATAACAGCTGCTGTGCCGCTGCAAGCGCCCGCAATCAGGCCGGATAATAGGGGCGTTGCATTCTCTCTGTGTTTCCAGCTATTGTGAAAGACGGTTGCCAGACCTAGGCCGAATGAATAATGACATACCCAGCCCGCCGGCCGACTTATTGGGCTGTTTATGGGCAATAATGTACCTTGAAGGAGTTTGCCCAGTAACTGCGGTTCCCTGAAATTGTCGGCGCTCAGGTGGGAAAGAATATAGCTGAACACTGTCATGACACTGGTGCCGAGAAAGCCGGCGAGGGCAATGTGCAATAGTGATTGGCGGTTCATGTTACGCTATTTTGTAACTATAGGCCATAGCCATGCCAAAGGGTCAACCCAACTTGCGAAGTTGGTATGGAATTATTGTTAAAGCAAAGAAAAGCACTATGGTAGCATTAATGGATGGTTACCCTGATCATGTGGTTGCGTACCGGGCCGCAGGGAAGGTAACACAAGGTGAGTATGAACGTGTGGTGATGGCCCGCGTGAATGAAGTAGCCGCTCGTTATGGTAAAATCAATTTCATTGTTTTCTTGGAAACGGGCATGGAAAACTATAGCTTGATGGCGCTTTTCGATTATCTGAAAATCAGTTTTAAGCATTTCAGCAAGTGGAACCGCATGGCTATTGTGCCTGACCAACGTTGGCTTAGGACACTGTACCGGGCATTAAATTTAATAGTACGCGGCGAAATCCGCTGTTATCCGTTAGCAGCATCAATAAAGGCAACCGATTGGGTCTCCAAACCTCTGCCGTGAGCAGAAGCAAGAATTGTGTCGCTCGACTACCATCGTATCGGTTATAGTGAACAACTTATGCGCTTTTCCGTACACTGCAAAATGCAGAAGTGGGTTACCGCTCATCTGAAGGACCAAGCGGCCTATGGAATGGTGGTTGTTTAGCGTTGGGTGGAGTAATGTATTAACGTTTCATCTTTAAATGAGTTATTATGTTTTATCACGAAAAAAAACTGCAGTATCAGGTACGGGTAGATAAGCCCGATCCGCAGTTCGCCCGTTTGTTACAGCAAGCTATTGGTGGTATCGAAGGCGAAATCAGGGTGTGCTTGCAGTACTTGTTCCAAGCATGGGGCGCCCGTGGCCCGGTTAAATACCGCGACATGTTGCTGGAAACGGGTACCGAGGAGATTTCCCACATTGAAATGCTGTGCACCGCCGTGGCGCTTAACCTTGAGGGAGCTAAAGGCGATGTGATAGATGGGGTGGTTGCTGAAAATCCGGTAGTCGAACAAATCATGGGCGGTATGGACCCCAGGCATTACCTGTCGGCGGGGTTGGCGGCAATGGCAACCGATGCCAATGGAGTTCCTTTCAACGGGTCGTGGGTGGTAGCTAGTGGCAACTTGGCCGCCGACATGTATGCCAACGTGATGGCAGAATCAACAGGGCGCACCTTAGCAACGAGACTGTGGCAGTCAACCTCTGATCCGGGTATGAAAGACATGCTTGCTTTTTTGATTGCCCGGGATACGATGCACCAAAATCAATGGTTGGCGGTGTTGGAAGAACTGGGCGGTGTAACAGGGGTACACCCCATACCGAACAGCTTTCCGCGGGAATTGGAAAACCAGGAAGTCAACTATTCCTTCGTTTCAACAAACATCGAGCGTCCGGAGAATCCAGATGCCCGGTGGAGCATGGGTACGTCCATGGACGGAAAGGGCGAGTTTAAGTTCGAACATATACGGGCCATGGGAAATGAGCCCTCGCTGTCTCCTCCCACTAAAGAAGGTTATGCTCAGAAGGAGCAGATGGACACAGCCCCCCCAACCTTAATTGCAGCGTTCCGCCCCAGAGAAAGCAACCGGGGCGGAACGCTTTCTTCAGTCGGCTTGGGAAACCAATAATAATCCATCTTTTACCATTTGCGATAACAGGACATCGGGATACTCCTCGGCAAACGCATCTATACTTGCTGGATTTACTGTTTCGGACTGGGCTGACCAAATCAGTCTGTCGGTTTCTGTACTGTAAAGATTGGTCTCCAGGAAGTATGTTTTATCCGTCACGTAATAGCCGGGATCGTACATGATCGGATGCCAGTAATTGAAATACGAGTAAAATCCGCCGTACCAGTTATACATCGGAAAAGGAGCGTACCGGGTAGTGCCCCGCACATACCGGGTATTGCTCTCCCTGTCAATGAGTGATACGGTAAGGATGGCATCCACCCCCGTTTCTCCTATTCTGCTGAACAGTTCATCGCGAGGTGGAATCTGATGAAAGAAATCCGGAGTAAAAATGTCCGAGCTTTTAACTACACTGATGCCGCGCTGGGCTGCTTTGTCGGCCAGTGCATTTTCCAGCTTGGTGCGCACCTCGATGTTTCGGGTCATTGCTACGACAAGGACACGCTTGTGTTCTCCTGTACTAGCTTCAATAGCAGGATCCTTCCATGAACCCGTGATTCGGGTAGATGTACTGCAGGCGCCTAATACCATAGTAACTATGATTATCAGGCTGCATAACGATGTGGTTTTCATAATACTCATTTTTTACGTTAATGAAATAATTTATCTATATATCAGGTAGCTTTACCTTTGTGATCCCAATGATCTTTCAGTACGATTCCGTCTGCCGTTTTCTTCAGCCGTCTGGCGTACCGCTCGCCCTTTATTTGTCCCTGTCCGTCTTTTTTTCCCAAAAACAGCAGTATTGGCGTACCGGTTTCATCCGTTTTAAAGGCCAAATCCAGATTTTATATGCTCTTTCTACCAGGGTATTGGGTGCGTATTGTTTGTTTAAAATACGTAATATGCCATCACCTAAATTCATAGCCGTTGGTTTTGTGCTATTCATGATCACTGATTTCAATATATATATTATCCTTGTGTGCCTGTATGCGTACATATCCACCAATTGGGAACGTAATCATTGGGGTTGTGTGTCCGAAGTCTACGTTAGCCACTACCGGAATCCTGGACAGCGGTTCCTTGGTTTTAATGATTTTTGTAAGTAGTTTGCGGGTTATGCCGGATTCTTGCTTAAATCTGCCGATAACTAATCCCTGTACGTGGTCGAAGTCGGAGTGATTAATTAGCGACTGTAGCTGATTTTGCATATTTCCGGCACTTTCAGGGCCATTGTCTTCCAGGAAAAGTACCGCGCCGCGGATATCGGGCATGTATTCACTTCCGTTCAGTAAGCTAAACGTTAAAAAGTTACCTCCAAGGATTTTCCCTTTGCATTCCCCTTCGTTGATTACCCAGTATCCGGTGTTGTTAACCGGTTCTTCTTCCCATGGGGAATTATAAAACACGTGCGGAGGAGATAATGCAAACGGAGCACTGCTGAAAAGGCACCTCTTAAAATACTCCAGCGTATAAGAAATGTCTTCACTGGCCCCGAAAATATTGAAATGGGGGCCATAATAAGTAACCAGCCCGGTTTTCGCAAAAAGGGCATTGTTTAAGGCAGTGATGTCTGAAATGCCACAAATAATTTTCGGATTGTCGTTAATCAGGTTGTAATTGATGTGGGGTAACAGTTGATTAGAAGTCGTACCCCCCGCCACCGCCAATATGGCCTTGACAGCCGGGTCCCGCAGTGCGTTATGCAGGTCGTTCAAGCGATGTTCCACGCTGGTGGAATGGAATTCATCGACTTCAGAAATATAATCGCCGAAACTGACCCGTAAACCGATCTGCTCAAGTCGTTCAATGGCCCGGAGGCGTTTGTCCAGGGTCAACTTCGGTAAAAGGCTTTGTGCCGGGGCGATGACGCGAATCTGGTCATCCAGGGTTAATTTGTCGGGAACCACAGTCTATCAGCTAAAAAAGGGCGCCTGAAGACAGGCGCCGCGGTAATGTCAGCATTAGTATTTCACGTTAATGGTTAATGTGCTCCTCGCAATTGGCCTGCGCGATTATGCCGGTGCTTTGTGGTATGCTGAGAGCTCGATACCGTGAATAAGCCGGCACCTATCTCCAGTATGCCTAAAATCAAATGAGGTGCGTAAACCTGTTCATAAAACCCAAACAGCCAGGGTGAGGCCGCCAATATCAGCCCTGCAACGACATCGATCGTCAAATGGGTAGACATCGGAACTATTTTAAGGGCTCCTCCCTCATAATCCGTAAGCAATGACATCCCGATAAGGGCGATACCAACAATTACGGCCACCCACGCTGCCCCAGCGATGGGAGCAAAGCCCAGCAGCCAAGGGGCCGCGATAAGTACTATTCCTGCCGTATAATCCAACACTGCATGGAATTTTCTGCCAATGAATCTCATAATGTTTTGTTTTTGGTGTGTAACTTGAATGTATCCTGCTCTTACTATACGCAGCGAAAATTCAGGCCAAACGCGCAGCGCAGCTGTATTACAGTATGGCTCACATGGAGTGTCCTAAATAACCAACCTGTTGTTTGCTTTTGACGATGGTAATTCCCGTTTCTTAAAACAGTGCTGCGGCGATTGAAAGCCTTTACTATTCGTTGTAATCACAATTTCAAAACAAAGTGTCTATGGTTTTGTCTTAATGCATAAAGGTGTTATAAATCAATATGTTATATTTTATTTTATCAGGAGGTAATATGGAAAATCTGGAAAAAACGGTAGAGGTACTCAATGATTTAGTGAAGATTAATAATGATCGTATCGCGGGTTATAAGAAAGCGATTGACAATTTATCTGAGATTGATGCAGATTTGCGCAAATTATTTAACCGGCTTATGATACAAAGTGAAGAATTGAAGGCCGAATTGCAGGAACATCTTGGTGGGTGGGACGGCAAATCCGATTCAAAAACAACACTTCCAGGTAGAATATACCGGCTTTGGATGGATTTCAAGGTCATTTTTGCAGTTAATGACCGAAAAGCACTTTTGGAAGCCTGTGAATATGGCGAAGATGCCGCGCAAAAGGCATACAGGGCTGCAGAGCAAGAGCCGGATATCCTCCCTACTTCGCGTGCCTTAATTACCAATCAGAAGGTAAAATTGCTGGCCTCACATGATTTGATTAAGGAACTCCGGGATGAGGAAAAAACAGAGGCCTAACGATTTTGGAACGGACTTGGCACAGGCCTCCACGTTAACAGTTAATAGAGTAAATGTAATTTTATCCTTAATGTTTATGACGATGGAAAAGCGAATGAGAATGAATGTAGTGTGGCTGATGTTGCCATGTGCGGTGTTCACGATGTCTTGTAATGACGATGATGGCAACGGAAGGGAGCGTATGCAAAACCAAGAGTTTGTAACGATGGCGGCGAGCAGCAATCGGTTTGAGATCGAGGCGGGGGAACTGGCGAGTGAGCAGGGTGCCGATGAACGCGTTATCGCGTTTGGAAACCACATGGTGATGGATCATGGTGCAGCGGCAACGCAATTAACGGTATTGGCGACCGCTAAAGGATGGAATATACCAGATGACATGCTCGAACGGGAACGGGAAATGCTGGAAGAACTCATGACACTGGAAGGTGCTGCGTTTGACAGAGCGTTTGCCCGGATGATGGTCACATCACATGAACAGGCAGTTGCACTGTTTGAACGTGCTTCAGGACAAGATGGTGTGTTCGATGATGATTTGCGCGCATGGGCTGCCGGTAAACTGCCCACATTGCGAGAACACCTGGAAGAGGCCAGGG
The DNA here is from genome assembly GCF_900112315.1 of Parapedobacter composti. Taxonomy (GTDB): domain Bacteria; phylum Bacteroidota; class Bacteroidia; order Sphingobacteriales; family Sphingobacteriaceae; genus Parapedobacter; species Parapedobacter composti. The sequence continues at coordinate 71,357 of NZ_FOLL01000009.1, read as the reverse complement.
AACTGGACGAGCAGATCAATCCTTAACTTAATGTTCCAGGCGCAAGTAGATTAAAAAAATGATAAAAAACGTTGGAATTACCGAACGCCTTTTATCCGTGGCAGCAGGAGCATTCCTGCTGGGTAAAACATGGCGAAGAAGCAAGGGACGCCCCATTCCGCTGCTGGCGGGGGGCTACCTTATTGTTCGGGGCAGCTTGGGGTATTGCCCCCTTAGCCATTGGATAGGCAAAAAAAATATACATAACCCCGCCATTAACATCAAAGTGGTTATGACCGTGAGCAAACCACGGGAAATGGTATATCAATATTGGCGTACATTACGCAACTTACCTTCATTCATGGCTCATCTTCAAGAGGTAGAGGAGAAAGACGAAAAACATTCCCGTTGGGTAGCCAAAGTACCCGGTACGGACGGTATTATCGAATGGGAAGCAGAAATTGTCAAAGACGAACCGCAACGGCTCATCGGATGGCAATCTACGGATGGGGCCATCATTAGGAACGCTGGGAAGGTACAGTTTTTTGATGCACCAAAACAAGGAACAGAGGTACGGGTTATTTTCAGTTATCATCCCCCGGCGGGGGGAGTGGGAGTAGGGATTGCCAAATTGCTGAATCCGTTGTTTAAAGGGGTTATCGAAGATGAAATACGCAATTTCAAACGGGTTATTGAAGCGGGTGAAATTCCTACTACGGTAGGCCAACCGGCTGGCGTGCGAACAGGAAAATTTAAGCTCATATAATTCTGTTATGAAAGCATTATGTTGGAACGGAGTAAGGGATTTAAGGGTAGAAAGGGTGGATGACCCGAAAATCCTGAACCCCCGCGATGCCATTGTAAAGGTAACCATGAGTTCCGTGTGCGGCTCAGATCTTCATCTGATTAACGGATTTATTCCATCCATGCAGGCTGGCGACATTCTGGGGCATGAATTTATTGGGGAAATCGTAGAGGTCGGGCCAGAGGTGCACCAGTTGGCCATAGGCGACCGCGTGGTGGTGGTGTCTATCATTGGCTGCGGCGAATGTACTTACTGTAAAGAGCAACTATGGTCGCTATGCGATAACTCGAATCCCAATGGGGTGCTTCAGGAAAAAATATTCCAATATCCCACGGCCGGTATTTTCGGTTATTCCCACCTTTTCGGGGGGTATGCCGGCAGTCATGCCGAGTATATCCGTGTTCCATTTGCTGATCATGGCGCCTTTAAAATCCCAGAGGATATTCCGGATGAAAAAGCGGTATTTGTATCCGACGGCATGCCTACGGGGTACATGGCTGCTGAAATGGCGGGCGTGAAGCCTGGCGATATCGTTGCGGTATGGGGTGCGGGCGGTGTTGGGCAGATGGCTGTTCAAAGCGCCTATCATTTAGGGGCTGAACGGGTTATCGTCATAGACAGCATTGATTACCGGCTAGCCGCAGCGGCCAGCCATAGCAATGCGGAAGTTATTAACTATGAAGATACCGATGTGCTTGAAGTGCTTAAGGAGGCGACAGGCGGCCGCGGGCCAGACTGCTGTATTGACGCGGTTGGGATGGAGGCAAATAGTAAAGGCGTGGAACATTATTATGACCGTGCGAAACAGGCATTGAAGTTGGAAACTGATAGACCCGCCGTATTGAGACAGGCCATAGCCGCTTGCCGGAAAGGGGGAACGGTAGCTGTAGTAGGCGTTTATGCCGGATTTGCCGACAAAATACCCATGGGGCTTTTCCTTAATAAAGGGCTTACCATGCGAGGTGGGCAGATGCACGGTCAACGGTACGTTCCCTTGTTGTTCGATCTGATCCGCGAAGGAAAAATCGATCCGGCGTTCATGCTTACTCATCCAATGCCAATAAGCAGGGGAGCCAAAGCATATGAATTATTTAACAAGCGGGCTGATGGTTGCATCCGGGCAGTCATTACTCCGCATGCCTAAGCGCCTTGGCAACCTTCGCGCTTTGTCAATATTGGTTAAACAGAAACGCCTGTATCTCCTCCAGTGTATTGACCGGCTCCACTCGATGTGTGCCATAATTAACAGCATAGACTTCGCTTTTGTTTTCCGCGCTTAAATCAGTTGGCATATTGGCAGGCAAATATTCTTCCACACCCAGCCAAGGTTTGTTCCGCCAAATGAAAAACCGCAACAACCGGCCATCGCCGGACAGGCATGGGCCTTCGGGAGGCAGGAATCCCATTGATTCCAGTTGATATCTGTCAAGTGTTTTCATCGTGTTGTTTTGAACGCCAACAAATTAAGTGCACGGTTGTTTGATGTCGGGGAATAAATAACATGCCATTTTAGCGAACAAATGTAGTATTGGCGGGTTGATTTGGAAACGATTAAACAGTTGATGGTATGAAGAATGCACCGACGACAACGTATAGGATACAATTCCATAAGCAGTTCACTTTTGCCGATTTGGAGCGGCAGATTCCATACCTGATACGCCTGGGCATAGACGCAATCTATGCTTCGCCGGTTTTCAAAGCGGTACCGGGCAGCATGCACGGTTACGATCAGACTGATCCGCTACAGATTAATCCGGAATTGGGAACACTGGGGGAATTGAAGCGTGTGGCACAGAAGTTATCCGCGGCAGGCATCGGCTGGATACAGGATATCGTTCCGAACCATATGGCGCTTCATCCCGATAATCGCTGGCTGTGGGATGTGCTGGAGAAGGGCCCGGATTCGCAGTTTAGGCATTTTTTTGACATGCATTACGCTGCATCCGACTATTTTGGTGAGCGACCGATGTTGCCTGTACTTGATGCGCCGTTGGAAGAGGCAATTAACGACGACGGTGTGACAGTGGGAAAGGTGAATGACCGGTATGTATTGGAATTTGCCGGACAATCCTGGCCCATTAATGCCGCAGGATTAGCCCTGATCCATAGGCAGCCTAGCGTAACGCCGGCCCGGCTGAATGCGGATAAAGCGCTCATTCATGAGCTGGTTGGCCTACAATATTACGAGCCATGCAGCTGGCGGGAAACCAATAGTCGGATAAACTACAGGCGTTTTTTTACGGTAAATGGCCTGATCGCCACGAATGTGCAAGATAACCGGGTCTTTCGCCGCATGCACCGGTTTATAGCCGAATTGGTGAAGTCCGGCATATTTACGGGGCTGCGGATAGACCACGTGGATGGATTGTCAGATCCGACCGGATATTTGTTACGGCTGCGGAAGCTCGTTGGTGAAAACACCTATGTGATTGTTGAGAAAATTCTTCAGCACGACGAGAGTTTGCCGCTCGGGTGGCCTGTTCAGGGAACCACCGGATACGAATTTTTGGCTATGGCCAATGGTGTACTGACAGACATGCGAAGTGAAAGGCAGTTTTCGCGGTTTTACCAACGTATAGTGAGGCAGAACAGTTCGATGTCCGCTGCGCTATGGCAGGCCAAACATGACCAATTGTATGGCTCCATGTCTGGTGAATTGAATAACCTTGCCGCTTTTTTCTGTAACTCGGTACTAACAGATGGCGCGCCGGAGGAAACTATTGACGAATCGGCATTGAAATCTGCCATTGCATTATTGGTTATCCATTGTCCTGTATACCGTTGGTACGGCCGTACGTTCCCGCTTACGGACACCGAAGCGGATGCAGTGAGGGAAACGCTGCAACGCGCAGCGGTGGAAACACCGGAACTGCGGAAGGAGCTTACGGTTTTAGAGCGCTTATTGGTTCCGCCGACGCTCACCGGATCCAAACGGTGGGTAGGGCATATCAGTGAATTTTACCGGCGTTGTATGCAGCTTAGTGGAGCGCTGATGGCTAAAGGGTTGGAAGATACGCTTATGTATACCTATAACCGTTATATTGGAGCAAATGAGGTAGGAAGTACCCCGGCTGCTTTTGGCTGCTCTGTAGAGGATTTTCACCGGTTTATGAAGTATCGGCAGCGGCACTGGCCGCTTTCGTTGAATGCCACTGCTACACACGACACTAAACGGGGCGAAGATGTGCGGGCGCGTTTGCAGGTTATTACAGCATTTCCCCGCCTCTGGGATGCAGCAGTAAAAAACTGGAGAAAGTGGAATGCGCCCTTTAAAACGCGCGATATGCCTGATGTAAATGATGAATATTTCATCTATCAAACGTTATGGGGCACATTTCCCATGCCCGGGCAATCACTTACTCCATATCGAAACCGTTTAGAAGCGTATCTGGTGAAAGCCTTGCGGGAGGCTAAGCGGCATACCAACTGGGTTAATCCGAACCCAGCCTACGAGAAAGCGGTGATCCGTTTTATACGGCGTATGTTACGGGCAGATGCGCCGTTTCTGAAACACTTCCGTGCTTTGCATGCTTCATTGCTTGATGGGGCTATTTGGAACTCTTTGGCGCAGGTAGTGCTGAAGTTTACTTGCCCGGGTGTTCCGGATATTTACCAGGGAAGTGAAGGATGGGATCTCTCGTTTGTGGATCCGGACAATCGGCGGCCTGTTGACTTTGAAACCCGGCATCGTTGGCAAGAGGCATCTTTAAGGACGGATCAGTTTAAAGACGTGGTGGGCGACTTATGGAGAAGCCGTACCGATGGACAGCTGAAATATTTCGTGATGGAAAGATTAGCCCAATTGCGGTTATCACATCGGGAATTGTTTTTGTCTGGAATTTATGAACCTTTGGCAGTGGCGGGCAAGTATCGCAAGCACATCCTTTCGTTCGTCCGGCGGTTAGCCGATGATTGGCTGCTGGTGGCTGTGCCACGGTGTATTGGGCAGAATATAATGGATGATGCCGTCAATATGGAACACATCGACTGGAAAGATACTCGTATACCACTGCCTCAAGGAGCACCGAAACGATGGCGTAATATCATCACAGACGAGGAGTGCTATATTACAGATGATTTGCTCTTAAGCACGCGTTTGCGCCAATTTCCAATGGGGGTATGGGTAGCCACAGAAACGAAGCGGTCAACGGGCCGGGCCGCGGGAGTATTGCTTCCATTGTTTTCGTTGCCGGCTGATTTCGGTATGGGCGATCTTGGATCTGGAGCTTATTGGTTTGCGGATTTTTTACAGCGGGCAGGACAACGATATTGGCTAATGCTTCCACATAATCCTACCGACAGTGGTGTAGCTTATTCACCATATAGCGCCCGATCGGCTTTCGCCGGCAATACATTGCTGATTAGTCTTGAAGCGTTTGCAGAACAAGGGTGGCTTATTTCAGGTGATTTAGATAAGCACCGGCTGCCGGCGGCATTAGAGGTGAGTTACGACAGTGCTTTAGCAGTGAAGAGTTTCTTCTTCGGAATCGCTTTTCGCAATTATCTGCGGCAATGGGAAGGGATGGAAGATGCCGGTTTTAAAGCGTTTTGTGAGCGTGAGACCCAATGGCTCGATGATTATGCACATTATGTTGTCTTGAAAGACATTCACCAAGACCAGCCCTGGTATACCTGGCCGCGGCCTTATCGCAGCCGTGACAAGCAAGCTATTGAGGAGCTCAGCGTTTCTCATGGTTACGAGATCCAGAAGGTCAAATGGTTACAGTATCAGTTCTATCAGCAGTGGAGCGCGCTTAAAGCCCATTGTCAGCACCTGGGGATACATTTGATGGGCGATTTGCCTTTTTACGTGAATCATGACGCAGCGGACGTATGGGCACACCCTGAGTTGTTTTGTTTAGACGGTACAGGACAGCTAGCGGGTATGGCCGGCGTGCCGCCGGATTATTTCAATGCCGACGGGCAGTCATGGGGGATGCCCGTATACCGCTGGGAAAACCATGTCAAGCAGGGATTCGCGTGGTGGGTTCAACGGATAGAGAAGAATCTAGCGATGTATGATATCCTGCGGCTTGACCACTTTCGTGCCTTTTACGACTATTGGGAGATTCCCAAAGGCGCTAAAACTGCCAAAGAAGGGCGCTGGAAGGAGGGACCCGGCATGGCCTTGTTTAATGCGGTGAAGGCAGTTATGGGTAACTTGCCTTTTGTAGCCGAAGACCTCGGCGATATACATGAAGGCATTTACCAGTTCCGGGATGAACTAGGAATTCCCGGAATGAAAGTCCTACAATTTGCCTTCGGCGGAGACGTAGGTACAAACATCCATGCGCCGCATCATCATTCACAGAATGATGTAGTATTTACCGGTACGCATGATAATAACACCGTTGCCGGCTGGTACGGTGATGACCTAACGGCAGAGGGAAAACGGCAATTGCAGGCATATTTAGGGATGCGCAGCCTTACGCCACGGCGGACCAGCGAGACCCTTTGCCGGATGGCTTACGCCTCCCCTGCTTCTTTGGCAATATTGCCTTTGCAGGATGTGCTTAAATTGGGGCGTGAAGCCCGGATGAATATTCCTGCAAAACCGGACGCTAACTGGAAATGGAGGCTGGACGCCAGACTTTTGACTTCACGTGTACATCGCCGGCTGGCGGAATGGGTGGCAGTGTATGGCCGGTAATGTTCAGCGGTAAAAAACAAAATGGTTGTCAATCGGTTGTCTGGAATAGAAAGAGCAACTATGACGCAAACTATTTATCCCGGCCGGCCTTATCCGCTCGGCGCCACTTGGGACGGAAAAGGGGTGAACTTTTCCATTTACGCAGAAAACGCTACGGAGGTTCAACTGTGTTTATTTGATGGCGAAGGTGACAATGTTACGGAGAAAGTAATCACGCTGACCGAACGAACGCATCAAGTTTGGCATGGTTATGTGCCTGGAATACGGCCAGGTCAACGGTATGGTTACCGCGTGCACGGCCCTTTTGAGCCGCAGGCCGGCCATCGGTATAACCCACATAAATTGCTGCTGGATCCTTATGCTAAAGCCATATCTGGGGTATTGAATGCGCATGAAGCCCATCTGGGTTATGAATTGGGTCATGCCGATGGTGACCTGACATTCAGTAAAATAGACAGCGCTCCGTATATGCCAAAATCTGTGGTTATAAACCCATCATTTGAGTGGGACGGCGATAAGCAATTAAATATCCCCTTCCATAAAACCATCATCTATGAGACACACGTTAAGGGATTTACTAAACTGAATAAGAAAATTCCAGCCCACTTACGGGGCACTTATGCTGGCCTTGCGCATCCCGATACGATTAGCTACCTTAAAAGTTTGGGTATTACAGCGGTTGAGCTTATGCCTGTACACCAATTTGTTAACGACCGGCAAGGTGACGGGCTATCCAACTACTGGGGATACAACTCTATCGGGTTTTTTGCGCCGGAGGCGCGCTATGCTTCATCGGGAACAATGGGGCAGCAAGTCCAGGAATTCAAAACCATGGTAAAAGCGTTGCACGCAGCCGGCATTGAGGTAATTCTAGATGTGGTATATAACCACACCGCCGAAGGCAATCATATGGGGCCCACCATGAGTTTCAAGGGCATTGATAATGCAAACTATTATAGACTGGCAGATGACAGGCGTTATTACATGGACTATACCGGAACTGGCAACACATTGAATGCCAATCTGCCCAATGTGCTAAGATTGATTATGGACAGCCTGCGGTATTGGATTACCGAGATGCATGTGGATGGCTTTCGGTTTGATTTGGCTGCTACGTTAGCTCGTGAGCTGCATGAGGTAAACCGGCTGAGCGCATTCTTCGATATTATTCACCAAGATCCGGTGATCTCACAAGTTAAACTTATTGCTGAACCTTGGGATCTGGGCGAGGGCGGATATCAGGTAGGTAATTTTCCGCCGGGCTGGGCGGAATGGAATGGTAAATACCGCGATTGCGTGCGCGACTATTGGCGGGGTGCAGACAGCATGCTGTCTGAGTTTGCCGAGCGCTTTACCGGAAGCTCGGATTTGTATCAAGATGACTATCGAAGGCCTACGGCAAGCATAAATTTCGTAACTGCCCATGATGGCTTCACGTTACATGATTTGGTGTCTTATAACCATAAACATAATGAAGCCAATAAGGAGGATAACAAAGACGGAGAAGATCATAACCGTTCATGGAACTGCGGAACGGAGGGGCCGTCAGACGATGAAACTGTCAATACATTGCGTGCGCGGCAGAAACGGAATTTCATGACGACGCTTCTGTTGTCGCAGGGGGTGCCGATGCTGTTGGCCGGTGATGAATTGAGTCGGACCCAAAAGGGAAACAACAACGCGTATTGCCAAGACAACGAAATTTCGTGGTTGCATTGGGAAAAAGCCGATCATACATTACTGCAATTTACCCGTAAACTTATAGCGCTGCGGCGGTCACATCCAGTATTCTGCCGCAGAAAGTGGTTTACCGGGCAGCCTATCAAAGGTGTAGGCGTGGAAGATATCGCTTGGTTTCTTCCAGATGGCAGGGAAATGCCGGATGAAAACTGGGATCACGACTTTGCTCGTTCGCTTGCTGTATTCCTCAATGGGCATGGCATCCGTTCGGTGGATGAAAAAGGACAACGCATTGTCGATGATAGTTTTTATCTTATTTTTAATGCCTATCATGATTCGCTGGATTTTGTGTTGCCAAAAGATAAACGCTATGGCGAGTCTTGGGTTAAGGTTATCGACACGGTCAGTGCCGAGGTGGATAGCTGGCCCGACCGACTTGTTGCGGGCAGCCATATTCAGGTTGAAGGGCGTTCTGTACAGGTATACCGGTGTAAGCAACAACAAAAATAGCGGTTACCAAAGGTTACCCTCAACAAAATCGATGGACCTATGCCGCTTAACCTGCGATGTATTCACTGTCAACAAGCTTGCCGTAATTGAAAACAAGCCTATTACCAGATGAGGGATATACACTTCGTTGTCAAAAAAGAGCAGCCAAGGGGCTGCAGCTAAAAAAATACCAATAAATAAGTCGCCCCACAGGTGCGTCGACATGGCGATTTTTTTGAAAATCCCCCCTTCGTAGTTGGTCAGCATGGACATGGCCAGCACGGTGGCGCCCAAACCTATCATCACGTTCCTTGCCGCATCGACCCCGGTAAAGCCTAATATCCAAGGGCTTGCCAACATCACGGCGCCAGAAACGTAGTCAAGAACGGCATGCAAGGGTCTGCTGATGATTCGTATAGTCATGTGTTGATGCGTTATCGGTTTTTACTTTTCGCTAATAGGCAGGCCTCGCTGCATAATAAGCAAGCAGCTGCACATTGCTGACAATGGTCTTCTTCGTGTTTGCCGCATACTTCCGCACACTGTTGGCAAATCCAGTGGCAGAGGTCTAAGAGGGGCTGCAGCAGCATCGATTGCCGTTTAATGGCCTTGGAGAGTAGCATGCACACTTCAGCGCAATCCAAACTTAGCTGTATGCAATCGGCAAACTGTCCGTTTTGTTCCGTCTTAATACTTGCGGCAGCGCAGTTCTCGCACATCAATGCACAGTGCCAAGTTTTTTGCAGCAACGATTGTATGGTATCTTCCATGATATAAAGTTTATGAATGATATTAAGGTGCAGTAAGGCGTATTACAATGCCTTCGTCGCCATTCAGATAGATGTCTTTCTCAATGTCCATCCCCTCAGCTTCTGGTGCCGTCGCGATAATCACCTGCCCTTTCAAGGTGTCAGAAGGAGGCTGGCTGTACCGGCAGGGCCGGGACGTCAAATTGAGCATGATAAAGAAACTATCAGCGCCCGGTGCATCTCGCCGGTAAGCAATGAATTGATCGTTCGAATAAACAGGCGTATACGTGCCATGGTTCAATGCGGGTTCGTCATTCCTTAGCTGAACAAGTTTGCGGTACAACGTTAACATGGAGTAAGCATCGTTCTGTTGTTGCTGAACATTAATTCGCGGGTATTTTTTATCCACCCTGAGCCATGGTTGTACTTTTGAAAAACCGGCATATTCATCGGCAGACCACTGCATCGGTGTACGGCATGGGTCGCGGCTCAAATTTTTTTCAGGCATATTAAGGCCTTGGGGATCCTGCTGCTCTTCCAGCGGAATTGCCACGTCGCGCATACCGATTTCATCGCCATAATAGATGGTAGGCGTTCCGCGCAGCGTAAGGAGCAACATCGCTGCTATGCGGGCTTGCGCTTCGCCCACACGGCTCGCAATCCGCGGATTGTCATGATTGCTCAATACCCAGTTAGGCCACCCTTCTGTGGGGAGTGCGCCTTCATATTGATCAATAGCTGCCGCGATCTCCGGAGCATGCCATGGAAGGCGTAGCATCAAGAAGTTGAAAGGCATGTGGGCCCCTTCGTTATTCGGCCCGTAATATTCCATTAGTTTTTGGATTGGAAGGTATACTTCACCGATAATTACCCTGTCTCCATATCCATCGGCAATCTGCCGCATTTGTGCCACGATGTCGTGAACTTCCGGCTGGTCGGTTGAATATACAGGCAAAAGCTGGTCATACGGAGGCTGGCTCTCTTTATATTCCGGATTAGGCGGATTGTCGCGGAACAGCTCATCTTTAATGATATGCCACATGACGTCTACGCGGAACCCGTCGACACCTCTATCCAACCAAAAGCGCATCACGTTAAACATGGCCTCCTGCACGTCATTGTTCCGCCAATTAAGATCCGGTTGCGCCTTGTGAAAAGCATGGAAGTAAAACTGGCGGGTAGGGGCATCCCATTCCCAACCACTTCCGCCAAATACACTCCGCCAATTGTTCGGAGGACTACCATCGGGCTTCGCGTCTTTCCAAATATACCAGTCGCGCTTTGGCGATGACGTAGCACGTCTTGACTCAACGAACCACGGGTGGCAGTCGGACGTATGATTGGGCACAAAATCCATGATGACCTTAATATTGCGCTGATGCGCCTGCAATAGCAGTTCGTCAAAATCAGCCATAGACCCGAAGATGGTATTAATGTCCGTATAATCAGCTACATCATAGCCGAAGTCAACCATTGGTGAAGGATATATCGGAGAAATCCAGATGGCGCCGATTCCGAGCCACTGCAAATAGTCGATTCGGTCGATTATCCCCCGCAGATCACCGATGCCATCGCCATTGGTATCTTGGAATGACCGGGGATAGATCTGGTAGATGACAGAAGTTTTCCACCATGGTATATTTGACATGATTTGATCCATACGCACGGCCATTGTTAAAACCTGACTTCGGGTGTATCCGTGACGGAGTCGGGATCCAGCCGGGTTACGCTGGTATCTGTTGGGTGGATCGGATCGCCTATACTGTCCCTTCTTACGGGGTCGTTGCCGCTTCTTGGTGGATTGCAAGCAAGGGTGGCGGCACAAAAGAAAGCAAATAACAGTAGTGTTTTCATAACGAATATTTTTTATGCTGTTGAGGTAAATACAAGTACGCTGACGGGCGGTATGGCAAGCGCTGAAGGGCTCACTGCTGCTGTATGAGCGATATCCGCCGCTGTTGAGTTTAACAAACACGTCCACCTTGTGTTTTGCGGAAGTGTATACGGCAGGTTTTGGTCAGACAAATTAAACAAAGCCAATAGCTGTGAGAGCCCAGATTCGTCTTTTCTCCATAGCGCCCAAGCGCCTGTACCGATAATATGGATCTGTGTGTCCAATTTATTGAAATTCCGTAGTGCGGCATGTGACCGGCGCAACGCGGTTAAGGCTTTATACCATGTCAGCAATTGACGGTGCCGGCCTTGGTTGCGCTTTGGCCAATCAAGTATGCAAGACAGGAACGTCGGTTCCGCTTGTGGATCAGGTGGATCCTCATCGCCAAGAAAATGTTCGAATTCCTGCTTCCGGCCTTCCCTCACTTGCGCGACCAGCTGCGGATCGGTATGGCTTGTAAAATAGAGGAACGGCCGTTCTTCTCCGTACTCTTCTCCCATAAACAGCATGGGGATATAAGGAGAAAGAAGAAGGGCCGCAGCGGCAATACGCAGGTGATTATCAGGCACCAATGTGGCTAAACGTTCACCGTTTTTATGATTGCCTATCTGGTCATGGTTTTGATTAAACACAATGAATTTGAAGCCTGGTATACCGGCCGAAGACGCGCCGTATTTCCGCTTACGGGCCTTAACATATTCGCCGCTGTGTACGAAGCCCTCGGTATAGGCCTTAGCCAATTGTTCCAACGACCCGAAATCTTCATAGCGTTGCTTGCCCTCGGGATATAACAATACAAACAGGGCGTGATGGAAATCATCAAGCCATTGCGCATCGAAACCATAGCCGCCCGTCTTGAAGTTCTGAATCACCCGCGGAGCATTGAGATCGCTCTCCGCAATCATATATACCGGTTTCCCGGTCTGTTGCGTGTATTGGTCTGCGTGCTCATTAATATAATGGAGCACATGTACTGCGCCATTATCCAGTATTGCATGGATAGCATCAAGCCGTAGTCCATCGATATGGTAATGATGGAACCAATGCAGTGCATTGCCGGCAAAAAAATCCCGTACGCCGTCAGACCAAGGGCCATCGAAGTTCAGTGCCTCTCCCCAGGGTGTTTGATACGCCTTTGTGAAGTAAGGGGCAAAATGGCCTAAATAGTTGCCTTCGGGCCCCAAATGGTTGTAAACAACATCCAAAATGACCGCTATGCCTTTCCGATGACAGGCGTCCACCAATCTCTTCAACCCCTCCGGTCCGCCGTAGGAATGTTGGACTGCGTAAGGAAACACGCCATCATATCCCCAATTTCGAGCTCCGGGGAATTGCGCGACGGGCATAACTTCAATGGCATTAACGCCGATGTCAAGCAGGTCGTCCAAACGGGGAATAACGGCGTCGAACGTACCTAATTCAGTAAAGGTGCCAATATGCAATTCATATATAACCAGTTCATTTATGGGGGGAGGTTCCCAAGTGTCGTCTGACCAAACAAACGTGTCATGGTTGATCGGTGCTGACGGCCCATGAACACCTTCTGGTTGAAAGTGAGAACCGGGATCAGGGTACCAATTTCCACTGTCTAGCTGGTAATAATAACGAGTTAAAGGGGAGCAATCTTCTAGTACCGCTTCGAAATAACCATCTGTCTTTAACGTCATGGGAATAACGCGTTCTTCTGGTGAAACCAGTTGTAACGTGATGTGCTGCTGCTGCGGCGCCCATACCCTGAACAGGCATCGTCCATCCGTTTGAAACTGCGGACCCGCAATTATTGAAAATAATTGTTGCATGATGGCTTATCATCATTTTCCATGCCTGATTCAGTAATGCGGTTAAGGCGGTTTGATATGTATACTTGCATGACGGCACTGTCCTTTTTTTTGGTTTTACTGTCAGCTTCGCTAAACTTCCTGATAATGCGGGGTCCAAATCTACCCGTTTCACTTTTTGGCACATCATTAGGGAGTGAAGAAGCGTCCGGGAGGCCGGATCTCATATGAGAAAAGCCATGGATAAGGAAGATATTAAGATAACGGATTGGCAACGTATTCTTTTTGGTGATACCCCGATGGTATTCTTGGTGGAAGTTTTCTTAAGGACCATTGTAGTGTACTGCGCGCTATTGGTTGCGCTTAGGTTTATGGGAAAGCGGATGACCGGACAGCTGTCGATGGCTGAAATGGCTGTAATGATTACATTGGGCGCAATCGTATCGGTACCTATGCAGTTGGCTGACCGGGGCGTATTATTGGGACTGCTGGTCTTGGTGTGTGCCCTGTTGTTTCATCAAGGCATTAACCTTTGGCAGGTTCATAGCAAACAAGCAGAATGGTTAGCTGAAGGACGCGAGAGCCTTTTAGTTAAGGATGGTGTATTGCAGCTGGCATCGTTGAGAGCTAACAAGATATCCAGGCAACAGCTGTTTGCCGCGTTGCGGAATAAAGGGATTTTTAATTTGGGTGAAGTGAGACGGGTTTATCTGGAAGCCAGTGGAATGTTTTCCATCTTCTATTTTGAGCATCCAAGGCCGGGAATGTCAACGACCTATGAACTGAATGAGTCATCTTTCGATTCAGCGACAACGGCAGAAGACGATCCGCACGTGTGCAATACCTGTGGATTCTTGGCTGAAGCCAATATTGCAGGAGAGCAAAAAGCCTGTTCGAATTGCGGTAGCTTGACATGGATTAAAGCGGTAAATTAGTTATGGAGAAACAAGATATCAAGCTTTCCGATGTTTCCCGTATCCTCTTCGGGGAAGTGCCCGGCGAATTTTATGTGGAGGTGATTTTCAGGATACTTATAATCTATTTGGTGTTGATGATAAGTATGCGGGTGATGGGAAAACGGATGGCATCGCAGATCGGTCGGAACGAAATGGCTGCCATGGTGTCATTGGCTGCAGCTATCGGAGTTCCGTTGCAGGACCCGAGCCGAGGGCTCCTGCCCGTTATCGTTATTGCATTAATTGTCATGTTTTTTCAAAGCTTAATTACACGGCGTGCAGCTATCGATCAACGATTTGAACGGATAAGCCAGGGAAATATTGAATTGTTGATAACAGATTCAATCCTCAATTTGGAGGGAATGGAACGGAGCAGGTTGTCAAGAAATCGACTGTTTGCACAACTGCGATCGATGCAGGTAAGCCATTTGGGAATGGTAGATAGGCTTTTCTTGGAAGCCAATGGCACTTTCAGTTTGAAGCTCAATCCTGAAGCAAGGCCGGGGCTGTCCATTATGCCGGAGTGGGATCAGGAATTCTTGTCAACGATGGAGCAAGATGAGGAGGCCGTTGCATGCGGGCGTTGTGGAAAAACCGTAACGAAAAGCGAACAGCCTCTCACGTGTCCGAACTGCGGTCGGGCCAACGAATGGACAGTCGCCATTAAGTGAAGACAAGTGTCCGTTTCATTGTCAGCGGTTAACAAATTTATGGAATGTACTCACCTCGCCATCGGCTTTCTTCTCTTGGTAAAGGAAGTCTAATTGCTCTTCGTCAAATTTCTCGAAGAAATCTTCCCACGGAATCTCTTCTAAATCGTCCTTGTTTTCACTGTTTTCCGGAAAATGGATACGCAATACACCTTCGTCGTTCGTATTGCCGGTACCTTTAACCTTAGCAGGAACGCCGCCACGCGCAGACGCCCACCGTTTTATTTCTTCATGATCATGGGTTTGTTTGGATGCACTCATGTCTACTGATGTTAGATAAGTTCCATTTACTCTTGGTTGCCCTTATTCGGATTCCGGTTGGGGTTTTTAAGCCGGACATTCTCTGCGGGTTCTTCCCCTGCCTCTAAGTACTTTTCCGCTGTTTTATCTTCCTGCCCCAGTTCATTTACAGCAAATGCGTCCCTAAGGTTGTTTCCGCTTTTTCCTTTTCCGGACGGGCGCCCTTTCCGTTTGATGTCATTTTCATGTCGATCTGTTCCCATACCATACTAACAATCCACGATTTCGTATGTTTAGAAAAAATGCATATCCATCTGCCGCAGAAGCTGACGGTGCTATGGCGTCAGTTTAGCAACCCTGCGTGGTGTATCTTTGCCGGCCACGATACCCCTTGTTCCTAACGCAATGGCCTTGATGGAGGAAACGATGTTTTCCACGTTAAGCGTTTCAACCTCATCCTTTACCGTATGGTAATACTGATCTTTCTCAATTTGTACCGTGGAAAACGTGTGGGCTGGTACGCCGAGCGCCGCTAAAGATGCATTGTCGCTTCGGTAAAACAGGTTTTGCGTAGGATAAGGATCGGGATGGAATGTAAACGGGGTGCCTTGTACGTTGGCTTGCATAATTTCAGCTAAATCTGACTGATTGTAACCTGTTACGTACAAAGCATTAGGCCCGAAACGGGAGTCCTTTCCAATCATTTCAATATTAATCATGGCTATGACATCATCGGGGTCCAACTGCTGGGAAAAATATTTAGAACCGACCAGGCCGATTTCTTCAGCTGTAAACGCAACAAACAGGAGGGTACGCTCATTATCGTTTCGGTTTTTAAAGTAACGGGCCAAGCTAATTACAGCCGACACGCCTGATGCATCATCGTCGGCCCCGTTTGCAATGGAGTCCTGACCAACAGGCTCGATGATGCCAATATGGTCGTAATGTGCAGAAAAAATAACATACTCGTCAGGTTTTGATTTGCCTGGCAGCATGCCGGCAACGTTAAAGAGCGGCAATTCCTCTATGGTATTGGTAAAGCTGACGCGAAACGATGTCGGCAAAGAGTCAGCCAATACATAGGCGATGGATGGGCTGGGTGCTGCGTTTTGCTGCATGATTCTTCCTTGCATCAAATATCCCTTGTAGCGCTTGAAAAGCGTCGCAAAACTGGTGTCAACCACCACAACAGCGTCTCTTCCTCCTACAGCTACTTCCCTGAAACGTCGGGCGAAATCTTCGCCGGCCTTAATCTGGATGACGGCCACTCCGGGATCTGTGTTCCAGTTTATGCCGGGACTATTGCTTGATATGATAACATGATCTTCAGGAATTTCTGCTCCGTCAAATACAATCTCCCATGTTGCAGGGCTGATTCGTGTAACGTGGAACGTTTGTCGGTAATTCTCTTCCGCAAAGGGGGCTAAACCTATTTTTTTGAATTCACCGGCTATGAAATCAGCGGCGCGCTCTGCCCCTGGTGTAAAGGAAGCCCGGCCAGCCATGTCGTCTGCAGCCAAGGTTCTCAACAACCGGGTTACCTCCATGGTATCGACGATTCGATCAGAAGATTGACGGATGGCACATGCAGCCAAAAAGCAGGACAGCAGGATGCTATAAAGTATTGTCTTTAACATAGCTTCGCCTTTTATCGTAGCCAAACATAATCAAAATACGTGGTATTCGCGAGTATCATATCAAGAACGCGGGTAATTTTATGCCGAGCACAGATGGAGCCGGTTGATACGTGCCTTCATATCCCCTCTACAACTTGCATATTAAAGGCAATTTGTATAAGTTTGACGTTGAAAAGAAGACAGCATGAAAGAAATAACGGTTGAAGAGCTAAAAGCTAAGATAGACACCAATGAGGATTTCCAACTGATTGATGTGCGTGAACCATTTGAGTACGAAACCTCGAATATCAACGGCGAGAATATTCCGTTAGCAGAAGTTGTCCTTGAACAGGACAAGATTGCCAAAGACAAGCCGGTTGTGGTCCATTGCCGTAGTGGCAAACGGAGTGCCCAAGCTATCCATATATTGGAACAGGAAGGATTTGATAATTTATATAACCTTCAAGGTGGTATTCTGGCTTGGCGCGATGCGTTCGAACCCGATATGCCGGTATATTAATTCCAGAGAAAGGGTATGAAAAGACACTTTCTATACAATACCCTGCTGAATATCGGGCTTATTTTGATGACGCTTAGTGCAGTGGCAGCATTTCAGAGCCGCCAATATCTGGCTTTGGTTGTTTCGATGGCGATTATCGGCGTACTAGGGTATCTCAAATACCGCTTATTGAAGCAGGTGCGGCAAATGACTAGGCGTAAATAACCGTGGCGTGGTCACTACGGTAATGATACATATTGGTCTTCGTTAAGGCAAACCAATGCATCGTTTTGCAAAACCGGAACAACGGCAATCGTATCTGTTTGCAGACAAAAGGCTATATCTTGCTCAATGTGCAGGTGCTGCATGCGCTTTGCATGGGACGCCCTGCTAAGGAAGCCGGCCAAATCTCCCTGTGCTTGACGAAACATCGCTAAGGCAACTTGAGCAGAATCATCCATTTCAATGTCGTCATGTGATATCCTGCTGATCACACCGCCGGCGAAAACGGTATCCTCCAGGTTTACATGGTTTTTCCAGCCTGCGCAGACCAACAGGATATGACGGTTCTGTTTGTTTAGCCAGTTGGAAAGTGCGCCGATATTCAGAAATGATCCGATGGCGACCGCCGTGGCTCCGGCGCAGTGCCGGATGGCGCGTGTGCCGTTAGTTGTGGTCAGCACAATGGTTTTGCCTTCAACCCGATCCCGAGTATAGGAGAACGGCGAGTTGCCAAAGTCAAAACCTTTTACGACTTCGCCGTTGCGTTCTGCGGCCAATAAATATCCATGTTTGCGGTAGGCCAAACATTCTTCTACTTCTGCAACGGGGATAATCGCTTTGGCACCGTTTGCCAATCCATAACACATGGATGATGTTGCCCGAAAAATATCGATGACAACCGCAACGGTATCATCCAGATGATAGTAGGGCAATAGGGCAGGACTTAGGCAGACCTGTATACTTTTGGGTCCAGTGATTGCCATGTTATTTTACAAAAGGCGGTTTAACTACTTTGGCTTTTAAGTGATTATTGCGGATGTCTATATAAATTTCAGAACCCTCCTTAGCATGACCCATGGTAACGTAGCCCAGCCCGATAGATTTGCGCAGCGTAGGAGACTGTGTTCCGGATGTAACACGGCCGATGGGTTGGCCGCTTACGTCAACTATCGTATATCCATGGCGTGGAATACCCCTGTCGATCATTTCAAACCCGACCAACTTGTTTTGTAATCCAGCTTCTTTCTGTTTTTTCAAGCCTTCGGCATTGACAAACTCTTTATTGAATTTGGTTACCCATCCCAAACCAGCTTCCAGCGGCGACGTAGTATCGTCTATGTCATTCCCGTAGAGGCAGAAGCCCATTTCGAGCCGCAAAGTGTCTCTCGCGCCGAGGCCGATGGGTTTGATGCCATAAGGTGCGCCGGCATCCAATATCGCTTCCCACACTTTTTTGGCGTCTTTGTTGGCTACATAGATTTCAAACCCCCCGGCTCCCGTATAGCCAGTAGCTGATACCAGTACGTTTTCCACGCCGGCAAACACTCCTTTCTTGAATGTATAGTATTCCATGGTACTCAAATCCATGTCCGTTAGGCTGGCCAATGCGTCTGTGGCCTTAGGGCCCTGGACAGCGAACAATGAAGTTTCGTTCGAAATATCTTTCATGGTAACCCCGTAGGTGTTGTATTTCGAAATCCAATCCCAATCTTTCTGGATATTACCGGCGTTGACTACTAAAAAATACGTTTTTTCATCGATGCGGTATATGAGGAAATCATCCACAATTCCACCCGTTTCATTAGGGATGTAGGCATATTGTACTTTGCCATCATAAAGTTTAGCCGCATCATTGGAGCTGATTTTCTGCACCAAATCCAGTGCGTGGGCGCCTTTTAGGATAAATTCGCCCATGTGGCTTACATCGAAAACCCCAACTCCTTTGCGCACAGTTTCATGTTCATCATTGATCCCTGTATATTGTACGGGCATGTTGAAGCCTGCAAAAGGTACCATCTTGGCTCCCATTGCGATGTGCATATCAGATAGAGCAGTGTTTTTGATCATAAGTGCAATTCTTTGGTTGGGCAAAGCTAAGGAAAATGGCGGTGCCATGAAAATGTTATGGCACCACCATCGCATCATTTTTCGGGTTTGCGGTTCAGTTGCAACACTTCATTGACATTGATCTCCGTGACGTAACGGGTTACACCGTCCTTATCCACATATTGCCGGTTTACCAATTTGCCTTCGACGCATATTTCGGAGCCTTTGGTCAGGCTTTTTTGTGCGAAAACGGCTTGGCTGCCCCAGAAAACCAAGTTGTGCCACTGGGTGTCTGTAACCCAATCGCCGTGGGCATTCCGATACCGTTCATTAGTTGCTATGGATACACGGGCAAGGCTTCTGTTATTATCCAATACTTTTGTTTCCGGATTGCTTCCTAAGAATCCTGTTAAGCGCACGCTGTTCTTTAATCTGTTCATGGTACGTAAATAAATTAAGACAATAATACAACAAATGAATACCGCGGCTTCCCTCGGCCATCGGCAAGGGCGAAAATGGGTAAACAGCATTGTATCAGCCGGATGATAAACGAGTATATCCGTTTATAAACGTTTAGACATGGATAGTATGTCAGCCGTAGGAATAATCCAACCTATCCGGAGTACAGGTAATAAAAACGCTTCTGACGGATCAGGCCGTCTGGTTATGCTCGTTGTCGCTTTGGCGGAGCGTATGCTTGATGTCCGGTGATTTGGACATGGTGACCACTGCTGTCTCGGGATGTGGCAATAAGAAGTAAAAAGTCGTGCCTTTTTGCCCATTGCTTTTTACGCCTATCTTGCCGCCGTGTTGCTGGATAATGGCGTCGCAGATATAAAGCCCCAACCCCATTCCAAGAAGCCGTTGCATGTCACTGTCATCTGTCCTGAAAAAGCGATCGAATATCCGGCCTTTCAGCCCATCGGCAATTCCGATGCCTAAATCCTTAATGCTGACTTTGATTTGCCCATCGTTGGTGGTTTCTGATGTAACGTGGATATCACCACCGTCCGGCGAGTACTTTATTGCGTTTAAAATCAGGTTTGTCAACACCTGTGTGATCCTTTCTCTGTCTACCAGTACCGTCTGCCGGTCTGCCGAATGGAATATAATGCGGTGAATCCGTGTAAGTGACTGCAGGTCATCGACGCATTCTCCGATCAACAGATTCAGATCCGCCTTTTCAAGATTCAGTTCTAAGGGGCCGTCCATGACTTTGGTCGAATCCAATAGCTTGTTCAGCAGTTTGGTAAGGCGGTTAGTGAGTTTTCCCAGTTTCTTGATAATGAGGAAATTGGTTTCTTCCGAGTTTTCATAAAACCGATCCGTCAATAGTTGGGCATAGGCCTTGATACCTGTAACGGGTGTTTTCAACTCATGGCCGGCTATTGCGATAAATTCACTTTTATGTTGTTCAAGCGTTTTCTTGTGCGTGATGTCCATGACACAGCCGGCCATGTATTCAGTTGTGCCGGCTGTTAAAGAGTACATACGGGCGTAGAACGCAAGCCAGCGTTGACCGCCCCTGGGTAGAACTATACGGATATCTTCCTGTATTAATCCCGGGCCTCCGGGTGCTCTGGCTTTTTCAACCGCGCTCTCATACCGGTTAGCATCGTCAGGATGAAGGATTGATCGGAAAAGTACGGCTAAGTCGGCTGTAGCTGCAGGTGCTTCGAGCAGGTTTAGCATCTGTTCGTCGGGCTTTATCTCGTCTTTTTCTAGGTCCCAGATGAAGGTGCCGAGTTCCGCGGCAAGAACCGCTGAACGTAACCGTTCTTCCGACTCGCGAAGTGTCTTTTCGGCTTTGCTCCTTTCAATGAGGTCTGCTGCCTGACGAGCCAGGATATCTATCAACCATAGGTTATACTCCGTTGGTTGATGAATGCAGTTCCAGTAGGTAGAAAGCACTCCTGCGACTTTACCGTCCCGTGATACCAGCGGAGTTGTCTGTATGGAGCGGATGGCTGACCAACGGAAGGGCTCCCGATCGTCTTCAGTAACGGACTCGCAATGTTCAATATCGGCTATAAACACCCGACGCTTCATGGTTGGCACCGTTTCAAAGGCAGTGCATGCGGGCACCTTTACTGTTTGCCAACATTCGACCGTCCGGCCGTCTAATCCCTTATGGGCAAGAAGTACCAGTTCATCGCTTTCCGGAACGAAAAGCTGTATGCTGCCCATATCAGCCTCCATGAGATTAACGGCAGCATCAAGAATATCGTTGTATAATTGATTTATGTTGTTCTCCGTTACTAAGCGGGTGCTAATCTCTTGCAGTTTTTTCACACCGGATAGTGCCGTAGCCAGTCTGTGTTCGTGTTGGGGTGCGTTACGTTTTTCCATAGTATCTGTGAACTACTTCTGCCCACCTTTTCTTCTGCAATAAGTGATCCCTTTTTGCGGCGTTGGCCGCCGTAATGTAGCGGTTGAATGGATTAATTCCGATATCTCCAAGATATTCGTACATTTGGAAAGTTTGCTTATGGAAAATTGTCCATAAGCTGGAATAAGCGATGGAATGCAGATATGTCTATTAGCAGTGAATCTGATTGGATAGGAATCAGGAAAGCCAGCGAAGCGGTGGCTACAACGTTGAAATCCATGCAGGAGTATGCCAAGCCGGGCATAACCACCAAGCAATTGGATGATTTCGGCAAGCAACTTCTTGAAAAGCAGGGTGCTAAGCCTGCGCCGGCGCTTACCTACGGTTTTCCAGGTTGTACCTGTATCAGTTTGAACGGAGAAATAGCGCATGGTATACCGGCGGTTAATCGGGTCATTCAGGAAGGTGATCTGGTGAATGTTGATGTGTCTGCTGAACTGGACGGATATTGGGCGGATAACGGCTGTTCTTTTGTCGTAGGACAGGATCTGTACCGCCATCAACCGTTGGTGAACGCGTCTAAAAGCATCCTGAAGAAAGCCATCGGTCAAATCCGCGGTGGAGTTCGTATCGCTGATATCGGGAGGCTTATTGAAGGTCTAGCGAGGAAATCAGGTTACACTGTCATCAAAAATCTTGCAGGGCATGGGGTGGGCCGTAGTTTGCACGAGGAACCGCATGAAGTAGCAAATTACTATGACCGCTTTAACCGGGCCCGGTTTAAAAAGCATACGGTAGTGGCAATAGAAACGTTTATATCTACGCATTCTACCCTCGCATATACACAAAAAGACGGGTGGACATTGGTGGGTAATCGTGGTGGGTTTGTAGCGCAACATGAACATACTATAGTGGTAACAGACGGAGAGCCCATTATCTTAACCGCCCGTAACGGCATTTGGGAGTAAAAGTAAACGATAGCGAATTATGCTGTTTCAAGAAATTATCGGACAGGATAGTGTAAAGCGGCACCTCATCAATACGGTAAAAGAAAACCGGGTAAGCCATGCCCAGCTTTTTCTGGGCCCGGAAGGTAGCGGCAGCTTGGCCCTTGCGGTTGCTTATGCTCAATACATCAATTGTGAAGACAGGCAGGCGCACGATAGTTGCGGAACGTGTATTTCTTGCCGGAAATACGGCAAGTTAATCCATCCAGATTTACATTTCTCTTATCCGTTTTTTGCTAAGCATAAAGAAGACACGGCTACTACATATGCAGAGGAATGGCGAAGAGCCTTTCTGAGCAATCCTTATTTGAGCCTTGATTATTGGCGTAACCAGCTAGAGGCAGAAAATAAGCAGGCCAACATTAACATCGCCGAGGCTCATCATATTATAAAAAAGCTCAGTCTCAAAGCTTTCGAAGCGGAATATAAGGTGCTGATTATGTGGCTTCCGGAATACCTAGAGTCTCAGGGCAACGCTTTGCTGAAGCTGATAGAAGAGCCGCCGGCAAAAACATTATTCCTCCTGGTGGCTGAAAATCAGGATAAAATACTGAATACCATTATATCGCGTACGCAGCTGGTTAAGATTAACCGGCTTGATGATACGAGCGTTGCCAAATATTTGATAGATGCCTATCAACTGGACGGACAACAGGCTGAAGAGATAGCCTTTATCAGTGACGGGAATATTCAACGGGCCATTGATGTATTGGGCGAAGGCGGTAAAGGCCATTTTGATCTTCTGATTCGTTGGCTACGGTATTGTGTGACGGATGCAGGTTCACAGCTCGTCAAAACCTGTGATGAAGAGCTCGCCAAGTTAGGCCGCGAAAATCAAAAGAGCTTTTTGCTTTATGCGGTCAATACCATGCGGCAGGCCGTGCTGCTGAAGGCAGGGATGTCGCAACTGGTTCATTTACCGGAGACAGAGCTGGACTTTGCTCAGAAATTCAGTAAACATTACCGCTTAGAACAGATTGAAGAAGCCATCCGGCTGTTCGAAGAAGCTCATTATCACATTGAGCGTAATGCCAACCCGAAAATATTATTTTTAGATTTATCTTTGCAATTGGTTTTAATATATAAATATCACACGTTCCGTCGCAGGGCGGACTCAATATATATAGACAACTATGGGGTGTAGCAATTGCTCATCCGGCGGAGGGTGTGGAACGACACCTGCAGGCTGCCAAAACAATGGTGCTTGCATGACGAGCGGATGCAATAAATTGGATGTATATGATTGGCTGGCCGATATGGACATGCCAACAAACTATAAACCCTTTAACATCGTAGAGGTAAGATTCAAAGGTTCAAGGAAGGATTTTTATGTCAATCCGGATAACCTGTACCTTGAAATGGGTGAGATGGTGGCTGTAGAGCCTAATACGGGGGGATATGACATTGGACATGTTTCAATGACAGGCGAGCTGGTCAGGCTGCAACTGAAAAAGAACAATGTAGATCCATCTGCGGTGTCCAAAAAGGTTTACCGGAAAGTGACCGATGCCGATATTAAAAAGTGGCAGGCTGCTAAAGATCTGGAGTGGGAAACCATGCATAAAGCCAGAAAGATGGCCCTTGATTTGGGGCTGTCTATGAAGATTAGCGATGTAGATTTCCAGGGCGATAAATCAAAGGCTACGTTTTATTACACGGCCGACGGCCGCGTCGATTTCCGGGAGCTTATCAAGCGGATGGCGGAGGCGTTCCGCGTGCGGATAGAAATGCGGCAGATTGGTATGCGGCAGGAAGCAAGCAGGCTTGGTGGTATCGGATCCTGCGGCAGGGAACTGTGCTGCTCTACATGGCTCACTGATTTCAAGACCGTATCTACGTCCGCAGCACGATACCAGAACCTTTCGCTGAACACCTTGAAGCTTGCCGGACAATGCGGAAAGCTCAAGTGTTGTTTAAATTATGAGCTGGATAGTTATATGGATGCGCTAAAAGACATCCCGAATAACATAGAACGCATTGAAACCCAGAAAGGAACCGCATTCCTGCAGAAAACCGATATTTTCAAAAAGTTGATGTGGTTTAGTTATCCCGGTGAAGAAAACTGGATTCCGCTTACCACTGATCGGGTTAAGGAAATTCACCAATTAAATAAAGAAGGTGTACGGCCCGACGATATCGGGGCGGTGGTGATCGAGACTGTGGAGGAAAAACCTGTTAGTTATGATTATGAGAATGTGGTGGGGCAGGACAGCTTGACCCGATTGGACGAACGGAATAAGAAAAAAAAGCGCTCAAATAAGAGCAAACGAAAAGGGGGGGGCAAAAAAGAAACGAAAGAGGCAGCCGCGCCGGAGGCTTCGGGCAGAGAGGCCAAAGTCAGCGGGCAAAAGCAGGCTGCACCAAAGCAAGGTGCCGAAGCACCCGGTACGGGCAACGGAAAGCCGGCTAAAGCCAGAAAGCGCTCACCTGGCCGGCAAAGAAAGGGAAAAGCGGGCGGGCAGCAGCAAACTAAACCACAGGACGGTTAACAGATGTATCGGTTCAGTGCAGCATTTTTAGGAGCGATTTTTTTGACCGTATCCTGTACGGACTCGGCATTGCTTGATCAATATCTGGCAATACCCGGCAATGCCTGGGATTATCACGAAAAGCCGGAAATCGTAGCCCGGATTACCGATACCGTCCAGCCCTATCACATATACTTGAATTTCAGGCATACCCCGGATTACAAGTATGCCAACGTTTACGTGCTGCTGCATCAAACGTTGCCCGATGGCCGGGATACTACTGAACGCATAGAACTGCCTCTTGCACTATCCGATGGCCGGTGGCTGGGAAAAGGTGGGGGGAGCGTTTATACTCATCAAGTGCTCATTAAAGAAGGCGTGCGATTCCCGGATACGGGAACTTATGTTTTTACCTTAGAACAACACATGCGCGAGAATCCGTTGCGTGAGGTTACCCATGTGGGTATGCGGATTGAACCAACGGAATAACCGCATCCAGGAAATTCCTCACATGCCAAAATGAAGATGTATCTTTTATCAGATTTAAGTTGATAGCCCCTAACCCTTTGGGGCGGATTCCCGTTATCTTTGAGGTAACGGGTTTCTTTTTGGTGCTCTAGCAACGAACACTGCCAGCAATGCTGTATAGCTGCCGTGAAAAAAAGAAAGGTTTCCAAACGGGGAGAATGGAAACCTTTACTAACCAATTATAAACCTAAATTATGATGCTACAAAGATAGTGTATTTATCACACTTAGCAAAAAAAATATATTTTTTTCGGATCCCCCTTCTTCCAGGTTTTCGTCAAATTCCCGTAAGCTGGGCCGATTGCACGCGCGTATCCTGCCCAGTTCAAGTGATCACTTGCGGCTTTTCATCGATTATAATGGTCTATCGCAGCCTCGAGCCTCCTTAAGCCGGTGAATTGAACCAAATAGCCGCCGATAGCCAAGCCGGTACCGGCGCCCAGTAAAATGTAGCTGGCGGTGAACCTGGGCATTGCAGGTTCGCGCGAAAATCCGTGCTGTAAGTCGAAATCTGCGTGGTTTCGGTTAGCTGTTATTAAAAATGATACCAATGCTGCGCCGATGCTTGCCCCGGCACTGATGTATAACGCTTTGCTTTTTGACTTCCTCTTGTGGTAATCTTTCAATAGATTGATGCTTTCCGCATTATCTGCCATGGCGAGCTTGAGGTTAGCGTAATTCACTTTTTTGAGGTCATCATATCCTTTATTAAAGTACATGCGCATATTAATACTGGTGTTGGTACTCCGATAACGCTCACCGTACCTATACTGTCTCCGATGGTCCCAATAATTGGTCCGGCCGTTCTTGAAAAATATTAATCCGTCCTTCCACTACCCGTTCCGACAGTTGTTCTTTGGCTAATCCTGGTAGGCGTCGCGTTGTTGCAAAAAAGCCTTCGTCTGTATTAAGAAACTTCACTTGGCGCAATGGAATCCGTCTTGAATCTGCCTTTAGCACAAGTTGGTTCAGCATGTCCGTCCGCATCCGGACCCGGTTGGCATACAAGACTGAATCCGAATAGAAATATACAAAATTCCGTGATTCATCCACTTGGAGGGACAATTGCGCACATACATCCCGAAGACCAAATGTTAAAAGCGAAAATATAAGGAAGGTCAGCCTTTTATAATGATTTTCCATTAGAAATAAACGTCACTATTGACACAGTTGTCAAAGTTAACCCTTTTGAAGTATATTATGCTTATACTAATGAGTAAAGTACTCGACCTACAAAGGCTTTTCGCCGGTTTAATATTTATTGTATTTATACTTTTACTTTCCTTACCTGTTCTTTAAAACCTTAGGCAGGACACCGTAATGAACGGAACCTATGAGTATACGGCTGCTATCGTCATGCTATATGGGAACGGACTGGTACAAAGGAGTTTAGCAGCAGCTAGACGCCCAGACAGGAGTGTGCTATGGCTTTTTACAAAAATATAATACTATGTATTGCATAGTACAAAATAAAACATATATCTTTGCATTATGATAGTTGATAATACGCAAACCCAGATGAGGAAAGGGATATTGGAGTACTGTATCCTTTCGATTATCTCGCGAGGCGAGATATATGCCTCAGACATCATCAGCGAACTCAAGAAGGCGCGGCTGCTGGTGGTAGAGGGTACTCTGTATCCGCTGCTCACGCGGTTGAAAAACAATGGCCTGCTGAGCTACAACTGGAAAGAATCGACTTCCGGTCCTCCGCGCAAATATTACCAGATTACACCTGCTGGCTTGGAAGTGCTCCGCAAACTCGATGCAACATGGGAAGAACTGGCCTTTGCTGTGCAGACATCCATGGAGGGCCGGCCGGAGCAGCCCAAAGCAGACGATAAATCAGACATCAACTAACAGATAAGTATATAAAAAAACAATAGTCATGAACAAGACAATCATCATTAATATAAACGGCATTGTATTCCATATCGAGGAAGATGCTTATGAGGTACTGCGCGCATATATGATCGATGTGAAAAGGCACTTCGGAAACACTGCGGACAGCCAGGAAATCGTTGAAGACATCGAAAACCGCATTGCCGAAATGTTCGGCGAACGCATTGTACAGGGAAGGAAAGAGGTCATAACGATGGCGGATGTGAACGAGGTAATCACACAGATGGGGCAGGTAAGCGATTTCGAAGGCGCGGAAGTGGACGATAGCTCTTCCGAAGCGTTTTATGATGTACCTCCCATCAGCGGGCAGCGTAAGCTCATGCGTGACCCCGACGATAAAGTGTTCGGTGGGGTATGCAGCGGGTTGGGACATTATTTCGGTATCGAAGCGCGTTGGATACGGCTCTTCC
Source organism: Parapedobacter composti (assembly GCF_900112315.1). Classification (GTDB taxonomy): domain Bacteria; phylum Bacteroidota; class Bacteroidia; order Sphingobacteriales; family Sphingobacteriaceae; genus Parapedobacter; species Parapedobacter composti. Next base: position 43,620 of record NZ_FOLL01000009.1, on the reverse strand, counting down.
TGGTATTGCTTTTTATTTTCGGAGGTGCCGGATTTTTGCTTTATATTATTTTATGGATCGTAATGCCGCTGGCTACTACTCGTGCCGACCGGATGGCCATGCGCGGAGAAACACCTAATTTGCAGAACTTCAAACGGAGCTTTCAGGAGGAGATGGAGGGCCTCCGTTCAAATTTTACCGGGGCCGAGGAAGGCCTTAGAAAAGGGCTGAACTCGGCCGGTAATTTCGTGGTTCGGACATTTATTATTCTCGCGAAGATCATCGGGGTTCTTTTTATCATGGGGTTATGCGTCGGGTTTGTGGTTTTGGCCATTGCTATTGTTGCCAGTTTTGGTTTTTTCGGCTCGGATACGGATATGGCTATGTTTCCCCTTAACGTGATTGAACCTGGTTTCCGCACGCCGATGCTCATCAGCGCACTTTTTGTGGCGATTATCCCTTTTCTTGCATTGGTAGGGTTAGTTATCCGGATTTTATTCAATAAAAATGTCATCGGGAGATACACGGGCTTTACCTTATTGGTCGCATGGTTGATCGCGGTAGGATTCACCACGGTATATGGCACCCGTACGTTGAATGATTTCCGGGAAGAAAGCACGGTGGTTGAAGAACGACCCCTGGAGCAAAACGAGGTATATCAGCTATCCCGCAATGACCTTACGGTAATCCGCCTGCAAAACGATAGCCTTGATCGCCTATCCCGTATACGGCAACGCGCGTTAGTGCGCAACAACCACCTGTCGGAAGGACAAAACCGCATGTATATGCGCGTTGTCAGGATTGATACAACACAGGCACCATCCATTACCTATGAATATTCGGCGCGGGGTGCCACTTATGAGCTGGCGGCTGACAGGGCGGGCAGAATTGACTATCGCATGGAACAGCGAGGTGCGGCATTGGCGTTTGATAGCCATTTCAATCTGCAGCGCGGCGATCTTATGCGAGACCAGCGCCTGTACCTGAAGCTTAATATACCAGTGGGTACCAAGCTGGTTATTGATCGCGATCTCCAGCGACATATCTTGGATTTGCCTTTTAATCAGTGTGAAAAGAACCACGGTTATCCTGATGGCAACCGACCCGATAAAACGGAATGGATAATGACCGAATCCGGCTTGAAATGCACAGCGATGCCTCCTCCTGTTGAAGATAGGGAGATTATAGATACGGTACCAACAGGAATTGTATCAGACAGCATTGAGGTGCCAGGCGTTGGGAAACCATAACGTGTCGTTCAGCTATTTCACAAAAAAATCGGCATGACGTGCAACTTTCGTACAGCTTGATGCGTCATAATAACCGCAAATATGAAAACTGTTACCCATATCCTTGTATCTCTTTTGGTTGTTGCCGGATTTGATTTTGCTTACGCGCAACAGGCAACTATTGCTGGAAGAGTGATAGATGAAGATAATAATCCACTTGATTTAGCTACGGTGACCTTATTGCTGGCAAACGATTCTACGGTAGTTAAGACTGGTTTTCCGGATGGACAGGGGTATTTCGAATTGTCAGATATTGCCCCCGGAGAATTCCTTTTATCGGTCATGCTGGTAGGCTATGAAGATGCCATCAGCCCGATCACCATTACGCCGGCAACACCGGCAAAAAGTCTTCCGGCTATCGTGTTGAAAGCAACCAATAAGCTGTTGGCAGAAGTGGCTGTTACCGTGCAGCGTCCATTGGTGGAGCGCAGGCCAGACATGCTGGTTGTTAATGTGGAGAACTCCGCCCTGGCAGCCGGCAACACGGCTATGGACATCCTCGAACGTTCGCCTGGCGTGACGGTAGATAAAGATGATAACATCAGCCTTATGGGTAAACAAGGAGTGACAGTAATGATTGATGGGAAACAAACCTACCTTTCTGCGGAGCAACTCGCCAATTTCCTGCGCAATACAGACGGTAATATGATAAAGTCCATCGAACTGATCACCAATCCTTCATCAAAATACGATGCTTCAGGCACAGCCGGCATGATTAACATCGTACTTAAAAAAAACCGATTGGCCGGAACGAATGGCACGCTTTCGCTTGGTACAGGCTATGGAGTCGGCCATAAGGCAAACACATCTTTAAATCTGAATCATAAAACAGGCCGGACAAACGTCTTCGGTACGTACAGCTACCTTAATAATAGGGGTGGTAATGAATTCGATATTTTCCGATCCGTGGTGCACGGCAATGATTATACCGATTTCCAGCAGTATACGGATTTTAACCGGAAAAACCGGAGTCACAATTACCGGGCGGGTGTCGACTACAATACTTCTGAGCGCAACGTTGTGGGCTTGCTGGTGAGCGGATATGCAAGCGGTAATGACAATGACAACTCAAGCAACACGTTTATCGGGAGGAATGTCGCATTCCCTGATTCAACGCTATCGACAACGTCCGTGTTCGACGGAAACTATACAAGTATAACCGTCAATGCAAATAATCAGTTTACGATAGACAGTACAGGCCGGAAACTGGTGGCCGATGTGGATATCTCAAGGTTTTCAAACCGTAACAAAGCGCATTATGACAACACGTTTTATTTGCCGTCGGGCGATATGAAAGGTCAGCCGTTGCTCTCCCGTAGCGACATGCCGACGATTATCGATATCCGGGTGGCTAAAGTTGATTATACGCATCCCATGGGCAAGGGCAAAAAGCTGGAAGCCGGTTTAAAGTACAGCAATGTTGTTTCAGACAATGATATGCGGTTCGAGAATCTGGAGGAGGACGTTTGGCAGAACGATGCAGGCCGTACTAACCATTTTGTCTATGACGAACAGGTAGCTGCCGCTTACGTCAATTACAGTACGCAATGGGGTAAATGGGGTGTCCAAGCAGGATTACGCAGCGAATACACAGTTTCCGATGGTAATTCCATCACCTTGGCCAACCGCATACAACGCGACTACTTAGATTTTTTTCCAAGCGTTTTTGTGAATTATAGCATTTCGGACAATCATCAGACCGGTTTATCTTATAGCAAGCGTATAAACAGACCTAACTATGGCAATCTGAATCCATTTGAGTATTTCCTTGACCAATATACCTTTGAACAGGGTAACCCCTATCTTAGACCGGAGTACACCCACGCTTTTGATTTTTCGTATACATTGATGCAACGGTATCACCTGAGTGCTGGTTATAACCGTACAAACGATGTAATCGCCGAATCCATGAATCAAGACGAGGTAACCAAACGTACGTGGGTAACGCGCGACAACCTAGCAAAGCAAAACATATGGTATGCCAACCTTAATGTGCCGGTTAAAATCACGAAGTTCTGGAATAGCAACACCAATTTTAATGCCTTTTATATGGGATTTGAGGGACCGCTGAATGGCGATTACCTCCGGCAGGGACAATTTGCCTGGCAGTTGCGCAGCAACCATACATTCACTATCGTACCTAACCTTACGGCAGAGGCATCGGCTAACTACCAATCTTCATTGATATATAGTGTATATCACATCGCAGCGCAGTGGTCTATCGACGCTGGGCTGAACAAATCATTTCTTGATAAGAAAGCAAACCTTAAGCTTTCTGTAAGCGACATTTTCGATACCCGCATCCAAGATGTGCGTACCCGCTACAATAACATGAACGCGATTGTGAACCAGAAGAATGAAACACGGATTGCGCGGCTCACCCTTACCTATAACTTTGGAAACATGAAAAACGGCGCGCGCCGTAACGATACCCAAAGTGAGGAAAAAAGCCGTATAAGTATGCCCTGACCTGATACGTGCTTGGGCGGTTTTTTGTTCACACCCGAAATGATTATGTTTGCGTGTGTTCATGTCGCTGCCGGGTATGTGTAAACCACCAGTTTATTTGTATGTTGTTTGTCTTCTGGCTGCCATCAGGGTAGATGCGCAGGAGTTTCAGCGTATTGGCTCGCCATTGGTACAGCAATACACCAAATCGGATTACCGGGCAGGCAATCAGAATTGGGCCGTTGCTACAGGCCGGGATGGGGTAATGTACATAGCCAATGCCGACGGATTAATGGTTTTCGACGGCCAATACTGGACGTTGCACCGCCTTCCCAACAAAGGTACCTTGAGAAGCGTTGCCGTTGACAGTACGGGAAGAATTTATGTAGGCGGCTTGGCAGAGTTTGGCTATTGGGAAAACGTAGGGTTCGGAAGGATGCGTTACCAATCGGTAAGCCAACTCCTGGATGATGACAAACGAATAAAGGATGAAATCTGGAAAATCGTTATTGATGGAGATCGTGTTCTATTCCAGTCGTTCTCAACGGTATACAGCTACGAAAACAACAATATTCAGATTATTAAAGGGGGAGGCCAGCCGTTTCTTTTCTTGCACCGGGTGCATGGCCGCACATTTATCGAACTTATACCGTCCGGCTTGCATGAGTTAAGCGGCGATGAATTGGTTCCGCTGAATGATAAAGAGATGTTGGGCGGCGCTAATGTGCTTGCCATGCTACCATTCAAAAACGGGCAAGTACTCATCGGCACGGCTAAGTCCGGCCTATTTCTCATGGATAGCACGTTGTCCATAAGAAAGTGGCATAACGCCGCCGATGCGCTGCTGCAGGCCGCACAGTTAAATAATGGGCTACGGGTACGGAAGGGTTTCTATGCGTTTGGCACGATACTGCAAGGAGTGATTATTATAGATGAAGAGGGCAACGTTGTGCAACACATACATAAGGCCAATGGGTTGCAAAACAATACCGTGCTAAGCATGAATATGGACCGACAGCAGAATATATGGGCAGGTCTGGACAACGGCATAGACCGTATCGAAATTAGTGCACCATTGCATTATTATACCGATAACAGCGGTAGTATAGGTACGGTTTATGCGGCGCGTATATTCGGCGGCCATATTTATCTGGGCACTAACCAAGGATTGTTTTATAGCCCTTGGCCGTCAGGAGATAGTTACCGACTCTTTGAGTTTAAGCTGGTGGAAGGTTCACAGGGACAGGTATGGAACCTGACCGTGGCTGACGGTGAATTGCTTTGCGGTCATAACGACGGAACATTCAAGGTGTTGGGAAGCAAACTGACCAAGCTTTCAAGCGTGACCGGCGGATGGACGCTTCAGCAGTTAGCTAACAAGCCAAACATCTTGTTGCAGGGCACTTATACCGGTTTAGCTGTTTTTCAAAAAACCGGGCAGGGTTGGACTTTTTCAAATCGCGTCAAGGGGTATAGCGATCCCACACAGTTTATCGAGCCCATATCAACTGCGACGGTATGGGCAAGCGGTTACAAAGGACTGCGATTGCTTACACTGGACAGTAAATTAGAGCAGGTTGAACAGGTTCATTTGTATGATACGGCAAACGGCCTCCCTCAAAGTACATTCATAAATGTATTCAGATTGGCCGGACGTCCGGTATTCGCCACCGATAGTGGATTTTATCGATATGACGATATTACGGATCGGTTTTATCGATATGATCAACTCAACGAGCAGTTGGGATCTTTTGCCTTTTCCAACAAAATTATTCACGCCGTAGCCAACCAGTATTGGTTTATTAACCGGGCCCGTATAGCGTTGGTTAATTTGGGTGCCAAAGGAGCGCTGCAGATAGATTCTACGCAATTTGCCATGCTTAATGGCCGCATGATGAAGTTTTACGAGAGCATTAATCGTGTCGAAGATAAGTATCTAATAAGCCTCGATGACGGTTTTGCGATTTACCAGGCAATGGATACTGCGGTAAACAATACCCGGTTGCCCGTGCCATTGATCCGTACAGTAAGTAATATTACCGATAGCTTGCCGGATTTATGGCATATGATGGGAGAAAACCCCCAAATCCCATACCGGCATAATAATATCCGAATCAGTTATGCAGCCCCCTGGTATAGCGCGATACCGTTGCGCTACCAATATTACTTGGAAGGTTACTCCCGTACGTGGTCTGAATGGGGCGAAGCCGCACAGAAGGAATTCACCAATCTAAGGCAGGGAGACTACGCCTTCAAGGTTAGGGCCATGGCTCCGGACGGCACCGTGTCTGGGATTGCCACCTACCGGTTCACCGTCTTGCCGCCCTGGTACCTATCATGGATAGCCTTAGCCGTGTATGCCGTGATGGCAGCGCTGCTGTTGGGCGCAGGCCGGGCATGGTACCGTCGGAAAATTCATAAACACCGAGAGCAAATACATGCTAATATGGCCAAAAAACAACAGGAAATACTGGCGAAAGAAACAGAAGAAAACGCGCGACGGCTGATGAAACTCAAAAATGAACAGTTGGAACGTGAGTTAGCCAGCAAAAACCGCGAACTGGCCAACACCGCCATGAGTATAGTGTATAAAAACGAATTGCTTAATAACGTGCATGAAGAACTGCTTCAACTCCGGGATGGTGAAGGACGTAAGTTATCCAGCGATCAACTCCGGAAAATTAATAAAATCATTGAAGACGCGCGGAGCGATGAGCGTGATTGGAATATTTTTGAAGAAAGCTTTAACGAAGCTCATGAAAACTTTTTCAAAAAGCTCAAAGCCGACTATCCGGGGCTGGTGCCTAATGATCTAAAGCTATGTGCTTATCTACGCATGAACATGAGCAGCAAGGAAATCGCTTCGTTGCTCAACATCACCACAAGGGGTGTCGAAATCCGGCGTTATCGTCTGCGTAAAAAGCTAAATGTGCCACACAGTAAGAATCTCACGGAATTCCTTATGGAAGTTTAGCCCTTCGTCCGGATATGTATGTCGCGTTGAGGAAAGGGGATTTCAATGCCCGCCTTATCCAATGCAGCTTTGCAATCGATGATAAGCTGTTCCTGCATTTCCCAGAATTTGTCATTGCTGGTGGTAACGCGCACCGAAAGGTTTACCGCACTGTCGCCCAACTGGGTAACCATAATCTGAGGGGCCGGATCGGTAAAGGCATGTTCGTTTTTCGCTATTACTTCCAGCAATACCTGCTTGGCAAGCCGGAGGTCTGCGCTATATGATACACGGATGTCGAACCAAGTCCGACGTGTGCCCAATTGGGTAAAGTTAGTGATACTGCTGTTTGACAAACTTCCGTTCGGCACCACCACCAATTGGTTTTGGGGAGTATGCAATTTGGTGGCGAAGATATCGATTTCCTTTACTGTGCCGGATTCGCCATTGCTGGATTGAATGAAATCGCCGACCCGGAATGGTTTTAATGTTAGAATAAGAATACCGCCGGCAAAGTTGCCAAGCGATCCTTGCAATGCTAAACCGATGGCCAGTCCAGCAGCCCCGATCATCGCTACGAAAGCCGACGTTTGTACGCCCAGTTGCGTAATAATCAGAATGAACAGTATAATGTTGAGTGCCCAGCGCACGAGGGTGCTCAGAAATTTCCTTAAAGAAAGATCTACGTTACGCCGCTCAAACATGCCGGTTAGGTATCTCATGATCATTTTGATTAACCATGAACCAATCAACAAGATCAAAAGCGATGAGACCAATGAAAGAGCTATCCGGGGCCCCCATTCAATTGCTGCCGTCCAAAATTTTTCCCAGTAGTTACTGATGTTCTCCATGTTTGCACTTAATCCTTCGTTTTGCATAACAGAGCGTTTTTGTAATTAATAGTTAATTATTGAATGTCATCAAATGTAAGGGTTCTTGAGGAGTTATCAAAAACAGGGCTTCTTAATCACTACATCATTACCTCACATCTGGAAGTGTGTATGTTTTACACCAATAGAGCAATCGACGAATTTGGTGTTTTTTTTATAAATAGATGGTTTATAGATTGTTGTGATATTTCTGACGGTTGGATTGAGCAAGTATTTTTTGCCAGATGTAGCAATGTATAGGTGCTAAATTCGTCTTTCAAACAATACATGGTCATTTTTGTAAACACATTGCTCCTATAGTCAGCGTAAACTGACGAAGGATATGCACATTTAATTAAGCCAATTTAAATTGAGACACATGAGAAATCTATTTACAAGCTGTTTTTTATGGCTGTGTATTGTTTGGGCCGGCACCACCTATGCACAGGATACGAAGGTAAGCGGAAAGGTAACCGATGCGATTACTTCAGTTGGTCTCCCTGGCGTTACGGTGACGGTAAAAGGTACGTCAATCGCAACGCAAACGGATGCGGCTGGAAATTATTCCATTGAGGTAGGAACGGCAGACACGCTGATATTCCGTTCGCTGGGATTTGCCACACAGGAAATCGCCGTGAGAGGCCGTACGGTGATTGATGCGATAATGGAAGACGACAGCACGGAGTTGGGCGAGGTCGTGGTAATCGGCTATGGTACGGCGCAAAAAAGGGATTTGACGGGGTCTATCGCACAGGTAAAGGGAGCTGAAATAGTTGATCGGCCAGGAACAAATCCCGTTGCAAACCTTCAAGGGAAAGTGTCGGGTTTGCAGGTAACCAATTCGGGTAGGCCCGGACAGGAACCAGACATCCGTATCCGAGGTACAAATTCGATAAACGGAGTTAAACCGCTTTATGTGGTTGATGGGTTATTGAATGATAATATCAATTTCTTAAACCCTGCAGATATCGAAAGCATCGAAGTGCTTAAAGATCCTTCTTCATTAGCTATTTTCGGCGTGCGCGGAGCCAATGGTGTGATAGCCATCACTACCAAACGAGCAAGGGCGGGACAACTGAACTTTGAGTTTAGTTCTCGTTTAGGGATTAAGGATGTCGCGCATCGGATGAAACTGACCGATGCAGCGCAATTTCGTGAATTGTACGAGGAACAGCGCTTTAATCAGGGGGATGCGCCATATGACTATACCCATTGGCAAGCCAACACAGATTGGCAGGATGAAATTTTTACCAATGGTTTGTTGAATTACAACAACCTGAGTGTAAGCGGGGCTACCGAACGTAATAGTTTCCGTATGGGAGTAGGCTATTCGCATGATGAGGGCATTATTAGAAACGAGCGTCACAGGCAACTCACATTGAATGTAAGCGACGAACTTAAAATCACAGATAACTTCCGCACAGGTATCGTATTCAATGGCTATAGGGCGCAATTGCCGGTGGAGCGTGGGGTGTTCGGCGCTATTTTGGCGGCGCCCATCGCCCCGGTATTCAACGAGGAATATGGTCTCTACCATTCAATGCCCGATTTTCAGCGGGCTCAGGTCAATAACCCGCTCGTGCCCATAGAAGAGCGTAAAAATTCACAAATTAGGTTAAACTACCGGGCGGTGACCAATGCGTTTGCCGAAGTGGATTTTTTGCAGGACTTCAACTTTAGGGTGAACCTTTCTGCCGATTACGGGTTTAACCAGTTTCGTACATATCAGGGACTGGTGCGGGTGTATAACCCGGATATGTCTGGCGAAAACAAGGCAGAGCTGATAGATAATCAGCTGACTTCTGTAGAGCAAGAACAAAATAAATATTACAAGTACCAAACGGATTGGTTGCTGAATTACAAGAAGAGCTTCGGATTGCACAACCTGACAGCCATGGGTGGTTTTACGACTTATATGCAGGGATTTGAAGCCACCACTGCGCGACGGACGCAGGGCGAAGGGCTGGAAATACCGAACGACCCTGACTATTGGTATGTGGGTATAGGGGATGTGAATACGCAAAGGGGTGGTGGTACGGCATGGGAATACCGGACGCTGTCGTACTTGGCCCGCGCATTATATAATTACGACGGAAAGTATCTGCTCAATGCTTCTTTCCGGAGGGATGGGAGTTCTGCGTTCGCCAAAGGAAATCCGTGGCAAAACTTCTATGCTGTAGGAGGTGCATGGGTGCTCACGCGCGAAAATTTTATGCAAGACCAGACGTGGGTAAATTTGCTGAAAATCCGTGGCTCATGGGGTAGCTTGGGGAACCAAGACGTAGGGGGCAACAGATATCCCATGTATCCGCAGTTGGTAGCAGGTAATTCTACCGTTTTTGGTAACCGGTTGGTACCTGCTTATGGGCCTGAGTATATCCCAGACCCTAATTTACGGTGGGAAGTGGTAAAGGCATGGGAGGCAGGATTTGAGTTGAGTGCATTCAATAATCGGTTTGATCTTGAAGCGGTGTATTATCATAAAAATACCGATGGTGTATTGGTTCGGATACCTGGTATTTTTGGCAGCTTGCCGGGATTGGGCAACTTAGGGGAGATTGAAAACAAGGGGCTAGAGTTGTCTACACGTTGGAACCAACGGATGACGGATGACTGGCGTTTTTCCATCGGCGGTAATATCACTACAGTGAAGAACAACGTGATAGCATTGTCCACAGATGGTTACAATATCATCGACGGCCCCTCGCGCACGATTGCCGGGTATCCTATTGGTTATTTCTGGGGATATATCCATGACGGCATTTTCCAAACTGAGGCAGAGATTGCACAAGCTCCCGAAAATGGTCTCGGCAGCGGTCGTTTCCGGCCGGGAGATATCCGCTTCCGCGACGTGAATGGAGATGGGCGTATTGACGTGAATGACCGTACGATGATTGGCAATCCGACACCGGATTTTTTCTATGGGATTTCGCTGAATACTTCTTACCGGAATTTTGACCTCAATCTGGAATTCCAGGGCGTATATGGCAATGAAATTATGCGTACTTGGAATCAAAGCCAGTTTGCAACCTACAACTTTCTGCGTGATCGCATGGGGCGTTGGAACGGAGTGGGAACCAGTAATTGGGAACCGATACTTGATGAAGGTAGGGCCAATAACCGTCAACATTCAACATATTTCATTGAGGACGGTAGTTTCTTTCGACTCAGAGACGTGACGCTTGGTTATACTTTTCCGCAGGAAACCATTGCCCGGATGAACCTGAAATCGCTGCGGCTATTTTTCAACGCGCAGAATGTGTTTACGCTGGCCAACAATACAGGTTTTACACCGGAAATAGGCGGAAGTGCCGTGTCGTTTGGCGTAGACAACGGTACTTATCCCGTACCGGCGATATATACGTTTGGTATTAACCTCAACTTTTAACGTAAAGAATCGAAAACGATGAAGACGAAAATAATAACAGCAGACATCAAGCGATTAGCGATAGCTTATTTAACCGTATGGCTATTGGCAGGTTGTGGCACTGATTGGTTGGAGATTAAACCCAAGGGGCGCTTCACCGAAGAAGACCTGCCGGCCGGCTCTTTGGAAGGAAGGGTATTTGCGGCCTATTCGGGCCTCCGGAGCGAAGCGACAAGTGGACTGCCGTATGCGGCAGTGCACAACATCCGGTCTGACGATGCTCATCTGGGTAGTAATTCGGGCGACTATGCACAGGCAGGACCAATTTATGACGAATTCAATTATTCGTTGTCGCACTGGCTTACAGATAGTTACTGGGATGGCCATTACGCTTTGATTAATCTGACTAACAATGTGATTACGGCGTTGGATTCCATTGCCGAACCAAGCACGGGTACATTGGTAAACGTGGCTGAAGCTAAGTTTTTGCGGGGATGGGCTTATTTCAATTTGGTCCGTACGTTTGGAGAGGTGCCCATTATTGATTTCCGTATTACTGACCAAGCATCTGCAATACGGCCGAAATCTACCATTGATGCGATCTATCGTTTCATTGACGCCGATATCGCAGAAGCGGTAGCCATGCTGCCCGAACAGTGGGACGGTTATCCAGGACGGGCAACTCGGGGCGCGGCGTTGGCCGTACAGACCAAGACATACATGGCACGCCAACTGTATGCTCAGGCGTTGGCTTCGGCCCAGGCAATTATCTCGTCTGGCGTATACGATCTCAGTGTACCCTACCATCAGATTTTCCGCGAAGAACGTGAAAATAGTAAAGAGTCCATTTTTGAGATACAGGCACTTTTTGACGGTGTACAGGATTTTGGCGTAACATGGGCAAGCAGGCAGGGCGTGCGTGGTTCAGGTGAATGGAACCTGGGGTGGGGATGGAACATCCCGAACCAGCGGTTAATTGATGCGTTCGAACCGAACGATCCCCGGCACGAAGCCACTGTCCTTTATTCCGGTAAAGACGATGGGTTCGGCAATGTGTTACCCGATAATCTGCCGCGGGCGCAGTGGAACAAGAAAGCGTATACCGATCCGGCAATCCGCAGGCAGTTGGGCAATAATTTCGGCCGTTGGTTCAACGTTCGTATCATCCGCTATGCGGATATCGTGTTGCTGGCCGCTGAGGCCGCCAACGAACTGGGGGGCGATGCAAATATCGACTTGGCCTTGGACTACCTGGAACAAGTACGCGCACGCGCACGTGGCGGCAATAGTGGAATTTTACCACCTGTAACAACAAGAAATCAGGCGGAGCTCCGGCAGGCCATCCGCCACGAACGGCAAGTAGAGCTGGGTATGGAAAACGAACGTTTTTTTGACCTGGTACGGTGGGGAATTGATGTAGAAACCATGCACGGTGCAGGCCATGTCGGTTACCAGCAACGCAACCGCTATTTCCCAATACCTCAGAAGGAGGTAGATCGGTCCGGTGGAGTGTTGATACAAAATCCAGATTATCAATAATACAATTAGTCATGAAAAATTTTTTCTATACAATAGCTGCATTGGTGAGTTTCGCTGGATTGATGACGGCCGGTTGCCAAAAAATGGAACGGCCGGAAATGAATATCATTCCCGATCCACCTGACGACGGGACAATAAGAATCCTGGCTATCGGAAATAGTTTCTCGGAAGATGCAATCGAAAATTATTTGTATGAATTGGCCGCAGCGAAGGATATTCCCGTAATTATTGGGAACCTGTATATCGGAGGGGCTTCACTTGAATTGCATGCAAGGAATGTTTCGAACAACGAGAAGGCTTACAGTTATCGAAAGATTGGTCGAGACGGCAAGAAAACGACCGTGGCCAACACGTCTATCGCGGAAGCCATGGCCGATGAAAAATGGACACATATCAGTTTCCAGCAAGTAAGCGATTATTCGGGACAATACGAAACATGGGAAGCATCGCTTTCTACCGTATATAATTACGTGTCACCTCGTGCGAGGCATCCTGAAGTTAAATTCATGCTGCATCAGACTTGGGCTTACGCACAAAATTCTACCCACGCGGCATTCCCTAACTATGGAAATGATCAAATGACAATGTATTCGGCAATAGTGGATGCGGTGAACCGGGCCAAAAACTTGGTGGATATCGATCTTATTGTGCCGGCTGGAACCGCCATACAAAACGGCCGGACCAGTATCATCGGTGATAATTTTACGCGTGACGGCTATCACCTGGACAACAACATCGGCCGGTACACGGCAGCCTGTGCTTGGTTTGAGGCGATTTTTGGCGAAAGTGTAGTGGGGAACCCCTTTAAGCCAGAAGCACTGTCTGATTATGAAGCTGAAATTGCTCAACAGGCTGCCCATTTGGCTATTCAACAACCCAATCAGGTGACCGATATGGTTGACTATAAAGACTGGGGCGGATCGTTCGAATTTCTGCATCCGGCATTCATTGATTTTGGTGGCGTAGGCGGCGCTGAAGGCTGGAACACGCTTTCAGGTTATCTAGCCGGTGCATCTATACTTAATCTTAAAGATATGAACGGTGACTTTACCGGTGTAACGCTCAGGGTTGAAGAACGGTTTAACGGCATTAATACAAATGGAGAACTCGACGCTACTGCATTTAATATGCCGGAAAACGTAGCCAAAAATTCATTTTTTGGGAACTCAAAAACGCCCTTCAATAACATGGTGGTAGAACAGAGTGTGCTCACCATTGCCGGACTGGATACGGATAAAACTTATGATCTATGTTATTTCGGGTCACGGGGCGGTGTGGGCGATAACCGTGAAACGGCCTATACCGCGCAGGGCGCAAACGAGGCTACAGCGGTGATTAACACCTCAAACAATAAAACGGATGTGGCATGTACGAATGGTATACAGCCCGATGCTGAGGGTGTGATCCGGGTGACCATTACTGCAGGCCCGAACAATAACAATGGGAACGGGTTCTACTATATCACGGCGATGCGGGTTTCGCCTAGGGTGCGCTGATTCCAACGGGCTGCGGTGGATAGGAATTGATTTTTATAAAAACATATACTAAGTGTCAATGGTTTCCATGTAACCAACCAGTTAATTGTGGTAGAAGTGCTATGAGTAAGCGTACAAAAATCAATTAAATGAAGTGGACATGAAAAACACATTGAGAAACTGCTTTTGGGGCCTGTGCCTCTTGTGGTGCGGCGCTGTGTATGCGCAGGAAGGCAGGGTAAGTGGCAAGGTGACCGATGCACTGACGGCCAACGGTATACCGGGGGTGACCGTTATGGTGAAAGGAACATCCGTAGCGACCCAGACGGATGCGGCAGGTAATTATTCCATAGAAGCGGCACTGACCGATACGTTGGTGTTCCGATCTTTAGGTTTTGCCCCACAGGAAATCGCTGTGGACAACCGTACAACGGTTGACGTTGTGTTGGAGGACCAGGGCACAGAGTTGGAAGAGGTGGTAGTGATCGGGTACGGTACACAGCGGCAGCGTGAGCTGACCACGGCGGTGTCCACTGTGCGCGCCGAAGAGATTGTACGGACGCCCGCTGCAACGGCCATGCAGTCGTTACAAGGCCGGGTGGCGGGCGTACAAATTGTAAGCAGCGGAGCTCCAGGTGCATCGCCAACCGTGCGACTGCGAGGGATCGGTTCGTTTGAAGGCGGGGCAGCGCCGCTTTACGTGGTTGATGGCATGTTCTTTGACAATATCGACTTTCTTAACCCGAATGACATTGAAACGATTTCAGTTTTGAAAGATGCTTCTGCGGCGGCAATATATGGGGTGCGCGCGGGAAATGGTGTCGTGCTGATCGAAACGAAGTCGGGTGCTTACAACCAGCAGGGAACTATCGAATATGATGCGTACTATGGGATACAGAACCCCCAGAATGTGCTGCAGATGGCCAATACCGAACAGTTTGTCCAATATGTTCAGGAAACCGGAGCCTCCGCAGATAATACTTTTGTGCAAAACGCCATAGCGCGTTTCGGCGCACATCCGAGCAACCCGAACTTGCCCAACGTAAATACCAACTGGTACAATGAGGTGATGAGCCCGGCGCCTATTCAAAACCATAACCTGACATTTAACGGCGGAGGCGAGAACACTCGTTATTCCATCGGTGGCAGTTATTTCGATCAAGAGGGATTGCTGAACGAGCATCGCAATAACTACAGGCGGATGAACTTCCGCGTCAAGGTGGACAGCAGGGTAAAGGATTGGCTGAGTGTGGGCGGCAACTTCAACGCAAGCATGGCCCGCCAGTATATTGGAGAGAATACCGCTTGGTTTCGGTCTTATTTTTCCGTACCGATTTTGCCGGTTTTTGACGAAAACAACACGGCTGCCGCGCCCCACAGGCTTGCCAATGCGCAGTTACTCGGATATCGTGGTAGCCAGAATCCTTTTTTTCCGCTCTATTATGTCGACAACCGGCATCATATTGCCAAATTGCTTGGCAATTTCCACTTAGAGGCTAACATCATTGAAAGCAAGCTGAAATTCCGCACGCAGTACAACTATGGTTTGAGTTTCATCAACCGGAGGCGCGTAGATTTCGAATATAACGACGGGGTAACCCGGCATCAATCGGCTATTCGTCGGGAAAACACTTCGGACTATGATCAGGTATGGGATAATTTCCTGACATACGATGATAACTTCGGGAAGCATAATCTAAATGTGGTGCTTGGACAATCGTTTCGCAGTGAGTACAGCGAGTTGCTATACGCACGAGGTACGGCCATCAGTCCCGCGCCGTCGCGCGCAGCGGAGCAGTATTGGTATTTGCGGAACGCCACAGACTTCGACTTGGATGACGTCGGCGATGCAAATGAAAATACCCTTAATGCCAACCTGCGTTTCCTCTCCTTTTTTGGCCGTGCCGCATACAACTATGACGAGCGCTACCTGTTTTATACGACATTTCGCCGCGACGGCAATAATAAGTTCCAAAAGAAATGGGGTAATTTTGCAACGGTTGGCTTGGGCTGGATTATCTCCTCAGAAGAGTTCTTTGATGTAGGCGGCATTGACTTCCTGAAGCTGCGGGCATCGTGGGGGCAGTTGGGCAACGACGCGATCAGCCCTGCCGTGGGCGCGCCTACATTGGTGGAAAACAGCGGTGCTATCAACGATACCCGGGTAGTAGGCCGGCGCTTAGATCCGACCTATGACCTAATCACCGAGTGGGAAACAACGGTGGAAACCAATTTCGGTTTGGATGCGCAATTCTTAAACAGCCGTCTCTCACTTGAAGCCGATTATTTCATCCGTGACACACGTAGCTTGGCTGTAGGCATTGTTCCTCCCGTGATACGGGCCAGTGAACGCCGCAGTGTGGGCGAAATCCGTAACACGGGAGTTGAACTGAACTTGAATTGGCGCGATCAGCTTTCGGAGGATTTCTCGTATAGCATTGGGGGCAACATCGCTACCCTGAAGAATACCGTTAGGGGGCTCGGTGGCGCAGGATACCTTGACGCAGGAAGCAGTGAGTTCCGCCAGCGCTCGATCATCGGCCAACCGTATCAGGCCTTTTTTGGATATGATGTAGTGGGGGTTTTTCAGGAAGGGCACTTCAGCAGCGCGGCGGATATAGCGCAAATGGCACAGGTAAGTGGTTATAATCCCGAGTTCATCGCCGCTAGGCAGTTGCAGGCAGGCGACCTTATCTTTCGTGATGTCAATGGCGATGGCGTTATTGACGATGAAGACCGTGTGGTACTCGGCTCTTACCTGCCAAAGTTTACGTGGGGTCTCAACTTAGGGTTCAGCTATAAGCGGTTTGATTTTTCCGCGTTGCTTCAGGGACAATCGGGCTACAGCATTCTTAACCGGAAAAGGGGAGAGCTAATCTTTACCAATGATACGAATATTGATGCTGATTTAGCCGCCAACCTATGGCGTGGGCCGGGAACTTCCAACAGCTACCCGTCTGCATCAGGGCTGCGCCGGAGTTGGAACCAGCCGATGAGCAGCTATTATGTGGAGGATGGATCGTATTTCCGGGTACAGAATGTACGTCTTTCCTATTCGTTCTTTGGCAGGGAAACCCAAGGTGGGGCAATGCTCCCGCGTACCCGGCTCACTTTCACCGCAGAACGGCCACTTACTGTTTTCAGATACAACGGCTTCAACCCCGAAGTGCCCAATGGCGTAGACCGAGAAGTATATCCTGTTCCTGCAGTCTATACGTTGGGATTATCAATCAGTCTTTAATACATAAACGAAGAAATGCTATGAAATCGCTACGATATATCTGCTACAGCCTGATGATGGGATTGGCCCTGTTGTTTGGTGCTTCATGCAGCCTTGAACAGCCGTTGGAAAACGAACAGATCGCGGAAGAAACCGACTATACGCAAACGGAAAATATGGTATTGATGCTGCACGGTGCCTATGCGGAGCTGTATGCTACGCAGTGGGAAACCTATCCAACCCTCGCCGTACGCGGCGATGACGTCAATGCCGCCGGTGATCAGGACCCACTGATTCAGACCGATGCCTTTCGGTATGACCGTAATTTTTGGATATATAACTCAGTATGGCTCAACCTTTACTCCGATATCCTGCATTGGCATGGTGCTATTGAGGAGATTCAAAAGTACCAGGAAGCCGGAGCTCCCGAAAATACCGCACAGCAGTACATCGCTGAAATTAAGGTGATGCAGGCGCTGCAGTTGCTACAATTGGCCCGCCTTTGGGGAGATATTCTCATTCCCAATAATTCGGCGCCTGCTGCACTGTTTGATGTAGAAGTGTCACGCTTTGAAGACGTGATGCAATACATTTCCGATCTAATGGATGAGGCGATTCCTCAGTTGCCTAATGTACGCCCCAACCAGCGCAGCGACGTGCGCGGAGGGGTGACCAGCTATACGGCGTTGGCAATAAAGGCTATGGCCAACCTAGAACTGAAAAATTACCAAGCTGTAGCCGACGCAACCGAGCAGATTATGGGCAGTGGCCTTTTCAGCCTCGAGGAAGATTACTATCAGCTGTTCAAAATCCCCGGTAAGCTCAACGACGAAAATCTGTTGGAGTTTCAGTATTCGGATTACGGCACAGGAACCGGGACATCCAACCGATTCAGCTTTGAGGTTTATGGGCCTTCAAGTTGGACGCCTGCCCGTGAGGGTATCGGTGGCGGGTGGGGATTTTTTGAGCCGACCGTTAAATACATCAAGTTTATGTTGGACCGCGGAGACTATACACGGTTGCGAACCTCGGTGCTGTTTACGCCAGACGGTATAGCGCGGATCCAGGACGACCCAAATTACGCTGAGTTGCCGGATTGGGTGGCTAACGAGACGCCAGAAGGGGATGTCTTTAATAACCATCCAAGATACTTATTTCTAAGTGGCAAGCACTACCTCCCTTCCACGCAAATAACGCCGGGCCGGACAACCTATGGAGAAAACAAAAATTTAATCATCATCCGCTATGCGGAGGTGTTACTGATGCATGCCGAGGCTTTGGTCAACGGCGCCGCTAGCTCAATCTCCGCTGATGCCGCTGTGAACGAGGTGAGAAACAGGGCTGGGTTGAACGATCTCAGCAATGTAACCCTTGATGATGTGCTGAATGAGAAGTACGCAGAATTTGCCATGGAATGGGGTATTCGGTTTTACGATCTGGCGCGGTACGAACGGGCGGATGAATTGACCCATGAGGGGAAGGTATACCAGCCCATTGAACATCGGTTTGTCCCTTATCCATTGCAGCAAATCGATATTTTGCCACAGCTAAGGGAATGGAATAGGTAATTGAGATTTATATATTGGGCTATAAAGTAAGTAAGAGAATCATAAAATAATCAAATGACGCCCAGAATATTGCTGTTAGGCTTATTCGGTATACTGATAAATGCATGTACTCCAAAAGCTGAAGAAGAGATCACTTTTGTGCTATTGCCGGACACGCAGACATATGCTGAAAAATATCCCGATATCCTCGATGCACAGATCAATTGGATTGAACAAGAAGCAGCGAACATCGCGATGGTGATTCAGCAAGGCGATCTGACGCAAAACAACAACGAAGAAGAGTGGCAATTGGTGCGCAACGCTTTTCGGCGCCTTGACGATAAGGTTCCCTACGTATTAGCCGTAGGGAACCATGATATGGGCAGTGAGCCGGGTAAGTTTGCCGATGTTCGTAATACAACGCTATTCAACACCTTCTTTCCTGTTGCGCACATGGCCAAGCTACCTGCTTTTGGCGGAATATTCGAAGAAGGGCGGCTTGACAATGCATACTATCTGTTGGAAACTGGTGATTATAAATGGTTGGTGCTTTCCCTGGAATTTGGCCCGCGCGAATCGGTGTTGGTTTGGGCCAACGATGTTGTGGCCGATCATCCCGACCGGCTGGTCATACTCAATACACATAGCTATATGTACTCCGACAGTACGAGGCAAGGTCACGGCGATTATTGGCGGCCACAGGGTTATGGTATAGGTAAGGATACGGCAACGCATGCGGTAAACGACGGCGAGCAGATCTGGCAGAAGTTAGTGAAGAAACATCCCAATATCCGATTCGTGTTTTCCGGCCACGTGCTGAATAGCGGGGTGGGGACATTGGTAAGTATCAACGAAGCCGGTTTTCCGGTATATCAGTTTCTTGCTAATTTTCAAGAAGGCGTAACAGGAACGGTCAACGGCGGCAACGGTTGGTTGAGGATACTTAAAGTCAATCCGAAGGAAAATAACTTATTTATTACGACGTATTCTCCGTATGTAAATGCTTACCGTGAAGAGGAAGCTCATCAGTTTCAAATCCGATATCCTTATCTGAAAACCGGATATTAAGTCATATAAAACCCTATTAAGCGTGTACAGTAAATCAATCAAAAGAACGAAAATTCCCATGTTTAAGGTCGGCATCGTGCTATTAACCTTTTCAGTCGTCGGCATTACTGGATGTCATCAAAACAAAACTTCGCAAAGCGGCTCGGTACCGACTGAGCGGACGCTTTCCGATGACTCCCTACTCACCCGCGTACAGCATCAAACCTTCCGGTATTTCTGGGATGGGGCTGAGCCCATGTCGGGCCTAGCCCGCGAACGGATACACATCGATGGAGAATACCCGCAGAACGACCGTGATGTGGTGACCATAGGCGGCAGTGGCTTTGGGCTAATGGCCATTATCGCTGGCATAGAACGCGGATTCATAACCCGAGAACAAGCACTTGAGCGATTTGACAAAGCTCTCAGCTTCCTCGAAAAGGTGGATCGTTTTCACGGGGCGTGGTCGCATTGGATACACGGCCCCACGGGCGAGGTGAAGCCTTTCAGCAAGAATGATAACGGTGGCGATCTCGTAGAAACGGCCTTTATGGCGCAGGCATTGATTTGTGTCAGGGAATATTTCCAGCAAGGTGGTGAACAGGAAAAGCAATTGGCTGCACGCGCCGATGCCCTCTGGAAGACTATTGAATGGGATTGGTACCGCCAAGGGGATCAGAACGTGCTGTATTGGCATTGGAGCCCGACGGCAGGGTGGGCTGCTAATCATCCTATCCGTGGTTATGACGAGTGCCTCATCACCTATGTGTTAGCTGCATCCTCGCCCACACATGGGGTACCAGCCGAAGTATACCATGAGGGGTGGGCCCGCGGAGGAGCCATCAAGTCTGATGCCGAGCGCTACGGACGTTCTATCGAGCTGAAACATAATGTGACTGAAGCAAATGGCGTAGGCCCGCTGTTTTGGTCGCATTATTCATACTTGGGTTTGAACCCAAAGGGATTAAAGGATAAGTATGCCGATTACTGGACACTCAACACCAGCCATGCCCTGATCCATTACGACTACTGTGTAGAAAATCCCAAAGGATATAAGGGGTACGGGCCCAGTGCATGGGGGCTTACTGCCAGCTATTCAGTCAACGGGTATTCTGCTCATTATCCCGGTAACGATCTGGGTGTAATTTCACCTACCGCTGCCTTATCTTCCATTCCATATACGCCTAAGCAGAGCTTGGATATGATGCGCTACCTGTATGAAGAGCTGGGCGATAAGGTGTGGGGTGAATACGGCTTCTACGATGCGTACAGCGAAACAGAAAATTGGTTTCCACAGCGTTACCTGGCTATTGATCAAGGACCTATTGTGGTCATGATTGAAAACCACCGCAGTGGGTTGTTCTGGAAACTGTTTATGGGGGCACCAGAAATTAAAGAAGGATTGAAAAAGCTGGGATTCGAAAGCCCGGAGATTTAATGGGTGGTTGGTGATCCGTGATCGGTGGTGAATGGTCGGTGAGCAGAATTGAATGGTGGGACCGCCGTAAGCTATAGGCATAATGCATACAGCATAAAAAGCATGAAACATCGTTGGAAATATGGTTGGTTGGTTATTGGAGCTTGGTTGCTATGCAGCGGAACCATCCGCGCCCAGGTACCGCGCACGTACTGCAATCCGATAAATATTGACTATGGTTATACACCGATTCCTAATTTTTCGGAATGGGGGCGGCATCGCGCCACGGCTGATCCCGTTATTGTGAACTACAAGGGCGACTACTATCTCTTTAGCACAAATCAGTGGGGCTATTGGTGGAGCAGCGACCTGTCAAAATGGAACTTTGTGTCCAAGAAATTTTTGCGTCCGTGGAACGGGGATGTGTATGATGAGCTCTGTGCACCGGCTGTGGGAATCGTGGGCGATACCATGCTTGTATTTGGCTCTACCTATACGGACAAGTTTACCATCTGGATGAGTACCAACCCCAAGGCCAACGAGTGGCAGCCGCTGGTCGACTCGTTCGCCATAGGCGGCTGGGACCCGGATTTTTTTACAGATGATGACGGCCGCTTCTACATGTATAATGGTAGCAGCAACCGTTATCCGCTTTACGGCATCGAATTGAACCGGCAGACCATGGAACCGATAGGCACCCGTAAGGAGCTATATCTGCTGGAAGACTGGCGCTACGGCTGGCAGCGTTTCGGCGAGTATATGGATAACACTTTTCTCGACCCGTTTATCGAGGGGGCGCACATGACCAAGCACAACGGTAAGTATTATCTGCAATATGCAGCCCCGGGCACTGAGTTCAGCGGGTATGCCGATGGGGTGGCTGTTGGTGACAGCCCCCTGGGTCCGTTTGCAACACAGTCTGACCCACTGAGCTATAAACCTGGTGGCTTTGCGCGGGGCGCGGGACATGGGGCGACATTCCAGGATAACGATGGCAACTATTGGCATGTGGCAACCGTTGTCTTAGGCGTAAAAAATAATTTCGAACGGAGGCTAGGCATGTGGCCCGCGGGGTTCGATGCTGACGGTGTGATGTATTGTAACACCGCTTTTGGCGATTATCCGCATTATCTGCCCGACGGACCTACTGATCATCTGCGGAGCAGGTTTACGGGCTGGATGCTGCTCAATTACAACAAGCCGGTGCAAGTGTCTTCCACCCTTGGCGCGGCGTATCCGGCAAACCATGCCGTGGATGAGAGCATGAAGACCTATTGGAGCGCCGCCAGCGGTGATAAGGGTGAATGGATACAAAGCGATCTTGGTGCTGTCAGCACCGTACACGCCGTGCAAGTCAACTACGCTGACCAGGATGCCGATAGCGCGTTTCTGGGCAAGATGCAGGGCATATATCACCAATACATCCTGTCTTACTCGGAGGACGGCAAACGCTGGAAGGTACTGGTAGATAAGAGCCAAAATGATACGGATGTCCCGCATGATTACGTGGAACTTGAGGCTCCGGTACAAGCGCGGTATATCCGGCTGGAAAACATACACATGCCTACCGGCAAATTTGCCATCAGCGGCCTTCGCGTGTTTGGGAGGGGGCAGGGCCGCAAGCCTGATTCGGTGGAGGATTTTATCGTCGTGCGCACGGAAAAAGATAAGCGTAGTGCGTGGATCAAGTGGAGCCCCGTAGACGACGCGTATGCGTACAACATCTATACCGGCCTGGCACCGGATAAGCTGTACAACTGCATCATGGTGCATGGTGCCAACGAGTATTATTACAAGGCGATGGACAGCCAAAAGTCTTACTACTTTGCCATCGAGGCGATCAATGAAAACGGGGTGTCCGCGAGGAGTGAAGTAAAACGTGTTGATTAGAATAAACGACTGATGAAAAGGATTTTTTTATTTTTAGGTGTTTGGGGAGCTGTGATTTTAGGATATGCCCAGCCCGGCAAACCATATAATGTAGTGTTCATCTTGAGCGATGACCACCGGTATGACTTCATGGGATTCATGGACAAGGTGCCCCATCTGGAAACACCCCATATGGACCGCATGGCACGGGAAGGGGCGCATCTGGAGAATGCTTTTGTTTCCACTTCCCTTTGTTCGCCAAGCCGGGCGTCTATTCTTACCGGTCAATATGCGCATACGCATACCATTGTAGATAACAATGCGCCCATGCCCGAAGGGCTCACCTTCTTTCCGCAGTATATGCAGCAAAAGGGGTATAAAACCGGGTTTTTCGGCAAGTGGCATATGGGTAATGAAGGTGCGGGTAAACAGCCCGGGTTCGACCAGTGGGTGAGCTTCAGGGGGCAGGGGGTATACTATTCGCCGACGTTCAATATCAACGGGGAGGAAGTGAAGCAGCCCGAAGGAAGCTACACGACCGATCTGCTGACCGAATATGCCATCGACTGGCTTAACAGCTTAGACAGCGAGCAGCCGTTTTTCCTGTACCTATCTCACAAGGGCGTGCATGCTGAGTTCGAGCCTGCTGAAAGGCACCGGGGGACTTATAAAGACATGCCGGTTGTGACCCCGCCTTCCATGTACCTGACCGCGACAGACAGTAGCATGCGGGTGGGTACCGAAACGCCTTACGATGGCCCGGTGAACCGGGAAGATATACCGGAATGGGTGCGCAAACAACGATACAGCTGGCATGGCGTGGATTATATGTACGATGGAGCGATCGTATTTGAGGATTTCTATCGCCAGTACTGCGAGACGCTCCGCAGCGTTGATGAGAGCATCGGCGCTGTTATCGCCTGGCTTGAGGAGCGGGGCCTCGCCGAAAATACACTGGTGGTTTACATGGGTGACAATGGGTTCCTTTTCGGTGAACATGGCCTGATAGACAAGCGGAACGCGTACGAGGCATCTATGCGGGTACCGCTGCTGGCCTGGTCGCCGAAATTGGTCAAGCCGCAAACGAAAATCAGCCAGATGGTGATGAATGTCGATATCGGTCCTACCGTCCTCGACTTGATCGGTATGGAAAAACCGGAGCAGATGCAGGGCTACTCTTTCCTGCCGTTACTGCAGGGTAAGTCTATCGAAGGGTGGCGCGATAAGGTGTATTACGAATATTATTGGGAATGGGCATTCCCGCAAACGCCCACTATCTTTGCCGTACGCACCGACCGATACAAATACATTTTTAACCACGGGCTATGGGATGCCAATGAGCTGTATGATCTGGAGAATGATCCGTATGAAATGAACAACCTGATCCGCGATCCCCAGTCGCAGGAGATTGCCGGTCAGTTGAAGAAAGAGCTTTGGGACTGGCTGGAATCAACCGGCGGGATGCAGATTCCGCTGAAAAAAATTTATCAGAAGCGCATCGATCACCTGTATAGGGGGACTTACTGATGAAGCGGACAATTCTCATAGTGGCTTGTGCCGGAGTCCTATCTGTCGCCTCTCACGGTGTGTCGGCGCAGGCGTTGCTGCAGCGGACGTACTGCAATCCGCTGAATCTGGACTATGCATACGCCACGCGGTTTGACAGTCTGTCATACCGCTCGGGCGCAGATCCCACCGTGGTGGAATTCCGTGGTGATTACTATATGTTTGTAACCCGCTCCATGGGCTACTGGTACTCGCCCGACCTGCACAACTGGACGTTTGTCCGCCCGGAGAAATGGTATTTTGAGGGGTCTAACGCCCCCACCGCGCATAATTATAAAGACTCGGTTTTGTACGTGACGGGTAACCCCGTCGGCGCGATGGCCATCTTGTATACCGATAACCCCAAGCGGGGCGACTGGAAGGCTGTACCTTCCGTATTGACGCAGTTGCAGGACCCTGACTTGTTTATAGATGATGACGGTCAGGCGTACATGTTCTGGGGTTCATCCAATAAGTTTCCGATCCGGGCTAAGAAGCTCGATCGAACCAACCGCTTCATTCCGATGTCAAAGGAGGTATATGAATTGTTCAACCTGGATGGAGAGCGGCATGGGTGGGAACGTTTCGGACACAATCACAGCGATACGGTGCTCCGGGGTTATATAGAAGGAGCGTCCATGTTGAAAAGGGGCGGTAAGTATTATTTGCAATACGCAGCGCCAGGCACCCAGTTTGACGTGTACGGCGATGGGGTATACATCGCCGACGCGCCGCTCGGCCCATATAGGTATGCGTCCAACAATCCTTTTTCGTATAAACCGGGCGGCTTTATCAACGGGGCCGGCCATGGAAGTACGGTGGAAGGTCCGGCTGGACATTACTGGCATTTCAGTACGATGGCTGTGGATGTCAATATCGGCTGGGAACGGCGTATCGGGATGTTTCCCACTTATTTCGACGCGGATGGGTTGATGCACGCCAACACCGCCTACGGAGACTATCCGCATTATGCGCCGCATATTCCGGGCAAGATGGGAACATTTACCGGCTGGATGCTGCTGTCGTACCAAAAGCCGGTAACGGCATCTTCCCAGCTGGGGAGCTATGGGCCGGAGCACGTCACCGACGAACAGGTGAAAACATTTTGGGTGGCCGAAGACAACGGCGATACGCAATGGCTCCAGATCGATCTCCAGCGCGTGGCGGAGGTGCATGCCATACAGGTCAACTTCAACGACTATCAATCGGACCTTTACGGGAAGCCCGAAGGGCTTTTTCACCGTTATGCGATTGAAGGATCGGAAAATGGGCAGGACTGGCGACTGCTGGTAGACCGGCAAAACAGCTTCCGCGATGTACCGAATGACTACGTAGAATTGGAGAACCCGGCGCACCTGCGGTATATCCGGTATCGCAACATCCATGTGCCTACGCCTTACCTTTCCATTTCCGGGCTGCGGATATTCGGCGTCGGTAGCGGCAAGAAGCCGGTCACCGTCAAAAACCTCGAGGTGGTGCGTGACACCGACCGGCGGGATGCACAGCTGACCTGGGATGCGCAGGAAAACGTGCAGGGCTACACGGTCAGATGGGGTATCGCGCCCGATAAGCTGTATAGTGCTTGGATGCTGTACGGGCAGCATGCCTTGGAGATCAAAGGGCTGACGGTGGATCAGTCGTATTATTTCACCGTGGAAGCATTTAATGAAAACGGAATTTCTGGACAAACAGCCGTAAAAGCGGTAGAGTAGCGAATAATATAAAATTTGTTAATACATGGCAACCATGAAAATATTATATAGTCAACAGTTTCGTTTTTGTATAGGCCTGATATACCTGTCGCTGGCTATGAAACCAGTGTGCGCCCAACAAGCTCATAACGATATGGACCGCTTTGTCAGCGAACTGATGAGCCGGATGACCATCGAAGAGAAAATCGGACAGCTCAATTTGGTCACTGCGGGAGAGGCGGTGACCGGATCAGTGGTCAGTACCGACGTGGAATCCAAAATCAAAGAAGGAAAGATCGGCGGGATCTTCAGCATGAGCACCCCGCAGCGTATCCGTGCTGCACAGGAACTGGCGGTCAATCACTCAAGACTGAAAATTCCCATCATTTTCGGAATGGATGTTATTCATGGTTATAAAACGATGTTTCCGATTCCGCTGGGCCTTGCGGCTTCCTGGGATATGGAACTTATCCAGGAGACTGCACGCATTGCTGCCATGGAGGCTTCAGCTGACGGGTTGAACTGGACATTCTCACCCATGGTAGATATCTCGCGTGACGCACGCTGGGGGCGGATATCCGAAGGTAGCGGCGAAGACACCTACCTTGGGTCGCGCATTGCTGAGGCGATGGTACGGGGCTATCAGGGTGACGACCTCGCCGCTCATAACACGTTGATGGCGTGTGTTAAGCATTTTGCGCTATATGGGGCTGCTGAGGCAGGGCGCGACTATAATACGACGGATATGAGCCTGCACCGTATGTATAACGAATACTTGCCTCCGTACAAAGCGGCTATCGATGCAGGGGCTGGTAGTGTGATGACCGCTTTCAATGACATCAACGGGGTGCCCGCTACAGCCAATAAATGGTTGATGACGGATGTGTTGCGCAATCAATGGGGGTTTACCGGGTTTGTCGTGACGGATTACACAGCAGTCAATGAACTCATCGACCATGGCCTTGGCGATCTACAGGAAGTATCGGCGCGGTCGCTCAAAGCAGGCGTGGAGATGGATATGGTGGGCGAAGGGTTTCTCACGACGTTAAAAAGGTCAGTGGAAGAAGGTAAAGTAAGCGTGGCCGATATTGATCGTGCCTGCCGGCTCGTATTAGAGGCAAAGTATAAACTCGGACTGTTTGAAGATCCGTTCCGTTATTGCGATGATAGCCGGGCGAGGGAAGTGATCCTCAATTCGGCGCACCTGGCCAAAGCGCGTGAGGCAGCAGGTAAGTCATTTGTGCTGTTGAAAAACGACAGACAGGTGCTGCCTCTTAAAAAGCAGGGAACGGTAGCACTGATCGGGCCACTGGCTAATACCGGCACTAACATGCCGGGCACGTGGAGTGTGAGCGCTGATCTGGAAAACACGCCTTCCCTGCTGGAGGGAATGCGTGATGCGTTGGGTAACCAGGTGAAGATTGTCCATCACCACGGGTCGAACCTGCTGGAGGATGCAGCGTATCAAGAGCGGGCCACGATGTTCGGGCGTACCATACCCCGCGATGAACGGCCGGAGCAGGAGGTGATCGCCGAGGCTTTGGCAGTCGCCGGACAGGCGGATGTGATCATTGCGGCCTTGGGAGAAAGTTCGGAGATGAGCGGCGAGAGCTCCAGCCGTACCGATATCGGCATTCCTACTGTACAGCAACGGTTATTGGCCAAGTTGCTGGAGACCGGCAAGCCGGTGGTGCTGGTGCTGTTCACAGGACGGCCACTTACGCTTACCTGGGAAAATGAGCATGTGCCCGCCATCCTGAATGTGTGGTTCGGGGGTACGGAAACCGGAAAGGCCGTGGCTGATGTGCTCTTTGGGGATGTAAACCCATCGGGAAAATTGCCGGCCACGTTTCCGCAGCACGTGGGACAAGTGCCTTTGTACTATAGTCATAAAAACACGGGACGGCCATTGGCAGATGGGCAGTGGTTTCAAAAATTTCGCTCTAATTACCTAGACGTGAGCAACGATCCGCTTTATCCTTTTGGCTATGGCCTAAGTTATACCACGTTTACATACGATCAGATGGAGCTCAGCGCTGAACAGCTCCACCAGGCGGGAAGCCTTCAGGTGCGCGTAACAGTGAAAAATACGGGTAAGTATGCCGGTGAAGAGGTTGTGCAGCTATATATTCGTGATTTAGTCGGTTCAGTAACACGGCCTGTTAAGGAACTGAAAGGATTCCGGAAGATCCGTTTGGAACCTGGTGAGTCACAGCAGGTTGTTTTTGATATCACAGCAGAAGACCTTAAATTTTATGATGCGGAGTTAAACTACGTGGCTGAGCCTGGGGAATTTTCGGTATTCGTAGGCCCTAATTCAAGAGATGTACAAGAGAAGAAATTCATATTGGTTGATTAAACATCAACCGAATATGAATTCATTCGCAAGTAGGGTTTCGTCCGCACTGATGCTGTGGGGCTTATCGGGATAAATCTCCACCTTCACGTCAGCACCCATTTCACGGAGGATGACTGCACTACCCTCTATCCGTTGCAGCGGAACGTGTGGATCATAGTCGCCTGCCGTAATCAAAATCCGAGTGCCGGCGAAATCGCCCTGATAATTTGCAGTATCGAGTTCCGCTCCGATTAGCCCGCCCGTGAAAGCAACCACCCCGCCATAGCGTTTCGCGTGGCGAGCGACGTATTCCAAGGTAAGGCAGGCACCCTGCGAAAAGCCAACAAAGTAAATTTGCGCTGCTGGTACCCCCTGTTTGATGGCTTCCGATACCGCTGCATCTACCAGTTCCAACGCGGAGTCTAATGCCGGTTGGTTATTGGGTACCGGAGCCAGGAAGGTATAGGGATACCACGAGTTGTTGTTGGCTTGGGGTGCCAGCAATAGCACATCCTCTAATTGCAGATGGCGCTGCAATGACAATATGCTTTGTGCTGTGCTGCCCCGTCCATGGAGCAAGATCACGGCTTTCTTGGCATGTGCAGCTAATTTGCCAGCCTGAATAAATTGTTTTTCGTGTGTGTACATGGCAAATGATTAATCTAATCGAGGTAAAACACTTTCTATGCGTTTCCTGTAGCCTTCGTATTGCGGCGGCAATTTCAGCGCATTGCCTAGTTCCGCTACGGTCTCGTCGGTCGCAAACCCGGGATTATCGGTTGCGATTTCGAACAGCACCCCGCCGGGTTCCCGGAAATACACGGAATAGAAGTAATTGCGGTCTATTTTCTCTGTAATATTGAGTCGGCGTGACATAATTTTTTCCCGGAACTTCATTAGGGAAGCTTCGTCTTTTACCCGGAAGGCCACGTGGTGGACAGAACCGCCGGCAACGAGTCCGATGGACTCTCCGGGCGCTTCTACCAAATCTACCAATGCCGCTTCACTCACCGCATCTGTAATAAACCGGAAGCGGTTCACTTCCTGCTGCAACAACCGATAGCCGAAAACATCCGTCAATATCTGCGCCGTTGCGTCCATTTTATTGGTGGTGATGGTGATGTGGTGAAATCCACGGGGAGCGAATTCGGCGCTTACTTCATCGGTTACCCAAGGCTTACGTGCATCCGGAACTTGAGGTACGGTAAGTTCCAGTTTTAATCCATCCGGGTCAAGCACTGTCAGGTACTGTTCGCCGAATTTTTCCGCAACATTATTATGAATGGCTCCTGCGTCTTCAAAGCGCTTTTTCCAGAAATCCAGGCTTCCTGCCGGTACGGCGTAACCGATTTCCGTCACTTGTTGTGTGCCCCGCCGCCCCTGCCTCACACGATCGCCCCAAGGAAAAAAGGTTAGGATAGTTCCCGGTGTACCCACCTCATCACCAAAATAGAAGTGATAGGTTTCCGGATCATCGAAATTGACTGTTTTTTTTACCAAACGCAGCCCCATCACACGGGTATAAAAATCATGGTTCCGTTTGGCATCTCCCGCAATGGCGGTAATGTGATGTATGCCCAAGATTTTGTTGTCCATAATCTGTTCCTTTCTTTTATCAACACAAAAGTATGGGCTATGGTTCCGCTGTACATTAATCTATGACAAGAAATGGTTCAGATCCTTTTTTAAAAAAATCGGTATGTTTGTTAATAAAAGTTGATATGATGTTTGCGCCCATTAATGAATACGCCAACCGTTACGGTAACTTTTCATCCGAAGATCTGGCATTCTTTGATAGCCTGTTGAAGCCCAGATCGGTAAAAAAAAGGCAGCTATTGCTCAGGGAAGGAGAAATATGCGATTTTGAAGCGTACATTATAAAAGGCTGCATACGCAATTATTATATCGATGAAAGCGGTAGCGAAGTAATTCTTCAGTTCGCTGTGGAAGATTGGTGGGTCAGTGACATCGGAAGCTTCCATGAACGTAAACCCAGCTTATTGTACATCGAGGCAATGGAAGACAGCGAATTGTTAACCCTCAATCCCGTCCGGAAGGAAGCACTGTTGGCCCGCGTCCCTCAATTTGAGCGCATGTTTCGTCTGATGGTGCAAAGGCACGTTTCGGCAATGCAGCAACGGCTTTTCCGTACCATGGCCAAAACAGCGGAGGAACGGTATATAGATTTCATGAAGCAATACCCTGGTATCGCCATGCGAGTGCCACAGCATTACATTGCAGCATATCTAGGTATGACGCCTGAATTTTTAAGTAAAGTGAGGCGGAGACTGGCCACTAAGAAAAATTAGAAACGGCGTAAAGTTTCCCACACTTTACGCCGCTTCTTGTCAAATAAAAATAAACAAATAGGTTTATAATTGGTTAGCAATTCGTTGTTTCCAGTTTTAAGACATGGAGGTCTATCATCATTTATGTTTACAATATCGAGTAATTTATGATTCACTCACCTTTAGACAGAGTGTGTTAAAAAGCAACTGAATCTCTACCATTTTCCCCTCTTATGGCTACAAACGTATGAATATAAATAATTACTACAAAAGGTTTTTTTAAAAATAAGTGAGTAAACACTCACGTTAATTTAGCTTTATCCTTTTAGCAATTAATTGGCCGGCATGATAAGCTAAAAATGTGGGGAATATAAAAGCGATTTGTATTTTTGGCGTTGAAATGAAGATTTGGCAGAAAAACACAGACGTAAACGCCTTTGTGGAAGCGTTTACGGTAGGCAACGATCGTATACTGGATCTGCAACTCGCCGTAGCGGATATCCTTGGATCGCTGGCACATACCCGGATGCTCAATAGCGTAGGCTTATTGAGCAACGACGATTTGGCTTCGGTCCAGCGGGGGCTTAAGGAGCTGTATACGGAAGCCGTACAGGGCCAGTTTCATATAGGCGAAGGTGTGGAAGATGTGCATTCTCAGGTTGAGTTATTGCTTACCGAGCGCATCGGTGAAGCTGGAAAGAAGATACATAGCGGTCGCTCACGGAATGACCAGGTACTGGTGGACCTGAAGCTCTTTTTCCGTATGGAGATAGCTGAACTGGTTAAGCGTACGACGGTATTGTTTAATCGGCTTATTCAGCTGAGTGACGCCCACCAGTCAGTGCTGATGCCGGGCTATACACATTTGCAAATCGCGATGCCTTCGTCTTTTGGCCTATGGTTTGGCGCTTACGCGGAAAGCTTGGTGGATGACTTGGAGTTGTTGAAGGCGGCATGGAAAGTGTGTAACAAAAACCCGCTGGGTTCTGCCGCCGGATACGGGTCTTCCTTTCCACTGAATCGGAGGATGACTACCGAGCTGTTGGGATTCGACGACCTGAACTATAATGTGGTGTACGCTCAAATGGGCAGGGGCAAAACAGAACGTATACTGGCGCAGGGAATGAGTGCCGTTGCGGCCACGCTTGCCAAGTTCGCAATGGATGTATGCCTGTACATGAACCAGAATTTCGGATTCATTTCGTTCCCTGATCATCTTACGACCGGTTCAAGCATCATGCCCCATAAGAAAAACCCAGATGTATTTGAGCTGGTGCGGGCGCGTTGCAATAAGATACAGGCGTTGCCAAACGAGATTGCCTTAATGACAGCAAATCTACCTTCGGGTTATCATCGTGATTTACAATTGCTTAAGGAGAACCTTTTCCCGGCATTTCAGTCACTGCATGAATGCTTGGAGATGACGGCGTTTATGTTGGAACACATCCGTATCAAGGAGAATATCCTGGACGATCCGAAATATGATTACCTTTTCAGCGTTGAGGTGGTAAATGATGAAGTGCTCAAAGGCGTGCCATTCAGGGAAGCTTATCGTAATATTGGATTAGCAATTGAGTCGGGAACCTTTAAACCGCAGAAGGACGTTCAGCATACCCATGAGGGCAGTATTGGCAATTTATGCAATGCAGACATCCGTCAGGCGTTTGACCGTTTGGTAGCCGCGTTTGATTTTGAGCGCGTAAATAAAGCCTTAAATAAGCTGCTGGAGTAAAAACATTAAGCTATTTTTCGCCATATTTTTTGCTTACTGATTTGCTTATACCGGTTATAGCATTGGGCAGCCCTCATGGACTCTTTGGAACCTAATGCCAAAAATCCGAACCGTTCAAGGCTCTGATCAAACAGATTGAATACCCGTTCCTGTAGTGCGCTATTGAAGTAAATGAGCACATTGCGGCAACAAATCAGCTGAAATTGATTGAATGATGTCTCGGATGCGAGGTTATGTGTCGAAAACACCATATGCTTCCGTAGCTCATCCCTGAATAATACTTGATTATTACTTGCCGTATAGTAAGCAGAGAAGTCATTGATACCTCCTGCCTCAATATAATTTCTGGCATATTGTTTCATATGCCTTATCGGAACCAAGCCACTCGCGGCCTGTTTTACTGCAGCAGGGCTGATATCCGTAGCGTATATGACGGCTCTATGTAATAAATTGGCCTCATGTAGCATAATAGCCATGGAATACACCTCTTCTCCTGTGGAACATCCGGCATGCCAGATACGTATGAACGGATAAGTCGAAAGAGCAGGGAAGATCTCTTGCTTCAAGGCACGGAAAAATGAAGGATCGCGGAACATTTCGGTTACATTCACCGTTATCTCTTCAATAAAACGGGGCAGGTATTCCCGGTCTGTACGGATACGGTGGCGGAGCTCCGCGAAGCTGGCAAAGCGGCCTATTGAAAATAGACGCGTCACCCGTCGTTTGAGCGATGCCCATGCATAAGCACTGAAATCATAGCCATACGCCTCAACGATGTCACCAAGCAGCAGCTCAAGATCTTCGTCTGTTATCGGCGGTATCGCTTCGTTAGTATCCATATTTTCTGAGTAACCCTAGTAACGCATCAACATCAATCGGCTTAGAGATATAGTCATTTGCGCCGGCGGCAAGGCATTTTTCACGGTCACCGGGCATGGCTTGGGCCGTTACGGCAATGATGGGCAATTGAGCGTTGCGGTCGTCCTTTTTAATAATAGCAATGGTATGGTACCCGTCCAAATCAGGCATCATCATGTCCAATAATACGAGGCCTATCTGTTCATCTTTTAGTAGTTTCAGACCGTCGGCTGCATTGGTAGCTGACAAGCAGCGGTAACCCTTCGTTTTCAGCGTAAGTGCCAGTGCAAAAATGTTTCTCGGATCGTCATCAATAATAAGAATGGGTTTCTTCATGGTATACACAAATCAACTGTTGCTGTCATATAACCACACGCGGAGCAAAGACACCAGTTGGTCCAGATCAACGGGCTTGGAAATATAGTCAGATGCCCCTGCCGTTATGCACTTCTCACGGTCGCCAAGCATAGCCTTTGCTGTAACGGCAATTATAGGCAGGTTCCGGAACTTAGGCTGTTGCCTTATTTTTGCGGTGCTTTCGTAACCGTCCATATGCGGCATCATCATGTCCATTAACACAATGTTTGTCTCTGGATGCTGTTCAAGCATCTGCAGGGCTTCCAATCCGTCGGTTGCTGATATGACGTTCATCCCTAACTTTTCCAAGGTTTTGGTCAGCGAAAAGATGTTGCGGACGTCGTCGTCAGTGATCAATACCGTCTTCCCTTTTAATACGTCACTAACCGTAAGCTGTAATTTCGACTCGGTCGGCACGCCCTCTTCCCGTTGCTTTTCAACCAGATGCAGAAAGATAGCAACCTCATCCATGAGCCGTTGGTACGAGTACGCTGTTTTGACAACGATCGAGTCGGCATATTGTTTGAGCCGGAATTCCTCTGCAGGAGACAGGTTTTTGCCGGTGAACACAATGATTGGTACGTCCTCAAGACCGGGGTGCTGTTTCACGGTGTCCAACAAGTCGTAGGCATTCTTATCCGGTACACCCATGTCCAGGATAACGCAATCGGCCTCGCCGTTCAGTAGACTGTCTACACTTTCATTAATGGAGTGCTTTACGCTCGAAGAAACCTCAAAAGATTCCAGAAAGTAGGATAATGCTTGCGCATGTTTCGTATTTTCTTCCACAATAAGGACCTTCTTAGGGCCTTTTGCCAACGCTGCTTCAATTTTCTGGAACATATCTTGCATATGCTCAATCGCCAGCGGTTTTCTGAAAAAGTCTGCCGCACCTTGTTTGCGGCTCTCTTTTTTGGCCTCTAACGATGAAATGATATGTACGGGAATATGCCGTGTTGCAGTGTTTGATTTTAATTCTTCCATAACCTGCCAGCCGTCTTTCACTGGCAGTTTGATATCCAGCAGTATAGCGAGCGGTTTGTACTGCAGCGCAAGGTTCATAACTTCATCGCCTCGCACGCCTACAATGCCTTTATACTTCTTTTTCCTGGCAAATTGAAGCAGTTCTCTGGCAAAAACAGTGTCGTCTTCCACGATAAGGAGCACGTTATCATCGGGGCTGATATCATCCCTGTCATCTGCGACAGGAGGGGGAATGACTGTTACCACATGCTCAGAAATAGGTGCCTGTTGGCTTTCTGCAGGCCCATAGGATGGGAGCTCAGATGAAGCAGCCTGCTGTGGCTGGGTCACTGGTATCGTTAAGGTGAATTCACTGCCTACATTGAGTTCGCTGGTTACTGTGATTTCTCCCCCCAGTAAACGGGCCAACTGCCTGCTTATCGAAAGGCCAAGTCCGGTTCCCCCATATTTCCGTTTGGTTGAACCGTCGGCCTGTGTGAATGCCTCAAATACCTGACCGAGCTTGTCGGCTGGTATGCCGATGCCGGTATCAGCGATCACGAATTCCAACCGGTCTTTCCCGCTTGATTTTGTTTTTACCGTTAATTTTACATGCCCTTCGGCTGTGAATTTTAAGGCGTTGGATATTAGGTTTTTCAGAATCTGTTCCAGTTTCATTTTATCCGTGCTTACCACCATATCACTGGGCACGGTGTTTTCGAAGATCAATGCCAATTTTTTATCTTGCGCAACGGGCATAAAGGTACTCTCGACGGAGCTTAGTATTTCAGCTATCGAAACTTCTGTATATTCTACATCCATTTTGCCGGCTTCAATTTTGGAAAGATCAAGCAATTCGTCGATTAGCTGCAATAGACCATTTCCCGAATTATAGATTACTGTTGCCGATTCTTTCTGATCTTCTGTGAGGTTTTGCTCGCTGTTCTCAGCCAAGTAGCGCGATAACAGTAGGATGGAATTGAGCGGCGTGCGCAGTTCATGTGACATATTAGCCATGAACTCTGATTTATACCGGGTGCTTTGCTCCAATTGCTTGGCTTTCTCCATGATTTCCGCATTGCGCTCACGGATCAGGCGGTTGCGTTCTTCTAATTCGACGTTGCTTTGCTGTAGTTCTTCCTGTTGTACACGTAGTTCTTCTTCAGATGCTTGGAGTTTCTGCGTATGTGCCTCCAGTTCAGCATTCAGGTTTTCCAGCTCGTTGTGCTGCGCTTGGAGTTCTTCGGCCTGCGTTTGTGTTTCTTCCAATAATTCTTGCAGCTTCCTGCGGCTTTGGGCTCCGTAAATGGCCGTGCCAATGTTTTGGGCTGCAACGCTGAGGAATTCCTGTTCGATATCCGTAAACGGATCTAACGCCGCTAATTCAATAACACCGATACAATTTCGTTCGTGGAATATCGGGAATACGATAATACCCTTCGGACGGATTGAACCGGTTGCATATGACACGATGATCGCGTCGCCACTGATGTCTTCCAGCAGGATTGCTTTGCCGTCGATGAAACACTGCCCTACAATTCCCTGTCCCGGCGCGATTTTCAGTGCTTTATCGGGTTGAAGCGCGTATCCGCTTTGCAACTCCAGCTCGTTCCCTTCAAGTAAGTATAGCGCGCCGGTTTTGCTGTCTGTGTATTCAGCAAGGAAGTTAATGATATCGTGGCAGATCGCGTCGACCTGCTTTTCACCCACCATTTTTTCGTTTAATGCGGCAACGCCACTCTGTAACCATTCGTTATTGGCCAGTCGCCCAAAGGATATCGCCAACGATTCGGCCATTTGGTTTAATGAGCCAGCTAAGCTGCCCAGTGTGTCTTTTTCGTCGTCTTTGACTCGGACGGTGTAGTTGCCTGATGAAATCTGGGACGCGATGCCTTGAATGACATCGATGCGCTGTTGCACCTCCTTATCTTTCCGTTCTAAGGCCTGGTGCAATGCCGTCCGTTCAGCCATATCTTTGACAATCCGTAAATAGAAAACCACGGAAATCAATATGGCAAGCAGTGTGGTCAATACAATAACGCCGGGGGTAAACTTGGCAAACCTATCCCGTATGGCTATCCGCGCTTCGAGCTGGGCATTGGCTTCGGCAATCATTTGGTTTGACAGTGTGCGGATGTTTTCCATGTAAATCCGGCCGGTTTCCATATCACCTTCATTGATGGAGCCTACCTCGCGTTTCCTGTCTATCATGGCGTTCATACGCTCCACTCGCATACTGAGTGCTTCCTTCAATTGCTGCCCGGTTTTCAGCTGTACCGGATTGTCCTTGGTTTTAAGTACCACCTGATCAAGCAATTGGTGGGCCCGGTCGCATGCTGCCGTAAATGGCTGGAGATACAGCACATTGCTGGTCAGTAAAAAACCTCTTTGCGATGTTTCTGCCTCCTGCACGCTGGATACGACTTGCTCCAGCGTACGTGTTATTTCGTTGGTCTCGCGAACTAACACTGAACTGCTGAGTAGCCGATCGATGCAGATATAAGCAATAACGGAGCTTAAGATTAGCAATAGAATCGAAAGCCCGAAACCTACCTTTAGATTCGTGTTCGTTTTAATATTCATCAGCATAAATCTTATCGTTCTTTGAGCAGCGGGTTATGCAGAGGGCATAACCGGTAGCGTAAAATAAAATGTTGAGCCCTTCTTTAATTCACTTGTTACACCATATTCACCACCATGGAATTTAATGATTTCAGCGCATAGGTATAACCCCATGCCTAATCCTCGGTATTTGGCGCTGGATTGCTTGGTCCGGTAAAACTTGTTGAAAAGTTTATCCTGTTCTTCTTTTTCAATACCGATACCGTTGTCTCTCACACAGATCTTGACCATATCACCTGCTGATTGCGCTACGTTTACATATATCTTTTCGGTTTCAGGAGAGTACTTAGCTGCGTTGGAGAGGTAGTTCAGTAACACCTGTTCCAGCCGTAATGCATCGCCTCGTATGGTAATATTCGTGTTTCCCGTGAGTACGACCGAGCGTTCAGGATGGCTTTGCTTAAAGATATCCAGCACGTCGTCCAGTAGCTGGGAGAAGTTGAACTCTGAGAGGTTATAGTCCAATACACCGGATTCCATTTTGGCAATGTCGAGCAACTCGGTCATCATTTGGTTGAGCTTATCCACTTGATTGTTGGCCTTCGTGACAAACTGCAATGCCCTGTTTATCTTGTTGTCTTGTATTGCGGCACCGGCCAACTGTATGTAAGCTTTAACCGATGTCAACGGAGTTTTCACTTCATGGCTTACCATGCCGATAAACTCATCTTTTTTTTCTTCCAAGCGTTTGCGTTGCTCGATTTCATTGCGCAGCTCTTCTTGGGTGCGGGCTAACTCCTTTGCCTGTTCCTGGAGCTTGATAAACATCTTAATCTTGAGCACCAAAATATCCGGGTCTACCGGCTTTACGAGATAATCATGCCCACCGGACGTGTACCCCTTCGTGATAAAAGCTTTGCTAACATTTACGGCAGATAGAAATATAATAGGCAGGTCACTCGTTTTACTGATTCCCGAGATTGCCTCGGCAACTTCAAACCCATCCATGCCCGGCATCTGCACGTCAAGCACTACCAGTTGATATTCACGTTTTAGCACTTTCTTAAGTGCTTCCTCGCCCGAAAGCGCCGTGTCCACAGGTAAACCTTGAGACGCTAAAATCTTTTTTAGCGCAGTAATGTTTTCAATTTTGTCGTCTACAATCAATATCATCGTTAAGCGGTTGCTAAAAATAGACCTTTTTAACGAAGAATCAAACTTTGCCGCCTGTTTACTTAACTACCGAAAAACGGTATACCGTTTCCGACTGAAAAACACCGCCCGGCATCAGTACGGTACTGGGAAAATCCATCCGGTTCGGTGAATTCGGAAAATGCTGTGTTTCTAGGCAGAAAGCATCGTGTTTTCCGTATGGAATCCCCCGTTTGCCCTTGTCCGTTCCGGTCAGGAAATTTCCCGTATAAAATTGAAGTCCGGGTTCGGTGGTCAAAACCTCCAACCGGATACCTGTTTGTGGCGAGTATGCCATGGCCACTGGCAATTTTTCTGACAAAGTTCGATGGTTAAGCACAAAATTGTGATCGTATCCCATATTGGCACCAATCAGTTGCTCATCCGGCATATTAATGTCTTGCCCGATCGGCTTAGCCACGCTGAAATCGAACGGTGTGCCCGCAACCGGCATAGGCGAACCGGTCGGTATCTGGTGCTTATCAACGGGTAGATAGTTGTCTGCGTGTACTTGTAATAGGTGGTTGAGCACGTTGCCGTTACCCTCGCCATTCAAATTGAAATAAGCGTGGTTGGTGAGGTTAACCACCGTTGGTTTGTCTGTTTCGGCGCGGTAGCTGATAACGAGCTCGTTATCGTCTGTAAGCCGGTATTTGACTGTTGTGGCAAGTTCCCCTGGAAACCCTTCTTCTCCATCAGCGGATACGTAATAAAAATCAACACTTTCGCGATACGCTACCCGTCTGTCCCAAAGTCGGCTATGAAAACCCTCTGCACCGCCGTGGAGAGCATTTGGTCCATTGTTAGGCTGGATATAATAGGTTTCCCCATCAATCGTAAATCGGCCGTTGGCAATGCGGTTGGCAAATCGTCCCACGGTAACACCATGATATTGTTCCTCAGCTTTCAAATACTCCTGTATGGTATTGAACCCCAGTACTACATCGGTCGGTGTGCCGTGCTTATCCGGCACGAATAAACTAACAATACGGGCGCCAAAGTCCGAAACGGCAACAGCCATCCCTCGGGCATTTTCCAAAACCAGTAGGTGTGTGTTTTTGCCGGAAATACGGTGCTCGAAGTTTTTCGGGTCTGGCAATCGATAACTGGTCATATGTTTGTTAATGGTTTATGATAGCGGTGCCTTCAGCAATGTTGGCCACATATGCTTGGGCATGTTTATCTGTTTTTTCGGCATACAGTCGGACAACGGTATCTATGACGCGCTGCGTTTGGTCGGCTTTTACCAAATTGATAGTGCATCCGCCGAAACCGCCGCCCATCATCCGAGCACCTAATACAGCATCGTCGTCCCGAACCAGGTCTACAAGCACATCTAATTCTGCACAGCTCACTTCATATTGATGTTGAAGACCGGCGTGTGTTTCGAACATACGTTTGCCGAACGCAACGAAATCATCGCGTCTGAGATCCTCGCAGGCATCTTGCAGCCGCTGGATTTCGGCAACAACGTAGTGGCAGCGGTTGTAGACCACTTCATTCTCTGGCTTAACGTAGCGCTCAACCTGTTCAAGCGTTGCATCACGTAAGCTTGTTACCTGCGGATGGTGCCGTTGAATAAGAGAAACCCCATATTCACATTGCTCACGGCGCTCATTATAAGCCGACGAAGCCAGTGAATGCTTTACCTGTGTGTCAAACAGAACAATTCGTAGGTCCGGGGTGTTGAAGGGGATGTATTCGTAGCTGAAGTCCCGGCAATCTAGTTTAATGAGCTGCTGCGCTTGTCCAAATACACTGGCAAACTGATCCATCAGTCCACATTTCACGCCGACAAACTCGTTTTCTGCCGCTTGGCCGATAAGTGCAAGATCGAGCCGCGCAATGCCGAACCCGAAAAGTTCATTGAGGGCAAACGCCGTGGCGCATTCCAGTGCAGCAGACGATGAAAGTCCTGCCCCTTGGGGAATATCCCCACCGAAAACGAGGTTGAACCCTTGGAGCGCAAATCCTCGTTTTTGAAGTTGCTGCACAACGCCCAGGATGTAATCCGGCCATAGCTGCGGAGCACGGTCTAGGGTATGAAGGGTGGCCTGATGCGTTTGTTGCTGATCCAACGAGTAAAGTTGTACCGAATCGTCATCCCGTTTCCCGATCGCCAACACGATGTTTTTGTCTATTGCGGCGGGAAGTACCAAGCCTCCATTATAGTCTGTATGTTCGCCGATGAGGTTCACACGTCCGGGCGAACGGATAAGCAAAGGGGTGTCATTGAAAAGTTCTTGAAATTTTGTCCGTACTGAGTCTTGCAGCACCACAGCCATTGTCGTTTCCATTCGCGGTATATAATTCGAGCGCCTAAAATACGATAAAAAACAGGATGCCACAAGCCTTGATAGTAAGTGGGGGTAAGAGACGCTACCAAATTATTATATAAGTAAGTTTATAACCCGTCGGTCTTTAATATGGATATCTTACCTTTGCACGACTATGGAAACAATGAGTTGGCAACAGCTGCTCGCAGCCAAAAGATGGGGGTATGAATCCCGTAGCATCGACGATCAGCATGACGCACGTTCGGAGTTTCAGCGCGACTATGATCGGCTGATTTTCTCGTCACCGTTCCGAAGGCTTCAGAATAAGACGCAAGTATTTCCGTTACCAGGGAGCGTGTTTGTGCATAATCGGCTTACACATAGTTTAGAGGTTGCCAGTGTTGGGCGTTCGTTGGGGCGTATTTTTTATAATGAGATGCGCAAAATGAATCCGGATATAGACAATGAGCTACCATATCTGCAAGAAGTAGGGAACATCGTATCAGCCGCATGCTTGTCTCATGATTTGGGGAATCCCGCTTTCGGCCATTCCGGCGAAGCCGCTATTTCCAATTATTTTACGGATGGCGCCGGAAGTGAGTACAGCAGGCAGGTGACACCAGCCGAGTGGGCCGACCTGATCCACTTTGAAGGGAACGCCAACGCTCTGCGTATACTTACCCATCCGTTTACAGGAAAGGATAAAAATGGATATGCCTTAACCTACAGCACATTAGCGGCCATCGTAAAGTATCCCTGCTCATCGCCGGATGGGCATATGCCACATCATCATCGGAAGAAATACGGCTTCTTCCAGTCCGAACGGCATGTCTTTGATAAGATTGCCCGAGAGTTGGGGCTGCTTCGGGATGCGGAGAACCCGGCTGTATATAAAAGGCATCCGTTGGTTTACTTGGTGGAAGCTGCGGATGATATCTGTTATAATATTATTGACCTGGAAGATGCGCACCGGCTGAATATTCTGTCATACGATGAGGTCGTTCAATTACTGCTGCCGCTTTGCCGGGATGAGAAGTTAGGTAGCAGGCTGGCACAACTGGAAGATCTGGACAGCCGGGTGAGTTTGTTGCGGGCCAAGGCGATCAACACCTTGATTGTTGCTTGTGCTGATGTTTTTGTGAAGGAGCAATGGCGTATTCTGCAAGGTCGTTTTGATCGGCCGCTGATCGATGCTATAGATGAACGGTTGCGTATAGCCATGCGGCGTATAGCTGAGGTTTCAGTCAGCAGAATATACAATGCACCTGCCGTAGTACAGATAGAGGTAGCGGGATATAAGGTGATGAATGGCCTGCTGGAGGAGTTTATTCCGGCATACCTTAAGTCGAAGAAAACGAAATATGACGCCAAGCTAGTAGCGCTGATGCCTAAACAGTTCCATACAGAACAGGAAAGCATTTACGCGAAAATCCGGTCGGTGCTTGATTTCGTCTCGGGGATGACCGATCTTTATGCCGTTGAATTGTACCGTAAAATTAAGGGAATTTCGTTCCCATCATTGGATTAAAAGACCCTATTATATCTTTTCTATGGCTCACACATTGTACGATCCTTTTAACGACTTCCGTTTTGATAATAATACGTGTTTTCTGAGCGGACAGCCCTTGAGTTCGGCAGACGATCGCGTATCGGTGTTTCCGCGTTGGTTAATGCATAAGTATGCCCTTGAAGATAAACCGTTCAAGTTGCTGGATGATAGTATCCGGACATATAAACAATTGCAATTGCCCTGTGCGGCCGCAGTGGCCGGAAAGATATACGAATTGGATGAACAGACTGAAAAAGCGTTTTCCGTGGGATACGCAGCCGTAAAGGAGCTCAGTCAGGTCACGTTATTCCAATGGGTTGGCCGTATGGTATATGGAGTTATTGTGAATGAAATACAAGCAGGGATACGGCAACAGGCCATCAGTGGTGAACCGATGAACTTCTCTCAAGTGTTGGCGCATAAGTTTAAAAACCTGCACTTGATGCTACAATCCTTGATAGTACCGATGGAGTTTGAGGGGGCACTTCCGTTTACGGTGGTGGTGGTTCCGGTAGAGAACCCGAAGGAGACGTTCAATTACCGTGATGAAATTAATACACTGGTGTACTCTCTCCAGATAAATGACATCGGACTGATCGTTTGCCTTCAAGATAACGGAACGAATAAGGTTTACCACAAGGAATATTTAGAAAAGCTTCATGGTCGGGTGCTGCACCCCGTTCAATTTGAGGAATTGTGTGCACGCTTTTTTTATTCGGCGTACTTGTTTAATCGGTTGCCCGAATATACGGTGATGTCCACAGACGACAGTATATACGTTGAGCCGATGCCGTTGGCCGATATGAGCATGAAGCCAATCTTTGACCATTGGCAGGTCAAGACGTTTGGGCAAGTGCTCGAAAACTTTTGGGCGCCATGGGGGCTCACGTTGTTTGAAATAATCAAGAATCCGGAACATCCGATATCATTTCTCTTGGACGCCGAAGGTCATCCGTTGCCGGCTGAAGCCATAAATTTATCCAAGGGTTAATAAAAAATAACATTTATTTGGAGCGTTGCTTCGATTCTGTGTATCTTTGTTGCCCTGCATTCTTGTAGGGATCGTTCATTAAGAAGATATTTGGTTAGTAAACGAACAATAGCACTGATAATCAGTGGTTAGTTGATTTTTTTCAATTTATTGTTTGAATTTTAAGATAACCTTTCTACCTTTGCGTCCCGTTTCGGAGGAGGCGGTTGTTCGTTGAGGTTTTTTTTCCGGTTGTTTGTTTGGGTTTTTGGGTCGGATTG
>NZ_FOLL01000040.1 GCF_900112315.1 Parapedobacter composti | reverse complement strand
GATAACCTTTCTACCTTTGCGTCCCGTTTCGGAGGAGGCGGTTGTTCGTTGAGGTTTTTTTTCCGGTTGTTTGTTTGGGTTTTTGGGTCGGATTGGTTCCGGGGGAAAAAAAGAAAAAAAAGATTTGCGGGGTTCGGGGAAAGTTCCTACCTTTGCAGTCCCAAACGGAACAGGGGTTTAAATAAAGGTTCCGTTCCGCCGGCGCGATGCTGGCGGGATAGAGATAAGAGAGATATTCATTCCTGGTTTTTTTAACCGGGGGGAAGATAAGCCGAAGCGTGAGCGGAGGCGCAGAGAGTTCTTTAAAGCAAAAGATATTCATGTAGCGCAGCGAGTAGTTTGGGGAGACCCGGCGAAAGCTGGAGATTTCAAACCTAGTCATTTCCGGGCGATTGGACATTAACAATAGAATATGATTCCGATTGCTTGAGATAATTTGAGTTTTCGGGTCAGCGATTCTTACACTTCATTATTTACAATGGAGAGTTTGATCCTGGCTCAGGATGAACGCTAGCGGCAGGCCTAATACATGCAAGTCGAACGGGATTCACTCCTTCGGGGGTGATGAGAGTGGCGCACGGGTGCGTAACGCGTGAGCAACCTGCCCGTCCCAGGGGGATAGCCCCTCGAAAGAGGGATTAACACCGCATGACGTTGTTCCATGGCATCGTGGGACAACCAAATATTGATAGGGGACGGATGGGCTCGCGTGGCATTAGCTAGTTGGTAGGGTAACGGCTTACCAAGGCGACGATGCCTAGGGGCTCTGAGAGGAGAATCCCCCACACTGGTACTGAGACACGGACCAGACTCCTACGGGAGGCAGCAGTAAGGAATATTGGTCAATGGGCGCAAGCCTGAACCAGCCATGCCGCG
The DNA here is from genome assembly GCF_900112315.1 of Parapedobacter composti. GTDB lineage: Bacteria > Bacteroidota > Bacteroidia > Sphingobacteriales > Sphingobacteriaceae > Parapedobacter > Parapedobacter composti. The sequence goes on along the minus strand of NZ_FOLL01000040.1, from coordinate 4,665 downwards.
TGCAGGAGGACGGCCCTATGGGTTGTAAACTGCTTTTGCAGGGGAACAAACCCCGGTACGTGTACCGGGCTGAGTGTACCCTGAGAATAAGGATCGGCTAACTCCGTGCCAGCAGCCGCGGTAATACGGAGGATCCGAGCGTTATCCGGATTTATTGGGTTTAAAGGGTGCGTAGGCGGCGTGCTAAGTCAGTGGTGAAAGACGGTGGCTCAACCATCGCAGTGCCGTTGATACTGGCGCGCTTGAATTCGGATGAGGTAGGCGGAATGTGGCAAGTAGCGGTGAAATGCATAGATATGCCACAGAACACCGATCGCGAAGGCAGCTTACCAAGGCGATATTGACGCTGATGCACGAAAGCGTGGGGATCGAACAGGATTAGATACCCTGGTAGTCCACGCCCTAAACGATGATGACTCGATGTCGGCGATAGAATGCCGGTGTCCAAGCGAAAGCGTTAAGTCATCCACCTGGGGAGTACGCCCGCAAGGGTGAAACTCAAAGGAATTGACGGGGGCCCGCACAAGCGGAGGAGCATGTGGTTTAATTCGATGATACGCGAGGAACCTTACCCGGGCTTGAAAGTTAGCGACGGCACCAGAGATGGTGCTTCCCTTCGGGGCGCGAAACTAGGTGCTGCATGGCTGTCGTCAGCTCGTGCCGTGAGGTGTTGGGTTAAGTCCCGCAACGAGCGCAACCCCTGTGGATAGTTGCCAGCATGTAACGGTGGGGACTCTATCCAGACTGCCTGCGCAAGCAGTGAGGAAGGCGGGGACGACGTCAAGTCATCATGGCCCTTACGTCCGGGGCTACACACGTGCTACAATGGTCGGTACAGCGGGCAGCCACCCAGCGATGGGGCGCCAATCCCGCAAAGCCGGTCACAGTTCGGATCGGGGCCTGCAACTCGGCCCCGTGAAGTTGGATTCGCTAGTAATCGCGTATCAGCAATGACGCGGTGAATACGTTCCCGGGCCTTGTACACACCGCCCGTCAAGCCATGAAAGCCGGGGGTGCCTGAAGCATGTGACCGCAAGGAGCGTGTCAGGGCAAAACTGGTAATTGGGGCTAAGTCGTAACAAGGTAGCCGTACCGGAAGGTGCGGCTGGAATACCTCCTTTCTAGAGTGTCCGGAGAGGCACTCGCTGCGCGCATGTATTATCTTTTGTTTTATAAAAGGAAAGCAGAATAGGACACCGTTCCCTTACACGGATGTTCCGGAGAGGCATGAATGCAGCTAGTCCCGTAGCTCAGTTGGTTAGAGCACTACACTGATAATGTAGGGGTCAGCAGTTCAAGTCTGCTCGGGACTACGGTTATGGGGAATTAGCTCAGCTGGCTAGAGCACCTGCCTTGCACGCAGGGGGTCAACGGTTCGAATCCGTTATTCTCCACAGTCGGGCACGTGGTAAGAGTTACCGGGATGCTGGCGTTACCGCCGGGTTCGGGCAAATCTGGAGCCGCGTATCCGTAGAAGTTCTTTGACATATTGGAAGGAAACAAGAGAAAGAGAAGAGAAGGCAACAGAGGGTTACGGTTTATACCGTGACCGGAGCAGCCCCAAGGCGAGCAAAAGGGCTTTGGGGTGAAGGAAGTAAAGAAGGGCACACGGGGGATGCCTAGGCTCTCGGAGGCGAAGAAGGACGCGACAAGCTGCGATAAGCCACGGGGATCGGCAAATGCGAATTGATCCGTGGGTTTCCGAATGGGGCAACCTGTCTATCTGAAGGATAGACGTATAATACGCGAACGCGCTGAACTGAAACATCTAAGTAGGCGTAGGAGGAGAAAACAACAGTGATTCCGTGAGTAGTGGCGAGCGAAAGCGGAACAGCCCAAACCGGATATGTTACGGCATATCCGGGGTTGTAGGACCACGATATGGCACATGTTAGTGAAGTGGAAGCCGGAAGGGAAGCCGGCACCAGAGAGGGTGAAAGTCCCGTACACGTAAGCGACCATGGCCTAGTGGGATCCTGAGTACCGCGGGGTCGGAGACGCCCTGTGGGAATCCGGCGGCACCATCCGCCAAGGCTAAATACTCCCGAGAGACCGATAGTGGACCAGTACCGTGAGGGAAAGGTGAAAAGAACCCCGAACAGGGGAGTGAAATAGAACCTGAAACCGTGTGCCTACAAGCGGTCGGAGCCCTTCGGGGTGACGGCGTGCCTTTTGCATAATGAGCCTACGAGTTACACTTCACCGGCGAGGTTAACCCACTGGAGTGGGGGAGCCGAAGCGAAAGCGAGTCTGAACAGGGCGTGCAGTCGGTGGAGGTAGACGCGAAACCTTGTGATCTACCCTTGGTCAGGCTGAAGGTGCCGTAACAGGTACTGGAGGGCCGAACCGATAAGCGTTGAAAAGCTTCCGGATGAACCGAGGGTAGGGGTGAAAGGCCAATCAAACTGGGAAATAGCTCGTACTCCCCGAAATGTTTTTAGGAACAGCGTTGCGGAGAGTCCTGCGGAGGTAGAGCTACCGATTGGGTGCGGGGGAGTCACATCCTACCAAATCCAGACGAACTCCGAATGCCGCAGGATATACGCAGCAGTGAGGCTTTGGGTGCTAAGGTCCAAGGCCGAGAGGGAAAGAACCCAGACCATCAGCTAAGGTCCCCAAATACACGCTAAGTTGGACTAACGAGGTCCGGCTGCTTAGACAGCTAGGATGTTGGCTTGGAAGCAGCCATTCATTTAAAGAGTGCGTAACAGCTCACTAGTCGAGCGGCCGGGCGTGGATAATGAACGGGCATCAAGTGTGTTACCGAAGCTATGGGATATTTATATCGGTAGGGGAGCATTCCAGCGGGGGCGAATCCCCATCGCGAGATGGGGTGGACTTTCTGGAAAAGCAAATGTAGGCATAAGTAACGATAAGGCGGGTGAGAAACCCGCCCACCGAAAGACCAAGGTTTCCTGATCAACGCTAATCGGATCAGGGTCAGTCGGGGCCTAAGGATAAGCCGAAGGGCGATTCCGATGGACAACGGGTTAATATTCCCGTACTTTTGGTTGCTGCGATGCGGGGACGGAGAAGTGACACCACCGCGCACTGACGGAATAGTGCGTTGAAGGGTTTAGGTATACGGGAGGCAGGCAAATCCGCCACCTGTGCTGAAGCCCGACAGTACGGCAAACCTTCGGGGGCGCCGATAGCGTGGGTAATCATGCTTCCGAGAAAAACCGCTAAGCTCCAGGCAACCAGAACCCGTACCGCAAACCGACACAGGTGGTTGGGGTGAGAATCCTAAGGTGCTCGAGTGAATCATGGCTAAGGAACTCGGCAAAATGGCCCTGTAACTTCGGGAGAAGGGGCGCTGGCGTGAGCCAGCCGCAGTGAAAAGGCCCAGGCGACTGTTTAACAAAAACACATGGCTTTGCGAAATCGAAAGATGAAGTATAAGGCCTGACACCTGCCCGGTGCTGGAAGGTTAAGGGGGGATGTTAGTCAGCAATGGCGAAGCATTGAACCGAAGCCCCAGTAAACGGCGGCCGTAACTATAACGGTCCTAAGGTAGCGAAATTCCTTGTCGGGTAAGTTCCGACCTGCACGAATGGTGTAACGATCTGGGCGCTGTCTCAGCCATGAGCTCGGTGAAATTGTGGTATCGGTGAAGACGCCGGTTACCCGCAACGGGACGGAAAGACCCCATGAACCTTCACTACAGCTTAACATTGGGACTGGGTGCGTGATGTGTAGGATAGGCGGGAGGCTGCGAAGCGGGTTCGCCAGGACTCGTGGAGCCATCCTTGAAATACCGCCCTTTGCGTATCCGGTTCCTAACCCCGCATGGCGGGGGACATTGTTTGGTGGGTAGTTTGACTGGGGTGGTCGCCTCCAAAAAGGTAACGGAGGCTTTCAAAGGTAAGCTCAGTACGCTTGGTAACCGTACGGGGAGTGCAATGGCACAAGCTTGCTTGACTGTGAGGCCGACAAGCCGAACAGGGTCGAAAGACGGACATAGTGATCCGGTGGTTCTGCATGGAAGGGCCATCGCTCAAAGGATAAAAGGTACTCTGGGGATAACAGGCTGATCTCCCCCAAGAGCTCATATCGACGGGGAGGTTTGGCACCTCGATGTCGGCTCGTCACATCCTGGGGCTGGAGAAGGTCCCAAGGGTTCGGCTGTTCGCCGATTAAAGTGGCACGCGAGCTGGGTTCAGAACGTCGCGAGACAGTTCGGTCCCTATCTGTTGCGGGCGTAGGAACATTGAGTGGGGCTGGCCTTAGTACGAGAGGACCGGGCTGGACCGACCGCTGGTGTACCAGTTATGCCGCCAGGTGTACTGCTGGGTAGCTAAGTCGGGTCAGGATAAGCGCTGAAAGCATCTAAGTGCGAAACCTGCCACGAGATGATTGTTCCATAGAGGGTCCCCGTAGACTACGGGGTTGATAGGCCGCAGGTCTAAAGGTGGCGACACCAAAGCCGAGCGGTACTAATAGCCCGAAAGCTTCCGTAGCGGAAGGTTCTGTTGCCCTCTTTCTTTGTCATGTTTCCTTCCGATGATATGTCATAAAGGTATTCAGGTGCCTATATCGGCGGTGTCCACCTCTTCCCATCCCGAACAGAGCAGTTAAGCCCGCCAGAGCCGATGGTATTGCCGTAACAGGCGTGAGAGTAGGTCGGTGCCGGATTTCATTCAATGCCCCGCTGCGTAGAACGCA
>NZ_FOLL01000004.1 GCF_900112315.1 Parapedobacter composti | reverse complement strand
TGCCCAGCCAAGGCCATAGGCCACCGCGGCGATGGAATGGCCGGTGCTGAGCCTGCGCTTGGCCTCTTCAATACGGCAGGCGGTGATGTGCTGGACCAGTTTGTGTCCATGCAGGCGGCGGTGGAGCTCGCGCAGGCGCCGCGGCGTGGTTTGCAGCGTGGCAGCAACCTGGCCCTCACGGAAACCGGCGTGCTGGAAAAGCTGGCCAAGCACCTGCCGGACATGACCCTGCGCCTGCACCGCGGTTTGCCCCGCGAAGAACTTAAACTGTTCATGAATTCGCCCCGCTTTGGCAGCGGCCTTCGCCCGCCCTTGCCGACGCGACCTCCAGCTGGCGTTCGACCGATTGTCGAAGGATTGTCGAAGCGCTGTCGAAGAATTGTCGAAGCGCTGTCGAAGGATTGTCGAACAAGTCTCGAACAACTGTCGAAGCCATGCCGAACAATTGCCGAGCAACCGGGGAGGGTACTCCCGTAAACCAAACTGCCGTTTACCTGTTGGTAGGGTAGCACACCCGCTGTTAATTATGGCAAAAAAGAAGATAGCCACCAGCACCCGGATGGAAGAGGCACGGCAACTGGAAAAAGCAGGTAAGCATGCCGAGGCGCTGAAGCTGTACCGCACACTTACGCGCGGTAAGCGCCTGAACGCTGATGCCTATAACCGCATGATGGTTATCCTGCGGAAGCAAAAGCAATACAAGACCGAATTGGAGGTTATCCGCCGGGCCATTGCTGCGGCTGAGGCCGCGGAGGCGGCCAACCGGAAGGCCATCGGCGAGCGGGACCGGGATTCGGCTGCGCTGAGCCGCAAGCTGGCTGATTCACTGGGGTTGCTGAATGATGAGGGGCTGCCGGTATATGAAGACCCGCAAGTGACCGCCTGGCGCAAACGGGAGGCCGTGGTGGAAAAGCGGATCCGTTCGGCAGGTTCCCGCCGTTGAGCTACGGCCTTGACGGGGCTGCTCCGATGTTCTCATTTCTTTTCATAGCTATTTCGGCTACTTTCTCAGCGTGTGCATCGCCCCACTTTTGCATGGCCTCAATTACGGATAGGAGGGTTTTTCCAAACGTTGTTAACTTATATTCGACCCTTAATGGATACCCTTGATATGTTTGTTTGGAGACCACCTCATACGCTAACAGTTCGGTAAGTTGATGGTTTATCACCCGTAAACTGGCGTGTTTAATGGCTTTCCGGATGTCTGCAGGCCTGTTGATTCCGTTAGCAATACAGTCAATGATGCACGGCTTCCATTTTCCGCCGATAACTTTCATGGTAACACTCACGCCATAATCAAGTGCCTGTGGTATTTTATTTACGTACATAAGCTGACCTGACAAGTGGATTTATGGGTCCAAAATTACGAAACAATCCAGTGGTATCCGGATTTTAGGATAAGGATTAATTTGTCCATATGATTCTTTTGGCCCATATTTTTTATCGCTTGTATCAGAAGTAGTTTTGTGCTACTAAATGAGACGTTAAAATATGAAATACCTATTTCTTTTCGGTGCGATTATAGCAGAAGTTATTGGTGCAGTTGCAACCAGACAATCAAATGGATTTACTAAAATTCTCCCGTCTTCCATAGCGGTTTTGGGGGTGGTGGCCGCCTATTACTTGTTGTCTTTGTCGTTAAAAAATGGCATGTCAATAGGCGTGGCTTACGGAATATGGGCCGCGCTGGGAATAACCATTCTGACGGTGCTGGGGGTTTTTCTCTTTAAAGAATCCTTGACTATGGTGCAAGTGATGGGGATGCTGCTAATAGTCGGCGGTGTTTTGGCGTTGGAATTGGGCAAGGTATCCCCATAAACCGGTGATGCGCCAGTTCCAACCGCTTCCGGCTGAGCCGCCGCTTGGGACGTGGTGCCGAACGCCTTTTTTCCGGGTTCTTCAAAGGTTGCGGTCGATATAGCTTGGCGGCTGCCTTTGAAAATTTGGCGCATTAGCCTATCTTTGCCTGCGTAGACTGGAAACGCTCACTAATCTAAGTTTTAAGCAGGAGGAATAGATTCACACCCAGCTCCGCTGGGTTTTGTTGTTTTGTAAACATGAAGATGATGGACTTAACCAAGCCGGCAGTAGGTATAATTGGAAGCGGCAGCTGGGCCACGGCGATGATTAAGATGCTGGAAGACAATAAAACGGATAAGTCGGTGTATTGGTGGGTGCGCAACCGCGAAACGGCGGATTACATCCGTACCTACCGGCACAACCCCAATTACCTGAGCGCGGTAACCGTGAAAATTCCCAAGCGCCATATTCATTCTGACGTGCGTTCGGTAATCGGGCATGCGAGCATCGTGATGCTCAATACACCGGCGGCGTTCCTGAAAGACGCGCTGAAGGGCGTTACGCCGGAAATGCTGGAGGGAAAAATCGTGGTGTCGGCCATCAAAGGCATTATTCCGGATGAAAACCAGATTGTGGGCGATTTCCTGCAGGAGCGGTACGGTATACCGATTGAGCGTATCGCCGTTATCAGCGGCCCGTGCCACGCGGAGGAGGTGTCGCTTGAGAAACTGTCTTACCTGACGGTGGCTTCGCAGGATACCGACGCGGCGACGCGGGTGGCGGCGGTAATCGGAAACCGCTATATCAAGACCATCGTGTCTGACGATATTTACGGAACGGAATATGCCGCCGTGCTGAAGAACATCTATGCCGTGGCGGGCGGAATATGCCACGGCATCGGCTTTGGGGATAACTTCCAGGCGGTGCTGGTGTCTAATGCCATCCGCGAAATGGCGCATTTCGTGAATGCGGTGCATCCCATAGAGCGGGACATCAAGGAGTCTGCTTACCTCGGCGACTTGCTGGTGACGGCTTATTCGCAGTTTAGCCGCAACCGCACGTTCGGCACGATGATTGGCAAAGGGTATTCGGTGCGGTCGGCCCAGCTGGAGATGAACATGGTGGCAGAGGGGTACTATGCTTCAAACGGTATCCAGCAGATCTGTACCAAACTTGGGATTGAACTGCCCATCTGCCAGGCGGTATACCAGGTGCTGTACCGGAATGCTTCGCCCGCGACGGAAATGAGATTGTTGGCTGAAAAACTTACGTAACAACTTGATAAACTTTATATGAACAGGACAACTGTACTTCATCGACTGCTGTGTTTATTTGTAGCAGTATCCCTCATTTCTTGCAACACGTTTAAACAACGGGATAAACTGCCGCCGGCTTACCGCAATGGGCTGGTGGTGACAGCCCACCCCGAGGCTTCGGCCGTGGGCTTACAGGTGCTGCGCGACGGCGGCAATGCGGTGGATGCGGCCGTGGCGGTGCAGTTTGCGCTGGCCGTGGTTTACCCCAATGCGGGGAACATCGGCGGCGGGGGCTTCATGGTATACCGCACGGCCGACGGCGGCTTCGCTTCGTTGGATTTCCGTGAGGCGGCTCCGGCAGCGGCAACCCGCGACATGTACCTGGATGCGGAGGGCAACCCGATTACGGAGCTGAGCCTGCGCGGGCAGCTGGCAGCTGGGGTGCCGGGCGTGGTAGACGGGATGGTGAAGGCGCATGAGCGGTATGGCAAGCTGAAATGGGCTGCGCTGGTGGAGCCGGCGATCCGCCTGGCACAGCAGGGATTCCCGATTACGGCCATGCAGGCCCGGGAGCTGAATAACCGGAAAGAGAGTTTCAAAAAGCATAACCCCCTGGGAACCGCGCTGGTGAAGGAGGAGGGCGAGTGGGCTGAAGGCGATACCTTAATCCAGACGGAGCTGGCGCATACGCTTACCCTGATTGCCGAAAACGGCCGGGCCGGGTTTTACGAAGGGGAGGTGGCCGACAGGATTGTGGAGGAAATGGCCCGCGGAAATGGCATCATCAGCCATGAAGATTTAAAACGGTATGAAGCGAAATGGCGCCAACCGGTATCGTCTACTTACCGGGGGCTCCGTGTGGTGTCTATGCCGCCGCCCTCAAGCGGAGGGATTGCGCTGATTGCCATGCTGAAGTCGGTGGAGGCGTTCCCCCTGGCCAGGTGGGGTTTCCAGAGCGACTCGACCATGCGGGTGATGATTGAGGCGGAACGCCGGGTGTATGCCGACAGGGCCACGCACCTGGGCGACCCGGATTTTTACAATGTGCCGCAGCAGGTGCTGATCGACTCGACCTATAACGCGCAGCGGATGAGCAATATGGATTTTTCCCGGGCTTCGCTCAGCAGCGATATCCATGCGGGTAGTATGCCGGTGGCTGCGGAGCACGAGGAAACCACGCATTTTTCCATTGTTGACCGCCAAGGTAATGCGGTATCGCTTACCACTACCATTAACGGTTCTTACGGTTCGCACGTGGTGGTGGCCGGAGCGGGTTTCTTGCTGAACAACGAGATGGATGATTTCTCGGTGAAGCCGGGAGCGCCCAATATGTATGGGTTGGTTGGCGGCGCCGCCAATGCCATTGAGCCCGGCAAGCGCATGCTGAGCTCCATGACGCCTACCATCATCGAGAAAGATGGAAAGCTGTATATGGTGGTGGGTACGCCGGGCGGATCGACCATCATGACATCGGTATTCCAGACCATCTTGAATGTGGTGGATTTCGGGATGGACATGCAGCAGGCGGTGGATGCACCGAGGTTTCACCACCAGTGGCTGCCGGATGAAGTGGCGGCCGAAAAGGGTGCTATCGGTGCGGAGGTGCGCCAGGCGCTGACCGAATCGGGCTATAAGCTGGTGGATCGCAGCAGCATCGGGCGGGTGGACGCCATTTTGGTGTTGCCTGACGGTGGTTTGCAGGGCGGGGCCGACCCGCGTGGCGACGATGTGGCAATGGGGTACTAACCGTTAATGAGCGGAGATGGATAAAGGGCAGGTTGCAGAACGATATCAGGAGATTCAGGACGAGATATGCCGCGGACTGGAAACGCTGGACGGCGGTGCGCGGTTCGTGGAGGAGTTGTGGCAGCGCGATGGTGGGGGCGGCGGGCGAACCCGCATCATCCAGCAGGGCAACGCCATTGAAAGGGGAGGGGTGAATTTTTCTGCCGTGCACGGCGTATTGCCCGAGCCGGTGCGGAAGGCATTCGGTGTGGACGAGACGGATTTTTTTGCTACGGGCGTTTCCATTGTGATTCATCCGCGGAACCCGTTTGTGCCCATCATCCACATGAACATCCGCTATTTTGAACTCAATGAGCAGACACGGTGGTTCGGCGGCGGGATAGACCTGACGCCGCACTATGTGCTGCCGGAGGATGCGCGGTATTTTCACCGGCAACTCAAAGCGGTGTGCGATAGGTATAGCCCGGCGTTTTATCCGGAATTCAAGGCGTTTGCCGATAGGTATTTTTACATCAAGCACCGCCAGGAAACGCGCGGCGTAGGGGGAATCTTTTACGACCGGCTCACCCCGGATAAAGCGGGGCTGGCGTGGGACGCGATTTTCGACTTTTCCTGCGATGTGGGACGGGCGTTTGTGCCGGTTTACGCGGAGCTGGTGAACCGCAACCGCCACAAGCCGTTTTCCGAGGCCAACACGCAATGGCAGCAGGTGCGCCGCGGACGGTATGTGGAGTTTAACCTGGTGTATGACGCGGGCACGAAATTCGGGCTGGAAACCAACGGACGGATTGAATCGATCTTGATGAGCCTGCCGCCGCAGGCGCAGTGGATATATGATTTCCGGCCGGAACCGGGCAGTGCTGAAGCGCAGACCCTCGCGCTGCTCAAGCCGGGAGTGGATTGGATAACTGAATGAAACGATAGCGAATGGTTACATTTGAACGATTTACATTGGCTAACGGTTTGCGGGTGCTGGTGCATGAGGATAACGCCACGCCCATGGCGGTGGTCAATATCTTGTATGACGTGGGGGCCCGCGATGAGGATCCGGAGCGGACGGGGTTTGCCCACTTGTTTGAACACTTGATGTTCGGCGGGTCGGTAAACATTCCGAACTACGACGGCCCGCTGCAGCGGGTGGGCGGGCAGAACAATGCTTTTACCAGCAACGATATTACCAATTATTACATTACCCTGCCGGCGGCAAACCTTGAGACGGCTTTCTGGCTGGAGAGCGACCGTATGCTGGGACTGGCATTCAGCGAGAAGAGCCTGGAGGTGCAGCGAAGCGTGGTGTGCGAAGAGTTTAAGCAGCGCTACCTTGACCAGCCTTATGGCGATGCGTGGCTGCGGCTGCGGCCGCTGGCTTACAAGGAACACCCTTACCGCTGGGCGACCATCGGCAAGGAGCTGGCGCACATCGAGCAGGCCAGTATGGATGATGTGAAGGCGTTTTTCGCCAGGCATTATGCGCCGGACAATGCGATTATGGTGGTAGCGGGTAATGTGGAAACCGGCGCGGTGCGGCAACTGGCCGAAAAGTGGTTCGGCCCGATTCCGCCGCGGGGAAAGGGTGTGCGCAGCCTGACGGCCGAACCGCCGCAGCGGGAGGCCCGGCGGGAGATTGTACATGCCAGCGTGCCGCAGGATAATCTTTATATTGCTTTCCACGGCCCGGCGCGGTTGGACAGGGCCTACCATACGATGGATCTGTTGTCTGACCTGCTGTCGCAGGGGGCCTCGTCACGGCTATACCGGCGGCTGGTAAAGGAAAAGCCCCTGTTCAGCGAAATCAATGCTTACCAGACCGGCAGCATTGATCCCGGCCTGCTGGTGGTGGAAGGTAAACCCCTGCCGGATGTGCCCATTGACACCGCGGAAAATGCGATATGGGCGGAGCTGGAAGCGCTTGCCGCCGAACCGGTGGGGGTGTATGAACTGAACAAGGTGAAAAACAAGGTGGAGTCTACCCTGGTTTTCGGGGAAATGGCCATACTGGAAAAGGCCATGAACCTGGCGTATTTTGAGCTGCTGGGCGATGCCGGCGAACTGAACCGCGAGGTGGACCGCTACCTCAGCGTTACCGCTGATGACATCCAGCAGCTGGCCGCCCAAATGTTTAGGAAAGAAAATTCATCAACGCTCATTTATATTGCTCATGCCGATGCTTGACAGAACTTTACCCCCTGCATTCCGCCCCATAACGGGCTTCGACTTGATTAGGCCCCGGCTTGTTACGTTTGGGAACGGGGTGAAACTGTTTGTGTTCCGGGAGGGGACGCAGGATCTGGTACGGATAGAATGGGTTTTCAATAACGTGTTTGAACGGGAAAGTCAGGGTTTGCTGAACATGGCCGTAAACGAGCTGATGCTGGAAGGCACCTCGGCCTACAGCAGTGCCCAGATTGCCGAGCTGGTGGATTTTCACGGGGCGTTCCTCGTGCCGCAGTTTGGCTACGACCAGTCAACGCTCACCCTGTTTTCGCTTAATAAACACCTGGGCAACCTGCTGCCGCTGGTGAAGGATATCCTCACCGATGCAACATTCCCGGAAGCGGAGCTGGAAACCTATGTGCGGAATAATAAGCAGAAACTGCAGGTGTCGCTCAAGAAAAACAGCTTTGTGGCACGCAGGCTGTTTAACAAGCGCGTTTTCGGCCCCACACGGTATGGCTATGTGCCGGGGATGGCTGATTACGACAGGCTGTCTGATGAGGCGCTGCTTGCGCAGTTCCTGAAGCAATGTACGGCAGACAACTGTACGCTGGTGGTGTCTGGGAATGTGACGGACGACGTGATTGCGTCGCTGGAACGGCTGTTCGGCGGCCAGTGGCGGGATGAGACGGTGGCACCCGCGGCGGATAACCCGCCGGTATTTGTGCCGCCCCATGCGCTGCTTATGGTAGATGAACGCAAGGAGGCGCTGCAATCGGCCATCCGAATCGGGTACCAGAGCATCCAGCGCCGGCACCCGGATTTTCCGGGATTACAGGTGCTCAATACGGTGCTGGGCGGCTATTTCGGTTCACGGCTGATGGTTAACATCCGCGAAGATAAGGGGTATACGTATAACATCAGCTCGGCCTTGGTGTCTTTGAAGCATGCGGCTTTCTTTACGCTGGCGTCTGAAGTGGGCGTGCAGGTAACGAAGGCTACCCTCGCCGAAATCGAAAGCGAAATACAGCGGCTGCGTGACGAGCCGGTAGATGAGGCGGAGCTGGCGCTGGTGCGAAACTACATGATGGGGGCTATGCTGGGCAGCCTGGAGAATATTTTTTCGCATGCTGATCTGTTCAAGAACGTGTACTTTTCTGGGCTCGACCTGGATTACTACGATTATTATACCCAGGTGGTGAACACCATTACGCCGGATACGTTGCTGCGGCTGGCCAACACCTACCTGGATTACGACAAGATGGTAAAGGTGGTGGTAGGCAAGCTGGTGTAGCCGGCGTTAGCGCCCTTTAAGGACCTCAAACAGGGCTTTGCCCTTTAGCAGGCATTCGTCGTATTCCTTTTCGGGGTCGGCATTGGCGGTGATGGCTCCGCCGGTCTGGAAAGACAGGTAGCGCTTTTTTGCATTGTACAGCATGGTGCGGATAACCACACTGAAATCAAAATTGCCCTGCGGACTGAAATAGCCCAGCGCGCCGGAATAGACGCCCCTCCGGCTGTCTTCGTAGGCATCGATTAACTCCATTGCGCTGATTTTGGGTGCGCCCGTCATGGAGGCCGGCGGAAATGTGTTGCGGATGATTTCCGTGGCGCTTATCCCTTTGCGTGCCTGGCAGGTAACGGTAGAAACCAGCTGGTGTACCTGCTTGAAGCTGTGTATTTCCAGCAGCGCGGGGGCTTCGACGGTGCCGGGCTCGGCGCTGCGGGTAAGATCGTTCCGCACGAGATCTACGACCATAAGGTTTTCGCTGACTTCCTTGGGATTGGCGGCCAGCTGGGTCTTCAGGCGTTCGTCTTGCTTGCCGGTTTTGCCGCGGGGCGCCGTGCCTTTGATGGGCTGGGAGATCAGGGTGTTGCCGTTTTTGGAGAGGAACCGCTCTGGCGAGGCCGAAAGGATGTATCTGTCGCCGTATTTAAAGAAACACGAAAACGGTGTGGGCGACACGGCATTGAGCCTGCGGTAGGTTTCCAGGGGGTTGAGCGACGCTTCTTCGGCATAAAATTCCTGGCAGTAGTTTATTTCGTAAACATCGCCCATGCGGATGTGGTTCTTGAGCGCGTCGAATGTTGTGAAATACGCGTGGTGGTCTACCCGGTATCTGAGCTGGCCCTTGAACCCCGGCGGCCCGTCGGTCACTTCCGTGGCTTCGATTTCGCGGACAATGGCCGCCGGATCGGCGCCCTTGATCTCGACATTGTGTTGGCCGATGAGCAGGGTGTATTGCGGCACAAAGAAATACGCGTCTGGGAAATCGATACGGTTAAGGTGGCGGGAGTAGAGCTGCTCGATTTCGTTTTTAAGGTCATAACCGAAGAATCCCGGAATCCAGCTGCCGGGATGGGCGTCTATAAACCGCTGCAGGTTGGCAAAGGTATCGTGGCCATCGGCCACAAACTCCGCCGCGGCACCCACCGCGATGAACACATCGAGGTTGCCGTAATTGTCGCGGTAACCGTTGGAATCCAGGTAGCAGGCACTGTCAAACTTGGCGGCCCACTGTAACGCCCTCTGGGCAAACGCCCGGCTGTCTTTAAGATGGTATGCCATTGATACCATAGGGCAAAAATTTTACGTTAACAATAGGGTTTGTTTACGATCTGGACCTACCGAGAGGTATTTAATGGGTACCCCCAGTTGTTGCTCCAGGTATTGAATATAATCTACCAGTGTTTGCGGAATCTGTGTTTTTTCGGTGATTCCGCACAGGTCTACATGCCATCCGGGCAATGTTTCGTATACCGGCTGGGGCTTAACGCTCACAATGTCATAAGGCATGTAATCGATTTGCTGGCCATCTTGTACGTAGTGCGTGCAGACGTTGATGGTTTCAAATCCGCTCAGCACATCGGCCTTGGTCATCACCAGTTCGGTGACGCCGTTGAGCATGATGGCGTATTTGAGCGCCGGCAGATCGATCCAGCCCGTGCGGCGCGGACGCCCGGTGGTGGCACCGAACTCGTGGCCCAGCTGGCGAAGCTTCTCGCCGGTTTCGTCTTCCAGCTCAGTAGGGAAGGGGCCGCCGCCCACCCGCGTGCAATAGGCTTTGAAGATGCCGATGACGTTGCCGACCTTGCCCGGCGAAATGCCCAGTCCTGTGCAGGCACCGGCAGCCGTGGTGGTAGACGATGTGACAAAGGGATAAGAACCGAAGTCGATATCCAGCAGCGTGCCCTGTGCGCCTTCAGCGAGAACGCGCTTGCCGTCTTTGAGGTATTGGTTTACCAGGTGCTCCCCATCGACATGCGGGATGGTTTTCAGGAACTCCACGGCCTCTATGAAGGCCTGCTCACGTTCGCTGAAATCAGGTATCTCGCCGTAGTGGGACAGGATGGATTTGTGCTTCTCTACCAGCCGCCTGTACCGGTCGGCAAAATCGGGCAGCGTGGTGTCGCCCACGCGCAGGCCATTGCGGCCGGTTTTGTCCATATACGTGGGGCCGATGCCCTTCAGCGTGGAGCCGATTTTGCCGTCGCCCATCTTGCTTTCGGACGCGGCGTCGAGCAGCTGGTGGGTGGGGAGGATAAGGTGTGCCTTGCGGGCGATAACCAGTTTGCCGGCAGCAACGGGGTCGAACCCGTGTTTGCGCAGCGTATCGAGTTCCCTTTTCAGGATAATGGGGTCAATTACCACTCCATTGCCAATGAGGTTAAGGGTGTCTTTGTTGAAGATGCCCGAAGGGATGGTGTTCAGGATGTATTTCTGGTTGTCAAATTCCAGTGTATGTCCGGCATTCGGCCCGCCCTGGAAGCGGGCTATTAAATCATATTCTGGGCAGAGGACGTCCACAATCTTACCTTTCCCTTCGTCGCCCCATTGCAGGCCCAAAAGCACATCAACTTGCATAGTTTATCAGCATTGAAAAATTGAAATCATTAAGGAAATTACAAATTCTGAGGCAAATCTAACATTATTTTAATATTCTCCGATTTAAAATCGAAAAGCCGGCAGTACAGGTGCTGCCGGACGGGCATTGCCGGGCGGGGCTGAATAGGCTCAATGGGCTTCGACGAGCGTGCTTTTCTTTGTTGGTCCGTCAGCTGCGGCGTCTTGCTTTTTGGCCGAGCATTCGCTGCATACGCCATACAGGTTCAGCGAGTGGTGCTTGATGTCGAATTTCAGCAGTTCGCCCATCATTGACTGAATCTGGTGGATACGGGGGTCGCAGAATTCGACGACCTTGCCGCATTCGATGCAGATGATATGGTCATGCTGTTTATAGCCGTATGATTTCTCAAACTGGGCCATGTTCTTCCCGAATTGGTGTTTGGTAACCAAATCGCACGACACCAGTAGCTCCAGCGTATTGTATACAGTTGCCCGGCTTACCCGGTACTTTTTGTTCTTCATGTGGATGTACAGCGATTCGACATCGAAATGGTCGTTCCGCGAGTAAATCTCTTCGAGAATAGCGTAGCGCTCCGGTGTTTTGCGGAGGCTTTTGTTTTCCAGGTAAGCCTCGAAAATCTTCTTTACTGTTTGGTAATTTTCCGTTTGAGTCATCATCCGAAGGTTAAACGTACAAAGTTACATAAAGTTACCCAGATATCCAATCGGGTATGCTTGCAATCGTGGCAGCGGGCGTTGGGGAAGCGCAGTGAATCAGCTTAGTGGTCTGAGTCGAACCGCGTAATGCCGGTAATCCCCTTGATTTGCTTGAGGTGCCTGATCAGGTTTTCGAGGTGTGCTGTATCGTTTACGAAAATCATAATCGACCCTTCGAAGATGCCATCGTTGCTGGAAATGGTGATTGACCGGATGTTAACCTTGAAATCATGCGAGATGACCTTGGTGATTTTGTTGACTAACCCCACATCGTCTATACCCACGATGTGCAGTCCCGTAAGGAAAGCCAGCTCTTTCTGCGACGTCCATTTGGCCTTGACGATGCGGTAACCGTAGTTCGCCATCAGCTTGGCTGCATTGGGGCAGTTGGTGCGGTGGATTTTGATGCCGTCATTTACGGTGATAAACCCGAACACATCGTCGCCGGGGATAGGGTTGCAGCAGGGCGACAGCGTGTAATCTATTTTCTGCAGGTCGTCGCCAATCAGCAGCGTTTCGTAATCCTTTTTGTTGATTTTGTCTACCAGGCCGCTGATGTGCGAATTGAATTGCTGCCCGTTCTGCTCCACGCTTTTCTCGCTGAGTAAAAACTCTTTGAGGTTCTTGATGTCTATTACCCCTTTAGCCACATTGTAAAACAAGTCTTGCGAAGAGGGGTACTTGAAAAACATTGTCAGTTTATTGATGTTTTCCGTGTTGTACGTGATTTTCAGCGATTTGAGCTTGCGCTCCAGGATTTCCTTGCCGTCTTCTGCCACCCGCCTCTTTTCTTCCTTGAGGGCCGACTTGATTTTGGATTTGGCCTTGGCGGTGACCACGAAGCTGAGCCAGTCTTCCTTGGGCGTCTGCTTGCTGGAGGTGATGATCTCCACCTGGTCGCCGTTCTGGAGCTTGTGGCTCAGGGGCACCAGCTTATGGTTTACCTTGGCGCCGATACAGCTGGCCCCCAGGTCGGAGTGAATCTCAAACGCAAAATCCAGTGCCGTGGCGTTATGCGGGAGCTGGATAAGGGCACCTTTGGGGGTAAAGATGAAAATCTCATCAGAAAAGAGGTTCATCTTGAAATCGTCAAGGAAATCCATGGCATTGGATTCGGGGTTGCTCAGGATTTCCCGCACTTTCTGTATCCATTGATCCAGCCCGCTGTCTGAATTGGACTCCTTGTATTTCCAATGGGCGGCAAAGCCCTTCTCGGCGATTTCGTTCATCCGCACCGTGCGGATCTGCACCTCCACCCATTGGCCCTTGGGGCCCATCACCGTGGTATGCAGCGATTCATAACCATTGGCCTTGGGCGATGATACCCAGTCGCGCAGGCGGTCGGGGTTGGGGCGGTAGAGATCCGTGACGATGGAATAGGCTTTCCAGCATTCGGCCTTTTCGTTTTCCTGGGAGGTATCGATAATGATACGGATGGCAAACAGGTCGTACACCTCTTCAAAGGGTATCGATTTTTTGCGCATCTTGTTCCAGATGGAATAGATGGACTTCGGACGGCCGAACACGGCGGCCTTGATACCCTGCTCGTGCAGGATTTCTTTGATGGGCTCCACGAAATGCTGGATAAACCGCTCCCGCTCTGCCTTCTTCTCGTTGAGTTTCTTGGCGATGAACTTGTAGGTATCCGGGTCGGTATACTTCATGGATAGGTCTTCCAGCTCCGATTTGATGGCATACAAGCCCAGGCGGTGGGCCAGGGGAGCATAGAGGTAGGATGTTTCAGAAGCGATTTTCAGCTGCTTGTCTCGAGGCATGAAGTCCATGGTGCGCATGTTGTGCAGCCTGTCGGCCAGCTTGATGAGGATAACACGCACATCATCGGCCAGCGTGAGCAGCATCTTGCGGAAATTTTCGGCCTGTATGGAACTGTTCGGGTCAAAGATGCCCGATATCTTCGTAAGCCCGTCAATGATGCGCGCCACCTTTTTGCCGAATTCGCGTTCGATATCGTCCAGCGTGATGGTGGTGTCTTCCACCACATCGTGCAGCAGGGCGCAGACGATGGACGTGGTGCCGAGGCCGATTTCTTCTGCGGCGATCTGGGCTACGGCAATGGGATGGTATATGTAAGGTTCGCCCGACTTGCGGCGCATGTCTTTATGACTGTCAAGCGCCATGTCAAAGGCCTTCCGGATCATCTGCTTATCGCCGCGCTGCAACGTGGGTTTGCACGCCCGCAGCAGCGCCCGGTACCGCTTCCGTATTTCTTTGCTTTCCGCCTCTAAATCAATTACTAATTCCTTCATATATATCGCCTACCTTAACCGTTGTATTTAAGAAATACCTATCTTTGTATATCCGTAACGGTTGGACAAGATAAACATCCATTTGTTTAATGCATAAATATACGGAAAATTATTGATATCCCATAGCGATGCACGTGTTGAGGCTGTTGTTTTTTCTGGTGTTGCTGGGCGTTGCAGGCCACGTTTCCGCACAGGATTCCCTTGCTATGCGGCAGGCCGATCAGCAGCCGAGACGCATATTGGTGCCCACCATGGAGGTAAACGGTGAGCGCATCCCCTGGTTGCGCATCCCCGAAGTGCAGGTAACGCGGAAGCGCGTGTTCCGAAGCCCCGAAGATAAGGCGCGCTACCTGCGGCTGCGCTATAACGTGATGAAGGTGCTGCCGTATGCAAGGTACGCGCAGAACCGGTATGAGCAGCTGCACCGCGACCTGGCGCTGACCGATAACCGGCGCGAGCAAAAACGGCTGGTGAAGGCGTGCGAAAAGGAAATCAAAGACATGTTTAACCGGGAGATTAAAAAACTGACGATATCACAGGGGGAAATTCTGATTAAGCTCATTGACCGCCAGACCGGCAACTCCAGCTACGAGGTGGTCAAAGACCTGAAAGGGGGCGTTACCGCATTCTTTTACCAGTCGATAGCCAAGGTCTTCGGGCATAACCTGAAAAATACCTACAACCCTGAGGAAGACGTGGAGATAGAAAATATCATCCGCAGCCTGGAACGCCCGGGCCCGGCTTATTTTTAAGCGCATTTTTCCTACCTTTGTGCCAACATTAAGCGTTTAAACATGGAAAATACTGGTGG
The DNA here is from genome assembly GCF_900112315.1 of Parapedobacter composti. Classification (GTDB taxonomy): domain Bacteria; phylum Bacteroidota; class Bacteroidia; order Sphingobacteriales; family Sphingobacteriaceae; genus Parapedobacter; species Parapedobacter composti. Next base: position 250,670 of record NZ_FOLL01000004.1, on the reverse strand, counting down.
ACTGGATATACTGGTTTTAGCGGTGCATCCCGACGATGCTGAGCTGAGCTGCGGAGGCACGATTTTAAAGCATGTGGCCATGGGCCGCAAGGTGGGCGTGGTTGATTTGACACGGGGCGAGCTGGGAACGCGCGGCACGCCGGAGACCCGGGAAGCGGAGGCGCGCGACGCGGGCGAAATCCTCGGACTGACGGTGAGGGAAAACCTGGCCATGCGCGATGGCTTTTTCCGCAACGATGAAGCCCACCAGCTGAAAATAATCGAGGTGATCCGCAGGTACCGGCCCGAAATCGTTATTACCAATGCGTTGCACGACCGGCATCCGGACCACGGGCGCGCGGGCAATTTGGTGAACGACGCGGTGTTTCTGGCCGGATTGGTGAAAATCGCCACCGAAGAGGGGGGCAGGCCCCAGCTGCCGCACCGCCCGCGCCTGTTATTGCAGTTTATACAGGACTACTACATCAAACCGGATATCGTGGTGGATGTGAGCGACCACTGGGAACAGAAGGTGGCGGCCATCAAAGCCTTCCGATCACAGTTCCATAATGAATCATATACGGAGAAAGAGCCGCAGACTTACATCTCTACACCGGATTTCCTGCGGTATATCGAAGCCCGCGGGCGGGAATACGGCAAATACATCGGCGCTAAATACGCCGAGGGATACACCTGCCGCAGGCTGCTCGGGGTAGACGATCTGTTTGCCCTGAAATAGGGCGCGGGGCCGTTAAACTGCGAAACTTTCTCCGCAGGCGCAGGTGCGCGAGGCGTTGGGATTGTGAAATTCAAACCCTTTGCCGTTAAGCCCGTCTGAATAATCCAGTTCAGTACCTGCCAGGTACAGGTATGATTTGATGTCAAGGCAGATTTTAATGCCCTTATCTTCAAAAATCTGGTCGCCCTTGCGTGATTCGTTATCAAAGTTGAGCTTATACGCCAAGCCGGAACAACCGCCGCTTTCCACGGCCACCCGTACAAAATACGTATCGTCATAGTTCTCCTCGCGCATAATGCTGAGGATACGTTGCTTTGCTTTATCCGTTATTGTTACCATGCTATTGCCGTTAATCATACAAATATCGGCATAACCCGCCGATATTGCAACAGCTGAGCGTTAAGGGGATGTCATTTTTGCGGCGGGGTATACCGGCTGAAGACGCGCATGAGGTAAAAGAGGAAGGGCAGGATGAACACGCTGCCCAGCAGGAGCGCCCAGGCCAGCGCGGTGATGGTGCTGTGGTTTCCCGCGTGGTCAATCAATGACAGTCCGCCGCCGTGCTTGAACAGGACGAGTTCGGGGTAGTGCTGGTAAGTGGCAGCGAGCAGAATCATGGTGACCTGGAACCCGGCCAGCACACGGGCTGCGAAGGCCTTTCGGCGTTGCAGGGCCGGGAAGGTGAATGCCAGGGACACCGTGGCCAGCAGAATGGCCAGCTGCCCGATAGTACCACCGAAAATCCACTCCATCAACGGAATATCGGAATAGGCGGCCGCCAGAAAAACCAGCCCCCCCGCAACAACAACGATGTAGATAAACCGCCGCGCGATGCGCGCCATCAACAACCGGTCATATGCCTCATCTACCGAACCGATGGCGTAGGCGGCTGCCAGGTACCCGCAGATGCTGATGGTAAACAGGCCGATGGCCGCCCCGAACCACGTTAGCCAGCTGTGGATGTAGGCCGAGACGAAATGGGTGGCCGCCGGATCAATGGTACGCGAAACGGTGGAGGCTGCGATGATGCCCAGAAAAAAGGGCGTAACCACGCTCGACCAGGTGAAGATGCGGGTGTAGAGGTGCTGCCACTGGTCAGACACGGCGTCGTAATTGCGGAAGACAAATGCCGTGCCGCGGGCGATGATGCCCAACAGCATCGCTACCAGCGGGATGTGCACGTAGATGGACATGTGGGTATAGATTTCGGGGAATCCGACAAACAGGATGACGATAGCGATGATGAGCCACATGTGGTTGGCTTCCCAGACGGGGCCGATGGCGCGCGACATGATTTTACGCACTTTGAGTTTATGCTTACGGCGCACCGTCAGCTCGACAATGCCCGCGCCGAAATCTGCCCCGCCCAGCAGCAGGTATAAACAGATGGAAGCCCAGAGGAAGACAATGACAACGTACAGCATGGCTACGATGATTTGGAATTACCGCGGTAGGCCGGATCGGTTACATCATAAAGCCGGCCTACCATGGCCATCTGGCGGTAAAGCAGGAAAACCACGATGGCGGCCAGCGACACGAATACGGCGGTAAAGAGGAAAAACGAATAAACGATGCCCGGCATGGGCGTTACGGCATCGGCCGTGCGCATGATGCCGTATATGATCCAGGGCTGGCGGCCCACTTCGGTAACAATCCATCCGGCCTCTACCGCGATATAGCCCATGGGGGTAGCGATAACGAACAGCCGGAGCAGCCACCGGCGGTCCAGCCAGGCCCTGCGCCGGGCGAGCGCGAAAAGATAAATGAGCGAAAGCAAGGCCATGAGCATGCCTAACCCGACCATCACCTGGAAGGCGTAATGCGTGATGGCCACGGGCGGCCAGTTTTCCCGGGGGATATCGTTCAAGCCGGTTACGGGTTGATTCACGTCGCCGTGGGCCAGGAAACTCAGCACGCCAGGTATTTTCAACGCATGTTTCACGCGCCCTTCTTGCTCATCGGGAATGCCGCCGATGATAAACGGCGCCCGGGCCTCCGTTTCGAAATGGGCCTCCATGGCAGCTAACTTGGCGGGCTGCCGCTCAGCCACGTCTTTGGCGGAAATATCGCCGCTGATGGGTTGCAGCAGTGCCGCAATGCACGCACACAACGCCGAAATGCGGAACGCCGTGGTGTGGAAGGTGACGTTTTTGCGCTTGAGGATCATCAGCGCATGGATGCCGGCCACGGCAAATCCCGTAGCGACGAACGCCGCCAAGGTCATGTGCAGGGCCTGGGAAAACCAGGCGTCGTTGAACATCGCCGCGATGGGGTCGACATTCAGGTACTGCCCATCGACGTAATCAAAGCCCGCCGGACTGTTCATCCAGGCGTTTGCGGCAACGACCAGGATGCCCGAGGCCAGTCCGCTCAGTCCGACCACCAGGCCCGTAAACCAGTGGAACCAGGGGCGCAGGCGCCCCCATCCGTAGAGAAAAAAGCCCAGTGCAATGGCCTCAATGAAAAATGCCGTGCCTTCCAGCGAAAACGGCATGCCGAAGATGGGGCCGGCATGTTCCATGAAGGTAGGCCACAGCAACCCCAGCTCAAAGGAGAGCATCGTGCCGGATACGGCCCCGGTGGCGAACAGGATGGCTACCCCTTTGCTCCAGGCTTTGGTAAGCCCGAGGTAAATGGCGTTTCGGGTTCTGAGGTAAATAAAGTGTGCAATGGCCATGAAAAACGGCATGACCATGCCCACGCAGGCAAAGATAATGTGGAAGCCGAGGGACATCGCCATCTGCGACCGGGCTGCAATCAGATCGTCCATGACGCGGTGCGGTTTGATGTACTGTTAAAATGCCTAAAGTTAGCGATAATAACGATCTGCTGTTTGCGTCTGCAAGGGCGACGAACAATTTGTATTCGTTCTAAATTAAGTGCTTTTCTTCCACTTGATGGTACAGCCTACGGCCCTTGTCACATCCGGGTCGGGTTTGCTGCCCTGCTCAAGGGCTGCTATGGCGTCTTCGATAAACTTGGTGTCGGGGCTGCCGCCCCGGCTATCGTTGTCGATCGCACCGATGTATTGTACCACCGGGACATTGTCAACTTTCTGGAGCAGGAAAGCGTGCGGCGTATGCGTGGCCCCGAAACGGCGGGTGACCACATGGTCCGGATCCAGCAGGTACGGGAACGTAAACCCTTTGTCGCCGGCCCGCTGCTGCATCTGCTCATAAGATTCGCGCGGCTCTACGCCAGCATCATTCGGGTTGATGGCGATAACGGGATAGCCCAGCGGCTTATACGTGTTGTCCAGCGCGATGATGCGGTCTTCATTAGCGACGGCCACCGGGCATGTGTTGCACGTAAAAATGACGATGAACCCCTTGGCGGCCGGATAGCTGGCCATCGATACCCACTCGCCGTTAATATTCTTCAGGCGGAAATCTTCCACGGCATCGCCGATTTGGTATCCGTTGTCGGACACGGGGCGGGCAGCCGACAGCAACACGGCCAACCCTATCCATAAGACATGTATTGTTTTCATGGCTTAATTATTTTGGTGAACAATTGATAAGTAGTCATTTTCGAGCTGCTCGTAATCAAACTCCTGCTCCCGGAAGACCTGTATGCCCCTTTGCGTATTCACAAACAGGGTAGCGGGGATGGCGCCTGACCAATGCTGGCTGATTTTCGGGATAAAATACTGTTCGTCTTTTTCGTCGAGCAAAAGCACCTCGCTCTTCAGTCCCTTTGATTCGATGAAGTTAACAACGGCATCGTGTTTTTCTTTTCTGTCTAAACTAACAAGTAGCACGCGTAAAGGTTTGGACGCGTAGGTTTGCTGCAGCCGCTCAAAATGCGGGAGTTCTGACACGCATGGCGCACACCAGGTGGCCCAGAGGTTAATCACGAACGTGGTATCGCCGCCGTTGCCCAGCCGTTGTTCAAGTCTGTTCAACGTAATGAAGGGCACCCGCTCCTGTGCTCCCGCGAAGGCGGCAGACAGCAGCAAGATGGCGGCAAGAATAACTCCTGGCTTTTTCATCCGTTGCGCTGTTTTTACGTCCTGCCGGCTGCGCAGCCGCTGCCATAGGCAGGTTGGATGATAAAGGTACGGAAACTATCATGATTTTGCAAAAGGCGCAGGACGAACGGTTACCTTGCCAAGGTTCATCCGATGGAACTACTTAACGCTGCCTGCGCGGGTGAAGTATTTGTAATACCACGTGTCATGGAGGTCGCTGATGATGACGCCCTTGGTGGTGGACACATGGACAAACTTACGGTTATGCAAGTAGATGCCCACGTGGTCGATATTTTTACGGCTGAACGAAAAGAAAACCAGGTCGCCTTCTCTCAGCTGCCGTTCGTATTTGCGTTTGACCTGTTCTGCCATGTCGCGCGACACCCGCGGCAGCGATTTGCCGTATACCTCGCGCATGAGCATGCCTACGAAAGCCGAGCAATCCACCCCGCGGCGGTCGGTGCCGCCCGTACGGTGGGGCACGCCCATCCAATCGTCGATATATTGGTAAAGTGCCGCATTCTGCAGTTCGCGCGGATGCACGCCCAGCACCTGCGCATAGCTGTTAAGCAAGCCTGCCCGTGACGTGTGTATACCCCTGGGTGCCGAAGATGCATCGGTTGCGATGACACCTTTGGCGGCCGTACGGTTGGGACGGTGCGTGGGCAGGGCGTTTTTGCGGGTGAGGCATCCGCTGAGCAGGAGGCTGCCCAATACCAACCAGAGGGAAAAGCCAACCCTTGTTCGCATGCCAATGTGTTTACTTATAAATGGCTATTTCGACGTCGCCCGATTCGGTTATCGCCCCGCGGTACATACCTGCCGTGTTGAACGGCATGGCCACGTTGCCGCGGTTATCCAGCGCGATAATGCCGCCGTTACCTCCCATATCGCCGATGTTTTTGATGACATTTGCCGCCGCGTTTGCCAGTGACGCCTGGCCGTAGGCCATCTGCGCGGCCACGTCATAAGCAGCGATTCCGCGGATGAAATATTCGCCCCACCCCGTGCAGGATACGGCCACCTGCGCATTGGCATAGGTGCCCGCACCGATGATGGGCGAGTCGCCCACACGGCCGTATCGCTTATTCGTCATGCCCCCCGTGGAAGTTCCGGCGGCCAGGTGGCCGTTCCGGTCGAGCGCCACGGCGCCTACCGTACCGTATTTATAGTCGTTGTCCATGGCCGGGTTGGCGGTTTGCTTACCGGCATCATGGTCGAGCTGCGTCCGGAGCGAATCCCTTTGCAGCACGCGTTGCAGGGCTTTCCACCGGCCTTCCGTATGGAAATAGGAGGGATCGACCAGCTCCAGTCCGGCGGATGCCGCAAACGCCTCCGCCCCCTTGCCGGTGAGCATCACATGTTCGGATTGCTCCATGACGGCACGCGCGCCCCGTATGGGGTTGCGTATGGTGGTTACCCCGGCAACCGCCCCGGCGGCGCGTGTGGGGCCCCACATCACCGAAGCATCCAGTTCGTTCCGGCCCTCATGGGTGAAAACCGCTCCTTTGCCAGCATTGAACAGCGGGCTGTTTTCCATCACCACGATGGCGGCCTCCACGGCATCAAGACTGCTCTTGCCGGCTTTCAGCTGTGTATAACCCGCCTGGAGCGCTTCGGTGAGCGCCGTGCGGTAGGCTTCTTCCCGTTCGGCGGTCATGTTTTCTTTGAGGATGGTACCCGCTCCGCCATGGATAACCAGCACGTAGCGGTTGCCCTGCGCAAAAGAGAGGGCAGCTAATAACAGCAAAAGTGACAAAATAACGCCCGTTTTGGCGGAAGTAGCGGTTGTGGTAAGTATCATTGGCAAAAGGTGTGTTAACTGGCGGCCAAGTTAGCAATTGCGTACGAAATTACCGAACGCTTCGGCTATAAATTTGGTGCCATGCCCGCATTAACCATAGTTTATGTATTTTTGCAGCATGATCATCAAATCAGCGACATTCGTCAGCAGCAATAACCGCGTAGACAAACTGCCGGCGCCCGCGCTGCCGGAATATGCCTTTATAGGCCGTTCGAACGTGGGGAAATCTTCGCTGATTAACGCCCTTACGGGCAACCGCCACCTGGCCAAGACATCGCAGACCCCCGGGAAAACGCAATTGATTAACCATTTTTTGATTAATGAAGAGTGGTATATCGTAGACCTGCCCGGGTATGGCTTCGCGAAAGTTTCCAAATCCAGCCGTGCAGCCTGGGAGAAGTTCATCCGGCGGTACCTGTTGCTGCGTGAAAACCTGCAATGCGTTTTTGTGTTGATAGACAGCCGCCACGAGCCGCAGAAGATAGATCTTGATTTCTGTTATTGGCTGGGGGAACAGCGCGTGCCCTTCATGCTGGTGTTTACCAAAGCCGATAAGCAATCACAGGCCCAATCAGACGCCAACATCGGCAAATTCCGGAAAGCCCTGCTGCAATGGTTTGAGGAAACGCCGCCGCATTTCCTGACATCGGCCGAGAGCCGGCTGGGATGTGCGGAGTTGCTGACGGCCATCGATGAAATCAATGCCAAGTTCCAACCGATTGACAATACCGACCGCCGATAGCCTATGCGTAAGTACTTTTCCCTTGTTCTGTTTGCCCACAGTATTTTTGCCCTGCCTTTTGCCATCATCGGTTTTTTCCTCGCCGTGAACACTACCGGCCATGGCTTTGACGGGTTGAAACTCTTATTGATGCTGGCGTGCATGGTGTTTGCGCGCAATGCGGCGATGGCGTTTAACCGGTACCTTGACCGCGATATCGATGCCGCCAACCCGCGCACGGCCATGCGCGACATCCCCGCGGGCCGTATCAGTGCCAGGCAGGCACTGCTCTTCACCATTCTGAACGGCATCCTGTTTATTGCAGCCACCTGGTTCATCAACCGGATTTGCTTTTACCTTTCGCCGGTGGCGCTGGCCGTGGTGCTCGGGTACAGCTATACCAAGCGGTTTACCCCCTTGTGTCACCTGATCCTGGGGTTGGGGTTGGGGCTGGCACCATTGGGCGCATACCTTGTGGTGACCGGAACATTCCATATTGTACCGGTACTGTACGCGCTGGCCGTGCTGACGTGGGTGGCCGGGTTTGACATTATCTATGCGCTGCAAGACGAGGAATTTGATCGGGCACATGGCCTGAATTCCATCCCCGCCTGGCTGGGGAAGCGCAGGGCATTACGGGTATCGGAAGGCCTGCATGTGCTGTCTGCGCTGCTCGTGATAGCGCCGATGTTCTTTGTTCCGCTGGGCGTATTTTACATCATCGGGGTGATTTTCTATAGTTTGCTGCTCATCTACCAGCACCGGATTGTGAGCCCTTCGGATCTGAGCCGGGTAAACCGGGCCTTCATGACCACCAACGGTATTGCCTCGGTGGTGTTTGCCTGCTTTTTCTTGCTGGACGTGGTTTTTTGATTTGCCAATCCCTGAATAAATCCCTTTATTTGCAAAAATCTGAAAAAATCAATGGCGAAAAATTTACTGATTGTAGAATCTCCGGCAAAAGCGAAAACAATAGAAGGGTACCTGGGCAAAGACTTTTTGGTGAAGTCAAGCTATGGACATATACGCGATTTGGTAAAAACGGATGATGCAATTGATACCGCCAATAACTTTAAACAAAAATATGAGGTTCCGGCTGATAAGAAAGCTGTAGTCAGCGAATTAAAGAAGTTAGCTAAAGAAGCAGAGACCGTGTGGCTGGCGTCTGACGAGGACCGCGAGGGGGAGGCCATCTCGTGGCACCTGTATGAAACCCTCGGCCTTAAGGACGACAAGACCAGGCGGATAGTTTTTCATGAGATTACCAAGCCGGCCATACTGAAGGCCATTGAAAGCCCCCGGAGTATTGATTTCAACCTGGTGAACGCCCAGCAGGCACGGCGGGTGCTTGACAGGCTGGTGGGTTTTGAGCTTTCGCCGGTCTTGTGGAAGAAAGTGAAGCCGTCTCTTTCTGCCGGGCGTGTGCAGTCGGTAGCGGTTCGCCTGATTGTTGACCGTGAGCGGGAGATTAACCGTTTCCAGCCGGAAGCGGCCTTCCGCATCGTCGCCATTTTCCATACGGGCAACCCGAAGGAATCGTTCAAGGCCGAGCTGCCCCAACGTTTTCCGGACATGGCGGCAGCAGAACGTTTTTTGGCAGACTGCGCGCAGGCGGAATTCCGGGTGGCCAGCCTGGAGACCAAGCCTTCCAAGCGCAGTCCGGCCGCGCCGTTTACCACGTCGACACTACAGCAGGAGGCCAGCCGGAAACTGGGATTTTCCGTGGCGCGCACCATGACCGTTGCCCAACGGCTGTACGAGTCCGGCCGCATCACGTACATGCGTACCGACTCAGTGAACCTGAGCGATACGGCCCTAAGGGGGGCCGAGCAGGAAATCAAGGCGGCCTATGGTGAAAAATACCACAAGCGCCGCCAATATAAAACCAAGGCCGCGGGCGCTCAGGAAGCGCACGAGGCCATCAGGCCAACCTATTTCGAACAGCACACCATTGAAGGCGACAATGCGGAGCGACGGCTGTATGAACTGATTTGGAAACGGGCCATCGCCTCGCAGATGAGTGAGGCGGAATTTGAAAAGACCACCGCCCGGATAGGCATTTCTACGCGCAGCGAAGAATTGGTGGCCAACGGCGAGGTAATGCGTTTCGATGGATTTCTGAAGGTTTATTTTGAATCTACGGATGACGAGCAGGACCGGACGTTGGACGACGACACAGACAATGCGTTGCTGCCGCCGCTGCGGAAAGACCAGCAGGTGCAGCTGAAGCAGATGACGGCCACGGAACGCTTTTCGCGGCCGCCTGCGCGGTATACGGAAGCCAGTTTGGTTAAAAAGCTGGAAGAACTGGGCATCGGCAGGCCGTCTACCTATGCGCCTACCATTTCTACCATCCAGAACCGCGGCTACGTAGTTAAGGAAGACCGCGACGGAAAATCCCGCGATTACCGGGTGCTGGAGCTCGAATCCGGAAAGGTGGCTACCTCTACGAAAACGGAAATTACGGGGGCCGAAAAGGCCAAGCTGTTCCCTACGGACATCGGCGTAGTGGTGAATGACTTTTTGGTGGAGCATTTCAAAGGCATTGTTGATTTCAACTTTACCGCCAAGGTGGAGAAGGAGTTTGACGAAATAGCCCAGGGCATGAAGGAGTGGACCGATATGCTCCACAGCTTCTACGGGCCGTTCCACAATGAGGTGGAGAGCACCATCAAGCATGCCGACCGCGCCACCAATGAGCGTGAGCTTGGCATTGACCCCGAAACGGGCAAACGGGTAAGCGTTCGCATTGGCCGCTTCGGCCCGATGGTGCAGATTGGCTCGCCGGACGATGAGGAAAAACCCCGGTTTGCGAGCCTCCGGCCCGGACAGATGATAGAGACGCTGACCTTCGAGGAGGCGCTCGACCTGTTCAAGCTGCCTAAAAAAGTAGGAGAGTTTGAGGGTAAGGAGATGACGGTGGCCATTGGCCGGTTCGGGCCATACATCCGCCATAATAATGCGTTTTATTCGTTGCCCAAAGATATGGATCCGCACGACGTGACCACCGAAGCGGCCATCCAGATTATCCAGGACAAACGGAAGAAAGACAGCGAGAAAATCATCAAGGTGTTTGATGAAAACCCCGAAGCACGCATCGAAAACGGGCGTTGGGGGCCGTTCATCCGTTTCGGCAAGCAGAACATCAAAATACCAAAAGGTACCGATGCGCAGGCCATTACGTATGCCGATGTGCTCCAGTGGGCCGAAGCGGATGAGAAAAAGCCCAAAAAACGCGGGAGAAAGTAAGAGTGTATGAAAAAGGATTTGCCTGAAAACATCGTCCGCGATATCTTCATCGCCGTGGTGCTGGAAAGTGAATCGCCGGCGGGGAAAGTGTGGAACGTATACCTTATCAATGACAAGACGGTTACCATCAATAACGTGATGGTGAGCTCCAAGGGGTATGGCGTAAAAGATGAAAAGGAAGTCAAAACGTCTGTGTTACGGCATTTCATCGGCGATATCGATCCGCATGACTATGCCCGGATTGAGGCCATAGACGAGCAGGTGTTCGGGCTCACCAATGAGTATTGGCTAAGCTATTACATCGACGGGACCATTTATGACAAAAAATATATTTTCCTCCCGGAGAGCATCATCGATGAAAACCTGGTGAAGGTGCCGGTATTGAACAAGCCGGGTGTGCTGATAGGGGGAAACAAATGATGCCATGGCCAGGACAAACAAAATCATAGCCATTGACGGGTACTCTTCCTGCGGGAAAAGCACGCTGGCCAAAGCGCTGGCCAAAAAGCTGGGCTATCTTTATGTAGACAGCGGTGCCATGTACCGAGCGGTTACCCTGTATTTTATCCGCAACGGGGTTCCCCTGGACGACGGCCGCAGGGTTGCCGAAGCGTTGGATGACATCCACATCGACTTCCATATCGAACCAGACAGGACCTGGATATCCCTGAACGGGGAAGACGTATCCGACGAAATCCGGCAGATGTATGTTTCCGATTTTGTAAGTGAGGTCAGTGCGCTCCGCGCGGTGCGCAAAGCCATGGTGGCGCAACAGCAGCGCATGGGGGCTGACAAGGACATCGTGATGGATGGGCGGGACATCGGGACCACCGTGTTTCCGGATGCCGACCTAAAGCTCTTCATGACGGCCGACCCGAAGGTGCGTGCCGAGCGCCGTTTCCTGGAGCTGGAACGCAAGGGCGAGAACATAACGTTGGAGGAAGTGTTCGAGAACCTGGCCCACCGGGACTACATCGATACCACGCGGCAGGAAAGTCCGCTGGTGCGTGCGGCCGATGCCATCGTGTTGGACAATACCGACCTGAATGAGCAGGAGCAGTTACAGTTTGTGCTTGACCGGCTGTAACTGCCCCCGCTGAAATACTCCGGTTTACTTCTGCCGCCCCGGGTAAGCTTCCAGCCCTTTCTGCAGGCAGGTTAACGCTGCTTCCAAATCATTGATGTTTAGCACATAAGCCAACCTAACTTCATTCTTGGGCGCGTCCGGCGAGCTGTAAAAGCCACTTGCCGGCGCCATCATCACCGTGGCGTTGTTGTAGGAAAAGTGCTCCAGCATCCACTGGCAGAACCTGTCGCCATCATCGATGGGGAGGCGGGCCACCACGTAGAATGCACCGCCGGGGTTGGGGCAATATACGCCGTCTATCCGGTTAAGCCCTTCGACGAGTGCATTCCGCCGGGCCGTATATTCTTCTTTGACGGCATCAAAATAAGACTGGGGTGTATCCAGTGCGGCTTCCGCGGCAATCTGTGCCACGGCAGGCGGACTGAGCCGCGCCTGGGCAAACTTCAGTGCGGCATTCCATAAGGCCTTGTTTTTTGTAATCATGCAGCCCAGGCGCGCACCGCAAGCGCTGTACCGCTTGGAAACGGTATCCAATATGACGACGTGCTCTTCGAGCCCCTCGAGGTGCATGGGCGACACGAATTCCCGTCCGTCGTAACAGAACTCCCGGTAAGCTTCGTCAGACAGCAGGAACAGGTCGTGCTTGAGGCACAGGTCGCGCAGGGCTTCCAGCTCCTGCCGCGAATAGAGATATCCAGTGGGGTTGTTCGGATTACAGATGGCGATGGCCTTGGTCTTTGCTGTAATCAGCTCCTCAAAAGCCGCAATCGGCGGCAGTGCAAAGCCGTTGTCGATATGAGCGAGGATAGGCTTGATGGTAATGCCCGCCGAACAGGCAAAGCCGTTGTAGTTGGCGTAGAACGGCTCGGGGATGATGATCTCCTCACCGGGGTTGAGGCAAGCCTGCATGGCAATGGTGATGGCCTCTGAGCCACCGTTGGTGACCAGGATATCGCGGGCGGTAATGCCGTAGCCCAGCGCATTATAGTAGTTGCTTAATCTGGCGCGATAGTTCGCTGTGCCTTCAGACGGGGTATACGCCCACACCTTGAAATCGATATGCCTGATGGCGTCCAGCATGACCTGAGGGGTTTCGATATCGGGCTGACCGATGTTAAGGTGGTAAACATGCTTGCCCTCCTGTTTGGCTTTATCAGCGTAAGGCGTGAGCTTGCGGATGGGAGACGCCGGCATTTCCCGGCCTTTAATGGATATAGACGGCATAGTGTTATGTGATTTTTGCTGCAATATTAAGCATAGCTTTTGATTTAAGGGCATAAAAAAACCGCTAAACGGATAGCGGTTTCTTTATTTCCGTGAATGCGGCTTTCTAATCTGTTACTTCACCTTTGATGTAAAGGGTTTTAACCGGTGTTTTGGTGTTTGACCGCACGGTGAAGTTCTTGGTGAACGGCTGTTTGACCTTGGCGTCATAAGTGACCTTGATGGTGCCTTTATCGCCGGGTTTTACCGGGGTTTTAGTGAATTCAGCCACGGAACAGCCGCATGAAGGTTTTACTTCACTGATAATGATGGGTTCCGTACCCACGTTCGTGAATACAAACTCGTAAGAAACCGGCTTGTTTTGCGGGATTTTACCGAAATCATGGGTTTCCTGCTCGAATTTGAACTCTGCCTTACTGTTCTGCTGGGCCAATGCAGTGGCGCAGGTGAACGCAACCAGCACGGCACATATTGTAGCAATCTTTTTCATCATCTTTCTTTCTTGTTTCAGTAAATGATATACAAATTTACTGTTTTAGAATGAGAGGGTCAAAAAATGTTCCAAAAACTGACGGCTTGCAACGGATTTGCTACAAAGGCAGGAATTGCGGACAGGCTTTGCCGGTGTCGGTCTGCTGTCCGTAAGCTTGGGTCCGCTGCGCTTTGCTGGTGCCTGAAGGCTTGCTATGCAGCAGGCTGGACATAAACGGGACTTGGATTTGCCGCTATATTCGGATTGTCTTTATATTAGAGGCGAGAAACACGAAAAACAAAAATAAGCATTACGTTGACATCAACCGGCATAGGCACAAAGCCGCCCGTTGGGGTATTGCCTAAACGGCCACAGGTTTAGGGGCGGCGGACCCGATGGGAGGGGGGCAAAAGAAAAAGGTATGATCAAATTTTTATCACTCATAACAATTGTGGTTATTGCCCAAACAGGTTACTCACAAATCTATACTGAAAAGCAAACCAGGCACCGATTTGCCCAACTGAATCTTGGACTTGATGTCCAATCAGGTTTGGGAGGCTCGACCCGGTATTTTGACACACAAGGCAATATACAGTCCCTCAGCTTAGGCAATAACTACTCCCCAAGATTCCTAATTGGCGGGACACACTTTTGGGGATACGCTGATTTTTACATCGCTATTCCTCTATATAGGCAGACCGTTGAAAAAGAAAACCAGGAAGTTACCGCCATCCGGGGAGTAGAAACCGTATTCAAGTATTATCCCCGGCGAATAGAAAACCATAAAGTCAGACCGTTTATCGGTACCTCACTTGCCCCTTTTTTCTTTGAGCAGAAAAACAACAACTTCGAATATCCAAATGGCCCCGAGTTAAGCCATACGAGCTTCCCATTACTGACCGGCATAACCTACAGTTCAAAAAATCATCTGTTAGAGTTGGGTTTGGCGTGGAATTATCGGAATAGACAGGACTACTATATTTCAAAAGAACAGGTAACGACTGTAAATACGCCGCCCGTCTATGCAACGCTGTCTTATCGGTATATGCTTGAAACCACCATAAGTGCGGAAAAGGACTGGGAATCAGGAAGAACCAAGGAAATTACAGACATATTAGCTGATAAAGGCAGGTTAAACGGATTCTATTTAGGTGTAGGTATTTCGTCGGCATTTTGGCTAACGCAAAGCGGTTATAATAAAAACCAGCGACCTTATATCGGTACATACGGTATATCCCTCATGCCGGATTTTACAATGGGTTATTATCTGCATAAACCAGACGTGAATTTGGCGGCGGGATACAGAGGATATGGAGCATCTACGGACACCTACGGCACGGCACAGCAATTAGCAAGAAGATCATTTTTGATTGAAGCGACCAAATCGCTGTTTGATTATCACGGATTTGTCCCATTTATTGGGCCGGCCATTAGTTATGAAAACCTTTCTTTTTACGAAGACTTTGAAGGCACAAAAACTTATGATGTTAAAGAAAACAAAATTGGCTATGGTATGACCCTGGGGTGGGATATCCGACCGAACAGGATACAATCCTGGATTTTGAGGACAAACCTAAGGTGGTATCCCCATCTTTTTCTTGAAGTTGAACCAAATACTAAAATGTCGTTTAACAATTTAGAGTTTAATTTCATCCAACTCATCATCTACCCGAACCGTATGATAAAGCGAAAGCCCACCGGTTAATAGTCAGGTACGTGGTCCTGCACCGACCTGCCAAACCATTCGCATGGCATAGGCCAGCACCCAGCCCGTAACGACAAGCGGTGATTGCGGATGCATGATCGCCGCCCTACGGAATATTCAGGTACTTATGGGTCTGCAATGAGATTTCCCACTTGGGGTGCGCCTTCACGTACTCGACGATAAGCGGTGTCATTTCCTTTTCGCGCGACCATTCCGGCTGGAGGTACAGGCGGCACGACGGCGGCACCAGCGCGGCGTGCTTTTCTGCCCATTCAAAATCGCTCTTGTTAAAAACAATCACCTTCAGTTCGCCGGCCGCGGCAATGACGTCCGGCAGGGGCCACTTGAATTTTTTGGGTGAAAGGCAGATCCAGTCCCAGTGCCCGCTCAAGGGATAGGCTCCGGATGTTTCGATGAACGTTTTGATTCCGGCCGCTTGCAGTCCGCGGGTCAGGTAATCCAGGTTATACAGCAGCGGCTCGCCGCCGGTGACCACCACGGCCTTGGACGGGTATTGCTTTGCCTGCTCGACTATAGCATCAGCCGCGGTAAGGGGGTGCAGTTCGGCGTCCCAGCTTTCCTTGACGTCGCACCAGTGGCAGCCCACATCGCATCCGCCCAGGCGGATGAAATAGGCGGCCTTGCCGGTGTGGTAGCCTTCGCCCTGGATGGTGTAAAAAGCTTCCATCAGCGGTAATCGGGTGCCATCGTCGGGAATCTGGTGTGCCATGTGTTTTTTTAAGGGTACAAAGGTACGGAATTTGGCTGACGATAGCGGTTTTTTCATGGATTGCCCATCAATAATTTGCAGAAAGGCTACTCGATTGGGGTGAATAGTTGTTTATGCAAATGGACGCGGTTTAAAAGCTGCGGATAAAAAAAATCCATTACTATTTTTTTTTATGCTATAGTATAGTTATGTTTGCAATAACGTTGTCTTGAAGACTACGTTAACCAATTTTAAATTGCAAATACATTAATATACATTAATCTATTTCAAAAATAGAACCGTTATCGCGGATAGGGAATTAAGTCTTTCGTTAAATTTTTGGTAGTTTACTAAAACGTTTTCGCTAAAAACTAAAACGTTTTATGTAGCCCAAAGAAGTTTCCGAATAGACCATCGATGATGTGCCAATATACCGATGATATGTTACGGGATAAACCTAATACAATTACAATCCAATCTATACCTCGCCATTTCCGGGTTATGGGAGAGATGAGGTTTGAAGTTTGCGATAGCAAAAAACTAAAACGTCATAGTATCAAAATTAAAGGAAATGTAAATTCATAAACCAAATGAAAAATTTGAAAAACCTCTACCATTTTGCGTTGAGCGGATTAATGCTCGCCTTCCTGGTCTGCTGTAAAAAAAACATAGATCGCGAAGAAATCCGGATAGGTAATGTTGCCGGCATTGTCAAGGATGGCAATGGTGAACCCATTTCAGGAGTACAGGTCACGCTGTCAGGGATAAACGAAGAGGATAAGGTAACCACGAGCGGGAGTGATGGGAGGTATATCTTCGAAAATGTAGCTTATAAGACTTGGGCGGTCACTTTCTCGAAAGATGGATGGTTGGCGGTTAGCCTGACGGTTACGGCAAACAGGTTCGACGACGCGGGTTTAGCCACCGTTGATGTGGAGCTGGTTAATGCCTCCGCAAAGATTGTGGGTACGGTAGTGGATGCCCAGAATGATGGTGAACCGCTGTCTGGGGTAACGGTCTCCGTTGGCGGTGCCACAAGGGCTGTTACCACCGGAGATGACGGGACATACGAAATAAGCAACCTGGTTGAAGGTGATTACAATATTAGCTTTAGCAAAGAAGGGTATGTGACCCTTGTTCGTGCCGTTTCAAGCACTGATTTTACCGATGGTATTGCAACCGTAGACGTCCAGATTGGAAGTGAAGAACTGCTCCGCGGCTTGACCGCCCTCGACCTTCGAAATGCAGATAAATGGTATTATAATGAATACCGGGGAGGAAGGAATGCTGATGCATACCCGCATTGGGACTGGGCATGTAACTACATGTGCGCGCTTGATTTTAGGGGTGCTTGGGAGGAACAGAACGAAGGGACCACACTGCAGATTCGCAACAATGGCGATGACCGGAATAATCCTGCGGATATGGACATGTTTGATTCGTTCGTATACGGCAGCAAATTAATTACCCAAGAAAACAGGATTCTCTCGTTGAGGGTTCAAACCCATAATGCAGATGCGGCTGCGCCGGCCTATTTCGGTGTACAGGTCATTGACCTTAATGCCCCCCAGCCGAAGGCGGAGAAAGTAGGCTCAACCCGTACCTACGGCTCTGGAAGCTATGCCGATTTTGATTTCGACCTGAGTGCGTATGTAGACAAAGAGGTTATCATTGCCATTGGAATCTATAGGCAATCTACCGGCGATTATTGGAAGCAGCTTGTTTTACGTGCCATCCGGTTTGCCGACAGAAAAGTGGAAAACTGGGACTGGTTGCCGGGAACCGAGGTTGTCAGCGGTTGGAAACTTTCTCATGAAACCGTGAGATCAACCATGCCGCACACGAAGAAATCGTTTACCGGAATCAGTCCGGTAAGTGGTAATCGCGACAACTATGTCGGCGCATACCGGGCATGGAGGGGGATAGGTCACGTTGCTGCGGAGTGGATGTTCATGCCATTGAGGAAAGATCCGGAAGTGTTCCCTTCTGAAGGATACATCATCAAGACCCGGAACACCCCCGAGGTGGACACCGAAGTGCCGGAAGCATACCTCTATTCTAAATTTTCAATTGCGCCCGGAAATAACCGGTTAACGCTTAGTGCCCGCAATTTCGGAAGCAACTTTACGTATTTTAAGCTTACCGCAATTGAAAACAATGGAACGGTGACCCACCTTGCGCCAGCCTCCAATACGGCCGATGAAGCGGAACCGGCGAGCGATGGTTGTTGGAAGTTTAAGCATGGTAGTGGCGGAGCGAGTGACCCTGAGGGATACGCCTTGTTTAGCTACGACCTTTCGCAATTCAACGGCTCCGATGTGACCTTGGTGTTGGGTGTGTATAACGGGGAAGCCAATACCGGAGAGAATAAGCTAGCAATACACAGTATTAGATTGGATTAATTCAAATAAAATTTAACGGGATGAAAAAAAGTATGATTATCGCGATCGGAAGCCTTTTGTGTTTCTTTTCCTATGCCTGTAATAAAATGAAAGATGATGATGACATACGGCCTCCGGTGGAAGAGCATCTTGCCGCAAGGTCGCTGACCCGTGCCATGGAGATTACCGATAGCGCACTCGGCGCTTATTTTACGGGAAGTGGGATGACAATGGCAAGGTATTATAACCCGCATACCAACAGACGGTCGGATGAAATAGGAAGTATATGGATGTATACAAGCGCCATCGAGGCTGTTACAGCAATCCTTCACGCGTTGGAAGCGGAAAAGGAGCATGGCGACGCTTCGCGTTATAATGCGCATTTCGACCGATATGAGGCAGAATTGATGAAACTTTACGATGCGGCCGATTTCTACCTTGGAACCTTTACGCTAACTTCCTATACCGGCACGAACGAGTGGACGGTGTACGGCGTGCATCGCGCAAACTCCAAAGGTGCGGCTAGGGTAGAAGGAGTTGAAAACGTTTACGATGATCAGATGTGGCTGATCCGCGAATTTCTCCAGGCGTATAAGGTAACCGGCAATAACTTGTTTCTCGAAAAAGCGGAATACCTCACAGCGTATGTGCTCGATGGCTGGGACTGCACGTTTGATGCGAACGGGAACGAGATAGGGGGGATTCCATGGGGCCCCGGATATGTTACCAAGCATGCTTGCAGCAACGGCCCAATGGTGAGTCCGTTGGTTTGGCTGCATGAACTCTACAAAGGGAAAAGCGATGAGGTAACCCATCATTACATCGATCCAGCAGATCGGAGAACCAGGAAGGCCGTGCAGATGAGCAAAGGCGAATATTACCTCATGTTCGCGGAAAAAATCTATGAATGGCAGAAACAACACCTTCTCCGTAATGACGGCGTGTATGATGATATGATGGGTGGCTGCACTCCGGGAAGCCCCCAGTTGGAGCAAATCGACGGTGTTAATTACCGCAGGGGAATCACGTGCCGCGACCGAGTGGGGCCGGCCATCACCTACAATAGCGGTACGATGCTGTCGGGTGCAGCCGACCTGTACCGGGCCACGGGAAATGATAAATACCGTGCGGATGGTTCTGTATTGGCGGACGCCAGCTTCTCCTACTTTGCAAAGAAAGGGGCAAACCTGCCTGATTATTATACCTTCGACATCAGCGGGTTCAGGAACTGGTTCAACGGCGTGCTGATGCGGGGATACGTTGATTTTTATCCGGCCTATCAAGGTACGGAAACATATATCGACGCTTTTCAGAAAAATCTTGATTACGCGTATGAACATTTTCTCCACAACGGATTCCTGCCCACAAACCTGTTGGTGGGATGGAATCGGGATAGGGGTAAAAACGATACCGAGGGGATGTTTACTTTCGCTTTTGCGGCAGAATACGCGGTTTTGTCGCGGTATGAACTGACCAAATAAAAAATCAATAGCGTTAAAAAGAACCGTTATGATTAAGAATCTAAGTATTGAAAAGAAAATTTTTCCGCATGCAATCGTGTTTGCGCTTCTTCTTATCCCGGCTGTATCGCTGGCACAAGAGATCACCGTGACAGGGATTGTTATCAGTAGCGATAATGAACCGCTTGTGGGCGCCACCGTGACGGTAAAAGACGGCACGGCGAAAACCGGAACGGATAGTAATGGCAGGTACACCATTAATACAACGCAGGACGCCGTGTTGCAATTCCACTACCTGGGGTTTGTCATGAAGGAGGAACCCGTGAACGGTCGCACCGTGATTAATGTAACACTGGAGTATGAACACCAGACGCTCGACGAGGTGGTGCTGGTGGGTTATTCCACACAACGAAAGGTTACCCTAACGGGTGCGGTATCGGGAATAAAGGGCGCCGAGATGATGCAGACGAGAAACGAGAACCCTCAGAATATGCTCACCGGTCGTGTCCCCGGTGTAAGGGTTTGGCAACGAAGTGCGGAACCTGGATCTTTCGCCGCCAACTTCGATATCCGGGGTTTGGGCAGTCCGTTGGTGGTTATTGACGGGGTGCCGCGCACTACGGCAGACTTCCAGCGGCTTAACCCCAATGATATCGAAGATGTATCGGTATTGAAAGACGCCTCTGCCGCCATCTACGGCGTGCGGGCCGCTAATGGGGTAGTGCTTGTAACTACGAAAAGAGGAACGAGGGAGGGACGGACAAACGTGGCTGTCAATACCTCTTACACCTTTCAACGGCCGTCGGGATTGCCGGTGCTGGCTGACCCTTATGAAACGATGACCATCTACAATGAAATGGCAATGAACAATATAAACGGGGGTAATATCGTGTTCACCGAGAACGATTTTGAGGCCTTTCGTACGGGTGCACGCCGCACGACGGACTGGACGTCTCTTATCTTTTCGGATTATGCGCCGCAAGCCCAGCAGGACCTGAGTATCACGGGAGGAAGCGATAAAACCCAGTATTATATCGGGTTTGGCCATCTTTACCAGGAAGGTTTCTTCAAATCAGGGGATTTAAATTACAGCAAAGTGAATCTCCGGTCGAACATCAGTACGGAGATTTCTAATGGCCTGACCTTTGATCTTAACCTGAGCGGAGTGGTGGACCAACGGAATAGCCCATACTCCAGTTCGGTGGATATTATCCGGAACTATTGGCGACAGGGTGTGCTCTTCCCCGCGTATGCCGATCCAGAAAATACGATGCTCAACCACGAGGGACTGGACCTTGAGGAGAATACTGTGGCGAAGATGACTTCCGACATTTCGGGGTATCGCAAGCATGGCCAGAAACATTTTCAATCTTCTGCCAGCCTCAATTACGATTTCGGCGCACTAACGGATGTCCTGCAAGGCTTATCAGCAAAGGCGTTGGTAAGCTATGATTACCGGACGGATGATAACCATATAAACCGGAGAGAGTATTACCAGTATGCATATAATGCTTTGACCGACTCGTATGAAGCGAAATTGTATAACAACAGTTCTCCCAACCAGATCCGGAGGGAGATGTTCAATAGGCGGCAGGTTCTGGGACAGTTCATTGCAAATTACGACCGGACGTTCAGCAGTAAGCATCAGGTGACCGGGTTACTGGGCTGGGAAGTACAAAAACATACCGGCGATAATTTTTATGCGCAACGCGATCTTGCCTTCGGCATGGACTATCTCTTTGGCGGGGTTGATGAGAACCAGTTGGGAGGCATGAGCAGCTCATTGAATGACGTTTACCAACTGGCTAACGCCGCGCTTTTCGGACGGGCTAACTATACGTTCAGCGACCGGTATATAGCTGAAGCGCAGTTCCGCTACGACGGCTCATCGAAGTTTGCCCCTGGTCATCAATGGGGATTCTTTCCTTCTGCATCGGTTGGTTGGCGTATCTCGGAAGAGCCTTTCTTCAGAAATTGGGCGCTGACATCATTCGTAGACCAGTTGAAGCTACGTGCAAGCTATGGCGTGTTGGGAGATGACGGCGAACTGCAATTCGACTGGGCCACCGGCTATGTATATCCCGCCACGTCGGGAAATGCGGCACAGGGATATTACAACCAGTATGCTCCCGGATATATTTTCGGAAACGAATTCGTGTATGGCGTTTCAACGCTGGCACTCCCTAACCAGATGATCACGTGGTTTACCGCCCACACGTTAAACGTCGGGATTGATTTTGAAGGATGGAACGGCCTTTTTGGTTTTTCAGTAGATTATTTCGAAAGAGAAAGGAAAGGACGTTTTGCGCGCCGCACGGGTGACCTTCCGACCGTTGTGGGTGCTACCGCCCCCCGGGAAAATCTCGACAGTGACAAACATTTCGGGATGGATGTCGAAATTTCACACCGGAACAGGGTAGGCGAGCTATCCTACCGGGTGAAAGCAATCGGAACAATTACTCGTCAGAAATATCTTGTCGCGTCTGAAAACGGGCCATACGGAAATTCCTATGATAAATGGCGGAATGATAACCTGAACAACCGTTTCCAGGGGATGCAGTTCGGTTATCAAGGGGTGGGACGCTTCGAGAGCTGGCAGGACATATGGAGCTACCCAATATACAAAGATCGCACGATCTTGCCGGGTGATTATAAATACCTCGACTGGAATGGCGACGGGGAAATCAACGGTTTGGATGTACATCCCATTGCGTTTGACCAAACGCCATGGTTAAATTATAGTCTCGTGTTTGATGCCAACTATAAGAAGTTCGATATCAGTTTCCTGCTGCAGGGTTCGGCTCTCGGCTCCATGGAATACAAGGAACCGCTTTATTCAATCTGGGGAACCAATGGCGGTGGGACACTCGAACAATATGTAGACAGGTGGCGCCCGGTTGATCCACTGGCCGACCCTTGGGATCCTTCTCTGGAATGGATCAGCGGTTATTACGGATTCACAGGCAACTATCCGTTTGCAAACTCTACGTTTAACCGCGTGAGCACGGCCTATCTTCGGCTCAAAAGCATCGAATTGGGGTATACCCTCCCGAAATTTCGGGCACTTCCATCGATGGACCTGAGGGTATTCGCCAACGCCTATAATTTGTTGACCATTACGAATGTTAAATTTGTTGACCCTGAGCACCCCGATGATGATTTAGGACGGATGTACCCGTTGAACAAAACATTTACGGCCGGGCTTTCACTCAACTTTTAGTTCCAGAAACAATGATGAAAAAAGTATATAGACTTGCGCTGGTTATTTCCGTTTTATCCACCTCATGTGTGGATTTGGATATCCCACCGACGAACATTATCGGTGATGAAGACCTGTTGACCAACGAATCAGGTATGGAAGTCTACCTGGCACGGATGTATAGCCATATGCCCTTCGAAGATTTCAAGTACATGGCCCAATGGGGGGTGGAATTTAATTCGTGGCTGGGCGCGATGGGTATTGAGGGAACGGGCGAGGCCCTGAACCGCGATGGGATAAGCACGGCTTTTACCGGGGAACGGACACCTTACTGGAGTATGGCCATGACACTTTTGAGGGATGCCAACTACTTGATTGAAAACCTTCCGCTCCACGAAGATGCATTCCCCGAGAGCAGGTATAACCACTATCTTGGTGAAGCATACTTTGTAAGGGCATTCGTGTTCAGCGCTATGGCCAGGCGATTTGGAGGTGTACCGCTGGTGACGAGGGTTATCAATTATCCTGCAGATCCGGAAGCGCTGGAGGTACCGCGGGCCAGCGAAGAGGAGACCTGGAATCAGGTACTTGCCGATTTTGACCAAGCCGTTGAACTGTTGCTGCCGACAAGCCCAAAAAGAGGTTATGCAAACCGGTACGTTGCCCTGGCGTTTAAGTCGGAAGCAATGCTGTATGCCGGAAGTGTGGCCAAATACAATGAAACGGTCCCGGGCCGTCTCACCGGATTGGGGGAAAAAACCGGGGTACGGGTAATCGGCTTTGCGGAAAACTCATGGCGGGCGGCATCGATAAAATATTTCAGAGAGGCCTATAACGCTGCCCAGGAAATTATAAAAAGCAGAAACTATTCCCTTTATAAGAAAAGATGGGTCGCGAATGATCGGGAGGCTCAATACCAGAACATGGTGGATATGTTCAGCGATTTGGAAAGCCCCGAGAATATCTATGTGAAGGAATATTCTTTCCCCGTGGCTACGCATGGGTATGATGCCTATAGTGCACCGTTTATCTTTAAAGCCCCACTCGCGTCAGGAACATGCCCCACGCTCGATTTTTTGGAGCTGTTTGAAGGGTTTGACCGGTATCCCGACGGAACAATCAAGGTGACTACCGGCAACTCCAACACGCAAGGGCAGTACCTATTATATGACACGCCGCTCGATTTTTTCAAGGATGCAGAGCCGCGTTTACGTGCCTATGTGATTTTCCCGGGCGACCGATTCAAAGGGACGGACATCGAAATACGGGCAGGCGTCTATACAGGTGCCGAGCCGATACAGCCCCTGTTTAATGACTATTCTTACCAAGCAGCTGAAACGAGGTATCAGCACCTAAATGCCTATAGGGCGAATCCTAAAACCCTTTACCTCAGCCCCAGGGAAGGGAGCAGCCAAGAGGTGGTTACGTACAACGGGACGCAGATGACTGCTGCCGGTGCTAACGGGCCGTTCTTTGATAACGGTGAAGGGTGTTTGACCGGTCTTTATGGCCGAAAATGGCTGAACCCTGATCCATCTTTCGAGGCAGGTGAAGGAAGATCGGACCAACATTTTGTGCTGATGCGGTATGCCGAAGTGCTTTTGAATGCTGCCGAAGCTGCCGTTGAGCTCGCGCTTGCCGGTGAGCCGTCCCCCGATGGAGCGGACCTGATGCAAGTGGCTACCCAGGCGATCAACGATATCAGGGAGCGAGCAGGTGCATCCTTACTTTCCGGCGCAATTACACCGGACGAGAACGGCCGGAATATTGTAAGGAAGGAGCGGCGCAAGGAGTTGGCACTGGAACATAAATCCAAATGGGATATCCGCCGATGGCGAGTACAGCACTATGAAGGCAGGGACGGCTTCTGGGGTGAATACAGAAACAAAGACGCCTTCAGTAACAACACGCGTTATCGTTTCCGCGGACTCTACCCATTCTTCTCTACCGAAAGCGGGAAGTATTTTTTCGACGCCCGGTTCCAATGGGTTAGCTTGAAGACTTTCGAATACAATATCGTGGACTACTATTTTGCCATCCCTGGTGGGGAAGTGTCGAAGAGCCCCGTCATAGATCAGCAACCCAACAGGTAATGAATCGTTTAAAATAGCACTAATCACATGAAACAGTTAACCTTTTTTATTTTGTTGATATCTTCTTTCTTTTTGGCTTCCTGTAGTTTGTTCGAGTTGGACAACTATGATGCTCCCGCCGAAACATTATGGGGCGAAGTGGTGGATGTGGCTACCGGTGAACGGGTGCTGACTGACCAGGGAAGTGAAGGGATCAGGGTACGTCTCATTGAAACCAGTTGGGGAGACAACGTGGTACCTAATCCCGATTTTTTCTGTATGCCCGACGGAACGTTCCAGCACACAAAACTGTTCAAAGGAAGATATAATGTCCAAGTAGATGGACCGTTCATTCCCTTATTGAGGGAAGATGAACGCGGTGTTCCGCTCGCCGACGAAACAAAGGACATCGACATCGAAGGAGTGACGAAAGTCCGGTTTGAAGTGCAACCGTTCCTTAAAGTAGAGTGGGTGGAAGAACCGCGCGTGAGCAACGGCAAGATTCAGGCGAAGGTGCGAGTAACCCGTGCGGTTTCGGAAAGTGAATTCCGTGAGAAAATAGAACCGATGGGTGGGTATAGCAGCAGCTTTCAAAACATGACGGATATTCAGCTTTTTGTAAGCTATTCTGCTACGGTTGGATATCGTGCACGGGATGAACGTTGGTCGAGCGCAATTGAATATTCCGGTTCATCTTTCAACAGTCTGTTCGGCGAGGCAATCACCATCGAGTCCAATGGGACCATCCCGTCCGGACGCATCGTTTTTATCCGTGCGGCAGCCCGTATCAATTACGATACACCCAGGGGCAGCGGAACCAGACGATGGAATTATAGTGAACCGATAGAGGTGATGGTGCCGTAACTTCAAAAAACGCTTATGAGAACGTTAATGACCGCAATTTTGGTTGGACTGGCGCTTCAGCTTTTCGCCCAAACTGAACAACAAATCCGTACTACTTTTCAGACCTCGAGGGAGTGGAGGCCCACCATTGACGTGCGATCGGATGCGGTGATGGTATACGGGGTTGGAGGTAACCCGTCTGATCGGTCAGGGAGAGTGCCTTTCGAAGAGCGGGTGAAATCTTGGAGAGAAAGGGGATATGTTACCCATTTCATGACTGGCATCGCCTGGGGGCAATACCAGGATTATTTTACGGGAGAATGGGACGGGAAGATGCATCTCGATGAGGGGCAGGTGCAACAAAACGGCGATACCATTTGGCATGGGCGCATGGTGCCTTATATCGTGCCTACGGAAAATTTTCTGAACTACCTGAAGGAACGGCACATCAAACGGGTTATTGATGCAGGAATTGACGTTATTTTTATGGAAGAACCCGAGTTCTGGGCTAGGGCCGGTTATAGCGAGGCGTTTAAACGAGAATGGAAGACGTATTACGGATTTGATTGGAGACCCCAGCACGAATCGCCGGAGAACACTTACCTGTCCAATAAACTGAAATATCACCTCTATTATAACGCCCTTGATGAGATCTTCTCCTTTGCGAAGCAATATGGAAAAAGCAAAGGGATGGATGTGAAATGTTATGTACCCACGCACTCGCTGGTAAATTACGCGCAATGGAAGATTGTCAGTCCGGAAGCAAGTCTTGCCTCACTCCCGTCAGTGGATGGGTACATCGCTCAGGTATGGACAGGTACCGCCCGCGAGCCCAATTATTTCAACGGGACGAGGAAAGAACGGGTCTTTGAGACGGCATTTCTGGAATACGGCTCAATGGAGTCCATGACGGCCCCTACGGGGAGGGAAATGTTTTTCCTCACGGACCCTATTGAAGATTGGCCACGTGATTGGGTCGATTATAAGAAGAATTATGAGGCGACATTTGCGGCCCAATTGCTTTATCCGAGTATCGACAAGTTTGAGGTAATGCCTTGGCCGGAGCGGATCTATGAAGGATTATACAAAACCAGTCCCGATAGCGATAAAAAAGAACAAATACCGAGACATTATTCCACACAGGTTCAGGTAATGATCAATACGTTGAACCATATGCCACGAACGGATAATCGGCTGAACGGATCCGACGGTATTGGCGTGCTGATGTCGAACTCCTTGATGTTTCAACGTTTTCCCGAACATAACGGTTATAATGATCCCCAGTTGTCCAATTTTTACGGTCAGGCACTTCCGCTGCTAAAGCGGGGGGTGCCGGTGCAAACCGTCCACATGGAAAATCTCTCTTACAACGAAACACTGAAAGATATAAAAATCCTGATTGCATCCTATTCTGGGATGAAGCCGATGGATGAACAGTCACATGGTTATCTTGCCGAATGGGTCAGGGGCGGCGGGGTGTTGGTCTATTGCGGGAGGGATAACGATCCGTTTCAGAATGTTCCGGAATGGTGGAACAGCGGGGAACATAATTTTGCAACGGCCTCCGAGCATCTTTTTAAAACGTTGGGCTTGGACAGGCCGTTCGAAGAGGGGGAACATGTGGTCGGTAAGGGAAAACTATGTATTCTGCGAAACGATCCCAAGGAATTCGTTCTCGCCGAAAATGGCGATGCCCGTTTTATGGATTTGCTGCAAAGAGTCTACAAAGAACTGACACATGACGAGCTTCATTTTAAAAATTATTTCAGTTTAAATAGGGGACCTTATCGGGTTATTTCCGTTCTGGACGAATCTCCTGATCGGTCGCCATATGTGGCTGCTGGCAGCTTCATTGATCTTTTCGACCCCGAGATACCGGTGCTTAAGACGAAAGTGGTGAATCCTGGCGAACAGGCCCTGCTTTATGACATCAGTTCCATAAAAGACAGGATGAGACCTCGTGTATTGGCCACAGCTGCGCGCGTCAGCAAGGAGAAAGCGGAAGGCAACGGTTTTACCTTCATCGCAAAAAGTCCGCTGTATACCACCAACGTGATGCGCATTCTCTTACCAGCGAGGGCTACCCGATGGGAAGTAACCAGCAGTACCGGACAAGCTGTTGAACACAGCTTCTCTTGGGATGAGGAAAGCGGAACGGCCTTTCTAAAGTTTGAAAACAGTCCGGACGGGATCTCCGTGAAGCTAGCATGGTAGAACCATGGCTATTGGAGATCGGTATATCCGGCATGATTTAGCTATTCGTTGTTCCGATTCGATTCCGTACCTTTGCGCCGAACAATGAATCACGTTTGTACCGTGATTTAGGCATTTTTTTTTAGATAACACAAAATCATAGTTGTAAGTGATTAACATTACCCTACCAGATGGTTCCGTCAGGCAGTATGCCCCCGGCGCCACAGCGATGGACATCGCGAAATCCATTTCAGAAGGTCTGGCCCGCAACGTACTGGCGGCGGAAGTAAACGGCGAAGTCTGGGACGCCTCGCGCCCCATTGACCACGATGCTGCGGTACGCCTGCTTACTTGGAACGACCATGACGGCAAGGCCACGTTTTGGCACTCGTCTGCACACCTGATGGCTGAGGCGCTGGAGGCGCTGTATCCGGGTATCAAGTTCGGTATCGGGCCGGCTATAGAAACAGGTTTTTATTATGACGTGGATTTCGGCGACCGCGAATTTTCTTCGGACGACTTCAAGCTGATTGAGGAAAAGATGCTGGAACTGGCCCGTACGAAATCGGAATACGTGCGCAAACCGGTGAGCAAAGCGGAGGCCGAATCTTATTTTACGCAGAAAGGCGACGAGTATAAGCTGGATTTGATTAAGGACCTGCCCGATGGCAGCATCACCTTTTATACGCAGGGTAATTTTACCGACCTGTGCCGCGGCCCGCACATCCCCAACACGGGATTCATCAAGGCGGTGAAGCTGACTAACGTGGCGGGAGCGTACTGGCGGGGCGACGAGACGCGGAAGCAGCTTACCCGCATTTACGGGGTGACGTTTCCGAAGGCCAGCGAACTGGCCGATTACCTGCACATGATAGAGGAAGCCAAAAAGCGCGACCACCGCAAGCTGGGCCGTGAACTGGAACTGTTTGCTTTTTCAGAAAAGGTGGGGATGGGGCTGCCCCTGTGGTTGCCTAAAGGCGCGCGGCTGCGCCAGAAACTGGTTGACTTTTTGCAACGCGCGCAGTTAAAGGCAGGGTATGAACCGGTGATTACCCCGCACATCGGGCATAAAAACCTATATGTAACGTCGGGGCATTACGAGAAATACGGAGCGGATTCTTTCCAGCCCATCCATACGCCGCAAGAAGGGGAGGAGTTTCTGCTGAAGCCGATGAACTGCCCGCACCATTGTGAGATATACAAAACGAAACCCCGCTCATACAAGGATTTGCCTATCCGTTTTGCTGAATTCGGTACGGTGTACCGCTATGAGCAAAGTGGGGAATTGCACGGACTTACCCGGGTGAGGGGCTTTACGCAGGATGATGCCCACCTGTTCTGCCGGCCGGACCAGGTGAAGGACGAGTTTAAAAAGGTCATCGATTTGGTGCTGTATGTGTTCAACGCGTTGGGTTTTGAAGACTATACTGCCCAGGTATCGTTGCGGGATCCGGAAAACCGGAGCAAATATATCGGTACCGACGAAAACTGGGACCGGGCAGAAAAGGACATCATTGAGGCTGCAGCAGAAAAGGGTCTGAAGACTGTGGTGGAATATGGTGAAGCGGCATTCTACGGACCGAAACTGGATTTTATGGTGAAGGACGCGCTGGGCCGTAAATGGCAGCTGGGTACCATTCAGGTAGATTATAACCTGCCCGAGCGGTTTGAATTGGAATATACCGGCAGCGACAACAGCAAGCACCGTCCGGTGATGATTCACCGGGCGCCGTTTGGCTCGCTGGAGCGCTTTGTGGCTGTGTTGATTGAGCACTGCGCCGGGCAGTTCCCGCTGTGGCTCGCACCGGAACAGTTCATCGTACTCCCGGTGTCCGAGAAATACGAGGAATATGCAAAAAAACTTTTAGAATCGCTCAATAATTCCGATATTCGCGGCCTAATAGATTTGCGCGATGAGAAGGTGGGACGGAAAATCCGTGACGCGGAAATCAAAAAAATACCGTACATGCTGATTGTGGGGGAAAAAGAGGTGGAAAGTGGCATGGTTTCTGTGCGGAAACACGGCCAGGGAGATATGGGATCCGTGACGGTGGACGAATTTAGCGCGCAGTTAATTAAAGAGATAACCGTTTAATTATTTTAGACATTTGGCATTAAACAGACCAGGTTTCAGAGGCCCGAGGCCTCCATTTAAAAAGAAGGAGCCGGAACACCGGATCAACGAGAATATCAGGGTGCCTGAGGTACGTCTGGTGGGTGACAATGTGGAGCCGGGAATTTACCCCACGCGCAAAGCATTGGAGCTGGCCGATGAGCTGGAGTTGGATTTAGTGGAAATTTCGCCGAATGCTAACCCGCCCGTTTGCAAAATCATAGATTACAGCAAGTTTATCTACGAGCAGAAAAAGAAGCAAAAGGAAATTAAGGCCAATGCCAAGCAAACGGTTATCAAGGAAATACGCTTCGGCCCGAATACCAGTGACCATGACTTTGAATTTAAGCTTAAGCACGCCATCAAATTCCTGGAAGCGGGAGAGAAGGTAAGGGCTTATGTGCATTTCAAGGGCCGCGCCATTGTGTATAAGGAGCAGGGGGAAATTCTGTTGCTGCGTTTTGCCCAGGCGCTGGAAGAATACGGGAAGGTGGAGCTGCTTCCGAAACTGGAAGGTAAGCGCATGTTCCTTACCGTAGCGCCTAAATCAGTGGGCAAGAAATAGTGTAAATAACAAATCGATATAAAATTAATAGATCATGCCAAAAGTAAAAACCAATTCCAGTGCGAAGAAGCGCTTCAAGCTGACTGGAACAGGTAAGATTGCGCGGAAGCATGCTTTCAAAAGTCACATCCTGACCAAGAAAAGCACGAAACGCAAACGGAACCTTACCCACTCCGGTTTAGTGTCTGAAGCAGATATGGGTAATGTGAAGCGTATGCTCGCTTTAGGAAAGTAATTAAATATATTTTAAACCGGGTATCGGGTTGTAAGACCGTTGGAAGACACGGCGCCTGCTACCAAAAAATCTGAAGATTATGCCACGTTCGGTTAACGCAGTAGCGTCAAGAAGAAGACGCAAAAAGATCCTCAAATTAGCCAAGGGCTATTATGGGGCACGCAGCAAGGTATATACCGTTGCGAAAAATACAGTAGAAAAAGGCTTGCAGTATGCTTATCGCGACCGCAAGACCAAAAAGAGGGAATTCAGGGCTTTATGGATACAGCGTATCAATGCCGGTGCCCGCGAGCATGGAATTTCGTATTCCCAGCTCATCGGCAAGTTGAACGCCAAAAACATCGGATTGAACCGTAAGGTGCTCGCCGATTTGGCGATGAACAATCCGGAGGCTTTCAAGGCTGTCATTGACGCCGTAAAATAAACGTTGTAAAACCCGATATCGATTCTGTTAGGAAAAGGGAGGCCATCTGGCTTCCCTTTTTTATTGTGACGTGGCAAATGGCGGCTTTTGCCCGTGGCGCCCGGTCAGTGATCGGCAGCGAGCCTGATAAGTATATCCACCAGCCGGTTGGAGTAGCCGTATTCGTTGTCATACCAGCCGACGACTTT
Source organism: Parapedobacter composti (assembly GCF_900112315.1). Lineage (GTDB taxonomy): Bacteria > Bacteroidota > Bacteroidia > Sphingobacteriales > Sphingobacteriaceae > Parapedobacter > Parapedobacter composti. Next base: position 219,338 of record NZ_FOLL01000004.1, on the reverse strand, counting down.
GACCAGGCCGCCCACCACGGAAGTCAGCTGGGCGTCGAACACACAGGAATAGGGGCTGTTGACGATGTCAATGGAAACGATGGGATCTTCGGTGTATAGCAGTACGTTTCTGAGTTCGTTTTCAGCGGCGTGTTTGAAGGCCGCGTTGATCTCGGCCACGGTGGGCTGCCGGCGTAATGTGCAAGTGAAGTCGGTGAGCGACCCGTTAAGCACGGGCACCCGGATACCTGCGCCGCCCAGTTTACCGTCGAGATGCGGGAAGACATTGGTGATGGCTTTCGCCGCACCCGTGGTGGTGGGGATGATGGACGCCACAGCGGCTCTCGCCCGGCGGAGGTCGCGGTGCGGTGCATCGTGAAGGTTCTGATCGCCTGTCATGCTGTGCACCGTGGTGATATAACCATCGGTGATACCCCAGTTTTCATCGAGCACCTTGACCAATGGGGCCACGTTGTTGGTTGTGCATGAGGCATTGGAGAGGATGGGGGCGTGCAGGTCGATGGCTGCATCGTTAACGCCCAGCACGATTGTGGGGACTTCCCTGTCGGGCGAGGGTGCGGAAATGATCACCTGCTTTGCCCCGGCCCGGAGGTGGCCGGCAGCCTTCGCTGATGCGGTGAACCGACCTGTGGATTCGATGACGACGTCGATGCAGAGTGCGTTCCAAGGCAGGTTTTCGGGTTCCTGTTCCCTGCATACCGCAATGGTATGGCCGTCGACGATTAATGTATGGGCCGTTGCCGCTACCGTTCCGGGATACGGGCCGTGCACGGTATCGTACTTCAACAGATGGGCCAGCGTGGCCGTGTCTGCCATGTCATTGATGGCGACAATCTTAATGGAGCTATCCGCATGGCGGAGCAGGTTACGGAGGGTATTCCGGCCGATGCGGCCGAACCCGTTGATCGCGATATTCAGCATTTGCAGCCAAAGTTACGCATTTAGGTGGAACGTGGACGAAACATTTTGCCGGGGCGGGGGTTGTTACGGTATGGGAAAAGATGAAAAATTTGAACCGCGGGACTCCGTGCGTGACCGTAAGGATGATGGGCAGGTGGTGAAGCGAGCCGCCGACAAACGTTACCGGCAGGAGGAAGCCGATTTGGCTGACCCCGCCAAGCGCAGGAAATACAGCGAACAGCCGCCTACGCAACGGAATGCGAAACCCTGACCGGTAGGCGTGCGATCGCCGTCGATGCTTTACTGTTGCCGATAGGCTACCGCTGGATGGAAGCTATGATCTGTTTGATGTCGCGCTCGCCATTCCAATAGTCTTTGAGCTGACCGTCATTGCCATAAACGTAGGTTGCGGGGTATTGTGACGGAACATGGAACCTGTTGATGAATTCGGCGTTCCGGTCGTATAGCAATTCGACGTTGGGACGGCCCACAAGCGGCTTAGCGTACGTTTCCAGAAAAGTGCTCATCAGGGCAGGGTCGTTCATCGAAACGAAATAAAAGTTTGCAGTTTTTACCTTGTCGTAATGTTCACCGATGTGTTTGGCTTCGTCCTGGCAGTGGCCACAGGTTGGGTCAAAAAGGATGAACACCTGATTGCCGGTTTTAGCCAAATCAGCCTTGGTAAAACGGATGCCGCTCTTGAGGATATAAAACGTAAATTCAGGGATTACCTTAGCCGGCTCGGGTGTTTGTGGCGCCTGCTGGGATGCGCTGGCCGACGTAGGGGGAGTTCCGGTTGCCGCGGCGTCAGCCTGCGTTGTATTCGCTTGCTGGTTGCAGGAGGCCATGGACGCCCATAGTGCCACACCCACTGCGGCTTGCAGGATTGTTCTTTGCATTGTCATGACGGCAAAGATAGTGATTATGCCGTTAGTTTCCGAACCAGCAGTTGACAGGTATAGCTGTCTTTAAGTTCCATGATAATGGCCTTCTCTATCAGCACGCGGTCTATTGTCTGTTGGTTGTAGTGGCGGATGGTGATGAGTTCCAGACCGTTCTGGTGCTGTACATCGTAGCGTGTTTTCAGGTCGTCAAGTAATCCCTGCACATTTTCACCGGTATTATCAACGCTGACGGAGAAACTCACGGCGCTGTTGTGCATCATATTGACCTTGATTTTATGCTGGTGGAAACGACTGAAAATGTCGCTCAGGTTATCTTCCACGATAAAGGAAAAATCCTTGGGCAGTATGGATATCAGCACCTGGTTTACCTTGAAGATAAACGAAGGCACCGGGAGTGACTCTTGAGTGGCCCGGATTTGCGTGCCTCCGTTGTCGATATCGATAAACGATTTGACGTGGAGGGTGATGTTCTTGTTCTGCAGCGGCTTGATGGTTTTGGGATGGATGACCGTGGCCCCGTAGTACGTAAGTTCGATGGCATCGAGATAGGAGAGTTCCGGGATGAGCTCGGTCTGGTCGAACCATTTCGGATCGGCGTTCAGCACGCCGGGAACGTCTTTCCAGATGGTGACACTTTCGGCACCGAGGCAGGAAGCAAAAATGGCGGCCGAATAGTCTGAACCTTCCCGCCCGAGGGTAGTGGTGAAATTCTCGGAAGTGGAGCCGATGAAGCCTTGGGTAACGACCAACTGGTTAGCCAATATGCCCGGCAGCTCGCTTTGTATCCTGGATTCGGTAGCCGTCCAGTCAACACGGGCTTCCCGGTACGTATTGTCGGTGAGGATGAGCCCGCGGGCGTCTACCCAGGCATTTTGAAGCCCGATGGTGTTCAGGTAATGCGATACAATGGTGGTAGATACCAGCTCGCCGACAGCGACAATCTGATCATACAGGTAATCGAGGGGATCCATCGGTTCGTCCTCCAGTATCCATTCGATTTCGACGAAACGATTGGCCACGTCATTATAAACGGGATGGCTGCTGTCTGGGAACAGCGCTTCCATTATCCCATGATGATATTGTTTGGCCCGGTCGAGCAGATCAAAAGCGTTACCTCCATGTTTGGCGTAGGCGAATACCAGTTCTTCCAGCAGGTTGGTGGTTTTGCCCATTGCGGAAATAACAACCAGCAAGGGGTTGCCCTGATGCTTCGAGACAATGCGGCCCAGATTTATCACACCTTCGGCATCTTTAACCGATGCTCCGCCAAATTTAAATATCTGCATCCAAGGTTAAGCTTTATAGGTTCAATTCCGAGACAATACGCTTTGCCCGATCGGTCAGCAGCCGGTTGAATTCCGAATAAGGAACACGAAGTTCGGTCTGGCCATCGACATAGGGCTTGATTTCATAGATGTTATACAGAAAGAGCATGCTGTCGCGTTCCAGTGCAAAATTTTCCGGCAGACTGAATTGCCCCCCTTCGAAGAAGTATTTTTCTTCGAGCGGTTCATTGACCGAGAGGTTTTCCTGCTTCCGGAAATAGCGCTCGGCTACCGCGGCCAGCTCGTTTTGGTAGGGTTCAGTAACGATATCGTTCATCGTAAGGGGCACGTTATTGAGCAAATCATAATGCCGGAACACGGTGGCGTAATTGCCATGCGCACCGCCGGTATATGAATAAGCATCAATGGAGAGCGCCAGATAAGAAGGGGTGATGCGGTATACTTTGGCGTGCGATTGGGAAGTCCACACCCGCGGGTAAGGGTCGGATTGCCAGAATTGGTCAAAATCGCCGATGAACGCCTGGGCTGATGCCTCCACCGTGGCCGTGTCGTTGCCGAGCAACGAGGTCATGACGAAACGGTTGACCGCCGAATCCCGGAACTCGGGGTATGATACCGAGAAAAATGAGGTGTCTGTTGTTTCGCTGGTCTGGATGATGTGCTGGCTGTACTTGATGTAGTCTTTGTACTCATAAACCAAAGTATCGGCGCGTTTATCCGCTTCGTCTCCGTTGCCGGTACCCGGATTGGACTGGCAAGCCCCGGCAAGCAGGGCGGCTATGAAATAGGGGGTGTACCGTTTTATTTTCATGCGATATTGTTGTTTGGTTATCACTGATTTTTTGTGGTCAAAGAAGCATTTAGCCAAGCTCCATCAAAAGTTGCTCCATATTTTTCGTAAAAACGGATGGCCGGCGTGTTCCATTCCAGTACCTGCCATACCAAACCGCTGTATTGCCGTTCTTTGCACAGGTGGAGGGTGGCGTCAAAAAGCCTTTTGCCGATACCCTGCCCCCGCAGGGATGCTGTGACCACAATGTCTTCCAGGTAAAGGCGCCGGCCTTTCCAAGTGGAGTAGCGGATGTAAAACAGCGATATGCCCACAATGCGTCCGTCGAGCTCGGCTACAAACGCCTCCCATACGGGCGTGCTTCCGAAGCCGGCATCCACAAACTCATCCATGGATACAGTAACTTCCTCCGGTGCTTTTTCATATAGCGCGAGCTCTTTAATCAATTGAAGCATTTGCGGGCAATCTGCCGCTACGGCCTTGCGTATGGTGATGTTCATATTGCGCGTTATCGTTCGCCGAAGATGGTGCTGCCGAGGCGCACCATGTTGCTTCCCTGCTCAACAGCGATTTTATAATCGGCAGACATGCCCATGGAAAGCGTATCAAAATAGGGCGCATCGTTAAAAAAGCTCGCCTTAATCCCATCGAACAATGTTTTGAGTTCGCGGAATTCTTCTTTTATCTCCTTTTGGTTTGGCGTATTGGTAGCGATGCCCATCAGGCCCCGGATGCGTACGTGGCGCAATGCAGCGAGCTCGTCTGTTCGGAGCAATTCGATCAATTCCACGTGATCAAGGCCGAATTTTGTGTCTTCCGAAGCAATGTGCACCTGCAGGAGGCAATCTATCATCCGCTGGTGCTTTTGCGCATGTTTGTTGATCTCCTTAAGTAATTTCAGGCTGTCTGCCGAATGGATTAAGGAAATAAAGGGGGCTATGTATTTTACCTTGTTTGTCTGGAGGTGGCCGACGAGGTGCCACTCGATGTCTTTGGGGAGCACTTCCTGTTTTCCGATTAGCTCCTGTACAACATTCTCGCCGAAGGCACGTTGACCAGCCTGGTACGCTTCCAAGATGTCTTCGGGCGACTTCGTTTTCGATACCGCGATGAGTTTAACACCCATGCGGTCTAACTCTTCTTTCAGGGCTTGGATACGGTTGGCAACATGCATAAATAACGGCGCTATTTTTGTATTTTTGCAAAACTACGAAACCCGCGGCTATCCACCAAGCGTTGCTTGCCTCGTGGGCCTTTGCCGAATGGACAATGTGCGCGGGAAAAACAGATGAATAAAATGCAGCGGCTGTTGACCGGATTGGTGATTATGGTTTTATTGGGTTCTTGCGGAGAAAAGATACCCGAAGGGGTTATCTCGCCAAAGAAGATGCCCGATGTGCTGCTGGATGTGCATCTGGCTGATGGGCAATTGACATCGATGCCCATTGATTCTGCCCGCATTTACCGCCAGGCGTATTACTCGGCCATCTTTGACCGTTATGGTATCGATTCTGCGGCGCTCATACAGAGCATCGCCTTTTACTCCACGCGGCCATACCTTTTCGATGAGCTGTATTCCGTGGTTGAAAAGCGTTTGCAGGAGCTGAATATGGCTGAGCAAAAGGCCATGGAAGAGGAGTACAAGGCGCGGCACCGCGAAGACTCCATCCGGAACGCCCGCCGTGTGGACAGCCTGAACAGGATAACGCGGGATTCGCTGGATTTCAAGCGGAAGCGCTATCTCCTTTACGTGGAGGTACCCGACACCACTTTTGCAGAAAGCAAGGCAGTACCGGTGACGCATGAGCGGCTGCGCAGGCGGATGATGGAAGTGCTGCGATTGGCAGACGAGGCGGAACCGCGGCATCCGGCTCCCCCGGCGATACCACCTTCGCGGCAGCCAACGCCAACACCCGCACCGCCGCCAAAAGGCATAAAGCCACCAACGGCGAGGCCATCGGAAAGGATAAAATAACTTATGATATATCCCGATAATGCCGTGGACAAACTGGGTTTCACGGACATCAAGGAACTTATTAAATCGAAATGCCTGAGCGAACCGGGGAAAGAGATGGTGGCCAAAATACAGCCCCAGACCCGATTCGACCAAATCGACAAGTTCCTCAGACAGGCATACGAATTCAAGGAACTGCTGCTCAACGACGCGCCGTTGCCGGTCGATCATTTGTATCCCATTAAACCGCTGGCAGAAAAAGCCCGGGTGATGGGGGCGTTTCTTGCGGAGGAGGAGTTCTTCAGCATACTGCTTTCTCTGAAAACCGTATTTGCGATTATCCGGTATTTTAACGAGCGTGACGGGCAATATCCCAATCTCGAAGCACTGTTTGAACACCTTCCCATAGAAAAGCAGTTGGTAACCGCTATCGAACAGGTTATTGACGCCAAAGGTAAGGTGAAACCCAATGCATCGCCGCTATTGGCCGAAATTATTGCCGGCATTGCCAAGACGGAACAGGAAGCCAGAAAACGCATAGACCAGGTATTCCGGACGGCGCAGCAGAACGGGTGGACAGCCGACGGCAACCTAACCATCCGTGACGGCAGGCTGTGTATCCCCGTGCTGGCCGAAAACAAAAGAAAGGTCAAGGGCTGGATTCACGACGAGTCGGCCACCGGACAAACTGCTTATATCGAACCGGAAGAAGTATTCCACCTGAACAATAAGGTGCGCGATCTGGAATTCGATAAACGGCGCGAAATTATCCGCATACTGACAGCCCTGACCGATGAATTGCGCCCCCATATACCGTTGCTGCTGGACTATCATAACCTGTTGAGCAAGGTCGATTTTGTGCGAGCCAAAGCCTTATTTGCCATCGACATCGACGCCGATATGCCGGAGCTAAGCAAGGAAGCATCGATATCGCTGGTAAACGCGCGGCACCCGCTGTTGTTGCTTAATTTCAAAGACAGCGGGCACGCGGTGGTGCCACTTAACATCGCCATTGATAAGGAACAGCGGATTATCGTGGTGTCAGGCCCCAATGCAGGAGGTAAATCCGTGTGCATGAAAACTGTCGGTCTGCTGCAACTGATGGCACAGGCCGGACTGCTTATTCCGGCTGACGCCACGTCGAAAATAGGGATATTCAGGCAGGTATTTGCAGACATCGGCGACGACCAGTCGATAGAGAGCGACCTAAGCACCTACAGTGCCCATCTTTCCAAAATGAAGCACTTTTCCGAGCACGCCGACGCCAAGACACTCGTGCTCATCGATGAATTCGGCACGGGCACCGATCCTCTTTTTGGCGGGCCGATTGCCGAAGCGGTGCTGGACGTGCTCAACCGTAAGCAAGTGCGCGGAGTAGTAACCACCCATTACTCCAACCTTAAGGTTTTTGCCAGCAATACGGAAGGGCTGGAAAACGCTTCGATGCTGTTTGACAACGCAGCCATGCGGCCGTTGTATATTTTGCAAACCGGCAAACCGGGAAGTTCGTACGCCTTTGAAATCGCCCAGAAAATCGGGCTTGGCCAAGATATCCTCCACGTTGCCAAACAGAAAATCGGCGCACAGCAGAAGCGTGTTGACACGTTGTTGGTAGACCTTGAACGGGAGAAAAAAACCATACATGAGGCGCAGGTGGCTATTGCCCAAAAAGAAAAGAAATTAGCCCAGCTCCAGGAAGAAAACGAGCGGTTGCAGGCGTACCTCGAAGAGAACAAGCGGTCAATCCTCAATAAAGCCAAAGAGCAGGCCAGCGACATCATCCGCAATGCCAACCGATTGGTTGAAAATACCATAGCGGGCATTAAGGAAAGCCAGGCCGATAAAGAGAAGACGAGGGCGCTGCGGAAGCAACTGGGCGCTGAACTGGACCGGCATACCGCCGAACCGAAGAAGGCGCAGCATGCCGTCAAACAAAATCAGGCGGAAACGGTTGACATTCAGGTGGGGGATTGGGTGAAGATTGTGAGTACCGGAAACGAAGCCCAGGTGATTAGCGTAGCGAAAAACAACCTGGTGCTGGCCTTAGGCGAGCTCCGCACGGTCCAAAAGCGCGGCGATGTGGTGCGCATCAATAAGAAAACACCGCAATCGCGCGGGCGCCAAAGCCACCAGGCACGGTTAATGGACGAGGTGAGTAACTTCCGTCCAGAAGTGGATGTTCGCGGCATGCGTACCGAGGCAGCGCTCTATGAAATTGAAAAATACCTGGACAGAGCGGTGATGATGGGTTTTCCAAGCCTGAAGATCGTGCACGGCAAAGGAGATGGGATCTTACGTAAATTTATCCGGGATTACCTCCGGAAGTACAGTGAAATAACGCGGATGGAAGACGAGCATCCGGATAGGGGGGGCGAAGGCATCACTTACGCCTATTTCGAATAGCGCTTTGCATCGCGTTTGGTCAACTAAATAGAGAAATGATGGATTTTTTGCCCGAACAGCAAGATTTGATTTCCATAGGCATCTCCATATTGGCGGGCAGCCTTGTCGGCCTCGAACGCGAATACAAGAACAAGTCGGCAGGTTTCCGCACCATCGTGCTCATTTGCCTGGGAGCTACCGCGTTTACGATAGCTTCGCGCTTTGGTGCGGGCAGCGATGACCGCATTGCAGCGAACATCATTACCGGGATAGGTTTTATCGGGGCAGGTGTGATTTTCAAGGACAAATTTTCCGTGATGGGACTTACCACCGCGGCGGTCATCTGGGTGGTTGCCGGTATCGGTATGGCTGCGGGATTAGGCTATTATGGGCTCGCTTTATCGTTATCCTTCATTACGGTGGCCGTATTATCCCTTTTTAGTAAAGTGGAAATTTCGATGGAAAAGCTGTTTTTGACGCGAACGCTTTTTGTCGTTTTCCAAGATGTGGATGTGGGTAATTTGGAGAAACTGAAGGAAGTGATGGATAGGCATCATCTAAAATACGTGCGGAAGACCGTTAGCAAGCGTGCACGCCAACTATCAGTCGTGTTTGAATTGAACGGCGACCGGAAAAGCCTGCAGCAGTTCAATAATGAAATGATGACGTTGATGTATGTGGAGGAGTTTTACTATAATTCTTAAATTATAGTATATCGCTTTGTATTCTTCTTTAATTTTGTGTTACTTTTTTGATTTACTGATGTTTATTTTTAATTAAGTTTGCATTAACTTATTTAAAGTTAATCAAAAAACTGATTGTTGCCTCCTATTTTTGTAACGAAAACAAAATATTTCACAAAAATCAAAGCAACATGAAGAAGTTTTTACTTATCATGGTCGTGTTTTGGGTTACAGTTGGTGCAACGCATGCACAAGTGACCACAAGTAGCATGACCGGTTCCGTATTGCAAGCAAACGGACAAGCATTTGCTGGCGCTACCGTAAAGGCAACGCACGTACCCAGCGGCACGGTGTACAGCACAACAACCAATGAAAGCGGCCGTTTCAACTTAGCGAATCTGCGCGTGGGCGGCCCTTACCGCGTTGAAGTCACCTATGTTGGCCAATCACCGGAAGTCTATGAAGACATACACCTGCAATTGGGGCAGCCGTATGTGTTGAACGCGCTGATGTCTGACGGAACTACCGCGTTGGATGAGGTTACGGTCAGTGCGGATAGGCAACAAGGCGTTAAAACTGGCGTTTCAACGATAGTCTCACGGCAAAAAATAGAGGAAATGCCTGCGATCTCAAGAAGTATCACAGATTTGACTAAGCTAACACCACAGGCAAATTCGCAAGGTGACGGTTTTTCGTTTGTAGGGCGCAATAGTCTATTTAACTCGCTAACATTGGATGGCGCTCAAATGAACAATGCGTTTGGTTTGTCGGCTTTGCCAGGCGGGCAAACAGGTGCACAGCCTTTCTCTTTAGATGCTATAGAAACCATTCAGATTAATTTGTCGCCTTATGATGTCAAGCAAGGCGGTTTTACAGGAGCGGGTGTTAACGCTGTTACAAAAAGCGGTAACAATACATTGTCAGGTTCCGTTTATACATATTATAAGAACCAAGATCTACAGGGTTATACCGTGGATGGCGTCAAGTTACCTAAAAATGAAAGTTATACGAATAGACAGTTCGGTGTTCGAATAGGTGGACCGATAATCAAGGACAAGTTGTTTTTCTTTGTTAACGGTGAAATAACAAGGAGGACAACGCCGGGCACAACGATATTGGCTAACCGGGGAACCGAGGGTCCGAATATTTCAAGGGTGTTAGCCTCAGATTTAGATCGGGTTAGGGACGTATTAATTAATAATTTTGGTTATAACCCTGGAGTGTACGAGGGATATGATAATCTACAACAGGCTGATAACTTGACGGCACGCTTTGACTGGAACATTGACGCGCAGCATAAGATGACATTGCGGTATAATTACCTCAGTTCTTTCAGGGATATCAACCCAAGTACATCTAACTCACGGGGAGGAAGGGGGCCAAGTTTGACATCCATGATATATGATGGATTGAGGTACAGGCAGTATAACAACATCAATTCCATTACTGCCGAGTTGAATTCCAGTTTCAACAGCCGTACAGCCAATAATCTGCAGATAGTTTATACGGCATTTAGGGATTATCGAGAACCTATAAGTGGTGCATTCCCGTTGGTAGATATTGAGGATGGTGCCGGCGCAAACTACATTTCGTTCGGGTCTGAGCCGTTTAGTGGACTCAATGAGCTAAATCAAGATATCTTTACGTTGACTAACAATTTTAACCTATTTTCTGGCAACCATACCTTCACGTTTGGTGGTTCTTTAGGTTATCAAAAATATGCGAATGCATTCGCTCAGTTTTTTAATGGTCAGTTCAGATACAACACAGTTGATGATTTTATAGCTGCGGCAAATGGTGACGGTTCTGTAACGCCGCTGCTGTATCAGTTGACATATTCTGCTGTGGAGGGAGTCAGCCGGCCCTTTGCTGAGTTCAGTATGATGCCTATAGCCTTATATGCGCAGGATGAATGGTTCGTGAAGCCTAATTTTAAATTAAGTTATGGTATACGAGCCGATATACCGGTTTATACCGCTAAGATATCTTCCAATCCGATAGTTAATGCCATGACATTCAGAGACGGTGAGCGGTTAGATGTCGGTCAATTACCTAAAACGCGGGTCTTGATGTCGCCAAGGGTAGGTTTCGATTGGGATGTTTATCAAGATAGGTCATTGATCGTTAGAGGCGGTAGTGGTGTGTTTACAGGAGGGTTGCCTGGGGTTTGGTTGACCAATCAAGCTGGAAATACCGGGCTGACATTCGGGCAGGACTTTTTGAACAACCCAGCAAATCGTCCATTTGATCCTGACCCGTCAGCTTACATCCCGTCTAACCCAACAGTTCCATCGACCTTCGCGATTAATATGACGGCTAACGATTTCAGGCTACCTCAAATTTGGAGGTCTAACCTGGCTGTTGAATATTTACTGCCGGCTGGAATACGGGCATCATTGGAAGGTATATACACCAAATCAATTAATGAGGTTTTCCATCGCGATGCTAATTTGCGTACTCCCGCAGGTCAGTATTCAGGAACAGGGGATAATAGGGATTATTTTCAAGGTGGGGGAACGGCATCTCGTATTAACGAAAATATCACGAACGCTATTGTTATGGATAATACGAATCAAGGCTATGCCTACAATATCACCGCTCAATTGCAGAAACAATTTGGCAGGTATGGTGATGCAATGCTTGCTTATACATACAGTGACGCTCGGGATATAACGTCTAACCCCGGTTCACAGGCGAATTCTGCGTACGTTGGCAACGCCATAGTAAATGACCCCAATAACCCTGTTCTGGCATATTCAAGTTTTCTGGTAAGAAATCGAGTAGTTGCCGGAATAAATATAAACTTCAATATCACCCGTAACCTTCCTTCAAAAATTGGATTGTTCTATGAAGGAAGGCCTGCAGGCGACAATTTTGGTAATACAAGGTTCAACTACGTTGTGGCTGGCGATATTCTGAATACTGGTGGCAGATTCTCAAACAGCCTGATATATGTCCCAAGAGATAGAAATGATATTGTTTTAGTCGATATAACAGGAGATAATCCGGAGTCTGCGGATGCGCAATGGCAAAGGTTAGATGCATACATTGAGCAAGATGACTATTTGAAAACAAGGAGGGGAAATTATGCGGAAAGGAATGGAGGTGAGTATCCCTGGATGAATCGTTTTGATATTAGGTATATACAAGAATTGACCGGCGTTATTAGTGGTAAAAATACTCATCGTCTTCAGGTGTCATTAGATATTATCAATGTCGGAAACCTACTCAATAGCAGCTGGGGAGTCGTTCAAATGCCGAACATGACGAATTTCTTGCAATTCAGGGGAGTGCAGAGCAGTACTCCTACATATACTGTCAATCAAAATTTGGAAGCGTCGACCTTCAGAAACAATACTTCGATAGATTCTAGATATCAGATTCAGTTAGGCTTGAGATATATTTTTAACTGATCCGAGCATTAATAAATAAAAGAAACGACGACCAAAAGGCCGTCGTTTCTTTTATTGCTACCATCCAGAAATCACCTTCCGAAAGGTTGTCCAGCACTTGTGGTTTTACGTATTTCAGAACGGTTTTAGCGGGCGATTCGACGGCTTCCCATGAGCATGGGACCGTAATCCGGCAAACATAACAAGTAAGGTGATGTTACCCCCTGCGACCGATCAAGCGAACGGACACGGAGGGTAACTGGATGTGCTGTATTGGATACTATTGCGGCGAACCGTTCTTCTGGGCAGCCACCTTTCTGATTTTGCTATGCCGTTTACCATACAAGAAGTAAACCCCTACGCCAAGGGCCATCCAAATGGCCAGCCGCTCCCAGCTTTGTACCGGCAAAGAAGCCATCATAGCGACGCAGACCACCACGCCCAAAACCGGCACCAGCGGCACCAACGGGGTACGGAACGGCCGAGGGGCTTCAGGATTTGTTTTCCGGAGCACTAAAATGCCTATGCATACCAGAACAAATGCGAATAAGGTGCCGATGCTTACCATATGGCCCAGATCTGACACTGGAACGAAGCCCGTGAAAATGCTTACGAATACCATGAATATCACATTGGTTTTCCATGGCGTTTGGCGTTTAGATAAGTCGGAGAAGAATTTAGGCAGTAAACCGTCTTTACTCATGGTATAGAAAACGCGGCTTTGGCCGAGCAGCATCACGAGCATCACGGATGTGTAACCCGTAAGGATAGCGATAATCAAGGCGGTATTCAGAAAGGTGTATCCGGTCTTTTCAAATGCTGTAGCTACAGGCTTGGCATCGCCGGCGAACATGGTGTAATGCTCAAGGCCGGTCATCACATAAGAAAAAAGCACATAGAGCACGGTACATACCAGCAACGATCCGATAATTCCTATGGGCATACCTTTCTGTGGGTTTTTGGCTTCCTGCGCCGCCGTACTGACGGCATCAAACCCTATGAAGGCGAAAAAGACGACGCCAGCGCCGCGCATGATGCCGCTGATGCCGAAATGGCCGAAATAGTCACTGTTGAAAAAGTCAAAAAAGCCCATCTGGCCTGACTTCACCAACTGTTCGCCCTCGTTTGCGGGAATAAAGGGAACGTGGTTTTCCGGGTTGATGAAACTCCAGCCCAAGGCAATGAACACCAGTACAACTGCAACCTTGACGACGACAAGGACGTTGTTGACCAACGACGATTCGCGCGTACCCCGCATCAGCAAAAGCGAAAGCAGGCATACAATGATGATGGCAGGGACATTGACAATGCCGCCTTCCCAAGGGCCATGGAGCAAACTTTCGGGGAGATGGATGCCAAATACAAGGAGTAATTGGTTGAAATACTGCGACCAACTGGAGGCGACGGTTGCAGCGCCCAACGCGTATTCGAGTACCAGGTCCCATCCGATAATCCAGGCAACAAACTCACCCATGGTGGCGTAAGAATAGGTATAGGCACTCCCTGCAACCGGAATCATGGCGGCGAACTCAGCATAGCATAGCCCTGCAAATGCACAGCCTAAAGCTGCCACGATAAAGGAAAGGGTCACCGCAGGTCCGGCATTTTCTGCCGCTGCAATGCCTGTCAAAGAGAAAAGACCTGCACCAATGATGGCGCCAACGCCCAACGCTACCAGTCCTCCGCTTGATAATGTCCGTTTAAGCGTACCTTCACCACTTTCAGCGGCTTCGGCAATCAATGTAGGAATCGATTTTTTAAATAACATATCGCTCTTTTCTTAATACAAATTCAGGTCTTGCCAGTTAGTAACGGCCAAACCTACAAATTTTTTGGTTTTAAACGCGTAATTTTTTATTTACAGCTTGGAAAGTACACAAAAAAGGGGATTCGCTGGTGCAAATCCCCTTTTTGTATTGTTGAATCGGCTTCAAGTAAATTAATATGTCAGTGTACTGGATGGATTGGCAGTGGTTTGGCTTGACGGAGTTGTTGCGGCTACGTGTTCTGTTTGTTGTTTTACGTCCGCTTTAGCTTGAAGGCCTTCCGTTACACTGATATGCGGTGCGATAACGAGTGATACGATGGACATCAGTTTAATCAGGATGTTCATGGATGGGCCGGACGTGTCTTTGAACGGATCGCCGACGGTATCGCCGGTTACCGATGCCTTATGCGCGTCTGAACCTTTGTATTCCATTTTGCCATTGATTTCCACGCCGGCTTCAAACGACTTCTTGGCATTGTCCCAAGCTCCGCCTGCGTTGTTCTGGAACATACCGAGCAATACGCCGGATACCGTTACACCGGCGAGCAGGCCGCCAAGGATTTCTGCCGAGGAAGTGTCGGCAAATACGCCTTTGAAGCCGAAACCCACCAGGATTGGTACAATGAGGGCTATCGCTCCCGGGAAAATCATTTCCCGGATGGATGCTTTGGTGGATATGGCTACACACTTATCATATTCTGGCTTTGCTTTGTATTCCATGATTCCTGGGATTTCGCGGAATTGGCGGCGGACTTCTTCAACCATGGCCATGGCTGCACGCCCAACGGCCGCGATGGCCAGCGAGGAGAAAATAAAGGGAATCATGGCTCCGATAAAGAGGGCACCCAATACCGGGGCTTTATAGAGATCGATGGAGTCTATCCCTGCAATGCCCACAAAGGCAGCAAAGAGTGCCAGTGCGGTTAACGCCGCCGAAGCGATGGCAAAGCCTTTGCCTGTGGCAGCGGTGGTATTGCCTACGGCATCCAGCTTATCGGTACGTTCGCGGACCTCCTTGGGCAGTCCGCTCATTTCTGCAATGCCGCCCGCGTTGTCTGCGATTGGACCGAAGGCATCGATAGCGAGCTGCATGGCCGTGGTGGCCATCATTCCGGCGGCCGCGATGGCCACGCCATACAGGCCGGCAAATGCGTAGGAGCTGATGATACCCGCAGCAAGGATGATAGTGGGTACAGCCGTGGATTCCATGCCGACGGACAGTCCGCCGATGATGTTGGTGGCATGGCCGGTGGACGACTGTTTAACGATGGAGCTGACCGGGCGTTTACCCATGGCGGTATAATATTCCGTAACAATACTCATCAGTGCGCCGACAATAAGGCCCACAACGATGGCGAAGAACACGTCAAGGGAACTGAAAGGTACACCCCGTAATTCCAACTGTTCCGGTAACAACCAACCTACCACAAAGTAGGAGGCGATGGCAGTAAATACGATGGAAGACCAGTTGCCCAGGTTTAATGCTTGCTGTACGTCTCCCTGGTCGTTGCTAACCTTGACCAATGCGGCACCGAGGATGGAGAAAATCAGTCCGAGCCCTGCAATGAGGATAGGAAGCAGGATGGGGGCGATGCCTCCGAAATTGTCGGCGGAAACGATTTCCCTGCCCAGCACCATGGTTGCCAAGATGGTGGCCACGTATGAACCGAATAAATCGGCGCCCATACCGGCTACGTCGCCCACGTTGTCACCTACGTTGTCTGCGATGGTCGCTGGGTTACGTACATCGTCTTCAGGAATACCGGCCTCAACCTTGCCAACCAAGTCGGCCCCCACGTCAGCGGCTTTGGTATAGATACCGCCGCCCACACGGGCGAACAGGGCAATGGACTCAGCACCCAACGAGAATCCCGCCAGTACTTCAAGGGCTTTCTCCATTTCAACGCCATTAACGCTGGATCCGGTGCTTACCACGTATAACTGGTAGAATATGATAAATAAGGCGCCCAAACCCAATACGGCGAGTCCGGCTACGCCGAGGCCCATTACCGTACCTCCGGTAAACGATACCTTCAGGGCCTTGGCAAGGCTGGTGCGCGCGGCCTGGGTGGTACGCACGTTGGCTTTGGTGGCGATATTCATGCCGATGTACCCCGCAAACGCGGAAGTGACCGCACCGATGATAAACGATATGGCAATCACCCAGCTGGACGTTTCCACGAGCGTGCCCGACCAAGCCAACAGGATGGCCGAAATGATCACAAAATAGGAGAGCACCTTCCACTCTGCTTTGAGGAAGGCCATGGCTCCTTCGGCAATATGGCCCGCAAGCGACCGCATATTGTCATCACCGGCATCCTGCCGGCTTACCCATGCTGACTTGGCAATCATTACAAAAATGCCGACGAGGCCCAGTACAGGAATCAGGTAAATCAAGTTGTCTTGTAGAAATTCCATTATAACCGATCAATAGTTTATAAATTGTTACATTTCTAAAATAGGTCTCCAAAGGGAGTCGCCAAAAATAAGATGCTTATTGCAATAATCAAATTTATTTGCACGATTTCGTCGGCAAGTCAAGGAGGCGGTTGAAAAGCGAAATGATAAGCCGGCATTCGGAGAGGAAGGCTGATTTAGGCAGACTGGATAATTCGGTCAGGTATCAAAGAAAAGGGGGCATTAGCGCCCCCCTTTCCGTTATCGGATGGTCCATAAATAGATGGTGTCGTTGCCTACTTCGATTTCCTTGTCGGCCTTCCAGTCGCCCATGTCGAAATCATGGGATACAATACGGCTGCCGGGTTTCAGCTCCTTCTGTAGTTTCGGACGCAATTTCAGGTTTACTGAAGGCAAGAGGTAGAGGGTTACCACGTTGGCTTTGCTGAAGTCAAAGTCGAAAAGATTACCTTCTACAAACCTTACCTTATCTTCTACGCCCGCTGCTTTGGCATTTTCTTTCGCTTCTTTAATGCGCTGTGGATTGAGATCGACCCCCACACCGGTAGCACCGAATTTTTTTGCGGCGGTAATCACGATGCGGCCGTCGCCGCAGCCCAGGTCGTACACTACGTCGCCCGCTTTGACACCCGCCAATTCGAGCATTTTCTCTACGGTTTCTTGATTGGTTGGCACATAGGGTACGTCCAGTGAGGGTTCTTGTGCGTATGCACCCGTGCATACGGCAACGAATAGCACCATTAACCAGTTTTTAAAAGTGTTCATCATGTTCATTTTTAGGGTTACACCATTTTTATTTGTTGTTTTGTCATTTATAGCATTGTTTAAATAAGCCATAGCTTAAACAGTCAAGTGTATCTATTGTTTCTGCTTGGGCTTGGCTATCAGTAAAAATAGCATGCCCGACAACAGTACACCTACCCCCACCAGCGCGCCGACACCGGTATAGGCCAGACTGGAATACAATAGGTATGCACAGGAACCGCAGAATATGATGGGGGTAACGGGATACCACGGAACCCTAAAGGGTCGGCGGATGTTGGGTTCTTTTACGCGGAGTACAAACAGCGCCAGGCCCGTGGCCAGAAAAAAGAACCAGAAAACAGGGGCCGTGAAGTCTACAATCGATTGGAATCCGTTCCGTGTGATGGCCCCGAGCCCAATTAATGCCATGGCGATAATCCCCTGCGTCAGCAACGCGTTGACCGGGGCAGATGTTTTTTTGTTCCATCGGCCCAGCCATGCGAAGACCGTGAAGTCCCGCCCAAGGGCATAATTGGTGCGCGCTCCGGTAAAAATGGTCGCATTAACGGAGGTAAGTGCTGCCATCACCACAAGCAGGCCGATGAACAATACGCCGGTTTCGCCCCAGGTTACCCGCATGAGGTCTATGCCCACCGCCTCTGAAGCGGCCATGCGTTCGATGCTCAGTGTTTTCAGGAACGCCCAATTGACCAGCAGATACAGCGTCGTAATAATGATGATGCTGAAGACCAGCACATGGACCATCTTACGGCTTCCCGACCGCAGTTCGGCGGAGATGTAGCCGGCTTCGTTCCAACCACCGAAGGTGAGCAGCACGAACACCATGGCCAATCCCATCGCACCGGTATTGCCTGATGCTGCAGCGGGGAGCGCTTCCAATGCTGCGGGGGAGGGCGATATAGACAGGCCAACAACGACCACACATAAGATGCCGATGAGTTCAATAGCAAAAAGTATGTTCTGTGTTCCTGTTCCGAAATGAACACCGAGGATGTTAACTGCCGTGAGCGAGGCTACAACCAGCGCAGCGAACACCGCCGATGAGTAGGGGCCTATCGCGTAAATCTGCGAGAGGTAGTCGCCAACAATATAAGCAAGTAATGCAATGGAGCCGGTTTGTATAATACTCATCCGGGCCCAAGCAAACAGAAAGGCCATCCGTTTGCCAAATGAACGCATGAGGAAATGATAATCACCCCCCGTATGCGGAAATGTGGTGCTCAGCTCCGCGTAGCATAACGCCCCTACAAGGGAGACGGCGCCGCCCAGCAGCCAAGCGGAGAAGAATAGTTCGGGACTACCCGTATTGGCCGCTACCAGTGACGGTGTGCGGAAAATACCAGCACCCACAACAATGCCGACAATGAGCGCCACGGCATCAATAACCCGGATGAGCGGCCTGGGTTCGCCACCAGTGTGTGCTGCATGATGTTGTGCTGGAGTTGTTGCGTTGCCATTCGCGGAGACAGGGGGGAAGGGACGGACAGGCGTGCTTTCTTTCATAAGCGCTTTACTACGATTGGTGTACGTAAGATACAAGTGAAGTGGCCCTTTGTTTTTTGGGGACGTGTAATATTTTTGTGGTGGTTGGTGGTTGGTGATTCGAGGTTGGTCAAAAGAAGCGCTCGTGAAAGTTAACCAGGAACAGTTCTTTGGTGGCCCGGGTACATGCGGTGTAAAGCCAACGGAGAAACTCCAGGTCAAGGAGCTCTTCCGTGAGGTACCCTTGGTCAACAAAAACGGCCTGCCATTGTCCGCCCTGGGCTTTGTGGCAGGTGATGGCCATGGCAAACTTGATTTGCAGCGCGTTGTAATAGGGGTCGGTTTTCATGACTGCCATACGTTCTTTCTTATCGGGGATGTCGGCGTAATCCGCCATTACCGCTTCAAACAGCCGCTGCTGGTCGGCATGGGCAAGGTTAGCGGAATCGGCATACAGCGTATCGAGCATAACCCGGCAGTCAACGGGCTCTATTTCATCTGAATCCATAAATTCCAGGCTTACATCGGCAAAGCGGAATCCGTGCTGCTCATGGACGTTGCGTACGCGGCGCACCTGAGCCATATCACCGTTGGCAATGAAGCCGCTCCGGTCTGAATCGGCGGTAAGCCAGTAGTAATTGTTGCGTACCACCATGATGCGGTCGCCCCCGGTCAGTTCTTCTTCCCTGAACAGGATGCGGTTGCGGATATGCTGATTATACAGGTTTGCGTTTTTGTTTGACCGGCAAATAACGATGGTGTTTTCAATGCCGTATTTTTCGTAGGCATAATGCAGGCCTTCTATGAGCCGTTCACCGGTCATGCGGTAGATATCGGGATAACCTGCTACCTTGAAATGCGGGAATGCGGGAGATACGGCATCGCGTTTCGCATGCTGTATCTGCTGCCGTATGGCCGTGGCGTTGAAGAGGATGCCCGAATCCTTTTCCTGGCGGACAACGTCGGTGAGTTCGTGCGTGAATACCTGCATCCCGAAGGCACCGGCAAGCCAGCGCGCATCCAGGGCCGGACTCTGTTGCAAGCCTACCGGCGGAAGCTGTGCGGTGTCGCCCACGAACAGCAACCGGCAGTTTTCGCCATTGTTGACATATTCAACCAGATCTTCAAGCAGGCTCTTTCCGTTGAATGCAAACCGCTCATTGGAAATCATAGAGGCCTCGTCTACGATGAAAAGCGTGTCGGTATGTGGGTTGTCTGCAAGGCCGAACGCCATATCGGGCGACAACGCCACTTTTTTCCGGTATATTTTCTTATGGATGGTTGATGCCTTCCTGCCGGCATAGCTGCTCATTACTTTTGCCGCCCGGCCGGTGGGAGCCAGCAAGACCGCACGCATGTGCAGGGATGGAAGCACGTTCACCAGCGTGCTGATGATGGTGGTTTTGCCGGTGCCCGCGTAACCGCGTAGTACAAAACAGCTTCCGGTGTCTGTACACGTCAGGAAATCAGCCAGCTGATGGAACGCTTGCTGTTGCTGTTCCGTGGGCTGTATGGGGAAACGGCTGGAGATCAATTCTGCGATACGCACAGCCAAAGGTACCCAAAAGTTTGGTCAAAATGATTTATCTGAGTATGTTTGCCCAACGAAAGGACAATGATGACGTATACTTCGGCAGATTTTGACAGGAACCAATCGGCGGACAGCACGTTATTGGTCCGCGCGGGCGACCATGGCAGCGCCGTAGCCATCATTGACAGCGAAAAGCGGCTGCAATTCCTTATGGAATACAGTACCACCGCCGTTCCGCAGAAAGTGGCAGACATTATGCGGTTGGATTTCAGGGAGGTGAAAATAGCGGTTCCTAATGGGCGCTATGCGTTTGTGCCGGCCGAAGTGTATGATAGCAGCCGTTTGAATGCCTATCAATATTATCTCCCGTCTGATGACCTGACGGAATCTGTTGTTGCGGATGTTCCGGAGCTGGCCATTAAGCTTGTGCACCAAACCGCACACATTGGCTTGGAGGCCTGGCAAGCGCGTTTTTCCCAAGCGCGTGTATACCCTGCCGTGGAAGTATTGTTGGGCGTACTTCTTGATTATGGCCGGAAAACGGAGGGCTTGACCATTGCGGTCGATAAACAGTCCGAGTCGACCAGCATTTGCATTTTTGATTCTGGTGATTTTATTTACGGTAATGATTTTGAGATACATCATGCAGATGACTTGAATTATTACTTGCTCCTGTTGCTACAACGTTTTGCAGTAGACCGGCAGCCAGCGTATTACCTGTCAGGCCAGGTTGAAGAGGGCGACGATTACCACCAGCGCTTATTGAAATATAGCAACCGGGTTGAGTTTGCCGACCCCTTGGACGCTGCGGGGATTACCGCAGCGGCAGGAAGCGTTGCTTCCCGGCATCGTTTTTTAACGCTTTTTGGGTTGTATTTATGCGGATAATCGGGGGGCACCACGCAGGTCTGCGGCTGCATCCACCGGCAAATCTTCCTGTGCGGCCGACGACCGATATGGCCAAGGAAGCATTGTTTAACACCTTGCAAAACCGCATGGATCTGACGGAGATACATGCGCTGGATCTGTTTGCGGGCACCGGTAACATTTCTTTTGAACTGGCTTCCCGGGGCGCAGCGCATGTGCTTGCGGTAGACGCGCATTTCAAATGTGTGCAGTATATTAACTCAACCGCGGGAAAACTGACCATGGATGCCGTTAAAGCGGTTAAGGCCGACGTATTGAAATTTATTACCTCATGCAGGGAAACCTTTGATTTTATTTTTGCGGATCCGCCCTATGACCTGGCCCAGCTTCCGCAGCTTCCCCAACTGATTTTCCATTATGGGTTACTGAAAGCCGGTGCACTGCTGGTGCTCGAACATGCGTCTACCCGGAAAATAGCAGCCCATCCCAACTGGGTAGAGACCCGCAAATACGGTTACTCGTCATTCTCCTTTTATCAGGCGTAAGCGATAAGCGCCTTTTTTGGCGACTTTTCAAGGGTTTGGAGAAAGCAATAAAATAATTTTAATTTTTTTAGATTTTTATTAAAAATCTATTAATTTTGTCGTCATTCATGTGTGCAGCCATTTGCGTAGTGCCCTGCACCCCTTGCAGGGCCACGCATTTGGTACTTCTACCACCTCAGACAATTCCTTTCCGGTTCGAATCGAATTTCAACATAATGAATAGCAGGATAGTAAAGCTCCAAAGAGAGGAGCCACCATAGCTTAAAAAGGGCAGTGGAATGCCAATAATGGGTACGATGCCGATGGTCATCCCGATATTGATGGCGAAGTGGAAAAAGAGGATGCACGCAACGCCGTAGGCATAGATGCGCGCAAAGGCCGTCCGTTGGCGTTCCGCAATATTGACGATGCGCAGGAGCAGGGTGAGGTAGATGCCGATGATGACCATACAGCCTACAAAACCCCATTCTTCGCCGATGGTGCAAAAGATAAAATCGGTACTCTGCTCGGGCACGAAATTGAATTTGGTCTGCGTTCCCTGTAGATAGCCTTTGCCCCAGAATTGCCCCGACCCAATAGCTATAATGGACTGGTTAAGGTTGTAGCCTTCGCCACGCGGGTCGTCAATTTTTCCCAATACAACGTCTATACGTGTACGTTGATGCGGCTGGAGTACATTTTGATAGACAAACTCAACACAAAACACATAGGTTGCGGCAATAACGAACAGCACCGCAAGCGAAGCGATTACTTTTCGTCTTTTCCGGAAAATGTAAATCCCGAAACCCGTTACAATGGCGAGGGCAATGATAATGGGCCATTGATTGAAGGCCAATGTGAGCACAAACAACAGGATGGACAGACCGCCTATAAGCATCCATTGGCCGGAGATATAGCCCTCCCGGTAGAATACAAACACAAGAGAGAAAAATACCAGTGCCGAGCCCGTATCGCGTTGAAGCAATACCAATACAACCGGCAGCAAAGCAATGGACGCCCCAACAAGGAGGTTTCTGAACGTCGGCGTTTTATTGCTTTGCGTACTGAGGTACCTTGCCAGCAAAAGACAGGTGGCCAGTTTGGCAAATTCGGAAGGCTGCAAGCGGAAGTTGCCCATGGGAATCCATGATTGATTGCCGCCTACATTACGTCCCACGGCCAGCACAACGACCAGCAGCACAATGGTAAGGGCGTATAGGAGGGGTGCGGCGGAACTGTAAAACTTGGCGTCTACGATAAGTATGGCCAAAGCAATAATCATGGCCGAGAAAATGTAAATTGATTGCTTGCCATAGTTGGTGTTCATGCTGAACAGGCCCGGGTACTCCGGATCAAAAACGGCCGCATGGATATTAAACCAGCCAATAATGCATAGCAGTAGCCATAATAGCACGGTAAACCAATCAACGTGCCCGCCAAATAGCCTATTCCGATTCGGGTTACTCATGCCTAAACCTATTTACGACAGCACTGTGGTGAACAAACGCGACATTTTCTTCTTTATTGCTTTCCGCCCGGTTGACGCTTGCCTGTTTCTGCGTTGACCCGGCCGTATCAGGGGCTTTCTTTTCCGTTGTTTTCAGTTTGGGCAGCAAGTTAGCGTTATATATCCGGTCTTGTATATATTTCGGCAGGGTGATGGTGTCTTTCAGGTACTTTTCCACAAGCATACTGGCAATGGGGCCGGCCCATGTGCCTCCGTAACCGGCGTTTTCCACGAACACGGCGATAGCAATCTTGGGGTTTTCGCGCGGGGCGAACGCAAAGAATACCGCATGGTTCTCACCGTGAGGGTTCTGGGCGGTGCCGGTTTTTCCACACATCTCGATATCGGCAATCCGGACGGAATATGCCGTTCCTCCGGGCATATTCACCGCACGGCTCAGCCCTTCAATAACGGGTTCGTAATAGGCGGGATCCACACCGGCCGATATCCGTTCGGTAAACTCGGGTTTGATGATTTTTTTCTCCCCGATGGCTTTGATAAGATGGGGGCGGTAGTAAAAGCCCCGGTTGGCTACAATGGCCATGATATTGGCCATCTGAAGCGGGGTTATACCCATTTCTCCCTGGCCGATAGATAAGGAGATGTTGAAGCTCGAGCCCCACTTGGTATTTCCGTATCGTTTCGTGTAATAATCTGCTGAAGGCAGGAGGCCGCTTTTTTCGCCAGGCAGGTCTATACCCAGTGGGTGCCCGATACCGAATTTCATCACGGCTTCCCGCCAGTGTTCATACGCCTTGGCCGATGGCATGCCGCGGTGATCAATCATCCGGGCATAGGTGTAGCCGAAATAGGTGTTACAGGAACGCTGGATGGCCGGCACAAGCGGGATGGAGCCGTCCACATGGGTACAACGCATAAACGCCCGTCCGCCGCCATATCGGTATCCTCCCGGACAGTGGAATACCGTGTTTGCGTTGATAACGCCCGCTTGCTGGGCGATAAGCGCAGCAACAACCTTAAATACCGAACCCGGGGGGTATTGTGCCTGTATTGGCCGGATAAACATGGGTTTATAGGGGTCATGCAACAACTTCA
The DNA here is from genome assembly GCF_900112315.1 of Parapedobacter composti. Classification (GTDB taxonomy): domain Bacteria; phylum Bacteroidota; class Bacteroidia; order Sphingobacteriales; family Sphingobacteriaceae; genus Parapedobacter; species Parapedobacter composti. Next base: position 195,128 of record NZ_FOLL01000004.1, on the reverse strand, counting down.
TGTAGTTGTTGCCCCGCTCGCGCCCCACCATCATGTTGGGATCATAGCTTGGGCTGCTGACAAACGTCAGGATCTCGCCGGTGGAAGGCTCTATGGCTACCACACTGCCGATTTTATTGTGCATCAGTTTTTCGGCCAGCAGTTGCAAGTCCCTGTCCAGCGATGATACCAATCCTTCGCCCGCCACGGCCAGTGTGTCGTATTTGCCGTCGGCAAATACGCCCTGGGGCCGGTTAAACACGTCGACCATCACATTCTTCACGCCCCGCTGTCCCCGCAGCAACTCTTCATAAGCGCTCTCGACACCACTGGCGCCGATGTAATCCCCGGGGCGGTAAAACCCATTCGAACGCTCGATGTCGCGATCATTCACTTCCTGGATGTACCCTAAAAATTGGGCGGCGATACTGTCCGGGTAACTCCGTACCGTCCGGTTCTGCACGTAGAAGCCCCGGAACTTGTATAAATGCTCCTGAAGTTTGGCGTAGGCTGTTGCGGGAATCTGCTTTTCAAACTGTGATGCTTTGTACGGCGAATAACTCCTTGCCTTTTCCATGCGGCGTTTGAACCCCTCCATGTCTATTCCCACCAGCTCGCAAAGCAGTGCCGTATCGATATTCTTAACCTCCCTGGGCGTTACCAGCAGGTCGTAAACCGGTTCATTCTGCACCAGCACCTCGCCGTTTCGATCCAGAATTACTCCCCGGGCCGGATAAATAATCATCTTACGCAACACATTATTGTTGGCGGATAGCAGGTATGAATCATCTACGACCTGCAGATAAAACAGCCGTGCCGTTATGATGACCGCTACGGCAATGAAGATGCCCTGAATAATATATTTCCGTTCGAAAAGACCGTTCATTTACGCGGAAGATGTTTCGGTGACCCTGCTTTCAACGCTGTTTTCTCCGGTAAAACAGCAAGCTGAACAACATGATGATAACGACTGTAAATATACAACTTAATAAAATACGGATTAATGTGTAATGGAATTGATGGAAAGAGAAGGCTTCCACCATGAACAACACGGAATGATGGATTAGGGTGAGTAATACGGTATAAAGGAAAAACCACCTGAACGGTACATTGCCCCAAAGCGGTGTCATGTAGTTTTCATAGTGGTCCGTTTGCAGGGTGATACGGATGAAGGCGATGCGCGCCCAGGCAAGTGCTGCGGACGCCGCTGCATTGACCCCCAGGGTGTCGTAAAACGCATCTACCGAGATGCCCATGACAAAGGCCAGGCAATACAGCATGAAATTGGACATGCCGACGGGAAGAAGGAGGATGAACAGGATATAGGGAAAAGGGGTAGCCAGGTTGTAATATCCGATGTTTTTGAACAGGAAAACCTGCAGCATCAGCAGCACAATGAAACGGGCGATATTGAATACCAAAAGCCTAGCCATTATCGTCATTCAGGGATTCCAGCTCCGTTTTTTCGTCAGCAAAATAATCTTCCACGACATAAACGTGCTGCAGGTTATGGAATGGGGTGCTCAATTCGATTTTAATGTCAAGAAAGCTGTCTCCTCCTGAGATTCCGGTTTCAATGACCCGGCCTATCAGGATGCCGGGAGGAAATAGGGAGTATCCGGAGGTATATACGCGTTCGCCCTTTCGTACTTTCACATGGTTGGGGATGTCTTTGAGCATGGCCTTGCGCGCATCGTAGTTGTCGCCCCACACCAACGAACCGAACGTCTGGCTGTCTTCCAGGGAAGCGCTAATGCGGGTTTCGCTGTGCAAAAGCGACTGCACGGTTGAAAAGTGCGGCGATACATTGAGCACAATGCCGACTATTCCATTGGCCGATATGACGCCCATGCCTTTTTTTACGCCATGCCTTGTTCCTTTGTCTAGCGTAATATAGTTGTTCTTCTGATGAATGCTGTTGTTAGTTACCTTGGCGACGATATAATGGTATTGCACATCGCGCAATGTATCGCTGGTCATCCCGCGCTCCACGCTATCGGGTGTGATATAATACTGCAATTTTTTGCGCAGCGCTGCATTTTCTTTGGCCAGCAGGGCGTTTTCTTCAGCCAGGTGAAGGTAACTTCTCCACCCATTGATTTCTGCATACGCGCCACCGATTAGCTGGTTGGATGAATTGATTGCTGAGGCACGCTGAAAGGTGTTGTTCTGTACCACCAGGTAGAAGGCCACCCCGAAAAATACGATGAAAAGGAAAAATGCATTGTACTTATGGAGAATTAGCCAAAGGTTCTTCATACCCGGGTCTTTTGCTTGGTGCTTATGCGCTAAAGCTGCCTGCTACGTTATGCGTTTTATGCGGTACGCGCGTTATGTCGTAGGTCTGCAGCCTATTGCTTGCAGCCTGTTGTTATATCGCCCCTACTGCATCAAAAATTTAAACGTGCCGATGTTTTTCAGTGCAATGCCGGTGCCTCTGACCACGGCGCGTAGGGGATCTTCCGCAACATGGACGGGCAACTTGGTTTTTGCCTGGATACGCTTATCCAGCCCGCGCAGTAAAGCCCCGCCTCCGGTGAGGTAAATGCCGGTCTGGTAAATATCGGCTGAAAGTTCAGGTGGCGTGATTTCCAGTGCTTTTAAAATAGCTTCTTCGATTTTGGAAATGGATTTGTCGAGGCAATGGGCAATCTCGGTATAAGACACCGTAATCTGTTTTGGCACACCCGTCATCAGGTCGCGCCCCTGCACGGCGAAGTCCGCCGGAGGGTCCTGCAGTTCGGGCAAGGCAGAACCAACTTCAATCTTGATCTTTTCGGCTGTCCGATCGCCTATCATAATATTATGCTGCCTCCGGATATACTGCACGATGTCAGAATCGAAGTTGTCGCCGGCTACACGGATAGACTGGTCGCACACAATGCCGGATAGGGCAATCACAGCAATTTCGGTTGTACCTCCGCCGATATCGATGACCATGTTGCCCATGGGTTCCTCCACATCAATGCCAATGCCCACCGCGGCGGCCATGGGCTCATGCACCAGGTACACTTCTTTGGCACCCGCTATTTCGGCAGAGTCGCGCACGGCGCGCTTTTCGACTTCGGTTATCCCCGATGGGATGCAGATGACCATACGCAAAGAGGGAAAAAACCATCCCTTGCCGTTGTTGACCATCTTAATCATACCCCGTATCATGTGTTCGGCTGCATTGAAATCCGCGATAACCCCGTCTTTTAATGGCCTCACCGTACGGATATTATCGTGTGTTTTGCCCTCCATTTGCATGGCCTGCCGGCCGATGGCTATTACTTTGTTCGTGGTGCGATCGAACGCGACGATAGAAGGCTCGTCTACCACCACCTTATCGTTATGGATGATCAATGTATTGGCCGTACCTAAATCAATAGCAACTTCCTGTGTAAACCAGTTAAACAACCCCATGTGCTAACTCAATATGATGTTTTTCAATTAATGTGCAAACCTACCAAAAAAACCGATAACTTTAGCCAGCATTAATTGATTTATTCTGTTTTATATTGAAACACCGGTTTATTTACCTAACCAACAATGAAAACCTGCTTAACCATTGCTTTTTGGGCTTTATTCCCATTTAGTTTGCTTGCCCAGGACTTCAAATTCGGCTCCCTGATGCCGGAAGATATCAAGCTGGCCAAGTATGACCTCGACAGTTTTTCCAACGCGGCCGTCTTGAACGAATATGGCCGGGCGTTTATGGTGTATAATGACACCAAGGGAATGACGGAAATTATGTTTGAACACCACGTGCGCATCAAGTTGTTTAACCGCGACGGCTATAAGCATGCCGAGGTGGTAATACCCATTTATAAAAATGAAACCGGAGAACACGTGGAAACCATCTCGGATTTGCAGGCGGTGACCCTCAATGTGGTGGATGGCCGTATCGTATCTGTGCCGTTGGACAAAAACCAGGTGTTTAAAGAAAATGTGAGCAAATACCGGACAGACGTTAAATTCACGTTTCCCGACTTGCAGGAGGGAAGTATCGTGGAGTATTCTTACCGCTTGCTATCACCCCATATCTTCAATTTCAGAACATGGCAGCTGCAGGAGGATATCCCCAAGGTGAACAGTACCTATGTGGCCGTTATCCCAAGCATGTATAATTACAATGTGATTCTGCGCGGACCGTATCCGCTTACGACCAATAACGCCAAGGTTAATCGGGGAGGATTCCGGATAGCTGGAAAGGACATCGATTGCTCGCAAATGACCTGGGGGATGCAGCACATCCCCGCTTTTGTAGCGGAAGATTATATGACGGCGGCAAGCAATTTCAAATCAGCTATTTATTTTGAGTTGTCTGATATATACCGCCTCAATGGTTCCAATATAAAAATAACTAAAGACTGGAAGGATGTAGACCGGGAACTGACAACCAATACGGACTTTGGTGGCCAGCTTAAACGGGAGCAAGTGTTTAAGGATGTGCTGCCGGCTGTCTTGGCCGGAACTGCCAACGAGTTGGACAGGGCCAAAGCGGTATACCGGTACATTCAACAGCATATCAGGTGGAACCGTTACCTCGGGAAGTATAGCGAAAATGGGATAAAGAACGCCCTGGAGCGCCGTTCAGGGAATATCGGCGACATCAATCTGGCGTTGGTGACCGGTCTCACGGCCGCCGGACTGGAAGCGGAAGCGGTGATGCTGTCTACCCGCGACAACGGGCTGGTAAATAGCCTGCACCCGGTATTGAGTGATTTCAACTATGTGGTGGCTAAAGTGAACATCGGTAACGCATATTACCTGCTGGATGCTTCGGATCCCCTGCTGCCGTTCGGACTGCTTCCCTTGCATTGCATCAATGGACAGGGGCGGGCGGTACCGCTCAAAAGGCCTTCCTATTGGATAGATCTGGTTGCCGCCCAGCCATCGCGGACACAGTATACGCTTTCGGCTGAACTGCAGCCCGACGGGGTGCTGAAAGGGAATTTGACTGCCTCGGCATCCGGATACGCCGCGCTCCATAAGCGCCGCGAGCTGGCTCATTACAATACGGTGGATGAGTATATTGAAATGGTTGACGAACGGTGGCCGAACATCAGTATTACCCATGGTGATATCCGTGGCGTTGACAGCTTGGACCAGTTGCTGACCGAAATTTATGATATCGAAATGAAGTTATACGACGAAACAGGGCAACCGACGCTTTTTTTTAACCCCTTTTTTCTGAACCGGGTCGGTAAAAATCCGTTTAACCTGGACGAACGGACATACCCCGTTGACATGGGGGCCGCACGCGAAGACCGGGTAGTCATGAACATCAGATTGCCTGACAACTATGAAGTAGTGTCTATGCCAGACGACCGCAATATGGCTCTGGAGGATAATGGAGGGAGGTACATCGGTCAGATCAGGCGTGATGGCAATATGCTTAGCTTCCAGCAGCTGTTGTCGCTGAACCGGCCGATGTATACGCCGGAGCATTATTTTTCGTTAAAAGAGTTTTTTGGCAGGATTATCCAGCACGAAAAAGTGGATGTTGTGTTACGTAAGGTGGAGGCACGATGAGAAACATGATTTGCCTGCTTGCGCTGCTTTTGGTAAGCCAAGCCCGGGGACAGTCCGATTATGCCGTTGGCCATCTTACAGATGTGCTGAAAAACCGGGCCGATGCGGTGGTGCGCCATGAAACGATTAACGTAGACATGCAATCGCCGACCCGCGTGCGGTATGCGGTGAAGCGAGCGATAACGGTATTCAACCGGGCGGGCGAAGCGAAGGCCCGGCTGGTGCTTCATTACGACAAAAGCACAGCTATTAAGCGCATCGCCGGCCGGGTGTTCGACGCCAACGGATTCCAAACGGGAAAATTTTCCCAACGTGATTTTCGTGACGAAAGCGCGGTAAGCAGCGTCTCCTTATATGAAGACAGCCGCAGGAAACATTTCCTGCCGTCGGTGACGAGTTATCCGTTTACGGTGGAATATGACTTTGAAGTGGAGCTTAAACAAAACCTGATTATCCCCGCATGGCGGCCAAACGCCCATTCCGATGTTGCCGTAGAACACAGCGAATACACCTTTGTTTATGATCCGGCCGAACAGGTGCGTATCCGGACGGCCAACTATGAAGGGGCACCTGAATCCGGTATGGTGGACGGGCGGAAAGTGCTTTCATGGCGGGTTAACAATATGCCCGCCCGCCGCCAAGAGCCTTATGGCCCCGATCCGGAAACCTACGTTACTACGGTGCGGATAGCGCCGGTGGAGTTTTCTTATTATAAACACAAAGGACGTTATACCGACTGGAATGAATTGGGGCATTGGATGTATGGCGCATTGCTTTCCGACGGCCGTACACTGCCTGCGCCTACGGTGCAGGAGGTGCGGTCTCTGGTGGCCGAAGCAGCGTCAGACAAGGAAAAAGCACGCATTCTTTATGATTACCTGCAACGTAAGACACGTTACGTCAGCGTGCAGATTGGTATCGGCGGGTTCAAGCCGATGCCGGCCAGCGAAGTGGATAGACTGGGATATGGCGATTGCAAAGCGCTGGTTAATTACATGCAGGCGTTATTGGATGTCGTAGACATTCCCTCTTATTATTGCGTTGTGCAGGCTGGTAACGCGAAACGCGATATCCAGGCCGACTTCGCGGGCATGGAACAGGGCAATCATGTGATTTTGTGCATACCTTTTGCCAACGATACCACCTGGCTGGAATGCACCAGCCAACGGATTCCGTTTGGTTACCTGGGCACTTTTACAGATGACCGAACCGTTTGGGCGTGCACCCCTGAAGGAGGGAGGGTACTACGCACTCCCGGCTTTAACGCAGAAGAAAGTACCCAGGTCCGCCAAGCGGTACTGACGCTGGGTGCCGACGGCACTGTTGCAGGGAGCGTGAAAACGGTTTTTTCTGCAGGACAATATGATAATCACTTGGAAATTGCGGGGACCAGCGGCCAAGAGCAGCTGAAGCTGCTTAAAGAAGCTTATGACATCGATCATATCACCTTCAGCAATATCGCATATGACAAACGGTTGGACGGGCAACCCGAACTGGAAGAAACCTTTGAGGTAAACCTGGATCGGTATGCGCCGGAAAACGATGGCCAGGTGTTTCTCGTGACCAACGTGTTTAATCGCCGTGGCATGGTGCCAGAAGTGAAAAACCGGACGTTGCCGCTGTATATCAACCGAGGATACACCGATGAAGATCAGCTAAACTATACACTGCCTGAAGGATACCTGCTTATATCGGGGCCAACGGCCATGGAGTTAGACAGTCCGTTCGGCCGGTACGAAACCACCGTTCGGCAGGAAGGGAACCAACTGCTGGTTTACCGCAGGCTCACGGTCTACGGGGGGACGTTTGCTTCCGAAAAGTATGAGGCGTTCCGCGAATTTATGAACCGTATTGCGGTGCTGGATAATCAGAAATCGGTATTGGCCAGAAGGTAACGGGGATATTATTCGTTCACGAGCACGCCGATATAAAAGTTAAAGGTGTCTACCTCAAGATTGTCACGCGTTAGTCCGGGTATGGCGACGGGTGTCAGGCGCCGCGTGGGTTGGATAACGTGGTATTTACCACCCCCCGCGCGGATACGCACCGGCATGTCGAACCTGGGTTCATCTGCTGTCCACCTGCAAAACGCCCTCCCGTCCGCGTTGAAATAAAATTCCAAGGTCGGGATGTTGGCATGCCGAACGTACTGTGCGTAAACACTGGACAGATCTTTGCCGGAATGCTTGCTGATGTAGTTGACCACGTCCTCGTAGTCAACCGTGCGGTGATAAAACTCTTTATTGAGGCCCCGGAGTATCTGCCGCCATTTTTCATCGTCGTCAATGATGGTGCGTACCATGTTATGCAACACGCCGCCTTTATTGTACATGTCGCCGGATCCTTCGTTATTGACATGGTAGTTGCCGATGATGGGGGCGAGGTTCTGTATACCCCGGCGGTTGCCGTGGATATACTCCTGTCCGGCCTGTTTACCGAAATGATAATCGATGTATAACGATTCGGAATAGTTCGTGAAACTCTCATGTATCCACATATCCGCAAGGTCCTTGGAGGTGATGCTGTTGCCGAACCATTCGTGCCCCGCCTCGTGGATAATGATGAAATCCCATTTGTTGCCCCAGCCGGTGCCCGAGCCATCCGTGCCGAGATAGCCGTTCTGGTACCTGTTGCCATAAGCGATGGCGCTCTGGTGTTCCATGCCAAGGTGGGCCGTCTCTACGAGCTTGAAACCGTCTTCATAAAACGGGTACGGGCCGAACCAATATTCAAAGGCACGCAGCATAGGCTTAATATTTGCATCGAAATGCGGCCTGGCTTTGGCCTCGTTTTCTCGGAGCACCCAATAGTCGAGATCGAGCACACCGTTTTCTCCGTGGAAGGTATCGGCAAAATGCACGTAGTCACCAATGTTCACGGCTACATTATAGTTGTTGATGGGGTTGCTTACGAACCAGTCAAACCGTGTATAGCCGTTGTCCAGAGCGGTTTGGCCCCGGAACCGTCCGTTTGATACATTAGTCAGCCCGGTGGGGACGCTGATGCTGATAAGCATGCTGTCAACCTCGTCCGACAGGTGGTCTTTATTCGGCCACCAAACACTTGCGCCAAGTCCCTGGCAGGCTGTGGCAATCCAGTGCTTGCCGTTACTGTCTTTTTTAAAATCAAAGCCGCCATCCCAGGGTGCCCGTTTAGCTTGTACGGGATGCCCTTGATAATACACGGTGAACGAATCCAATTGTCCCGCTTTAATGGTACGGGGAAAGTCGACAAATACTGCATGGTACTCGCGTTTAAAGGGTAGTTCCTGCCCGTGGTATACCACCTTGTCTATCCGCAGATTATCGAAGAGATCAAACTGCAGGCGTGAAAAGTCACTTGTTGCGGTAAACCGGAATAGGTTGGAGCCATTGATGTGGCGCTTGTCCGGATCGACGGCAACGTTAAGGTGATAATAATTGATATCATAACAAGTGCGCAGTGGCGTCAGCTGGCCGCGCAGCGAATCCGCGCGGCTGAACAATTTGCTGGCGGGCACAAACAGTTGTGCGTGGCTCGTTGCTGATACAGCGGCAAGGAATAAGATGATGACAAACTGTTTCATTTCCGGATTATTGATGGCTGCCAAAAGGCAGGCGTGCGTGCTGGGATTTTTATTACGTCACCAAAAGTAATAAATGATGGTAATATATGAAATGGGATGGCTCGAATAGACTGGCGTTACGACGGTTACAGACGTTCTTTCCGGCGTTGAAAATAGGCGGAAATCTGGTCAACTGTAAACGTATTAAGGCAATTGCCGGCGGACAGTCCCCCTTTTCGGGCTGCATAGACGCCATACTGCATATCGCGGAAGCCTCCGTTGCGGTGTGCATCAGGGTTGATGGATAGTAGCACGCCTTTTTCCACGGCATAACGGTGCCATCGCCAGTCAAGGTCGAGACGCAGTGGGTTTGCATTGATTTCTATAACCACCCCGTTGGCGGCGCAAGCATCGATAACTCGCCGGTAATCTATGGGATAACCAGACCGGCTGAGCAACAGGCGCCCCGTTGGATGACCAAGGATGGTAGTATATGGGTTTTCGATAGCATTGATCAGACGGATCGTAGCTTTTCCGGCATCCATCTTAAAGTTACTATGCACGGATGCCACCACAAAGTCGAATCCGGCGAGGATATCATCGGGATAATCCAATGAACCATCGGCCAGAATATCCGACTCAATGCCTTTGAATATCCGGAAGGGCGACAGGCTGGCATTGAGGGCATCGATTTCTGCCCATTGTTGTTGTACGCGCTCGACACCCAGTCCATTGGCATAGACCGCCGTGCGGGAATGGTCGCAGATCCCCAGGTATTCCAATCGCAGTTCGTCACGGCAATACAGGGCCATTTCTTCCAGCGTGTTTACTCCATCGCTGTACGTACTGTGGTTGTGCAGTGCTCCCCGGATATCGGCATAGTTGATGAGGGTGGGCAGGTGGCCTGTTTTAGCCAAGGCCAGCTCATTGGTGCCCTCACGCAATTCGGGCTCAATGTATTGTAGCCCCAGCGATTTGTAGATGGCCGCTTCAGTGTCAAAATCGGGCAGTTGCTGCTCCTGCAGGAGATCGTCCAACTGCCGCAGGTGTTCGTCCGATCCAGTGGCAATGAGCAATTGCCTGTGGAAAGAGGTGGGATCTGCCGGTGTAAAGCGGAACGGGACGCCTGTTTCGTGTGTGGCCTCCAGTAAATGCGGATCATCCGATATTCGGGTAACCAGCATACCGGCTTTCGCGACGGCGTCAGCCAATTCGCCGTGTGAAGCCTCAATGACTACATCAACGGTTTGCAGCACTTCGCATTTCCGGCGGAATTCGCCTGCATAGGAGAGCCTCCGATCTATGGGAAGCACGTCCCGGAGGATGGCCAGGACATCTTCCGCCAGTTTTTCAACATTTGCATAAAGGAACCAACCATGGTTGGCGATGGAAAACTCGATGGCTTTCTTGATTTCTTCCTGTGTTCTGAGGCCGAAACCCTTGGCCTCCACCAGTCGGTTCTCGTTGCATGCATAGTATAATTCGCCCGTGCTTTCGATACCCAGTGTCTGCCATATCACTTGTATCTTTTTAGGCCCGAGCCCTTTGATACGCAACATCTCCAATACACCTTCCGGCGTGGCTGCTAACAGGTTGTCCAATTCGGGAAATGTACCACTGGCCAGCAATGATTCGATTTTTTGGGCGGTACTTTTTCCTATCCCCGGCACTTCGGCCAGTGTCCCCACAGTATCGGGTGTGATCATGAACGGTAGCTTGTCCAGCTTAAAAGCTGCCGCCGCCATTGCCTTGGTCCGGAAGGGATTGTCCCCATGCAATTCCATCAACTGTGCATAAAACCTGATGGCTTTTGCAATCGCCTTGTTATCCATGGCGGTAAAATTAGCGATTCCCTATTGATTTACATGATGGGTGTCCTTTAAATCCGATACACGCTTGGGTGGTCGCTGGTATTTGTGGATAATCAAGCGGATACCCGCGTTGAAGGTGATGTAGTTAATCGCCCAGTTGATAAAGGTAACCACACGGTTGCGGAAGCCCACCAGCGACATAAGGTGAACGAACATCCACACCCACCAGGCGAAAAAGCCTTGGAACCGTATCTTACCAATATCAACCACTGCCTTATTGCGCCCAACGGTGGCCATGGACCCCTTGTCGAAATACTTGAATTTCTCTGTGGGCTGGCGGTTAATCAGGCGGATAATGTTTTTGGCCAGGAACTTTCCTTGCTGCTGGGCAACGGGGGCTACCCCGGGATGCCCGCGGGGTAATTCGTCGGAAATCATCGCAGCGACATCGCCGATGGCGAAAACATCCTCCATGCCGATTACGCGGCACTCTTCATCGACACGTATGCGGTTGCCCCGTACCACAATCTCGTCGCTGATGCCGGCAGGAAACTGGCCGGCGACACCGGCAGACCAAAGCACGGTTTTGGTGGGTATGCTCTTCCCATCGGCAAAGGTAATCACATCGCCATCGTAGCCCGTTACTTGTACATTCAGTAACACTTTGACACCAAGTTCGCGTAGGTATAGTTCCGCTTTTTCAGATGCTTGCGGGGAGAGGTTGGCCAATATTTTGGGCAGCCCTTCAACGAGGTAGACACTCATGTCTTCCTTTTTGAGCTCTGGGTAATCCTTCGTGAGAATATGGTTGCGTATTTCGGCAATGGCGCCCGATAGCTCCACACCGGTGGGACCCCCGCCAACCACCACAAAATTCAAGTATGGAGTGCGTTCCGCCGAGGTGCTTTTAAGCAAGGACTCTTCAATGTTCTGCAATAGAAAGCTCCGGATGTTTACCGCTTCTCTCACATTCTTCATGGGCATGGCATAGTACTCGATGTCTTTATTGCCGAAGAAGTTAGTGGTAGCGCCTGTGGCAATCACGAGATAATCATACGTAATCGGCCCGATGTCGGTCTGGAGCAGCTTATTCACGGCGTCTATGGCCTGTACATCAGCAATACGGAACGTAAAGTTCTCCTGCTTTCTGAACATCTTGCGTAGCGGGAACGCGATGGAGGGGGCGTCGAGCGTGCCGGTGGCGACCTGGTAGAGCAGTGGCTGGAAGGTGTGGTGGTTATTCCGGTCCAGAAGCAGCACGTCCACTTCTTTATTTTTGAGTCCTTTAGCTACCTCTATTCCGCCAAAGCCTCCGCCGATGATGACTACCCGAGGGAATTTACTGTCGATGTGTCGCATGTCTTGTTTGAATCTGTGTTTTTCCAGGAAATTGCCTGTATAATATGAACGGATGGTGGCGTCAATTGTTTCCGAACACCCGTATTTTTAGCCCATCCAACGATGGTTTCAGCCGAATTTGGCAGGCCAGCCGGCTGGTTTCACCCGCGTCGGGAAGCGTGTCGAGCATGTCGAGCTCGGCATCGGATACCGGTTCGAGGCTTTCCAGGCCTTCAATGACATCGATGCGGCAGGTGGCACAAAGTGCCATACCCCCGCACGTAGCCATGATATCGTATCCGGAGGCTTTGAGCACTTCCATCAGACTAAGGTTGATGCCGTCAGGGATTTCCAGTTGCTGCGTCTCTCCTTGTCCGGTTTCGACGATGATGCGAATGTTGTCTGTCATAACGTTGTCCTTTAAAAGGGATTTATGCCGTTTACTGTGGTATACTTGAAGCTGAGGCGCTCTGCGGGATAAACAAACTTAAACGCACTCTGAACCATCAATGCTGCCTCGTGGAAGCCGCACAGGATTAGCTTAAGTTTGCCCGGATAGGTATTGATATCGCCAACCGCATAGATGCGCTCCACATTGGTGCTGTAATCGAATGTGTTTACGGCGATGGCTGATTTATCAATAGCCAGCCCCCAATCGGCTATCGGACCCAATTTGGGACTTAAACCGAACAACGGTATCAACGCATCGGCTTCCAATAACGTTTCGCGCTTTTCTTTGCCGATAACCCCCACGTGGCTCAGTGTGCCGTTGCCGTGCACGCTGCTGAGGTTGCTTTGCAACAATAGGTTTATTTTTCCCTGCTCGGCGAGGTTAAAGACCTTTTCGGCTGAATCCGGCGCTCCGCGGAAACTTTCGCTCCGGTGCACCAGGGTTACCTCCTTGGCCAAGTCGCTCAGAAAGATCGTCCAATCCAATGCGGAGTCGCCGCCCCCGGCGATGATAACCCGCCGGTCACGATAGTGTTCAGGGTTTTTAACCATATAGCTGACGCCCCTGCCCTCAAAATCGGCCAGGCCGGGGATTTCAGGTTTCCGGGGCTCAAATGAACCAAGCCCCCCTGCGATGGCCACCACCGCGGCATGGATTACAGTGCCTTCACTGCCAATCACATGGTAAGAACCATCGGCTTGTTTCCTCAGCGCTTCAACGCGCTCGCCCAAGGTGAATGTGGGTTTGAAGGGGTGGATTTGCTCCATCAGCCTATCCACCAGTTCCTGGGCATTGATGGAAGGATAGCCGGGGATATCGTATATCGGTTTATGGGGATAAATCTCAGACAACTGTCCGCCTACCTGGGGTAGGGCATCAATGAGGTGGCAACGCATTTTCAGCAGTCCCGCCTCGAACACGGTAAACAGTCCTACCGGGCCTGCTCCGATGATGCAGATGTCTGTTATTATGGGTTCGGTTGTATTTTGTTGTGTATTCATGTTTTTACTGGGTTCAAATCTCCAAATTATCGTATATGGTGTTCAATATCCGCTTCAGCTGCTCGAAATCTGTTTCGCCAAGGTTTTTCCAAGCCTGCATACGGATTTCATTTACGCTGGCAGACAACTCTGTTACTTTCTGCTCACCCACAGGGGTCAGGTGGACGACAAAACTGCGCCTATCGGCGGGGTGAGGGCGCCGTTCGACCAGTTTTTTATTTTCCAGCAGATCAACGATACGGGTTAACGTGGGTTGATCTTTGCCACAATATTCGGCTAATTCCTTCTGTGATAAATCGGCATGCAGCTTAAGGCTTTTGAGTACCGCCCACTGGTCAACCGTAATGCCAAACTGCCTGCAATTGAATTGGTATTGCGCGTATTGCTTTACCCTCCGCGCCGTACGATCCAACAGAAAGGAATATGCGTTGTATTGCTCCATTAGCATAATAATAATTAGTCTGACAAACATATGGAATTCCAACGAAATTCGCTCTCCGTATAAAAACATTTTTACAATCCTTTCAAAGTCGGGCAAAACCGTTACTTTTGGCCCCATAACTCGATCATTTAAACATAAACCCTTACTATATCATAGCTGCATGAAACGTATGGCTTTACATTGGAAGATTCTTATTGGTATGTTGTCAGGCTTGCTCGCCGGTTTCCTATTCAAGGAAATGGGTCTGCAACAGGCCGTAGTTGATTGGATAAAGCCATTCGGAACCATATTTATCAATATGCTAAAGATGATTGCGGTACCGTTAGTGGCCGTATCGCTTATTGTTGGCCTTGCCGATCTGAAAGACATATCGAAACTGTCTAAGCTGGGTGGCAGGACTATCGTCCTTTACTTGTTTACGACGGTCTGCGCGGTTTCGCTGGGATTGATTTTGGCCAATCTCATCAAACCCGGCCGGTTCATCAACGAGTCGTCCAGACAGCGTTTACTGGAAGGGTTTGCCGGCGAGGCGGATGAAAAGATTAAGTTAGCTGAAGCGACTAAAGAACAAGGGCCCTTGCAACCCCTGGTGGATATCGTGCCGGATAACTTTTTTGGGGCGATGACAGACAACGGCAGTTTGCTGCAGGTGATTTTTTTCGTCATCCTCATCGGTATCGGACTGATTATGATTGACGAACGCAAGTCGAAGCCGGTGGTTGACTTTTTCAAGGGGCTTAACGATGTCATTCTTAAGGTTATTGATATCGTCATGCTGTTTTCTCCCGTGGGTGTTTTTGCGTTAATGGCTGCGCTGATAGTGGAGATACCAGACTTTTCAACGCTCGGGGCGTTGGGTATCTATGGCGCGACCGTTTTAATCGGGCTGGCCCTGCTGATATTCGCATTTTATCCCACGCTTGTTTATCTGTTCGCCAAAATCAAACCTGGGCAGTTTTTCCGGGCGATATCGCCGGCCCAGCTATTGGCATTTTCTACGAGTTCAAGCGCGGCCACGCTTCCGGTAACCATGGAACGGGTTACTGATCATCTCGGCGTTGACGATGAAGTTTCCAGCTTTGTTTTGCCGTTGGGAGCCACCATTAATATGGACGGCACCGCGCTATATCAGGCAGTGGCCGCTATTTTTATTTCCCAGGCGATGCTGCCGGTGCCGTTGGGGCTTGAAGCGCAATTGATGATTATACTCACAACGGTGTTGGCGTCTATCGGTACGGCAGCCGTTCCCAGCGCCGGCATTGTGATGTTGGTTATCGTTTTGGGGCAGGCCGGAATTCCCGAAGCGGGACTGGCGCTAATTTTTGCCGTAGACCGGCCCTTGGATATGTGCAGGACGTTGACGAATGTGACGAGCGATACAGCAGTCTCCGCCATGGTGGCCAAATCCGTAGGACTGCTGCATCCTCCCCAGTCGCCGGTAAACGAGCAGCCCTAACGGGCTGCCGCTTCTTTTGCCGCCTGTTTTTCTTCTACATGCTGTATATACGCCGCAGCGGTAATATCGCCGTTCACGTTTAAGGTAGTACGCGACATATCCAAGATGCGATCAACACCATAAATCAATGCAATGGCTTCGCCCGGTACTCCGATGGATACCAGAATCGTAACGATTACAGGAAGCGATCCGCCCGGTACGCCGGCCGTGCCGACTCCAGCCAGGATACATAGCAAAACCACGGTAATCTGCGAACCCAGGCTCAAATCCACACCGAACACCTGCGCCAGGAACAGTACCGTTATCCCTTCGAATAGCGCTGTGCCATTTTGGTTGCCCGTACTGCCGATGGTAAGCACAAAATGTGCGATAGGTTTAGGTATTTTAAGCTTTTCGATACTCACGCGTATGGCCGTAGGCAACGTGGCGTTGCTTGAGCTGGTCGAAAATGCGGTGAGGGTCACTTCTCCCATATCTTTCATGAACTGGATGGGATTACGTTTGGCAAAGTATTTCAGAATAATGGAATAAACCACAAACTGGTGAATGGCCAGTGCACCCAACACAATCAAGACATACCAGAGCAACGACAGCAGAAAGTCAGCACCGACATTCAAGACCATATTGAACAAGAGCGCAGCAACACCATATGGGGCGAGTGCCATAGCATAGCCGATCACCTTGATCACTACCTCATAGAGCCCCTCAAGGAACTTCTTCAGCGTAGCGGTTTTCTCTTCGCCCACAGCAGCCATGGCTACACCGAAAATGAGCGCAAAAAACATGACCGAAAGCAGTCCGCCACCAGTGTGTGCTGAATTAAAGGCGTTGACCATTTCGTCGAACGGATTTCTGGGGATTATCTGCGCCAATATATCGCCCACGGTACGTTCATCTGCCTCGATCGCCTGAGCCTGTGCTTTTGCTTTTGCCGCTTCGGCCCCGAATTCGCTGACCAGGTATTCTCTGGTATCTTCAGAAATGGTACGGCCCGGGTTGAACATATTGACCATGGTTACACCAATGAGGACGGCAATGAAGCTTACCACAATGGTATATACCAACAGTTTGATGCCCATGCGCCCCAACTTTTTCACATCCCCGATTTCGGCGATGCCCAAAATAAGTGCCGACAGGATCAAGGGAATGACCATCATGAAAATCAGGTTCATGAATATCCGGCCGATGGGTTCCACCCATTTAACGATGGTCTGAAGTGTTTCCTGGGGTAACCCGAGCGTTTTGACAATCAACCCGGCCACAATACCGACGACCATGCCGATGAAAATCTTCGTATGTAACTTCATGTATTAATGATAGTGCCGCTTTGCGGCATTAATAATTTGTGAATATATGAGTAAATTGCGGTACGACCGCAATGGTGTTAAGCGTAAATGATCTTGCGTTTACTTCCGTTAGTTAGTTATACGCCGGCAAAGTTATAAAAAGTCCTTTCCCGGACGGTAGGTGCGTAGCAATTGCGCTTGAATTTCTGCCTCGGTAAAGGCCACAGGCTTTAATTCTCCACGTGCGAAGAGCTCCAGTTGATCCGATGCATGCGGCGACCCTGATTTGTTGCTCTGGCCGTAAGCCAATACAGACATTGCGCGCGGCGTTTCCCCGAATTCCACGGCTAGTACCCAGCCGTCACCGCCCCGGACTTCCCGCTTGGTTTTGTCGGTTTCATGCGGCCGGAACCACAATACCCTGAAACAACCCAGTTCACCGGGGGCGCCGCTTATGGGTATTTCGTTGTCGCCGATACGGGCCCGGTAAACGTCGCCCCACGGCAAATTCCATGCGCCATAGCGTGTTTTGCACTGCTCCACGGCCCATTCGAAAGCCTCGGCAGCCTTCTGCGGACTGGCCAGACCGTAAGGGGTGGTAATGGGGTTCTCTGGCGACCAAGGCGTGCTGAAGAGCGAATCAGCCGGCGCAGGATAGCCTGCGGATGCCGGCGTGGAAGCAACTTGTTTGCCGCCGTTTACCAACGTTACATAGCGATCCCACCAGGTCTCGAACAAAACGCCGCCACGGCTGTCGTGATTGGCCGTATGGTCCCATTTGGCAATCAGTTTAATCGCTTTGGCGATATCACCTTTCGGCTTGGTACGGCGTACCGCAGCAATCAAGTCGGTTGTTACCCGGTCAGCGAGCAATAAACGGGCGTCATGCTTCTGTACGATGATGTCTTCCAGTGAGCGCTTATCGTTGCCCATAACGAGCTGCACCCCCCGCTGGCTTCTCAACCGTAGCCGGGGTTCGGGGAAATGTTCCGGAAAATCAGCCGCGTCAAAAGGTTCTTCCAGGTTGGTAAAATGGAACGGGTCGTTTTCATTGTGTAAATACCCCGTCTCAGGGTTGTGCAACTGCGGCAGATCATCCCAAGGGATAAGCGCGTTCCATACCTGGTTGCTTGCGGTGACCAATACAGCCGTGGTATCGCCGCCAGAAGGTAGCGGCAATGCCGGTACCATGGCATTCCAGACATAGAAAATATTTCCGTCGCGGTCGGCATAGGTGAAATTCGACGTCGTTTTCGAATGGATACGCATGGCTTCCTTCCATTCTTCCAGATTGCGGGCCAACATCAGGCGAAGGAATTGTTCGCCCGTACGGTATTCGCCGTCTCCGGCGGCCTTCATCACGTAGATGTGTTTATCGTCCCGGTAAATGACGGGACCGAAGGACGTGTAATGGAATTTGCGGGTTGCCGTGTCCAGTGCCGTACCACTCTTGACGGTCACTGCAACTGATTTTTCTTCCAGTATATGGCTTTCTCCGTCGAGCAAATACCGGTTCGGATCCTCCGGATCAACATGTACAGCATAAATTTCGTCCGTATCGGGCGCATTATTGGTGGTCGACCAGCCCAGATCGGCGTTGAACCCGCATATGATGCCCAGGGGGCCGCCGATGCGGAAATCGCCATAGAAGTTCAATTTCCCCGGCACCTCCACATGTGCTTCATAATATCCGGCATCCCACGACAGGTGCGGATTACGCATTAAGATGGCATTTCCCCCTGTAGTACGGCTGGGTGCGAATGCCCAGGTATTGGAGCCTTCGTCTGGGTGCGGATCAGGAGCAACAACGGCCAAGTTGGCCCATACCGAATGCTCGCCTGCGCCGGAGTGTATATTAGCGGTATCCTGTTTGCGCCGGTGTGCACGGATAAAGGCTTTCACGGTGCTTTCGCTATAAGAGCCTATGCCTAATGCGTGGACATCATAGCCCGTGAAGTCGGGCTTAACCCAGGAGGGAAACTCATCGGGGTGCAGCTCGATATACCGGTTTACGCCGGCGGCAAAACCTTCCAGCACATCGCGGGTGTCTGCTCCAAGCCGGTGGTATGTGGTGGCCGCGCGCGAATATTTCAATTTATTTGCGGCGTCACGGTCGATCTGGCCGTCCTGTTCTTCTGCTTTGGCTTGATGATAGCGGCCCCACTCGCCGCGCGCCCGTACCAGTCCGTTTACTACGCGCCTTCCATAATCTTCAAGCTGTACAAATCCCATGGCATATCCCGCCGCACGAAGGTTATCGGCTTTGATATGCGGGATGCCGTAACTTGTACGGCGTACAACGACCTGGTCCGCCAAATCGTTATTCTCTCCAATAAAATGCGTATACAGGCAATTGACGGTAGACCATAGGAGCGCATCGAACCCGTTGATGGTTTCGTGCCTACAGCCATTGGTCATGGCAACGATGCCGAAATTCTCTTCAGGGTCGAAAAACATGGTGCTATACAGGCCATGTGCCGAGCCGGTATGCCCTTTGAGGGTTTTGCCTTTGATGAGCTCATCAGTTGTACGGATGGCATATCCGTAGGGGATGTCAGCCGCCACGGGCCGTTGCATGGCCTCGGAACTTGCCCTTGTCATGATTTCCGTTTGCCCCACATGCCCCAGGTTCATGTGCATGATCATATACCGGGCCAGATCGCGCGCCGATATCTTCATTCCCCCGGTAGGGGAGAAAATGGGTGCGCTATAACCCATTACGTATCGTTCCAGTTCATCACTCTGGCGGGCATAAGCCGCTTCGGAATGGCTAAAACGCCCTTCTTTAGCGTTGTAACGGTATATATTGGCAAACCGGCGCGCGTCAAGAGAATCGATGCAATACCCTCCGTACAAACCGAGTGGATCCAGGATGTGCCGCTTGATGTAGCGGTCAAACCGCTCACCCGAAACCCGCTCGATAATGGTACCCACCATATTATAGTTCAGGTTGCAATACCTGTATCGCTCTCCCGGGCGATAGCGGCTGTAACATTTCTGCCAATCCGGATTTGCCGCCGGATTGACAACGTCAAGGGAGTGGTAGGTTTGGCTGTCGTTAAGGCTCGACGTGTGTGAGAGCAGCATGCGCAGGGTGATTACGGCGTCGGGGTAGCGGGGGTTCCTGACCGTGAATCCGATGAGCTCGCTGACGTCATCGTCCAGCGTCAGCTTGCCGGCTTCCACGAGCTGCATAATGGCCGTAGCGGAAAAGGACTTTGAGATTGAAGCGATACGGAACACATCGTCGTTGGAAAGCGGCAAACGTTTATCAGCGTCTTTCCAGCCAAAAGACTGGTTGTAGATGATGTTGCCATCTTTTACAACCGCAACAGCCAGTCCTACCGCCTGGTATTGGTGCATGATGGCTTGTAGAATAGGGGAGGGGTCAGGCTTGGTTGCCATATGTTGGGCCTGACCTTGTTGCCACGCCCCGGGCAGGCAAAAGAGCAGAAGTAAGAAGCCGTGCAGGTGTTTTCGCATGGTATTTATTGGTTTAACGTGTTAATCAGCCTAAAGGTCTGCGGAATGGCCGTTTTCATCCGTTCAATGGTTTCTGCAGGAATGTTTGAATAATCAAAGGGTACGACCTTGACGTATTCCTGTATTTCACCGGCCCGCCGCCCGTATTTGTAATCATAAGTGAAGTGCCCGCTTTTATCGGTCTTAACGTTGCTATTGTGGGTATTGGGCACGCTGATGTAAAACTCACTGCTGGTCATGTCGCCCGCCGGGTTGAACAGTTGCTGCGCTTTCAGGTATGTATACAGTTCATCTGCCACATTCTCGGCCGGGTCGATAATATGGACGGTTTCAGCCATCAAATGCCGGTACCGGTATTCCCCTGCTTCCTGGAAATGGTATAATTCATCCAGTACCTGCTTGATGTTATCCGTAAGGTAGGGGTAGTGGGTACACCCCAGGAGCAGGGCCTTCAAAGGCTTGGCATCCGGCTGTTTACGCATTTGTTCCAGCAGGGATACCAAATAGTAACGCACATAGTTCTCGGTATCGTTCAACTGCATGATCGAGCAGTCCAATGCCGACTCGCTATCACAAAGCATTTTATTGCCCGAGAAGTCGAACCGATAGACGTCGAGCAAATCTTTATCTATAGCGTATGACTTATTGTCAAGCGCCGGGCCGCGATAGTTGGGGCGCGGGGCGGTTGCTCTCCGGTCGATGAAATCTGGTTCCTCATCCACCGCTTCAGCCACACCATGGCCGCCCTGGTTATACACCTGGATATTCCCCGTGTATCCCAGTTCATCCTTGATGCGCATTAATGTTTTCTCGTACCCTTTGGACGCAATGGTTCCCACCGTAGCAAATACTCCGATGGAACCGCTTTCATCCTTCCCGAAGGCGGCCAATGCACCGCGCGCACCGGCATCAATGACACCGATGACCGGAATATTCAATCCCGCTTTTTCCATGAATGCGTCAATGGCCGCTTTGCCATAGGCGGTAGCAGTATTACAGGCAATAACGATGGCTTTCACCGGTTGTTTCCTGCCAGAGGGCTCAACCGACGAGGCCTGCGGATAATAGCGGTTTGAAAGCAGGAACTGGACATCCTTGATGGTATGCTCTACCAGTAAATCTGATTTCTGTTCGCTGTGGTAGTTGCCATACGGCATATTGGCCTGATCTGCCAGGTAAATGAATTTCTCTTTCTGGAAATCAGGTCTTTCGTCTCTTCCGGCCGTTTGGTTGTCGTTGTTGTTTTCATCATACCTTACCAGCGCGTCCAGCACCGTAAGTCCTCCTGTGCCGGAATCGAATACCCCTATCGGCAACGATTCGTCATGTGCCGGATAGGCGGCCACATCAACATAATAAAAACTTGCTGTATCGGTTATAATGGCCTGTTCAATGGGAGAGAGCACACCGGTTTGCCGGTTGCTGTCGCCAGCTGTTTGGTTGCAGGAATACAGCACGGCACACATGCCGATCCATCCTAATAGTGTCGTTACGGTTTTCATTTTAATTGAATTAGTTATTTATGCAGCGATGCCTGAATTGCTTTGCCGGACCCAACCATCAACCGCTTATGGTATAAGACGGATGAAAAGCCTTTTGGGCGTAGAAAAGATTACAAAAAAGGGCCGTTGATGAACATCTGTCCCAACGGCCCGTTTAACTCATGCCATCGTATGGCTTATGCTTTGGCCGGTTTCAGCGGAGCTTTATTTGCTACCGCCGAATCAGTCTCTTCAGCGGGGCCGTTGCCTTGCAGGTCAGCCACCATGGGAGCCGCCAGGAAGATGGACGAAAATGTAGCCACAATGATGCCCACCAAGATGGCAAACGAGAAACCCCGTATTACTTCACCACCGAACACAAACAAAACGGCAAGTACAAATATAACCGTAAGCGAGGTAATCACCGTCCTGCTGAGTGTCTTATTTATGGCGAGGTTGATGGTTTCGCCGAAACCCTCCTTTTTATACTTGGATAATCCCAGGTATTCCCGCAGGCGGTCGAACACGACCACTGTATCATTAATCGAATAGCCGATCACGGTCAGCAATGCCGCCACGAAGTGTTGGTCTATATCCATGGAAAAGGGTACGACGCCGTCCAGCACTGAAAATAATGCGAGTATAACAATTGCGTCATGGGCTGTAGTAATCGCTGCCGCAAGACTATATTGCCATTTCCGGAAGCGTAACAGGATGTAAAGCGCAATAACGATAACGGCTGCAATACCGGCGTAGAACGCCCGTACCTTCATGTCATTGGCAATTGTAGGACCAACTTTCTGCGAGCTTGCTATCTCATAGTCATTGCCCTGGATTTTTTCCAATCCGCTGGTTAATTTCTCCAGTACGTCTTTATCGGCTTCGTCACTGGTTTCTTCTATGTGGTAAGCAGTGGTTACGCGTACTTGGTTATCGGCACCGAAAGTCTTCACTTCGGTCGTCATACCGAAGGCGTTATTCAGGTTTGATCGTACCTCCTCCAGATCAACAGGCTTTTCGAACCGCACGGTGTATGTCCGTCCGCCCTGGAAGTCTACCCCGAGGCTGAAGCCCTTGGTGAAGATAGACGCCAATCCGATTACCACGATAATCCCAGATACCAAATAGAATTTTCTGCGGTTTTGCACGAAGGCATAATTGGCCTTTTGCAACGTGTTTTCACTCCATGGGTTGGATAGGGCGATAGACCAACCTTTGTTCAGCATCCATTCGAATATCACGCGTGAGATAAAGATGGAGGTAAACAACGAGGTGATAATACCGATCATCAACGTTGTGGCGAAGCCGAGGATGGGACCGCTGCCGAAGAAGAATAGGATCAGGCCGACCAAGAAAGTAGTAATCTGGGAATCCAAGATGGACGACATGGCGTGTTTATAGCCGTCGGATATGGCTTGTCGAATCGATTTCCCCAGCCTCAATTCCTCCCGGACACGTTCATAAATCAAGACGTTGGCGTCTACGGCCGTACCCATTGTTAACACGATACCAGCGATACCGGGAAGCGTCAATACGGCATTCAGCGAGGCCAAAACCCCCATGATGAAGAACACGTTGAACAATACCGCGACATTCGCGACCAAGCCCGCCCGGTTGTAGTAGGCGATCATGAAGATGAGGACGATAACCAAACCGATTACCGATGAATTAACACCGGCATCAATTGCCGCCTGGCCCAATGATGGCCCCACCACTGCTTCTTCTACAATTTTTGCCGTTGTAGGCAGACGTCCCGCTTTCAAGACGTTGGCCAGGTCTTTGGTGTCTTCAATAGTGAAGTTACCGGTAATCTGTGATATGCCGTTCGGGATTTCACCGCTAACGGAAGGTGCGGAGTATACCACGCCATCCAATACAATGGCAATGGCCTGTCCGGATTCGTTAGGGCTTTTCGGTGCAGCCGCAGCCGTAATCCTTC
The DNA here is from genome assembly GCF_900112315.1 of Parapedobacter composti. GTDB lineage: Bacteria > Bacteroidota > Bacteroidia > Sphingobacteriales > Sphingobacteriaceae > Parapedobacter > Parapedobacter composti. The sequence goes on along the minus strand of NZ_FOLL01000004.1, from coordinate 171,400 downwards.
TCCATTCCCGGGCACCTTCGCTGTTCATGTACATGGTGACCATCGGGTTGTTGGTTTCCGGCTCAAAATCGTCCTTTGCATCCGTAACGACGTTGCCCGACAATACGGGGCCTGCATTTACGCCGCTTGGTTTGACTGCGTATAATTCAAGTTGATCCGGCGTGCGGGGACTGGGTTTGACAGCCCACAGCAGTTTGACGTTGGACGGGATGATCTGCTTTACTACCGGATCCGAAAGGAGACGGTTCACTTTAGCCGTATCCCGCAAACGCGCATACCCCACGGCAGGACCGGAGGCGAGTACTACCTGATTGTTCGGGGCCATGACCGTAACGGGTCGCAATACGTTGAACAGCGGGTTTTGCTGCGCAAGCTGGTTTTCCAGTGAATCGGTCGCTAATGAGTCTTTTCCGGCGCCCAGTGTAGCAAGCAATCCCGCATCTGCTGTATCGGCCGCGTTGGCAGTGGTGGCCGGATTGTCGTTGCTGGCTTTTTCAGCATTCTTCTGCGCCGTGGCCAAGGCGGTATTGACGTTTTCCAACATGGGGTAGATTTCCATGTTGTCATACGTTTCCCAGAATTCAAGTTTTGCGGATCCCTGGAGTAGTTTGCGGACACGATCCTCGTCGGTTACTCCGGGCAACTCGATAAGGATGCGGTTTGTACCCTGCTGCAGTTGGATATTCGGGGAGGTCACCCCGAACTTGTCAATACGTGTGCGCAGTACTTTAAAGGTGTTGTCGATAGCGCTTTCGGCTTCCCGTTCCAGAAAACGCTGTACTTCCGCGTCCGTACTGTTGGGTTTCACATAGGCGCTATTGTCTTTCGTGGCAAAATAGCTGGCCAGGGACGTATTCGGGCTAAGCTTCTTCAGTTCCTGAACGAACAGGTCAACATACCCGCTTTGGCTGCTTTTGCTTCTGGCATTGGCATTTTCCAGCGCCTTATTGAAGTGGCCGTCTTTCGGATTGTTGGCCAGGTTGCGTATCAATTCCTGCAATGATACTTCCATGGTCACGTTCATGCCGCCTTTCAGATCAAGCCCCAACGCGATTTCATTTCCTTTGGCTTCGCGGTAAGTGTATTTGGCGATACCCAAATTATAAACCACTTCACCTGCCATAGAATCCAGATACGCCTTTTCCTTCGCGATGTCACCTTTGGCATAAGCCGCCGCATCGCGCTCCACCTTACGGGTAACGAATGTGAACGATAGGGAATAGAGACACGCTATCGTGACCGCTATCACCAAAAATTGAATCAGCCCTTTACCTTGCATTTTTTTCGTTAGCTATAGTATTACTTCGTTCTATTTTGTATAGAGTTTTGTTAAGAACGGCAAAGGTATAAAATTTTTGTATAATGGAAGGGTTTGGCAATAAAAAACCCCGCACGTGGCGGGGCCTGTATTTTATTGATTTTAAAGGGCGGACTTCTAGAAGGTGAATTTAAATGCAACACCGAAACGTCCGGCAGTGAAGTAGCTGTTGCTTACATCCCAGGCAGGACGCCAATCAAGGCCGAACGCCAACGGAGCGGACGGAATCTTAAACTCAAGGCCCGCTAACGGACGAATATAGAAATCGGAGTTTTCGCGGCGGATGGCCAACTGCGGTCCTACACCCACGTTCCATGTTAGCCCCGGAGCCCCCGCAATAGGTTGGTTGTAGGAATATTCAGCGCCAATGATGGTTGTGCGGCCGGCAAACAGAATCATGGCTTGACCGGCATTGCTTGCCGAAAAGAAATGCTTAATATGCGGCCCCACGAAAGTTGTTCCGTCTCCGGCATCGATGAATAAACCCGCGGCTGTGCGGTAAGACTGCGCCCGGACCTCGTGTTGGACAGTAAGTAAAAACAATACGCAAAACAATGAGCTGATAATCGTTTTTTTCATGTTACTCTGGGTTGCTAATTTTAATTAATAATGTTGTTTTGGTTTTAATTAAACAATGTTGCCTGACCATATGCAAAAAGGATACCAAAAAATGGATACAGCTGTTTACACGTAAAAACCCCACAAACTTTTTTTATTTGTTAATGACATAAAAAATAAGTAATTTTGCCCGGCAAATAGTAATTACAATACATATTTGCCATGCATTCAGCCCCAGAAAAATTCGTAGCAGAAGGTCTTACCTACGATGACGTACTGCTAATCCCCGCATATTCCGAAGTGCTTCCGCGTGATGTGGACACGAGCACGTACCTGACTAAAACCGTCAAACTGAATATTCCGTTGGTATCAGCGGCGATGGACACGGTTACGGGTGCCGACTTGGCGATTGCCTTGGCGCAAGCCGGCGGGTTAGGCATGCTCCACAAAAACATGAGTATTGCCGATCAGGCAGCAGAGGTGCGCAAAGTAAAACGTTCCGAGAGCGGTATGATACAGGATCCGGTAACACTGGGTGAAAATGCCACGGTGGGGGATGCCTTCCAGATAATGAAGGAACATAAAATCGGGGGCATTCCAATTATTAATAGCACGAATAAACTGGTGGGCATTGTTACCAACCGCGACCTGCGGTTCCAGAAGGACATGAAGCGGCCCATTACGGAACTGATGACCAAAGAAGGGCTGGTGGTCGCCCCGATTGGTACGGATCTGCTCAAAGCGGAGGCCATCTTGCAGAACCATAAAATAGAGAAACTTCCGGTGGTAGATGATAACCATGTGTTGGTTGGGTTGATTACCTTTAAGGATATCCAGAAATACAAACATTTTCCGAATGCCGCGAAGGATAACCATGGGCGGCTGCTTGTGGGCGCGGCGGTAGGAGTGACGCCCGATACGATGGACCGGGTGGAAGCGTTGGTAAAAGCCGGAGTGGATGTGGTGACAATTGATACGGCACACGGCCATTCAAAAGGTGTTATCGACAAGCTGAAGGAAGTGAAAGCCGCCTTCCCCGACCTTCAGGTTATCGTTGGGAACATCGCCACGGCGGAAGCAGCCACCGATTTGGCGGACGCGGGTGCCGATGCGGTGAAGGTAGGTATCGGTCCGGGTTCCATCTGTACGACCCGCGTTATTGCGGGAGTGGGGGTTCCGCAGCTATACGCGGTGTATGAAGTGGCCAAAGCGCTGCGCGGCCGGAATGTCCCGGTGATTGCCGATGGAGGCATCAAGCAGACAGGCGATATTGCCAAGGCCATTGCTGCTGGAGCCAGCACGGTCATGGCGGGGTCTTTGTTTGCCGGCGTTGAAGAGGCCCCGGGCGAAACGATCATCTATGAGGGCCGCAAATTCAAGTCGTACCGTGGCATGGGCTCGGTGGAAGCGATGGAACAGGGATCGAAAGACCGGTATTTCCAAGACGTGGAAGACGATATAAAAAAGCTGGTTCCGGAAGGTATCGTGGGCCGGGTGGCCTATAAAGGCACCTTGGCCGAAGTGGTTTACCAGTATGTAGGCGGCCTGCGGGCAAGTATGGGGTACTGCGGTGCACCGACGATCGCCGCGCTGCAGCAGGCGCGGTTCGTAAGGATAACCGGCGCCGGCCTGCGTGAGAGCCACCCCCATAATATTACGATTACCAAGGAGGCACCCAATTACCACAGCCGGCCCTAAGGCTTACCATAACCATAGCGCAAATGAAACAAGGCTGTCTCCTGCAGATTGACAGCCTTGTTTCATTTTATCCGATAAACAGGTGGGTGGGTTGGTAATCCCACTATTGTATAGTGTTGTTGAACTTCGGGTTGGTTGAACCCATATGAGAATGAAGTTCTAAATACCTGACAAGATACGATCAGCTATTGCCATTCCTTTATCGATATCCGACGGCTGCATAATCAGCGCGGGCCGGAACCGGATAGACCGCTCGCCGCATCCCAGGAAGAGCGCTCCGTATTCCATGCCCTTTTTCAGGAACGTGTCGCGTGTTGGCTTATCGGGCAGGTCAAATGCATAGAGGAAACCTTTTCCGCGCACACTGGACAGGGAACTGTGGCGGGCTGCCAGATCGGCCAGCTGCTGTTGTAAATAGTTACCCGTGCTTTCGACGTGGCCCAGGAGCTTATCCTCTTCAATGATTTCCAGAATTTTTGTCGCACGTACCATGTCTACTAAACTTCCCCCCCAAGTGGAGTTGATCCGGGAGGGTACACGGAATACGTTGGTGTCCACCTCATCCACCCTGGGGCCTGCGAGGATACCGCAAACCTGCATTTTCTTTCCGAAGGCGATGATGTCAGGCCTGGCCAGCGCCCCGAAATGTTCGTGACACCAGAATCTGCCTGTCAGGCCGACGCCGGTCTGAACCTCGTCATAAATCAGCAACGCTTCATTTTCGTCTGCCAGTGTTCGGAGTTGCTCGAAGAACTCCCTGCGGAAATGATTGTCACCACCTTCCGCTTGGATGGGCTCAATGATGATGGCGCAGATGTCATCCCGGTACTCAAGGAATGCGTGTTTTATTTGCGCTATCGCTTGCTGTTCACGTTTTTCCGTATCTTGTAAGTTAGCCGCCGTAAGTGGGAACGCCAGTTTGGGATTGTTTATCCGGGGCCAGTCAAATTTGGCAAACCACTTGGTTTTATCGGGTTGCGTATTGGTTAAGCTAAGTGTATAGCCCGAGCGCCCGTGGAATGCCTGTTTGAAGTGGAGTACCATGGTGCCTTTTTCTTGCGCGTATCCCCGTTGGAAGTTCTTCTGTACTTTCCAGTCCATCGCCGTCTTCAACGCATTTTCAATGGCCAATGCGCCGCCAGATACAAAGAAGGCATGAGGGAGGTAGGCAGGGATGGCTACGCGTTCGAATGTTTGGACAAAATGCGCGTATTCCACCGTATAGACATCAGAGTTGGACGGGTTGGTCAATGCGGCATTGAGTAGGCTCGTGGTGAATGCCGGGTCACCGGTCATTTTAGGGTGATTATACCCCAGGGGCACCGACGCGAAACAGGTAAAGAAGTCGAGCAGTTCACGTTCATATTTGGCGTCGTAAATCGTAACGCCATGGCTGCGGGCCATGTCAAACGTTATGTCATACCCATCGGCCAGGATATGCTTGGCCAGTGTTTGATGCACCTTGTCGGGTGTTACGCTGATGCTATACATACTATACGGAATTGGTTATCCCCAAATATAGGATTTCAGGCCATTGGGCACAACTTTTTTTGCAGGTATTTGCGTGTTTTTGCGGTTTTCTGGGTTTAAAGCGTTTAAACCCTTATTCGGTATGCCGATGTTCCAGCCGGTCATGCAGGCCGGCCATCCCTGTAAGTCCCCCGGTATGGATAAGGAGTATAGAGGTACCGGGCTGGAAATAGCCTTGTCTGGCAAGATCGAACACCCCGTAGCAGAGTTTTCCGGTATATACCGGTTCGATAAGTATACCGGTCCGGCGGCAGAACTGATGGATAAACGCATTGAGCTGCGGCGAAGTCTTCGCATATCCTCCGAAATGGTAGTCCGTGTGGAGCACGATATCATCGCCCAACGGTTGCTGCAACAGGTCTTCCACCGACTTCCGTATGAATCCTCCGCCTGCCAATACCGGAATGCCGTGCAACTGTCCCGGGATTCCCCTTGCCGTTTTACCTAAGTACAGTCCGGCCAACGTGGTGCCGGTACCGCAGGCACAGCATATATGATCGTATTGTTGGTCCAGTTCGTCAAACAGTTCCGCACAGCCTCTGGCGCCTTCCACGCTGTAACCGCCTTCGTCGATACAGTAGGCCTGCTCATTCTCTCCGTAATATTGGTCAAACAAAGCGTATTTGTCGCGATAAGCCGAACGGTCGACAAACCGGAGTTCCATACCGAAAAGCCTGCACAGCGACAACTGGAAGTTCGACACCGCTTCACCGCGCACGAAAGCCGTGGTTTTAAAACCAAAGCGGGCACCGGCGCAGGCAGTGGCCAGCAGGTGGTTGGACCAAGCGCCCCCGAACGTAACGAGGTGTGTCCGGTTCTGCGCGCGAGCAGCTTGCAAGGTGTATTTCAGTTTTCGCCACTTATTGCCTGAAATAAACGGGTGGATCATGTCGTCCCGTTTCATATAAACCCGGATCTGCTTTTCGCGGAACAACTGGAAGTCAAGGGCATGAACGGGGCTGTGGATATCCATGGCAAACATGGGCTGTTTTTTCTGCAAACATAGGCAAATTGCATATAACTGGCAATTTACCTATGTTTGCGCCATGGCAGATGAATTGGAATTGCAGGAACCTGATGAGCAGGATTTATTTGAGCACCTGCGCATTGTGGTAGACAAGGGGCAGGCCCTGCTGCGCATTGACAAATTCCTGATGAACAGGGTGGAGAATGCGTCCCGCAATCGTATTCAACATGCCATTGCCGCTGGAACCGTACTCGTAAACGGGCAGCAGGTAAAAGCCAGCTATAAGGTAAAGCCATTGGATGTCATTTCGGTGGTTCTGCCGCATCCGCCGCGAGATACTGAAGTTTACCCCGAGAACATTCCGCTGGATATCCAATATGAAGACGATGATGTGCTGATTGTGAATAAGCCGGCAGGTATGGTGGTGCATCCGGGATTCAACAATTATACAGGCACATTGGTGAACGCCCTGGTATATCATTTTGCCAACTTCCCCCAATTGCCTGGAAACGACGGGCGGCCGGGGCTGGTGCACCGGATAGACAAGGACACCAGCGGCCTGCTGGTAATCGGAAAAAACGAATGGGCGATGACCTTTTTGGCCAAGCAGTTTTTTGACCATAGTATATCGCGCAAATATATCGCCCTGGTATGGGGCGATATCGCCGAGGATGGCACCATCACCGGCTATATTGGTCGCAGCGCCCGGGATCGCAAGGTCATGGCAGTATATGACGACCCAGAAAAAGGAAAATGGTCTGTAACGCACTATCGTGTGCTTGAACGGCTGGGTTATGTCACCCTTATCGAATGCCGGCTGGAAACCGGCCGTACACACCAAATCCGGGCGCATCTACAGTCCATTGGACATCCCTTATTTAACGATGCCGTTTACGGGGGCGACCGTATCTTAAAGGGCACTGTATTCAGTAAATACAAGCAATTCGTAGAGAACTGTTTTGCCCTTTTGCCCCGGCAGGCCCTCCACGCGCAAACTTTGGGATTTGTGCATCCGACATCCAAGGAAAAAATGGAGTTCAGCACACCATTGCCCGATGATTTCCGTTTATGTTTAGAAAAATGGAAAGGATACGTCGCGTACAATGCCTGAGGGTATATCGCGAAAATTGAACAACAAGCATATTTAACACGCATACATGCCGGTACACTATATCGATTTCAACAATAAGCTTATTCCGGAAAACGAAGCCGTCCTGACCACCGAAAACCGGGCTTTCCGGTATGGCGATGGCCTCTTTGAAACCATGCGGTGGATGGACGGGGATATCCGTTTTTTGCATCACCACCTGAACAGGTTGCATGAAGGCATGCGCATGCTGCATCTGGACCGGGTGTCTGACTTCAACGAGCAGTTTGTCCGTGACCGGGCTGCGGCATTGATTCGGAAAAATGGCCTGGAGGGTCAGCACGCACGTGTGCGCCTTCAGGTATACCGTGACGGGGGCGGGCTGTACAGTCCGCAGCAGAACAGGGCCGCTTACGTGATGAGCGTGACCAAGCTTGATCCTGACGATGTAAAGCACCGGAAAATCGGGTTGATTGTAGACGTTTATACCGAATACCGCAAGCCGTACAGTGAATTGTCTAAACTGAAATCCGCTAACGCGCTATTGTATGTCATGGCCGGCCTGTACCGGAAACAAAAAGGACTTGACGATGTGGTCATACTGAACCGGGATGGGTATATCTGTGAGTCGCTCAGTTCCAATATTTTTTTCTGGTACGGTAAGAAACTGTATACCCCGGCCATCAGTGAAGGATGCATTGATGGGGTTATGCGCAAGGTCGTCATCGAAATCGCGCTAGACAGCGGGCTGGATGTGATTGAAGCACAGATTAGCCCAGATATCATGCAGGAAGCCGATGAAATTTTCCATACCAACGCCATTCATGGCGTGCAATGGGTAATGGGTTACAAACAGAAGCGCTATTTCAACCGGATATCGCGCATGTTGCAGGAACGGCTGGCCGCGGTTAATTGTTAATTGCTGATTGCCGTAAATGCAACGAGTTCGTCCCACGTGGTACCCGGACGACGGAGGTAAACCAGTACCTGGTAGGTGTTATTGGTTTCAAAATGGTTTCCGCTCGAAAACGCTGCGTCGATTTTGCCGGATGGATCCTCGTAAACGTATTCGTAGTCATACAGCCCCTGTTTGAGTAATATCGACGCCTGCCATTTTTTTTGCATGTGGTCGTACACCATTTTGTTCGCGTCGTTGCGCGTATAGTTGTTGAATCCGCCGACAACATATACCGAGCCATCCTCCACAGACGTATTTTCAAGCGTAAAAGTTACCCATATATAGTCAGACTCCGTCTCGGCATCCGGCTTATCCAGATTCCGGATGAAATAGGCCCCGTTTTCATCAAATGTTGACGCATAGGAGGCGGTATGGTAACTTTCGTCTGGCAGCAATTTTACCCGCACGGTGCTATCCATGGCAATACCGGCAATACGTTCCGAAGCAAGCCGTAAGCTACGCAGGTCGATATACCGGAACTCGTTTCCACCCCCAAAGTCCAGCGTATGGTTTTCATTATATACGAGTTCGTTATTGCGAATGAATGCCGGGGCCGAAAGCCACTGTTGCACATCAGGCCGCTGGTTCTGCATAACCAGTACTTTGATATCCTGATAGGGATTATTTACGGTAATCCCGCCGGTATTGACGTTAAGGTTGAGCTTTTGGTTAGTCCGTCGTTTAGCGACGTCCATTGACGGAACCAATTGCTGGGAGATTGTCATCAATGGAGCCAGTACGTAGAATTTTCTGGTCAGGACTAAACGGCTCTTGTCGGCATCCTCATAGACTTTGAGCAGGTAATTTCCGGCCAATTTCGGACGTACATGCGGGGAGGGAAACTCGGTTCTGTAATGTGTATAGGGCTGCAGCGTGTTTACCGATGACTGATATGCCGTTATCCGGTCTTCGTTAAATCCATCTACATATTCCAATGGCGAAAGCCTGCTGGGCTTCCAGTCAGCGTCGCAATGCTCAATGCTGAAATAGTAGTTACGGACATCTCCGCGCAGATCATCAAATGCCAGGATAAGCCGCCTGTCGCTGTGCAATTCAATAACGGGCATGGCATTTTCCATCTCCCGCGGATGCCATTGCACGGTTTTGATATCAGCGAGGTAGTTAACATTGTCGTATATCAGTTCCTGTTGCGGACTGCGTTCACGCGATGCTCGCTTCTTTTTCTGTTTTTGCGCCATAAGCCCCGAGCTCAACAGGGAAAATACCAAGAGTACAATAACTTTCTTTGTCATGATACACCGTTCTCCAATGCCATAATTTCTTCGGCAAGCGCTTCCCACTGGTTCTGTAAAACCTGTAATTCCTTTTTTAGCTGTTCGTAATGCTGGGAAGCTTCGTTTAGTTTATCGGTATCGGCATATAGCTGTTCGTCGGCCATCAACAGTTCGGCGTCCTTTATGGACTGCTCTTTTTCAGCGATGCGCTGTTCGGTCGCTTCAAGATCTTTATGCAGCTTTTTGCTCTGCCGGTCTTTGTCATCGTTTTTAGGCTGCTTCTCCATTTTGGGGGCAGCCTGTTTAGACGTGTTTTTCACGGCCGGCGGTTTGGATTCGCGCTTGGTTTGCCAGGTTTCATATTCCTCGTAAGTGCCGGGATATTCCTTTATCTTACGGTCTTCGATATACCATATTTTGTTAGCCACGTTATCCAGCAGGTACCGGTCATGCGACACCACGATGAAGGTTCCTTCAAACTGCTGAAGCGCTTGTATAAGGATGTTGACGGATTGGATGTCCAGGTGGTTGGTCGGTTCGTCCAATATCAGGAAATTGGCGTCGGCCGTAAGGGCTTTGGCCAGTGCCACGCGCGATTTCTCGCCGCCCGATAGCACCCTTATCTTTTTGAAGACATCGTCTCCCGTAAACAGGAAACAACCCAATATGGAGCGCAGCTCGGTTTCGGTGTGCTTAGGTGCAAACTGTTGCAACTCCTGCAATATCTCATGTTCAAGGTGGAGCGCTTCCAGTTGGTGCTGCGCGAAAAATGTCTGCGTTACGTTATGGCCGGTTTCGCAGACGCCGGAAAAATCGTTGTCCGTGCCGGCGATGATGCGCAGCAACGTTGACTTACCCCTGCCATTTGCGCCGATAAGGGCAATTTTGTCGCCTTTTTCGATAACCGCGTCAGCACGCTCAAGAATCGGGTTGCCGGGGTACGATTTACTCACATTTTCAAGGCGGGCCACATGCCTGCCCGATTGTTTGCTGAATTTGAAACGGAAATTGACGGTCGGGTTATAATCCTCTACATCCGATACTTTTTCCATGCGTTCAAGCGCCTTTATCCGCGATTGCACCATCTTGGCTTTGCTCGCTTTAGCGCGGAACCGCTCAATCAGCCGCTCCTCCTGTTTTATCTTGGCTTGCTGGTTTTTGTACTGGTTGCTTTGGATTTCTTCCCTGAGCGCTTTTTCTTCCAGGTAAAAGCTGTAATTCCCGGCATATTGGATCAGCTTTCCCCGTTTGGATTCAACAATGGTGTTCACCACCCGGTCAAGGAAATAGCGGTCGTGCGAAACAATAACAATGGCACCCTCAAACGCCTGTAGGTAGCTTTCCAGCCATTTGATGGAGGGAAGGTCAAGGTGGTTTGTCGGCTCGTCGAGCAATAGGATGTCCGGTGTTTGGAGCAGTATCCTTGCCAGCATGACGCGCATGCGCCAGCCGCCCGAAAACTCCGACAATGGCCGTTTCTGGTCATCGTCACTGAAACCCAGTCCCGCAAGTATTTCGTGTGCGCGGTATTCGATATTATATCCATCCAAGGCTTCAAACTCCATTTGCTTGTCGCTCAGCTTCTGGATCAGATCTTCTGAATAATCCGTTTCCAGTTTTTCCAGCAAGCGCTCAATTTCAGTATGCAGCTGGTTCTGGCGTTCAAAAGCCTCCATAGCCACATGCAGAATGCTCTTATCCGACTGGTGCGAGAGCAAGTCTTGGTTAAGGTAGCCGATTTTAATGTCTTTGGCCATCGATATCGTACCCGACGTGGGGGTATACTCGCCAACGATAATTTTCAGCAGGGTGGTTTTACCGGTGCCGTTCGCACCGATAAGCCCCGTTTTGTCGCCGGGTTTGATGTGCCAATTCGCTTCATCATATAACGCCCGGGCACCGATTTCGAATGTAAGATTATTAATTGCAATCATTTCAACGGCAAAGGTACTAAAAAGTAACAAGGCTTTTAGGGTATACGCTTTGCCCGTATGTTTAAAACTAGCCGGGTAATGCAGATAAAACCTATCTTTGCCGCATGTATAAACTGGTGAAACCTTTGCTTTTTTCAATGGATCCGGAAACGGCACATCATACCGTTTCCGGCGGCCTTCAAACGTTCTGCAAGCTGTGGGGCGGCAAAAAACTCTTGAAATCCGTTTATGGCTTCGAACACCCGGGCATTACCCGTGAAGTCTTCGGATTAACGTTTAAGAACCCGGTGGGTTTAGCGGCGGGTTTTGACAAGAACGCGGCTTATGTCGAAGAAATGGCAGCCATGGGGTTTGGCTTTATCGAGATCGGTACGGTAACACCGCGCCCGCAGCCGGGAAATGAAAAGCCCCGTTTATTCAGACTGAAGGCCGATGAAGCGTTGATTAACCGAATGGGGTTCAACAACCAGGGGGTGGATGTTGCCGCAGAACGGCTACGCCACCTGAAAAACCGCAGGTCCGTCGTCATCGGGGGTAACATCGGGAAAAACAAAAACACCCCGAACGAAGAAGCCGTGAACGATTACATTTACTGCTTTGACGCACTGTTCGACGTTGTCGACTATTTTGTGGTTAATGTAAGTTCTCCCAATACGCCAGGTTTGCGGGCTTTGCAGGAAAAGGAACCGTTAACCCATATTTTGAACACGTTACAGCAACGTAACCGTAAGGGTGATGTATCCCGGCCGATTCTGCTTAAGATTGCTCCTGACCTGACAGACAGCCAACTGGATGACATCGTGGACATTGTAAAGGAAACCGGAATCGCAGGGGTGATAGCAACAAACACTACGCTTTCCCGCGAAGGGCTGAAAAGTGCAGGCCGTTTAACAACGGAAGCTGGCGGACTGAGCGGAAGGCCGCTCACGAAACGGTCAACCCAGGTGATTCGTTACCTGGCCGACAGGTCGGGCGGCGCATTCCCGATTATCGGTGTAGGAGGCATTCATACCGCCGCGGAGGCCCGCGAGAAGCTGGACGCAGGCGCTTCGCTGGTGCAGCTATATACCGGTTTCATTTACGAAGGCCCGGGGCTGATAAAACGGATATGCAAAAAAATAGCCCATGGATAATTGCTGTCCATGGGCTATTTCAGACTTAAGCTAACAGCCTATTGCTATTGCAGTGCGTCTATGCGTTGATCCAACTCATCGACCTTTGCTTTGTTTTCTTTAATCTCGTAGTACTTCTTCAAGTTGCTTAGCGCCAAAACAGACTTGCTGTCAATTTCCACCGCTTTTTCCAAGTAGGGGAGGGCTTGGTCAAAAATGTCATAAGCCTTTTTGATTTCGGCGTCGTACTCGGATTGAGATAGGTTGGCGTTGTTCGTTTTGTTGAAATGATCGATACCTTTATTCAGGATCAAACCGCCGAGGTTGATGTTGGCATCCAGGTAATTCGGATCGATTTCCAGTGCTTTCCGGTAAGCGGCTTCTGCATTTTCCACGTCATTGGTTGCGGAATAGGCTATTCCGAGGTAATAATGGAGGTTTTTGTTATCCGGATCTTTAGCCACCTGATCGTTGATGGCGCTGATAACTCCCTGCTCATTGCCCGCCATTAAGTTCAGTTCGATATTCTGGGTTGCCAGCTCTTTATCATTAGGGTATTTCTGGACACCCAGTTCCGCATATTTTATGGCGTTTGACGTGTCGCCTTCCATAAGATAGAGACGAGACACATCCAGGATAATCTGCCTGTTATTTGAAAAGCTATCTACAGGCACCAGCTCCACGTATTTTTCCAAGGCCTTATCATACTGCTGTGCGTTCACCGCAGCCAGACCCGAATAATACAATAACGTGGTGTCGCCGGGAAGGTAGGTCAAACCGTTGTTGAATGCTTGGTACGCAGCTTGGAAGTCCTGGCTATCCCAAGCCTTGACACCGCTATTTAATTCACGCTGGGCCAGGATGGAATTCAGGACACTGAGGTTTTGCTCGTTTTGTTTGTCGGTATCAAGGCTTATCGCTTTTTCCCGGGCTTCAACAGCTTTTTTGATATAGCCATCGGAAGCATCGGTAGAGTCCAATAAAGCAAGGTCTGCATTCACCAATGCATAATATGTCCAGGTTTCAGCCAAGTCCTTGGTTTTCTCATGTTCGATGGCCTTTTCCAAGGCTTCCCTGGCGGTATTCAAATCGTTGGCTCCCAATTCTGGGGTACCCATGCTCTTAACTTGGGTAAACTTGTCATAACTGGCTTTTGCCTTTCTCAGGTTACTGGTCTGTGAAAACGCTACCGAGGCGGTAAGTACCAGTGTACCTAACAAAATGGATTTCATTTTCATGTTTTTAGTCTATTGTGAGTTGATTTAATATGTTATTTACTCGTTCCAATTGAATGATGTTTCCTGACTGGTCGTACAATACCGCCAGGGATTTCAATGCGTTTACCTCAGAAGGTCTTATTTGATTTGCTCTTAACAAATATTCCTGTGCTTTGTTTTGTTTTTCTGAGTCATCGGGATTGGCAATGAACTCTTTCAGGTACAGCAGCCCCAATTCAAAGTTGGCATCGAAGTTATTGGCATCTAAACGGATGACCTTTTCATAATATTTCTTTGCCGCGGCGTGGTTGCCTTCCATCTCGTTGGCATAACCGGCAATGTAGTTGAGATTTACGTTTTCCGGTTCATGCGCAATGGCTTCGTCCACAAGCGGCACAATGGCGGCATAAGCCTCATTGGCCACATGAGTACTGATTAGCTCAAACAGGATTTCCTTGTTTTCCGGAAACTGTTGCCTGCCTTTGAGCAGCGTATTCAACACTGCGCGGCGGTCTTTCTTTTCACGGTAAAGTTTGGCCAGTTCAAGGATATAAACCGGAGACGACGTTTCCCGCTGATTGATGAATGCCTCATAACGCTTAATGGCATCATCTGCTCCGCCGGTTTTTGCGCTCAAGACCGCAAGGTTATGTTTCACATCAATAGCGCCGCCGCTCAGCGAATCCACTTTGTGGTATTGGCTCCGCGCCTCCTCGAAGTTACCCTTACCCACTGCGCGGTTGGCTTTGATAAGATAAGCGTTGGCCAGCGACTTCTTGATGTAATCGATTTCCGTTTCGTGCTCGTATCCAGCCTGCCGGTTGTTGGTCAGCCGCTTCAGCGCAGCCGATGCGACGTCGATGGGATCCGCACTGTATTTCTGCGTGCGGTTTGAGTCGACCATGGCAAGGGTGCTGTACACCAATCCGCGGAGCAAATTGTTCCGGAAATTTACGGAGTCACGTTTGGTTTTAAATGCTGCGTCGGCAAATTTGCGCGCCGCTTCCAGATGCTTGAAGTCTTTCGACTTCATATATAGCGCAAAATTATTGTTGCCTTCTTTCAGGTTAGACTGGGCGGCAACCGGAAGCGCGCCTGCCAGCATAAAAATGACCAAGGCAACCGCGTAAACCAAGTTTCCGTTAGTTTTCGGACGACGCGGATTCATCATTAGCTGTGCCGTTTTCATTGATATTTCCACTGTTTTCTTGCTCATCGCTGTCAACATCTTCTTCATGTTCCACTTTGGTGACCGATGCAATTTCGTCATCGCCTTTCAGGCTAATCAGGCGTACCCCCTGGGTCGCTCTGCCCATCACCCGCAATTCACTGACGGCAATCCGGATAACAATGCCCGATTTGTTGATAATCATCAGGTCATCATCGTCCGTCACATCCTTGATAGCAACCAACTTGCCGGTCTTGTCGGTAACGTTGATTGTTTTGACGCCTTTGCCGCCCCGGTTGGTCACGCGGTAATCTTCAATATCCGTGCGCTTGCCATACCCTTTTTCAGACACGACCAAGACCGTTGTCTCTGGATTATTAACACTAATCATGCCAACTACTTCATCATCGGCACCGGCCAGCGTGATTCCGCGCACACCGGTGGCCGTACGTCCCATGGGGCGTACGGTCGATTCATTGAACCGGATGGCTCTTCCAGAACGCAGGGCCATTACAATTTCACTGTTACCGTCGGTCAGGCAGGCTTCCAGCAGCTGGTCGCCGTCGTTGATGTTAATGGCATTAATGCCATTGGCCCGGGGCCTTGAGTAGGCTTCCAATGATGTCTTTTTGATGGTGCCCCGCTTGGTACACATGATGATGAAATTGTTCTCAAGGTATTCCTGGTCCTTGAGGTTTTTCACCTTGATGTACGCTTTGATTTTTTCCTCTTTAGGAATATTGATGATGTTTTGGATGGCCCGCCCCCGCGACGTGCGTCCGCCTTCTGGAATTTCAAAGGCCCGCAGCCAGAAACAGCGGCCGGCTTCGGTAAAGAACAGCATGTAGTTATGGGCCGATGCCGTGATGATATGTTCGGTGAAATCTTCTTCGCGCGTGTTGGTTCCCATCAGCCCCTTGCCGCCACGGCCCTGCCTGCGGTATTCGGTAAGCGGGGTGCGCTTCACATATCCTTCGTGAGAAATCGTGATGACCACCTCCTCGTCTTCAATGAAGTCTTCCATGCGCATATCTTCTGCCGAATGCACGATGGTAGAACGTCGGTCATCGCCATATTTTTCCTTGACTTCCAGCAGTTCATCTTTAATGATTTTCATGCGGAGTCCTTCATCCTCGAGCACCGATTTCAAGTACTCGATGGTTTTCATCAGCTCTGCATACTCCTCTTTGATTTTGTCCCGCTCGAGTCCGGTAAGCCTCCGTAGGGTCATATCAAGGATGGCCCGGGCTTGGATGTCAGACAGGCCGAACTTCTCCATTAGGCCCATGCGGGCATCGTCCGGTGTTTCAGATGCCCGGATCAGTTGAATAACCTCATCGAGGTGGTCGAGCGCAATAAGTAACCCTTCGAGAATATGCGCGCGTTTCTCTGCTTCCGCAAGTTCAAACCGCGTACGGCGGACAACCACTTCATGGCGATGTTCCACGAAATGGTATATCATATCCTTCAGGTTAAGCAGCATGGGCCTTCCGTGTACCAGCGCAATATTGTTTACACTGAACGATGTCTGAAGCGCGGTATGCTTATACAGGTTATTCAGCACGATGGAAGCATTCGCATCTCTTTTTATCTCATAAACGATGCGCAGTCCCTGCCGGTCTGATTCGTCACGGATTTCGGAAATCCCTTCAATCTTTTTCTCATTAACCAGATCGGCGGTCCGTTTTATCATGTCCGATTTGTTCACCTGGTAAGGTATTTCCGTTACGATAATCTGTTCCCGCCCGGTTTTGGTGGTTTCAATTTCAGCCTTGGCACGCATAACTACCCGGCCGCGGCCGGTCTGGAACGCCTCCTGCACGCCGGCATAGCCGTAAATGATCCCCCCCGTCGGAAAATCGGGGCCCTTGATGTATTGCATCAGTTCAGGCACTTCAATATCCCGGTTGTCAATGTAGGCCACGATACCGTCCACCACTTCCGAGAGGTTGTGGGGAGCCATGTTGGTAGCCATGCCCACAGCAATGCCGGAAGCTCCGTTAACCAAAAGGTTGGGTATGCGCGTAGGCAGCACCGTTGGTTCTTCCAACGAGTCATCGAAATTGAGCTGGTAATCAATGGTGTCCTTATTGATATCGGAGAGTAGTTCTTCGGCAATCTTTTTCAGTCGCGCCTCCGTATAACGCATGGCCGCGGGAGGGTCGCCGTCTATAGAACCGTAATTGCCTTGCCCGTCTACCAACGGGTAGCGTAAGCTCCATTCCTGAGCCATACGCACCATCGTATCGTATACCGAAGAGTCGCCATGCGGATGATACTTACCCAATACGTCCCCGACGATACGGGCAGACTTCTTATAAGGTTTGCCACTGGTGACACCCAAGTCGAGCATCCCATACAATACCCGGCGATGTACCGGCTTCAACCCGTCGCGAACATCAGGTAAAGCGCGCGACACGATAACAGACATCGAATAGTCGATGTATGCCGATTTCATTTGGTCTTCAATATTGATGGGGATAATCCGGTCGTTCGCCGGAACGAGGTTGTTGTCGTTTTCTGTTTCTTCAGCCATTACTATTTACAGTTCTTCAATCACAAGCACAACAAGGTTAGGGAGGTTAGCTTATTGCGCATGCGAAGTTACGAAATTTTTAACGGATTGTGCAATTTTTTGGCTACCGCGGCACGGGCATTGCTGCCCGGTGGATGGCTCCTGAGAAAGTAGGGGCGTTTTTGAAGTCCGTCGGAAATTGGTTACCTTTGCAGCGATTTTATTCATCTTTTTTTCAATCCAGCTAACATCATCGTTGTTTTATGGAAGTACAGATAATCACTGACTCATCGAACCTGATTTATCAACAGACACATGGATTGCTCATGCGCTGGGGTGTCTCCGAAGCGCAGGCCGATTTGGTTACGTTGTTTGTCTTGTTGGGGTTGCTGATGGTAGTGCTCGGCATCGTTGATTTTGTTGTTCGTAAGGTGCTGGTCGATTTGCTTAGCAGGGCTGCCCGCAAATCGCCGCTCAAATTTGACGATCTGCTGGTGCGGAACAAAGCGCTGGTGCACTTTGCACGGTTGGTGCCGCTGATTGTATCCATCCATTTCATTCCCGTGGTTTTTTCGGGTTTCCCCGAATGGATTGGCCCCGTGCGCAAGTTTATCGACATCCTGCTGGTGTTTGGCTGGGTGATGCTCTTCCGTGCACTTTTCCGGTCGGTACGTGATCATCTCCGTACCAAAAAAGGGTTCCAAGACAAACCCTTGGACAGCTATCTCCAGGTGATTAACATATTCATGTTTTTCATTGCCGGCATTGTCGTGTTTTCTATGGTTACCGGAAAATCTCCCTGGGCGTTCCTTGGAGCGCTGGGTGCGGCGTCGGCCATCCTCATGCTGGTGTTCAAAGATACGATTCTTGGGTTCGTTGCCAGCATCCAGGTAGCAACAAACGACATGGTCCGGGTAGGCGACTGGATTGAAATGCCGAAATACGGAGCGGACGGCGATGTCATCGAGATCAACCTGAATACGGTGAAGGTACAGAATTGGGATAAAACCATCACCACCATCCCCACGTATTACCTTATTACAGATTCCTTCAAAAACTGGCGGGGAATGCAGAACGCCGGCGGACGGCGCATCAAACGTTCCATCAACATCAAAATATCATCCATACGGTACCTGACTCAGGAAGAAATTGCTGATCTCCGGAAAATCCAGATCCTAACGCCCTATATCGCGGGCAGGCAGGCAGAAATCGATCAGTACAATGCCCAGACGGGGGCCGACCGCTCCATGCCTGTGAACGGCCGCAACATGACCAACGTGGGATTATTCAGGCAATACATCAACCGCTATGCACAGCAGCATCCGCTCATACGCAAAGATATGACCTTGTTGGTCAGGCAGCTTCAACCAACGGCACAGGGATTGCCCATTGAGCTGTATATGTTTACTTCCGATACCCGGTGGGCAGTATACGAAGATATTATGTCTGATATCTTTGACCATCTTTTGGCGGCCATCAAGTACTTTGGTCTGGAAGTGTTTGAAGCACCGGCTTCGGATGATGTGCGGAGCCTGCGCCTGTCGGCGTCCGCCGGTGAAGCAGTCCAGGTGAACTAACGGTCGCGCGCATCGTTGATGACCCGTATAACTTCGTCGATAACGGATTTCGCGGCTTCCATCATTTTGGGATTACCATCGAAATCGCTGTCCAGCGTAACCGTCTTGCTTTTTTCCTTATAGTTGTACTGCAGATGGAAACGCGGTGCCGGCCGTGCGGCTGTGGCATTGTCTTCAGCAGATGTCATGTCTTCCGGCAGGTTCCAAAAGCCGAGCTGGGCAGCCTTGCCGTGGAGGTACTGTAGGTCATCGTTGCGCAGGCGCACCGTATCGCTCACCAAAGAGTCCCGTCTATCAAGGTATTGGTATATGCCTGTCTTTGAGTCGAACCGGTTCACCAAACTATCCCCTTCGCCGTATGCCAGCACAATCGATTCAAAGTCGGCAAACCGGTAAGGGGCGTTCCGGAACATCTGGCTATAATACACATAGCAATAAACAATGAAGGGAATGATAATACATATAGCCAGAAAAATCTTTTTTGACCGTTCGCTCATATTGATTTATTATTATAAGGATGCAATGCACCGCCGTTCACCGCTTCATTACGGTTGATTGCTGCAGCGGCAAAAATAGGGAAATTACCCGCAATTCGTTGCGTTATGTTAATTTTAGCTGATAACGTAGGCCTGAGGAGGGCGCGATTAGCTTATAGCGTACTTAATTTGTTGGCATGATATAAATAGCTATTTTTGAAAATGGCATCGGGATATCCTCGCTATGCGAATATGCCAGCAGGCCTGTCTTAAATTTTAATATTATTTAATATTAACATTACCGTAACAATGCGTTATGGATATTTGCAACAATGGATTTTGTGAGGAGTAGAGCGCTGAATGGCTGGTTTGACTGAAAATACCTGTTGGAAAGATTTTGTGTCCGGAAAGGAATATGCTTTCCGGGTGCTATACGATTACTATGCCGATCGCCTATTCGCGTTCGGCTGCCGTTATAGCCAGGATACGGAACTGATAAGGGATCTTATCCATGATTTGTTTGTGGATATCCACCATTACCGTCCCCGGTTAGACGCCAATGCCAATGCTACTGCTTATCTTTTCAGTTCGTTGCGGCGGAAAATCGCTTCGGCTGTCAAGAAGAGGCAACGGCATATGGAACTGTATGCCGCCTTTGAAGAGGGCATCCCTTTCTTAATCGAATGGGATATTGAGCGTATGGCCATCCGTAATGAAGAAGAAGCCGAATTGTTACGCCGCGTTGTTAAAGAAGTGAACAGGCTCTCCGGCAGGCATCAGGAAGCCCTTTACCTGCGTTTTACCTGTGAGCTGGATTATGCTGAAGTAGCGGATGTGATGGGTGTTTCCATAGCGTCATGCCGTACAATGGTATACCGCGCCGTCAAGGAACTGCGAAAAAAATTGGCCGACATCCCCGTGTCAAACGTGCTTTTTATCGCCTTGATGCACTCCAGGAAATAAAACGTGCCCGTGGCTGTACACCTGTGAATTTTTTTTAAAAAAACTTGTCTATAAATCGTCTTTTCGTTTCTCTATATAGAGAGAAGTAACGTTCCAATTTGAATGAACCGTAACGTCGAAGATATATTAGGGGGAGACGATGCTCCCCGCCAAAATCTGGAAAGGGAACCGGACGGTCCCGTAAAAAAGATGGCCATGTCTATATTTAAGGTGCTGAGTGGCCAAAAAACTCCGGGGCTGGGTCCGGAAGACCGGGAACAATTGTGGAAAAGGATAACATCAACCATCAGTGAAACGGACCAGAAGCGGAGTAAGAAAATACGCTGGTTGACGTTAGCCGTGGCCGCCGGCATAGCGGCTGTTGTTACCGTTTCCGCATGGTTTTGGCTGTCTCAGGGGCCTGTACAAGCGCCGATTGCCCTTGCCGCATTGAGCAATCAAAACCTGCTTATGGACACTGGCGCCATTAAACTGATGGGTGGCGATGAGCGGATGCTTATCCTGGATGATGCGCCGGTCATAGATTTATCTTCGTTTCCTAACCAGGCCGACACAGAAGAAGATAATACATTCACTACACTCACCGTACCGTACGGCAAACGTACCGAGGTCGTGCTGCCAGACGGTTCCAAGGTATGGCTCAATGCTGGCTCGCAGCTGACCTTTCCCCAGCGCTTCGATACACAAAAGCGGGAGGTGTACCTTGAAGGCGAAGGGTATTTTGACGTGGCGCATGATGCCCGAAAGCCGTTCTTCGTGCATACGGCTGATTTCCTGATAAAGGTTTTGGGTACTGCTTTTAACGTGAGCTCTTACCGTGATGACGCCTTTACGTCCACGGTTTTGGTAAGCGGTAAGATTGAATTGCAGGGAGTGGGCAAGCAGCAGTTCGAAAAGCTGGTTTTAGAGCCCGGAAATACAGCGGTTCTGCAAAAAGAAGCAAGCCGCCTGGAGGTTCGCCAAGACGATGTGGAAAGCCACATTTCGTGGACCAGACGGCAATTAATCCTGAGAAGTACGCCGCTGGCCGAGTTACTCATTCGGTTGGAACGCATCTATAATACTGAAATCGTAACAGCGAATGAAGTGTTTACAGACGAAACTTTTTCAGGCAGGCTTGACCTGACCCAACCACTCACCAGTCTGCTGGCTATAATCTATGACCAACAGGCGTATGTTATCAAACAAGAAGAAAGGAGGATAGTTATACAGGAAAAACTTAACTAATCAGATAATGATCAGTAACGGGCAGATGCTGGCACATCCACCCGTTTCACGTTAATTAATTAATTGATGTATAAACTTATAACGATTAACAAAGGTATGAAATATTTTTATGCCTGGCAATCCCTGCCATCCCGTGGCGGCATAGGCTATGGTTTTCTCAAAAAAACGGTTCTAATGTTCAAAATTGTCGCTTTTCTTTTGATTGTAGGCATGGTTTCCGTTCACGCTGAAACGTATTCGCAACATATCAATATCGACATAAAAAACGGTAATCTTACCGATTTGTTCAAGGAAATAGAGCAGCAAAGCGATTATATTTTCTTTTATCAAGATAAATTAGTTAAACACAAAACAGTAAACGTGTCGGCCCGGAACGAAAACCTTCACCGGTTACTCAAGAAGGTGCTGGCCAAGGAACAGCTGGATTATGTGATCACCGGCAATCAAATCACGATAAAAGCCCGGGAAGAGGTCCAGCAGCGGACCATACAGGGGACGGTTACGGACGAAGACGGTACTCCGCTTGCTTCAGTGAACGTATTGGTAAAAGGGTCTACGGTCGGTGCCATTACCGACAGTAAAGGCAACTACCAGATTGTCATCAATGAAGAATCTACGTTGATTTTCAGTTTGATGGGATTTCAAACGGTTGAAATAAACACGCAGAACCGAACCAGGGTTGACGTGGTGTTACGGCAGGAGACCACGGGCTTGGAAGAAGTGGTCGTAACCGGATACAGCACCATCGAGCGGCGGCACTTGGCTTCGTCCGTGGCAGAGATCGATATGGAAAGGGTCGTTAACCGGCCTATTTTTAAACTGGAAGAAGCATTCAGTGGTACGCTGCCGGGCGTTACCATGATGCAGGGAAGCAACCTGCCCGGCAGTGTGCCGGGAACCATCTCCATCCGCGGCGTCAGCACCCTGCAGAGCCAGGCCCCGCTGGTTATCGTAGACGGTATGGAACAATCGCTCACCGACATTGACCCTAACCAGATTAAAAGTATCACTGTGTTGAAAGACGCTGCTTCGGCCTCGCTTTACGGTTCCCGGGGCGCTAACGGCGTAATCATCATTGAAACCAAACGCGGCGAGACCGGGCAGTTCAAAGTAGACCTTCACTCATGGACAGCTGTGAGCAACCCGATAGATCAGCCTAATTTTGTGGGCGCTGCGGATTACATGCGGCTCAACAACGAGGCCCGCGGAATGCAAGGGCAGTCGCTCTTGTTTTCAGATGACGATATCGCAAAGGCTGAAAGCGGCGAGTTACCGTCGGTAAACTGGCTTGATGCGGTGATGCAACGCAGGGCTCATTCACACAATACCACAGCCAGCATTTCAGGGGGTGGCGGTGTCGGTGCATTCAACCTGATGCTGGGGTACCTGACCGATAATGGCTTGAACCACGGAGAAGGGGCAGAAAAGTTCAGTGCCCGGTTCAATACGAACATCAACATGGCGGATAAGTTTATCCTTTTGGCAGACTTTTATGCTCATCGCTTACAGGTAGACCGCTTAATGGCCAATACCAACGGAAACGGCCTGTACGAAGATGCCTGGAAGATGAACCCCACACAGCAGATTTTTTACGACAGTGACCGGGAGAACCATTACATCCTGCATAATAATCTTAATCCCATTGCGTCCATTCTCCACGGCGGCGTACGTAATAATGTGCACGACAGAAGCACCATTAACCTGCGTCCGCGTTACTTCATCACGCCGAATTTTTCCCTTGACGGTAACGTGTCATACATGATTAACAAATCGGCATGGAAGCAAAAGAGGGAGACATTCCGTTTTTATGACGGTGACGGCAAGCCCACAGAGATATGGGCCAACAGCGTAGGGGCCGATCAGGGCGTCAGTGAAAGCCAGCTGACTGCGCGTGCCAACATCAATTACGAGCAGCCGCTCCGGAAAGACAAGGATAAGCTGTACCTGATTGCGGGAACGGAAGTAATGACCTATAATTTTACCGATTACCGCGAAATCAACAAAGCTTCGTTTTTCGGTAAGCTGAATTATGCGTTTGACGAACGGTATCTCCTGGAAGTGACGGCCCGATCCGATGGAAGCAGCAAATTCGCTCCGGGACACCGGTGGGGCTTCTTCCCTTCAGCGGCACTGGCATGGAACGCACACAATGAAAATTTTATGGCCGGCCTTCGCGAAAGCGGCGCAATCAATAACCTGAAATTCCGCTTTTCTTATGGTTTGATAGGTAACGAAGACGTAGCCCCTTACCTGTGGCAGGAAGTGGTGAACAACTGGGGATGGGTGATGCGTGTGCCGAACCCCGAGTTTAGCTGGGAAAAGCAAAAACAATGGAACGTCGGTATGGATGTTACGGCCCTGGATAACCGGCTGAATGTCACGGCAGAAATATACAGAAAACATTCATACGATTTAATTTATGAAAGTTTTCCAGTACCACCGTTGACAGGTGCGAATGTTTTGGAATCATCCGTCAATATCGGAGAAGTGGAAAATAAAGGGTGGGAAATCGCCGCCCGCTGGAGTGACAAGGTGGGTAATGTTACCTATGCTGTAGGCGGAATGCTGTTTGACAACCAGAACCGGGTACTCAGAGCAGGCTATTCTGCTGGCGACTCGCTTGTCTTCAAGGATAACGCAGACAAGATATGGTACAGGGGCATCGCAATTGATAACTATTACGGCTATCAGAGCAACGGCTATTTCCAGACGCAGGAAGAAGTGGATGCTACCACAGCCAAGCTGCCGAATACCCTTCCCGGAGATATTCGCTATGTGGATCAAAATGGCGACGGCATCATCAATGAACTCGACCGGGTGAACCTGGGGGATCCATTCCCGCATATGAATTATTCGGTTACACTGGACTTGCGCTACAAGCGCTGGGATTTCAGCATGCTTGGTCAAGGCGTTGGCAAACGCATGCAACGCCTCCGCGGCATGGAAGGCTACCCGGTGCTGATGGACGGCACCAACAACAGTTTAGGCACGCCGCGGCAGGAGTACATGGAAAACCGCTGGACACCCGACAATCCGAACAGCCGCTTTCCCAGGGTATGGACGGGGGCCAGTTCCAATGCGGTGCTGAGCGATGTCTGGTTGAGCAACGCTGCTTATTTCCGGGTGAAAACCCTGCAAATCGGTTATACCATCCCAAACATCGGGGGCAGCATCCGGAACGTTCGGTTTTACCTGAATGCGCAGGATGCGCTGACCTTCACGAGGTGGGAGGGGCTGGAGCCCGAACGTGATGACCGGTTTACCGGTAACGGTGCGTATCCACGCATGGCAAGCTACAGTTTAGGAATAAAGGCAACAATATTGTAATCGAAAGCACAAAGCAATGAAGAGACGAGTTTTATATCTGATCCCCTTACTATTGGCGGGATTTACCGGGTGCGAAAAATTCCTGGATAAACGCGATCCTACGGCCACTACGTTTCAAGAGTTCTTTAATACCGAGGCAGACCTGCAGCGGGTGACGTATAGCTCCTACCTGGATTACTTCACCCCGCGTGATAACCGCAGGTTATTGTTTTACATGAAAGATGGACGGAGCGACAATGCTTACGCCCGTGTAGACGGCGATCACCACCTGCGTATCGCTAATGGTACAATGAACAGCAATACCCGTGCTTTTGAGTACTATTATACGCTGCAGATGAAGCATGTAGGCCGGATAAACACCTATCTGGCTAATATAGACGTGCCGTATGTGGAAGATGAAGCCATCCGGCAGCGGTACAAGGCGATATTGGAGGGATTACGGGTATGGCATTATTTTGAGATGGTTTCCCGTTGGGGCGATATTCCCTTCCTGTTGACGCCGGCGACCATCGAAGAGGCCAAATCGCCGCCAGTCCCCAAAGAGGAAATCCTGGAACAGCTCTTTCAGATGTCAGATGACATCGCCAACCGGTTGCCGCCGGACGAGTATACGACAGACAAGTACATGTTCAACCGGTATTCCTTCAAGGCATTGGTTATGCGCTACGCACTGTACTACGAACGCTGGGAGCTGGCCGCACGGTTAGCCCGGGAAATCATGGACAGCCGTAAATACGAATTGTATCCTAATTACCGCGATCTTTTCCAGTACGAAGGGCATGCAAATAACAGGGAGTTTATCATCCACCAGAACCTGGAGTCAGTGGGTACCAACGTTACCCACTCGTTCAGGGATCTGGGACCGCATTTCCGTACGGGCCGGGGCGAATCCTATAACGTGCCGCTGAAAAGCTTGGTGGATGCCTACTGGACCGCACAGGGAAGGCCAATTGACCAATGTCCTTTGCATACCAAACGGGAATATGAACTGAACCCCAAGTTGAACCGCGACCCGCGCTATGAGGCGAGCATCATGGGCCATGGCGATATTTTCTATGGCGAGGAGATCGATGTCTACTCTCCGGGCAACCCCATGTATTATCAGAACCAGCGGGCCAGTAAGTCCGGTTATTGGTTCCGCAAGTTCGTTTCGGAAGCAGATGCTTTTCGCAATGGCAACCTCACCTATGGTCTGCTGCGTTATGCCGAAGTGCTGCTTACCTATGCGGAGGCGAAGATTATGCAGAATGACGTAGATGACCTGGCCAAAAGCTGTATCAATCAGGTAAGGGAACGGGCCGGGCTGGATATGGCTTATGCCAACGTAACCCTGCCGCAATACAGCGCATATACGCAGCAACAATGGATCGACCTTATCCGTAACGAACGCCGGGTAGAGTTTGCCGGTGAAGGCCTTCGGTATGACGATATCATCCGTTGGCGCATCGCCGAAAGGGTATTGAACCAGCCAGCGTTAGGCCATACCCGCGAGGTCAACGGACAGTTGCAGTCGCTCCACATCGAAGATCGCTCGTTTGCATCGCATAATTACTTGTGGCCGTTCCATGAGCTGGTGTTAAAGGTAGAGCCCGCACTGGAACAGAATCCAGGGTATTAGGTATTAATGGTAAACGTTTTTTGACATGCAATGGCCGGCACTTATACGTAAATGCCGGCCTTTTTTTTGATAGGGATACGTGCGTGCCAATGCGGACTACAGCAGTCCGGCACGTTTGAGCAGCGCATCAGGTTCCGGTTTCCGTCCCCTGAAGCGGATATACAATTCCATGGGATCCACGGTTCCGCCGCTGGCCAGAAGTGCCTTGAATTTAGCGGCGGTATCGGCATTGAATATTCCCGTTTCCCTGAAATAGGCAAACGCGTCGGCGTCCAGCACTTCCGCCCACTTGTACGAATAATACCCAGCGGAGTAGCCTCCCGCGAAAATATGCGAGAATGAAGGGCTCTGCGCCGTACCCGGCACGTCGGGATAGAGCAAGGTCTCCTTGATGGTTTCTTTCTCGAATTGCTCAATAGGCAGGTCTCCCTTTAACCTTCCGGTATGGTAAGCCATATCTAAAAGGCCAAAACCTAATTGGCGCATGGTCTGGTAACCTTCCATGAAATTCGCCGCGGCCACAATCTTGTCAATCTCTTCGTCGGGCAGCGGTTCTCCGGTTTGGTAGTGGTGGGCGAACGATTGCAGAAATTCCTTTTCGTAACAATAGTTCTCCATAAATTGCGAGGGCAGTTCCACAAAATCCCAGTATACGTTGGTGCCCGACAGGCTCTCGAACACCGTATCGGCCAGCATGCCGTGCAGGGCGTGGCCAAATTCATGGAAAAGCGTAGTCACTTCGTTGAACGTGAGCAGAGACGGGGTGTCGCCCGTCGGACGGGAGAAATTGCATACAATGGAGATATGCGGCCGCACCTGCCGGCCATCTTCTTTCCACTGCCCACGGAAGGCGGTCATCCATGCACCGGCGCGTTTGCCTTCCCGCGGATGCCAGTCGGTATACAACAGGGCTTTGTGCTCGCCATTCTCCAGTACTTCATATACGGTTACCTCCGGATGGTACGTCGGAATGTCCGTACGCAGCTCGAATACGAGGCCATAAAGCCGGCTTGCGGCATCGAAGGCGGCTTCAAGCACCTGCGGCAGCGGGAAATAGGGTTTCAGTGTTTCGTCGGAAAGCCGGAATGTGGCTTCCCGCAATTTTTCTGCGTAATATGCATGGTCATAGGGCATAAGGGGAGCGATACCGTCTTTTTCGGCTAACGCTTGGAGTTTAGCGATCTCGCCTGTGGCGTAGGGCTTGGCTTTCCGGAGCAGGTCATCCAGAAAACTCGCCACGATGGCCGGGGAGGCAGCCATGCGTTCCTGCAATACAAAATCAGCATGCGTACCGAAGCCCAGCAGCTTTGCGCGGCGTTCCCGAAGTTTCACGATTTCCCGTATAATCCCTTCGTTATTATATTCATTCGGTTTCAAGGCCCGCGTAGTTGATGCCATATAAAGCTCCCTGCGCAGTTCGCGGTTTGCTGCATATTTCATGAATGGCACGAAACTGGGAAAATGGAGCGTAAACACCCAGCCATCAAGTTGCCGTTTTTCGGCTTCGGCCCTGGCCGCAGCCACAACAGAGTCCGGCAGCCCGGCCAACTGGCCTTGGTCGGTCAGTTGGAGCTGGTACGCGTTGGTTTCCTGCAACACGTTTTGCGCGAATTTTGTGGTCAACGTAGCCAGTTGCTTATCAATATCCCGCAACTGTTCTTTGTCTTCAGCCGATAGCAATGCGCCGTTGCGCACAAATCCCTTATACGTCTTGTCCAGCAACCGCACTTCCTCGGCAGACAACGCTGATTCGTCCGCCTCGTCATGCACCTGCTTTACCCGTTGGAACAGCGCTTCATTGAGCATAATATCATTGCTGTATTCAGCCAGCAAGGGCGATAGTTCCTGTGCAAGCTGTTGGATTTCGTCGTTCGTCTCCGCAGCATCCAGATTGAAAAACGTAGCGGATGCGATGTTCAGCTGTTTGCCAGCATGTTCCAGCGCTGCGATGGTATTGGCAAAATCTGCCGCGGCGGGCTGGTGTACTATCGCATCGATTTCCTTTTTTGCCGCTTCAATCAAATGCAGGATGGCCGGCTTGAAATGTTCGGGTTTTATGCGGTGGAAGGGTACGCTGTCAAACGGTGTGTCAAAGGGTTTCAACAAGGGATTTTCCATGGGGTCGTTAAATTTCTCAGTACGGCCAAATTTAAGAAAAATAGAAATAACAGCCGCTCTATCACAATGCGTCTTTGGGCGGCGTTGATCGTTTCGGCACCCCGCGCACAGCCGTGGCAGCGAGGGGGTCTTCGGGCCAGGCGTGCTTAGGGTAACGCCTTTTGAGTTCCTTACGCACTTCGAAATAGGCCGTCTGCCAAAAGCTTCGGAGGTCTGCCGTCACCTGAACCGGTTTAAAACCGGGAGAGAGGAGATGGAGTACCACGGCAGTCCGCCCGCCATTGATAAGGGGGGTGTCAAGAAGACCGAAAACTTCCTGAAGCCGTACCGCCAATACGGGCGGTTCTCCGCCTGGGTGATACCTTAGTTTGATGAACGAGCCGCTGGGAACTTCCAGTGTGGTTGGTGCCAGCTTCTCCAGTGCCTGTTGCTGCGCATAATCCAAGCTATGGGCCATGATGGTTGCCAGATTCAGCTTCTTCAGTTCCTCCACCTTCCGGATACCCTGAAGGTAGGGTGTGAGCCACAACTCCGGTGTACGGAGCAAGGTGTCTGTGGATATGTCGGGCCAAGCTTCGTCCGGCCGCCACCGGCGAAGGCTCAGCACCCGGTTCTGCCATTGCGCTACTGCATCGTCAAAGGTCAGCAGTTGGGCACCTTCGGATCGGATAGCTTCGTGTATTGCCCGGACAACGCTTTCTTCGTCGGCAGCCGCAAGCGGCGCCGATGCTACGGTGATATGGCCTATGCGGCGGTCGCGTGACGCAACGATGCCGCCTCTCCGGGTATCCCATATGACGCGGTCCGTCTCGCGGATGAAATCGGACAAATCGTTGGGATCAACGGCCGAAGCCATAAATACTTTTCCCATTCCTTCACGTGCATCAAGCAAAGCAATGGCCAACCACGGCTCATGGGCCAGGCTATCGTGCGAAGCCACGGCAACCCGTTTTCCATTGGCGAGCTGGAAGGTGCCATCTCCGCCGCTGCGAGCCTTAGCAATGCGCTCCGGGTAAGCGTATGCCAGCAGCATGCCTGTGCGACGGGGTTCCACCGGTCCGTTTTCTTCCGGTATATCGAGCAATTTCCGGTAGGAACGGGCAATCTTCTCGATATTATCAAACCGCTTGCCCTGTTTTCCGTAAACCCGGTGTTTCCGCAGTGCTTCGATGCGCTGGTTGAGGTCTATTCCCGCTTCGCGGCCCAGCGGATCGCGCTCTTCCAATAAGGCAGCGATATCCGTAGCCAGGCCGGCCAGGTTCAGCGGAACACTCGTGAGCAGCATGTGGGCAATGCGGGGATGGCACGGCAATGCGTGTATGGCCCTGCCATGAGGGGTAATGCGGTGCTGTGCCAGCGCACCCAGCGCATGGAGCAGGTCTGTTGCCTGCATTACCGCAGTGTGCGGCGGCACAGTAAGCCAGTCCAGCTGTTTCAGGTCTTGAATACCCCATCGGGCGATGTCGAGCAGCAGCGCGGTAAGGTCTGCCTCCAGTACCTCAGGCTTGCGGTAAGGGGCCATGCGCTGCTCGGTAGCTATTGTCCACATACGGTAGCAGGTACCCGGCCCCAGCCGTCCTGCGCGCCCTGCACGCTGGTCTGCGGCATCCAGCGAAATACGCACGGTCTTGAGGCGCGATAGGCCCGATGCGGGATCGAACGCCGGGGTGCGGGTATATCCGCAATCGATTACCACAGCTATACCTTCAATGGTAAGACTGGTTTCTGCAATAGCGGTAGCCAGCACAATTTTCCGTTGTCCATGCCGGTTCGGTTGGATGGCCGCATGCTGCTCGGCAAGCGATAGTTGCCCATATAAAGGGTGGATGGCTGCCGGAATGCCGCCCTCCTGGAGCAGTTGCGCGCATTGCCTGATCTCGGCCTCTCCCGGCAGAAAGGCCAGCACGTCGCCCGCCTTTTCCCGGAAGGCACGGGCGATGGTACGGGCACATTCCCGCGGCATTTCCTTGGGATCCGGATCTTCCGTATGGATAATCTCAACCGGATAAGTACGGCCCCGGCTTTCCACCACCGGTGCTCCCAGGAGATCAGCAAGTTGCCCGGTATCCAGCGTGGCCGACATGATGAGCAGACGCAGGTCGGGACGCAACACCTGCTGGCTCTCGCGGCAGAGCGCCAACGACAGGTCGGTATGCAGCCTCCGTTCATGAAATTCATCGAAAATCACGATGCCCACATCTTCCAGCGCATTATCATGATGAAGCATCCGGGTAAGGATGCCTTCGGTAACCACTTCAATACGGGTACGGGCTGACGTCTGGTTTTCAAAACGGACCCGGTACCCGACGGTTTCACCGGCCTTTTCGTCGAGCAGCGACGCCATGCGGTGCGCAATACTGCTTGCCGCCAGCCGGCGCGGCTCAAGCATAATAATTTTCCTGCCCCCAAGCCAAGGTTCTCCCAGCAATGCAAGGGGAACAATGGTGCTTTTTCCCGCACCCGGAGGCGTGCTGATAATAAGTGTATTATGCGTGCTGAGTTGCTGCCTAACTTGAGGAACAACCGCGTTAATGGGGAGGTCTATGCCTGAAAGATTAAACGTTACGGCCATTTGGCATCAAAGATAAGAAAAGCTTGCCTACCATGAGTTCATCGAGGGAATTGGATATATTTGCAGATGCCCGATGTTGAAAAGCTCCACGTATTCGTATTCCGTGATACGCTAATCGACCAGCTTTCCGAATGGGAGGTAGCCGCGGCGGTGGGCGGGGGCTTTTTTGTCGAAAGGAAAGCCTGTTTGTCTGTAACGCCTCACGAATTACAGGTGAATAGCGGGGTGTTTGCCTGCAAACAGGCCGCAGGGGGCGGGGAAGTCATGGTCGGGGTGGTGCAAGAAGCCCGGCAGCTGACCGTTTCGAGTGATCGGCCGGGCGCTGCCGATCGGCTATCACCGGCAGAAGCCATTGTGCTGGCCGCTATCCTATACCGTGAAGAGCTGGGGGTGTTTTTCCATCCCCTGAGGCGAGAGCAATACCTGCGGCGCGCAGCCGCTGTTTACGGGTTGGAACATGAGCCTGATTTATCACGTTACCTGTCGCCGGTATTTGCCGACGGTAGGTTATCCGTCCAGCCCTGCCTTCAGGGATTGATATCGCCTGTCTCACCCAGGTTGCAGGAACTGGCCGAACATGCGGCGCGCCACCACAGTCTCCCGCGCGTTACGGCGGGGACCGACCGGATGGCAGTTGTCATCACCCGCCATAAATACTACCGGAACCCGGTGATCACGCTTATCGATGCCCAGCGCACCAAATCAGGCAAACTAAAACCCCCGTTCAGCAATATCCAGCCGCTGGAACGGGCAGTCGCTGCTGCGGATGTCGGTGAGGCCCGCTTCTATGCGGCGGTAGCCAAGCTGCAGCAGGTGATGGATGGAGACCGCACCGCGTCTGATCTGGAAGCACTGTGCGCCGCTTTAACACATGGAGCAGGTTATCCGTTTTACTATCATGACGATAGTCTGAGCGAGAACCTGACTGTCAAGGCATTACTCCCAGTGAGGGTAGCCCGCGCGCCCGATACAGCTTGCCTTTCCGTGCAGGCGGAGGGTGCCTTTTATGCCATTACCGGAAAAATTGACATAGACGGCATGCTCTATAGCCTGCATGAGCTGCCGTTGAAATGCGGATATTTCCTTCAATTAAAAGATACATTATACTTGATAGACAATGCATTATTGCTGTCAACGATAGCGTTGCTGAAAGCCCATGCAGGCAAACTGCTCATTCATGCAGGAAAATACCGCGAATTCCAGCAACGGGTGCTGGATAAACTGGCCGATAATATCCGGGTCACCTATCCGGATATCCGGCCAGGCGATGCCAGACAGCTTGCGGAAGCGGGGTTTTCGGCACCTCCCAAACGGTTACTTTATTTATCGGACTTTGGCGACCATGTGATGATTATTCCCGTGATGCGCTATGGCGAGGCCGAAGTAGCCATCCGTACGGAACGGCAGCTGAAAGGCATAGACAGTGAAGGGAATAACTTTCTTGTACCGCGCGATGCCGACCTTGAACAGGCTTTCATCGCGTTGCTGATCAAGCAACATCCGTACCTGCCCGAGCAACTGGAAAACCAGCTCTACTACTTTTACTTGCACAAACGCCATTTCCTTGCTGAGGAATGGTTCCTGGCCGCCTTTGATAAATGGTATGAAGACGGAATTGAGGTGTATGGATTCAATGAGTTGACTGATAATAAAATAACGTGCCAGCGGGTCGCCGTAGACATTAAAGTGACCAGCGGCCTTAATTGGTTTAACGCTACGTATAATATTCGTTTTGGCAGAAAAAAAACATCGTTGAGAAAGGTGGCGGCTGCATTGCGGAACAAGCGCCGGTACGTGGTACTGGACGATGGAACGATGGGCATCTTGCCCGAAACGTGGATAGAAAAGTTTACGGCTTATTTCCAGGCCGGAGAGGTGGTGGATGATGAAACCCTCCGGATTGCTAAAGTTAATTTCGAAAAGGTTTCCGCATGGTATGATACGGCGGTGCTGGACGAGGGAGCTACGCTCGAAATCAGTAAATTAACGGAACACCTGAAACAGGTTGAATCCATAGCGCCCAGGGATGCGCCTGCAAGCCTGAAGGTTTCGCTCCGGCCGTATCAGCGGAAGGGATTAGGCTGGCTGCATTTTCTGGATGATGTCGGTTTCGGCGGCATACTGGCCGATGAGATGGGGTTAGGAAAGACCGTGCAGATTATTGCTTTCATGCTATCGCAACGCGAAGCCGGTCGCACCGGAACCGATCTGGTGGTAGTACCGGCAACGCTGATTTTCAACTGGCAACGGGAACTGCATACGCTGGCACCATCCCTGGCGGTGTTTACATTATATGGGCCCGGCAGGGCCAAAACAGCGACGGGTTTGGGGCAATATGATGTGGTGCTGACGTCCTATACCGCACTGCTGGCCGATATCCGTTTTTTAAAAACCTTTGCCTTCAATTACGTATACCTGGATGAATCCCAGAATATCAAGAACCCCGAATCGCAACGTTATAAAGCCGTCCGCCTGCTGCAGGCCCGTAACCGCATTGCCATCAGCGGCACACCGTTCGAAAACAGTTCATTCGACCTGTATGGACAGCTCTCATTTGCCTGTCCGGCATTACTG
Organism: Parapedobacter composti; assembly: GCF_900112315.1. Taxonomy (GTDB): domain Bacteria; phylum Bacteroidota; class Bacteroidia; order Sphingobacteriales; family Sphingobacteriaceae; genus Parapedobacter; species Parapedobacter composti. The sequence goes on along the minus strand of NZ_FOLL01000004.1, from coordinate 137,651 downwards.
GGCGATAAGCGCTATTTCCGTGATGTATATGGCAGACCCATCGATCAGTTCAACAACAAAAAGCGGAGGCTGGAGCTGCAGCGGCTCATCCAGCCGTATATATTGAGACGTACGAAACAGGAGGTAGCTACGGAATTACCTGAAAAGGTCACCGCCATCCTATACAGTGAAATGGGCGAGCATCAACGCCGGATATACGAGGCATATGAAAAAGAATTCCGTGATTTCATCTGCGCGCTTTCCGGCGAAGAGTTGGACAAACAGGCCATGCATGTGCTTCGTGGGCTTACGCGGTTGCGGCAGATTTGCAATTCGCCCGCCCTGCTGCCCGACGGCATGCTGAATGACCGGGTTTCGGGCAAGTTGGAACTCCTCCAGGAGCAACTACAGGATAAAACGCCGCATCATAAGGTGGTTGTGTTTTCACAGTTCGTGTCAATGCTGCACCTGATAGGGGATATGCTGGACGGTATAGGTATCCGGCATGTGAGCCTGACGGGTAGCACAAGACTCCGGGAACAGGTGGTGAATGCCTTTCAGGAGGATCCGGAGATACGGGTGTTCCTCATCAGCCTCAAAGCAGGCGGCACAGGCCTGAATTTAACAGCGGCAGACGTAGTCTATCTGGTGGATCCCTGGTGGAATCCCGCGGCCGAGCGTCAAGCCATCGATCGGGTGCACCGCATCGGCCAGCAGCGGAAAGTGATGGCCTATCGATTGGTAACGCCTGGCACGGTGGAAGAAAAGGTGCTGCAGTTGCAGGCAACCAAGAGCGCCCTGGCAGACGGACTGGTAGGCGGCGATACGCCTTTCGGCCAACTCCTCGGCTCCCTCAGGGCAGCATTTCTGTAGTTGCTCAACGCTTAATGTCTTCAATGCGCCTGTCACGGAAAACCAACAGGAAAAGGACAGCCAGCGCCAGGGCATAGCCGGCAAAAGTAAACCAGATGTTGGGCCAATCCCTTACGCCTCCCGAATCCGTGAAATGATCGACCACCCAGCCGCTGCCATAGCTGCCTATGATGGCCCCGAAACCGTTGGTCATAATCATGAATAGCCCCTGCGCGCTCGATCGGATGGTGGGTTCGGCCATCTTCTCTACATACAGTGAGCCGGAAATGTTAAAGAAGTCGAAGGCCATCCCGTAAATAATCATGGATAAGATCAGTAAGTACAGCCGGTCGTCGGGATTACCAAGACCAAAAAGCGCAAACCGCAGCACCCACGCCACGATGCTGAACAGGATAACGTTACGGATGCCGAAACGGGTGAGGAAAAACGGAATCAGCAGGATGAAGAGCGTTTCAGAGATCTGGGATATGGAGAGCAGCAGGTTGGGATGTTTCACGCCGAAAGAATCGGGATATTTTGTCTTGAAATCATCCAGAAACGGTCCTCCGAAGGCGTTGGTGATTTGCAGTGCAGCGCCCAATAGTAACGAAAAGACAAAAAACAGCGCGATGTTCTTTTTTCTGAACAGCACAAAAGCGTCCAGCCCCAGCGACGACATGAGCGACTTTTTGCGGGTTTCATCAAGGTAGGGCGGCGAAGGTGGTACGGTAAACGCGTAGCAGCCGAGGAACAGGCCAGCACCTGCGGCGAGGTATAGCTGGTTCGCGCTTTTCGTCCATCCCAGCAAATCCACGGCCCACATGGCTACGATAAAGCCTACCGTTCCCCATACCCGGATGGGGGGGAAGGTCTTGACCACATCGAAGTTCCGGCGTGTCAGCACATTATAGCAAACCGAGTTCGACAGGGCCAAAGTGGGCATGTAAAATAATGAATGGACGAGCATATAGGTATAGAACGAGGCGAAATCCGTCATGCCAGCTGCGGCTATCAGTGCCCCAGCGGCAATGAAGTGGGCCAGTGCAAACACCCGCTCGGCATTTACCCAGCGGTCGGCCACGATTCCAAGCAGGCCGGGCATGAATACCGATGCGATACCCATGGTGGAGTATACAGACCCTATCTGTAGCCCCGAAAATCCCAGTTGGTTTCCCATATACCCGCCAAGCGATATCAGCCACGATCCCCACACAAAGAACTGGAAAAAGTTCATCACCGTGAGTCGGATTTTTATCGGCATGGCTTAGCGGTGAATGGGTCTGTACCTGGTGTTGATATGGGGTGGTCGGCGGCTGTGTGGATTGATGGGTTTACGATGATTTTCTCCGGGTTATCTCATCCCGTATGCGGGCCGCTTTCTCGTACATTTCCTCAGCCAGCGCTTTGGACAGCGTTTCCTGCAGTTGCTCGTCGGTCATGGAAGCGAATGATGACGCGCTTTCTTTTGAAGACATTGCTTCAGGGTCGTTGGCGCCCGTTGATTCGATGTTTTCCAGAAATACGAAATCGTTGCCCTCGATTACGATACCGGCCGACGCCAGGATGAATTCATACGTATATACCGGCGCTTTGAAGCGTACCGCGAGCGCGATGGCATCTGATGTGCGGGCATCGATCTCTGTCTGCTTGTGGCCGTCATTAAAAAGAATTTTAGCATAGAAAATGCCGTCCACGAGGTTGTAAATAATCACCTCATCGATACGGATATGGTACGTTTCTGCAAATGTTTTGAACAGATCATGGGTCAGCGGTCTGCTGGGAGTCATTTTCTCAATCTCAATGGCAATCGCTTGCGCTTCAAAGCCGCCGATGATGATGGGCAAACGGCGCCGCCCGGAAACCTCGCCCAGGACCAGCGCATAGGCGCCGGATTGGGTTTGGCTATAGGATAAACCGACAATATCTAACTTAATCTTCTTCATGCCTCATTCCGTCCTGGAAATACAAATATGCGAATTGTTCTTCAAAAATGCAGCTGCCTGGTCTGAAAATCATCACCTCACTGGCCTTTACGGGCTTTGATAGCGGCGGTAAGTTTAGGTACAACCTCAAACGCATCGCCCACGATGCCGTAGTCAGCTACTTTGAAAAACGGTGCTTCAGGGTCTTTATTGATAACCACTATGGTTTTGGACGAGCTGACACCCGCCAGGTGCTGTATGGCCCCGGAAATACCGATGGCTATATACAGGTTAGGGCTTACGGCGATACCGGTCTGTCCCACGTGCTCGGAGTGGGGACGCCATCCGGCGTCGGATACCGGCTTGGAGCAGGCCAGGGCCGCCCCCAACGCTTCCGCCAATTCCTCTACAATATGCCAATTTTCGGGGCCTTTCAGGCCACGGCCCGCAGACACGACTATTTCCGCATCCGGTAAGGTAACTTTATCGGTGGTCCGTACAATATCCTCGATAACCGTTGCCAAATCGCCCTGGGCTACCGTTGGCTGGAAGGCTTCTACCTGGGCGGATCCTCCGGTTTCGCGCAGCTCAAAGGCATTGGGGTTTAACGTGATGACTTTTTTAGCCGATGTCAGTTCGGTGATGGCAAAAGCCTTTCCCGAAAAGGCGGTTTTCTTCACCGTCAGCTTGCCGCCGTCTACCTGAGGCAGTTCCACGGCCCCGTCGGCTAAGCCGGCATTCAGTTTGGCAGCTACGCGCGGCGCCAGCCCTTTGCCGCTGAATGAATTGGAAATCACCACAACATCGGCACTCAGCTTATCGGCAGCCGCCGCTATAACCGACGCGTAGGCCTGGTTGACGAACTGCCTGAGTTGTTCAGACGTCACATGGAGCACGGTGGATGCCCCGTAACTCCCCAATGCAGCGAGGTCCGCTTCATCCACGTCGCCAATGGATACCGCCGCCAGGGACGTGTTCAGGCTGTCGGCAATGGCTTTGGCATAGGAAACCACCTCATATACGGGCTTCTTGAATTTCCCGTCGGTATTTTCGGCATAAACTAAAACTGACATATCGTTGTGTTACTGTTATTTATTCGGTTTATATGTACATTAAATTACCCGGGCTTTGTTGTGTAATAAATCGAGCAGCTTTTCCGCTTCCGCGGCATCCACCAACGTAACCGCGCCCCGGGGTTCGGGAAGTTCATAACGGACAATCCGGGATAAAACAGGTACTTCAATAGCCTCCACCACCGAAAGCGGCTTGGTACGGGCGCTCATGATGCCACGCATGTTCGGGATACGGGGCTCGGCTACGCCCTCCGCCGTGCCCACAACCGCAGGAAGCGGAATGGACAGCACTTCCTTGCCGCCTTCTATCTCCCGCTCCACCGTGGCCGTAGTGCCGTTTATTTCCAGTTTCTTGGCAGTGGAAACTGAAGGGATATCCAGTAATTCCCCTACGAACCCCGCCACTTGCACGCCGTTGTAGTCGATGGATTCCCTTCCCGTAAGGATAAGGTCAAACTGCTTATCCTTTGCGTAGTGTGCAATCTGGTTGGCTACGAACCATGCATCGCGGGGCGCCGCATCGACGCGTACGGCCTCGTCCGCCCCCGTGGCCAGCGCTTTCCGGATGGTCGCTTCGGTACCGGCTTCCCCCACGTTGATTACCGTGACGGTGCCTTGACCGCCCTCCGCCAGTGCAATGGCCTTAGATAGTGCAATTTCGTCATACGGGTTAATGATGTATTGGAGGCCCGCCGTGTTCGGTGCGGTGTTATCGTTCGTAAAAGTGATTTTTGATGTTGTGTCCGGGACGTTGCTGATGCATACTAATATCTTCATGTCTATCGGTTTTTCACAAACATCGTTATTCTTCCCGTTAATTGCAAGCTGGATAATCGTTGCTGAAGTGCTGGATGGCAGACTGGTGAATTTTAACTATGTTTGCAGTAGCGATATGAAGAACGACCGTCTGACACAACTTATCGGCTTTCTTTCGGAAAGCCCCGCTGATCCGTTTGTGAAATATGCACTGGCCACGGAATACCTTAAATCCGGTAATACGGACCAGGCGCTCCGGTACTATGAAGACCTGCGCACCAATCATGCTGACTACGTGGGCACCTATTATCACCTGGGTAAATTGTACGAGGCCTTGGGCAAACCGGATGAAGCGATATCTGCATACGAACAGGGCATGCAGGTCGCAAAGGATAAACGCGATATGCATGCCCTGTCTGAGCTGCAAGCCGCCTATCAAGCGGCGGCCGGCTTCGATGAAGAAGATGATGACGACTAACTATATCGTTCCGGGGTTGCTGACATCGGCAGGCCCTTCGTTGGTTCTTCCATGTCGCCTGTCGGCGTAGCTTTCCCGATCGACGACTTCGTCAATGTCTACACCCGTATTTTCATCGGTTTCTTCCGTTGTGTCCGTATTTTCTAATTCATCTGCCGGACGTTCCAATTGCTTGTCTTCTGGGTTTTCTGCAAACGGCTTTTTCGGATCCATGTCTGTTTTCCTCCTTTCCATGAGTTATTACATAGAAGGTAACAGCAATTATCCGCTTTTTGTTCTGACAAATCGCATTAAGCTTTCTCCATGCACAGTTCGCGGAGCTTACCGACCACGAAGTCGATTTCTTCGCGGGTATTGTTTTTGCAGAAAGAGAAGCGTACGTTGGGCCGCTGGGGGTCTGCCCCAATAGCTGTTAACACGTGCGAACCGATGTCGGATCCGGAACTGCAGGCACTTCCGCCGGATGCCGAAATGCCGGCAATGTCGAGACTGAACAGCATCATGTCTGCGATGCCAATGCAGGGAAAAGAGACATTGAGCACCGTATACAAACTGTTTCCGGGCGTAATGTCGCCGTTGAAGCGGACGTCCGGGATATGGGTTTGCAATTGGGCAATCATGTATTCCTTCAGGCCCTGGATATGCCGGCGGTGCTCTTCCAGATTGGCGTAGCAGATTTCCAATGCCCTGGCCAACCCCACGATGCCGTAAACGTTTTCGGTGCCGCCACGCATGTTGCGCTCCTGGGCACCGCCATGAATGAACGGTTTTATCTTTGTGCGGTGGTTAACATAGAGGAATCCAACGCCTTTCGGTCCGTGGAATTTATGCGCCGCCCCCGTGGCGAAGTCCAGTTGCAGCTGCTGGAAATTGTGTACGTAGTGCCCCATGGTTTGCACCGTATCGGAATGGAAGACAGCACCGTATTGCTGGCAAAGGGCCGACACGTATTCAATGTCGGTGAGGGTGCCGATTTCGTTGTTTGCGTGCATCAGCGACACAAACGATCGCGGGTGCTGTTTTAATAACCGTTCCAATTGCTGGAGGTCTATGTGACCCTCCGCGTCCACCCCGACCCGGCTCAGGGTGACGGCCCCGTTTTTTTCAAGCGCCTCCAGGGTATGCAGCACGGCATGGTGTTCCAACGGCGATGTGATGGCATGGGTGATGCCATGGTCGATAATCCCCCGCACAATGGCCGTATTATCCGCCTCGGTACCGCCTGACGTGAAGAAAATTTCCGCAGGCGCCGCATTCAGCAGTCCGGCAACCGTTTTGCGGGCCTTTTCCACCAATGTCTTCACTTGCCTGCCATGGGCATGGATAGAGGAGGGGTTGCCGTAATGCTGCTCCATGGTCTCTACCATGGCCCGGATGACTTCGGGGTCAAGCGCCGTAGTGGCTGCATTGTCTAGGTACACTTGCATGGTGCAAAGGTAAGAAGATTTGCGGTTTTGCTGGGGGATTTAGCCTATCTTTGTTGCCCAAGAACAATAGAACATCATGGGATACCGTAGCCTCGCCGAATGTATAAATGACCTGGAACGTCACGGGCATCTTGTCCGTATCAAACAAGAAGTAGACCCTTACCTGGAAATGGCAGCCATCCACATGCGCGTATATGATGCGCAGGGCCCGGCGTTGTTGTTTGAACGGGTAAAGGGAAGCCCGTTTCCGGCGGTGTCCAACCTGTTCGGTACGTTGGATCGCTCCCGTTTCATGTTCCGCGATACGCTGGACAAGATTAAGGTGCTGGTGGATGTCAAGTCAAACCCCATGGCCGCACTTAAGCATCCGCTGCGGTACGGACATGTGGCCGCCACGGCATTGTCCGCTCTTCCCTGGAAGAAAAAAAGCGGTGCACCCATCCTTCACGGCACTACGCACATCAGCCGGTTGCCCCAGGTGGTCAACTGGCCCATGGACGGCGGACCGTTCATCACCATGCCGCAGGTGTATACCGAAGACGTGTCCAAACCCGGCGTGATGCAGGCCAACCTGGGAATGTACCGCATACAGATGGCAGGCAACGACTACCAGCCGGATACCGAAGTGGGCCTGCACTACCAGCTCCACAGGGGCATCGGAGTGCACCAGACCAAGGCCAATGCCCTGGGCCAGCCGCTGAAGGTGAGCATCTTTGTGGGAGGGCCGCCCGCCCATGCGCTTGCTGCTGTGATGCCCCTGCCGGAAGGACTCTCTGAACTGACGTTTGCCGGAGCGCTGGGCAACCGGCGGTTCCGTTACTTCTATGATGATGAGGGGTTCTGCATTTCGGCGGATGCCGACTTCGTCATCACCGGAACGGTCTATCCCGGTGAAAACAAGCCCGAAGGCCCTTTCGGCGACCACCTGGGGTATTACAGCTTGGTACACCCATTCCCGCTGATGCGGGTGCACAAGGTATATCACCGCCGAAACCCCATTTGGTCATTTACCGTGGTAGGGCGCCCTCCGCAAGAAGATACAAGCTTCGGCGCGCTGATCCATGAAATCACGGGCGCGGCCATCCCTCAGGAAATCAACGGGCTCCATGCTGTGCACGCCGTAGACGCCGCAGGTGTGCATCCACTGCTCTTCGCCATCGGCAGCGAACGGTATACCCCTTACTTGCAGGTAGACCGGCCGCAGGAGATCCTGACCATCGCGAACCAGATATTGGGTAAGAACCAGCTGAGCTTGGCCAAGTACCTGTTTATTTCGGCATATCAGGATAATCCGCGCCTGGATATCCATGACGTAGAAGCGTTTCTAACGCATATATTGGAGCGGATTGATTTTACGCGCGACCTGCATTTCCATACGCAGACCACCATAGACACGCTGGATTACACCGGCGACGGGCTCAACGCGGGCTCCAAGGTAGTGTTTGCCGCCGCAGGCAGCAAGAAGCGGGCATTGGCCACGGAACTAAGGGATGGTTTCCCGTTGCCCCGGCCTTTCCAGCACGGCAAACTTGCGCTGCCGGGCGTGCTGGCTGTGGAAGCGCCCGGGTTTACGGACTATGCCCGGGAAACGGAAGCCATCGGAACCTGGTGCAGGGAGGTGCAGGGGATGGATATGACCGGCATCCAGCTGATCGTGCTTTGCGACGATGCCGGTTTTACCGCCGCCAATATCCATAATTTTGTATGGGTCACATTTACCCGGAGCAATCCTTCGCATGATATCCACGGTATAGACAGCTTTACCCTGCATAAACACTGGGGTTGCCGCGGACCGCTGCTCATTGATGCACGGAAGAAACCGCACCACGCCCCCGAACTGGTTAAAGACCCGGATGTCGAAAAACGGGTGGATACGCTGGGTACAACAGGCGGACCGCTTTACGGCATCATCTAAGCGGCCCTTCAGCCAGCGGAATGTTACCCCTTATACCGGAACCATTTGGCCAGTTCTTTGTAGCTGGCCTTTTTGCCGTACATCAGAATGCCCACGCGGTAAATACGGCCCGCCACCCATGTGGTCAGGATAAAGCCGCCGATCAGCAGCGCTAATGACAAGCCGATTTGCCATATCGGAACGCCAAACGGGATGCGCACCAGCATGGCGATGGGTGAGGTAAACGGAATCATGCTCAGCCAGAACGCCAGCGGCCCGTGCGGATCGTTTACCAATACCCCGAACGAAAGGATATATGTAAAAAGCAATGGGATGGTTATCGGAAACATGAATTGCTGGGTTTCTGTCTCGCTGTCGACCGCCGAGCCCACCGCGGCAAACAGGGCGCTGTACAACAGGTATCCGCCGAAGAAATATACGAGGAACGTGATGATGATGGTCTGGAAATCGATTTTACCCAATTCTTCCATCGCGGTATTCCACATACCGTCCGCTGCCCCGCTTTGCGGTACCGCAGCGGTTGAGTCGGCCTGCCGGTATTCCAGCTGGGCTTTAACCGCTTCCTCGTTAACCATGCCCACACTGGCCACGGCAACCAATGCCGATGACAGCACAATCCACAGGATGAACTGGGTTAGCCCAACCAGGCCGATACCGATGATCTTGCCCATCATGAGCTGGAAGGGTTTTACCGAAGAGATGATGACCTCCACGATGCGGCTGTTTTTTTCCTCAATGATGCCGCGCATCACCTGGGCGCCGTAGAGGAAAAGGCAGATGTAAACCAATATGGAGAGGGTCATGGCAATGCCCATGGCTGCCCCTGCGCTGCTGTCCTTCTCGCCCTGTTCGGTGATTTCGCGGGATATGACCTTAACCTGCGGGTTAATGCTTTTCAGCACAACCGGATCAATGCCGGCGCGCGCGTATGCACTGTCGCGGAGCACATTTTCCACTTTTTTGCTGACGGCTTCCTGGACGTTCAGGCTGGCGGTTTCTTTGGCATACAGCTCAATGGCGCGGGTTTGCTCAACGTCCGGAGGGATAATCAGCAGAAACGTCCGTTCCTTTTCGGATAAGATACGTGTTTTCTGCTCCTGGACATCGCCGGTAACCTCCGTAAACCGGATGGATTTCGAGTCGGCCAGCCCGTCTTTGAACAGCCCGCTTTGGTCGATTACGTACACATGGGCATCGCTGTTCCTGAAACTTTCGGCCGTGAGGTAGATGGTGAGCGCATAAATGCCGATGATGAAAAGCGGCACCAGGAATGTAACAAGCAGAAAAGACCTTTTTTTGACCCGGCTGAGGTATTCGCGTTTGATGATGAGTAGTATCTTGTTCATTCGTATGGTTCATTTAATGGGTTGAGGCCTGAGCAGTTACCTGCTGTACAAAGATGTCATGTATGCTGGGGATTACCTCGGCGAGTTCATGGATTTGAACAATGGGAATGAGATAGGCCAGCACGTCGTTGATGGTTTTGCCCTCCGCTATGCGGATGGTTAAGGTGGTGTTGCCGCCCGTATCTTCCCGCTGGGTTATCGTAAACAGCCCTTCCCGGTCTGCAACCACTCCGTCGTAGGGCAGATGCTCCAGGCGGTAGGTATTGGTGCGGTATGCCGTTCGAATGTCTTTCACTTTTCCATCCAGAACCTTTTTGGACTTGTTGATGAGGATAATGCTGTCGCACAGCTCTTCCACCGATTCCATGCGGTGGGTAGAAAAGATAATCGTCGCACCGTTGCGGTTCAAGGCCTGTATCTCTTCCTTGATGATGTTGGCATTCACCGGGTCAAACCCCGAAAACGGCTCATCCAGTATAATCAGATCGGGCTGATGCACAACGGTAGCCACAAACTGTACTTTCTGTTGCATCCCTTTGCTGAGATCCTCCACTTTTTTGTTCCACCAGCTTTGCATTTCCATCTTCTCGAACCAGTGCCTGATGCGAACGGATGCCTCTTGCTGTGAAAGCCCCTTCAATTGGGCGAGGTAAAGCATCTGTTCGCCAATCTGCATTTTCTTGTACAGTCCGCGCTCTTCAGGTAGGTAGCCGATGCGGCTTATGTGGCCCGGATTGAGCCGTTCGCCATCAAAATAAATTTCGCCGCTGTCTGGAGCGGTAATCTGGTTGATGATGCGGATGAGTGACGTCTTGCCGGCGCCGTTCGGTCCCAATAGTCCAAAAATACTCCCTTTGGCCACTTGGGTGGAAACGTCATCCAGCGCGCGGTGGTTGGCATATTGTTTTACAATGTTCCTGATATCAAGCATGTTGTTTAGACGCCTAACCGGCGGTATTGTTACAACATGCTTTAACACTTTTTAACAATCCGCTCCATTAAACCATTACCGTCAAACGGGCTCTTATGAAATAAAGGCGCCGGTAATAAAAACAGCGAATAACAAAAAGGAGTTACACCATGAAAAAAGCAACCTTGATAACGATTTTAACCGCGGCGGTAACAGTTGCCGCGATGGCCCAGCAACCGAGGCAACCGAAAAACGTGGAGGAGCTGGCCAAGATACGCACCGAACGGATGACGGAAAAGTTAGGGTTGACGGAAGCCCAGCAGCAAGAAGTGTACGCACTGAACCTGGAGAAAGCGGAAAAAATGAAAGCCGCACGTCAAGAGCAGATGGCCAGGGCGGCTGAAATGCGGAAAGTGCGCGAAGCGAAAATGACCGCCATGCAGGCCGAACGCAAAGCCGAACAGGAACGGCTGCATAGTATTCTTACCGATGAACAGCGCCAGTTGCTGGAGCAAGAGCAGGCAGCACGTGCAGAGAAGATGAAGGCCCAGCGTGAAAAGCGTGGCGAGAAAGGCAAAGACCGGCATAGAAGGGGATTCCACGGCAAGCGATAATTGTTTATATTTTTTGGTTAAGTTTGATGATGAGCGCCCATTCCACCGCTTGGTGGATGGGCGTTTTTTCGTTATGTTTGCTCATGACCATCTCAATGCCACAAATGCAACACATCGCCGTCATCGGATCAGGCACCATGGGCAACGGCATCGCCCATACATTCGCGCAATTCGGGTTCAAAGTCGCACTGATAGACATTAAGCCCGGGGCGCTGGAAAGCGCGCTGGTCACCATCAGCAGCAACCTGGACCGCCAAATGGCCAAAGGTATTGTCTCTGAAGACGACAAGGTCGCCATACTCGATCGTATTACCCCTTATACGCGCCTGGACGAAGGCGTACGGCAGGCGGAACTGGTGGTAGAAGCGGCAACGGAAAGCGAGTCTGTCAAGCTGAAACTGTTCAGCGACCTGGACGGCCTGTGCAGCAAAGATACCATCCTCGCCTCCAATACATCCTCCATTTCCATCACGAAAATCGCTGCGGCCACGCATCGCCCCGACAAAGTTATCGGCATGCATTTCATGAATCCGGTGCCGGTCATGAAACTCGTAGAAGTGATTAAAGGATACCGTACTTCCGAGCATACAACAAGCACGGTGATAGCACTTTCTGAACGGCTGGATAAAGTTCCGGTAGAAGTGAACGATTATCCCGGCTTTGTGGCCAACCGGATTTTGATGCCCATGATTAATGAAGCGATTTACGCCTATTATGAGGGAGTAGCAGACGCGGAAGCGATTGACACCGTGATGAAACTCGGTATGGCGCATCCCATGGGGCCGCTGCAGCTGGCCGACTTCATCGGCCTGGATGTGTGCCTTTCGATTTTGCGGGTGCTGCATGAAGGCTTCGGGCAACCCAAGTATGCCCCATGCCCGCTGCTGGTCAATATGGTGGCGGCCGGCCAGCTGGGCAGGAAATCCGGGCAGGGGTTTTATAAGTATTGATGCGGGGTTCCCTGAATTGCCCCGTAATGTGTATTTTTGCGCTATGAAAACGCTTGACGTGCGCGGGAACAAATTTCCCCAATTTGCCGATATGGTAATCCATGAAGATGACAACCTGATTGTCATCAACAAACCGCCGTTTCTGGCGTCGCTGGACGAGCGCGAGGGGGGAGAGTTGAGCGTACTGCGGCTGGCGAAGAAATACCACGCCGACGCGCAGGTGTGCCATCGGCTGGATAAGGAAACCTCCGGACTGCTGCTGATAGCCAAAAACCCCGAAACTTACCGGCTGGTGTCCATCGAATTTGAACGCCGCAGGGTAACGAAGGTTTACCATGCCGTCATCGGGGGCACACACGTTTTCGAAGACCTGTTGGTGGATCTGCCCATCCTGAACCTGGGCAACAAGAATGTCACCATCGATCGTGCCAACGGCAAGCGTGCCGAAACCTATTTCCGGTCGCTGCGCTATTTCAAGCATTACACATTGGTAGAATGCCGTCCGGTTACCGGACGGATGCACCAGATTCGCATACACCTGGCCACCCAGCACGCGGCCATCGTGGGCGACACGCTGTATAAGGGACAGCCCGTTTACCTCTCACAGATCAAGAAGCGGGGATTTACGTTGGGCAAGGGGCAGGAAGAGCAGCCCATCATGCGGCGGTTTGCCCTCCACGCCCGTGAACTGCACTTTTCCATTGAAGGCGAAGAATACCATTTTGAGGCAGCTTATCCAAAAGATTTCGCGACCTTGCTCAGGCAGCTCGAGAAATTCGACGACTGACCCACCGTAATGGCCGAAGGCTGCTACAACAGGTGGGCCGGGCCGCGGACGTTAAGCCCCAGTGCCTTGTTCAGTTCGCCGATAAAATAGGTGGACAGTAAGGGCGATTCAAGCTCAACGTTCTGATGCACGAAAAAGTACAGCGAGCGCAGGCCGGCATCCCGCCATTCCCGGATGCGGGCCACCCAGTCATCCAGCCGCCTTTTGTCCGTCGGGTGGTTGGCACCTACATAACGCACAAACGCCGTGGGCGTCGTAAGCCGCATATGCAGCATATCCCTGCGCCCTGCGGTATCCACGATAATGTTGGCGACCCCAGTTTCTTCCAATAAGCGGTACAAGCGCTGGCTTACATCGGCGTCGGCAAACCACTCGGCATTGCGCACTTCCACCGCCAGGGGGACAGCGTTGGCAAACTTGCGGATGAACTGCTCCAGGCGCTGGAAATCTTTGGGCTTGAAGTTGTCGTGCAATTGCAGGAAACTGACCCCCAACTGCTCTTCAAACAGGGCAATGGCATCACAGAACGCTGTCATTTTATCATCCACATTCAGCAGACGGCCGTAGTGGCTGATGGATTGCGGCACCTTGGGGAAAAACTTGAAATCGGCGGGTGTTTTGGCCTTCCAGGTCTCCACCTGCTGTTTGTCGGGCGAATTGTAGAACGTGCCGTTCAGTTCGATGCTGTTGAACTGGGTGGCGTAATAGACCAGTTCATCCTTGGTGCCCCTGGGGTAGAATCCTTTGAGATCCTGTCGGTTCCATTTGGCGCACCCCACAGATACCGTTAACTCCGCGTCCGTTTTCTCCTTACCCAGCAGCGCAAAGGTATCCGGATGGGTAGGAGGGAGCGTAAAGTCCACTGCCTCGGGGTTGTCAACGCTTCCGAATTTCATACGCCTGCCTTTTGTTTAATGTTTAAAATGCCGCACTCCTGTAATCACCATGGCCACGTCTTTCTCGTTTGCCATCTCCACCGATTCTTTATCGCGTATCGACCCGCCCGGCTGGGCGATGGCCGTGATGCCCGCCTCGGCGGCGATTTCCACACAGTCTGAGAAGGGAAAGAACGCGTCAGAAGCCAGCACCGCGCCATTGAGGTCAAACCCGAACGATTTGGCTTTCAGGATAGCCTGGCGCAACGCATCCACCCGCGAAGTCTGGCCCACGCCGCTGGCAGACAGCTGCCCGTCTTTGGCAAGGACAATGGCGTTTGATTTGGTATGTTTAACGATTTTATTGGCAAAGAACAGGTCTTCCAGTTCCCGCTCCGTAGGCTGCCGGTCTGTTACCGGCTCCATTTGTTCAGCGCCTTCAATAACCGCGTCTTTGTCTTGCTCGATGACGCCGTTTAAAAGCGACTTGAACTGCGTGGGAGGAAGCACGGTGGGCTTCCGCTTAAGCAATATCCGGTTTTTCTTGCCGGCCAGCAGCTGCAAAGCTTCCGCTGAATAGCCGGGTGCGATAAGCACCTCAAAAAAGAGCTTGTTGATTTCGGCCGCCGTTTCTGCATCGATTTCACCATTGCAGATAATTACCCCGCCAAAGGCCGAAACCGGGTCGCAGGCCAGTGCATCGAGCCAAGCAGACAGCAGATCGCTGCGCGACGCCACACCGCAGGCATTGGTATGTTTCAGGATGGCAAAAGTGGGCGCCTCAAACTCGTCTATCAGCGCCACGGCGGCGTCTATATCCACCAGGTTGTTGTAAGACAGCTCTTTTCCGTTCAGTTTGTCGAACAGTTTATCCAGCTGGCCATAGAAGACACCCCGCTGGTGAGGATTCTCGCCGTAGCGGAGTACCTGTGCCTGCTGTTCGCTTTTTTTGAATACCTGAAGCGGTTCGTCCTGGTTGAAGTATTCAAAGATCGCCGTATCGTAGTGCGACGACACGTTGAACGCCCGCTTGGCAAAATCCTTGCGGTGCTGCAAAAAAGTATACCCTTCGTTTTCGGCAAGGATATCCGCCAGCCGGCCATAGTCATTTTTGGAAGCAAGGATGACCACGTCGTTGAAATTCTTGGCTGCCGCACGGATAAGCGATATCCCGCCGATATCTATTTTCTCGATGATGTCCTGCTCAGCCGCTCCAGACGCCAGGGTCTCTTCAAACGGGTAGAGGTCTACAATCACCAGGTCTATTTCCGGTATTTCGTATTCCTGCAACTGCTGGCCGTCGGCTTCCAGGGGCCTGCGCGATAAGATACCGCCGAAGACTTTCGGGTGCAGCGTTTTTACCCGCCCCCCAAGTATCGAAGGATAACCGGTAAGGTCCTCTACCGGCACCACGTCGTACCCCAGTTCACGGATAAATGTTTCGGTGCCGCCGGTAGAATAAAAGGTAACACCGAATTCGTGCAGCAAGCGGATTAACGGGGCAAGGCCTTCTTTGTAATAAACGGAGACCAGCGCATTTTTTATTTTGACAGGATGGCTCATGTATAATGTAGCTATTTAATTTACGAGCCGCAAACTTACATCTTCTTCAGGAGGTTTTCAATTATTTTGGGATAATGCAGATGTTCCAGTTGCTGGCCCTTGAATTTGACCACCTCCAGACTGTCGCCCGGCTCGATGCGGAAACGCGCCTGGTAAATAATCTCCCCCTCGTCGAAATGCTCGTTTACAAAATGGATGGTAATGCCTGATTCCTCTTCCCCCGCATCCAGTATCGCCTGATGCACGCGGTCGCCATACATTCCTTTGCCCCCATAAGCCGGCAATAACGCCGGATGGATGTTGATGATTTTATTGGGGAATTTTTGCAGCAGGTTTTGCGGCACCAGCCAGAGAAAACCGGCCAGCACCACCAGGTCGATGTGGAGTTTTTCCAGCAACCGTACCACCTCATCGGTTTCGTAAAACGCCTGCCTGTCGAAGACATGCGTGGGCACCTCAAAATTATCTGCCCGTTGCAATACGTAAGCGTCCGGATTATTGCTCAGGATGAGCGCCACTTCGGCAGTGTCATGATGTTTAAAGTGCTCCATGATCTTCTGGGCATTCGAACCGGAGCCTGAAGCAAAAATAGCGATTCGTTTCTTCACGTTATTAATGATTGATATGCGTCTTTCCGCAGTGCCCTAACCGCACCGCCGGAGTGATAGGCCCTCCGTTTGCGCAACGTATGGCGTATCCAAACTTAGAAAAGTTCGTTAAATAAAACAAATGCCCCAAACGTTGAATAAATTCAACAAAGCCATTATCTTTGGGCACGCAAAAATAGTTTTTATACAGCGGCTAACCAAAAAACATATCCATTCACTGTTCGATATCCACGTTTCAACATGTTGGAGTTGTATTGGAATTGTGACAGTCTATCGGTTGTTTTGTTAATAGTATTTCTTAAAAAATGTCTTTTTATTGAAAAAATCATTAAAAATTACATATTTTGTTGCAAACTTCAATATTTAATTCGTTACTTTGCAGCATATAATTGTAAGTAACACTTAACTCATTCATATATGTGTGGAATCATCGGAGCTTTTGACTTAAAGACAAAGTCGGAAGAGTTACGTCCCCAGGTACTGAAGATGTCGAAGAAAATCCGTCATCGCGGACCGGACTGGTCGGGGATATATAGCTCAGAAAGAGCTATTTTAGCGCATGAACGTTTAGCAATTGTTGATCCCAAATCCGGGCAACAGCCCTTGTACAGCCCGAACCGGAATATCGTGCTTGCCGTAAACGGCGAGATATACAACCACCAGCAGCTCCGGAACCAACTGCCCGGCTACCAATTTTCCACACAATGTGACAGTGAGGTCATCTTGGCCTTATATGAACAGAAAGGACCGCATTTCATTGAAGACCTGAATGGAATCTTCGCGTTTGCGCTGTATGACGCTGAGCGCGACGCGTACCTTATTGCGCGTGATCACATCGGCATCATCCCGCTCTATATCGGTCGCGATGAAAAGGGGACGGTTTTTGTAGCCTCCGAGCTGAAGGCGCTTGAGGGGTATTGCAGCCACATAGAAACATTCCCTCCGGGGCATTACATTTACAGCAAGGAAGGCAGCGAGCCGAAGAAGTGGTATACGCGCGACTGGGAACAGTATGACCATGTGAAAGATAACGTAACCGATATCGACACCCTACGCAAGGGCCTGGAAGACGCCGTGCACCGCCAGCTGATGTCTGACGTGCCTTACGGAGTGCTGCTATCCGGCGGTTTAGACTCGTCGGTCATTGCGGCCATAACCAAGAAATTCGCCTCCCGACGGGTAGAATCAAACGATCAGGAAAAAGCCTGGTATCCACGGCTGCATTCGTTCGCCGTGGGGCTGAAAGGATCACCGGACCTGGTGGCGGCCAAGAAGGCGGCCGACCATATCGGCACCATCCACCACGAGATTAACTTTACCATCCAGGAAGGCCTGGACGCCATCCGCGATGTTATCTATCATTTAGAAACGTATGATGTAACCACCGTGCGCGCGTCTACGCCGATGTACCTGTTGGCGCGGGTCATTAAATCCATGGGCATCAAGATGGTGCTTTCCGGAGAAGGGTCGGACGAACTGTTTGGCGGCTATCTCTATTTCCATAAGGCGCCGAATGCCAAGGAGTTCCACGAGGAGACGGTCCGTAAGCTGGGTAAGCTGCACCTGTATGACTGCCTGCGGGCCAACAAGTCACTTGCCGCCTGGGGCGTAGAAGGCCGGGTGCCGTTCCTGGATAAGGAGTTTATCGACATTGCCATGCGGCTCAATCCCGAAGACAAAATGATCAGGGAAGGGCGCATGGAAAAATGGATTGTGCGCAAAGCCTTTGAAGACTACCTGCCCGAAAGCATTGCGTGGCGGCAAAAGGAGCAGTTTTCCGACGGGGTCGGGTACAGCTGGATAGATACGTTGAAAGCACAAGCCGAGGAACGCGTAAGCGACGAACAGCTTGCAGGTGCCGCAGAGCGGTTTCCCATCAATCCGCCGAAGAACAAGGAGGAATACCTATACCGGTCTATTTTCGCCGAGCATTTCCCGTCAGACACTGCTGCATTGACCGTGCCTTCGGTTAAATCCGTGGCTTGCAGCACGCCCGAGGCGCTGGCTTGGGACGCATCGTTCCAGAACCTGAACGACCCGTCCGGACGCGCCGTCGCTGCAGTCCACAACGAAAGCTACGAAAAAGAGAAATCCAAAGTAGCCGAAGCATTGTGATTAGTGGAAGGTGGTTGGTGGTTGGCTTCACGAACACCAACCACCAATCACCAATCACCAATCACCAGTCACCAGTCACCAGTCACCATTAAAGCGGCCTAATCCAGATATTGCGGAAACTCACCGGATTTCCGTGGTCCTGCAATACGATAGGGCCCGGTCCATGCGCCTGGTATTTGGGAATACCGATAAACTGGGTTGCGCCGTCGAGCTCCACGTTATTCTGCACCAGAACACCGTTGTGTAGCACTGTTACGCGGGCTTTGCTTATCAAGATGCCATCCGCATTGAAGCGCGGTGCCGTCCAGATAATATCATACGTCTGCCATTCACCGGGCGCCTTGGTCGCGTTCACCAGTGGCATACGCTGTTTATATAGACTGGCCGCCTGACCGTTGGAATAAGTGCGGTTATTATAACTATCCAACACCTGCACTTCATAACGCCCCTGCATGAAGACGCCGCTGTTGCCGCGGCCCTGGCCTTCGCCCTCGATTTCCGTCGGTGTCCGCCATTCCACATGCAGCTGGTAATCCGTAAACTCCTGTTTGGTCTGGATATTTCCCTTGCCCTTTACCACGGTAAAAGCACCGTCGGCCACATCCCATTCGGCGGGCGAAGAACCATCCTTAGCGCTCACCCATTCACTCAGCGACGTACCGTCGAACAATACGATGGCATCTGACGGCGCCTTGTCCGGTGCCGTGGTAACCACGCGCGGTTCCGGCTCCCATACTTCAGTTTCTTCAGGTTTCATTTTAGTCTGCTGTGCCAACACCGGAAGCGCCAACAGCGCCAGTGCTCCGGTAGAAATTAACGCGTTACAATTCATTACTATTATCTTACTTGGTTTATTTACATGCCGTTGCGTTAGGCTAACTAAACGCATTTATTCCCGTGACGTCCATCCCCGTAATCAGCAGATGGATATCATGAGTACCCTCGTAGGTAACCACGGATTCCAGGTTCATCATGTGCCGCATGATGGGGTACTCGCCGGTGATGCCCATGCCGCCAAGCACCTGTCTGGCCTCTCGGGCCACGTGGAGTGCTGTGGCCACGCTGTTGCGTTTAGCCATGGATATCTGGGCCGGCGTAGCGCGGTCTTCATTTTTCAGCGTGGCCAGGCGCCATACCAGCAATTGCCCCTTGGTAATTTCCGTGATCATTTCGGCCAGTTTTTTCTGCTGCAGCTGGAACCCTGCAATAGGCTTGCCGAACTGCTCCCGTTCCCTGGCGTAGCGCAGCGCGGTGTCATAGCAATCCATTGCCGCGCCCAGCGCGCCCCATGCAATACCATAGCGGGCCTGATTGAGGCAACTCAACGGTCCGCGCATCCCCGTAACACCCGGCAGGATATGGCTTTTGGGTACGCGCACGTTGTCAAACACCAGTTCGCCCGTAGCCGAAGCCCGCAAGCTCCACTTATTGTGCGTTTCCGGCGTACTGAACCCTTCCATGCCGCGCTCCACGATGATGCCCTGTACCTTTCCTTCCGGGTTTTTGGCCCACACGATGGCGATATCGGCAAAGGGCGCATTGGAAATCCACATCTTGGCGCCGTTGAGCACCACATGATCCCCGTCGTCCTCAAAGCGCGAGATCATTCCCGCCGGGTTGGAGCCGTGGTCAGGCTCGGTAAGGCCAAAGCAGCCAATGAGTTCCCCGTTGGCCAACCTGGGCAGGTAATTCCTTTTCTGCTCCTCGCTGCCGAACGCATAGATGGGGTACATCACCAGCGACCCCTGCACAGAAGCCGTTGAGCGGATGCCCGAATCACCCCGTTCCAGCTCCTGCATCATGATGCCGTACGCCAGGTAGTCGAGCCCGGCACCGCCATACTCCTCGGGGATGGTAGGGCCGAACAGCCCCAACTGTGCCATGCCGGGAAGCAGCTGGCGCGGAAACTCCGCCCGCTGGGCATATTCTTCAATGATCGGCAGCAGCTCCCTGTTGACCCACTGCCGCACGCTGTCGCGGATAAGCCGGTGCTCCTCACCGATGAGTTCGTCCAGGAGGTAATAATCCGGCGCTTTATATTGGCTCATATCGTCTATTTAGCATACAAGTATAGGGATAAAATCTGGTTTAATGAATAGGTAATTCCCGATGGTTATCCGGTAAACCGCCTTCTTTTCGCGTTTTTAGCAGTCTTCAAAAAAAAAGGCCCGGAGGCGTACTTCCCTATACCAGCCACTATTTGCCCAGCCGTAAAAATATAACCTGCAATGTGACGAACAGTGTTATGAACTTTTTCTATGAAAAAAAATACTCACTTTCGGGTATTTTTTTAACTTTACCGGGCGAAATAACCTAAAACTTAGACTGATGACCGATTTGTTGCCTGCTGGATTCAATTGCAGTGATGCGGTGCGCAATGTGGCCGTGCGAAAACTGGCTGCGCTTGAGGCGATTGCTGATGAACTGCCGGTTTATATCATCCATGATGTGCGTGATTTTACCGTGGTTTACATGTCACAGCGTGGCTTGCAGGCGCTGGGGGCTACCCAAGAAGAAATACGGCAGCTTGGACAGGACTATTTCACCAAGTTTTTCAATCCGGACGATGTGCAGTTCTACCTGCCTAAGTTCATGGAGTTGCTGAAGGTTCCTAACCAAACACAATGGTTTTCCTTTTTCCAACAGGTGGCCACCGGGCAGAACCAATCTTTTGAATGGTACCTGAGTGCATCCCGGCCATTCGTTTACGATGAAGAAGATAGGCCGCTGCTGTCGCTCACCTTTGCCCTGCAACTGGATCCAAACCATCACCTCGCCGAGAAGGCGGAACGGCTCATGGCCGAAAACCTGTTGCTGAAGGATAATTACCATCGTTTCGCCTCGTTGACCAAACGGGAAAAGGAATTGCTGCAATACATCGCCTCGGGCGAAAATCCAACAAACATCAGCGAACGGGCTTATATCTCGCAAAAGACGCTGAATACCCACCGGAGAAACATCAAACGGAAATTAGGTGCAAAAACACACTATGATATCATCAGGTTTGCACAGGCATTCAATCTGGTGTAGCAAGCGATTTACCAGAGCGGCTTGATCAGATCCACGGTTTTCCGGTGTACGGGGATTTTCTTTCCATAGGGTGGACAGGGCTCCCGCAGCAACTGGCAAGCGTCAAAGTCTCCGAGGTATTCAAAAATGTAATGCTGCTCTTTGAATGTCCGTGCGCGCCCGACGGTGAGCGTATGATCCAGCTTGCCATTGATTTTGATTTCAACAGGCTCATTGATTTTCAGCTCACACAATTTAAAGTTGTTCCTTTTGGGCATGCCGACTTCGAAATGGTCGTACCGGAGGTGAAGTTCAATCGGAGGGCCTTTTTTTAACTCGAAAATGTCAAGTACGTTGCGTCTTGCAAAATGGAAACAACGATTGGGTGTGCCCTGGCCGGTATCATTATTGTCTTCCATCGTAATCAGGTCGCAGCCGCTGAAACTGGGGTCATCCACAATGGTCCGGGGCAGGAAAAGTTGCTGGTCTTGTATGTAGCCCGCTTTCGAGGAGATTTCTTTCCATGCCAGTTGCTCAGCCCTGTCCGCATACGCTTTCCCCTCTTTACCGTAAACATGAATATTGCGGAAAATCTGGATGATGCTGACGGGGCGTTTGAAGGTGATTTGCATGATTCAATCGATGAAATTTTTAACGGGGCAAAAGCAAAAAAACACCCTGTTTCTGGTATTTTTCAGTCTTATTCTGTGCTTTCAGGTAAAAAAAATAGTTTTTTTATCAGGATAAAGGTTAAAAATTCGCGATCCCGGTCTCTTTGGATTCATTGTTATTTCGTTCCCTTATTTTAATTTTTGATTGCATTACTTTCAAGTAAAGATTTCATTTGGGTTATCGCCACTTTATTGAGTTCGATGAGACGTTCTTTTTGTGATAGCCCTTGTCGGATAAGTAAAGCGTTAATACTTTCCATGTTGCTTAATACGACTAATTGTTCCAATGTTGCATCGTCTCTGATATTTCCGTCTTTGTCAGGATTGTTGTCTCGCCATTCTTTTGCGGTAATCCCGAACAGGGCAACATTCAACAAATCGGCTTCGTTGGCGTAAACAAAACTTGCCTGTTGTTTGGTAATTTTGTTTGGTATCAGATTTTCTTTGATGGCGTCTGTGTGGATATGATAATTTACATTTGGCTAATGTCCGTTGCAAGTTCCATTCTAATTTCAGCCGGTTGTTTTCATCGTCTTTTAGGCGTTGAAATTCTTTGATAACGTAGAGCTTAAATTCTATGGAAATCCATGAAGCAAACTCTAAAGCGATGTCTTTGTGTGCATAAGTTCCGCCATATCTTCCCGATTTTGATACTATTCCAATGGCATTGGTGCTTTCTATCCAACGTTTTGGGGTCATCACAAAACTGTTTAATCCGGCTTGTTTTTTAAACCCGTCGAATTCGACGGGTTTAAATTAGGGTTGTATATCGTTTCCAAAAACCCAGTAATTCAATGGTATTCCGGTTTCTCATCCAATTTTTGATGATATCGTCCGTATGTCCAGCATCTTTATGTCGGGCAATATCTGTAAGGCTTATAAAATCGGCTTCGTCTTGGGTAATGACCTTTATACTCGATTGTATAACTTGTAGAATTCTTCCTTTTGCCATTTTTTGTATCTATAAGCACTAAAGTTACAAAAAGAAATTATGTTAGTCAGTTGAGTTAGCGTTGTTGCTGTTCACGTCCTCGAAAAACGCCCGGAGGCGGTCAACGTTGGGCGGCGACGTATAGCAGCCCCATTCATAATAGCCCTCGTGCGCTTCAAAACACACACGCACCCAGCAGCCGTCGCCCTTTGTCCAGTAAAATTCGGGTTCCAGCGCTTCCCCCGCAGCATGGTCGATTTCCGTTTCCCGATTCCGGAAATCCTCATAAAAAGCCATGAAGCTGTCCGGTGAAAACTCAAGCTGCAGTTCCGGTAAACCGGCCGACAACAACCGCAGCAGACTGTGTATGCCTGCATAGCTTCGGTAGACCAGTTGCAAGGCAGGGATGTCAGGCGGTGAAGGATAGGAATGTGTGGTCATGTGTTAATCTTTTGACTGTTTATTGTTGCGTACCATGCGGGCAAACTCCGTAAGGAAACTGTCGGGATGCCGGGCAATGAACCGCGAAACCGAATCGTATGTCTGGTCCCTTATTACATCGGTTTCCCAGTCGGAAAACAGCCTGTCCAGGTTTATTCCGTTCGCTTTATTCACGTGATACACCAGGTCCAGGACGTAGCCCAGCAATTCACCGCCTGCCGTACCGCTGTCCCTGTAGAAAAACGAGACCGTATCGCCGCTATCGTAACGTATCAGGAGTGCACCGATATCATCAGCCGAGGTGGGCAGGGGATAAATCGAAGCGATACCGGTAAAATCAACCGTTTTATCGATGACCATGGGTTTCTCACCCCGCTTGGTAAAAACAGCCCGGTAGCGGAACTCCCCGTTTTCCGCTACGCGGAAATTATCGCCGGCAAACTGCAGGCGTATTTTGTCTTCGCCGGCCCCATGCCGGCTTCCATGTGCCTGTTGCTGCAATCCGGCTATGCGGCTTACGAGCATCGCCAGTGTATCCCGCTGGTTTCCGTAAACCGCGTGCCATGCAGCGGTCTCACTCATCGTATGAGCTCGCAACGATAAAGATATATGACTGATAATTAGGGTGAACAGAATGACTTTTACTTTCATCTGATGACGTTTCTTTTTCCGGCCGAAGAGGATATCAGTCTATTGTAAAAATAGGAGATCAAACATATGCATAAAATACTCAAAAGTAGGTATTTTTATTCGTCCCCTCCGTTGGATTCCGCTTTCGGCTTCCGCTTAAAAGACGTATCTTCGTTACATGTTACGCAAATACCCCATCGGCCTCCAGAGCTTCCGGAAAATCCGGGAAGACGGTTATATCTACATCGACAAGACGGAGATCATCTACCAGCTAGTAACTACCGGTGTTTATTATTTCCTGAGCCGCCCCCGGCGTTTTGGCAAAAGCCTCCTGCTGGACACAATAGAGGAGCTTTTTAAGGGGAACAAAGCGCTGTTTGAAGGATTGTGGATATACGATAAATGGGACTGGTCTAAAACCCATCCGGTAATCCATTTCAATTTTGCCGACCTGGGTGTCCGCACGGAGGGGCTGGAAGCGGCCATCCACCGAGGGCTTGCCGACAATGCAGCACAACTCGGCATACAGCTGAGCGATTTCAGCTATGACCAGCAATTCAAAGAGCTGATTGTCAAGGCGTCGACCACCCATGGGCAGGTGGTGATATTAATCGACGAATACGACAAGCCGCTGATCGACTATCTCGATGATCCGGCCAAACTGGAAGCACACCGCTCGGTGATGAAGAGCTTCTACTCGGTATTGAAGGGGCAGGACGAACATATCCGGCTGTTATTGCTCACCGGCGTGAGCCGGTTCAGTAAGGTGAGTCTGTTTTCGGACTTGAATCATCTGGAAGACATCACACTCGGCAGGCAGTTCAATCCGCTGGTCGGCATTACCCAGCCGGAGCTGGAGCGGACATTCGCCCCGGAAATCGAAGAACTCCGGGCCGCCGACCCTGCTATCCTCGAAACCATCAAGCATTGGTACAACGGCTATACGTGGGGAGGAACAGATACATTGTATAATCCGTTTTCTTTGCTCAACTTTTTGAAAAGCCGGGAGTTTCAGAATTATTGGTTCCAGACCGGTACACCCGCATTTTTCTACGATATGATCCGCCGCAACCCGAGGCTGGAATTTCCCAGCGGGGAAGTGCTCGTAGGGCCGGAGTCGCTCAACGACCTGCTGGGGCACAGCGTAGCCTACGGCGGCCCCGACAGCATCGAACCGGTGACCATCCTTTTCCAGACGGGGTACCTGACTGTCAAGGATTACGATGCAAAAACCCGGATATATACACTGGACTTCCCCAATCTGGAAGTAAGGGAAAGCATGCAGGTATTCCTGCTATCTGCGTACAGTTACGAAACCTCGGGCAAGGTACGCCCCAACGTGCTGCGCCTTTTGCAGGCATTCCGTGCCGGGGACATCAAACAGGTGATGACACTGGTCGATACGCTGTTTTCCCACATTCCCAACACACTGTGGGCGGGAGCGAAAGAACAGTTTTACCACGCCATCATCCAGAATACCTTCGGCCTGCTGGATGTGATGATGGAGAGCGACCGGAACTACGCCGCTACGCGGCCGGACATCACGGTGTTCACGCCCACGCACATCTACGTGCTGGAGTTCAAGCTGGACCAGCCTGCCGAAACGGCGCTGAACCAGATCATCGAAAAGGATTATTTCCGCCCGTTCCAGTCCGACGGCCGAAAGAAAGTGGCTATCGGCGTGCGTTTTTCCTCAGAAAAGAAAGCCGTTGAAGCTTATCTGGTAAGGGATGTCGGACCGTGATTTATACCAGAGTATAATTCCCCCGGAAACTGGGGCAGTAGATTAAATTATAACTTTGTTTAAATTTACTGTATTATGAGTAGAAGGAAATTCACTTCGGACTTCAAGACCAAAGTTGTTTTGGAGGCCTTGAGCGAGCGTTACACGATCCAGGAATTGGGTCGTAAGCATGAGATCCATCCTGCGCAGATCAGCGCTTGGAAGGCCCAGTTTCTGCAAAACGCGGGCTCAGTTTTTGACCAGCCGGTCAAGGACGCCAAGACTGAAGCCCAGGAGAAAGAAGAGCACTACCTGAAGGTAATCGGTCAGCAGAAGATTGAGATTGATTTTTTAAAAAAAGCCTTGTCATGAACAGAAATAGACGGCAGCGACTGCAGCTGATTGACAAGGCGAGGCGTTTGAGTATTGGCCGACAAGGTGAGTTGGTTGGGGTATCGCGCAGTAGTTTTTACTATAAACCGGTAACCCAGAGCAGGCTTAACCTAGAGCTGATGCGTCTGATCGACGAAGAATATATGCTGCACCCTTGGCTGGGTGTCCCGCGGACGACCACCTGGCTACGGAAAGATAAGGGTTATCAGATCAATCCCAAACGCATTGAGCCCCTTTACCGTCTGATGGGGCTCTCGGCCGTTGGACCTAAACCCAACACGAGTAAACGTGGTAAGGGATCGCAGCACCGGGTTTATAAATATCTTTTAGGGATGTAAAGGTAGAACGCTGCAATCAGGTTTGGGCTATGGATATCACCTATATTCCCGTCCAGGGCGGGTATCCGTATTTATGTGCCATTATTGACCTGTACAGCCGCTATGTAGTGGGCTGGTCTTTGTCTAATACGATGAGCTCGGAATGGTGCAGGCAGACCCTGCAAGCCTCCACAGAACAGTATGGCGTTCCGGAAATACTTAATACCGATCAGGGCAGCCAGTTCACCGCTTATGAATTCTGTGATTGGGTCACTCATCCTCATCAGGGAATCCGGCTCAGCATGGATGGTAATGGACGGGCGATCGACAACATCTTCGTCGAACGGTTATGGAGGAGTGTTAAATACGAACATGTATATCTGTTCCCCGCCAGCGATGGCTTGCAGTGCTATCAGGGGTTACAAACCTATTTTGAATACTATAACTCGGAAAGAAGACACCAGAGTCTGGAAGATCAAATCCCAAAGACCGTTTACAAAATGGTGCCAAAAAAAGCAGCATAATGGAAAACCAGATATCACTTAATTTTTTAACAAAATCTGTCCAAAGTTTTGGGGGAATTATATTCGGGCGAAGTCCAAAAATCACCTGAGGTTTTTAATCATCGCCAAGGCGTCTTTGGTAAGGCTATAAGTAATCGAAGCAAAGACCCCGATTCTATAGTGTTTGGCCATATAAGAAGATAAATCCGAGGTGGGAGGGATCTCAGTTCCCAACTTATCACCAATTGTGTATTCATATCCCGACTTCAAACGGCCTACATCTTTCAATGACGCGCCTAATGACAGGAATATGCGTTCGGATTTTCCCAAAAGCATTGTGGGGCCGATAAAGAAGTTGCTCAGTTGAATCTTGCCTTCATTGATGTCCAGCCCCAGTCCGGCGCTGCCACCCCAAGCGATATACCCGGTTCTTCGCCGGCTCATGGTAACCATACCCAACACGGCGGGCGCAACCATATGGTCTGGACCGGCCTTGGTTATCCGCGATTCTGTATCTAACTCATAGGTGGGAGCATTCCAATAATAGCTTGCGGCCAATCCAAGACTGAAGTCGACCCGTGTGCCTCCATACAAAGGCTGGCGGTAAGTGAAATTCTTTTCCCGGTACAGTGCGTTTGGATGGACAGGGCGCCGTTTAGCAATCTTGACCTCAAACTGCAGCAAGTCGTTCTCCGGCTGGATTGGGCTTGAATGAAAATTGTATTGCGTGCTGTCACTGAGAATTGATGCTACCCAAATGGCTTGTTTTATAATATTGTCAGCCGCATAATCTGCGAACCATTTCGAAAGTCCATCGGCTTTTGCTTTCAAAAAATTGGGGTAGGCCTGCGCTTTGGCAATACCGCTGGGTTCCATGATACTGTCCAACGCCGGTGTGTAAATCAACCGGAAATAGGCATCCGCTAATTCGGAATGACTACGTTTATAATTGTCTATTTCATTGAGGCTTTTGAAGAGCTCCGCTGACATCCTATCAACATCTCCTTTGAATTGCCGTTTAAACAGGTTGTAATCCAGTTGCGGGTTATCCGCTACGGCATTGATCGAATTGGTGTAACGCAGCATTCTGAGAAGATAACGGCTGTCGATGAGAAAGGCATCATACTTTTGAATAAAGGTAGATAGCAGGCTCTCGTATGTTTTCAACGCGTCATTGACTTCTTTTTGCAATTTCTTTGTCTTATACTCGATTTCCGTCAGGCGTTTCTTTGCCTCGGACTGCAGGGTATCATATTCGGCTTTCCTTATTTCCTCCATTTCCTTCACTTTTGCTATCGCTGCGCTGTCTTTAGATTGAGCATTAGTGGTGTCGTTCCCTATTTTCGATATATGGCTTTCTATCCGGTTCAAGCTGTCTTGATAAGATTGAAGCTTTTCCTTCAACTCCCAGCTCTGTTCTTGCAGTTTAACAATTTCAGAAATCTTGTTAAAAGATTCCTGGTTTTTCGATTTCCCGTCCGTTCCGTTTTTGAAATCAGCTGTCACCAATTCCGGCGCTTGGTTCGCCACACTACTATTTACTTCGACCTGCGTAGCCGATAACTTTTCAGCTCCTTTTTGGAGTTCCGAATTCGTAATTGCTTCCAGCAGTTCCTTGTCAAAAGAAGATCTTGCCACAACCGAATCTTTAGGCGTTACAGTTACAGTATAGGCAAATGGATTGATGTTCCGAATCTCAAAAACCACCGGGGTGTGTACCTTAATCCGCTTGATGTCCTTTAAATAACTCCCTGTTTGAAAGTTATACTGGATCCATGAAGTGCTATCCACAAAGTTTGTCTGCCCCCATAGGGCAACGGACCAAAAAGATAGAATTAAGATTAAGTTGACTGTTTTCAT
Source organism: Parapedobacter composti (assembly GCF_900112315.1). Classification (GTDB taxonomy): domain Bacteria; phylum Bacteroidota; class Bacteroidia; order Sphingobacteriales; family Sphingobacteriaceae; genus Parapedobacter; species Parapedobacter composti. The sequence goes on along the minus strand of NZ_FOLL01000004.1, from coordinate 109,003 downwards.
TTCTTTCGTTATTTTACAAATCCCTGCACCGAGAACGAAAATCCGTAAGGATAACTTGATATCCCTCTCTTCTCTGTTTCGCAACCCATTCGTCCAGGCTTCTCTTGGCCTGTTTCATCTCCGTTGTGTTTTTGTTCATTGATATTGTTTGCTTGCTATGATAGCTACACTTTCTATCCTATTTCAGGGCACAGTGTCTCGTTAGGTTGTCAATTACGTAAGTTTCGGCTATTATGGTACAAATTTACCCGGCGGTCATCGTTCAGGAAATACCCACTTTTGGGTATTTTTCATTTTGCTATGCGATGCGGGGGTCAACAAACATCAGCGGATATCATCAGGTTTGCACAGGTATTTGATTTGGTGTAATTGCTGTATTATCGGTAGGTTTGCTGTATGGAAAAAGTCCGTCAACGGGTGGCGCTTACCGATTTGCGCTTTTTTGCTTATCATGGCTTCTATCCGGAAGAACAGCTGCTTGGAAATGAGTTTACCGTGGCCTTGCACGTGGGGTTTACCAAAACGGGAGAACAGCAAGATGTGCTCACTAATACGGTAAACTACGAAGTGTTGTACAGCATCGTTAAAGACGAAATGCAGCAACCACGCAAACTGTTGGAAACCGTGGTAGAAGCGATACTGAACCGTGTGTTGCAGGAGTTTCCCTTCATCTGCGATGCGGAGGTAGCTATTACCAAGCTCCGGCCTCCTTTCGGCGGCGATCATGCCAAAGCCCAGGTTGCGTTGTTCTGGCAGCGGGAAAATTAGATTGGTGACAAAAAGTCATTTGTTATTTTAATTTGATGACAAAAAGTCATTTAAACAGTTTGATTTTCCTGTTGGTATATCTTTTGGAAAGCGGTTACCAGAAATTAAAAGCAAAGGAGGATTGAACAATGACATTGGTTAAATTTTCAAACAGCAACAAAAACAGGGGCGTGGATAATTGGGTAAATGACTTTTTCAGCCCGGTTTTTAATGATTCGTTTTTTTCGGATCGCTTCATTTCACGGGTTCCCGCGGTGAATGTAGCCGAGACCAACGATGCTTACCATATCGAGCTGGCGGCTCCGGGTCTGGACAAGGGGGATTTTAAAATCAATGTGGACGGTGATGTACTGACGATTTCCGGCGAGAAGAAGGTAGAAAACGCTGAGGAAAACAAAAAGTACAGCAAGCGTGAATATAGCTATACTTCATTTACCCGTTCATTTACGTTGCCGGACAGTATTGACCACAACCAAATCAGCGCCAACTACAAAGATGGTGTTTTGAGGGTCGACATCGCCAAAAAAGAAGAAGCCAAGATAGCTTCCCGCTTGATTGAAGTGCAGTAAGCATCAATGCGGAGGATTAATTGGGTAACCAGCTGGAAAACCCGCGAGGCCAGGAGCTTCGCGGGTTTTTTCTTCTTCGGGGCATCAGGTGGATACCTCCTGGTAGTCTTCGCTCCTGGGGAGCTGCTCCACGATGGCCTGCCAGTCGGCGGGTAAAACGGTAAGCTTCCGCTTACGGAGATCCAGCCAGGCGCCATCCACCGTAACCACGGCGCATTTCGTGCCGTCCGACCGGTAAATTTCATGACGGAACGAAAACCGCGAATTGGCGGCGTTATATCTGGTCAGCTCAACCGTTACCGCCACGGCATCGTTAAGGTGTATCTCCCGCAGATATACCAGTTCTTCGCGGAAAAGCACGGGCCCTATGCCGGCCTCGGCAATCCGGCCGAGCGAAAGTCCGATTTTATCCAGCATATTGCTTCTGGCTTGCGCGCAGAAATCGGCATAGGCGGAATGCCGTAAGTGCCTGTTGGCATCAATCTGTGCCCAAATGACCTGTCCTTCGTAGAAAACGTTCTTGATCTGCATAATTGTTTTTTTAATCGGATGGATCCGGCATGGCTGCTGCACGTGACAGCCGAGCAGCAGTCATACAGACTGCATCAAACATAGCAATAATTACATAAACCAAGGGGGACTATTTTTGTTTACCATCCAACGATGCTGGAATTTACTGAACAGGGCATTTATTGCCCACAGGCGGATCTCTATATCGATCCTTGGCAGCCCGTGAAGCGGGCCGTCATCACCCATGGGCATGGCGACCATGCCCGGTGGGGTATGGGATGTTATCTGTGCCACCGGCATACGGCGCCTATTCTCCGGCTTCGGCTGGGACCGGAGATCGCCGTGCAGGTGCTGGACTACGGGGAATCCTTCACGGCCAATGGCGTACGGATAAGCCTGCATCCGGCGGGGCACATCGTTGGTTCGGCGCAGGTACGGCTCGAATATGCGGGCGAGATATGGGTGGTGTCAGGCGACTATAAATTGGCCGACGATGGGGTATGCACGCCTTATGAGCCGGTGCGGTGCCACCATTTTGTAACCGAATCTACCTTTGGCCTGCCTATCTACCGGTTTCCGCGTATGGAGGCCGTCTTTTCTGAAATCAACACCTGGTGGGCACAAAATGCTTCCGAGGGCATGAATACGGTGTTGCTGGGTTATGCGCTTGGAAAATCGCAGACCCTCCTGCGGCACCTGGATGTTGCTCTGGGCCCGGTATTCCTGCACGGAGCCGTGGCCAATGTGAATGCGGCGCTTATCGCCGACGGTTACCGTTTTCCGGGTGAGTACCTCTCTCCGGAAACGAACCTCCAAAAACGAAGGGGCTATGCCGTTGTAGCTCCGCCATCGGCCTTGGGTTCCCCGTGGCTGAAAAAATTGATGCCTTACCGTGTGGCGATGTGCAGTGGGTGGATGCAGTTGCGCGGTGCGCGGCGGCGCAAAGGGGTAGACCGCGGATTTGTGCTTTCTGACCATGCCGATTGGGAACAGCTCAATCGTGCGGTGACCGCCACGGGTGCCGAACATGTATACGTTACGCATGGCTATGAGAGACCTTTTGCCCGGTGGCTGCACGAACGCTACGGACTCCGGGCGTCTGAAGTGCACCTGCAGGGGGCTGCTGCCGAGGAGGACGAGCCATGAAGTTGTTTACGGAGCTGTTTGTGGCGATCGACCGGACCACCAAGACAAACGACAAGGTGGCCGCCATCGTGGACTACCTGCGGCTGACCGACGACCGGAGCAAACTGTACGCCATTGCGCTGCTGATAGGTAACCGCCCGAAGCGGCCTGTGCGGACGGCCGACCTTAAACGTTGGGCGGCTGACATGGGCGGAATCCCGCAATGGCTGTTTGAGGAATCGTACCATATCGTGGGCGACCTGGCCGAGGCCATAGCGCTTATGCTGCCGCCAGGCACGTCGGCTGTCGATTATCCGCTGCCATCGGTTATTGAGGAACTCGCAACGTTGCCGGAACTGAACGATGAAAAAAAAGAGGAAATCATCACCAACTACTGGCGGCATCTCGGCAAAGACGAACGGTTTGTTTTCACGAAGCTGATTACCGGCAACTTCCGGATGGGCGTATCCCGCCAGTTGGTGATTAAGGCACTGGCTGTTTACCTGGACATCGATGAGGCTGCGGTAGCCCATCGTTTGATGGGCAAATGGCTGCCTGCAAAAGAAACAATGGCGACGCTATTTGCAGAACCGGAACGCGGCATACGGGATTTCCAGCCGTATCCGTTCTACTTAGCCTACCAGTTGGAAGGCGCGCCGGAATTGCTCGGAGACATCGCGGAGTGGTACATCGAAAAGAAACTCGACGGCATCCGCGGACAGATTATCGTACGCAATGGACAGCTTTTCGTATGGAGCAGGGGGGAGGATCTGCTCACGGATAAATTTCCAGAGTTCGGACCACTGAAAGACGTGTTGCCGGACGGCACGGTTATCGATGGTGAAATAATCCCCTGGCGGGCCGGACAACCGCTGCCATTCCAGGTGATGCAGACGCGTATCGGGCGGAAGGCGCTGTCGCCGAAAATACTCCGGGAGGCGCCGCTGGCGATGGTATGCTTTGACCTGCTGGAATGGAAAGGGCAGGATATCCGGGAAATGCCCATGCAATACCGCAGAAACCTGCTGGAAACGTTATTGTCTTCCACCGCCATTCCTGATGTGTTGCTGCTGTCAGACCTGATGCCCTTTAACCATTGGGGCGAGGTGGAGATTTTTCGTCAGCGGGCCCGGGATTTCCGCTGTGAGGGGGTGATGCTCAAGCGCAAAGACAGCGCGTACGGAAGCGGCCGCCGGAAAGGTCAATGGTGGAAGTGGAAGACTAATCCGCTGACAGTAGACGGGGTGTTGATTTATGCGCAAAGCGGCCATGGAAGGCGGGCTAATCTCTATACCGATTATACATTTGCTGTATGGGGCGACGATGGCACGCTCGTGCCCTTTGCGAAGGCCTATTCCGGACTTACCGACAAGGAAATCGCCGAACTGGATGGATGGATAAAGCGACATACCTTGGAGCGTTTCGGACCCGTGCGTAGCGTGGAGCCCTACCACGTGTTCGAAATCGCTTTTGAGGGGATCCAGGAAAGCAGCAGGCATAAGTCGGGCGTGGCGCTGCGCTTTCCGCGCATCTTGCGCTGGCGGCGCGACAAAAAGGCCGGCGAGGCGAACACGCGCGCGGATTTGCAGCAGCTGCTTGATGCAATGTAAATGAGCGGAACGGTGCGCTTTGGATCGTGTCGGGGAACCGCTCATAACCGGTATATGTCAAAGCCGATATTGAGCCTATCAAAGTTCAATAATAAATTGACTGAAAAACTATACAGATACCTATGATTAACGTATTTTCATCGTATTTAATACGATGAAAATACGATAGAAATACGATGAAAATACGATGAATTGTTAATGTTGGCTTATTTTATAATCAAGGTTAATATGGTTTTTAACAATGTAAGGGAATTACGGGGATAAGGCGTTGGTAAATCTGCTCAAAACCGTATCTTTGTTCAAGGGGTTATACTGCCGTTGAACGTATTTGCAGATACATGGTTTTTTAATAAAGGCTGGCAGCCGCACCGTTTCCAGCAGGATACCTGGGCAGCTATTGCTGACGGCCGTTCGGGATTGCTGAATGCGCCTACAGGGTACGGAAAGACCTTTGCTGTGTGGTTTGGCGTACTCCAGCGGTACTACCGTATGGAACGCCGAAAAAAGGGGCTTCACTGCCTTTGGATTACACCGCTTAAGGCACTTTCAGCCGAAATCCTCCAGGCCACCCGGCGGGTGAGCGAAGATCTGGAACTCGACTACCGCATCGGGCTGCGTACGGGAGATACGGATATCAATGAGCGGCAACGCCAGCGAAAAGCGCCCCCGCAAGCCTTGATTACCACACCGGAAAGCGTCCACCTGCTGCTGGCCTCAAAGGGATACCGGGATTATTTCAGTGAGCTGGAATTTGTTGTGGTAGACGAATGGCACGAACTGGTGGGCAGCAAAAGAGGAGTACTCGTAGAACTGGCGCTCAGCCGGTTGCGTACCATCTGCCCGGCGCTCCGCGTGTGGGGCATCTCGGCAACCATCGGCAACCTGGAGGAGGCCATGGATATATTGCTTGGGGCGGAAGCGGAAGGCGTTTTGGTGCAGGCCGACCTGAAAAAAGACATCCGGATGGAAACGCTCCTTCCGGAAGCGCTGGAAAAGTTTCCCTGGGCGGGGCATTTGGGCACCAAAATGATAAACCAGGTGTTGCCCATCATCTATGCCCATCAATCGACGCTGCTGTTTACCAATACCCGTTCACAGGCTGAAATCTGGTACCACCAGCTGCTGGCGGCAGCGCCGGATTTGGCAGGTGCCATAGCCATCCACCACGGTTCGCTTAGCAATGAACTCCGTGCCTGGGTGGAAGACGCCCTGCACCGCGGCATATTAAAGGCCGTGGTGTGCACCAGCAGCCTTGATTTGGGGGTGGATTTCCGACCGGTGGATTGCGTTGTGCAAATCGGATCTCCGAAAGGGGTTGCCCGTTTCATCCAGCGTGCGGGCCGGAGCGGACACCGCCCCGGTGAAACCAGTAAAATCTATTTCCTGCCCACGCATTCGCTCGAGATTATGGAAGGGGCGGCAATCCGTTATGCGGTATATAACGGATTGCTGGAACAGCGCCTGCCGTATGTGCGTTCTTTTGATGTGCTGGTGCAGTACATGGTCTCCCTGGCGGTGTCTGATGGATTCCGCGCCGATGAACTGTATGCCGAAGTAAAACGCACGCATTGTTATGCTTCCGTGACGAGGGAGGAGTTTGATGAATGCCTGTTGTTGGTTACCAAGGGGGGACGCACGCTGGACACGTATGAAGAGTTCCATAAAGTGGTCGCCGAAAACGGCCGCTACCAGGTCACCAGCAAACGGGTAGCCATGCGGCACCGCCTGAGCATCGGTGCTATTGTTTCCGATGCGATGATGCAGGTGAAACTCCTGGGTGGCAAACACCTTGGCACCATTGAAGAATGGTTTATCTCGCGCCTGCAACCCGGCGATACGTTCTGGTTTTCGGGTAGACTGCTGGAACTGGTCCGCGTAAAGGACATACAGGCCGTTGTCCGCCCGGCGGCGGGCAGGAAGGGGGCCGTGCCTTCATGGATGGGAGGGCGCTTTCCGATTTCGGACAATTTCGGCATAGCGTTGCGGCATACGTTTGCGGAACTCAACGAACGAAAACCGCCTGCCTACCCGGCAGAACTGCTTTTCCTGCAGCCGTTGTTCGATGAGCAGCGAAGGATATCCGAGTTGCCTGCCGAAGATGAGCTGCTGGTGGAATACATCCGTACGCGGTACGGCCACCACCTTTTCGTGTTTCCGTTTGAGGGCAAGCTGGTGCATGAGGGCATGGCAGCCGTGATAGCCTACCGGCTCAGCAGCATACGGAAAGCTTCGTTCAGTATCGCGAGCAATGAGTATGGGTTTGAGTTGCTCTGCGATGATCCGATACCGCTGGAAGAGGCGCTGCGGCGCGGGTTATTTTCAACCGAAAAGTTGTTTGATGATATACGGAACGGTATTAATATCCGGGAAATGGCACGGCGTAAGTTCAGGGATATCGCCGGCATAGCGGGCCTGGTGTTTCAGGGCTATCCGGGCAAACCCATGAAGACCAAGCATCTCCAGGCGAATTCGGGTTTGTTCTTTTCGGTATTTGAGGATTACGACCCCGGCAACCTGCTGTTGCGGCAGGCTTATGATGAGGTGTATGATTTCCAGTTGGAGGCATCGCGCATGTACAAAGCGTTTGACCGGATAAGCACGCACCGCATCGTGTTGCAGCGGCCCGCTAACCTCACGCCCTTTGCCTTTCCGGTATTTGCAGAATCGTTCCGCGAGCGGTACAGCAACGAGGATTGGCAGGCTCGACTGGAAAAATTGAAGGCACAGTTGGAAGCGTAATAGCATGGGAAAGACTATCCATCTTACGGACACCCCCGCTGTTTTGCTTCCCGAAAGGGCGCTCCTGCTTCCCGATCAGGAAACGCTTGTCGTTGCCGATTGGCACTTGGGAAAGGCTGCGCATTTCCGCAAGGCCGGTATTTTCATGCCGACCCCGCGGAAAGATAACGACGTTGTGCGGCTGCAATCGCTGATGGACCTGTATCCGGTTCGTACGGTGGTTTTTTTGGGCGATCTCTTCCATAGCGAACTGAACAGCGAATGGCTGGTTTTTGAGCGTTTCCGTGAGGATAATCCGGGCATCCGTTTTGTGCTTACCCGGGGCAATCATGATATCCTGCCGGAAAACTTACTGGTGGAAAATGACGTTGATGTGCTGCCGGCGTTTTCCGTAGCTCCCCACATCGTCTGCACGCACCATCCAATGGCGCACGTGAGTCCGCTCCAGTTCAACATTGCAGGGCACGTGCATCCAGGGTGCCTTATCCCGGCGGCGGGAAGACAGGCTTACCGGCTGCCCTGTTTCTACCGCCATCGCCAGACATTGTTATTGCCCGCCTTCGGCGCGTTAACGGGCCTGCATCTGCTGCGGCCTTCGCGGGGCGCCCAGATTTACCCCGTAGCCGGAAACGGCGTGTGGGAGTGGAAGCCGCCGGAAAGGTAAGATTCCGGAAAACAAATCCCCTTACTTTCCTGTAACTATTTAAAAATGCCAATCTTAAAAAAGGAGGATGAAATCATGGCTGATAAACTGAAAAATCGGAAAGTGGCTATTTTGACGGCCGATGGATTTGAAGAGATTGAATTGACCAGTCCGCGTGATGCCATGCAGCTGGCTGGTGCAACCACGCATATCGTCTCGCCGGCCAAGGAAATGGTGCGGGCGAAGAAAGGCGATGAATGGAGCCTTGACTTTGATGTTGATGTTCCGTTAGATGAGGCAAACCCGGACGATTATGATGCGCTGTTGGTGCCGGGCGGGGTTATTAACCCCGACAAACTGCGGGTAAATGAGAAGGCACTGGCTTTTGTGAAGGCGTTTTTTGATGCCGGCAAGCCCGTTGCCGCGATATGCCACGGTCCGCAGGTGCTGATCGATGCCGAAGTGGTGGAAGGCCGGCGGATGACTTCCGTAAAGAACGTCAGGAAAGACCTGATCAACGCCGGTGCGCAATGGGAGGACAGCGCCGTGGTGGTAGATCAGGGACTGGTAACGAGCCGCACACCGAACGACCTGCCGGACTTTAACGAAAAGATCATCGAGGAGTTTGCCGAGGGGAAGCATGCTGGGCAACACGCGTAGCGCCTTTTACAGCCATCTTCAAGGTAAATACCTTATCGGTGGCGGTGATGAACAGTAGGTCATTGTCCGGGCCGCCGAAGCAGACATTGGCGGTCCAGTTTGACGGCACAGGAATGTGGGCGATTTTCTCGCCTTTCGGATTATATACATCTATGCCCTTGCCGGTAAGATAGATGTTACCCTGTTCATCGATGGTCATGCCGTCAGAACCCTGGGGCGCGAAGAACTGGCGGCCGGCAAGCATTCCATTGCGCTTGATGTTGTATCGGTAAATCTTGCTGTCGCCGATATCCGCTACGTAGAGGAACCTGCCGTCCGGCGTCCCGATGATGCCGTTCGGCTTTTTCAGATCATCGTCTACACGCGTTACCCGGCCCTTACGGTACAGGTATACGGCCTGTACCTGCATGCCGGGCGCTTTCCGCGTCCAGTAATCCCGCTGGTAATAGGGATCGGTGAAATAAAGAAAACCCTGCGGCGACACCCATACGTCATTCGGGCCGTTGAACAACGAGTCGCGGTAATCAACGGCCAGTTTTTCTACTTGTCTGTCCATGCTTATCCGCCATAGTTCGAATCGCTCATCAGCACAGGCAATCAGCGAACCGTCTTTGTCGAAATAGAGCCCGTTGGACCGGCCGGCATTTTCCATGAATACAGACAGTCTCCCGTCTATGCTATACTTCCATATCCGGTTGTTGGGTTGATCCGTGAAATAGACATTGCCATCGCGATCAGCCGCCGGCCCTTCGGTAAAAGTGAACTGGTTACCCACCAACTGCAACTGGGCTCCGGGAGCCACCACCTGAGCGCTGCATTCCAGGCCCAAGACGACCAATGGCCAAAAAATAAAATGAAAGCGGTTTTCCATGCCGGTTAAATTTATGTTAGTCAATGATTTTGAAAGCGGTCCGCCTGTTAAGTCGCCGTCCTTCCTCGGTATCGTTACTGGCTACGGGTTGCGATTGTCCATAACCTTTATAACGCAGCCGTGAGGCGGAAATACCGGCATTGACGAGGTAGTCGTGCACCGCTTTTGCGCGGCGTTCCGACAGCGACTGATTATAGGCTTCGTTCCCGGTGTTATCCGTATGCCCACCGATTTCAACACGTACCCCGTGGTTTATGTTCAGGAACTCCACCAGGTGATCCAAATCCGTTTTCGACTGCGGCAGCAATTCATAGCGATCCACGTCGAAGAAAATATTGTTGAGTGTTTCGGTGCTCCCGGTTTTTATGCGGGAAAGCTCAATACGCACTTCATATGCATCGTTGATTTTAGCTGAATCATCAAGCGCATAATGTTCAGAAAAGAAAAGGTAACCCGGTTGTTTGATGTGGAGCGCATAGGTCCTGCCAAAAGGCAGGGGAGCGAGAAACGATCCGTTCTCGTAATCGGACTGTTCCCGGTAAAGCACCTGGTTGGCCGAGACATCGGTCACCGTGACCGTCGCCTGCAGGGGTTCCCTGTTGTCCGCATCCACGATTACGCCCTTTAGGTAGGCCACCGGATGCGGTTGCACGGCAGGGGGGAGCTCAAAGAAGTAAATGTCCAGCCCGCCAAGGGCGTCTGGCCTGTGGGTTGCGAAATAAGCCCACTTGCCGTTCATGCTTACGGAAAGCGCCCGTTGTTCGTGGTGGTCGTTGATGGGGTAGCCGATGTTGACGGGCTGCTGCCATATCCCTTCCTTGTTCAGCCGGCTCTTGAAAATATCTTTTCCGCCGAAGCCGGGCCATCCGTCCGATACGAAATACAACGTTTGATTATCCGCGTGGATGTAGGGCGAGCTTTCGTCATCGGGCGTATTGACGGCGGGCCCAAGATTTTCCGGTGGCGCCCATTGCCCGTCGTCCAGGAGCGCTGATCGCCAGATGTCATATCCGCCCTGCCCTCCGGTGCGGTTGCTTACGAAATACAGCGTACGGCCATCGGCCGCGAGCGATGGCTGCGCCTCCCAGCCACGGGTGTTGACGGGCGCCCCCAGGTTATGCGGTTGGCCCCACCGGTCGCCTTCCCGCCTGGAAACGTAGATGTCGCAGCTTCCCATGCCGTCAGGCCGGTTGCAGCCGGTGAAGAACAGGTATTTGCCGTCGGGGGAAATGCAATGGGCACCTTCGTTATACAGGTCGGAGTTCACTTCGCCCGGAAGCGGATGGGCAACCGTCCATTGACCGCTGCTGTCCTGCGTGCTTTCGTAGAAATTTTCATTGTCTGCCACCTTGCGGGTGAATATGATGGTCCGGTGATCGGCCGTCAGCCGCGGGAAGTATTCGTCATGCTCGCTGTTGATGGCGCTCCCGGCGTTTCTTGGAGAGAACGCCCGCGGCTGTTTCAACGCCTCCAGGCTAAAGGTGCAGTCGGCAATGTATTTGGTGGTGCGCCGTTGCCCTTCGGCACTCAACCCCGGCGTGGTGAGGTACTTCCGCAGCGCCTGCAAAGCCTCGGCATATCTTCCGGTATGCAACAGGCTTTCGCCAAGCCCGAACCACGTAAGCGCCGTCAGCGCCGGGTCTAACCGGGCAACGTGCTGATAGTGTCGTACCGCCTGTTCATAATCTTTCTGCTGGCGGCGGATATCGCCAAGCTGCTGGTGCGCTGCCGCGAAAGCGGTATCAAGAGCCAGCGCGGCCTCCAGCGACCGGATGGCCTGCGCATATTGGCGGTTACGCAGTTGCTCGGACGCCCGTGCGAAGGCTGCCTGGGCCTTTTTGTTGCCGGAATGCACCTGGCCGCATAGCGGAAGGGCAAATGTCAGTGAGGCGAACAATAGGGCGCACAGCAGGTTCCGCATTATTTTTTAAGTTTCCGTAGTAATAGTTTTGCATCGTTGCTCAACGCCAAGCGGCCGCTGATGGCCGCCTGCCGGGCGAGCAGTTCATCCCAGTCTTCTGTACCCCTCCACAAGGTGCGTTTCAGCGCACTGAGCGCTTCGGTATTTTTGTCCAGCAACGGTCCGCAAAATTGCCGGATGGCATCGTCCATTGCGCCGATGCTGGGCGACAGGTGATGGACGAGCCCCTTTTGCAGGGCCCACTGAGCGTCAAAAAAACGGGAGGGGTTAAGTGCCAGTTCCGTAAATGCCGCGAGGCCAATCTTGCGTTCCAATGCCGGGGCAATCACAAACGGGCCGATATTAAGGCTAACTTCGCTCAGCCGTACAGCAACCTGCTCCGTGGCAAAGCAGTAATCACATGCGGCCATGAAGCCGACACCCCCACCAACAGCTTTGCCCTGCGTTCTTCCGATGACGAGCTTCGGAACGGTACGTATGGCATTGATCACATCGGCCACGCCCCGAAAAAATGCCGTGCCCGCTTCTTCATCTTCCAGCGCCAGCAGCTCGTCAAAGCTCGCTCCGGCGCAGAACGTACGGTCGCCGGCACTTTGCAGAAGGATAAGGCGGACATGGGGCTGCCCGCCCGCGTGACGAAGCGCGGCCGTAAGTTCCGCAAGCAAGCCGGAAGGCAGGGCGTTGTGCGCCGGATGGCCGAATGTGACAGCCGCCAGGCCGTTATCCCTGAAGTCAGTTGTTACAAACCCAGAATCCATCAGATGTATTTATTCCCGAATTTATCTTTTACATCGGCAACGATCTGTTTAACTCCCTGTTCCTGGTCTTTCGGGCAGATCATCAGCGTATCGTCCGACTGCACCACGATGAAATTGTGCAGCCCTTTGATGATAACAAGCCTATCCTTGGGGGCGTGGATCATACAGTTGGACGAATCGTAGACAATGACATTCTCGGCAGACGATGACACGTTGCCAAGGTAATCCTTTTCCGCCAGTTCATAAATGGAAGCCCAGGTGCCCAAATCAGACCATCCGAAGTCCGAAGGGAGGACGTAAACGTTGTCCGCTTTTTCCATGATGGCAAAATCTATGGAAATATTGACGCAGCGCACAAAAGCACCGGAAATAAACTTGGCTTCACGTGCGGAATTATAGACCTCGCTGCCTTCTTTGAAAACATCGTTCATTTCCGTCTGATACTTGTCGAAGGCCTGGATGATGGATTTGACCGACCAGATGAAAATTCCCGCATTCCAGAGAAAGTCGCCGCTCTGCAGGAAGGTTTTGGCCAGTTCCAGGTTCGGCTTTTCCGTAAACGTCTTGACCTTCTTAAATCCCTGCACCGAAGCGCTTTTCCCGTATTGGATATAGCCGTAGCCCGTATCCGGGCGTGAGGGTTTGATCCCCAGCGTAATCAGCCAGTCGTGGCGCTCCGCGCATTTAAGCCCCTTGGTGATGTCGCTTACAAAAGCTTCCGTATCAAGGATAAGGTGATCCGCCGGGGCGATTACCACCGTGGCGTCGGGGTTCAGCTGTTGTATTTTGTGACTCGCATAAGCGATACACGGAGCGGTGTTGCGCATAATCGGCTCCAGTATCAATTGCTGGGGCGTCAAGTTAGGCAATTGCTCGCGGACCAGGCTTGCATACGATTCGTTTGTGGCCACGAAAATATTGGATTCGGGAACGATTTTCCGGAAGCGATCGTAGGTGGCTTGGATAAGTGTCTTACCCGTTCCTAACATGTCGATAAACTGCTTGGGCAAGCTGGTACGGCTTACCGGCCAGAACCGGCTTCCGATACCGCCAGCCATGATAACGGCATAATAATTCTTCATGTGTATTCTGTCTTATTTTATCAGTTTATTTCGGTTTAATTGCTTTACGCATTTCTTTTACAGTATTTAACTAATGACCGGTCAACCCGAGGTGCCGCGGGTCTTCAGCACGCGCATCCAACCGCTGCCCGATCCCCCGTCCATCCAGACGGAACACCTTGTGTTTGGGCGTACGGTGTCTTCAGTGACATTTTTGATACGGAATTGCTTTTCCCAAATATTATTTATAATTTTAGATACTGATATGCGCAAAAATATGTTATTTTGGGCATTCTTTTGATATCAGTCTGGCTAAATTTGCGAAAGGCGCAATGGAAATAGAGAAAAGATTATTCGACAATTTACAGGAATTTTTTGGTTTTGATACATTTAAGGGTGATCAGGAAGCAATAATCACCAATATCTTACAAAAAAAAGACACATTCGTTATCATGCCTACGGGCGGTGGAAAATCCATCTGTTACCAGTTGCCCGCGTTGATGAGCGAAGGTACGGCTATCGTGATTTCCCCGCTGATAGCATTGATGAAAAACCAGGTGGATCAGCTCCGGTCTTTCGGGGGCGACGACAGCATCGCCCACTTCTTAAATTCATCGTTAAACAAGAGCGACGTTACCCGCGTTAAGCAAGATGTGATGTCTGGCAAAACCAAGTTGCTCTACGTAGCACCGGAATCGCTGGCCAAGGCCGAAAACATGGAGTTCCTCAAGTTGATTACCGTGTCGTTCGTGGCGGTGGATGAGGCGCACTGTATCTCAGAGTGGGGGCACGACTTCCGTCCGGAGTACCGCAAAATACGGTCGGTTATCAATGCCATTGACAACAATATACCGGTGATTGCCCTTACGGCAACGGCTACGCCGAAGGTGCAATCCGATATCCGCAAGAACCTGCAGATGAATGACGCCACGCTGTTCAAGTCGTCTTTCAACCGGGCCAATCTGTTTTATGAGGTGCGCCCCAAGAAAAACGTGGTCAAGGAAATCGTGCGTTTCATCAAGAACAACACCGGCAAATCCGGCATCATATACTGCCTGAGCCGGAAAAAAGTAGAGGAAATTGCCGAAATACTTAACATCAACGGCATCCGGGCATTGCCATACCATGCCGGGCTGGATGCCAAAACCCGGGCCGAAACGCAGGACAAGTTCCTCATGGAGGATGTGGAAGTTATCGTAGCCACCATTGCCTTTGGCATGGGCATCGACAAACCGGATGTGCGCTATGTCATCCACCACGATATCCCCAAGAGCATGGAAGGGTATTACCAGGAAACCGGACGTGCGGGACGCGATGGGGGGGAAGGCCATTGCTTGGCGTTTTATTCGGAAAAGGATATTGAAAAGCTGACCAAGTTCATGAAGGACAAACCGGTATCCGAAAGGGAAATCGGTACACAGATCCTGAAGGAGGTTATCGACTACTCGGAGTCGTCGGTGTGCCGCCGTAAGCAAATACTTCACTATTTCGGTGAGAATTTCGATGAGACCGGCTGCAACAGCATGTGCGATAACTGCAGCGCACAGCAAACATACTTTGATGGGGAAGACGCTTTATTGGATGTCTTGAAATTCATCCAGGAGCAAGGTGAGAAGTTCGATGACCACCACGTCATCAATGTGTTCATCGGGCAGAACAATCAGCCGATTGCGTCTTATAAGCACGACAGCCACCCTTTGTTCGGTAGCGGAAAAGAGCAGGGGATTATCTATTGGAAATCCCTTATCCGGCAGGCCGTGCTGAATAATTTCCTTGCGAAGGATATTGACCACTATGGATTGCTGAAGCTCACGGAAACCGGTAGACGCTTTATCGAAAGCCCATACGGTATTAAGTTCATCCTGAACAAGCCCATGGAAGCCGCTACAGAAGACGGCAGCGACGAACCCTTACAGCAGGGTGGCGGGGCCGTGGATACCCAACTGCTCAAGATGCTGAAAGAACTGCGGAAAAAAATTGCCAAACAAAAGGGGCTCCCGCCGTTTGTGGTATTCCAGGATCCGTCATTGGAGGAAATGTGCACGCACTATCCGATTACGCTCGACGAGTTGAAACAAATACATGGAGTGGGTGCAGGCAAAGCCATGAAGTTTGGCTCACAGTTCGTTGAACTGATAAAACAATACGTCGAAGAAAACGAAGTAGATCGCCCGCAGGACCTGGTTATCAAAGGCACGGCGAACAAGTCTGCACTCAAGGTATCCATCATACAGAATATTGACCGCAAAATCGGTCTGGAAGACATCGCCCATTCCAAGGGTATCAGTTATGAAGATTTACTGAAAGAAGTGGAATCCATCGTCAATTCGGGAACCAAACTTAACCTCGGATATTTTGTGGATGAAATCATTGACGAAGAGCGGCAGGATGAAGTGTTCGATTATTTTCGCAGTGCCGAGGTGGATTCAATCGATCAGGCACTCCGCGACCTCGGGCCGGACGATTACACGTATGAAGAAATCCAATTGATGCGCATTAAGTTTATGTCTGAGTTGGGGAACTAATCTCCGCCGATCCGCGTTGCAGGCCTTCAGCCGGTTGCCCCGATATGGCGGATTTCCTGCGGCGGGTTATTCCCCTTTCCGGGCCACTAATTGTTCCAGCACGGCAATGGTTTTCTGCTGTGCCGCGATGACCTGGTTCAACGATTCAATGGTCCGTTCATAGTTCCGTTCCATAACGGTTATAGCCTCCTGGAAGGCGGGGGGAGGGGTGTCGCTTTCCTTTTCCGCATCCCTTAACATGTGCCCGCGACCGGTCAATACCCACTCGGCATTCAGGTCGGGATAAGTTTTTAGTATATGTTCTAATTTATCTACACCAATCGTCCTGTTTCTTTTTAATTGACCACTGAATGAGCCGTTTGAAAAGCCAACTGATTTTTCAAACGCACTAACCGTTATCCCTTTTAAATCAATAAAATGCTTTATTCTTTTCAGCGGAGTTGACATGCTAAGCAAATAATTGAATAAATTCTAATAATTATTAGAATTTATTAAGATATATTCTATATATTAGCCACGTTGTTTCTAAGTATTGTTGCTCCTATGAACAGACCAATAACGAGCGTACAAATAGATTTTGCTGCCTAACCATAAATGATGCCAAAGCCCCGAATATCCTAATAGTGTAGTGATTGAATAATATGAAAATCAATAAACTGTATGATAAATTAAATTAAAACACGTTTGTCTTTGCCAGGAATTTCAACCGAATCAACTCATTTTATCGCATTTTGAAGCATGAAGCAATATAACAGTTAGGTCTGTAGCCAGCTCACATTTTTGCTGTTCATCTTGTTCAAGCTCAGGTTTGCTGGTGGTGGCCGGATTTATGTCACGCCGTGGCAGTGTTAACCGTCATGCTGAAATCCGGCTACCACCAATCGTGAGAGGATAAAACGACGCGAGGCGCAGCAGGGCATCCGCACCTGAAGCACTCAACCGGTTCGGTTTACACAAACAATGACTAATATTTTAACTATCCAGTAAACTGCTAAATGGATCCGAACAGTATCAACCAGTACCTCGCTTCGATATCGAGGACCAAGAGGGGGCTCCGGGTACTCATCATCGATGACATCGCCCCGGAACGGAGCGCCCTCCTGAAAACCGTAAATTATTACTTGCCCGACGTCTGTGCGAGTGCGATAAGCCAGTCTGGAATACGGACGGAACTGATACGGGAGGGCGAGGTATACGATCTGATAATACTTGAAGAGCGCTATTTTCTTAACCAGCAATACACGCCGCACCTTGAGGCGCTCCGGAAGAAATATCCGGGGGCCAAGATCGCGGTCTTCGTGGATCGCGCAAACCTGCCACGCCTTCAGCCTATACAGCTTATAGACGTGGATATCGCCCTCGTCAAAACCGCTGCAGCAGAGATTATTGCCGAAAAGCTTTGCCGAGCGTTCCAGGAAACCGGTAGTTTCAAATAACGCAAATACCCCCCCGGATTGTCTCTTTCGCACATGGTGTATGTCAATTGCATGCACTAAATTTGGCCAGCTACTTGGTTAGCGGTAAAAACAATCATGATGGGCTATCAGACAAATGACAACACCGCGGTGCACGCGGACAGGCGGGGAACCCTTTGGCAGGAAATCAAAAATGCCATACGCGGCACAGAAGCCGATTACACCCAGATCGGATTAAAAAGGGCCATCTTATTGCTGGCTGCGCCGATGATTCTTGAATTGGTCATGGAATCGACCTTTGCCGTCATGGACATTTTTTTTGTGGGCAAGCTGGGTGCGTGGGCCGTGGCCACCGTGGGACTCACCGAAACGTTTCTGTACCTGCTGTATTCCATCGGCATAGGGCTTTCCATGGCCGTTACGGCAGTGGTGGCCCGGCGTGTCGGCGAAAAAAACAAAGAAGGGGCCGCGTTGGCCGCTGTTCAGTCGCTGTTTATCGCTGTGCTCGCGTCCCTGCCGTTTGCGATTGCCGGAATCATCTACCCCAAGGAATTACTGGCGCTGATGGGGAGCGACGCCAAAGGTATTGCTGAAGGCTACCGCTATACCCAATGGATGCTTGGGGGGAATGTGGTTATCATGTTGCTGTTCGTTATCAATGCGGTATTCCGGGGAGCAGGCGATGCGGCTATCGCCATGCGGGTACTGCTCGTTGCCAATGCAGTGAATATCATTCTCGATCCTATTTTTATATTCGGCTGGGGGCCTATACCCGCAATGGGACTGGAAGGGGCGGCCATCGCAACGAATGTGGGGAGGGGAATAGGGGTGGCCATGCAGTTGCGGGTACTTTTCGGAAAAGGCGGCCGGCATATCCATGTGCGTTTTTCGCAGCTGTATTGGGATGCAAAAGCCGCGTTTTCCATTTTGCGTACATCAGTCGGAGGTATCGGCCAGATGATCGTGTCCATGACGTCGTGGATCTTCCTGATGCGTATCCTCGCCGGCATCGGGAGCGAGGCGGTGGCGGGAGCTACTATCGCTTTGCGGGTTATGATGTTTACCATGATGCCGGCGATGGGACTGGCCAATGCGGCTGCTACGCTGGTGGGGCAGAACCTGGGGGCGGGCCGCCCTGAACGTGCGGAGGCGGCCGTATGGCATATCGGGCTTTATAACATGGTGTTTTTGCTGGCCATATCGGCCGGCTACTTTTTCTTTAACGAGCCGCTGATGCGTATTTTCACCGATGACGCGCAGGTGATAGCCATCGGAGGGGAATGGTTGCGCATCCTGTCGTATTCCTTTTTCGTTTATGGCTGGTGGATGGTATCCGTACAGGCCTTCAACGGCGCGGGGGACACCCGCACACCGACCAAAATAAACGTGGTGTTTTTCTGGTTAATCCAGATTCCGTTATCGTATTTGTTGGCAGAGGTGCTGGGGTGGGGGCATTCAGGCGTATTCTGGGGTGTATTCGTGTCGGAAACCTCGGTGGGCCTGTTCACCCTTTGGTTGTTCAGCAGGGGGCGCTGGAAAACGGCGGCAGTGTAACGCCGGTGCCGTGCCCGGCGCAGCACAGGGGGCCGGGGTATGGGCTATTTCGATTTAACTGATAAATCCTTTCACATATTGGCGGGTAAGCTCTTCTTTGGGGTTGAGCAGTACTTCATCGGTAGGGCCGAATTCGATGATTTCTCCCATGTAGACAAAAATGATATAGTCTGAAATGCGGCGGGCTTGGCGGAGGATGTGTGTCACCAGCACAATCGTGTATTTTTCTTTTAGCCGCACGAAGAGGTCTTCGATTTTATGGGTGGATACGGGATCAAGTGCTGAAGTGGATTCGTCGCCCAGGATAATTTCAGGCTCTACAGCCAGTCCCCTGGCTAAGCACAGCCGCTGTTGCTGGCCGATGGATAGTTTAGCCGCCGGGCTGTGCAGCCGGTCTTTCACTTCTTCCCAGAGTCCGGTGTCTTTCAGCTGTTTCTCCACAATGGCCTCCAGTTCGCTCTTCTTCCGTATGCCGTGGATTCTCGGACCGTAGGCCACATTGTCAAATATAGACATCGGCAGGGGGTAAGGGCGCTGCGAAAGCAGCCCCATTTTCTGGCGGATGTGGGTTACTTCAGCATGGGGCGCGTAGATGTCTTCGTCGTCCACCAGGACGCTGCCGGTTACGCTGACGTTTGCCGTATCATCCAGCAACCGGTTGAATGTTTTGAGCAGCGTGGTTTTACCGCAGCCGGACGGACCGATAATGGATGTAACGCTTTTATCAGGAATATTGATGTTAATGTCCTTGAGGATATGGTGTCCATCGATGTGGACATTCAGGTTCTTTACACTGATGAGCGGATGTTGCGTCATATTACAGATTATGTTTCGAGTGTTTGGCCGAAAGAAAATGCGAGACCACCACAATCACGAGAATAATGATGGTCAAGATAAGCGCAGAGGCATACGCCCGCCCCTGTACTTCGGGAATCGGGCTGCTCAACTGGAAAAATATCGCCAGGGGCAGCGTGGCGGCCGGTTCATCGATATACTTCGGGATATTATCGCTGAATCCAGCTGTAAACAGCACTGCGGCAACATCACCGATGCCGCGGCCGAAAGCAAGCAATACCGCCGTATAGATGCCCGGCTTAATCTGTTTAAGCACCACTTTGGCGGCTTCCCACCGCGTAGCGCCCAGGGATAGCGCCGCATGCTTCAGTTCCCGCGGTACCGTGGCAATCACTTCATCCAATGTGCGCACCAGAATGGGGATGATGAGCAGGGTCACCGCAATGATACCGCCCAGCAAAGACGCCCGCACGCCGAGCCATATCATGATGCTGAATGCAAATGCGCCATATACGATGGAGGGGATGCCGAACAGCACATCGTAAGCCAATTTGGCCGATTTGCCCAGCAAGCTCCCATGTTTCAGGTAAATGTTCAGGTAGATTGAAATGGGAATGCTGACCAGCAGTCCCAGCACCGTGGCTCCCCCCGCGAGGTAAAGGGAACCGATAATCGCATTGAGCACCCCGCCTTCCTTACCGATATAGAACCCCCCTTGGGGTACCTGGGTGACCATGTCCCACGTGAGGTAAGGCACACCCTTTACCACAATGGTTCCCACAATAAGGAAAAGGCTTGAGCTGACCACCAAACAAGCAGCCACCATCAGCGCCTTGAAAACCCATTCTTCTGCTTTTCGCTTTCTAATACCCATCAGGAACTGTATTTATGTTCAATACGATTTAAGATAATACGTGAACCCCAGTTGAACAGGAAAATGATGACAAACAGCAATAACGCAGCAAACATCAGCGCTGCATCGTATAGCGGTATGGACATCATTTCGCCGAAATTGTTAGCTATAAGCGCGGGTAGCGGATACCCGCCATCAAAGACGGATCCAGGAGCCAACGGCACATTGCCGCATACCATCAGCACGGCCACCGTTTCGCCGAATGCGCGCGATATTGCCAAAACCGTAGCGGCAAATACGCCCGGAAGCGCCCGCTTGAGCACAACTTTCTTGATGGTCTCCCACTTTGTTGCGCCCAGCGACAGGGAAGCGTCTTTTAATTCCTTGGGGATGGTGCGCAGCACTTCAGACACTATGCTCACCAATATGGGAAAAATCATTACGGCAAGCACCACTCCGCCGGTCAGCACGGTATATCCGCTGGAATACTCGGTGAACGCGGGGCCTACATATTCCCGCACTATCGGTACCACAAAAAAGATACCCCATACGCCATAAATGACAGGTGGAATGCCGGCAAGGATATTCACCAGGGGCAGAATAACCTTGCGTACGCTCGATTTGGCATATTCCGTCAGATAGATGGCGGTAAGCAAGCATAAGGGCAGTGCCACCACAACAGCGATAAACGTGACCCACAGTGTTCCCATGATAAACGGGTAGAAGCCGAACTTGCCGGAAGCGGGCGACCACTCGCTTCCGCTGAATAACGACCATAGGCTGTGGGTCTCGAACAACGGCGATGCTCTCCAATAAAGACCGATGCCTATCAGTAAAACAAAGGACATCGACGCGATGGCAAGGACCAGCATCGCATTAGCAATCAATCTGTCTTTTATTATCCGAAATTTCAAATCAGTTCAGTTTAGCGTGTTCCTCCTCCAACTGTTCGTCATTCAGCGGAATATAGCCGTTTTCCAGCAGAATAGACTGCGATTTTTTGGTGAGCACAAACCTGATGAACTCCACCACAACCACATCCTCAGGTTTGCCCTTTATCAGGAATGACAGATTGCGAGCCGGTGGGGCGGGGTAAGCTCCCCTTGCCACTGCATCGGTCAGGCTGTCGATACTGCCATAAAATGCCTCGTCCGGTCCGATGGTTCCATCGCCGTCCACATCAATGGGTATCACACGGATATCGGCCACCTGCTTCCTTGTTTTGAGGTCATAAACATAGTTGATATTGTTGAACCCGATGGCCAAAGGGTTCTGCTGTATGGCCTGTACGACGCCCGGATCGCCGAAAATGCCGATCCCCCTGAGGTCTTCTTGTGATTTCCCGAAAAATGCCGCCCACGTTTCTGCTGCCCCCGCCGCATCCGATCGGACATACACGTGCAAGTCGTGAGCCGTAAATGATGGGTCCACCTCATTCCACCGGGATACGGTACCCGTAACGAAAATTTTCTGCAGTTCCTCCTGCGTTAACCCCCTTGCCAGTATGGCGTCAAGATTGGGGTTACGGGCACTGACAGTGCCCACCACCGCATCTTTCGCCACGTGGACCACATATGCGCCGCGGTCGAATTCCTGCTCATGGACATCCCTTGAGACCAGCCCGATATCCACCATGCCGCTCAGCGCATCGGCAATCCCTTTACCGGCGCCGCCGGCTGAAATGTTAAAACGGACATCGGGGTAAATGGCTTTGAACTCCTCGCTCCACATGACCGCCAAAGGATATAAAGCGAATGCACCCGAAATACTGACCGTGCCGCGCAAACCATTCTTGCCGTCCCTTCCGGATGAATTTTTCGGCGCACAGCTCCAAAACGGGAGGAACAGTAGTATCCCGGCAACCCCAAAAAGTGCGTTAAAACGTCTGGCTAATCTTATCTTCATGCCCGCATTATTGACGGCGACAAATATATATAAAATTGATAGACTTTATATAATGGCAGGCAACAGACTTTTAAAAGCGTTCAAATACATATCGTAATATGTTCATTATAAATCGTTTATGATGACGTATGGATTAAATTGAAAAATTTATTCTACTATTTCTATATACATTACGTATATTTGCCTTATGGAACAAACGATTATGCCGGTGCCCTGTTGTATGGCCCTTGTTTAAAGGGAGGCTGTTACACACCGTGTCCGCTGCATAAGTAGAAGACAGCCTCCGCTAATTGATTTAGGGAGGTTTTTTATTATACATAAAGCTAAACAACATCCATGCAAAGTTTCAGGACCGAACTGGAAAATCCCGTTGTCGAAAAAGAAATCATCGAACTCGAACGCAAGATCCGGGCGTTTCATGAAGGCAAAATTGCCGATGAAAAGTTCCGCAGCCTGCGGCTTGCCCGCGGCGTTTATGGCCAGCGGCAGCCGGGGGTTCAGATGGTGCGGATTAAATTGCCCTTCGGCAAAGTAACGTTTAAACAATTGCTGCGCATTGCTGATATTTCAGACGAATATGCGAGCCGCAATCTACACCTGACCACCCGCCAGGACATTCAAATCCATTATGTGAGTCTTGATAAGACGCCTGAATTGTGGGCTAAACTGGCGCAGGATGATATAACCCTGCGGGAAGCCTGCGGAAACACCGTGCGCAATGTTACGGCCTCGCCCACGGCAGGCATCGATCCGGAAGAACCCTTTGATGTGTCGCCATACGCGCATGCGTTGTTCGCTTATTTTCTCCGCAATCCGATTTGCCAGGAAATGGGACGCAAGTTTAAGTTCGCATTTTCCTCCAGTGTGCGGGATACGGCTTTTACCTATGCACACGATTTAGGATTTATCCCGAAAATCCGGACGGTGAATGGCGTAGAGCAGCGTGGTTTTAAGGTGATGCTCGGGGGCGGACTGGGCGCCCAGCCGATGATTGCGCATGTGGTGCATGAGTTTCTGCCGGAAGACCAACTGATTCCCTATTCAGAAAGCGTTATCCGGGTATTCGACCGTTACGGCGAACGTAACAATCGCAACAAGGCACGGTTTAAGTTTTTGATTCAAAAAATAGGACTGGAAGAGGTGTTGCGTCTGATAGACGAGGAACGTACGGCCAACAAGGTGAAGTCATTTGTGATTGATCGCGATACGGTACCCCAGCCCGAACCTCCGGAAACGGTTCAGGTGCCATCGGTAACAATTGAAAATCCAGTAGCTTATGAATTATGGGAAAAAACAAATGTGTCACCACAGAAGCAAGCTGGGTTCTACATCGTATACGTAAAGGTGTCTACCGGCGACCTGCCTACCTGGAAGGCCAGGAAGTTGGTTGACGGTTTGCGGGGACACATTGCTGACGAAATCCGCATCACGCAAAACCAAGGCTTCTTATTTAAATTTGTCCGCAAGGAATCCCTGCCGCATATCTATGCGGTATTGGACGAACTCGGGCTGGCAGCCCCGGGATTCGACAGCGTAGCCGATGTGACGACCTGCCCCGGTACGGATACGTGTAACCTGGGCATTTCAAATAGCACGGAAATGGCCCGGGTGCTTGAAAAATTGATTTACGATGAGTATGCAGATCTGGTGTATAACCGGGAGCTGAAGATTAAAATCAGCGGCTGCATGAACTCCTGCGGCCAGCATGGGCTGGCTCATATCGGGCTGCATGGCAGTTCGTTGAAAGCGGCAGGTAAAGTGGTGCCGGCTGCCCAGGTGATGCTTGGGGGCGGTACCCTTGGCGATGGCATCGGGCGTGCCGCAGATAGGGTTGTAAAAGTGCCCTCCAAAAGAGTGACGGATGTATTGCGCCTCCTGTTGGACGATTATGCAGCGAATGCGCATGAGGGCGAGCTGTTCCACCAGTATTACGACAGGCAGACAAAAGATTATTTCTACCGGTTGCTGAAACCCCTGGCCGATCTCACTACCTTAACGGATGATGAGTTCGTGGATTGGGGCCATGAAGAAACTTTCCAGACCGCAATTGGCGTGGGCGAATGTGCAGGTGTGGTGATTGATTTGGTTGCCACGTTGTTGTTTGAAGCGGAGGAAAAACTCGGGTGGGCCAACGAAAGCTTCAACGCCGGGGCTTATGCGGATGCCATTTATCATGCATACAGCGTATTTGTCAGCGCCGCAAAGGCGTTGCTGCTCGATAAGGGCGTCCACAGCAGTTCACAGCACGCCATCATCAAAGATTTTGACACGCATTTCGTTGAAACGGGAGAGTTTCCCTTCGCGGGCAGCTTTGGTGCGCAGGTGCTGGAAATCAATAAGCACGAGCCGTCGGAATCCTTTGCAAAAGAATACCTGGCTGCTGCCACGGCATTTTACGGAGCGTCACTTGCCAAAAGGGAATCCAGTGACACGGTCAGCGCATAATAACTAATGATTGAACGAATGAACCGTTATCCAAAAATAACGTTGGTGGGAGCAGGGCCGGGCGATGCCGACCTCATAAGCCTTAAGGGGTTGAAGGCGTTGGCAACCGCCGATGTGGTGCTTTATGATGCGCTGGTTAATGAGGCGTTACTGGAATACACGCCCAAGGAGGCCGTCCATGTGTTTGTAGGGAAGCGGGCTAACCACCATGCATATAGCCAGCAGCAGATCAACGAGATGATGGTAGCGTATGCGCGGTCCCATGGCCATGTTGTACGCCTTAAGGGCGGCGACCCGTTTGTGTTTGGACGGGGAGGGGAGGAACTTGATTTCGCAGCCAAGCACCATATCCCTGCCGCGGCCATCCCCGGCGTCTCCAGCGCCATTGCTTTGGCCGGATTGCAGGGAATCCCGCTGACATACCGAGGAATAAGTGAGAGTTTCTGGGTTATCACCGGTGCAACCACGGCGGGTGTCGTTTCCGACGACCTGTATGCCGCAGCCAAAACGAACGCCACAGTCGTCGTTTTAATGGGGCTCAATAAGCTCGCCGAAATCACCGGAATTTACCAGCGCGAGGGAAAGGGCGGTCTGCCCGTGGCCGTGGTGCAAAACGGATCACTCCCAGACGAAAAAGTGGCGCTCGGTACCATGGACACCATATCGGCGCGGGTAAAGCAACTGCAAATTGCGGCTCCGGCGGTAATCATTATCGGCGACGTGGTGGCTAAGCATGAGCATTTTGCCGTACAGCAACATAACAGCATAGCGGTATGACAACGGCAGCCAGCAACGAATTGTTTCCTGTCTTTCTGCAATTGAACCAGTTGCATACGCTTCTGGTAGGCGGTAGCCATGTAGCGCTTGAAAAACTCACGGCGTTACTGGGAAATAGTCCGTATGCTTCCGTCACGGTGGTCGCCAAGCAGATAAGCGAAGGCGTCCGCACATTTACCAAAGATTTTCCCGGGGTAAGGTTATACGAACGCGCTTTTGACGAACATGATTTGGACAACGTGGACCTGGTGGTGGTGGCCTCAAATAACCCGGCCTTGAATAACCGCATCCGCCAGGCGTGCCGCAGACGGCATTTGCTGCTCAACGTGGCGGACAAACCGGAACTCTGTGATTTCTACCTGGGATCTGTGGTCAAGAAAGGGAACCTTAAATTGGGGATATCCACCAACGGCAAATCACCCACCATCGCCAAGCGGATAAAGGAACTGCTGAATGACGCGCTGCCGGAGGAGATTGACGAAACTTTAACCTACATGAGCCAGTTGCGGGATTTGCTGAAAGGAGATTTCACCGATAAAGTGAAACAGCTGAATGCACATACCGCTTCGCTTATAGCATCAAAGGAGGACGCATGAACATATTGCTGGATGAGATAAAACAATTGGCAGAAGGCAAACCGGTGACGGAAGCACTGACGATACTGGCCGACCGGTTTCCCGGTGAGATCGTGTTTTCCACAAGCTTCGGGATAGAAGATCAGGTGATTAGCCATTTTATTTTCAGCAACGACCTGCCCATACGGGTATTTACGCTGGAAACCGGCCGCCTGTTCCCCGAAACGTATTACGTGTGGAACCGTACGCTGGAAACCTATGGAAAAGACATTGAGGCCTATTTTCCCGACACTCAAGCCGTACAACGGCTCATTAGCCAAAAAGGTCCGTCGAGCTTCTATGAATCCGTTGAAAACCGGAAAGAATGCTGCCGTATCCGTAAAATAGAACCGCTCCGGCGGGCATTGGCAGGCGCAGTATGCTGGATAACCGGCATCCGGGCAGAACAGTCAGACAACAGGCAGGGCATGTCGCAGGTGGAATGGGATGCCGGCAACCAGCTCGCCAAGTTTCATCCCATATACGATTGGACATTGGATCAGGTATGGTCGTATGCAAAGGCGAACCACATTCCGTATAATCCGTTGCATGACAAAGGATTTCCGAGTATCGGCTGCGCACCGTGCACACGGGCGGTCAGGGAAGGGGAGGACTTCCGGGCCGGGCGCTGGTGGTGGGAAGACCAAAGCAAGAAAGAATGCGGGCTACATGCGGCGTCATAGTGCGGTAAGATTGAACACATTATTATAATACAGACAACAAACATGGATTATTTAGACCATTTAGAGGCAGAGGCTATATACATTCTGCGTGAAGTGGCCGGGCAGTTCGAAAAGCCTGCGTTGCTGTTTTCCGGAGGAAAGGATTCCATTACGTTGGTCCACCTGGCTGAAAAGGCATTCCGGCCGGGTAAATTTCCCTTTCCCCTGGTACACATCGATACCGGGCATAATTTTCCGGAAACCATCGCGTTCCGTGACGAGCTTGTGGCCCGGCTGGGCGAAAGGTTGATCGTAGGATACGTACAGGATAGCATAGACGCCGGCAAAGTGGTGGAACAAAAGGGAAAAAACGCAAGCCGTAACGCATTGCAGACTGTTACCCTTCTCGACACGATTGCCGAGCACGGGTTTGATGCCTGTATCGGCGGCGCGCGGAGGGATGAGGAAAAAGCACGAGCCAAAGAACGGATCTTTTCGGTGCGCGATGAGTTTGGCCAATGGGATCCGAAACGGCAACGGCCTGAATTATGGAACATCTACAACGGCCGAATCCAGAAAGGGGAGAACGTACGTGTATTTCCCATCAGCAATTGGACAGAACTGGATGTCTGGAACTACATCCGCAGGGAGAACATTAAACTTCCGTCCATCTATTTCTCACACGAACGGGATGTCATTACCCGCAATGGCCAGCTGATGGCGGCAGCGGAGTTCCTGAATATCGATCACGAAGATGTAATCGAATACCGGAAAGTACGCTTCCGTACGGTAGGAGACATGACCTGCACCGCAGCTGTACCCTCGGAGGCCTACCATATCGATGATATCATCGAAGAAATTCGCTTATCCAAGATTAGCGAACGCGGTGCAAGGATGGACGATAAAGTATCTGAAGCCGCCATGGAAGACCGCAAAAAGAGCGGATATTTTTAATAACAAAGAAAAGACGAACGATAATCTGATAGTAATGGATATACTCAAATTCATCACAGCGGGCAGTGTGGACGACGGGAAAAGTACCCTTATCGGGAGGCTGTTATATGACACGAATTCGGTGCTGGACGACCAATTAGAGGCCATACAACGCGCCAACCGCAAGAATAACGACGGTACGCTGGATTTGGCGATACTGACCGATGGGCTGAAAGCCGAGCGGGAACAAGGTATCACCATCGATGTAGCATACAAATACTTCCAAACTGAAGCGCGCAAATTCATTATTGCGGACGCGCCCGGACATATCCAATATACCCGCAACATGGTTACCGGTGCTTCCAATTCCGACCTGGCCATCATCCTGATCGATGCCCGGAAGGGGGTTGTAGAACAGACGCGCAGGCACTCATTCATCGTATCGTTGCTGGCTATTCCCAATGTCTTGGTCTGCGTGAACAAGATGGACATGGTCGATTATGACTGGGCGGTGTTCGATAAGGTGAAAGAAGACTACGAGCGGCTTACAGAAAGCCTGAATATCCGCCAAGTCGACTATATCCCTGTCAGTGCTTTAAAGGGTGATAACATCGTTAACCCGTCGGCAAACATGCCGTGGTATACAGGGAAACCACTGCTTGGGTTCTTGGAGACGGTTACTGTCAGCAAAGCGAGGGAAACCGCGCAGGCCCGGTTTCCCGTGCAATGGGTCATCAGGCCGCAGACAGACGAACTTCATGACTATCGGGGGTATGCAGGCCGCGTCGTCGGTGGCGAATTCCGGGTAGGGGATCCGGTAGTTGTGCTGCCCTCGGGGTTCAGCAGCGTTATCGAACGCATAGAGTTGGCCGCGCAAACGCTGGATGTTGCCGAGGACGGCGCATCCGTGGTTATTCACCTGAAGGACGATATCGATATCAGCCGGGGCGATATTCTGGTCAAGCAAAATGAACAGCCGGCTGTGTCGCAACAGTTCGAAGCGGAAATCTGCTGGATGGATACACGCCCGCTTGATACCGGCCAGGTATACCTATTGCAGCACCATGGCAAAGTGGCCAAGGTGAAAATACAGGACGTGGTTTACCGCGTTGACATGCAAACGCTGGAAAAATCGCCGGGCGGCGATTTCGGGTTGAATGATATCGGTAAAGTCCAGTTCAAATCGGCCGACCCGCTGGCCATTGATTCTTACGTGGCAAACAAAGCTAACGGCGGCGCCATCTTAATCGATGCGCGCAATAACCTGACCGTTGCCGCGCTGATGATTACCCAATCCGAGTAACCCCATCTTATACATACCAATACGGCAGCCGCAATTCAGGCGAGGGCTGCCGTTTTTATTATTTAACATAACGTCAATTATGGGGAGATGGAAGTCAACGCAATGGAGCTGCGTGCCAATGCGGGTTAAAAATAAGAATTATGCGTTTATCTGGGGCAGATTTTGACATTTTTTCAAAGAATCCGCGTTTTCTTTTTAATTTTACCGACTTGATAAACACTATATTAAATTTCCATGTCAAGTTATTTAACGTCTTTTATTCATTACGTTTCGGAAACAAATCCCCATCAACCTGAATTTCTCCAAGCGGTGCGCGAGGTCGCGGAGGACGTTATCCCTTACCTTGAAGCGCATGCTCCGGAATTGGTCCGCCAGCGATTGCTCGAACGCATGATTGAACCGGAACGGACCATATCGTTCCGTGTGGTCTGGCAGGACGACAGCAATGCAATACACGTCAACCGCGGCTACAGGGTGCAGATGAACAGTGCGCTTGGCCCATATAAAGGTGGTTTGCGGTTTTCGCCGACAGTCAATTTAAGTATCCTGAAATTCCTTGCTTTTGAACAGACGTTCAAGAATAGTCTGACTGGCTTGCCCCTGGGAAGTGCCAAGGGCGGAGCGGATTTCAATCCCAAAGGCAAATCGGATAACGAGATCATGCGTTTCTGTCAAAGCTTCATGGCAGAGCTATGCCGCCATGTTGGTTCGGAAACCGATGTTCCGGCCGGGGATATTGGTGTGGGTGAACGCGAAATCGGCTATATGTTCGGCCAGTATAAGCGGTTGCAGAACAACTTTACCGGGGTGCTTACGGGCAAAGGAACTGCTTGGAGCGGAAGCTTTATGCGGCCCGAGGCGACCGGATTCGGTTTGCTTTATTTCGTTGAGCGTATGCTTTATGAAACCGGAGGTGTGCTGAAAGGGAAAACGGTGGCGATTTCCGGAGCGGGCAATGTTGCCTATTATGCCGCGTTAAAAGCAATTGCTCTCGGAGCCAAGGTAATTACGGTTTCTAATAGCGAGGGCACCATATACGATAAAAACGGGTTCTCCCTGGAAAAACTGGATTATGTGAATTCGCTGAACCGGAATTTCGGGGAATACCCCAAACGCTATGACGCTGAGTATCATCCCGGGCAAAAGCCCTGGCGGTTTGCATGTGATATTGCCCTTCCGTGCGCCACGCAAAATGAACTTGACGAACACGACGCCGGCATGTTGCTCGAAAATGGCTGCATATGCATCGCCGAAGGCGCCAATATGCCCTGCACCGAGCAAGCCGTCAAAACCATCCTGAAATCGGGTATACTTTATGCTCCCGGCAAAGCGGCCAATGCTGGCGGTGTAGCTGTATCCGGACTTGAAATGTCACAGAACCGGATCGGTCAGCAATGGACTGCCGAAAAGGTGGAAAACCGGCTCAAAAAGATCATGCACGACATCCATGATACCTGTGTCCATTATGGGAAGGATAAACACGGTGCCATCAATTACCTGAAAGGCGCCAATATCGGCGGATTCGTGAAAGTGGCCGCCGCAATGAAAGCGCAAGGACTCGTATAATGAACGATAAGCCATGAGAACGATTGCCGAACTCCCCCACCCTGATTTTAAAATCACGGTGTTTTCCATGAACCAGAAATTCATCATCAAATTTGAACAAGGTACGCTGGAACAGGTTTACAAAATACCGGAAATTGATGTCACGGACGGCGTTAACGGGGTGTTTCAACTGATAGACGAGGTGTTCAGCCAATCGGTTTCGGCTCAGTTCACCGAAATGCGCCGGGCGTTCAACGATGCGTATAAACGGCATGAATATTAGATAGTTCTCAGCGCGGGTCGGGAAACGCGGCCATCAGTTGGGCTGTTATCCGGGGCACCGCCACGCTGGCCTTATCGTCAATGCAGATTACATCGGTATTCCCGGCCAGTTGTGAAGCGGCTGGATCCACGAAATATTTGACGGCGGTCGCCGGCACTTCATCTAACAATCCGGCTGCCGGATAAACTTGCAGGGACGTTCCGATAATGATAAAGATATCGGCCCGGCGGCAGATCGGTATGGCCTCCCCCATCGCCGGAACCGCTTCTCCGAACCATACGACATGCGGACGGAGCTGGCTGCCCAGTTCGCAGCGCTCGCCCATGTGGATTTCATATCCCTTAACGGGGTAAGTCAGGTTAGGGTTCACGGTTGACCGCGATTGGGTAATCAGCCCATGCAGGTGCAACACCGAACCGGACCCCGCCCGCTCGTGTAAATCATCGATATTTTGCGTGATGATGGAGACGTTGTACTTTTCCTCAAGTGTTACCAGGGCACGGTGCGCCGGATTGGGCTGCGCTTCCAGCACGGCTTTCCGGCGTTCATTGTAAAACTGTTGCACTAATCCGGGGTTGCGCGCCCATGCCTGCGGTGTGGCCACATCCGTTACCCGGTATCCCTCCCATAGCCCATCATCGCCGCGGAACGTCTTCAGCCCGCTTTCCGCTGATATGCCGGCTCCTGTAAATACAACGATATGCTTCATTTGCACAAAATAAGCAATTTCCGATGAATTTAACGAGGGATTCCAGCCCGAATGGCTACCTTTGTTGCCCATGATCGAACTGTATACCGATGGGGCGTCAAGCGGCAACCCTGGCCCGGGCGGCTATGGGGTTATCCTACGGTCGGGGCCGCATTACAAGGAACTGTCCGAAGGGTTCCGTAAAACCACCAATAACCGCATGGAACTATTGGCCGTCATCAAGGGGCTGGAGGCGATCAAGAAGCCCGGCCAGGAAGTTATTGTCTATTCCGACTCTAAGTATGTTATTGATGCCGTGGAGAAGGGGTGGCTGCATGGCTGGGTAAAAAAAGGATTTGCGGGCAAGAAAAACCCGGATCTATGGATGCGTTTTCTTCAGGTTTACCGGATTCACAAAGTACGTTTCGTATGGGTAAAGGGCCATGCAGGGCATCCGGAAAACGAGCGCTGCGATCGCTTGGCGGTGCAGGCATCGCAGAACGCCGCAGCGTGGAAGGCAGATGTGGCGTTTGAATCCGGTCTGTAAAATACCTATTTTGGTGTATTGTCCAATCCAACCGTTTTTCCGATGTTAGCGGCAACAACTAATCATTAATACCTTACACGATGGAAAAAAACGGAAAGAAAAGCAAGCTGACCCTGATCCCCGTGGAACTGGCGCAGCAAATGGTCAATGCTTACGATAAGCAGCGGCGGGAACCCGCGGCAGCGCAGCGAAGCAGGGAACTGGGTAAAAAGGTTGAGGAGCCCCGTTCATTCTGGGTAAGCAAAGCGGCTTTACTGGAGCTCATGAGCCTCAACGATGCAGACGGCATCCGGTTCTATTATGCCATTGCAGACGACTATCCGGGATTTGAACTGAAAAAGCAGGAATACAAGAAGGCGCATACGGTGGTAATGGTGGCTACGAAGTCTGGTGATCCCGATAATCCGACCATGGAAAACAGCGTGGATTGCCTGAACATCCCGGGCGCCCAACCGGCCGCACATGCCTCCGACGGAAAGATCGGCACCGTTGTACTGCCAATCGCACCGTCCCAAGCCGGGTTACCCGCGGATGACGTGGACCTGTGTCCGCCCCCCTCCCCGCCCGGCCAGCGATTATAACGGCCCGCACGTATTGAATTTCAAGCAAAGGGATCCATGAACGCTGCGACTGTGGTATTGTTGGGGTTGATGCTCATCGGCTCTGGAATAGGTTTTTACCGGAGGAAACAACTGGAGAATCCGGCACTCCGGATGTTTCCTTATTTTCTGCTGTTCCAGTTCGGCTATCAATTAGTGGCATCCGTCTACTCGTTTATCCTTACTGAACATGCTTCCAATCATTTTATATTTAATTTATCCCTCCCAATCAATATTTTGTACTTTGGCTTCCTGTTCCATAGCCTCGTGCAGCACCGTGCTAAGGGCAACATCGTTGCCATCGTCACGGTGCTGAACCTTTTATTTTACTTCGTCAACCTGTTTTTTATACAGGGATTTACGTTCTTCATGACATATTCACGCACGGCCATGGCTGTTTCGCTGGTTTTGTTCAGCCTGCTGTATTTCCATGGGGTCATTACATCAGACGACGGGCACAAAACAAATCCTGTCCGCAATGCGTCATTCTGGATAGTTACGGCTGTTTTTTTCTTTTACCTGAGCAGTACGCTTACGACAATTTTCTGGAACTATTTCGTGCTGAATAATACCTACTTCGGATCGGTGATGATGCGTATATTTGCATTCGTATTGTACACGATGTATATTGTGGGGATCCTGCTTCACAAACCGGCCGACGATCCGTAACCGAAAAGAATGACAGGAACAGCTCAATCCATGGAAACCTCAGGCAACGAGATTGTAATAGCTATCTTGTTCGGCAGTTTAATGCTGGCATTGATCGGGGTTTTCATGTTCGTGATGGTCATTTTTTACCAGCGGAGAAAAATCCGGCACATCAGAGAACAACAGCAATTGATGGCGCAGTATGAGCGTTCCGTATTAAAAGCAAAAGTGGAAATCCGGGAAGAAACCCTAAAGTACGTGGGGCAAGAGCTCCACGACAATGTGGGCCAGGTGCTTTCATTGATCAAGCTATACCTCTCCCGTCCGCAACTTCAGCAAAAGACCGATGTCACGCTTTTGATTGATCAGGCAATCCGCGATATCCGGTCGCTGGCGCACACCCTGAACATCAATCGTGTGGACCGCTATACGCTCCGGGATTTCATCGCGCAGGAGCTTGCCAAGGTACAGAAAGCAGGGACGATGAAAATCTCCTTTGCACACGAAGGATTTTGCGAACCGGCAGATAGCCAAAGACGGCTGATGATCATCCGGATATTTCAGGAATGTATAAACAATATCCTGAAACATGCGGAAGCTAACCAGATATTTGTTAAGTTAGCCACTGAAAATGGGAGCTGTATACTGTCCATTGCCGATGACGGTTTGGGCTTTGATCCGGAGCATGGATATCGGGGAACAGGGCTTGTCAATCTCCATGATCGGGCTAAACTTATCGGGGGTGATATCCGGATAGCCTCTTCCCCCGGCCTTGGAACCAGTATCACACTCCGCATTCCACAGGAATAGCAAACCATGATAACGATCGCCATCGCTGATGACCATAAGCTCATGTCAGAGGGCATTGCCCTGATCCTCCGGTCGGATCCGGAATTATCGGTTGTTAAAATCTGCTCAAACGGAAAGGAGCTTGTTGAATACCTGAAGACCAATACCGTGGATATGGTGCTGGTTGACCTGAATATGCCTGTATTGGACGGTCCGGCCACTATCCGCTTACTGAAGAACAATTTCGTGTCCTGCAAGATTGTGGTGTTGAGCATGTATGCCGACGAGCATATTTATGCCAAATGCCGGGAGCTGGACATTAACGGTTACCTGCATAAAGACACCGACGCACAGCACCTGATCGATACCATAAAAGCCATACACCGGGGCGAAAACCGGTTTGACTATGACCGTGCCGCCATGCCGCAGGAAACCAACGGCATATTTGACGATAAATTCCTGAATAAATTCAGGCTTTCACGGCGGGAGCTTGAAATCGCCGGCTTGGTACGCAACGGCCATACCAATCAGGAAATTGCCGATATGCTGTTCCTCTCTGTATATACCGTAATGACCCACCGCAAAAATATCCTGCATAAGCTGGGTGTACGCAATACTGCGGAGATGCTCGCCTTATTTAATGCCTAATGGCGCTCACCGTAAACATAGCGAATCTCGTCGCGCAGGTTGTAGCGCGAAGCCATGACTTCGCCATAGGCTCCCGCGGTACGGATAGCGATCAGATCGCCGCGGGCTGACGGTGGAAGCAGTACTTCTTTGCCGAAACAGTCGCTGCTTTCACAGATGGGTCCGACCACGTCATAATGCACCAGTTCAGCTTCGGATGCGGAAGGTGCACCCAAACGCTCTATCTTGTGATAGGCTTGATATAACGCCGGCCGCATAAGTTCGGTCATCCCGGCGTCCAGAATCAGAAAATTTTTCTTAATGCCGTGCTTGACATACAGCACACGGCTTATCAAGCTGCCGCATTGCGATACCAACGCCCGCCCCAGTTCAAAATGAACTTCCTGGCCCGGTTTGCGTTCGATAAAATCTGCAAACACCTGGAAATACGACCGGAAGTCGGGTATGCTGTTGGCATCAGGGTCGTGGTAGTCGACCCCCAATCCCCCGCCTACGTTCAATACGCGGAGGCGGAATCCGCGTTCATCAAACCAACTGTTCAGTTCATTGACTTTAACACAAAGGCTCTTGAATACATTGAGATCGGTTATCTGCGATCCGATATGGAAATGGATACCTATCAGTTCTATATGTTGGCAGGCCCTGAGGGTGTCAATGGCATCGCCGAGTTCCCAGTGCGAGATGCCGAATTTGTTTTCGTTCAGCCCTGTGGTAATATAATGGTGCGTCTGCGCATCGACGTTCGGGTTGATGCGGAGGGCAACATTAGCTTTCTTCCCCCGTACGGCCGCCAAACCATCAATGACCTTCAATTCCTGAACCGACTCCACGTTAAACGCGAAAATGTCGTGATCAAGTGCATATTGAATCTCTTTGTCGGACTTGCCTACACCCGCAAACACTATGGCATCGGGACTGAAGCCTGTTTCGATTGCCTTTTTCACTTCATTGCCGCTAACGCAGTCGGCTCCGAATCCGGCGTCGCGGATAAGGTCCAGCACACGGTCGTTGAAATTCGCTTTAAGTGCATAATGCACGTGGAAGCCATGCGCAGTAGCCGCCTGTTTTGCTTGGTCCAATGTGCGTTGCAGCAATGCCAGATCATAGTAGTAAAACGGCGTCTCTTTATGAGAAAAGGCGGCAACGAGCCCGGTATCAAACATCATTTATTGCTAAGGGTTAAAAAAGTCTGTTGTGCAGCGATCGCAAAGCTTCCACTTTATATTCCGTTTGCAGCAGCATGGAAATGTTGTAATTGCTTCCTCCGTAAGAAATCATCCGGACAGGAATGTGTTTTACCGCATCCAGCACCCGCGACGCGTAGCCGTGCGTATCCAGTCCGAAATCGCCAACCACACAAACGATGGTCTGTTCACGATCGATTTCAACAGAGCCGAAGTCTTTCAATTCCTGTTCGATTTCCGTCAAGTATGTGGTATCGTCTATGGTCAGCGATATCGCAACCTCTGATGTCGTAATCATGTCAATCGGGGTTTTATAGCGTTCGAACACCTCGAAAACCCGGCGCAGGAAGCCGTAGGCCAGCAGCATGCGCGACGAATGGATGCGAATGGCTGTGATGCCATCTTTGGCAGCGATGGAACGCACCACCCCTTTGGCTGCCCCTTCTTTACTGATGAGCGTTCCGGGCGCCTGCGGTTCCATGGTATTCAGCAACCGTACCGGGACGTTGAAACGCTGGGCCGGAAAAACGCTTTGCGGATGCAGGATCTTGGCGCCGAAGTAAGCCAGTTCGGCAGCTTCGTCAAAACTCAGGTGGGCAATGGGCCTGGTTCCATTGACAATACGCGGGTCGTTGTTGTGCATTCCGTCAATATCGGTCCATATCTGGATTTCGTCGGCACCGATGGCGGCACCGATAAGCGAGGCCGTATAGTCGCTCCCCCCGCGGCGCAGGTTGTCAATTTCACCGAATGCGTTACGACAGATATATCCCTGAGTTATAAAAAAGTTATGGTCGCTGGATTGCAGCAATAGTTCATTCAGATTATCGCGGATGAAGTCGATTTTCGGCTCATTGTCTTCATCGATTTTCATGAAATCGAGCGCAGGGAGCAGCTTCGACCGGATGCCCAACTCCGTCAGGTGGAAGTGGAACAGCGTGGTGGAAATCAGCTCGCCCTGTGCAAGGATGATTTTCTCCTCTATCGGGGTGAACAGCTGGTTGGAGAAAGAAGCGATTAATCCGAAGTGATAATCAATCAATTCCTTGCCGTTTTTCAGGCCTTCATCTGTAGTGAAAAGTTCAGCCACCAGCGCATCGTACTTCACGTGCAACGCGCTGATTAACGCATCAGCCTTATCCTTGTCGCCCGCGGTAAACGCCTGGGCTATTTCTACCAATGCATTGGTGGTGCCTGCCACCGCGGAAAGAACGATGATCTGACGTTCATTTGGATTAACGATATCAAGCAGCGCTTTAATTCGTTCAGCGCTTCCCACGGATGTCCCTCCGAATTTTAATACTTTCATCGATGGTATACTGAATAAACTATCTGCGGGTACTACGCCCCGCAAACAGGAACCAAGGGCGCAAAGATAAGTAACCTTATCCTCATGTCCTTGGTACAGTGGAAACTATTTCTTCAAGTGTTGAATGATCAGGTTAGCCAGTTCTTCACCTATCCGTTCCTGGGCTTCTCCGGTTGCGGCCCCGATATGCGGGGTCAGGGATACCTTCGGATGGGTGAGCAGGTCTTTCCGGGGTGTAGGCTCGTTATCAAAAACGTCCAGTCCGGCGAAAGCCACCTTGCCGCTGTCCAGCGCGGCGATAAGCGCCGACTCATCTATCACGCCGCCTCGTGACGCGTTGACGATACCTACGCCCGGCTTCAGTAGTCCGAATTCTGCTTCGCCAATAATGGGCTTTTCCGTAAACGGTACATGCAGGGAAATGAAATCCGCCCGTTGGAAAAGCTCCTGAAGTTCCACTTGTGTGATAGGCACATCAACCGTGATGCCGCCAGAAAGCGTCAATGGAAGCGTCTTCGGTGCTTCAAAGAGATCGCTCACGATGACATCCATTCCCAATCCGAGGCCGACTTTGGCTGTTTCGCGGCCGATACGCCCGAAACCGATAACGCCCAGTGTTTTGCCGCGCAGCTCCACCCCTTTGGCGTAAGCCTTTTTCAGACCGCCGAAGTTGGTGTCCCCCTCCACGGGCATTTTACGTTGCGCATCGTATAGGAAGCGTACGCCACTCAACAGGTGGGCAAACACCAGTTCCGCCACGGAAAGAGACGATGCTGCAGGCGTGTTTACCACGGCGATGCCTTTGGAGCGGGCATATTCCACATCGATATTGTCCATCCCGACACCTCCCCTACCAATGAGTTTTAGATTAGGGCAGGCATCTATCAGGTCTTTGCGCACTTTTGTTGCACTGCGCACCGTGATGGCATCGTAGTCGGGTAATTTAAGCGCCAGTTCGTTTTGCGGTATATGGTTGGTGTCTACTGTAAACCCTGCATTTTCAAGCAGTTGCTTACCCAGCGGATCGATTCCGTCGTTTGCTAATATTTTCATGTTCCCCAAGTCTATTTATTTTGCTCTTCAAATTCCTGCATGGCGTCTACCAATGCATTCACTCCGGTAATGCTCAACGCATTGTAAATGGATGCCCGGAAACCGCCCACGCTGCGGTGCCCCTTCAGGCCAACCAATCCGCGTTCCTTGGCAAGTTCGAGGAATGGCGCCTCGTGTTCCTTGTTTTCGGTTACGAACGTCACGTTCATCCGCGAGCGGTCTTCCGGTGCTGCCGTTCCCCTGAACAGGGGGTTCCGGTCGATTTCGTCATATAACGTGCGGGCCTTGATGATGTTCTCCTGTTCAATGACATCCACTCCCCCCTTGGCTTTCAGCCACCGGAGATTGAGCATGGAAACATATATGGAGAAAACAGGCGGCGTGTTGTACATCGATCCTGCAGCGATATGCGGCTGGTAGTCGAATATGGCAGGCAACGTACGGCCTGTTTTGCCGAGCAGTTCGTCCTTTACGATAACCAGCGTCACACCTGCGGGCCCCATGTTCTTCTGCGCACCCGCATAGATAAGCCCGAAATCCGCTACATTGATTCTGCGGCTCAGGATATCCGACGACATGTCGGACACCACGGGTACGGGGCTTTGAGGCGTTTCAAACACTTCCGTTCCGAAGATGGTGTTGTTTGAGGTATAGTGGAAATAAGCGGCATCGCCGGGTACTTCATACCCCTTGGGAATGTATGTATAGTTTGCGTCAGATGAAGAAGCCACTACGGATACATCGCCGATTTTTTTGGCTTCCTTGATGGCTTTGCTGGCCCATGTGCCGGTATCGAGGTAGGCCGCCTTGCCCCCCGGAGGCAACAGGTTCATCGGCACCATGGCGAACTGGGTGCTGGCCCC
The DNA here is from genome assembly GCF_900112315.1 of Parapedobacter composti. Taxonomy (GTDB): domain Bacteria; phylum Bacteroidota; class Bacteroidia; order Sphingobacteriales; family Sphingobacteriaceae; genus Parapedobacter; species Parapedobacter composti. The sequence continues at coordinate 69,831 of NZ_FOLL01000004.1, read as the reverse complement.
TCCTTGCAGGAAAAGGATGGAATGCCCGTGCGGTACGGCAAGCAGCTCACGTACCAAACGCTCAGTTTCAGCCATCACCGCTTCAAACTCCTTGCTCCGGTGCGATATTTCGAGGATAGACAAGCCAGTGTCATTAAAATTCACCACCGCGCGGGCGGCTTCCTCAAAAACTTCCTGGGGCAATATGCATGGTCCCGCTCCAAAGTTGTGTTTCATCGTTACTAATGTTGAATAAGGTGTATCCCGATTTAATTGGCGGCAAAAATAGCAATTATCTATTGAAATTCATTCAATAATTCCGATAATATATTGCAAATAATTCAACGGAAATCGGATTGCGGTTAAGTCTGTCGTACACCCGCCGGATTATTCAATCCCATACTTCTCCATCTTATTATACAAGGTTTTGCGATCGATGTTGAGCATCTGCGCCGCCTTGCTTTTGTTATACCTTGCTTTTTGCAGCACGTCAAGGATCAGTTTGCGTTCGTGCGCTTCGCTATGCAGGCGGAGGTCGGGATTACCGGCGGAAGGCTCCGGCTCCGCTATGCCTTGGTTTTTAATAGCAAAGACCATTTCTTCCGGCAGGGCCGCCACCTCTGCTACGTTGCCCGGAGAGAGCAGTACCATGCGCTTGATAACATTTTTCAGCTCCCGGAGGTTACCCGGCCAATCGTACGCCTGGAATATTTCGTTGACTTCGTCAGAAAGCGCTTGCACATCCCGTCCCAGCTCTTCGTTGGCATGTGCAATAAAAAAATCGGCAAATTGCTGGAAATCCGACCGGCGGTCGCGCAATGCCGGCACAATAATCTCAAATTCGTTGATGCGATGGTAAAGGTCTTCCCTGAACTTGCCCGTCCCGAGCAGATCTTCATTGGTGGCGGCAATTACCCGCACATCTACACTGACGGTTTTATTGGCCCCAACGGGTTGTATCACCTTTTCTTGCAGGGCCCGCAACAGTTTCACCTGCACGTCATATGATAGGTTGCCGATTTCGTCAAGGAAAAGTGTGCCTCCGGAAGCTTCCACAAACTGCCCCGTCTTATCGTTCAATGCTCCTGTGAATGACCCTTTGATGTGGCCGAAGAGTTCGCTCGACGCCAGTTCTTTGGAAAGTGTACCGCAGTCAATGGACACGAACGGCATGTCGGCGCGCATGCTCATCCGGTGGATTGAACGGGCTACATATTCCTTGCCCGTCCCGCTCTCGCCCCGAATCAGCACAGACATATCCGTGGGCGCCACCAAGGCGATGTACTCATGAAGTTTACGGGCGGCCGGACTGGTACCTTCTACAAAATCGGCAGGTGTATCCAGTTTGGCTGAGCGCGCTTTGGAGGCCGGGCGTTCCTTTTCGGCCGACTTCCCTTCCAGCGCTTCGTTCACCACCATCAGGAGCTCATCGGGGTTCACCGGTTTGGTGATGTAGTCGAACACCCCCTGACGGATGGCCTTTACCGCTGTCCGCACATCATTGAAACTTGTCATGATAATGGAAGGTATCGCCTTGCCCTCCGCACGGACAGCATCCACCACGTCTAAACCGATGCCGTCGCCCAAGCGGTAGTCGAGCAAAATCAGGTGAAACGTATTGTTTTTCAGCGCCTCTATCCCACTCTTCACGCTGTATTTCACGACAATGTCAAACCCCTTTTTCCGGAGGAAGTTTTCCAATATTGCGGCAAATGTGGTATCGTCTTCTACCAGCAGTATATTAGCCATGTATTATTGATTAAAAAAATTGCGTCCTTATGTTATAACGAACGGATGAACCCGGCTTTTATTTTATCCACGATGGCCGAAGCAAATTCGCTTGTTTTCAGCAGTCTTCCGTTTTCCATTTGGTTAAAAAAATCGATGGTGACGGTTTTTTGCAAAATTGTCTCCTGAAGCGCCTCCACAATCAGGGTTGCCGCTTCGGGCCAGCCAATATACTCCAACAGCATTACCCCGCTGAGGATGACCGACGATGGGTTCATGCTATCAGTGCCGGCAAACCTCGGGGCGGTACCATGCGTGGCTTCGAATACGGCGTGGCCCGTGACATAATTGATATTGGCACCCGGAGCAATACCGATACCTCCGACGATGGCGGCCAGTGCATCGGAAATATAATCGCCGTTCAGGTTCAGCGTGGCAATTACCGCGTAATCCGCCGGATTCAGCAATATCTGCTGCAAGAAATTATCCGCAATAACATCTTTGACAATTACCTTACCTTGTGCCTCTGCCAGTCTCTGTTCCTCATTGGCCTGCTGCTCACCTTTAGCCGCCTTGGTTCGTTCCCACTGGCCCCAGGTATAGGTCTGCTCAGCGAACTCCGTTTCGGCCACCTCATACCCCCAGTTCTTAAAGGCCCCTTCGGTATATTTCATGATGTTTCCTTTGTGAACCAGGGTTACAGACGGTAGGCCCAGCCGGATAGCATGTTCGATAGCCGCCCGCACCAGTCTTTTTGAGCCGGTTTCCGATACGGTTTTGATACCGAGGGCTGTATCATCGGTAAATCCGAAATCCACGGCCATCGTGTCTTTGAGAAACGCTTTCAACCGGCTGCATTCGGCCGACCGCGCCTCGAACTCTATTCCGGTATAGATGTCTTCTGTATTTTCCCGGAAGATAACCATATCCACCCGCTCCGGATGCTTCACGGGCGATGGCACACCTTGGAACCACCTTGTCGGCCGTTGACACACATACAGATCGAGCGCTTTGCGTATCGCCACGTTCAGTGAGCGTATCCCTCCGCCCACTGGCGTGGTCAGCGGCCCCTTAATCGCAACCAAATGTTCGGCGATGGTGGATAGCGTTTCTTCGGGAAGCCATTCGCCGGTGGCCTGGAAAGCCTTCTCTCCGGCCAGCACCTCCTTCCAGTTTATCTTCCGCCGGCCGCCGTAAGCCTTCGCAACGGCTGCATCAAACACACGCACCGAAGCATGCCAGATGTCCGGTCCTATGCCATCTCCGATGATAAACGGGATGTCGACATCATCGGGCACATGAAGCGTGCCGTCGTCCTTTTTTGAAATCTTCGTCGTTGCCATGCGGATTAATGCTTATCTCGTGTAAAAATATTTTCAATGCCCCGTCCGATGCGTTGTAAAATCGGGGCGGTGGAAACATCTTCATACTCGTCCAGTTGATACCCTGCCCTTCGCTTCGGAAACACCAGCACGCGGTTGTATTGGGCATATACCTGAGCCAACTTTTTGGGAATCCCATCAAACGAGTGGCGGTATGATACCTCCCCCTGCCTTGCCGAAAGGAAAACGATGAGATCATTGTCTTTTACGTACTGACGAAGCGAGCCGAGGTCATCCCATTCATTATGTAGTGAAAACAACATCCGTGTGCTGCTTTTGTTGCGCTTCAAGTAGTCGGATAAGGCATGCTCCGTGCGCTCATCGCAAACGCACTGCACCGGCACAGTAAGCTCCTGGGATAGCCGCAATACCTTTTCCATGCAATAGTCAAACCCGAGCTCCGACTCAGACAGCGGCGGACAGAAAAGCACAATGCGTCCATGCGTTACCAATGGTTTGTCCACGTGGCACATGAACAAGCTGGTGTCTGTCTGATTCAGAATACTCTCCGTTTTCTCACCCACCATCTTTTCGATGATGCCGGGCTTGCTGGGCCACCCCAACAGGATACCATCGGCCCCAACCTCGCGGGCCGCCCGACTGATGCCATTGGCAATATTATGGTCGATGGTTGCCGTAACGCTGACTTCCATTTCGCTGCCCGAGGCATACTTGGCTGTTGAATCGAGGTTTTTTCGCGCGCGCTGCAAATTATGTTCGGCCATCTCATTGTTGGGTACCACGGTCAGCACCGTAATGGGATGGGGCGAATGTTTGCTCTTTATTAACGTGGCGAAGTCCAGCAGCGCCTCCATATTGTTCAGGTTGGCGATGGGCAGCATCAGCTGCTCTTCGCGCGCCACATTGCGTTCGCTGGTTATCTCATCCTGGTCTCCGGCCAGCACCACTTTCTTGGACGCTGATTCCGTGGCCAATGACGCCACGATACACGTAACGAGGATAAGCACAATTGTGCCGTTCAGCACGTTTTCATCAATAATGTTATTCCGGTACCCCACCATAATCACTGCAAGGGTAGCTGCTGCATGCGCGCTGCTTAGCCCGAAAATCACCTTCCGCTGGGCCGCGGAGTAACCGAAAGATAATTGGGTGAACCAAGCGGCTACCCACTTGCTGAAAATGGCCGCTATGGTCAGCGTTGAAGCAATCAGCAGCGCGGTGGGGCCATTGGCCAGCACGCTTACATCGACAATCATGCCCACGCTTATCAGGAAAAACGGAATGAATATCGCATTGCCGATAAACTCGATACGGTTCATCAGCGCCGAAGAATGCGGGATTAGCTTATTCAGCGCCAATCCGGCAACGAATGCCCCTATGATATGTTCAAGTCCGGCCAGCTCGGCGAGGAAAGCAGCCAGGAACACCACAGACAGTACAAAAATATAATGAGAGGTCTTTTCTGCTTCCACTTTCTGGAAGAACCATTTTGCCACGCGGGGGATAATGCCAAACATGATAAACAGAAATATCGCAAACGATATACCCAGGGTAACCCAGAACTGTTGGTCAAGCTGTCCCTGCGAAGCACCGATAATCACGGCGAGGATGATCAGCACGGCCGTGTCCGTCAGGATGGTTCCCCCTATCGTAATGGCCACCGCCTCGTTCTTGGATATACCGTAGCTGTTTACCACCGGATAGGCCACCAGCGTGTGGGTTGCAAACATGCTGGAAATCATGATGCTGGCAAGCACATCATATTCCAAGACATAGCGGCATACGGGATAACCTATGGCAATCGGGATAGCGAACGTGAAAAAACCGAACAGCACACTCTTATGGCGCGTTTTGCGGAATTCGTTCATATCCAGCTCTAAACCGGCGATAAACATGATATACAGCAACCCAATGGTGGAAAACAAGTCTACCGCCGAATTTTTTTCCAGCAGGTTAAGCCCGTGCGGTCCGATAATCACCCCCGAAAGTATAAGCCCGATGATGCCGGGTATCTTGATCCAGCGCAGGAGTATCGGAGACAGCAGGATAATGAACAGGATTAGAGCGAAAATAAGCACCGGATTACTCAGCGGCGTTTCAAAAGCATGGTTTAAATGGTTGAAAATATCTCTGCCCATAAATTCAATTTAATACATCCGTTCTCCGTCTTACCACGTCAACCCTGCTTCAAAGATAGTTAAAATTAAGCCGTTTTTCTAGCCAACCGTCATTTTACCGGAATTGGATGGCCTTCACAGGGCTAATCCTGCTAATAAGGTACGAAGGCACCAGCAGTACAGCCAGGGCGATAGCGGCTACGCCCATATTAAGCAATACCACTTCGAGGGTGGTGATGCTGACGGGGATATAAGACACGTAGTAGGATGCCTCATCCAATTTGAAGTAGCGCGTATTGTGCTGGAAAGCATACAATCCGATGCCCAGTACATTCCCCAGCAGCAACCCTAACCCCACCAGGTACGCAGCGTGGTACAAAAACACTTTCCGGATACCGCCATCCGTATATCCTAAGGCTTTCAGTACACCAATCATGGATGTGCGTTCCAGAATAGTGATGAGCAAAGCAGAGACCATGTTTACTACGGCTACAACCATCATCAGCACCAGGATGATCACCGTGTTGACGTCCAGCAGATCGAGCCACTGAAATATCTCGGGCAGCTGATCGCGCACGTTCACCGCATCCACTTCTATGGGCAACTTATCTTGCACCTCGGCAGTCACTTCATAAAGGCCATCAAAATCAGCGATGGAAATCTCGTATCCCCCTACCTCATCATCTTCCCAGTTGTTCAGCCGCCTAATCAAGGGCAATGCGCCCACCACATAGGTTTTATCCAACTCTTCCACACCCGTGTGGTATATTCCCGCAATTTCGAACTTGCGTTTCCGCACCGGCTCCTGCACAAAATACATGATAAAATCATCGCCCACATGCAACTGCAGCCTGTTTGCCGTGTGTTGAGAAATCAGTATCTGCCCGTTTGCTTTGATGCTGTCCGCAAAATCCAGGGAGCTTCCCGCCACCAGTACATCGGCAAGGAAGCGTTGGTCGTACTGGGCATCGATTCCCTTGAACAAGACACCTTCCACCTCATCATTAACGTTGATGATACCCGGCTTGGTGGCGTAATACCGCAGGTCAGACACTCCGGGTATAGACTTCAGCTCCTGGATATCGGCAGGGCTGAGCCGAAACGGCGCTTGCTCGAACGACGTGTTGAGGTCGTATGTATTCAGCATGATGTCTCCGAAGAAGCCGCGTTGCTTGGCCGTCACTTCCCCTTTGAATCCTTTTAATACCGCTATGGAAAGCATCATTGCGGCTACACCGAGCGCGATAGCACCGATGGCGACCCGCACAATGAGTTTGGAAAACGTCCGCTGGCCGCTTACAGCAATTCTTTTCGCTAAAAAATACGGGAAGTTCAAGCCTCTCGATATAATTTGTACCTTCGCAAAGGTAATTTGAAAAAATCACAATTCGAAGAATCGGAGGTAATCAGTTCTATGCGCATTGTATTCATGGGTACACCGGAGTTTGCCGTAGCCTCGTTGGAGGCGTTGCTTGAGGCAGGAGAAAACGTCGTCGCTGTCGTTACCGCGCCGGACAAGCCGGCCGGCAGGGGGCAGAAGCTGCACCAATCGGCCGTGAAGCGGTTTGCCTTAGCCCGGGGGCTGCCGGTATTGCAGCCGGAGAAGCTGCGGAACCCCGGTTTCCTGACCGAACTGGCGGCTTTGAAAGCCGATTTACAGGTAGTTGTTGCTTTCCGTATGCTGCCCGAATCGGTTTGGAATATGCCCCCTCTTGGCACGGTAAATCTCCATGCTTCCCTCCTGCCCCAATACCGCGGCGCAGCCCCCATCAACCACGCCATAATCAATGGGGAAAACCAGAGCGGCGTCACCACATTCATGCTCCGCCACGAAATCGATACCGGCAGCATCCTATTTTCGGAGAAAGTGCCCATTGCGGCTGACGATACGGCGGGCGACCTCCACGACAAGCTGATGGTTGTCGGTGCTGACCTGTTGGTCAGGACGGTCAGGGCCATCGCCGCGGGCACTGCCGTGCCGGTACCCCAAGAAGTACTGGCGGCAGGCGTTGCGCTGAAGCATGCTCCGAAAATTTTCAAAGAAGACTGTCAAATTGACTGGCAGCGCCCAGTGGATACCATCCATAACCACATCCGCGGACTAAGTCCTTATCCTACGGCTTATACATCGTTCGATGGCAAAACGTTGAAAATATTCAGGGCTAAGAAAGAGAAAACAGCCGTGCAGCATGAGCCGGGCACTTACTTCACAGACGGTAAAACCTTGCTGAAATTTGCCTGTACAGACGGTTATATTCAGGTTTTAGAGCTGCAATTGGAGGGCAAAAAGCGAATGGATGTGGTGTCCTTTCTTCGGGGATATCGCCCTTCTTCTGTCACATTTCCTTCATAATTGGTGATTTGGCTGATCATTACTGCCACGCTCCTGTTTTTGGAACAATTTTTGATGCTTTAAAAAGTGCAAAAATATCTTATAATTTCCTCTAAATCAGACAACTTTTTCCAAAAAAATCAGTTATTATGATTAAGAAATCCGTATTTTTGCGAACTTTTTAGAAAGGTAGGTACTTAACAGATTAAATGAGACAGCTCAAGATCACACAATCCATTACCAATCGTGAGTCACAGTCGTTAGACAAATACTTGCACGAGATTGGTAAAGTAGACTTAATCACAGCCGAAGAAGAGGTCATTCTCGCCCAGAAAATCCGTGAAGGGGATCAGGCTGCTTTGGAGCGGTTAACCAAAACCAACTTGCGTTTTGTGGTTTCCGTAGCCAAGCAGTACCAGAACCAGGGGCTTACTTTGGGCGACTTGATCAATGAAGGGAATCTGGGTCTAATCAAAGCGGCGAAACGTTTTGACGAGACTAAGGGATTCAAATTCATTTCGTATGCCGTATGGTGGATTCGACAATCCATCCTGCAGGCCATTGCCGAGCAGTCGCGTATCGTGCGCCTGCCACTGAATCAGGTAGGTTCATTGAGTAAAATAAGCAAAGCCTTCTCCAAGCTGGAGCAGGAATATGAACGGGAACCCTCACCTGAAGAGTTGGCAGATATCCTTGAAACCACGGTAGACAAGGTATCCGATACGCTGAGCAACTCCGGCCGCCACGTGTCCATGGACGCTCCCTTTGTACAGGGCGAAGAAAATACGCTGCTTGATGTATTGGAAAACAGCGACCCGGATACGGACAGCACGTTGATTGACGAATCGCTCTCGGAAGAGATCAAGCGTTCGCTGGCTACGTTGACTGAACGGGAACGCGAGATTATCGTCCTGTTCTTCGGTCTCGGTTCCAACCATCAATTGTCGTTGGAAGAAATCGGCGAGAAATTCAACCTCACCCGTGAACGGGTGCGGCAGATCAAGGACAAAGCCTTGCAACGGCTTCGCCATACGTCGCGCAGCCGTATTTTGAAATCTTATTTGGGTTAGCCTATACGAGGTATAGCCCCAAAAAAAAACGCCCCGCATTTTCGCGGGGCGTTTTTTTTATTCGTCAGTACGGCTTAATCCGGGCCGCTGCGCTATGGGGTTTCGGCCGCTGCTTCCGGCATCAATATAAACCGGAACAAACGGTCGTCGACCAAATACTTGTTCGCTATGGCTTTCACGCTTTCAGTAGTTACCTGGCTCAATTTATCCAGATACGCCAAGATATAGGCCGGGTCTTCTTCATTTTGGTAGGAATTAGACAGGTGCCCAAGCCAGAATCCGTTTTCCCGCAGTTGCACTTCCAGTTGGCGTTTCTGCTCACTGATGAACTTATCGATATCCACCTGTTCCGGTCCCTGCTGTTTTATCTTATCGACCTCATCCAGTGCCGAAGCCATCAGCGGTTCCACTTTGTCCGGACTGGTGCCGTAGGCTATACTGAACGAATAGCGATGGCGGGGATATTTTGCGTAGCTCGCACTGGCAGAAACGCCATACACACCGCTTTCCGCTTCACGCAACCGTTCAATCAATTTGATGTTCAGGATACTTTCCAGCGCGTCCAGCTGTAGGTTTTCGTCTTCCGAATAATCGTAATCGCCGAAATAATAAAGCCGTACGCTCGATTTTTCCTCTTTTCCGCGGTAAACGGTTTGCTGCAAGCCTTTCTCAGGCGGATAGATGCCCAAATCAGGCGCCGCCTCTTCCCGTCCGGCTGCAGGTAGGCTCGCCAGGTATTGCAGCACCAGCGGCATGATCTCATCCTCGGTAAAGCTGCCTACAATGGTTACGGTAAAATCCGATGCGTCTGCAAAGCGTTCCTTGAAGATATCGAAAGCCCGTTGGGGATCTATCTGGTCTACCTGCTCCACGGTCATACTCGTCCGTCGGATATTATTGTTATACAGCACGGCGTTTATGGTATCTGCGAACACTGCATTGGGGTCGTCAAGTCTGTTGGCGAGTGACGCTTTGACGCGCTGCATATATCCCTGGAACACCGCCAAGTCCAAGCGCGGTACCGTAAAGTACCCGTGTATCAGTTCAAAGGCTGTCTGCAGATCTTTCTTGCCGCTGGAAGCGCTGAATCCTTCGCTGCGCTCGCCGATATATGGGCGTACAGACACTTTCTTGCCGCTCAGGTACTTCGTCAGCTGCGTGGCGTCGTAAGGCCCCAGTCCGCTTCCTCCCACCACGGTGGCGGCATAAGTAGCCGACAGGAATTCGTCGTCGCTGTACAACGATGTGCCACCCGGACTGAACGCTGTTATGTTGATTTCGTCATTTTTGAAGTCGGTGGGTTTAAGGGCCACCTTCACACCATTACTCAGTGTCAGTTCGGTGACACCCAGTTCAGGCCGCTCCCTGCGTTCCGTTACGGTCCCGGCCGAAGGCTGTTCTTCCAGCAACGGAATATCCTGCACATTGTCATCATACGGCGCGATATCGCTTTGGCCGATTGCGGCAAGCCAGCCTTCCACTGTCTGTTCATCGGGCAACGTCTCTTTATCCTTTTCCGGTGCCATAATCAAGATGTCCCGGTTACGGTCTACATAGTATTCCCGGCCAAGCGCATTCACTTCGTCAAGCGTTATCGTGCCGATTAACTGTTTGCCCAGCCGGTAACGGTCTTCATTGCTCAATACGTTCTCGTCTTGCAGGAAATGGTTGAGGTAACTGGCCACATAGCTTTCGGACTTCCGCTTATCACGTTCTGCATAAGCAGACTCCACGCTGGTGATGAAATTGCGTTTTGCCCGATCCAGCTCGGTAGCCGTAAAGCCATGCCGCTTGATGCGTTCAAACTCGGTTACCACGGCATCAAATCCCCGTTTTATTTCGCCCGGTTTGGCTGCCATGTAGAGGGTAAACGCATCCAGCCCTCGAAGGAAGCCGCCGATGCTGCCCCCGCCCTGGATGAACGGCGGGTCGGATTGCCGGGTCAGTTCTGAAAACCGAGCCGCCGCCAGCTGGTTGAAAAGCGATTTGGCCAGTTGTGTTCGGTAGTCGCCCACGGTTTTCACGTCGGCCTCCCGGTGTTTGATGATCACCTGCATCACGGTTTGCGGCATTTCGGGATCCGTTACAGCCATAAATTGGTTCTTGCCCGTCAGGGGAATGCTGTATTCCTCGCGTTCGGGCGCGTTGTCCGGCTGCTTAAGGTCTGCAAAGAGCACCTTTATCTGTCGCTCCATCTCCACCACGTCAATGTCGCCCACCACGATGAGCGCCTGCAAGTCCGGCCGGTACCACTTGCGATGGAAATCACGCAACGTCTCGTGGCTGAACCCCTCGATGATGTCTTTGGTACCTATGGGCAACCGATCCGCATAGCGCGATTGGTTGAGGATCATCGGAAAATACTGGTCGCGCATGCGTTGCTGTGCTCCACGCCCGCCCAGCATCTCGTTAAGCACCACGCCGCGTTCCTTGTCTATTTCATCCCCGTCGAGCAACGCGTCCTGGGCCCAGTCGCGCATCACCTGCAACCCGTTTTTCAGCAGCTCCGGATCGTCAGATGGAATGGGCAGCTGGTATACCGTCTCGTCAAAAGACGTATAGGCGTTCAGATCCGAACCGAAGCGCACCCCCGCTTTCTGAAGGTAATCAACAAGTTCGTTCTTCGGGAAATGCTTAGTGCCGTTAAACTGCATGTGTTCCAGGAAATGTGCCAAACCGAGCTCATCGTCGGTTTCCAATATAGAACCCACCTTGGTGGCCAAATACATCACCACGCGATCCTTCGGCTCCGCATTGTGGCGTATATAATACCGGAATCCGTTAGGCAGTGTTCCCCGGAGCACGCCGGTATCCATGGGCAGTGCAGTGGTGTAGTTTAGGGTGTCTGTTGGCAAACCGACGGGCTTGGCCAAGCCCTGTAAAGAAGTCAGCAAAAAAAGCAATGGCAGCACCATTGCAAAGCATGTGCGTTGGTTAAAATACATGTGTCCAAAAATTCTGTGTCCAAATGTATTGTTTTTCCCAAGTAAAACATAAACTTTTCCCAATATACCATAAACCCTTGAACCCGCATTGACCGATATTTGTATGCAGATAATAGCTAAATGGAATATAGCATGGATACCGTTAAGCAAACGTTCCCCGTACTTAATCTCTCCTGTGCGTCTTGCGCCAGCAGTACAGAAACCATCCTTAAGGCACAGCCCGGCGTGGTTTCCGCATCGGTCAACTATGCTAACGCTACCGCCCGGGTGGAATATGTACCTGGCATCACGGACGCCCGGCAACTGAAAGCCGCCGTGCAGTCCGTTGGGTATGACCTGATGGTGGAGGAAACCGAGGAAGCAGCCGACTCACTGGCGACCCTGCGGCAGGCACATTTCAGATCCCTGAAAAGGCGAACCGTAAGTGCCATTGTGCTGGCGGTTCCGCTGATCATCATCGGCATGACCCCCACGCTGATGGCCCAGGCCTGGGCTAACTACGTCATGTGGCTGATGGCCACCCCCATCATCTTCATCTTCGGCAGGCAGTTTTTTGCCGGTGCTTACAAGCAGGCCAAGCACCGCTCGGCCAATATGGATACCCTGGTGGCACTGAGCACGGGGGTAGCCTATCTATTCAGCGTCTTCAACACGCTGTTTCCCGATTTCTGGCACAGCCGGGGGCTGCATGCCCATACCTATTTTGAAACAGCAGGCGTAGTGATCGCCTTTATCCTTTTGGGAAAATTGCTGGAAGAGCGGGCAAAAGGCAACACGTCTTCTGCCATTAAAAAGTTGATGGGGTTGCAGCCCAAGACGGTGACCGTGGTTCACCAGGGCGGCCACCAAGTGGAAATACCCATCGCCAGGGTAAAAGTGGGCGATGTACTGTTGGTGAAGCCGGGCGAAAAAGTGGCCGTGGACGGTACTGTGATCGCCGGCGGCTCCTATGTAGACGAAAGCATGATCAGCGGCGAACCCGTTCCCGTGGCCAAACAAGCGGGTTCAGCCGTCTTTGCAGGCACCATCAATCAAAAAGGCAGCTTCCAGTTCAAAGCCGAAAAAGTCGGCGGAGAAACGTTGCTCGGGCAAATCATCAAACTGGTGCAGGATGCACAGGGCAGCAAAGCGCCCGTGCAAAAGCTGGTAGACAAAATTTCGGGCATCTTCGTGCCCATCGTCATCGGCATTGCCACGCTGAGCCTGGTGCTGTGGATCGTATTCGGCGGTCCGGAAGGGTTTACGCACGGCTTATTGGCACTGGTCACCGTGCTGGTCATCGCCTGCCCCTGTGCATTGGGGCTGGCTACCCCCACGGCCATCATGGTTGGCGTGGGGAAAGGTGCCGAACAGGGCATACTCATTAAAGACGCCGAAAGCCTCGAACGTGCCAAAAAGCTGAATGCTATCATCCTTGACAAGACGGGTACCATCACCGAAGGCAAGCCGGAAGTGGTGACACATCGGTGGTTTGTGCCCGAAACGGACGAACTGCGAAATATTCTATACAGCATCGAAAAAACATCTGAACATCCACTGGCCGACGCCGTCGTGAAAGCACTTCGCGACGAAGCCATATTCCTGCAGGGATTGGACGTGGAAAACCTCGCCGGACAAGGTATACGTGGCCAATATAAAGGGAAAACCTATCTCATCGGCAATGCGGTACTGCTGCAGGACCACGGAGTCGATCTGAGCGACGACGCCCGCCAATGGGTTGCGGCACAACTGGACCTTGCCCATACGGTCATCCATTTTGCGGACGAATCCGCCCTGCTGGCCACCATTGCCATTGCCGATAAAATCAAGCCCACCTCGGCGGGGGCCATAAACCGGCTGCAGTCTGCAGGTGTGGCGGTGTACATGCTTACCGGAGACAATGAACAAACCGCAGCGGCTGTGGCCAGGCAAACAGGCATTTCCCACTACCAGGCCAATGTATTGCCTGCCGAAAAGGCAGCATTCGTCAACGCGCTGCAAGCCCAGGGCAAGGTGGTGGGCATGGTGGGCGATGGCATCAACGACAGCAATGCCCTTGCCCAAGCCGATGTGAGCATTGCCATGGGCAGGGGGAGCGACATTGCCATGGATGTGGCTAAGATGACCATCATTTCGGGCGACCTTACCCACATATCTCAGGCCATCCATCTTTCCCGCAAGACGGTAGCTACCATCAAACAAAACCTCTTCTGGGCGTTTATCTATAATGTAATCGGTATACCGGTCGCCGCAGGATTGCTATATCCTATAAATGGCTTTCTATTGGATCCGATGGTTGCGGGGGCCGCCATGGCGCTCAGCAGCGTAAGTGTTGTGAGCAATAGCCTGCGGTTACGTTGGGGTTAATGATTAGGAAAAGAAAAAAAACAAAACCATATGAAATCATTCAAATTCAAAACAACGATTAATTGCGGAGGCTGCGTGGCAGCCGTTACGCCATCCCTCAACGAGGCGGTGGGCAAAGGAAATTGGCAGGTGGACATCAACGACCCCGATAAGGTGCTCACGGTAGCTGTTCAGGCCGCCACGGAAGAGGCGGTCATCAACGCCGTTGCCAAAGCGGGGTTCAAAGCGGAGCCGTTAACGACATAGCTGGAGAAAAACGGCGGTTTATCGCCGGCCCTCACATTCCGTCGAAAACCCTTACCTTTGCGGGCATGGACAACTACGCGGTCATTTTTGACATGGATGGGGTTATCGCCCACACCAACCCTTACCATACCGAAGCTTTCAAGCAATTTTTTGACAAGTACCGGGTTCCTTACACCGAGCAGGAATTTGAAGAACACATGTACGGAAAGCACAACAGCTATATCATGAGCCATTTCTTCAAGCGCCCTGTCCGCGGCGATGAGCTTAAGCGGCTGGAGGACGAAAAAGAAGGCCTGTTCAGGGAAATTTATAAAGCCCAGATTAAGCCCATTGATGGCTTTCTGGAATTCCTGGCGTCATTAAAGGCCGCGGGCTTCCGTACGGGGGTGGCTACCTCCGCGCCCCGTGCCAATCTGGATTTGATTATGGACGGCCTCGGCTTCCGCACACAGATGGCGTCTGTCCTTTCCAGCGAAGACGTCCAGGCCCATAAGCCCGATCCTGAAATCTACCTGAAGTCGGCGCAGAACCTCGGTGTTGACCCCACACATTGTGTAGTCTTTGAAGACTCCCATTCAGGCGTCACTGCCGCCATCCGTGCGGGTACCAAGGTAGTGGGCGTGCTCACCTCCCACACGCGCGAACAACTTCCGCCCTGCCATGATTATGTTTACGACTACCGCGGGGTAGACGCAACACGGGTTAAGCAGCTATTCGCGTCCGGCAATGGCTGACTTCACGCACCTGCTCCAGAGTCCCGCAGAGTGGGTTCTCTTTTTCTGCTGTGCCACGCTCATCGGCATGTCCAAAACCGGTATCCAAAACATCGGCACCTTCACCGTACCGTTGTTTGCCCTGCTCTTCGGCGCCAAGCACTCCACAGGCATCGTTCTTCCCCTTCTTTGCATGGCAGATGTCATGGCCATTGTCTATTACCGTAAAGCCTTTCACCGCCAACTTGTATTGAAGCCGCTGCCTTGGGCGCTGGCTGGCCTCCTTGTGGCTCTTGCCGCCGGGCATGCCGTACCTGAAGCGGGTTTCAAATTCCTGATGGGAGGCAGCATTTTGCTGGGCCTGGTTATCCTGTTTTGGATGGAACGTGCGGGCAAAATAGAGGCAATAGCGGCTGCCCCTTGGTTTTCACCCCTGTTTGGTTTCATCGTGGGATTTTCCACGATGATTGGCAATGCTGCAGGCCCGGCTTTGGCGGTTTACCTCCTATCTATGCGATTACCCAAATATGCCTTTGTTGCCACTGGAGCGTGGTTCATTATGATACTGAACTACGCCAAAATCCCCCTGCAGATTTTCGTGTGGGACAACCTGTCGTGGACCGGCTTCCTGCTGGATTTAACCGCCTTGCCCTTCATCATCATCGGCGGTCTTATGGGTATACGCATTGTGCATGTTTTGCCCGAAAAGCAATTCAAACTGTTGATGGTTACGCTCATCCTGGCCTCCACCCTTTTTTTATTTGTGTAAGTAAACCAAGTCGGCTATATTTGGGAAACCCCTTAACAAGACCACTATGGATCGCAGGCAATTCATTTCGGCAAGTGCCGTTTCCGGCGCATGGTTGGCCAGCCCCTCCGCCCTTACCGATGTTCGCGCCCCGCAGAAGCGTTACCAGCAAGGCGCCAGTCCCTGGCCCATCTGCCTGGATACCGCCACCATCCGGCCCGCTTCGCTACCGGAGAAAGTCCGTATCGCCGCAGAAGCGGGATATGATGCCATTGAACCTTGGGACGGCGAGTTAGAGAAGTTCGAAGCGGAGGGCGGCAATCTAAAAGAGCTGGGCAGGGAAATTCGAGATCGGGGACTGTTTGTGCCGAGCGTGATCGGCCTGTGGAACGCCCTTCCACCCACCCCCGAATTGTTCGAAGCTTCGTTGGCTGACACACGCCGACGGCTGAGGATGGCTGCCGACATCGGCTCACAGCATATCCAGACGATCCCTAACACCGTAGGTGAAGGTTACGATCAGCGGTGGGTAGCTGCACGCTACCGTGATATTATTGAGCTGGCCAAGAACGACTACAACCTGGAAGCTGCGCTCGTGTTTGTCAAATACTTTCCGTTAAAGACGCTCGGCCAGGCTATGGCCGTAGCACTGGATGCCAACCATCCGGGCGCTATGGTTATACCAGATACCTATCACATGTACATTTCCGAAGGCGGGTTCGAAGGGCTGAAGCTCCTCAACGGCAAAAGCATTGCCATTTTCCAGTTTGCCGATGCCCCGGCGGCACCTGCCGTCGCCCAGTTGGACGATAGCCACCGGGTATACCCCGGAGACGGTATCCTGCCTCTGGTGCAGATACTCAGCGATCTGAAAGCCATCGGTTTCGAAAAATGTGTTTCGTTGGAACTGTACAATCCGGACTATTGGAAGCAAGATCTGCTGGAAGTGGCGAAAACCGGCCTGCGGAAGACCCTGTCGGTCATTCAGGAAGCCGGCGTATAAGCTGTCGCATCTTTGCGCCTGCCAGACCGGAAAAGCCACAGACCAACCCTGCCACCAACGCGGCTATCGCGGCTACCACCACAATGCCCGGCACACCGGACATCCCACCCGTGAAAATCCCCGCTACGCGCCCAGCCAGGTCTGCCTCTGCCTTCAGGTGCAGATAAAGTGAATACCCCACCCATAGCGTAACGCCCGCCCATGCCGATATCCGGAACGCGCGGGATGCGCTGCGTGCAAGAAAAAAGCATAGACCAAAACATACCGGGGCCATGATCCACCAGGGCCCAACTGCGGCCAGTAGTCCGCCTATCAACAAAATCAGCAGGTACAATAACATAACGGTTTACGGTTTTGATGCTGGTTTCAATACAATCTGGTGTATCAATCTTCCTGAGCGCTCTCCGGCATGTTTCATAAACAGCAGCGTATCCAGCTCGCCCTCGGCCCAGCGGTCAATCATATTATCATAGTACCGGCTTCCCGGGTTACCTGATTGTCCGCCCGGGTACACACCATAAGCCACGGGCCATTCCCTGTCCAGTTGCACCACCATCCGCCATGATGGACCATGCGTGCCCGTTGTGGCGTTTACGATGCCCGCACCACCGCCGTTGATCACCTCCTTACGGCCGAACGAAGTGAAGTTTGGTACGAGGTGCATGATGCGCGTCGCTTTCACTTTGCCCCACGCCCAGTTTGCAGCCGTCATATCCCCATACCGTTCACGCAATCCGGTCACCGTCGTCCTGAAGCTTTCGCGGATAATATCATCCATGGTTTCCACCCGATCCGTGGTAGTTACGTTATCGAACCATTTGGCTCCGGGATCCCGTTCAATCAGCTCCAATGTACGGTCAAGGCTGGGCAGCAGCAAGTGTTCCGCTTCCGGGAATTCATCCGCCCAGATAGCCCTGCGTAAATCGGCCAGCCATTGCTCAAAGATGGTGGCCCCTACGGCATCCGCGTCATTCCGGTAATCCCATCTTTCTATAGCATCAAATTCAGCCGACCGCCGGATGGAATCATCTCCCGCCAATACAGGCAGCAGGTACGGTAAAATCCGTTGTGCGTCCACGTTGTAGTTGTCGTTCTGCAACAGCCGCATGCTGTCCGCCGTTGCGGCTGTCATGGCTGCCAGGCGCTCATTGATGCGCAGCGCCCTGCTGGGATGGGCAAACTGCCAGCCCAGGTAGTATGGGTATGTGGTATCTGCCGGGAACTGGTTGGCCGAGCTCACGAAGCCCCTCGCCGGATTTTTCACCGCAGGGTTATGTCGCTGCGGTATCCAACCCGGCCAGTCGTGGGCGGGCAGTGTACCATCCAGCAAGAATTTCCCCTGCCCTTTCCATTTCAGGGGCAGTTTTCCGTTGGCCGTGATAGCGATATCCCCTTGGTTGCTGGAAAACACGAAATTCTGCGCGGGCGCTGTAAAATAGGTCAGTGCCTCCTGATAGTCCTCATAACTTTTAGCCCGGTTCAGGTAGTAAAGGGCCAGTACATCCGCGCCGTCAGTCTCGTTCGCTATCCACCGCATGGCATATCCCACAGGGATGCCACGCGTACGGCCGGCATCCCGCTCATCGTGGTATACCACTGGCCCGTGGTGCGTATAGTACAACGTGTCGGACACTTCCGAGCCGTCTTTCAGTTTAAAACGCTCCACATACGACACGGTCTGTTTCCATTGGCCATCATGCCAATATTTCTCAAAGCCCCCGTCGCCGAACCGGATCCGGTAAAAATCCATCACGTCTGATCCCACATTGGTTACACCCCAGGCCACATCCTTATTAAACCCGATGATGATGGCCGGTGTTCCCGGCAACGCCACGCCGTATACATTCATCTCCGGCGTGCACAGTTGCATCTGATACCAGATAGAAGGCAGTGTCAGTTGCAAATGCGGGTCGTTCGCCAAGATGGGCAGGCCCGTAGCCGATTTGTTTCCGGCCACCGCCCAGTTGTTGCTGCCTATTTCCGGCCGCGGCTCCGGTATGCGGAGCGCCAGTGGATTGCTATCCGGCAGATCCGCTACAGTATCCGGCGCCGGAGGGATGTGTCCGGGCGTAAACGGCCATTTCGTACCCGCCGGAACGATGGGCGACTCCATTGCCGGATAATCCGGAAAAAGGTTGGCCACTACCTCCGGGCCATGTTTCGCAAGTACATTGCTCAGGCGCGGGTCGTTACTCCCTCCGTTCAGCGTGTAGCGCATGTTCATCAGCATCAGAATGGATTTATAAGGCGACCAAGGCTCCGGCCGGTAATTCAGCAGCTTATACTCCACCGGCAGATCTTGGTAAGTCAACTGGTTGATGTAGGCATTCACCCCATTAGCATATGCCTGCAGCATCCGGTTGGCTACCGTATCCGTTTCCAGGCGTTCCGCAATCGCTGTGGCCGTCCGCGCCATACCGATACGGCGGTTGAAACGGTCGTAGTCCAGTGCCGCGTCCCCCACTACTTCCGAAAGCCTTCCCGCAGCTACGAGCGTATAAAACTCCATCTGCCATAAACGATCACGCGCAATCACATAACCTTGGGCAAAATACAGGTCTTCCTCATTCTCCGCAAAAATATGGGGTACGGCATTATCGTCATAATGCACCACCACCCCGCCCCGGATGCCAGTCAGCCGGATCTCCGTATCTTCCGTAGTGGCATCCCGTGCCGCTTGCAATACCCCGACAAACGGACTGAAAACCTTGCCGAGCGGTGGCACCGTGCCCCAAGCCCGGTTAAATACATAAATAAGAGCCATAGCCACCGCCAATGGCCAGCAATATCTGATGAGTTTCATATCATAACCGTCACCCAAACTTAAGTAAACTCAATTATACCCGCAAGTTTTCAACGGCAATACCCAGTTTTGCATGGATTTTGTTTACAGGTTAACTATGGAGGCACTTGAACACGCCGGCTTTAAACGGCTTTTAATCTTATGTTTGCTGTTGGGTTACGGCTGCCGGCCTACGGGCACTTCCGGGGACGCCGGCACCGCGGCAACCCGACCGGCCAATGACGACACCGTCTCGGCCAGCACGGGTATATCCCCTTTGGCAGACACTGTCTGCTATCAACATATACACGGTCGGGACACCATCACGCTGCGGTTGCACGTCCAAGCCGACTCCGTATCCGGCACGCTGCGATTTAACAACTATCAGATAGACGACAGTCACGGCACCGTAGCCGGCCGTTTCCGAAGCGACACGCTGGTCGTCTTATATGACTTCCACGCAGAAGGCATGCATAGCACCCAAGAAGAGATTTTCTTCAGAGAAGGCAGGCGGCTGGTACGCAGCACCGGACAGGTGTTCAATCCGGCAGCCTGTAACTAACGTGTTTTCTTAACCTATGTCAATGGAGATTCAGTCTCCGGCATATAGTTTTGCCTGCATAACAACACCTATGTTATGCAATTGCATAGACATTACTCCATCGTTATCGGCGCCCTGTTCCTGCTTCCCTTTTTTGCGCACGGGTTTGGCAGCTACTTCATAGCGGCAGTTGCAGGGGGGCTGTATACCCCCGGTGCGCCGGCAGATCGCATGCTATACACCGGCGGTATCCTGCTTGTGCTCGACTGTATCGCCATTGCTGCCCTTGGCATACTCCTCCATCCCCTGCTCAGAACGTTAAGCAAGTGTATCGCCCTGAGCTATCTTTGTGCCCGATCGTTTGAGGCGGTAGTTCTTGCAATCAGTCCGTTATCGGTACTATCGCAGTCCATGATTGGCCGTTCGTTAACCGCGCCTTCCCCGGCCAGCCATTTTCAAGCGCTGGTCACCACAACCGAAGCTTTCTACTATTACGGTTATCCACTGGCCATGGCTGCCCTTGCCATCAGCAGTTTAGGCCTCTGCTACCTGCTCTGGCGTTTTCACCTTGTTCCGGTAGTAATACCGGCCGTGGGCATCAGTATGTATCTGTTGTTGTTGGCAGGTTTGCTGTTTGAGTGGTTCGGCCAGGACATAGGCAGTTACCTGGTTATTCCCAGCAGCCTATTTGAGGTAGCCTTGGGCACCTGGCTTATCATTAAAGGGTTTGCACCGGCCTCCGGCGCCCGGGCGATAGCTACTCCGGTTAGCGGGCAGACGCCACGGTGATACTGCCCGTTCGGGCCGGCGCTTGCCAAAAGCACGATTGCATTACTTGAAGTTTTGTTGCAGCCCAGTGCCGCAATTCATCGTCCCGTACTCCCTCTGGTCCCGTTGCCCACTCAAACAACGCCACCATATCGTCCCGGTGGCGTGCCATGCTATGCATAAACTCCCGTTCAAAGGCCTCTCCTTCCAACCCGCCTAAGGCTGTTAGCATGCGTTGTTCGCTGGCCATCAAACCGTCAGGCAGATCCCAGCCGCCCGAATCAGCCAATATGGCCAGTTCTGCACACATTGCGCCGCGATCGGAGGCCAGCAAACGCCCGTACTCCATCATACCGTTGTCTGCGGCTTTTGCATAAGCCAGCCCACCTGCCTCAATTTCAAACCGGCTTGCGCTGACCGCCCATGCTACAAATTCGCCATCACTCAGACGGCCTGTCTCGCGTCCGCCATCATTCCGTGCCACCGATAGCAGCACACATGGAGCCCACAACCAAATTAAACTTATACGTATCGCCATCGTTCAGGTTCTCACATTATGAATCACTTCCACATAAGCCAACAAGCATGCAAACCAGATGTTTTATTTTATGAAAAACCGATTTGTTCACAATGCCACGATAAGACATAAAGCGTTTTTGATTTCAATATGCAGTTATCATAGGATTTGCAAAACCGTAGTTGTATCTTCGAGCACTTTTTCACATGCTTACCGTAAAAAACAAAATTGACAGCCACCAGCTTATCAAAGTAGCGGAGTTCCGCAAGGATATCCGCAACACCGCCCCTCACAAGCACCACAGCTATTTTGAGTTTGTCTGGCTCGCCAAAGGCGCGGGCTGGCATACCATTGACGGGAAGCGTTATGCGGTAGATCCGCCCGTACTGTTCATCATCCGGAAAGAGCAAATCCACCATTGGGAGCTGGAGGGCGAGCCCGAAGGCTACGTACTCATTATCAAAAAACAGTATGTTGATGATAGTCTGGATAAATCCTTGCAGGATATCCTCCGGAAAGCGAGTATACACACGTGCTTGCATATCCCTGAACCGGGGGCGGTAGCTTCGCTCTTCGCGCTCCTGCTCAGGGAATGGGAACAGACGCTTCCACATCGCAACGAGGTAATGGAAGGGCTGCTCAAGGCGCTGCTTGCGAAGGTGCTGCAATATGCACGCGCAGACGAACATCAGCGCGGAGTACCTACCGATATGTTTCAGCGCTTCGAGGCATTGCTGGCACAAACCCATGTATTGAAGAATAGCGTGGCCCATTACGCCGCGTTGCTCAACACCACGCCACAGAACCTGAACGCCGTGTGCCGCAGGGCAGCGGGCCAATCTGCGGCAGCCGTGCTGGCCGGTCACCTTACGAGCGAAGCGAAACGTCTATTGCTGTACACCGATATGACCGTGAGCCAAATTGCCGCCCAACTTGACTTCGGGGATAGCTCTCATTTTATCAAGTATTTTAAACGGCATACCGGAACCACCCCGGTTGCGTTCCGCCGACTGGCTTAGCCCTTAGGACTGCCGAGCAATTATACCGTGTTATTTTCAAATTGACCATATTTGCAGATGATGCTGCGCTACCTTTGCCCACGGAAAATGATATGACCAAATGACGAGAAAAGCCCTCCTAACTGTTATCCTTGCCGTAGTGATGACCCTGCATGCCATGTCCCAAACGGGAACCATCACGGGTACCGCCTTTGACGAGGCGGCTGGAGTCCCACTGGGATTCGTGAGTGTTTCGTTGTACTCCATGAAAGACTCGTCGTTGGTAAACGGACAGCTTTCCGATGCGGACGGCCTGTTCCGTTTCGAGGGTCTGAAGCGCGGAACGTACATGGTGCGCTTGCAGTTTCTGGGCTACGAACCGGCAGCATCTTCGTCTATCGTCATCGGCGACGGCCAGCAGCATGTCGCCCTCGGCCGGATTGGCCTTCTGGCCAACCAACAGTTGCTCAATGAGGTGCAGGTGACCGGGCAGCAGCTGCAGCAGGTAAACAAAATTGATAAACAGGTCTATAAGGCGGAACAGTTCCAGGCAGCAAAAGGCGGAACGGCTATCGACGTGATCCGCAACATGCCTTCCGTTTCGGTAGACGGACAGGGCCAGATCACCTTGCGCGGGGCACAGGGATTTCTTGTACTCATCAATGGAAAGCCGGTACAGGCGGATGCAGCTACCATGCTGAGCCAGATACCGGCCAACCAGGTGGAGGACATTGAGCTCATCACGTCGCCTTCGGCGAAGTACGACCCCGATGGCCGCGGCGGCATTATCAATATCATCACTAAAGCCGGAGCGGATGATGGGTTCGCACTTGTTGCCAACGTACAGGGCGGCTTGCCTTCTATTGAAGACTACGGCAATATGGAACGCCAACAGCGCCACGGCGCTGACATGACGATAAACTACCGCCGGGGAGCTTGGGACCTTACAGCGAGTGCAAATTACCTTCGAAACGATAATGCGGGACTAAGGGACGGTGATGTATATACCATTACCGGAAACAGGCGCACCGCTTTCCCGTCGCTTGGCGAGCGTAGCTTCGACAAGTATAATTACGGCGGGCGATTCAATGTGGGGTTCAAACCGGATGAACGTAACCAGTTTTCAATAGGTTTTTTCGCCGGTCATAAATTTCAGGATCGCATTGCCGATATCCATTATGATAACACGACAACGGACA
The DNA here is from genome assembly GCF_900112315.1 of Parapedobacter composti. Classification (GTDB taxonomy): domain Bacteria; phylum Bacteroidota; class Bacteroidia; order Sphingobacteriales; family Sphingobacteriaceae; genus Parapedobacter; species Parapedobacter composti. The sequence continues at coordinate 46,456 of NZ_FOLL01000004.1, read as the reverse complement.
TCAATACGGGCGCTGTTATTGGCCGGAGCCGGTATTTCAATGCCAACTTGCAGAATAAACAGGGAGATTTTGTGCTGGGCAACCTGGACTATACGCATGCGTTCGCCGACGGGGCGTCTTTGAGCTTCACTGTACTGTATGAGCGGGCCGATTTGTACGGTTCTACCTTGAACCGCAATATTGAGGGCGTTGATACCATACAAAACACGGTAAGTACCTATACCAATCCGTTGAATGGATTCCGTGGGAAAGTAGACTTTAGCACACCCCTCGGACAGGGAAAATGGGAAAGCGGGTACCAATACCGACGGGATGACCAGGACGGGAATTTTGTGTACCGCGTGCGTGAAATGAACAACGCGGACTTTGCGGTGGTTCCTGAATTTACCGGCAAGGTGAAAGCGGTGAACCAGATTCACTCGGTTTATACCCAGTATTCGGGCAACAGCGCGCGGCTGGAATACATGGGCGGACTGCGTTATGAATATGCTGACAGGGATTTAAACGTACAATCCGTGGATGTGAGCGAACATAAGCTGACACTGCACAACCTTTTTCCTTCAGCAAATGCCCTATACACATTCAATGACCGCTGGAAAGCCAGGGCGGGAATAAGCCGGCGCGTACAACGTACAAACAATTTTGAGCTGAACCCCATTCCCGAAAGAGAACACTCCGAAACGTTGGAACAGGGCGACGCAAATCTCCTGCCGGAGTTTATCTACCTGGCTGAACTGGGTGCTATACGGAATTTCAAACAGGGCTCGTGGTTTACGACAGTGTATTTTCAGGATATCAAAAATCCGATACAGCGGGTCAATAACGTATTTGCGGATACCATACTGAACCGGGTATATACCAATGCCGAACGGGCTACGCGGCTGGGTATCGAACTCGGTGCAAATTATAGCCCGGTGAAGTGGGCTCAGCTTTATTTAGGCACTAATGTATACAAGAGCCGGACAAGCGGTGTGATTCTTGACTATGCCGATAGGTTGGAAAATGCCGCTTGGGTATATACCATCAACGCGAACGCGAATGTACAATTGACACGGCGTTTCAGCATACAGGGTAATGTAAATTTCCTGTCAGACCGGCCCACCGTACAAGGGGAAGACTCCAGGTTTCTCTCACCGAACCTTTCACTGAAACACACGTTTATGGACGGCGCGCTCACCGCACTGGTGCAGTGGCAGAACATCGGTATGGGTTTATTGTCGAGCAACGAGCAACGGATAACCACCTGGGCTCCGGACTTTTACACAACCACAAATTATATTTATGAGGTTGATGTAGTTATGGTTAATCTTTCCTTTAACCTAAACAGACTGACGCGCGACTTTAAACTGCCGCGCAGCGAATTCGGAGAAAAAGAGTTCTGACGCCAGCTGAGGGCTAATGCGGTAGTTTGCTGCGGATAATTCCATATACGTAAGTGCCTAAAATCGCAAATGCAATAACGATGAGCATTGCATACAATCCTGATCCGAGCAATACAAAAATAGGCCCCGGACATGCACCTACCAGCGCCCACCCCATCCCGAATGCTATGCCGCCAATGAGGTAACGGGACAGGGACTTTTGCTTCGGAGGCAAGGTAATAGCCCTGCCATCGATATCCCTGACCTGCCTCCGTTTGATGATTTGAAGGCCAACTATCCCGATAACCAATGCCGTGCCGATAAACCCATACATGTGAAACGATTGAAAACTGAACATCTCATAGATGCGGAACCAAGAGGCAGCCTCGGCTTTATACATCACGATGCCGAATACGATGCCTAACAGGATAAAAAGTGTGTATCTCATGACTTGAAGATAAGGGGGAACAATAAGTGAACCATTAACAGTCCGCCAATGAAAAATCCAGCAACGGCTACCAGCGAAGGCCACTGCAGATCGCTTAACCCAGAAATCGCGTGGCCGGAAGTACATCCCCCGGCATAACGGGTGCCAAACCCGATGAGCAGTCCACCAACAGCCATAATGGCAATATTCCTGACCGTCCATACATCAAATAGCTCGATGGGATAATAAGCGTCGCCCGCGCTGGCGAATCCCATCCGGTGCAATTGGCTGACGGTTGTTGCCGAGATATCGGGGACATGGTGGTCTGACAGGTAATTTGCCGACAAGAATCCACCGATAACTGCACCGACGAGGAACCATAGGTTCCATCGCTGGGCTTTCCAGTCGTAGTCAAAGAAACTGCAGTGCCTGCCTGCTCCCAAGGCAGCACATAACGTCCGGAAATTAGACGAAAATCCGAAATACCGGCCCAGCAGTACAAGGATAAGCATAATGGCGGCCACCAGGCTGCCGCCCACGTACCAGGGCCAGGGTGCTGATAATGATTCCATAGCTGTGTTTAATTGCTATACAAATATAAGGTTTCTGGATATGCACCGCATCGCTTTACGTAGCGCGGCAATTAACGAGTATATAAGTAACGGTGTGTTAGTCCCTGCACATTGGCTAACTTGCCCAACACCCGTTGCACTGACTGCTGCCGGATTTCCAATTCCAACAGGCAGCGATTGTCAAAATCCTGCTTGACCACGGTTAGTCCTTCTTCCTTTACAATACGCATGACATCGTTCAGCCGCTCGTAATCGATGGTCAGCCGGTATACATCGCCTACCGTGGCCGTGACGATAGTGGCTGCCTCCAAAGCCTCCTGTGCGGCGGTCTTATATGCATTGATAAGCCCCGGAACCCCCAATAGCGTACCGCCGAAGTAGCGGACGACCACCACGAGGATGTTGGTTACATCGTATGACAGCAGTACATTCAGGATAGGGCGCCCTGCCGTGCCGGCCGGTTCGCCGTCATCATTGATACGGAAGACAGAACGGTCCGGCGTAAGCCTGTATGCCCAGCAATGATGCCGGGCTTTGGGGTGCAGGGATTTCAACGAAGCAACCTGCTCCTTGACGCCCCCTTCGTCCTTCAACGGATAGGCATAGGCAATGAACTTGCTGCCCTTGTCTTTAAACAGGCCTTCTGCGGGCGTATCGATGGTCTTGTATGTATCGTCAAACAGATTCACGGGACCAAAGTTATCCGAAATTTATGGATTGGCGATATTTTATCGCTTTTCCGGTGTTGACCAAGCTCCACAAAATGGGGAATGATTTGGAAACAATAAATTTGACCGGAGTTCAAGACGATGTTTAACCGCTTAGCTGCTAATGAATTATTTTTTTTCCCAAAAATCATTCACTGCGGCATTATTTTGTTTCGGTTTCTGGGGCGAAATCACCGGTTTTGTGGTTTTCTTCTTGCTTAAGCAGCAACCTTAGTTACGAAAATACCGGTTTGGCATCATCGAATGCCGGCCGGGCGTTTTACTTATGTATATCCGTCATATCCGTCACGCATACCGTCACATGTTTACAAGCCATCCAGGCTGGCCATACCGCCTCCACTTGACTTTCTTTTTCCTATTAGCTAACATACTATCCCTGCATGCCCAGCAGCTTTCGCGCTATCAGGGCCGATACGTTCTCCGCGATTCGCTGGTAGGTGTAGCCGATTTCGAATACCGGTTACAGCAGGGCGACACGATTAAAGATGGGCGGTTTATCTTCCGCCATTTTGTGGAACATTACCGGGAAACAGACTCGATCCATGGGCTTGTGCTCGACGGCAATTTCCGGAACGCCCTGAAACACGGCCCTTGGAAATACGCATTCCGCCGATATGCCGTTGCGGGGGAAGCTCAAACTACCGGCGGCCAAATCGTCTATGACGCTTCCGGCACGGAATGGCTGATCAACGCCAACTTCCATAACGGCCGGGCGCATGGAGATTACGAACTGGTTATCCGGCGTATTGCCGAATCCCGTCCGGTGGATACCTCGTTTTATTCGAAAGTACACTACCACGACGGACATATTACCGGCCGTTTGATCGGTTTCACCCGCAACATGCGCGTGGAGGGGCAGTTTGATGAAGAGGGATTTCCCAACGGAGACTGGCTATTCACCCATCGCACCGGCAGTGGCCGTTCAATCCAGGAATTACGGCACTATGATCACGGCTTTTTCAGCAAACACTATTATAAATTGGATGATCACCTGCTGGAAATCCGGCATATTGGATTTGATACGCTGGCGAGGAGCGGCCGGGGGCTGCTCACCCGTTTCCCGGCAACCAGGGCTTACTTCCGCGCGCTGGGCTATACCAACGTGGTGATGGACACCACGGCCATCAGCGGTGTGATTGATATTGACAGCTCGCAACAATACATTTCCAGGGCAAACGAATTCCTGGAACGCGTGTTCATACGGCCGGCGGGCTACCGCGATAGCAACGTGTGGCATGGCGCGGGTGGCAGCGACCCTGTGCCACCGATCCGGGTGAAAGTGAGCAAGTTTTCCTTTTCGGAAGCGGAAACATATTTGAATCAAAGCAATGAACGGCTGCTTACCGAAGTGCAGAGCCTTATCGACGACTTTTTTGATAATCCCAATACCGAGATGGGGCGTTTCACTAATGAGGACCTGAGCCGTTATTATGAGGTGCTGAGCATCTACCGCGACCGGCTGAACCAAATTGCGCCGGTCATCCGCTTTCTGGCTGATGAAGCGTCTGAATACGTGGATCATGATGCTATCCTTGCTCACAATGCAGTGGACATCCATTATCCGGATACCGTGCGGTATGCGTTTCAGAACGAAAAACTATCGAGCCGTCATCGATTCCCTCCGGCGCCGACCGCATTCAATGCTGGCACGCTCAACGAGCACCTCACGTCGGTATTCGACGATGTGTCAGCGATCATCAGCCGGATGGAGGGCACACTTGACGATTACCAGGCGCAAAGCGACCTTAAGGAAAAGGAACGTAAACTCGTTAGCCTGCGGGATTCGGTCATCCAGCGGTTTAACAATGCAACGCAACGCGGGGATTATAATCAGCTTCATAGGGAAATGCGTGATTCCGTACAACGGTTTATCGACACATCGTTCAAGGAATACGCCGCACTTGACATCTACCAGCGCCTACTCGCAGTAGATTCCTTACAACACTGCTACTCGGAATATCTCGGTTTGTACCATGCACTGGTCGACTATAACAGCAGGTTAGAACAGTTGGATCAGCAATATACACGTTCCATTTGGAACCCCTACACCTTCACCTATATGGACGAGCTGGTAAAAGAACGGCTCTACCGGGCCTTCGAGGAAACGGTCTTGCCGTACGTGTGGGCAAACGCACGGCGGCAGCTGTCCTGCGATGGGTTATCCGCCAGGCTCAACCCACTGGAACAGCTGCTGAACAGGATGGCCGAGCTGCGGCAGGAAGATACCAAGACGCTGGAAAACCACCTGCGAAAATCCCGGAACGATGTGCATAAATGTCTTGAACTGCTGGGCCTCCGTCCGGAAGGCATGCCCGCTACCGAACTGCAAACAAAGAATTGAGATGGAGACCAACAAGCTGAATGCTATAGCGTTATGCTTACTGATTTTTATACTTGCCCTGAACGCGACCGGTTACGCCCAAGACAGCCGGCCCAATCAGGCCATTACCCAGCCAACCAGCACTGCCTTGTGGAACGGCTTCTACGGGCGGTTCCGGCTAAGCGAACGGCTGTTCTGGGATGCGCAGTTCCACTACCGGCGCGTAGGTGATGGAGACACCGACTATGTGGGGAGGATGGGCCAGATATACAACCGCCACGCCCTGAATTACCTGGTAAACGACCGGCTGAGCATTTCATTGGGACCGGTCTTGCGCCTCAACTTTACACCTCAACCGGGAAATCCGGAGTTTGAAGATGTTGTGCTGGAGCCCCGCATCTGGCACGAATACCTCTTTGCCATGCCTTTTGGCGGCAACATGGCCTACCACCGGGTACGTATCGAGCACCGGTGGAGCCGTTCCAACGCCGTAGGGGCCGATTGGATATTCCGAAACCGTTGGCGGTATAAATTTTACATGAATATACCCATTAACAACCGTCGGCTAATTCCGGGAACATTTTTCGTTACGCCTGATGTGGAAATTATCATGCAAAGCGGTAAACCGGTGGTTGATAGCCCAATGGAAGACCTACGCATCAATCCATCCATCGGTTACATCCAAAACCCGCGCCTGAAATATACGGTAGGCATGATGTATACCACCGGCCAGACATTGGATGCTGGCTACGTGTACACGTCCCGGTGGATATTGCGGACGAATGTTTACATATCGTTGGATTTTCGGAAAAAGGAAGCGCGGTTTCCCGGCGCACGCTTGGAAGACTGACACCCCCGCATTAGCGACGTGAACATGCTTACTAAAGTAATTTTGCGATGAATGGAAAACAGACAAAACCGACTACTGCGTTAATCATACTCGCCGCCATTATCGGGGGCCTGATACTGGCATTGGTGCTCGTTTATCAAAACAGGCAACGGTTGGCCGCAGATAATGAACGGCTCCGCGCCGTGGCGGCGCAATCCCCGCCCCGCGAGGGCCCGTGTGACAGCATTGCCGGCCTTTCCAACGCCGATGGGCTACTCTTTGCCGGCCATTACCAGCAAGCGCTCGAGATTTACCGGCAGTTGCTCCAAACCGCGCAGCCGGCCGCCACGAATATGTTGGAAAGCCGTATCGATTACGCAACGCACCGGATCGCTCAGCGTCAACACAACCTGGAACTGGATACCGGCTTTCGAACGGTAAGCCAGCCTGTTATTGATTCACTGAACCTGCTGCGCCGGCAGCATGACAGCTTGCACCGTGCATCCGCAAAATTGACCGACAGCCTAAACCGCCGGATAACCGAGCTCGGCCGGCAGATACGCGACCGCAACCGGGCTTTGGAGCGGAAAGCTCAAATGCAGGTGCTGGTTGTCAATAACCCCGACGGGGCCACCATCCACTATCTGGGCGAAACCAAAAACAACAAGGCGCACGGATTCGGCACCGGCATATGGGAACATTCCGGCGGCGTTTATAAAGGAGAATGGGCAGACAATCAACGGCACGGCCAGGGAACATACACCTGGTCGGACGGTGAACGGTATGAAGGTGAGTTCAACAGGGATAAGCGGGAAGGAACCGGCATATATACCTGGCCGAGCGGCGAACGGTATGAGGGCACCTGGAAAAACAATAAACGCAATGGCCGAGGGATACTTTACGATCCGGATGGCAATATCAGCTACGATGGTTTATGGGAAGATGACAAGCCGCTAAAGAAATAGCCGAAGTCCAAAAATGCTTCGCTGGTCATTCACGAATAGGCGATAATCAATACGGATACAACGGCCAAGATTACCCCTATTTTATTGATCCGTGATAATTTTTCCTGGAAAAAAACCAAGCCGACAAGGGCACCGAGGGTAATGACTCCCACGTTCATGCCCGTGAATACGGTGGACGGATTTTCGGGCAACGCCCGGTGGGCCTTCATGTAAAACAGAAAATTGCCGAGATTAAATGCTCCCAGCACCAACCCCCAGTATACAGCATGCATGGAAAACCGTCCCTTGCCTTGTAAAATAACAACCAGGTAGCCAAAGGCGACCAGCATCGCCAGGCAGAAGATGATAAACAACGAAACGGTATACGGCGTGCCCGTATGCTGAGCAATGATCTTTAACAGAATATCGACCAAACCATAACCGAAAAAAACGGATAGCGGATAAAGCCACACCCGGTGGTTGAGACCGTATTGGTTACTCCCCCGGTGCCAGCCGATGCTGCATAAAATGCCCGCGAACCCTACCGCGACACCGATGAGCTTGCCGGTATGGGGGGCTTCACGGAACAGCCAAAACGCAGCCAGCAACGAAATAAACAGCGAAAGCCGCTGCGCAACTTCCGTACGGACAATGCCGGTGTGGCGGATGGATGCGCTGAGCAGCACGAAAATACCCGGAAGCAGTACGGCCAGCAACAGGTAAATGCCCACCGGGGCCTCCGTGATAACAACGTCACTGAAATCGGGCCGCAGCACGGCCCAGCTCCCCAAAACGGTAACCGGATAATTCCAGGCGATAATCTGCCGGGTATCCACATGGTACCGCCTGGCCAGCTTGAGAATGACAGAGACGGTAACACTACAGACCACGCTGAGTAATACGTATACCATATACCTGAGGTTTGTGCCGGCGAAGTTAAGGATAATGCGGTCTATTTTTGCTTTAATTGCTAAGTTTGGCTAAGTTTGCGTCCCTTAAAAATGCGAACAACTCCATGAGCATCACAAAGACATACAACCCACGGGAAGCTGAAGACAAGTGGTATACCTATTGGCAAAAACAGGGCTTTTTCCGCTCTGTACCTGATGAACGCGAACCGTATACCATTGTGATGCCCCCTCCCAACGTAACCGGGGTGCTGCACATGGGGCACATGCTCAACAATACTATCCAGGATGTGCTCATCCGCCGCGCCCGCATGCAGGGTAAAAACGCCTGTTGGGTACCCGGCACGGACCATGCCTCCATTGCCACGGAAGCTAAAGTGGTAGCGATGCTTAAGGATAAGGGTATCAGTAAAAAGGACCTGACACGTGAACAATTTCTTAACTACGCGTGGGAATGGAAGGAAAAATACGGCGGCATCATATTGAAGCAATTGGAGAAACTGGGGGCTTCGTGTGACTGGGAACGGACGCGCTTCACGATGGAACCGGATCTTTCGGATGCGGTGATTGACACGTTTATCCGGCTGTACCGGAAAGGATACATCTACCGGGGTGTACGGATGGTCAACTGGGATCCGCAGGGAAGGACGGCGGTATCGGATGAGGAAGTGATCCGCCGCGAGGTGAACCAGACACTCTACTACGTGCGCTACAAGGTGAAAGATACCGAAGAAGACACGTACCTGACCATTGCAACCACCCGGCCGGAAACCATCATGGCCGATACGGCGGTGTGCATCAATCCCAACGACCCCAGGTATGCTCACCTGAAAGGAAAATCGGCAATCGTGCCGCTCATCAACCGCGAAATTCCGATCATCGAAGATGCGTATGTCGACATGGAGTTCGGCACGGGATGCCTCAAAGTAACCCCCGCGCACGACCTGAATGACTATGAACTGGGCCTGAAGCATAACCTTGAGGTGATAGATATCCTTAACGAGGACGGAACGCTGAACGAAAAAGCACAAATACTGGTGGGCGAAGACCGGTTCAAAGCCCGTAAGGCCGTGGCCAAGCTGCTCGATGAAGCCGGACAACTCGAAAAGACAGAGCCCTACAAATCCCAGGTCGGATTTTCAGAACGTACGGACGCGGCCATCGAACCGCGCCTATCCATGCAGTGGTTCTGCCGCATGAGTGAGCTCGCCAAGCCGGCGGTGGACTATATACTTAACGGCGAGGTAAGACTCATCCCCGATAAATTTATAAGCACCTACCGCCATTGGATGGAAAACATCAAAGACTGGACCATCAGCCGCCAGCTATGGTGGGGCCAGCGCATTCCGGCATGGTACAATGCCCGCAACGAATGGGTGGTAGCCAAAACGGAGGATGAAGCCCGGGCGCTGTTTGAAGCGGAGGGCAAATCGGCCGAGGGCATCCGCCAGGAGGACGATGTGCTGGACACCTGGTTCTCCTCAGGCTTATGGCCCATGTCGGTATTCGACGGCGTCCGCCATCCAGACAATGCGGACATCCGCTACTATTACCCGACCAACGATTTGGTAACCGCTCCCGAAATTCTCTTTTTCTGGGTGGCCCGCATGATCATCTTCGGGCATGAGTACCGGGCAACACCGCCATTCAAAAACGTTTACCTCACCGGTATCGTGCGCGACAAGCAGGGCCGCAAAATGTCAAAGCAACTCGGCAATTCGCCCGACCCCATCGAATTGATGGAACAGTACGGCACCGACGGTGTGCGCGTGGGCATGCTGCTCTCCTCTCCTGCCGGCAATGACCTGATGTTTGACGTGGCCTATTGTGAACAGGGCCGCAACTTTGCCAATAAGATCTGGAATGCATTCCGCCTGGTAAAGGGATGGCAAGTGGCTGACCTGCCTATATCCGATGCGCAGCGCGAAGCGGCATATTGGTTCAGCAACCGCTTTAACCAGGCCCTGGCTGAGATAGATGGGCATTTCGCAAGCTACCGTATATCTGACGCACTCATGACCACCTATAAGCTGGTTTGGGACGATTTCTGCTCGTGGTACCTGGAGCTGGTGAAACCAGCTTACCAACAGCCCATCGCCCAAGAAGCGTTTGACGCCACCAAAGGTTTCTTTGAGTCGGTATTGAAGCTGATTCATCCCTTCATGCCGTTTATCAGTGAAGAGCTCTGGCACGATGAACTGTTCGGTCAGCGGGATGAGCGCGACTGCTGTATCGTGGCGGAATACCCTGCCGCAGGGCCGGCCGACGAGCGTACGCTCCGCGAATTCTGCGTATTCCAGCAGGTGGTGTCTGAAATCCGGAATGTGCGCAACGCCAAGCAACTATCACCGAAGGTGCAGCTGCCCCTGGCCATTAACGCCTCGTCGGATATCGATTACAGCCGTTACACAGACAGCATCCAGAAAATGGCCAACGTATCGGCCATCAGTTTCGTCCGTGAAAAACAGACCGGGGCAACCAGTTTCCTCGTGGGCAAGGACGAGTTCTACGTAAGCATTGCGGAGAACATTGATGTAGAAGCCGAGAAAGAACGCATCACCAAAGAAATCGAGTATTTGCAGGGATTCCTGAAATCCGTGAATGCCAAGCTGGCCAATGAGCGCTTCGTGCAGCATGCCAAGCCAGAGATCGTGACCAATGAACGGAACAAGAAAGCCGATGCTGAGGCAAAGATAGTGCTGTTGCAAAAAAATCTGGCCAGCCTTTAAGGGGCTGGCCAGTATTATATATTATCCGATAGCAGCTATTATACCGCCGGTTCGTCTTCGTATTCCTTCACTTCCTTGTGCACGTACTCCTCAACCATGAGGTCGCTAATGGGCCGTCCCTTTTTATCCAGCCCTAACCGATGAAGGATGTTGTCCATGATCTGGTACATTACCGGAACCACGATGAGTGTGAGGAACAGCGAACTGATCAACCCACCGATAATAACCCAGGCCAATCCGTTCTTCCATTCGGCGCTCGGCCCGGTGGCGATGGCAATCGGGAGCATCCCGAATACCATTGCGATGGTGGTCATCAGGATGGGCCGCAGACGCGCCTGGTTGGCCAGAATCAGCGCTTCCCGCGTTGACTTGCCTTCCGCCTTCAAATGGTTGGTAAAGTCGACCAGGATGATGGCGTTTTTAGCTACCAAACCAATCAGCATGATCAATCCAAGAATGGTAAAGATATTCAGCGTATTGTTGGTGAGCGCCAATGCCAGCAATGCCCCGATGATAGACAGCGGAATGGAGAACATCACCACAAACGGATAAACGAAACTGTCGTATAACGCCACCATAATGAAATAGACAAGCAGGATGGAGCTGATCAGCGCAATGCCCAGCGTACCGAATCCTTCCGATTGCTGCTCCATATCGCCACTCCAGACGAAGCTTACCCCGCTCGGCGTGCGGATTTCAGGCAGCTGGCTTTCCAGGTCTGCGGCAATGGCACTTACGGGGCGGCCAACAACCTGCGACTGTACTTTTACCGACGTGCTCTTATCGCGCCGTTCCAATTGGCTTGGTCCTGAACCCTCGCGTACCGCAGCAAACTGCGACAGCCGCACCAACTGCCCCCTATCATTGGCAAACTGCAGGTTCCTTACGTCATCTACATTCTTACGGTCGTAATCGTCAAAACGGATATTAATATCGTATTCGTATTCGCCCGAACGGAATTTGCCATCGGTATTGCCGTTAAACGCGGTCTGCATGGTTGCACCCACGGTCTGCAGATTCAACCCGAGTGCCGCCATTTTATCGCGATCGACTTCCACCGTGATTTCCGGCGTGCCGCCTTCAACGGAAAGTTTCGCCTCAGAAGTTCCCGGTATCTTGCGCAGCCGGTCAAGGATGCCCTCGGCATAGGTCAGCACACTGTCCAAATCCGATCCCATAACCACCATTTCCAATGGCGCTTGTTCAGCAAAACCAACGATACTGATGGGAACGGTTTTTATCTTGGCACCTACCAATATTCTTTCCATCTCCCGTTTCAGTTTGGCAGCATAAATGTTGCTGGGGTCTTCCCGCTCTTCCCTGCCGACCAGCTTCACGGTGATTTCAGACTTGTAAGTGGTAGCCTGAGTGCCCGCAAAACCGTCGCTGGACTGCCCCACCGTTGCAATAAGCGAAACAACCTCCGGTTTGGAAGCGAGGAACTCTTCCGCCTTGCGCGTCATCTGGTTGGTCTGTTCGATGGAAGCATCCTTGGGCATTTCGATCTGTACCAGGAACTCACCGCGGTCGCCCTGCGCAAAGAACTCCCCGCCGATGAAGCCACCGGCCAGCAGCCCGAAAGAAGCAAACAGCAGCAGCGTAACCACAACCAGTGTAATAGCCTTATGGTTGAGCGACCACTTCAATACGCTGGTCACCCAACGGGTAAACCGGTGCAGCTGATTTTCAAACCAAAGGATAAAACGGCCGAAAATCGTACGATCGGAAACCCGCTCCAGTTTTCCGAAGCGTGATGTGAGCAACGGCACAATGGTAAACGACACCACAAGACTGAGCAACGTAGCGATAACGACCACCACGCAGAATTCGCGCAGGATATCTGACACCATACCGGTACTGATGGCAATGGGGAGGAACACCACCACAATAACCATCGTAATGGAAATAACGGTAAAGCCGATTTCTTTGGCTGCGTCAAATGACGCTCTTACCTTGTTTTTGCCCATTTCCATATGGCGGTAGATGTTCTCGATAACAACGATGGCGTCATCCACGAGGATACCCACCACCAGCGAAAGCCCCAATAACGACATCAGGTTGAGCGTAAAGCCGAAAAGATTGATGCCAATGAACGTAGCGATGAGTGAGACCGGAATGGCCACCATTACAATCACCGCGTTACGCAAGCTGTGCAGGAAGAACAGCATCACCACCGCTACCAGCAACACCGCCAAAAACAGGTCAAAGATAACGGCATTGGCCGACTCCAGTGTATAAGTTGAGCTGTCGTTTGCGACCTCAATTTTCAGGCCTTCCTTTTCGTAGGTCTTCATCAGGTTAGCGATAATCGCCTGCGTACCGCGGCTTACTTCCACGGCGTTGGCATCGGATTGCTTCAGTACCTGCAGAAGCAACGCACTCCTTTGGTCTACGCGGGCAATTTTTTCAACGTCCTTCTGCGCATCCTGTACATCGGCGATATCACGAATACGTATCTGCCCGCCCGTAGCCGTATTGGCCACGACCAGGTTCCGCAGTTCGTCAACCGATTTATACTTGCCCGCCAGGCGCACCAATATATCCTGGTTCTGTGTCTTTACGCTGCCCGTAGGGAAGTCCAGGTTAGACGTCAGGATCGCCTGTTGCACCTGCAGGATAGACAAGCCGTAGCCTTCCAGCTTAGACGCATCGATGCTCACCTGGATTTCGCGCTCCTGTCCGCCGATGAGATTAACCTGAGCCACACCCGGTACCCGGGACAATACCGGCTGGATGCGCTTGTCTATCAAATCATAGAACGCTGCATCATCCATATTGGCCGTGGTAGCCAACGACAGGATAGGCAGGTCATCCATGGAGAATTTTGCCAAAGACGGCGCCTCCGCATCATCCGGCAGTTCGGACAAAATCGCATTAACTTTCCGCTGCGCATCGTTCAATGCATAGTCTACGTCCGTACCGCTATTAAGCTCGATGACGACCATCGACAAACTCTCGAACGATGTAGCGTCCAGCTTCTTGATATTCTCCATTGAAGCGACCGCGTCTTCTATCTTTTTGGTGACTGTGTTCTCCACCTCACTCGGCGAAGCACCGGGATAAATGGTGGTAATAGACACCACGCTGGGCGTAAATTTGGGAAGCAACTCGTAATTCAACGAGAAGTAGCTCATGATACCCAGCAGTGTCAGCGCGGTAAAGACCACGATAACAATGGACGGGCGTTTAATTGATATTTCTGCTATCTTCATGTTAGATAAGATATAAAATCCATATTAGTCCTGAGGCTGTACCTTGGCACCTTCAGACAGATTGATTTGTCCGCTGGTGATAACGGTCTCACCTTCCTCAAGCCCCTTTAATATTTCCACCTGTTCGCCAAAAATTCTTCCGGCAATCACCTCGCGGGGTACCGCAGTTGTATCTTTACCGAGCACATAGATGCGGTTGCTGTTGACGCCGCCGATAAATGCACCACGCGGTATCAGGATGGCAGGTTGTTGCTGGGAGAACCTAAAATGTGCCGTACCATACATGCCTGCTTTCAACTCGGATGCAGCAGCGTTGTTAACGGTGATTTCCACCGGATAATTCAATGAATTATCTGCCTTGGCTGCGATGAAACTTACCGTACCGCTAAACTCTTTATCAGGGAATACGGTACTCGTAATGGTCACCTTATCGCCCACTTTAAGGTTGACCACCCGGGTTTCATTGGCAGTAACCTTCAGTTTAAGCTGGGAAATATCCACAATTTCGAACAAGTCGGTACCCGGAGACAAATAAGCACCGACTTCGATAAGCCTGCTGTTAATGATACCGCTGAAGGGTGCCTTGATGTTCGCATCGGCCACACGGCGGTTAGCCTGTTGCAACTTAATTTCGGCGTTGCGAAGCTGTAATTCAATTTCATCCAGCTGGGCTTTGGTAACTCCACCGGTCTCGTAAGAACTTTGGTAACGCGCATAATCTGTTTTCAGCTTCTGCAGCGCCTCCTCTGCAGCCTGCTTATCCAGGCTGGAGAGTTCCGGATCAACCAAAGCCAGTGTCTGGCCTCTGCTTACCCGTGCGCCTTCTTTGACCAGAATACGCGTAACGCGGCCGCTCACTTCCGACTTGAGCAGGAGATCTTGATTGGCCGCGAAATTACCGTTGGCCGAAAAATCCAGCACAATGGGCTGCCGGCTTACCTCGGCGGTCTTGACGACAATCGCGCCACCCGTCTCAGCCACTACCGCAGTTTTGGCCTCATTTTCCGCTTTATTTTTACTTAACACCCATCCGATAAGGGCCAATACCCCGATGACGACGACGATGGTAATGATTACTCGTTTCATGTTTACGTATGATGATGATTTATTCGTTTACTAATGATTTGATTTGTCCGTTTGATTTGACCAGTTCAATTTGAGCCACTTTATAATTCAGCAATGCTTCGTTATAGCTGTTCTGTGCAGCCACCAAGTCCGTTTCGGCGGTAAGCAGGTCGGTCAGGCTGGCCAACCCGTTTTGATAGTTGTTTTGGGTACTCTTAAAAACCTCTTCGGCAAACTCCTTGTTGGCCCGTTGTGATTCAATGGTATTCAAGCTGTTCTTGATTTGGATTTTAGCATTTTCATAGGCCATCGTCAGTGCATTGGACGTATTGCGGAGGTCCTCATGGATTTTTTGCAGCTCCACATCGGCCTGCCTGATCCTTGAACGACGCGCATTTCCATCAAATATCGGGATACGAAGATTCAAGGTAACGGCAGACATATCATAATTCAGCGCCCTGGGCGAATATAAGTTGAACCGGTTACTTTGTGAATTATACAGGTAATTCCCGCTGATGGACAATGTAGGATAATATTCAGCAACATACGACTTACGCTGCAGCCCGAGGAGATCTTCCTGCCGCTTCAGTACTTGATAGTCGACCAGCTGTTCTACATTAAACGTCCCATTGGCCAAGCTAACCACCGCCTCGCTCTCCAACTTATTCACCTCGGTTTCGGGAATAACGATCGGTTGAGCAATAGGCATCCCCATGTAATACTTCAACAGATTCTCCTGCTGCGTAACCGCGTATTCCAGTTGTTCATACTGCGCCCGCAAGTTACCCTTGTTAACCCTTATCCGATCCAGGTCTATCTTCTTGGCCAACCCCAGGTTAAATTGGTTTTCCGTAGTTTTTTCCAATTGACTAACCCGTTCGATATTAGCCTTCACAACATTTAGCTGCTGCCTGGTAATGATTACCTGATAATAATTTGTGGCCACTTGCTGGATAAGGTTCTCTTCAGCCAGCTGAGCAGCCAATCGATAGTACTCCTCTGAACTTTTGGCCGCCTTTAAACCAGTGAATACCTGCTGATTGAAAATCTGCTGATTAAGCTGTACTTGAGACATGGCGTTCCACGTTTGTCCAGCCTCTATCGCAACAAATTCGCCCGGTGTTCCGCCCATGAACTCAGCAGGCAAAACGAATTGCTGTACCAGTAAATTGTTGGTCAATGTACTTACAGCGTCAATCTGAGGCAAGGCAGACGCCCTCACTTCAGCCACCTTATGGCGGCCGCCTTCGATTTCCAACCTTGCCTTGCGCAATGCCTCGCTATTATTCAGTGCATAATTGAGTGCATCTTTCAACGTAAGCACTTCCTGCGCAGACAACGCATTGATGCTTAATATGCCCGTTACCAGGGCGGCTAAAAACAATCGTATTTTCATATATCTGATATTCATTAGAATTTGCTGTGCAAACTATTTTTTAATGCCATTGACAAAGATGTAAGCAGCTTGCTTCTGTTTTTGGATAATCCGTACCAATTCCGCTTTGTCTATCAGCGCATGCGGTGCTGCATGGTCACAAAACAAAGCAAGTCCACGAATCATGGCGACGTACAGTTCAGACGTAGTAGCAACGTCAAATGTTACAAGTTCCCCGCTGTCAATTCCCTTTTTAAATATGCGGGAAATGGTCTGGACTTCCCGCTGGAACAGCTGGTTAGACAAAGACTGCCATTTCTCTTCGCTTATGTTCATCTCATGCAGGTTAATCACCAGCATGTAATATTTTTCAAAGTACTCCTTTTTTAAGTCCAGCATCTTTATCAATAATGCCAACGTATCCGGTATCTCCGCCAATGCCTGCTCAACAGAAACATCCGTCTCTTCCATAATCTGATAGACAATCGCTTCAATCAATGAGAATTTGTCGGGAAAATAATAGTACAGATTAGCTTTGGACAGCTTTAAATCATCTGCAATTTCACTCATCGAAGTCTTGGCAATGCCAAAATGGGAAAACCGCTTCAACGCTGCCGCTATAATCTGGCTCTTCTTATCATCTATCATCCGTAATTTTCCATTTTACTTTTTGACTTTTCTTAAAAATCGGTCAAAAGTATAAATTCTCCAGCACACCACAAAGAATAAAATACTATGTCCTATCCGGGCGCTGGATTTTATGACACAGTATTTACATTGACCGGGGTAGCAGAGGCGTGCAAAGAAAACAGTGGCGGGTGACAACCCTATGGCAGGGTCAACGGCTAAATGTCAATTCATTCTGAAAAACTTTGGCATACTTGCGTTTATCCAGCTTGTATAGCCGCGCGGCCCGGTAAGAAACGCCGCGCTGGAACTCGGGAAGTTCCTTTAAAATGTTGTAATTCAGCATCTTTTTCCGGAAATTGCGTTTGTCAAGTTTCCGTCCCCAAATCGCCTCATAAAGCTGCTGCAACTGTGTAAGCGTAAATTTTTCAGGCAGCAATTCAAAGGCAATGGGGCTATAGCTGATTTTTCGCCTGATTTTCTGGATGGCTTTGTCAATGATATGCCTGTGGTCGAAAGCCAGTTCCGGCAGGTCGTCCAACGGATGCCACACGGCCTGCCGGGCATAATCAGTTACCGGCTCCGGCTGGCTCTTGAGATCATCCAGCCGCAGCAATGCATAATAAGCCACGGTGATGATACGCCCCTGCGGATGCCGTTTCAGATCGCCAAACGTATACAGTTGCTCCATAAATATACCCCGCAGTCCGGTGTGCTCGTATAGAATCCGTTTTACCGCATCATCAATGGTTTCGCTGTGATCTACGAAAAAGCCGGGCAATGCCCACCATCCCTTGAAAGGATACTCATTGCGTTCAATGAGCAACACTTTGAGCGCTCCTTCGTGAAAACCGAAAATGACGCAATCTGTCGTGAATGTAGATTGAAGGTGTGGTAAATTTGCTTGCAAAGCCGTTGAATAATTTGTTTACTAATTGTGTTGTTTATTTCTCCAGTTATAACCCGCTATCCGCAGAAAGCAGTCTTTAAACCGCCCATATATACCGCTGCAATGACTTGCATATAAAAGGCAATTTAGCTAAGTTTGCTCACTTAAACCTTTCAAGTGAAAAAATAAATCTTGAAAAATTTATGATAGTGTAATAAATACACACTATATTCGTGCTGCTAATTTACAAAAGATTATCAGAAAAGTGCAAGACATAACAAAAGTAGGCATATTTACTTCTGGTGGCGATGCGCCGGGCATGAATGCCTGTATACGTGCAGCTGTCCGCACGGCGCTGTATGCCGGCAAGGCGGTTACCGGCATTTACCACGGATACCAAGGAATGATAGATGGCAACTTCTGGGAAATGAACAGCCGATCGGTAAGTAACATTATCCAGTTGGGTGGTACTATTCTGAAGACAGCGCGATGTGACGCTTTTCGCACGAAAGAAGGCCGGCAGCTCGCTTATGATAACCTCAAAGCCGCGGGTATTGACGGTCTCATCGCTATCGGTGGCGACGGTACGTTTACCGGAGCCGAGGTCTTTTCGCGCGAACACGACATCCCGGTGGTTTGCGTGCCAGGCACCATAGATAACGACCTTTATGGTTCTGATTTTACGCTGGGCTATGACACGGCTACCAATACCGTAATTGAGGCAATTGATAAAATACGTGACACCGCAGCGTCGCATGACCGCCTGTTTTTTGTGGAAGTGATGGGGCGCGATTCCGGATGCATTGCATTAAACGCGGGCATTGCGGGTGGCGCTGAAGCCATTCTTCTGCCGGAAAAGAATACCGCTATTGAAGAGCTGTGCAAGATGCTTGAAGGTGCCGCCAAAGGCAATAAATCATCCACCATTGTAATCGTGGCCGAGGGAGAAGCCAACGGCGGGGCCTACCACGTAGCCAAAGAGGTGAAAGCCCGCTTTAATTTTTACGACACCAAAGTAACGATTCTCGGTCACCTGCAACGCGGCGGGTCGCCCAGCAGTTTCGACCGGGTGCTGGCCAGCAGACTGGGCTTTGCCGCCGTGCGCCACCTCTTTGCCGGAGCCAACCGGGTGATGGTAGGATTATGGGGCAATGAAATCAGGACCACGCCGCTTGAAGAAGCATTGGGCAATAAGGCGTTTAAGCTAAGTGAAGACATGCTTGAAATGATGGACGTATTATCGATATGATAGCAGTGGTATTCAGCGGTTCGAGATTTGCGGATTGGCGGCTTGCCGACAAGGGAAAAATTGTGACCGGCTTCCGGACGATGGGCATTAATCCCTATCTGCACGACGAGCGCTTCATCCTGCAACTGCTGAACAAGAACAATACCTTGATTAACTATGCCGAGCAGATCAAACGGATTTATTTTTTCGGAGCAGGCTCCTCCTCCCGCGAGCGGAAGGATAAAATAGCAGCTGTTTTCAACCAGTTTTTTAAGCACGCCAGGGTGTCGGTCGATCATGACGTCAATGCCTCTGCCCGCTCCACGTTCGGCGATGAAAAAGGTCTTATCGGTATATTAGGCAGCGGTGCGAATGCGGCCTACTTCAATGGGAAAAAGACGGCGGACAATAATTTCGGACTGGGCTACATCCTGGCCGATGAAGGGTCAGCCAACTGGATCGGCCGCATGCTGCTGAAAAGTTTTCTCAGTGAAACCATGCCGGAAGACCTGCGGGAACGGTTTGTGGCAAGGTACCCCCTTGATCGCAAAATTATACTTGATAAGGTGTACAACCAGGCAAATCCGGCCCTTTTCCTGACGTCGTTTGCCGATTTTGTAATGGAAAACCATAAACACCGCTTTATCAAGAAGTTAATCCATAAGGGCTTTAAACTGTATATCGAGACCTATCTGCTGCCGCTCACAAAACAATACCCCGGACTGCCCGTTAACTTCACAGGGAGCGTGGCTGCCGGTTATGAGGAGTGGCTTCGGGAAATCGCCGGTCAATACGGCATTGCCATCAGCACCGTGGTAAGGGAACCGATACATAATTTATTGAAATATTATTTAAATAAAAACTAATATCAACATGAAAATTGGAATCAATGGATTCGGCCGTATTGGCCGTTTAGCATTCAGGGCAGCAATCAACCGTCCAGGCGTTGAGATTGTAGGGATTAATGACCTGGTAGACCCGGATTACATGGCATATATGCTGAAATACGATTCTACGCATGGCCGCTTTGACGGTACCGTGGAGGCGAAAGACGGCAACCTGGTTGTCAACGGAAAAACCATCCGGGTAACCGCAGAAAAGGATCCGGCCAACCTGAAATGGAACGAGGTGGGCGCCGAGGTAATCATCGAGTCCACCGGACTGTTTCTCACCAAAGAGACGGCCCAGAAACATATCGATGCGGGTGCCAAGAAGGTGGTCATGTCAGCCCCGGCTAAAGACGATACACCCACTTTTGTGATGGGCGTAAACCACAAGGAACTGAAAGCCGACCAAACCATCGTATCCAACGCTTCCTGCACGACCAATTGTTTGGCGCCGCTTGCCAAGGTACTGCATGATAAGTTTGGCATCATTGAAGGGCTAATGAGCACCATCCACGCCGTTACCGCCACCCAGAAAACCGTAGATGGTCCGTCTGTTAAAGACTGGCGCGGCGGACGCGGGGCTTACCAGAACATTATCCCTTCTTCCACTGGCGCGGCCAAGGCTGTGGGCCTGGTATTGCCCGAACTGAAAGGTAAACTTACGGGCATGTCGTTCCGGGTACCGGTAGCGGATGTTTCCGTAGTGGATTTGACCGTACGCCTGGAAAAACCCGCTACCTATGAGGAAATCAAGCAAGCCTTCAAAGAAGCTGCCGAAGGCGAACTGAAAGGCATCCTTGGCTATACCGAAGACGATGTGGTGTCACAGGACTTCTTGGGGGATGCACGCACTTCTATCTTCGACGCCAAAGCCGGCATTTCACTGAATGACAACTTCGTGAAGGTCGTGTCTTGGTATGACAACGAGTGGGGTTATTCAAACAAGCTGGTGGATCTGGTGGAATTAATCGGTAAGTTTTAATCCCGGCGGAACGACTAACTGACAAAAGCTCCGGTAGTGCATACCGGGGCTTTTTTTACATCAAAAAACCGCCGCCCAACAGGTCGTCGCCTTCATAAAATACCGCAGACTGGCCGGGAGCAATCCCTTTGACTGCGTGGTGGAAATCCACCTTCATGTTGTCGCCCGATTGCACAATGGTACTTGCCATGCCGGCGTCTTTATAACGTATCTTGGTAACGGCTTCCAGCGGATTCTCAATGGATGCGTACTTTATCAAGTTTACGTTCCGCACATAAGCTTCCTGCCGTTGCAATTCGTGCTCATCACCGAGCACCACCGTATTGCTTTCGGGCCGTATCTCTGTAACGAATACCGGGCGTCCCAAAGCGATGCCCAGTCCCTTACGCTGCCCCACAGTATAATACGGATACCCTTGATGATTTCCGACCACCGTACCATCGGCAAGCACAAAATTGCCCTGCCCTATCCGTTCGTCTATATCTTCCACCCTGTGGCGCAAAAACGCCCGGTAATCGTTATCCGGCACGAAACAGATTTCATAACTTTCCGATTTGTTGGCCAGCTCCCTTTGCCCCATATCTGCGGCCATCTGGCGGATTTCGGCCTTGGTAAAGCTGCCAAGCGGAAATTGGGTACGCGCAAGGTTTTCCTGCGACACGCCCCACAGCACATAAGACTGATCTTTATGCGTGTCTTTACCTTTGGAGATAACATAGCGCCCGTTATCCTGCAGCCGGATGTTGGCATAATGCCCCGTCGCAATAAATTCACAATCCAGTTTATCCGCGCGTTTGAGCAATGCCTCCCACTTAATATGGGTGTTGCAGAGCACGCAAGGGTTGGGTGTGCGGCCAGCCAGGTATTCCTCAACGAAGTTGTCGATTACGAAATCGCCGAACTCATTGCGGATATCCAGGATATAATGCGGGAAACCATACGATACCGCCAAGGCCCGGGCGTCATTGATGCTGTCAAGACTGCAGCATCCCGTTTCTTTGGAAGAACTTCCTGACGAAGCGTAGTCCCAAGTCTTCATTGTCAGCCCAATGACTTCATATCCCTGCTCATGGAGCATCACGGCGGCAACCGAACTGTCCACTCCCCCGCTCATGGCTACCAATACTCTACCTCTTTTGCTCATTGCTCTTTAATAAAAATGCAAAGATACGGCTATTTTCCTAACGGTTATGTTGCTGCCCTGTCATTTTATCCCCAACGCTATCAAGGTCTTGCCGAAACATACCAAATAATTTTTCAAAAAAGTTTTCCAAAATGAAAAAAGGCGCTACATTTGCAGTCCCAAAACAACGATAGCGTTGCTAAGGGAAAAAGGTACCATAGCTCAGTTGGTAGAGCAAAGGACTGAAAATCCTTGTGTCGCTGGTTCGATTCCAGCTGGTACCACAAGAAACCCTTTATACTGATTGTATGAGGGTTTTTTTCGTTTTGTGTTGTCGGTTTCGTTGTCGGTTTGATTAGATAAGGTCGATTTTCCGGCAATAATTCCGTATCTTTGGAGCAAGGCCGTGAGGCTGTAAATTTTAACCGAAAAACAAAACCCCTTCCAGCCGGACGGGGTTTTGTTTTTCCATAATGGAAGACAACTTAAATATCTGTATATCAACAAATAATACGCTTTCATTCTTGTTGTTAATTCCTAAAAAATCTGATAATCAATTAGTTACAATATGTTGACTATTAATGCAATAAGATTGCATTTCCGAGATATAGTCATGGTATTTTTCAAAATAGGTAATCGGAAGGTCGGCGATTCCTACTAAAACTCACTTAACCCCGTCATTCAGTTGGTGGGTTTTGTTTAATAAAAAAAAGCGGCGTTAAACCTTTTTCGTTTAACTCTGTTTATATTATATACTTATCAAAAATGACAACAATTTTGTTATAGCATATTTGAAGTATCAAATTTGTTATTACATTTGTTGGCAACCGATTTATTATACTATGGAGTGCGCGGAACAAAAACAAGAAAAGCTGTTTGATACAGTTAATGCCGTTAAAGATGCTTCATACAAGGAAAAAACCAACAATACTGAAGCTCTTATAAATTCTGTATTGGATCATATTCTTGATCTAAAGAAGATTTTGTCTGATAAGGCTGCTCAAATCGAGCAATTGAATGAGCGGATAGAAAAGATAACATGGAGTAACGAACCGTTTGATGAGACATCACTGCGGATGATGAATGAATTGATAGCAGCTGCAAGAGATTTATGCAGAATGCTAAAGAAAAATTACGAAGGGTTTGGAGTTATTGGTGGCACGAACTACGTCACCGAGGAAACCGAACGGTTTAATGAAGCAGTAGACGATTTGAGGGAGCTTGCTCAAGACTTGGAGTCAATCTATTTCAATTTGCCAAACCAGCCCGGATTCACCGAAATAACGAGGCAACTTACTTTGTTGTGATGGAGGTAAGATGTCTCGAAGATTTCAAGAGCGAGTTTGAAAAACTTGTTTCTAAAAGTACCTATAAAAACATCACGAAATGTGTGATTGAGGCTTTTTTTGACAAAACGCCAGAGCAATTATGCACAGGCACCAGGCTAAATGGATCTGCTGAAGTCCCATACATAAAAAAGAGATTGTGCGGAAGGGGTGGATATAGGGTATACTGCCTGTTGGTCATTAAAGATAACGCTGTGTATCTTATGTTTGTACATCCTAAATCTGGCTCTTTGGGGTCCTCCAACATCACCGATGATTTTAAAGCCGCAATATTTAAAAAGGTATATGAATGTATTAGAGAGGGTAATCATTATATAGTCACATATACTGAAGACAAAAAGCAGTTGATTTTCACTTTGAACCATAAAGAATCAGGCAATCTTCCGACTATTCCTTACACGTCAGTAGATATAAAAGAGTAATCTAAAATAAAACAACATTGGTAAATCAGTGACTCTTTTAGTTCCATAGATTTAAAATCATTGAATCTTTGCAAGCTCTTTATCCAAGAAGAACAGCAATTGCTGAATTGATTTCTCATAAGATTCTTGCAAGCCTTTACGCGCACTCTTATATCCAAGCATATTGGGGCGTGACGCCACATTAGAAATTTCCTTCTCCGTTGAGGTTTCGCCGTCCTCAAATTGCAGATAGATTGCCGTGGCCGCGTTCCATTCTCCTTTTGGGAATGCCATAGCAGCAAAACTCCCTCCAACTATTCCAACTCCGGTGGAAACATCGACACCAAATCCGGCATGATAGGCCGATAGCCCGATTTTTAAAGTGGGCCTATCATCAGTCGCTTGTTTGTAGTATGCCGACTCATTGAGGATAACAAAGCGGATGGACGGATAAACCTTTTCTAATAATTGTGCAATTGCGCTGGTAACTTCCTCGCTGCTACATTCTATTTTCCCCTTCTTGCTGATCACGCGTCCGTCGTAGACCACAAGGCCCACCTCAGCACCCTCCGCCATTCCAGTCCTTGACTTTACCTCAACCTCGTCGGGACACCACACGTAATGCTTTTGAGCCTTGGCGGTGACAACAGCTGTCAACAATATCAGTATTGATAATACGTATTTGTAATTATGGTTCATGATTGCTTTTTTAGTTATACAAATTAAATGGTTTTATTGATAGCTTGGGTATTAGGTTCCGAATTTTTTTGCGTGAGGTACTTTCATGACCAAATGGTCAAAAGAGAAATACGCGCGCGTAATGACTTGGAAAAAATCTTCCACGTTCTTAAATGCGGTCTATGAAGTCCTAAAATGTAAACTATTGTAAACCTTCAACCAATAGGTCCCGGCGCGCCAAACATAATTCGATCCCCTTTTTTATGGACTCCAAAAATTCATGACAACATTTTGTAGCGTCAGAAAACGCCTCACTTTTTTAACACGCACACGTAATGACCATCATCAATATTTGTCGCCATATTACGCGCTCGAACAGATAGTGAGAAATTTTTGCGTTTAAAGTTCTCATTCATGTAGTTATAAAACGTTCCATTGATGTGTAGTCAATTCGCATTGAGCCTTACCGAACCCCTCGCGCGCGCGCGTACTGCTTCGCTAAGGCTTCACATTTCTCCACCCGACCGAAAAAGCGCAGTTTGAATGTCAGGTTTTGTCAGGTTCAAACTGCCTTTTCGTGTGTTATATTTAGCCTATTTTGAAGCTGCTTTTGGCGACCTTGTATATATTCCTGTATGTGAGGTTTTCGTAAGCGATCTCTTTAGCGGTGTTTTCGCTATAACCAGCGCGAATAGCTGCCTGTGTTGCATTCAAATCAACAAGATATTCCTCACAAAATCGTTTCTGCTTATCGGTTATTTAAAAAACTTACGTTTATAAGGTTTAACCTTTATTGCTTCATCCAATTCTTTCTTTTTGAAAAGGATAAGCTTGCCGTTACGATAATGTGGAAGGCTTCCGCTTCTCACCTTTTTGTAAACATTGTCCGGCGTACACCTTAGGTATTCGGCGGCCTCTTGAACGTCCATAGTGGTGTCCGGTTCGTAACCTTCCGGTGTTGTAGTCAGTTTATTCTCTACTATCGCTTTTAGCTCTTTGATTTCGTTCGTCAATTCAGAGAGCAACATAGGGATGTGTTCGAATTTCAAATGGTCTGCTATGGATATTAATGGAAAAATTTACGCTTATAGCTCTTAACCTTAGTGGCTGCGTCTACGTCCTTTTTCTTGAAGAATACCTTCCGTCCAATCTTGTAATATGGCAATGTTCCCTTGTTCTTTTTGTCATGAACATTCTGGACGGTACACCCCAAGTATTCTGCAACCTGGTCTGGCGTCATGGTTACGTCCGGCTCGTAGCCTTCCGGTGTGGTAAGCTTATCCTTTACGATAGCCTTAAGTTCAGCTATTTCCTGCCTCAGTAATGCTACCTCATTGGGCAGGTCGTCAAATGGTATTCTTTCCATGAGTTCACTTTTACAATCTAAACGCTTTAATGAGCTTGGTATTTCGGAAGCTAGTTGTGCAAATGCTATTTTATGTGATCTCAAGGCTGATTAATCTCGCAACAGACTGATAAAAAGGCATTTTGTTTTTCAACAAATGTACTTGTGCAGCAAAAATGTCTAACGCATAAATATCTTGAATTAGTGCGCATATTTTCTGCGTAAAAGTGTGTTTTCCAAAACGCGAAAAAATATTCCACTTTTTTGTAAAAAAATATTCCTAACTTTTTAAGATGCTGAATATTAGAATATTGTATTTGTATTTATAATCTTTTTCTTAGGCGGTATTTTACATTTGCGAAATATCCCCAATATTCCGAAAGTGTCCCTTCCAACACCAGATTTTCACCCGATATTTCGTATTTCAACTCCAAATAGGTTTCACTGCCAAGAGATATGGTTACTGATGTTATAGACAATTGGGCCCGTACAAGCCATGCTTTTATCGAAACAACGCGCATTGGCTGGTTATTGTTGATTTAACAAAAAAGCCCCGGCGGAAACCGAGGCTAATTGTGACTGTTGTAAACGGTTCAGGACGCGGGTTTCAATTCCATAGATTTCAATCTGTGCTCCAGGGTGCTTTTCGTCTCGATGAAAAGCCTGTCTATCGCCGGCGAATATCGTCCCTGATCATCTCCGTATTGGCATGCCTTGTCAATTGACAGGAGCGTATGGAAATCGTCTCCGTTTAAAATATCAAAGAACGTCAACATATTGTCCAGCAAATCAAGCGCCTCCTGTACTCTTTCATCGTTCCCGATTAGCCTTTTGACAGGCTCTAACGAACAGGCCCGAATCACAAGCCTGACCAATGTACCATAATCAAACGGGCTGGAGTTAGGTTTGTCAAAATATAGCATTTGAAGCGCTTGTCCGATAACATCCCTACAGCGCACTGTGCTGTACACTGCCATCAATTTTGCCTTATCTTCGTCATCCAACCACTCGGCAGTCAAAAAGTCATTTGGATAGTTCATAGTCTTGTTGTTTGTTGGTTTTACATTTATGGATATGTGTTCTGTAAATACCCGTGAACAGGTTAAACATTTCCCTTATCGTTTCCTTGTTGTCGGCAAGGATGAAAAAAGTCTCGTTTATGCTGTTCATGGTGTCCGCGTAAGCCTTGGTCAGGTGCGGCGTTTCCTTGCAAGCTGCATCGAACATTGATTTCATGTTTGACATATCATTTGAGCGATTCTTGTAATTGTCATCCAAAAGGCTATCGAACAATTCACTCAAATAGGATACCTCACCCTCATTCAATTCGATGAGGTACCTGCCGTCTGCGGGTTTCGTGTATGTTGCCATGGCTTTATTTTGAATTGGTTGATGGATATGATTTATTGTTGCCCTCGATGAGGTATTTCTGCATTATCCTCAATGCATCAGCAAAATCTGCGTTCCTTTGCACAAGGGCATCACTCAGCCAGACCTGGCCACCCCTTAACAGGCGTATCAATTCTTTCAATGCCCATACGTTGTCCACATGATCGTTGGATACGTAAATTTCTTGTCCCTCTGGATATTTAGCGATAGCCTGGGCGTAAAGGCAAAGCACCTCATCGAGGTTGTCAGCTAACTGCTTTGGGTCGATAACTGAATTGACAAATTCGGCGATTTGCTCTACGATTGGAGCAACCTCTTGTTTTACTTCAAGTTTGATTGTAGTTTCCATTTCTTTTCAAATTTTGATGCAGCAACTTGCTACACCGCGGTTAATAATTTTACTGTTGACCTCGTTTTTAGCACTGAACATCAGTACAAGATTGCTGATCATTGGGATTGTTGGCTGGTTAGATGAAGTACTCCGCCACTGCCTATCACCAACTGCATGAATTTGGGATAGAACACTACTATCTTACCCATAGTACCAATGTCCCTTTCGTGGATGGTGAAACCTCCGTCTGCTTGATAGGATCGAAATCCCATCTCGGCCAATTGCCTGCTGATTTTAGGGTCAATACCCTGATGTTGATTGGTTGTGGGATTCGCAGCCCCATTGGTTAGATGACATTTTTCCATGTCTAAATAGATTTAAAAACGCCCGGTCGCTGCGAACTAGTCTCGAAGAGAGAAAGTTCGGTACTTGCAACCGATCGCCGGGCTTATCGTTAGTAAATAAATTGCTTGGATTGCTCCAAGACTAGTTCGCATATCAAAAATGGGGAATATTTTCGGTATTCGCAAGGAAAAAACAGATTTTGTTGCCAACTATACGCCCCTCCCTATTCCTATGTCAGTCCTTGCCAATGACGCCACCAAATCCCGTCCCTCAATCCTGAATCGAATGTTTCCGAACTCGTCACGGTCAACCCCGGTTACCAAACCCTGATTGGTCTGCTGACCTATGATTTGTGATGTGTAGGAAAGGGCGTTACGCCGCTCCATCAAGGCTGTTTGCTTACGCTGTTCCTCTAGCTGCTGCTCGGTTAGTTTTTCCTGCTTCTTTGCTGACTCGCCACCAAGCCACCCCGCTATCCCACCTATAACTGCGCCTACAGCGGCACCAACGGCTGTTCCAATCACAGGAACAACGGATCCGAAAGAAGCCCCGGCTGCTGCTCCTTTCAATAGCCCACCCACCGCTTGAGTCCCGGAATTGGTGCGTGAAGAAACTCCTGATACACCTTGTCCTACTAACCCGGCTCCAAGGATGCCGATCTGTAGCCATTTTCCGGTATTCTCACTTAAGCCTTTCCCAAGATTGTCAAATGATTCATCGAGGTGTTTCTGTAGCTTGTTTGACACAACGTTCATTGTTATCCCGCTGAATGAGTCGATAATGGTATTCCCCAATAATCCAATTACATCCTTACCTTTCTTTTCTGTCATACCACCTATTTGCTCAATTGCGCCCATCATGTTCCTAGTGAATTGGTTGGTTACCCTTTTCAGTCCATTCGAGAATTCAGACCAGTCCAAATTGGGGGCATTGACCTCTTTGAACTTTTCAGCTATCTGTCGTGACCAATCCTGCGGAACCACTTCACCCAACCCCAAATTCAGTTGGCGTGTCAGCCCCTTTAATGCGGCAGGTTCTGACTTCAACACTACCCTGCCTGATGAGGTTTCCATACCCACATCTTTCAGTATACGTGCCGTTTCGGCCGCTTGGTATTTTCTAAGTTCAATCTGCTGCTCGATACTGTCTTTCGCGTCGTTCAGCTCCTTGTCCCACCGGTACTTTGACGCCTGCAGTTCCTTTTCCCATCCAGTCAACGTCTCCAGGTGAGCATTCTCTCTTAGTTGGGTAAGTTTTTCAAGAGTCAGGATAGCTTTTTCTGATGCTTTAACGCCGCCTTTGCCAGTCGTGTTGCTTCCGTCCCCATTCACTCCTTGTAATGCTTCTCCAAGCCCTTTGACTGATGCTGTCGTATTCTTGACGGATGCATCATATTTCCTCATGGCCTCGCCTGCTTCGTCAAGACCGTAATAGGCCAAGAGGTTCCGTTGTTCCTGTGTCAGTTCAGCCCCGATGGATTGAAGATTCTGCGCTATCTTCAACGCCTCACTGTTGGTTTCTGCAAGCCATTGCCGGAAATTATCGAGAGTACCCTTAGTGCCTGTGCGCCAATCCGTAAAACCCTTTTTATTGGATTCAGCCATTTTATTAATTGCCCGTTGATACCTTTCAGCGCGTTTGATTACTTCGTTGAAATCTTCGTTAAGCTGCTTAGCAGTGGATATATTCATATCCTTTACTAACTGCTGGTGGGCGCGTGAAAGATTGTGGACCCTATCTATCGAAATCGATAGAGCGTTGCCGTATTTGTCCCATTCGGTCACGGCTGATGGTAATATCTGCGCAACTTGGTTGACTACCGATTTAAGTTCCTCGCTTTCTTTGTGGGTTCTGTTCTTTTTAATTATCAGGTCTCCATACCGGTCTATCAGTTTGTTGATTTCCGCTGACTGTTCACTGAACGAGGCACGTACTTCACCGAGTTTGGAGATAAGTACATCTCCTTCCCTGATAAGGCCGGTCATTTGGCCGAGCCACTGCGCAATGGCACCCTGGGCTTCCGAGTTTACAAATGCTTCTGTAAATCGTCTTCCAAGCTGTTGCAATACGCCCGCAAGGTTAAGATTTCTGATAGCGAACTGCTCTGCGGCCTTTTCCCCGGTATTGTATTCCTTGGTGCTTAACGCCGTCAGCTTTGTGAGCTTCTCCTGATCCTGCGACAAAAGAAGTACAGCGTTCCGGTAACGCTCTGTCTTGATGCCCGCACTGTTCAGTATGTCATAGAATTGTGTGGTTGTCTTTCCACCGGCTGCAAGCCCGGCGAAGAACTTTCTCAATGCGGCATCCGCATCCGTATTTATCAGACCAGTGAATTGCTTTAGTGTCAGTGTGGAATCAGCTATTTGCGCTATCGC
The DNA here is from genome assembly GCF_900112315.1 of Parapedobacter composti. Classification (GTDB taxonomy): domain Bacteria; phylum Bacteroidota; class Bacteroidia; order Sphingobacteriales; family Sphingobacteriaceae; genus Parapedobacter; species Parapedobacter composti. Next base: position 16,040 of record NZ_FOLL01000004.1, on the reverse strand, counting down.
ATGGAAGTCCTGCCTTTTTGCGACAAGCTGGCCTATCAATTTGGATATTGCCGTACCCGCGACTTCCGCGCTCACCCCGGCTTCTTCCAGCACCGCGCCATAAGCCAATATCGTAGGTAATGCTATCCCGGTCGTCCGGGCGGCACCGCCAACACGCTGGGTGAAATCCACAAGGAACTGACCTGTTGCCAAACCGGCCTGTCCCAGCGCGAGTATGGCACTACCCGTTTTCTGCATAGCCTGACCGGCTGTTAATCCCTGTGTTTCCGCGACACGGAAAACGCCATTGATTTTACCAAGGCTTTCGGCCACCACAGCCGCACCGCCGGGTATCTCGTTGGCCAAAGCCACGCCAAGGAAATCCAGCGCCTGGACAAAGCCGCCGAGTTCGTCCTTGGCTATGCCGAGTTGGCCCCCGATCGTAGCGATTGAAAGCAGTTCGTTGAGGCCAGTCCTTGTAGGAATAGATTTTAATTCAGTTACCAAGCCCTTAACTTCGTCCTTGCTAAGTTCAGCGGTACGCTGAACATCGGCTATGCTGTCAGAAATCTTAACGTTGGTGGATATGACAGCACCTGCCCCCCTCATCACCGCATACAGTGACGCGTATGTGCCTATCAATCCCTTTAACTGGCCTCCCAATCCGCCTAATGGGTAATTACCGACGTTCCGCTGCCTGTTGCCCATAAGCGCATCGAATTCCTTAAGCTGTCCATTGAGTTTACGGTATTCCGCTATTTGCGCCTTTACGGCAGCGTTATTGGCGTTGAATCCCCCTGCCTGTTCCCTTATTGCCCTACCCAGCGCCGTTAGTCGCTGCTGGGCTTCCCGGTAGCTTCCTGCCGCTGCCGTCGTGGATTGACGCGCTTGGGCGTTTGCCAATCGGAGATTGGCTAACTCGGTGTTTACGCGGGCTATTTCGTTTTTATACCTTTGCGCTTCGGTTCTTGCCTGTGCCAACGCAAGTTTTTCCGCTTCAAGCGCCTGCTTGCTTCCGGCACCGCCAACTGTAGCCCGTCCCGTGGAGTTTATGGATTGAATTACGGTTCTTATATCTCCATACAGCTTTTTTGTTTGAGCAAGCTGTGTATTGAGGCTTTTAAGGTCGTTGATGGCGTTTCCAAGCGTAAGGTCTATCTTAATCCCCCTTACTTCTTTGGCGGTCGACGCCAGCGACCTCAATGATTGTCTGGTGTCCCCGATTCGCTTGCTTATACGGTCGTTGACACCAATGTTTAGGTTTATTTTTTGAAGGTTATTCGAGAAATTACGGACAAGGGTCTGCGAATCGGCAAGAACCGATTTGAGTTCCTTATTGGTTGCGCCTATTCCTACTTCTAGTCTGGCCATGTTTTCTGTCTCCTATTTTTATAATTGCGATGGTTATTGTTCAATTGCTACAAACAGTTAAAACGACTGAAATCCGTAGCATTCAGCCAAATCCGGATCGTTTTGTATCGTGTCTCTGAAAATGCCCTGAATTTTTTCAATCGCAGGTTTGTTCACAAAACCGATTTCAGCCACTACCTGTTTGACCGTCAGATCGGAGGGCATGTTATAGCGCTTTTCGTAACCCTTGAATCCTGCAAATACAAGCGCTGCAAAGCAATTCAGCTGATAAGCGGATGAGGTTTCGCTGTTGTTCCTGTTGAGTGTGGCTTCTGCTTCATTGAAATACTCAACGCCGGTGTAGTTGAATTCTATCCGCCTGTACTTACCGCAGAAGTGAACCCTGCTGTATTCCTCATTAAGTTCACTTTCTGATAATCGGAGCACCGGGAAATGGCCAAAAGCCCTTTCGTCTTGTAGCGCAGCATCAAGTCCCGCATCGCTTGCCAAGAAACCCCTGATAACATCATTTTCGACGATGAAAACGCTATTGTCAGCCAGTCTTGTTGCTATAATGTAGTCAATATCACCCCTGTTTTTGGTGAAAAAATACTGTTCTGTTTTCCAAGCATCTAATCGCTTGGGCGCTTTTGAGTTATTCATATCTTTTTTTTATATCCTGTTGGTTCGACTTATTTTATAGTATCACATCGTTGCTGGCGTAGTGCTTTTCGTCAAATGTGTTTTCATCATCCCTTGCTTCGATGACGGCCAATGTTACCTGGCATGTCTCGATGTTGTATTTTGATTGCATTGGCAGGAATAGATTGTTGCCCAATGCCGAAATCATGTACATGTGATGGAATTTCCAGTCACGTCCGTTGGTGTAGATTGTTCCGTTGAAAATCTGCGAAGGCTTGTATCGGAATCGCATCATGGCGTTAGCCAATAGCCCCGTGAGGCTGCTTTGGTGCTTCCCGTCCGTAACCAAAAATTCCTCATTGCTTTTGTTGTAGGAGGTCATGTAGTTGGACAGGAAGAAGCCGCTGAAAGACGTGCTTATACCAATACTAACATTCTGCCTGTTGCTTTTGCGGGTTGCTCCTGGATTTAGCGACTGGTATACATCGTTGTTTTCCTCTACACGTATCCATACATCATCCAATACGTACCGCTGGCCTTCAAGCAATGCAAATTCAATATGTAGCACACCTGTATCCACTGATTGGTGGCCGTCCAGCAATCCGGGGTCTGGCATCAGTATTTCGCTGTTACCGCCCTTTCCCTGGAATACTATGGAAGCGATGTCGCCTATCTTCATTTGGTTTACGGATATAGGTATCCAGTTACCGGGAAGGATGGTGCTTGCCCCTGATGTTACCGAAGGATGTACTGTTGCGGTAAAACTGTCGTTTATAGTAAACTGGATATATCCGCTGAAAGGGCCGGTCGTTGAATACGTGGCTGAAACCAAACCCTGAGACACCAAGTATGCCTGAAAATTGGACAACATGGTGTCAATGTCTCCCTGCTCGGTACCGGTAACTGAATGTTCGTATAGGAAATCAGGGAGAATGTTGGCGCTGTTGTCTACGAATACCCTGATAACGTCTCCTTGTTTTGGGTATCCAGAGTAAGATATTTTGTGAGTTCTTACACCGCCGCCTGTAGTTACATTATACGAATCCTGAACCAGATAACCTTCATCCGGCTCCCATTGCCAATAACCATACTCATTGAGGTAAAGTATACGTACTACCCCCTGTTGGTCTTTTGCTTTATAATACATCCTTACCCTTAGAGGGTGTGAATCCCAGTTAATCACATTGGCATTTGGGTCGTCTGGGTCTGACGGGTTGTATGGCTGATAAGGGAATCCATTGAGTGGCATGAACGTGAATCCGAACGTCATCCGCTTGAACAGTAGATTTGCGTCCAACGGAAGTCCGCCTATCAATGTGAATATCGCACGGTTATCAACGGTTCCTGTGACCGGATATGATAGCTGTACGGAATTGCCAAAATTGTCGGGTATTAATGAATCGTATGCTTCAAAAGATGCGGCCGATTCGGGGTTATCGGAAAAACCCCAATAGAACGGTATCTGGTAGTATGTATCTACCATGTCGAATCCACCGTTCGGAATTATGTTTTCGGCTTGGTAGTGTTCATACGTAGCCACCACGTCGGTAAGCGCGGGCTTATTCGTTATTACATGGTCTTCGCTTATGAATGGGTAATAGACGGCATTCAGCCCCGCAGTAAGGTCTTCCGTGCCTTCGGATAGGGTAGGGGCTGTGTTCGTGTCGGTGCTTAGTTCTTTCCAGTTGTAGGTTCCGCCAGTAATGTCGTTTATCCGGGCAAGGTGCCATTTGCCGCCGAACTGGAAAAACCTTGCACCGATGGACTTAACCATGTTTTCGAGGATGTACATGCAGCTCCTTGACGAATCAAGGCCGCCTTCAACAAGGGTCGGATTATTCCATGCCTCTCCGAGTGCGCCCCACTCCATCGTGCCAAACAGAAAGTCGTCATTGTACCTAACCGACTTTACTTCCGACGCCCACCTCAACGGAAGGCGCTGGTTAAGGTGGTTTGCCCCGTAAAGAACGTACCGGATGAAGCTGATGGGGCAACGGTTTGATACACCTACCGGCATGGGCCAGTTATTCGGCAGATTGAAAGGGATGTCCTTGAGCAATGCCAGCCCGTCCGTGGCCACCAATTGGACAGGGTATGGGGTAGCCCTGAAATTGCGCTGTATGCCGTCAGGCACGACGTAGCCCGTCCACCAAAGCACGTTGTCTCGGTACACGTGTACCCGTGCCTCCATGTCCTGCAAATTCTGCAACTCCACGATGTCAACGTTTCCCTCGTTGTAGAATTGCAGCGTAACCTTGGAGCTGATTATCGGTGTGTATGGTTCGTCAACATCCCCATTCCATTCCGCAACCATGGCGGTACGGCCAACGCCCGTTAACTGTATGGTATCGCCGGAATAGCCGGGCATATCGATGTCAGCCCGCCATAACAGGTCGAAATCATCGCGCATCGGTATGGTGTATTTCACTGCCATTTCTATTTCAATTTTATGTAATTGTCATTATTCACCACAAATCTGACGTTTCCGGATCCATCACGGTCGATGTTTAGGATTTTTGCTTCGCTCTCCAGGAGATCGCTTAGGAAACGAATTTTTCCTCCCATATTCAATGCTTCGAAAGCGGTTACTATCTCTTCGTTATTTCTTTCAATGAAATTCGTCTTAGTTGCCTTTGATTCTATGTCAATTGTCCTTTCTAAGTGTTCCATGATTTATCGTTGTTGTTATCTTGCCAATTTAATTGATAATTTTTCAGTGGTTTAAACTACGGCCAAATTTTATAGCGTTTGCCATGTCATCTTTCTCATCGCTGAAATAAACCCTCTTTGATGCCTTTCATCCAGTACGGATGAATTTTTTTGCCTGTCTGTCATCGCTCAAATGTTAACTTTTGTCAAGTTTTATCAGGTTTTTGTCATTCCCTTTTTAAGCCCTCTCGCCATTTTGTACTTTTTTGTTGTTTTCAAAACGTGCTTTATTTATAACATCGTTAGTATCCCCTTCTACTCGGTAATATGCCCTGGCGTAATCCGGCAAATCAAGCCTTCGTATTTCTGTATACTCTCCATTGAACTCGTACTCACTCCATCCCGCCCGAATCAACTGTTTCACTATCTCCTTAAAAAATTCAGGATTGTGCTTAGCGACATCCCGGACTTTCAGCCACTGGCCCGGCTTCAATTTTTTCAATATCGATAGTGCCTTGGCCCATGGGTCTACGCCGCTTCCCATGCCTTGCGTGTTGCTTCCAGTTGCTGTTCCGCTTCCTGGTATTTTTGCTTCCATTTCTGTATCTCCCCTTTCATCATGTTTACCGTGCAATTCAGGGTATAGTTATCGTTGTCGAGTCTTGCCGATTCATCAAGGGCGGCCATCATCGTATCGTACTGCTTCATCCGCTCCATAGACTTGGTCGATTTGCCGTGTTTCGCTTCGTGTGACCGTAGTTCTACCATCAAGCCGACCAATACCACCCTTGCGTCCATTATCAGCCTGGACAGCGCATTACGTTGCTCCATTTCGAATTGAAGCGACATTGCCAGCGCCTCATAGTATTCGGATTGACTTTGCCCGTCAGAATACCGGTTCTTCCTTCTCTGCATCATAAAAATCAATTGATGGTTGCAAATAACTTTTGTTGTCTTCGTGACCAAACGCATAGAAATCCATGCCGCCAATCTTCTCATAATACCTGTTCGATTTCCAATCCCAATAGATGCTGCAACTGCCTTCCTTTCCGCTGCCTTTCGGTTTTGATTTCAATACAAGAAGCCTGACCTCGTTGTCTGCAAATGGCATCCCGCTTTGCGGATCTATCGTGCCGCGCTTCGGTCTCCATAAGCCAAGTACGTTCATGGCCCTGCGCCCCCAAACCTGTCCGCCGGCAAAACTTTGCAGTGTGGGCACCGCCGTATTATAGATTTCCCCGCCGGTTACAGACTTCATGACCAATGGCGGCATGTTCGCTGCATGGGTGATGATGAAGTTGTGCCAATTATTTGCAGCGGCAACCTGCCGGCTATGTTTAAGCGCATGGGTAAGGTATTTGTCCTCACGCCCCCCGAAATCAACTAAATTCTCATCGAGATCATTCCAAGGGTCTATGCTGGTTGTTTGTAGTTTAATGTCGTTTTCTTTCTCAATCGCCTTAAAATATTCGTATATCGATTGTACGTTCCAGTCTTTTTCACTTGGGGCAATGAAGAAATGTTCGTCGAGGTAATTAATTGCCTGGTATATTTCTTTTTCCGATGCATGGTAAGGGTCACTTTCAAAGAAAGGTTTGCGCACATACTTCTTGATAAGTTCAGCTATCACGTCTTTGGTCTCGCCTACCTCAGCACTAAGAAGCCCATGTTTCCACCCGTATTTAGCAGATAGGTTCATCAACAGCTCAAAATGCAATTCGGTCTTACCGGCAGCTGCGAAACCAAGGATGTAGGTGCTGTAGCCAAGTTTGAAGCTTATAAGCTCATCGAGGCACTTAAAACCGGTCTTTGCTCCGTGTTGCGTGCCGGTCTTATGATGATCCATCACCGAGTCAACGTAATCAGATATGCGTATAACCTTCATTTTAGTATCCTGATGCTATTGCGTCGTTAAACATGTTGGTAAGGTTCCTGCCATCCGTTGCATTCTTCGGAAACTGGCTTTTTGGCAATCTTCTGCTATCGTTGTCGGACCAAGTTCTTAAGCGGCGTGCAGTATCCCACGTCTTTTCAAGCTCTTGGCGGAATTTGGTTTGAGGCTTGTTGGGTTCTGTCCAGTATTCGTAAAAGTCACGTATCATTTTTGCACCGTACTTGGACACATAAGGTTCCAACGACCTACCAAAAGCTTTTTGTCGATCGGCCAAAGAAACCGCAGGTTTCGTGGCATCAATACCATCTGAGTTTATTAACTGTTTACTATCTGGTATAGGTTCGCCCTCTTGGGCAGTTTGATTTGCCCCCTTGGTCCGCTCCATTTGCCCATTTGGGCAATGGGTCTGCATCCATAGGTTTTCATCGGCAAAGGCATACCAATTAGTTCTATCGTAAGTACTTTGATTGAAATTGCCTTTCAGTAAGACACCTTTTTCGACAAGCTTATTTAGCGTGGTTCGTAATTGCTTTTGCGATAAATACGGGAATAGTGCATGCCATGCTTTGTAGCTATTGTAAGTCCATGTGCGGCCGTCAAATTGATTCTTCCCGTTAGCAACGTTCTTCTCAATCCAAAAAGCGATGTTTTTTAGAATTATAGCTGCCGGAATGCCGAACTCTTTGGCTACGTCAACATTAAAAGAGTGTTCCTTGCCCATGGCTACCTCCTTTCACGTTTACGTAATAGCCTACCTTTGGATACCTTGAAATCGTACATACTCCGTAATGGTCAATACGTACCAAACCGGATTCCTGCAATTCTGAAATCCTCCGGCAGATTGTCGGGCGCTCTATTCCGGTAGCCAATTCCAATTGGCGCATGCTCAAAGGTCTTCCGGCTCGCTCCAATGCAATAACGAGTTTGGCTCTTTGGGTCTTGGCCCGGTGAAATATCTCTTGGACTGTAAGCGGTTTTTGGTTAACTTTGCGTTGGTCACTTACAAAGTTATTGGGGGTCGGGGTCATACTCTCCCCCCTTTCTTATTTAAGAAGGCTTCTATCTCCTTCCAGTCTATCCGTACCTGCCTGCCAATACTAAACGATTTTATTTGCCCAGTCTTGATTAAGGTATCCAAAGTTGGAAGGGATAAACCTAAGAATTTGGCTGCCTCTTGACGCCTGGCTGGCGGTTTAGGCTGTTCGCTGGCGACTTTGTTTTCAGCTAAGACCTCTCTAACCCACCCTTTGAATATGGGCTCCAGCTTGCTGAGAGAAGTGCTAAACATTACTTGTTCCATTCTTATTTGTTTTAGAATGGCCGCAAGTAACTAATCAACAACCCAGTTGTTAACCCGGTTGTTGACAAATTAAAATTATAATCTGCTGAAAATCAACGATAAAAATTTATATTTTAGAAATGTTTATTACTAGTTGCTTTGGTGATCGATGTCTACCTTTATATCCCTTAAACTATCTTCTGCACTCCATACTTTTCCTGGATAGTACAACCTCAAAACATCTATCGCTTTTTCTATCTGACTAATAATTGAACGTTTAGGCGCCGCCTCGGTTATTTCTTTTCGCACGGAATAGATTTTATTTTTCAAACTATCAGTTGAGCACTTTAAGTTATGTTTCGTTTTAAATTCTTCAACATCGCTTATTTTAATTTCGTCACCTCTCATAGTATAATAAAATACTATTGCCCATGCCTTTACGCCTATTTTACTTTCGTTTTCCGATTCGTCGATAATATCGCCTTGTTGATGGTTACTTGATACCTCTTCTGACAATTTATCTTTTAACCATTTATGATAAAGTACTTGTACTTCCATTCTTGCATAAGCAGTTTGATCTTCTATTGGCAAACTGTAACTATCAATACGCACATGCCCATCTGGTGTCTTAATTCTGTTTTTCCCAAAGTAAGAAGAACTAGGAGGAAATTTGGCGTCCAAATGTCCGTTTAAAAACCCTTTATACTGGTCGGATGTTATAAATTTAGCTCCGTATCTAATTTTACGATGCATTCTTGGCGTAATTACGTCAGTATAGAGAATTTTTTCCCTTTCGAAAAGCTGTTCAATTGCTTCTACCTTTAACTCTATTAGTTTTTTATAATCCAAAGAGACTAATCTTTTACTTTCAAAAAATGCCTTATAGGATTCAAGGGTATAGTTAATCATAAACAAATATGCTTTGTTTTGTTCGCTTTGAATATGGTTTAAAACGTCATAGGTCATTTTACCCATCCGAACTAGCTCTAAGTAGTTCTCACTATCGTTCAGGCATTCCACATCGAAGCACGTTTTTTCATGAACGAACTTATTGTTTAGCCAATCTTCAAATGTATATGGCCGCATCACTCCCCCCCTCCCACTACTTTCAGGTTCTTACGGTTACTGACCTCCAATACCTTGCGTGCATGCTGCTTATCGGACAGTTTGATATATTTCATGAAGTTGGTCTCCGTGGTGTGGCCCGTTATCTTCATGATGGAAAGCGTGGGTATGCCTTCTATGTACATATTGGTGGCACCGCTGCGGCGTGCTGTATGGCTGGACACCAAGGTATGCTTGGGTACGGTGACCGTTATGCGCTTCCCGGCCTTGGTCTTTTCGATCTCCACCGGCTCGTCAATCTTGGCCATCTTTGCTATTGTCTTGATATACCTGTTAAGCTCCTGGTTGGTCATCGGCTTGGGCAACCCGGTCGGGCTATCCGAATACTTGACGAAGACATCCTTTACCATGCTATTAATCGGGACAGCCACGGTAGCCCCCGTTTTCTGCGTCTTCACTTCAATGATGTCATCCACCATCCGGCTTGGATCTAGCTTAAGCCAGTCACCAAATCGCAGCGCTGTGTTCGCCCCTATAATAAATAGGTCCCTCGCCCGTTCCAATGTTGTGGGGTTTGCGGATAGATCAAGCTCCCATATCCTTTGCAGTTCGCCCTTGTTGAGGTAGACGTTAGTAACCGATTCGTTTTTAACCTTGTATCTCTTGCCTGAGAATATTGCAGCGGTGAAACCATCCTCCCTTGCTTCATTTACAACAGCTTTGAGAGTACGCAGGTGCTTGCCCACCGTATTGGCACCATACCTCAATGTCAGCGTTAAGAACTCCCTGTAATCCTCATAGAATTCAAGCCCAAGCGCATTGAACGACACATCATTCCCGGCATCCCTGAACATCTTTACATTGCGAAGCATGGTGCGATAAGTCTTGATGCTGCTTTCCGTCAATGGCAGTCCCTTATCGCTCAGCCTCAACCCTTTTTCGCACCGGATGATGAAATGGGTCAGATAATCGAATAGGTTGTCGAATTCGGGTTTTTCCACCTCGTCGGGTATATTGAATACCCTGCGGCGTAAAAGTTCATGAAACGCCTTTAAATCGCACGGAAATGCGTTGTGTTCGTTCACATAGTCGTCAAATATCCTATTGATGGTTTTATCGGCGTCGAGAAGCTTCTGACGGATTTTCCCGGAGTCAGCGTTCCCCGCATGCTGGGTGGGCATTCCCTTTTCGGCATTCCAGTACCTGGGCTGCACCTTGGACACGCCCGAAATTACCAGGCGCTCATTGTTAAACCGAACGATGCAGTTAATTGCTGTCTCCTTGTTAGCGGGCTTGGTGGCTCGCAGATTGAAACGGACATTGACGGGGAAATTACCCGTCACGATCTTTCTTGTCATAGCTGTAAATATTAACCATAGCAAATATACGTAAAACCGACAACAACCGACAACAAAATCAAAATCTGTTGTCGGTTTGATTTGTTTTTGCTTTGTTTCGGTTTGCTAATATTTTTCACAATCAGCCTAAATACATCTAATAGCGCGATTTAACAGGACACATTTTATCTTAATTTATGCTTGTTATGGTACAGCTGGTACCACAAGAAACCCTTTATACTGATTAACCAAAAAAGAAACCCGTCCGCTGGTTGGGGTTTTGACGTTTTATTAACGGGAAGTAGCATTATACCTCTATCAAAATCTTCACCTTACCGCCGAGTCCTTTCTCCACGATATCGTATAAGGTTCTGTTCGTAATATTCAGCCATTAATCTCAATGCCCTCTTGTCTTAGTTCCTTTAAGTAAAACGCTTTTTCTTTTCATGATAGTGGTTGGTTAATTTTAAAAATCATAAAATATCGCGTTATTCGAATTTCAAATAGCTCAATTCGATCGAGACGCTTGAGGCGTCGACCTCATCGGGAAGCACCACAACGCGCCCACTGAATGTCACATTCCTTGACTCTCCCTCGGCCATTTCAAAGTCGGACGGCATGTTGCAAACTACCATCCTTAGAAGAGGTGATGACTTGATGAGAAACACATACGCCGCGTTGGGGGGAAGTTCGGAGGGAGGAAGATTCATGATGTTATTCGTATAACTGAGCGAACCGTTCAACCTGCTGACGCGTTCGACCTTGGAACCTGAAAAATCACAGGTTTCTGTGAATACCAGATCAGAATCGTTCGGTTCTTTTTTGCAGGACAACGATGCAAGTAAAACGAGAATCATTGTGTACTTTGTTACCTTGGCTATCATATGTTTAATTATTTGGTGGTTAGTCCATTGTTTCCGGTTGCGTGATAGGGCAAATAACTGGGCTTAAATGCCTATACGTTTGCTTCTTGTTTAGAACGAGGTTGACGAAAAAAACGCTACATTCCCTATCAAATTATGGAGAAGGTATTCTCACTTCCACCATCATTTTTCTGCATCTCATGCAAAAAAATACCGCCTTGCGAACACCCGACTTTTTACTGACTTTCTCCCCACTATTTCCCGCCGTATCTTTGGGACTGCTTTGCCCCTGCTTTGCTTTTTCTTTGGAATTTTGTGGACACGCCGTGGACCAGCCCAAAGCGGGCCGTGGGAGACGGGGGAAATTGGTCAGAAGAAAGGGGGTAGTTAAGGTGCTGTTGGCACGCTTTTCATCAATCCATTGGCTTAACGGCTGCCGATAATACCTGCTTCTCTTCCAGCAACGTTTGTTTTAGCTCCTGATACGTTACATCCTGCACCGAGACGCCTGCATTAATAGCCAACGAGGCCGCCAGCGCTGCACTCTGCCCCAAAATCATGAACACCGGTTCCATACGGATACTGCCGAAAGCAATGTGCGAGCTCGAAACACAGACCGGCACCAACAGGTTCGTGCATTCTTCCCGCTTCGGTACCAGTGAACCATACGAGATGCGGTAAGGTCCCTTCTTCGGCTTTACGCCGATGTCCCCTTCGTTTTGCACGTAGCCGTCCGGTTTTACGTAGCGTTGTACATTGTGCGAATCCAGCGTATAGGATCCCATTCCGACCGGATCGGCAACTTCACGTTCACCGAACACATCGTGCTCGGTCATTACGTACTGCCCCACCATACGCCGGGCTTCCCGTACATACAGCTGATGTGGCCAGTGGCCATTATCGGTAAATTCGTCTTTCGCCAGCCCCCACTGCGCCATTTCCTGCCGCACCTCTTCCGGCACTTTAGGGTCATTCGCCAAATAGTACATGAGTCCCTTTTGATAGTCTTCGTGTGCTTTGGTTATTTCACGCCGCCGTTCGTAACTGGCTTCCGGATAATCGTAATTCATCCCAATGAAGTCTGTGCTGAACGGACCGTGGTTATTGGTATCGGTCTTCCGGTTGGGGATTGGATCGAACTTGCGGAATGTCTCCCTCCAGCCTGATGCGAATACACGCGCTAACAGCTCGTAGTTGTCCGGATTGTAGTTATCCGGCTTGGGGAAGGTAACCCGATTGTCTGGATGGTTACTCAGGCACATTCGAAAGCAGTAGGCTTGCACCCGGTGATCCCCTTGCCCGTATTCGCCCGGAGGTTCGGACGATACACCGTAGAGCAAGCCACTGGTGCTATCGCCGGGTATCTTATAGGGGCTGATATCCGATTTGAACCAGTGATCGTGATGAAGCACGCCTACCTGTACGCCATTCCACTGTTCGCCGTACAGGCTGTTCGCTTCCCGTCCGACATGATAGCTCACCCCTGCCGCGGCCATTAGATCGCCTTCGTAGGTAGCATCAATGAACATGTTTCCCTGATACGTATTGCCTGCTAATGTCGTGATGGACACGATACGGCCGTCCTCCTTCGCCACACCGTTGTCGCGGTCCAGCCATTCATCGCGACGCACATCAATGCTATACTCACGCACATAATCCTCGAAGATACGCTCAGCCACATGCGGTTCGAAAATCCACATCGTACGGGCATCTCCGTCAATAGCAGGTGTTCCTTGTCCCTTGTTGCCGTATTCTTTTTGCTGCTGCCAACGCCATGCAGCGCTGTCTTGGTAATGCAGGTACACCCGATGGTAAAAGTCGCGCGCCAGACCTCCGATTACTGACTTGTCACCAGTATCGGTAAATCCAAGGCCACCTGATGACAAGCCACCAAGGTGTTTGTCGGGAGACACTACAATCACCGATTTACCGGATTTCTTGGCTTGTACGGCCGCTATGACAGCAGCCGACGTACCGCCATAAATAACGATATCAAACGCTTCAGTTTCATTCGGCGATACGCAAGGAAAAACCGTGAGGGGAAAAAAAGCCAGAATAAAAAAAACTCGTCTCATCTTTATAATTGGTCATTAGCTGGCACAAACAATACCGCATTAGCCGCGACTACAGGCGCAGCAAACGCTTGTAAAGTATGGGTGCAAGGTTTAATCCAAAGGTAGGGATTTTTCCCGCATTGACTGTACCCTATTAAAAAAATACCCGGACCGGCTGCTGCTCCGGCCCGGGGTTAACCCGCCATGTATAACACGGCGTATGCTTACTACTTCAAGAATACTCTCCGAATAGCATTGTTGCCTCCATCCAACAAGTAGATATCGCCATCGTGCGCTATGGCCATATCGGCAATGGTGCTCATCTGGACGTCCGCGAAACTTCCGTCTTGATAACCGCGTTCTGCCTTGAAGATGGTGGTGATTTCCTGCACATCCAATCGAGCGCGGCGAAGGGCAAGATTGCCGGAATCCATAATCAGCAGGTTGTTTTCATTTTCAAATACCAGCGCCCGGATAGCCGTCGCAAACAGCGCACTGTTGAAAGGGCCATCTGCAAAACCCGATCCGGCCGTTCCCGCCCACTGGGAAACGTAGCGGTTTTCAGCAACCACGCGCATACTGAGGTAGGAGTAGAACTGGTCGCCGCTGAAATATACCGTTCCTGCTGCGTCGATTGCCGGACGGCAGTCGTTGTAAACGGCATGGGTGATGTAGGTAGATTGGACGCCCGATGTATTGTATCTCACCATGCCTTGGAAACTTCTGTTCATGTATAGGTTTCCATGGGCGTCAATGGTCAGGTTAGACACAAAGGGCAGATCGGTGGTCAGCGTAGTCACCGTGCCGCCAGACGTTATTTTGCGCAGCCTGGTACCGCCATCCACAACCAGGATATTGTTTTGCTGATCTACAACGAGCCCGGACATATTGGTAAACGTAGCGTTGGTTCCCTGTCCGTCTTCGTAGCCAGTAGCCGCAGAAGGGCTTCCGGCCAACAAGGTCACCTGACTGCCGTCTGCACTGATTTTCCACACTTGCGAGCGGGTGACCGTATATACCTGCTTGTTGCCGTCAACAGCGATACGCAACATACCCATCGGGAGCACATTGCTGCCCGGTCCGCCGGCAAGCGTGACGACACCTGCGCGGTTGAACGTCTTGGGCGCCCAGGCTGAAAGCCCACCCACCTGCACCATCAATTGGCCGGTGGTAAATCCTTCGGGTGCTATTACTGTTAAACTGTTTTCGGTTGCCTGCATAACTGTTGCGGTAACGCCATTGAATGTAACCGAATTTTCAGCCGCGTTGCTGCTGAAACCGGTGCCGGTGATCGTTACCTGAGTACCTGCCAGGCCGCTTTCGGGACTTACCTGCAGGATACCGAGCGTCTGATCCCGGAATTCCGGCCCCTCTGTCTGCTGATCGTTGACAATGACTACCACTTTGCCGCTGCCGGTGCCTCCCGGTAGCATCAGCTTCAATTCATTGGCAGTGGCAGCAGTAACCGCTATTTCATGCCCATTGATCAACACCGTATTTTCATCCAATATGGTACTGAATTGCTGCCCCCTGATGGTCATTTGCGTACCCCCAGGACCGCTTAACGGACTGACTTCCGTAATGGTGGGGGGCGGAACCACGGTGAATAGCTGCCCGGTGGTGCGAACGTCATTAACCGTCACGGACATGACGCCTGTTTCAACACCTTCGGGCACCATCACTACCAGTTGATCGGCCGTAGCTTCCACAACCGTCGCTTGCACGTTGCCGTGGAACCGGACGATATTATTTTCTTTTTCGGGGGCGAAGCCTTCCCCTTGAATGGTTACGCGCGTGCCTTTGCCGCCGGACGCCGGTTTAATGGAATAGATGGCTTGATACTGGAATTCGGGGCCAGCGGATGTTTCGCCGTCTACGTTGACCTCGATTTTTCCCTTTCCGCTGCCTTCGGGCACGCTGGCTACAATCAACGTATCCGTTACCAGTACTACCTGGGCTTCATTTCCATTGATCGCCACTTTTGCGGGACCTGCTGTGCTGGAAAATCCTTCGCCTCGTATAGTGATGTTGCTACCTGCCGGTCCATTAAGCGGATGTGCGGATTGCACACTTAACAGCTGATAAGTATATGTGCCGATTTCAAGGCTCGTGCTGCCCTTGATTACCGCTATGGGGCCGCTTATTCCGTCGGCCGGCGAACGAACGACCACGGTCTCCCCCTTTGCACTGATTACTTCCGCCGGTTTACCGCCAAAGTTCACGACGAGCTTACCGATGTCGTTGCCAAATCCTTGGCCGATAATGGTTACCAGCGTACCGCCCTTTCCCGAATTCGGATAATAGCTTTCCACCTGCAGCGCGGCTTCAGGTGTTTCCATTTCGTTTTTTTTGCAGCCCTGTACCGCTGCCACCAATAGCAGCAGGCACCAGCCTACTATCATGGTATTCAGTTGCCTTTCCATTCTCATGTCTATTGTCTGTTATCTATTGTCTGCTGTCTTAAAACGTATACCTCACCCCCAGCTGCACCTGTGCGCGGGAGTTGAAGTAGTCGATGCTGTAGGGCCTGCCCGGGTCGCTGAAGGTGAACACCGGCCAGTTGCCCGCATTCTGCTGCGGCGGGAACAGTGTCGGGGTCAGCCCCACCGAGCTGGTCGAATTGAACGTGTTCGGCGAGAAATACTGAACGCCCCATTTCCGGTGCAGCAGGTTGGTCAGGTTCACGATGTCGGCCGATAGCGTCAGGAACTGCCCGCTTCCGGTGACCGGCAGGTCGTGCGCCAGGCGCAGGTCGGCCTGCACGTTCCAGGGCGTACGTCCCGCGTTGCGCTCCGTAAAGTCGCCGCGTCTGGATGACAGGTATTCATTGCCGTCGATGAAGGCGTTGAACGCCTGTGCCTGCTGCTGGGCGGTCCGGCCGCCCGGGATGTCCTTGAAGTAATTGACTGCCTCCTCCTGCGTGGGGAT
>NZ_FOLL01000046.1 GCF_900112315.1 Parapedobacter composti | reverse complement strand
GTATTACAAAAGGCTGGAGGGCGGCACCTTCCCGCTGCCCAGAACCAGTTCGCCGGGCGGGGAGATCGACTGGAGCGAGCTGGTGCTGATGGTGGAGGGGATCGTTGTGGAGAAGAGCCGCAGACGGCATCGGTTTTCACTAAAAAAAGTGGTCTAAAGCAATCAAAAACATCGTTTTTTGCTTGCGTAAACCACTGATTATTTGTATTTTTATGCCATGCAAACGGCACTGGAAAACCTGTCAAAAAAAGACCTTTTAGCGATGGTTTCCGACCGTGACCGGGCCCTGGCCGAGCGCGATGAAAAGATAGATTACCTGGAATCGCAGCTGGCCATGTACAGGCGGATGCAGTTCGGCCAGAAGCGCGAACGCTTTGAAGGTGACCCTAACCAGACATCCCTGCCATTCGATGCGGAACCCGCCGCGGCAGAGCAGCAGGGAGAGGAAATAAAAGAAAAGATTGAATACGTCCGCAAACGCCCCAACCACAAAGGGCGCGCGAAACTTCCTGGGCACTTACCGGTAGAAGAAATCGAGATCCACCCGGAGGGTGACCTCTCGGATATGGTCTGTATCGGCAAAGAAATCACCGAAGAACTGGAATGCGAGCCGGCAAAGTTCTATATCAAACGGTATATCCGCTATAAATATGCTGCTAAAAGCTGTGATGGGGTGAAAATCGGCGAGCTTCCCGAGCGGGTGATCGACAAGGGCATCCCCGGGGCCGGCCTTCTGGCCATGATCCTGACCGATAAATACGTGGACCACCTGCCGCTCTACAGACAGAAACAGCGCTTGGCAAGGGAAAACATCCGGATACCTTCCTCCACGATCGAGGGCTGGACAAAAGAGGCGCTCATCAAACTCCACCCGCTTTATGAACAACTCGTCTTCGACACCAAAGCCAAAGGTTATCTTCAGGTGGATGAGACCCCGATCAGGGTACTGGACAGCGATAAAAAAGGGGCTGCCCACCAGGGCTACTATTGGGTATACCATGCCCCGTTGGATGGAACGGTATTGTTTGACTATAGCCCTACCCGGGGAAGCAGCGCACCGTTGCCCGTACTGGGGAGCTTCCGGGGATACCTGCAGACCGACGGGTATGCCGTATACGGGAAATACGCGCGGAGCAAAAACGTGGTCCACCTGGCCTGCTGGGCGCATGCAAGAAGAGAGTTCGAGCGCGCCTTGGATAATGACCGGCCCAGGGCCGAAAAAGCCCTGCTCATGATCCAGCGGCTCTATGCGGTTGAAAGGCGGGCCCGGGAGGAAAAACTGGCTGCCGAACAGATCAAGGAACTGCGGCTGACCGAGTCGCTGCCGGTGATCAACGAATTGGGCAGATGGATCTTTGAAGAAATAAAATCCACCCTGCCCAAAAGCCAGATCGGCAAGGCCATGGCTTACGCCTACGCCCGATGGGACGGGCTGTCGGCTTATCTGTATGACGGAAACCTGCAGATAGATAATAATCTATGCGAAAATGCGCTTCGCCCATGCTGTTTAGGTCGAAAGAACTACCTCTTCGCCGGAAGCCATGAAGCCGCCCAGCGGGCCGCCATGATCTACTCCTTTTTCGCCATCTGCAAAAAACACGAAGTGAATCCCTTCCAGTGGCTGAAATATACGCTGGAAAATATCATGACCATAAACCACAAAAAC
This sequence comes from Parapedobacter composti, assembly GCF_900112315.1. Taxonomy (GTDB): domain Bacteria; phylum Bacteroidota; class Bacteroidia; order Sphingobacteriales; family Sphingobacteriaceae; genus Parapedobacter; species Parapedobacter composti. Next base: position 717 of record NZ_FOLL01000046.1, on the reverse strand, counting down.
CTGAAAAACCTCTATCCGCAGAACTATAAGAAAATAGTGCAGCAATCAAACATGTAGTTCATAGGGCGGATACGACCGACGGGTATGCCGTATACGGGAAATACGCGCGGAGCAAAAACGTGGTCCACCTGGCCTGCTGGGCGCATGCAAGAAGAGAGTTCGAGCGCGCCTTGGATAATGACCGGCCCAGGGCCGAAAAAGCCCTGCTCATGATCCAGCGGCTCTATGCGGTTGAAAGGCGGGCCCGGGAGGAAAAACTGGCTGCCGAACAGATCAAGGAACTGCGGCTGACCGAGTCGCTGCCGGTGATCAACGAATTGGGCAGATGGATCTTTGAAGAAATAAAATCCACCCTGCCCAAAAGCCAGATCGGCAAGGCCATGGCTTACGCCTACGCCCGATGGGACGGGCTGTCGGCTTATCTGTATGACGGAAACCTGCAGATAGATAATAATCTATGCGAAAATGCGCTTCGCCCATGCTGTTTAGGTCGAAAGAACTACCTCTTCGCCGGAAGCCATGAAGCCGCCCAGCGGGCCGCCATGATCTATTCCTTCTTCGCCATCTGCAAAAAACACGAAGTGAATCCCTTCCAGTGGCTGAAATATACGCTGGAAAACATCATGGCCATCAACCACAAGAACCTGAAAGACCTATATCCACAGAACTATAAGAAAATAGTGCAGCAATCAAACATGTAGTTCATAGGGCGGATAC
>NZ_FOLL01000030.1 GCF_900112315.1 Parapedobacter composti | reverse complement strand
CCCGTACCACAGCGGGTTGTCACGCGTGTTCAGCTGCTGGAACAGCACGTCGCTGATGTTGCGCGTGTACATCCCCTCTACCGTGAACTTCCAGCGGAAGTACCGTATTAATGTGTTTCTTGATGGTCGCTTTATCATGCTCATTACTGCGGATTACCGCACGCCTCTATCCTAAAGAATGCGAAAGCCGTCGCGAACAACTATGCGTTATACGCGATTTCATGATTTGTTAATACGGAAGGGGCTTTACTTAACGGTTTATTAACACAAGATAGGCAGGCAATCATCCGTGCCAGCCATATCCCGATGTGACGGTCGCACCGGTTTAACAGAAAAATGTCAGCGTGTACGGACTGGTAAGCAGGATAACGATTAGCGTATCGGGATATTCATTCATTTCCCGCCGAAAAGCCTTCAGCGCCGATGTCATATGGTTATTCACCGTGTGAACGGACATCCCGGTCCTTCGGGCTATTTCCTGCTGGCTCATATCTTGCTCCCGGCTATATAGAAATACTTCCCGCTGCCTGGGAGTAAGCTTCTCCAGGGCTGCCTGATACCTGGCCTGCAATTCCTTAAGCGTCAATTCGGGATGATCCACCATACCGATTGCATTGAGGGGCAGCTCATCAATGTTTTCCGTGGCCATAACATGTTTTCTTGAACGCGCAACTATCTCTTGCCGTAAAATGCCAAATAGATAATCATCAAATTTACGGACATCAGCCAACCGATGCTTGTGCTGCCAGATTTTCAAGAACGCATTCATCACCAGCTCTTCGGCATCCTCCGCGTTGGAAACCATCTGCCGGGAAGATGCCAGTAAAGGGCGATAATAGTAATCCAAGATAGCATTGAAAGCCAGCTCATTGCCTTCCAACCATTTCCTGATGAATCCATTGATTTCCGTTTTCGCCTTTTGCGGTACCTGATGCAAGCAAAGTTAGCCAATGGCTCAGCCAGTTAAAGATTATCTTTTTGTTAACTTTTCTATGGCAAACGCCGTTTGGACTATTTGAACCGGTGTCGGTAGGCTTGGGGTTTAGGATCCGATCAAGTAAGCTTGGCGTGCCCTAAAATGAAAAAAACCCCTGCTTTCGCAAGGGTGTTATGCGGATGGTGCGGAAGAGCAGATTCGAACTGCCACGCCCGTAGGGCGCCACCCCCTCAAGATGGTGCGTCTACCAATTTCGCCACTTCCGCAGGGTTAACAGCCGCAAAAGTAAACTAAATTTTTTCTTTATTCAAGATTTTTTTCTGCAACTACAGCGGAAAGGTGTTTATCAATCAATGTCTGTATGATACCATCCACCAGCCCCACCCGCGGCACGATAATCTGACGCAACCGGCCATATTTCATCAACGTGAGGAAAATTTCACAGGCGGGGATGATGACGTCGGCCCGGTCGTTATTCAATCCCAGTACATTGATGCGATCTTTCAACGAAAAGGAATTCAGGTATTCATACAACGACTTTAATTTGGCATAGGATATAGGTTTATCTTCTTTATTGCTGGCCAGCCTGGATAATTTATTGATATTGCCGCCCGTGCCGATACCATAGATGGTTTTGTAGGGCTGTGTGTGTGTTTTTACCCAAGCTTTCATTTCTTCCCATGTTTCCTCTTTGTCTTGGTTGTCCAGGATACGGATGGTACCGATATTGAATGACGCCGAGGCCACCAGTTGGGTATCTGCAAAAACGGACAGTTCCGTACTACCGCCGCCGACATCGATATACAGGTATACCTTTTTGTTGCCCAAGTGCTGTTCAATATGGCTGCTGTAGATAATCTTAGCTTCTTCCTGCCCTGCGATAATTTCCAGGTCAATGCCCGTAGCCTTTATTTCCTTGAGCAGTTCAGTGCCATTTTCGGCTTCCCGCATGGCCGATGTAGCACATGCCATGTATTCGCTTACCTTATAAACGTCCATGAGGTTGCGGAATGCGGTCATCGTTTTAACTAAATCCGTTGCTTTGGACGTGGATATCTTGCGGTCGATAAAAGCATCGTCGCCAAGCCGCAAAGGCACCCTCACGAGCGTATTTTTTTTGAATGATACAATGTCGTTGTTTTGGATAATATCGGCAATTAAGAGCCTTACTGCGTTTGATCCGATGTCTATTGCTGCGTACCTCACGATTGATTATGATTTATATTTCAAATAATTGTAGATATCTTGCTGTGCACGGTGCCTGATCTTGTTTTTGACGCCGATATACCGGTTGTTGTTCAGGTGATTGATTTCGCGGGCTTTCGTGTTATCCCGCAATTGAATGTTGATGATGTCACGTATTTCTTTCCGGATACGGGCATCGAACACGGGAAAGGCCACTTCTACCCGTCGATCGATGTTGCGGGTCATCAGGTCGGCCGATGAGAGATAAATCAATTCCTCGCCTCCATTACCGAAGATCCACACCCGTGCATGCTCAAGATAGCGGTCTACGATGCTGCGCACAGTAATACGTTCACTGAATCCGGGCTGGCCCGGTACCAGGCAGCACATGCCACGGACAATCAGCTGTATATTCACCCCGGCGTTATTAGCCTCGTAAAGCTTGGCGATCATTTCTTCGTCCGAAAGGCTGTTCATCTTCAGAATCATGTATCCCTTCTTTCCGGAACGGGCCACCTCTATTTCCTTAGCGATCAACTCATACAGCCGTTGGCGGGTCTCCAATGGCGAAGTGATGATATTTTTATAACCCCGATAAAACACTTGCTTTTCCAGCCCCCTAAACAGGCGCCTAAGATCATTGGTAATTAACGGATTAACGGTAAACAGACTGTGATCGCAGTAAATTCTGGCTGTTTTTTCATTAAAATTGCCGGTAGCCAGGTTAGCGTAATAGACCATTCGCTTTTTTTCACGGCGGGCGATTAAGCATATCTTGGCGTGCACCTTATATTGCACCATGCCAATATTGACGTTTACCCCTCCCTCCACCAGTCGGTTACGCCAATAGATATTTGCCTCTTCATCAAAGCGGGCTTTTAATTCCAGCAGGCAATTCACTTTTTTGCCGTTTTTCGCGGCATTGATTAACGCATTGATAACACTAGAGTTTTCGGCCAGTCTATATAAGCAGATGTTAATCTCCTTCACTTTTGGATCCATGGCTGCCTCCCGCAGGAAATGGACGATATAATCGAACGATTGATAGGGCAGGCTTACCAGGTAGTCGCGTTGAGTCATCTGGCTGAATATGCTCCGGCCCAGTTCGAGGTTGTTTACCCGCAGCTGAGGCATGGGGGGATATTCCAACGAGGGCCCACCTACATTTGGAAAATTGATGAAGTCTTTGAAATTGTGGTAACGGCCGCCCGGTATGAGTGCTTCCGAATCCAGCTGCATGCATGAAACGAGATAATTGAGCGCATCCAGTGGTATATCGTTATCATAAAGCAACCGCATGGGTCTGCCTTTATCCCGGCGTTGCAGGCTGCGCACCAAAGCGTCCACAAATTTCTCGCTCACGTTGGCATCAATATCCAACTCGGCGTCGCGCGTCAGCTGGATGCTATAGGCTTCGATAGTATCGTATTCGAAGATGAAAAACAAGTCGTCCAGGCAATACCGGATGATGTCATCCAGCAGGATGATGAATTTCAAGCCTCTATTTTCCGGCAGGATGAGAAACCGCGAAATAACCGGGGAGGGGATCTCCACAAGCGCATACCTGACCCTTTTGCGGAAGGTCAGTTTCACCAAAAAATAAATATGCCGATCTTTCAGTTCGAGCAGTTGCTTGGCTGCATCCTCACCTTCCAGCATAATGGGAACGAGTGTAGGCAACACGCGCTGTCTGAAGTATTCGCGGACATAATTACCGCGCGCCACATTTAATTGTTGTTCGTTTATGATAAAGATCTTCTGGGCTTCCAGTTCCTTGATGATTTCCTGCTCATACAGGTAATCGAACCGCTTCTCGAGCCGGACCACAATGTTCTTGATTTCGTTTAGGATTTTCCGGGGGTTGAAACCCAGTATGGTTTTGGTCTTGCTGTTGATATCCCCCAAGCGACTCAATGTGGCGACCCGGACCCGGTAAAATTCATCGAGATTGGATGAGAATATGGCCAGAAACCGCAACCGCTCAATCAGCGGCACCGTCTTGTCTGCAGCCTCCTGAAGCACCCGCTCGTTGAAAAACAACCAGCTTATTTCACGGTTTATTAACGGATATTTATGCTTTTGGGCTAACATACGGCTGCGTAAAAGTTATTCGGCCAATAATAACAACGCAACGTTTTGTTTGTGTTAACCGCATGTTAATTCACGGTAACCAAACATCAAGTTCCGTATTAGCCATTCCACGCCGGCTGCTCCAGAATTTCCATCTGCCAGCATATCTCCTCTTCCTTCACCGGAAAAGGCTCGCCTTTCCGTATCTGTGCATAGACCGCGTTGAATAATCCGTTATAGTCGCCCTTTAATGCTTCGCGGTAGCGCATCTCCCGGTCGCCATTGGCTTTCATCAATGTGATAAGTCCTTCTTTGCCTGGCGGCTCTATGCCATACTCCGGTGCTTTGGGTGAAATCCCGGCCTGCAGTTGATCTTCCTGAACATCCGCGCGTACCTTCTGGAACGAACCTTTCAATCCATGCAATACGTACGCGGGTAGCGGATTGGCTACCAGCAGGCTGGCATGGATGAATACCGTGAATCCTTTGGGATAACTGAGCACCAGCGTAGAAAAGTCATCCACTTCGGATCCCGGCCGGTGAGTAGAAACGATTTTCAAGCTTTTCTCCGGTTTTCCGAACAAGCTTATCACTTGGTCAAGCAAGTGTGGCCCCAGGTCATACAATACCCCTGCTCCCGGAATGTTAATCTCTTTAAACGTCTTGTGGCTTTTTTCCATCCGGTAGCGGTCGAACCGCACGTGCATCTCGATGAGCTCCCCCAACACGTCGCGTTCTACCACCCTTTTGAGCAATTTGAAGTCACTATCCCACCGACGATTCTGGAAAACCATGACGTGTTTGCCGACTTCCCTACCCAGGGCAAACAACTTCTCTGCTTCTTGGCTATTAGTGGCAAAAGGCTTTTCAACCAGAATATGCTTCCCAGCCCGCAATGCCCTTTCGGCATAATCAACATGAGTATTGTTCGGGGTATTAACGATCACCAGCTCAATTTTGTCATCAGCCAGCAATTCATCTACCGAATTATAGCTGATGACCTGTGGATACCGGTGATGTGCCCGCTTCTCATGGCGTTCAACAACGGCCCTTAATTCAAATCGGCTCTTATGGTGGATGAAAGGCGCATGGAACACCCGTCCGGACATCCCATACGACAAAATACCTGTGGCTATGCTTTTCTTGGACATGGTAATTGTATAATATTATACGGTATAATATTACTAATGATGTGCGCCGTGATCCTCTTGGCCGCCTGCTTGCGTATACAGCGCCTTCACTTCAGGCAATCGCTCTGCAGCATATGCCCGCAACTCCTTGGATGTATTTCGGCTAGCACGTTTGAACTGCTCAAGGACAGCGCCCTGTTCATGGCGGACATACTCCATATAGGCGTCGCCATTAAAGTTGGCCACGCTATCCGTACCGACATGATGGGGCACCGAAAAACCGGGCATACCCGGATCCGGCAGCACCACAAAGTTTGCTTCGGCCAAGCTCTCCAATTCGGGAATCATTTTTTCATACGTGGCTATCAGTTGGCTGGCCAGGGCCTTGGCTGTTGCCGGGGCCTGCGTGGATTGCACATGCTTAGCCAATTCAGTTTCATACACTGCCTTTTCATGCGCTGTTTTTAAAAACACATATCCTTCGGTATCGACAGCGGTTTCATTGTTGTAAAGTACACGCCTACTTACGGGTTCTCCTGCATGCCTGGTACACGACCCTAAAGCCACAGCCAGGGCTAACGACGGAATCAACGAAGCTTTCTTAAATTTCATTGGGTATGAATTTGTTTTCCTTAACGCAGCAAACATAGCTAAAAATGTCATGCGTATCAACAATTTTATACGATTATACATTCCTTACGCCAAGTTTCTGCCCGCATTGACCACGCCATAAATGGTGCGCGTAACCAGTTTGGAAAAGACCTCACTCTCCTTTTCCTTCAACGCGCCCTTTTGCAACTGCCTGATGGCGTAATGCTGGATAATCAGAAGTGGCAGTACAATCTTTTCGCGCATGGCAATAGACTCCCGCTCTACCGGATAGTTTTCCATCAGAACTTTCTGACCGCTGAGTTTCAGCACATATTGTTTGGTCCGTTCGTATTCGTCGCGCATTTTTTTCCAGAACCCGCCAAACACTTCATCGTGCTGGATATACGAAGTGAGATCGAAGTTTGATTTTGACATTGACATCATGCAGTTGTCTATCACGGTCTTGAACATTCCGGAGGTTTCGTAAAGTTGCTTTACCTGCTCCCATTTGCCCGTTTCCTCAGCGTGGCGGAGGGCAGATCCCACTCCATAAAACCCGGGGATGTTCTGCTTAAGCTGGCTCCATGATGTAACGAAACTGATGGCCCGCAGATCTTCCAGCCGCAGTTCGCTATCGGAATTGCGTTTGACCGGACGGCTGCTGATGTTGATTTGGGAAAGAAATTTGAGCGGACTGAACCGTTCCAAATACTTCAGAAATAAGGGATCATGCCGCAATGCGAGAAATTGCTCATGGCTTACCTCTGCCATGTAGGCCATCAATTGCTTCTGATCAGCAGACAGGGTATCTCCGTCTTTCTGTTCGATATGGGAGGTTAACCCGGCATGCAGCAGCTGCTCGATATTGTATTGCGCGGTGTCGAGCGACCCGTATTGGCTGCTGATGGTCTGTCCTTGGATGGTCAGCTGGATATGATCGTTGGCAATTTCCTTACCCATGGATGCATAGAAACGCTGGGTCTTGCCGCCCCCCCGGGCCGGCGGGCCTCCCCGGCCGTCAAAAAATACCAGATCGACATCATATTCGCGGGCGATGGCCGTCAATTCTATTTTAGCTTTGTAGATTGACCAATTGGCCATTAGGTATCCCCCGTCTTTCGTGCTGTCCGAAAATCCGAGCATAATGGTTTGCTTGTTACCCCGTTGCTGCAGATGCTTTTTGTAATGCGGATGGGTATAAAGTGCTTTCATTACGTCAGCCGCGCGATGCAGATCATCCACCGTCTCGAACAACGGTACAAAATCAATATGCAATGCGGGGGTCTGCCATCCGCTCCATAGAAACAACTCCATTAGCTCCAGAATATCCGAAGCTTGCTGGCAGTTGCTGATGATAAACCGCTGGGCAGCACGTTCACCGCCCCAACGTTGTATCGATTTGATAAGCCGGATAACGCCGAGCGTATCCACTACCAGAGGAGGAGCATCTTCCGAACAGGAAAGGTCATGTTCATCAAAACGAAGGGCACGTTGCTTAGCCTCCTCGTCCAACTGATCAAAGTCTGCCGGTATAGCGAGTTTTTCTTCAAAACACGTGCGCAGGTAGGCATGTGCTTGCCGGATGATACGGCTATCCTGCCGGATGTCCAAAGTAGCAAAGAAGCAACCGAACGTCCGTACCTTGCGAAGCAGATCATCCACCAGTTCTACAAAAAGACCATCGTGGTATTCCACGAGTACCCGTTTGATTTCCTGCAGATTATGGATAATGACAGGTTTTTCATCCGCCGGGCTATCAGGCGGGTTGAAACTATTTTCATAAAAGAGTTCCTGTAGGATATCCATGTACTTTTCAACGCCCTTAAACGTAATTCGCCTTTTAAGTATCCTGAAATCACGGTAGTAACAGCGGAACAAAATGGTGCGCAGCAGCACAGCCACGCGCTTGGTGCTCTCAACCGTTACGTTAGGGTTTCCGTCGCGATCGCCACCGGGCCAGAATCCCAATTCCACAAGCTGCTTATTTTCGTCAGCGGGTATATCGAACTCGTCATCGATCTTTGACTGAATAGCGGAGGCAACCGGATAAAAGACATTCTCAAGGAACCAAGCCAGGCTGACAGCCTCATCCACCGGCGTGGGCTTGCTTTTCATCATGAAAGGGGTCTTACCCAACTGGTGCAACAGCAGGTGAATGTTGTTAATATCGTTTTTTTTCAGCGCCTCTGTCAGGTCTGTGATAATGGATAGCACCGGACCCGGATAAAATTGGGTGGGATGGGCCGTTAGCACGAGCCTCAGCGAAAAATCATTCAACTTCGCCAACAGTTTATTGCGCAGTTCTGTATTATTTGCCGTTTGCCTCAGTACTGCGTCCAGCAGCCCCGCTTCGTCAGACCTACCTGTTTTTTTAAAAGCCGCATCTTCCACTGCATCAAACAGCACTACCTGCCGTTCAATGTACTGGATGATCCGGAAAAGTAAATCGATTCGATCCGATTCACGCACATATTGATCATTCTGGTCAAAAAAGCTCTCAATAATCGTTTCTGGATCCAGCTTTTCGGTTACGCCGCGTTCACAATGCGTGGTAAAAAAAGGCAACAATATGCCTGTATGCTTTACCTGGTAAAATGGCAGCGTCATGAATAGGCTATTGAACAACTCAAAGCGCGTAATAACCTCGCTTTCAAAGACTGCTTGTTTCTTACTTAATTTCATTCGCAACTAACTTTATTTATTTGTGGCATCACCGACCATTCCCAATCTAATATAGCAGGTTTGTTACTAAACAGCCAAATGTATAAATATTCAGTCGATAAACCCTTATTTTATTGTTATTTTTTTAAGAAAACAGACTCATTTTTGAAAATTAAAAAACACCGAAATACTTACTCAAGACTCGGTTATCGTTGGCGAACCAGTAGCTGAGATTTTTGAATCCGCCGGCCCAGGCATCCCCGGCCTGTTACGGGACTCCGGGCGTCAGCGAATTGCAAGGCAAATGTTTACGCTCATTGGCTGATGTCTAACAAACGACATTAGCCCGGACACCGCATGATGTCCGGGCCTTTCAAATGCCTATCGCTATATACCGTAAACTGCTATTTACTGCACATCATTCGGAGACACTGCACATAAAAGCAGCAGGCTCAACTCACTCCCCCGACTAAACCGGCTAGGAAGCATGATACGCCATAACCTAAAATCGGACGCCTACGGCTAACCCCGAACGCACGCCCGCCCAAGGGCCTTTCATGTTGAGACGGGCTCCGTTGCCGTCCACATCAACATCTGTATCGACCATCGGGATTTCCAGATCTGTCAGCTCCTCGCGCAGCGCCGATTGCTCTTCTGCACTTAATGCGGCGGTGGCGGTTAGCTTACCTTTTGCCGTACCGTAAGCGCCGCCCAAGATCCACCAGTCAAGGTAAACCCACCGACCTATACGCCACTGCGCGCCAAACTGCAGTCCACCGGTAAAGCCGCGGATATGCCCATCCAGCGGTATGGTACGAGTTTCCTCTATATAGTGCCCCTCATGTTCCAGTTCAACTGTATATTCGAACTCATCAAAGCTAAGCCCATAGGTACTATAGCGAGCATACGGCGCGATATAGAACCCGCGCGGACCATCGTGTTTGCCGAGATAGAAACGGGGCTCTAGTGTGAAGGTTTGGTTATTTAAGCGAACCCCTTGCAATTGTTCCATGGTGGCTTCATCATCGATATACGACTCGAATGCACTCAACATCGGTAGTTTGCCGCCGGGGATTATCCCTACTCCTAAGCTTACCGAAATCTTGCGCGCAACCACGCGCTCATACTGCAACGAAAAGTTGCGAAACGGCAAAGCCAGGACGTTCATCTTGGCTATATTCTGATCGTAGTCATCATAAGCCGCTTTTTGCTGCGCTTGCTGTGCATACATTTGGTGATGGCTTACCGCAACCAGTAAAACAGCAACCATCATTGATAGAACAGTTGTTTTCATATCGTCTGTATTTTAAAGTTATCAGATGCAGATTATAAGATGCCCCGGGGTGCTTATGCGAAGTCAGGTTCACCAACCGGGCTGGCGGTCTGCTCAACTAAGGGCAGTGTTTCGTCCGTATGTTCCGGAACAAGCTCAACCAGGGCGTTAGTCTCTCCGTTCTGCCGACGGTCTAACCGGCCGACTGTTGCCCCGAGGAGGGCAAACATCGTGGCTAGGGCTGCCTCGTTGTGAAAAATCTTATTGTCCATGGCCCTAATCTTTAGTGAAATGGCGTGTACTTTTATGCAACCCCTCCGGAATCGCTTGTTCTTCTGCCTCTTCGAGTTCCTCCAAGTGCTCCTTCTTCGCACAGGCGCCCACAAACCATAGCAATATGGCTGCTGCCGCCATCGTCTTTTTATTCATAAACATGGTTTTATTTGAATTATGCTGTACGGCACTACGCCTGTAGCAATTTGATAATTTTTGGGTTCACGTCGATAACTGTTTAATTGACCGCCGCAAACCTACGGATGTATGGAGCATTCTGAAATACCTACAAGTGAGTATTTTTCTACACATGGTCATCACGATCCTTTTATGTACCTTTGTCACTACCATCCGTCTATACATGAAACGGACGCAAGAAATCCGGAATTTTTTCTATAGCCAGTACTTTGCCGACGGCCTGCGCATAACGTTTGGCACAATTGTTCCGGCACTGGTTTTTTCTTGGTTGGGTAACCTTCAGGTAGGCATTACCATTTCTCTCGGGGCAATGGCTGTGGGATTATCAGATACACCGGGGCCTGCTATCCACCGGAGAAACGGGATGTTGGCTTGCACGGCGGTCGTGTTGATTTCGGCGCTCGTTACTCATATGGCAAGCAGCGAGCCGGTTTTGTTAACATTAGCCATCATTGGCTTGAGCTTCTTCTTTTCCATGTTTGCCGTATACGGCGCGCGGGCTTCCTCAGTAGGCACCATGGGCATCCTCATCATGGTACTGAACACGGATGCGGGAGATCAGTCTGCGACGGACGCCTTGGCCAACACGTTGTGCATTTTCATTGGATGTGTCTGGTATATGCTGCTGAGCTTATCCCTGCATCAGGTGCGTCCCTATCGGCAGGCACAACAGGAACTGGCCGAATCCATCAGCAACGTAGCCGACTACATTCGGATAAAAGCCAAATTCTATGATATCCGGTCAGACTTCGAGCAGAATTACCGCGATCTGATAGCGCAACAGGTTGTCGTCAGCGAACATCAGGACAATGTGCGCGACCAGCTATTCCGAAGCAAGCGGATCATTAAAGACACCACTAAGATTGGCCGGTTACTTATCCTGATTTTCACGGATATCATTGACCTGTTTGAACAAAGCATGGCCACACATTACGATTATGAGGCAATCCGGCAGCAATTCGGCCATACCGGTGTATTGCAGCAATTCAACGTCACCATCCGGCGCATAGCCAATGAATTGGACCACCTTTCTTACCAGATTAATGCGAATAAACGGCCTAAGCCGCTTTACCACTTCCAGAACGATCTGGATCGCATCCGGCATGCTATCGACCAAACTGAACGGGAACACCGCATCAACACACTGCCGTTAAAAAAAATACTGATAAATGTGCGTAACCTTATCCAGCGGCTCCACCACCTTTACAGTTACTACGATCGGACAGCAAAAAACACTTTCCGGAAAGAGGAAACGGACCTCAGCAGGTTTGTTGCACACAAGGCCATAGACCTTAAGCAGCTTCGCGAGAACTTGACGTTAAAGTCTACCCTTTTCAGGCATGCCGTCCGTATGGCGGCCGTGATGGGCATGGGGTATCTGCTATCCCTTTCCATTAACGTAGGCGCACACAGTTATTGGATACTCCTTACAATCATGGTGATCTTGAAACCAGGTTTCAGCCTCACCAAACAACGCAATTTCCAACGGCTTATCGGCACCATCATCGGCGGTATTGGTGGCGCGCTACTGCTTATATTGGTACATGATGAAACCTCGCTGTTTATCTTGCTCCTGCTGTTCATGGTGGCTACTTATAGCCTTATCCGCATCAACTATATCGTAAGCGTGATGTTCATGACGCCCTACGTGCTAATCATGTTTAGCTTCCTTGAGATGAATACGCTGGCCATTCTCCAGGAACGCATCATTGATACGCTGATCGGATCGGGGCTGGCGTTTTTTTCAAACTACGTTATCCTACCCAACTGGGAAAGCAGTCAGGTACACCAGACCATGCGCAAACTGCTCGTTGCCAATTACCGCTATTTTGCCCAGGCGTTGAGTCTCATCGCCGGACAACCCGTCAGCGTTACCGACTACAAATTGGCCCGGAAAGAAGTATACATTACCACAGCAAACATGGGCTCGGCGTTCCAGCGGATGATCACCGAACCCAAAAGCAAACAAAAGGATGCGAGGGAAGTCAATAAGTTTGTGATATTCAACCACATCCTCTCCTCATACTCCGTTACCTTGCTGAACAATGTAAGGAGCGCAGCCAATGCTTCGCTCACGGCGGAGCACGTCAGGCTAATCCGAAAAACGTTATACCTCCTGGCGCAAACCATCCGGCTTTTTGAGCCTGAAGATGAGCATGACGACTTCCAAGAAATCGAAGTGGATATGCCGCCGGGTTTCGATGGGAAGTCCGTTGATTCTGAAGAATCCAGATTGATTACAGACCAACTTAATTTCCTGTACCGTATCGTTACCGATCTGAACAAAACCTGTGAACACCTGGTAAAACGGCCTCTTTCAGAGAAAGACACGCTCAGATAAACCACATGCTGTTTTGTTTTGGTCTGGCTGTGGCGTATCTTTGTGCTACATGGAAATATCCTCTTCGCAGTACGACCTGCTTATCATAGGCGGCGGCCCTATTGGTCTGGCCTGTGGCATTGCTGCCCAGGCGGCGGGATTAACTTATATCATTATTGAAAAAGGATGTCTGGTTAACTCCCTGTACCGCTATCCGCAAAACATGACTTTTTTTTCAACCTCTGAACGGCTGGAAATCGGCGGCGTACCTTTCGTATCTGTCAACCCCAAACCCAGACGGGCAGAAGCCCTTGAGTACTATCGGCGCATACAGCAGAAGTTCCAGTTGCATATTCGGCTGTTTGAAGAAGTGACCATGGTACATCAGCAGGATACAGGCTTTGAGATAACCACATCGAAATCCGTTTATCAAGCGCGCCACGTGGTCGTTGCCACCGGATTTTATGACATACCCTGCTTGCTGGACATCCCCGGTGAAAGTCTATCCAAAGTAAGCCATTATTACAATGACCCACACTATTATGCTGAGCAGAACGTGGTCGTTGTTGGAGCCAGCAACTCATCGGTAGACGCCGCCCTGGAAACCTTCCGAAAAGGAGCCAACGTCACATTGGTTGTACGTGGCGAAGGCATCGGTCCCCGGGTGAAATATTGGGTTCGCCCTGATATTGAAAACCGCATTGCCAATGGCGAGATAAGGGCACTTTTCAATAGCCGGCTTACTGAGATCAGGCCTAAAGAGGTGGATATTCTCACGCCAGACGGCCTGATAACCATTCCGAATGATTTTGTATTAGCCCTCACCGGTTATCAACCCGATTTTGCCTTCCTTCAGAAGATTGGCATCCAACTGGCCGATGATGCATCAAAAGAACCCTATCATAACCCAGAAACCATGGAAACGAACATTCCCGGTCTTTTCCTTGCCGGCGTAGTGTGCGGCGGCATGAATACCCACCAGTGGTTCATCGAAAATTCACGAATACATGCCGAGCAGATTGTCAGGCAGATTGTTTCCGGAGCCCCCTTAAAAAGATAGTAGCCATTTTTTTCTGCAAAACCAAAATCCGGTCAAATTCAGCCTTGGTGGGGAACAATCCTCCTTTCAGGTCTTTCATTAAGCTGAAACGCATACCCGCCAGGGCGTATAACATGATTTCAGCGGTTTCCCGGGCATTGTCTATCTGCAGCTGCCCTGTACCAGCACCTTTTTGAAGGATCTGACTAATCAGTGTTATCTCTTTGTCTTTCAATTCTTCCATCACCCGCGCCATCTCGTCTGGCGTCTGCTGAACCGCCGAGGCGGCATGTTCAAGCAAGTTGTAATAATTCATTACAAACTCAATCCGTTTATCTAGAATGAACATAATCGCCTGTTCGCAATCATCGATGGAAGGCAATGCTGCTTCAATTGTGCCGAACGATTGGTCAATCACGTGTTCCAATACCGCCGCATACAAGGCATTCTTATCTGGAAAATAATAGTATAACAATGCCTTGGAAAAAGACAGGTCCTGTGCGATTTCAGCCATCGTAGTCTTGGCCATGCCGAAGTGTGCAAACCTTCGCATGGCAGCTTCCAATATCTGGGTGCGCTTTTTATCTGCGTTAATCATACTAAGCTATTCAATTCGTGCGCTATCAGGCTAATCGCTTATCTTTGGGCGCAAAAGATAATAGTTAAAGGTAAACATTTATTTATAAATAACTGAAAAAAATGGGCCATCCTTGTGTAGGCTACTATGATTTAATTTATATTTACACATGAAACCACCAATCAAAGAACATTTTCCGCTCAAATCCTATAACACATTCGGCGTAGAAGCGTTTGCCCGTTTTTTCGTTGAAATAGCCAATGAAGAGGAGTTGACGCAACTGTTCGGCCACCAACGGGATACCACGCTGAATCCCATGCTGGTATTGGGAGGGGGCAGCAATATCCTGTTTACCCAGGATTTCGACGGTCTGGTCATTCACATGACGTCGGACAATATCCGGCACGAAATATCCGGAACAACGGCCACGGTGACGGCCGGAGCGGGCGTTGTCTGGAATGAGTTGGTCTGGTACTGCGTAAACCGGGGGTTCGGTGGCATAGAAAACCTCGCGCTAATTCCCGGAACGGTTGGCGCGGCGCCCATACAAAACATCGGCGCTTATGGTGTGGAGCTTGGGGATGTTTTCGTCAGCTGCCGTGTATTTGATACCCAACGTGTGGAGTTTTTAACGTTCACAAAAGCGGACTGCCGATTCGCCTATCGCGATAGTATTTTTAAGCATGAAGCCAAAGGCCGTTACATCATCACCGACGTAACACTTAACCTCTCCCTTACCCCCGCCCTGAATACGTCTTATGGCGCTATTGAAAGTGAATTATCGAGACGGCATATCAGTAACCCATCCATTAAAGACATCGCTGACGTGGTTTCCGCTATCCGAACGGACAAACTACCCGATCCAGCCACCATCGGTAATTCAGGCAGTTTTTTCAAAAACCCCATTATTACGGTACAGCAGTTGGATGGGATGCGCACAGCATGGCCCGGCCTCGATTTCGTCTTTTACCCAGTGGACACAGACCGGGTCAAACTGGCCGCTGGCTGGCTGATTGAGCAGTGCGGATGGAAAGGCAAGCGGGTAGGCGATGCGGGCACCTGGAAGAACCAGGCACTGGTGTTGGTAAACCATCAAAACGCCACAGGAGCCGAGATCTATAACCTCTCCGAACAAATTATCCATGATGTAAAGGAAAGGTTCGGGATTACGCTGGAACGCGAGGTAAACATATTGTGAAATTTTCAAGAATTTTTCGTACATCATATTACTGTTGAACACACTTCTGTCTTTTTAGCACGATACTTGCGGTAATTGCGCTGGCACTAATAAATAAACAAACTAAAACAACGTCAGTTCTTAAATAAGCATTGCCACCACTTATTTAGTCCTTATAATTGTTTAACAAGGAGATTCAGGCTCATACTGAACCCTAAAAACCGCAAAAAAATGACGAGATTTGAGTTTAACACCCTCGTAGTGCAACACAGCGAATCCCTGAGAGGATACGCCTTGCATTTTACCCGTGATGACGAAGATGCCAACGACCTTGTCCAGGACACCATGCTTAAAGCGGTAGCCTACCACAGCCGATTCAAAGAAGGCACAAACTTGAAGGGTTGGCTGTATACTATCATGAAGAACACGTTCATCAACAACTACCGGCGGTTTATCAAAACAAGTACGATCGTTTCTCAATCCGATGAGATCCCAAGTGCCCATCTTATGCACAGCGCTACCACCAATGGTGGCGAAAGCAAGTTCGTAATGGAAGATATCAAGGGAGCAATGGCTGGGCTGGCGGATGAATACTATATACCGTTCAGCATGTATTTCGAAGGGTATAAATACCATGAAATTTCAGAACATTTACATCTTCCAATCGGTACCGTGAAAACCCGCATACACGTGGCCCGTAAACTCATGAAAAAGACACTGGAGCCGTATAGGCACGCGTAGATTAAGCATGTCAGAAAAACAGCTTCCCACTTATTCGAGATCTCAATTGGCACTGCGAAACGGGCAAGACAAGCCGCAAATATGGATTGCCTATAGGGGACATATCTATGACGTAACGAAGAGCCGCCTGTGGCTTCGTGGCATGCACTACGAACATTGGGCAGGCCAGGATCTTACTGATGAACTACAGGGCGCCCCCCATGGCGAGGATGTGTTTTCTCGATTCAACGTTATCGGGAAACTGCAGCCTTAACGCATATTGCAAACTGGTTAATAGCCGATTTCAAACTGGCTGAGTGCTGTGAATTGTGCGATACGCTGCCGTATCTGGGTCTGGTCAAGTTCCTGAAGCCGTTCGGTACCGAATTTCTCAACACAGAAGGACGCTAATGCAGAGCCGAAGATCACCGCATTCTTCATGTTATGGAAAGTGATTGTACCCACATTCGCAAGGTATCCGATAAATCCGCCGGCGAACGAATCCCCGGCGCCGGTGGGGTCAAACACATCTGCCAACGGCAGTGCCGGCGCAGAGAAAACCTGTCCGTCTCCAAACAGTAAAGCTCCATGTTCGCCTTTTTTTATGATAAGGTACCTAGGCCCCATCGTCAGGATCTTTTCCGCCGCCTTCACCAACGTATATTCACCGGCCAATTGCCTGGCTTCAGCATCGTTGATGGCTAGGACATCCACCTGCCGGAGCACTTTCTGCAAATCGTCCAAAGCGGTATCCATCCAAAAGTTCATCGTATCCAGCACCACCAGCTTGGGTTTGTGCTGCAAGCGCGCTAAGGTAGTCAGTTGCACTTGTGGCGTCAGGTTGCCCAGCAGCAGATATTCGCAATCCTGATATGTAGCAGGAATAACCGGATCAAAATCAGCCAGCACGTTGAGTTCGGTTACCAGCGTATCCCGGCTGTTCATGTCGTTATGGTACCGACCGGACCAGAAGAACGACTTTTGCCCTTCCTTTACCTGCACCCCTTCCATATCGATGCCCCTTGACTTTAAAATGTTCAGGTTTTCATCACCGAAGTCACCGCCAACCACTCCAATCAACTTTACCGGACGGTAAAGGTAAGTTGCCGCCAATCCTGCAAACGTGGCCGCTCCGCCCACAATCTTATCCGTTTTTCCGAAAGGTGTTTCTATCGCATCGTAGGCAATGGTACCGATGATGACTAAACTCATACTATTTTTTCATTAAGGTTAAAACCACGGTGGCATACCGCCGGCCAAAGGTATCATTAAATCAGCCAATCGGCAACAATGGAGGGAAAAAAGAACGGAAGACGAAACAAGCGGTGGATTCGTTAGGAATATGCGGACAATTCAATAATTTTGGGGCTGGCCGGCACACCCGCAAGTGACGCTTGCGAAAAGTAAGTTTCTATGGTCGACGGCAATTTTTCCGGGTGGGGGACTTTCAACGCTGTAAAACAAGTAAAAACAGCCCTGCAAGCTTCGTCAACTTTAAAGGCAAATTATTGGGATGAAAAAAATCATTGTCATAGAAGATGAAGCACACGTGGTTTCCTTCATAAACAAAGGATTATCGGAAGCAGGCTTTGAGGTCAGTGTGGCATTCGACGGTCAAACCGGACTACAGATGCTGCGTTCAGGCACGTTTGATCTTTTGATTCTGGATGTGATGCTACCAGATACCAACGGCATAGAACTATGTAAAATCATACGGAAAGAAGATACGCATCTTCCAATACTTTTTTTGACGGCACTGGGCACTTCCGAAAATGTAGTGGTTGGCCTGGAAGCAGGGGCAGACGACTACCTCGTTAAGCCATTCAAGTTTATTGAGCTGTTGGCCCGGGTGAAATCCCTGCTGCGGCGGGTGGCCAATATCAGCAACACTGTAGATACACAGGCCGACTATATTTTCCGTGTTGGGGATCTGGTACTCAACGACTATACCAAGACTGTGGAGCGCCGCGGTGAAAAAATTTCACTGACCACTACGGAATACCGGATGTTGCTGTTTTTCCTAAAGAATAAAAGCAAAGTACTGTCGCGCGCCGATATTCTGGAAAACGTATGGGGCGTTAATTTTGACATGGGCACGAACGTGGTTGATGTTTATGTGAATTACCTCAGGAAGAAAATAGACCGCGTGTCTGACCAGAAATTAATCCATACCGTTATCGGTATGGGATACGTATTGCGTGACCCCTAATTATCCAACAAATGAAAAGCACCCTGATGAATACCCAGTCTAAAATTGCCTTCATGCTTATCATGGCATTTTTGGCCATTATCATGCTGTTCAGCGGTTGGATTTATTTCGCTATACCCAGCTTTCTGCACGACTACTACTATGACGTATTGGAGATCAGGGCGATGGCAGCCGGACAAATGGAACTTGATAAAAATGAGGGCGAGCTGAACGGCCTTAGGGCGGTATTTTCTGAAAAATTGATGCATGAAGAGGATCTGTTCTTTAAATTGGAACAAGATATGGATCTAAGGACACTAGCTGATAGCCTGGAACTTCCGATATCGTTTTTCCAAACCATCATCAAGGAAGGCCGTGCGCGGCATCAAGAGAAACGGTTATTCTATGTAGGGATTACCTATGCAAGCAAACAAGGAAACTACATCGTGGTATCCCGCGCTCAGGATCATTTTGAAGAAGGATTTATTGCGTATCTGAAAAAAACGCTGGTTGCTGCTATCATCATTGCTTTTTCCGTATCGCTCTTCATTGCGGTATATTATTCAAGGTATATTTTTAAACCGTTGCGGGATATTACGGAGAAAGCGCAGCAGATCAGCTCTGAAAACCTCCACCTCAGGTTGGATTCCCGGAACAACAACGACGAGATGGACGAGCTGATTAAGACATTCAACGATATGCTTGACCGCATAGAGACAGCCTTCGAAACTCAGAACAATTTCATTAGCAATGCCTCGCACGAACTACGCACCCCCCTTACAGCAATCATCGGTGAGGCAGATGTTGCGTTATCAAAAGAACGGACAATCGATGAATACATTGAATCCATCAGGATAATGCTGGAAGAAGCCGAGAAGCTGGATGCAAAGACCAATGCGCTCCTCTTTCTGGCACAAACCGGATTTAACGGCAAAATCCAACAATTTACCCGGCTGCGCATTGATCAGCTCATCTGGGATGTGAAGAGCACCATCGAGAAACTGAATCCCAAAAGCAACATCAGGGTTGACATGAGCCTGCTACCCGAAGACCCAACCAAACTGAAGGTTACGGGAAACGAACAATTGCTCCATCTGGCACTTACGAACATTATTGGCAACGCATGCAAGTATTCGAACAACCAGTTGGTAAACGTTTCCCTTGGAGCATCGGACGACAATGTGGTAATCGTGATAAAAGATAACGGCATAGGCATACCCACAAGTGAACTCAAGCACATCTACGATCCGTTTTTCCGTGCCTCCAACACGAAAAATTACGAAGGGTATGGAATAGGACTTCCGTTGACCAGAAACATTATCAAAATGCATCATGGGAAAATCACGGTATCTTCCCTATTAGGCAGCGGAACAACCGTACAGATTAAAATCCCAACCACAAATCAGATTTCAGTCTAATCTGACATTTTCCGCGACATTTTTATCCCATTTTAACCTAAAACCTATTTTTTAATCGGTTTCTAATACCGGTTTTAAACCGGTTTAATACCCTCCCTATACTTTTGCTTGCAAAAAGTTAATTTCCTCATCAAAAAAAGAAAAGCAATGAAAAAAAATGTGTTGATTCCGACTGACTTCACCATTGAATCGCTAAATGTAGTCAAATTTCTGCTGCAAAACAGACCCAACGACTGCCGTTACAACATCATCCTGTTACACGGCGCGCAGGCACCAGACACGATTACCGAACTGCTTTTTTTCTCAAAATCCAAAATGCTTGCATCGTTAAGCAACCGCTCGTTTGAAGAGGCATGTGGCGTTATTAAAAACAAATACGCTTCTGGCATTGCATCCATGCGAACAGACTTGTTCAGCGGGTATACGCAAGCCGCATTCAACAACTATCTGTTAGCGAACAGAATTGAAGAAATTTACATACCGAACAGCTATCACCTGCACGCAAAGAACCCAAAAAGCATAGACCTACTACCATTCATTACCAAGTGCAAACAACCGGTGAACAAGATTGAATGGAAGACCGAAGCCCTTCTGCCTGAAAAAGGAAGTTTAGCTGAAATATTTTACAACGGCGTTGTGGCCAATTGACATTGCAAAGGGATAACGGCGCTGATATAAAAGCAGGTTCCAAAGGGGCATTGAAAAACAACTTCAAGCATCACTGAAAACTAATTGATACACGACAAAACTATACGATTATGCTGACGAAACGATGGTTAATATTAGTTTATGCGGCCTTGTTTACCCTGAACATTATGGGATTTGCCTGGATGATCAATGCAGCCACCAATCCCGAAAAGGCCATTCTTGGACAATGGAAAGAAGCCGGCTGGCATTACGAGCGGGTAAACAGCAAAACGGACACGCTCCGGAAGGAAGTTTATTACCGCGCGGGCAACGAACCTGTTGTTCATAAGGCCGAAACATGGTCGTTCTTGCCTGATGGCACGCTGGTACTCAACCGCGAACACGGTGAAGAAACCGCATCGTGGTGTATAAAGGGCCGGGGAAATATACTGGAGCTTAAATATAACGATGGGAGGAAAGAGCACTACGATCTGACGACGTTATCGGATGACAGCATGACGCTGAATTTTGAACTTGATACGCAGATAAAAGGATTGGCGAAACTAACGTTTGACAGACTAATGTAAAAAGATATGCTTCGGAAATTCAGTAATAGCAGAACACTGGGAGATAACATCAAACTCGGTACATTAACAGCATTTGCAGCGGGGATGGTAAACGTCGCTTCGCTGCTGCTGTTTCTATCTTTCAGCTCTAATGTAACGGGCTACTACGCGATAGTCGCGGCAGAGATTGTCAAAGGTAATTGGTATCAAACGGCTGTCGTTTTTGGCTGGGTCTTTCTGTTTTTCCTTGGCAGCTTTACCGCCAATTTCATGGTCATACACCTTAACAAGCGAAACAAATACTTTGCTCACTCCCTGCCAATCTCTATTGAAATCCTATGCATGATGGCGGTAGGATTATACGGCGAGTTCTTTTACAACGAAACGCTGGTGGAAACTGAGGCCCTGCTCGCGCTGATGCTTTTTGCCATGGGGCTTCAAAACGGGCTCACAGCCAGCATCTCTAACTTCGCCGTGAAGACAACACACCTTACGGGTACCACGACCGACTTAGGCATCTTATTCTCCATGTTTACTAAGAATGAGTTTCGCTCAAACCCGGCATTGAGGGGCCGTGCCTTGCTGTTATCGTCAATCACCATATCTTACGTCGTCGGCGGAGTCTTCGCGGGGATTGCTCACTTCCATATCGGATTTAAACTGTTTTACATCATCAGCCTCTTTTTGGTCATTGTTATCGGATATGATGCTTACAAGATAAGCATGGTGCGGTACCAGTGGATTTCCGTCCGCAAGAAAAACCGCCAGCTATTGACCGATACAGGCGCACAGGACAACATACCATTGAAAACCGATACCAGCACGCTGGAGAAAGAACGATCTGTCTGCTGAAAAAAGCTTTGCTTCGTTCAGCATTTTCCCGCCAAATTCGGCCACAGGCTTTCATCGGCCCATTGCCCCCTAATGGCACCTCAATTTATTAGCAGCTCGTTTTAATACATCCACCGGGCATCATTTTCCATGACATCCCTATACCGAAATGCCGCTATCCTTTTGATCAGTGCCTGAGGAAGCGGTTGATCATAAGAAAACTGTATGGTATCCTTCCCTGTTTTATAAGCTGCCAGTTCATTCCTGAATGGCTCCAATGACGGTCCCGTAGGCATGAATCTCAGGTGGTTCTTGAACGCCGCGTAGGAAAACAGGATTCGCTTCTCGACAAAAACGGGATGGCCCCATTTCAGTGCTTCAACGGCGTTAGGGGCAACCGATTTCAGTAAAAATCGGATTTCATTCAGCATTTCCCTCGCATGTTCGGGAGCAGCATTGATGTATTCGTCTACTGTTTTCAATGTTCAATCTCCTTTCTTGGTTGTGCACTGCTTACTTCCCTACTTTCAGCGGAACGCGTCCACAAAATTATGATACCGATCGCATGTTTTCCTGTGGTAAAAACGACATTCGTGAGGGGTAGCTGAGACAAAAACGTGCATACGCCGCGCCGGCAGCGGCTTCCAAGCACCGGAAAATGAAAAATAAATAAGTGAGTTTCATATTATTGCCAATAATAAGCACATTTCCGTTTGCGGTTTAAAAAATAAAGTTATAGATTTGCACGCAATTCAGAAACACTCCTCAGTAGCTCAGCAGGTTAGAGCATCTGACTGTTAATCAGAGGGTCGCTGGTTCGAGCCCAGCCTGAGGAGCAAAATTCGAAAGAGGCTGTCTAAAAAGCCTCAATTAAGAAAAGGAATCCCCGATACAGATAAAGTTTCGGGGATTTTTTTGTTTGTCCTAAAAAAAGCTTATTT
>NZ_FOLL01000029.1 GCF_900112315.1 Parapedobacter composti | reverse complement strand
TACAATAACGAAAGGCCACATTCATCGCTGGGGCAGTTGACACCGACAGAGTTCCTGTTGAAATATGGAAAACTCTCCGAGTTTCCCACATTCCAACAGGATAGCAATAGCAATTCTGATTGGAATTCTTTAGTTTTGAATGTAGCTAGCTAAGGGAAGATTACAGGCTATTAATATCCCCCATTATCCTTATCAAGGGGAAAACAAATGGCTTGAATACTATCAGGATCTTCCTTCTCCAAGGGACAAATATGCAGCTTTTGTTTCCAGTATGGACGAGAAGGTGGGCGACTTAATTCAGCTTCTGGAAGAACGTGACCTTATGGAGAATACGATTATTGTTTTTCAATCAGACCATGGTTTTTCCAGGGAAGAAATTGCTTTGGGTGGGGGAGGTACAGCTGGTATTTATAGAGGATCAAAGTTCAGCCTTTTTGAAGGCGGGATACGTGTCCCCGCTTTTATTACCTGGAGGGGCCGTATTTCAGCCAATAATGTTGAGGATAGTTTTGTTACGAATATTGACTGGTTTCCAACACTGGCCGAAATGTGCAATATTAAATTACCGGTTAGGAAAATAGATGGGAAAAGCATGGTTCCCATTCTCAATGGAAAATCAGACAAGGGCACCCATAAAACTTTTTTCTGGCAAAGTCTCGGAACAAGGGAGAACCCCCAATGGGCAGTAAGGGACGGTCAATGGAAATTGCTCCACCGCCCCTATGAAGCTGAAGAAGAAGAATTAACAGAGGATGGGTATTTTCTAGTCAACCTGAAAGATGATCCTGCTGAAACCACAAATCTTGCAGGCAGCCATCCTGATATTGTGAATAATCTTTTTGAGAAATATAGTACATGGATCAAAAATGTTGATCAACAAAAATAGAACAAACTGACCTGATTCTATGAACATTTCGGGAATCATATCCCCCGGATACTAAATACCTGATTTCGGGTATTGTCGTTGTGCAACGCCCCTTTGTATCTTTGAGTATCAGTTATGGTAGTTTCCCGACGTTTAGTCGGATAAAAATGATATTTTATGAAATACTTAAGAACCATTGCAGTTATTATAACGGTTTTTACGGCAACTGTTGCGTATGGGCAGGGGCAGCACAACAAACCGCTAAGGGGCTCTAATAATATTGCACAAGCAATTCAGAATTCATTGTCTTCCGTTCCGTATCTAAAAGTGGGCAATGTAACTTGTACTATTAGTAAATATGCGACGAGTACAGAAACACCCGTTCATACGAGGTTTTATACAGAAGGGCAAGTAACAGTAGATTATTTCGACATAACAATGTCTGACGGAAAGTCTATCCGATTTATCAAAAACGGAGAGCGGTTTGCCTGCAACAGCAACGATTTTCCTCCTGCAACTGACGGAACCCGTTTCGTAAGATATTTTGGAAGTGGTGGTGCCTATATAAACTATGGTGGCAAAACCGAACTTGGTAGTGTGAGTGAAGATGCTGTTCAACAGTTCGTCAGCTTTACAGGCTCAACTTTTAAACATATTTGGGGAAGCCAGTCCCACAATAATGATATAAGCCCTATTGCGTCTATACAAATCAATTGTTTAGGTATCACAGCTAACTCATTGGAGAATATCAAGAGGAACGTTAATTCATTGCGGGAGGACTATGATTTGCTAAAAAACAATAATCAACCCAAAAACAATCAAAACAACCAAGGCAACGCTGCATCGGGTAATTCATCTTCTTCAGGTTTGACTCTTAGGTCTGAAAGCAGTTCCAAAACAACCAATACTCAAGAGGCAACAGAACTTGATTTTTGGGGTAATCCCGTTGTGTCAAAAACAAAAGACCCAAACGTTAATACCGTAGATTATGGTGGTATGGAAGTAGTAGATAACGAACATTATCACTCTCAAATGGCGATGAGGAGCCAAAGAGAAACGCGGGAACGGGACCCAAAAGTTAGACGTCAAGAAGTAGATAACTATAACAATGCAATTTACGAACAAGCTCAACAGGGCATTGACCAAACCTATAGAGTAATTGATGAAATGGAAAAGGCAAAAAGCCAGTTAAATTACAGTTCGGGTAAAACTTTACTTGAAAGTAGTGGCAATTTAGCAAGTACAGCTATTTCTACAAACAATGTAGGTATGGCAAAAACAGCTTTAATTGGTATGGGTGTTGGTACAATTATGGCTATTGGTGAAGGTGCTGCAAAAAGAAAAGCA
Source organism: Parapedobacter composti (assembly GCF_900112315.1). Taxonomy (GTDB): domain Bacteria; phylum Bacteroidota; class Bacteroidia; order Sphingobacteriales; family Sphingobacteriaceae; genus Parapedobacter; species Parapedobacter composti. The sequence continues at coordinate 21,493 of NZ_FOLL01000029.1, read as the reverse complement.
ACAGAAGAAGCACGAAAAGAAGAACAAAAAAAGATTAAGGCGGCAAAAGAAGTATTGAAAAACAGTAGATTAGCAATGCTTAAAAGCTACCCTGAAGGAGAATTGCCCCTGTCTTCCACTAAATCGAGTGGTAACAATTTGTATTATTTTATATATGCTTATAACGCAACAGAGCTAACCGAACAATATACAGGAGCATTCGTTTCCAATGTGTTTGCTTTGGGAAAATATCCCGATGGTACCTGGCCAATGCAAACCAAAGTGAAGGAGCAGATAGCAACTTTAACGCCTTTGGAAGAAATTATTTGTGGTCCTTTTTATTCCAAAACAGAAGCAGATAATATTCATCGTTCGCTTTTAAACTCATTTGTAAAATTTGATTTAAATACCACAATAGTGAACTATGAAGGAATTAATCCTCATAAAGAAAACAGCCCAACAAGCACAAATTCTCCTAAAACCGATTTTTGGGGAAATCCAATAAATAAATAAACTGATGAAACCTCCATCAGCATGGATTTTGGTTTTAGGGGCGAGCAGACAAGCAATTGCAGCGGCTGGAGCCCAATCTGGAGTTTGACATGAATGCGGCATAACTAAAAATAATAAAGGTCGATTTTTACTGTAAGCTTAGACAACGTAGATGAAACTGACCTGATCAGTTAAGCACAAAAGAGTATCGCGGAGCATGTGAATGAAAAAGCACCTTATCCTATTCGTTATGTTATTAGCTTGTTACACATCACAAGCCCAAAACACTGTAGCTAAACTCAAATACGAGGATGCCGAAAAGGCTTTTTATGACGGCAATTATCAAAATTGTATTTCACTTTTAGATGAAACCGAAAAATTGCTCGGTCAAACTGCACCTAACATCTTGTACCTGCGAATTATGGCAGAAGGCAAAATATGGGAAGCCAACCCTTATGAAAGCAACGAACAGGTAAACAAGCTGCAACAACTTTGCAAGCAATATATGCAAAACTACGACATTGCAGGTTTGGAGAACAAGTACAGAGAGGTGTATGACTTGTCAATGAAACTCCCGACTATAGAAGTTTATCAGGCTCAGGTACGTAAACAAGCCAACATAGATAGTATAATCAGCTTATCGGGTATTCCAATGGCGTTCGTAAAAGGAGGTACTTTTATGATGGGAAGTAGTAACAACAAAGAAGTAAATGATAAAAATCTATCACACAATATTCAATTAAGCGATTTCTATATAGGTAAATATGAAATTATGGTAGGACAATTTAGGACGTTTGTACAGGAGACGGGATACCAGACTTCAGCCGAAAAAAAAGCGCACAGCAGATTATGGACCGGAAAAAGGTGGAGAGAAAAAAAAGGCACTAATTGGAGGCATGGTGTAGATGGTAAAGAATATAACGAGGGTTCAGACAATTATCCGGTTATTCATGTCAGCTATGATGATGCTATGTCCTTTTGTAAATGGCTGTCCGAAAAAACAGGAGGGAATTGGAGGTTGCCTACTGAGGCCGAATGGGAATACTCAGCGAAGGGTGGAGAGAAAAACGAAAATTTTATATACAGTGGAAGTAACGACATAGAAGAAGTAGCTTGGTATGAGAATAATAGCGAAGGCGGTACGCATCCTGTGGGTCAAAAAAAAGCTAATAAACTAGGTATATATGATATGAGCGGCAACGTTCGCGAATGGTGCTACGATTGGTGGGATAAAGGTTATTATGCTAAAAGCCCGAATAAAGACCCATTAGGTCCTTCTACAGGTACTTGGCGTACTTTCCGTGGAGGTGATTGGAGCGATGATATAATGAGATATTTAAACATTGCTTATCGTCATGGTGGGTTCGACCAATTACGCACAGATAATATTAGTGGCTTCCGTGTCGTCTATATTCCCGATTAAAATCAAAGTAAAATGAAGAAATATCTTATCCTGATACTGATCTGTTTGGCTTACGGCTATGCACAAGCCCAAAACACTGTAGCTAAACTGAAATACGAAGATGCTGAAAAGGCTTTTTATGACGGCAATTATCAAAATTGTATTTCACTTTTAGATGAAACCGAAAAATTGCTCGGTCAAACTGCACCTAACATCTTATACCTGCGCATTATGGCAGAAGGCAAAATATGGGAAGCCAGCCCTTATGAAAGCTATGAACAGGTAAACAAGCTGCAACAACTTTGCAAGCAATATATGCAAAACTACGACATTGCAGGTTTGGAGAACAAGTACAGAGATGTGTATGAACTGTCATCTGGACTTCCTAACGTTGGTAGTCAAGGCGAGTTGGTACAATTAGGCAGCAAGATAGCCAAGAACGAGGAAGAAACAAGACAAAAATGGCTGGACGAGGTAAGCAGTGAAAACAAATTAATCTTTGTAGAGGGAGGAACATTTTTCATGGGACATACGCAATTTTGGGAAAAACGTTCAGTTACTCTTGATGATTTTTATATAGGCAAATATGAAGTGACAGTAGGCGATTATAATAGGTATCTTGCTGCTATCGGAGCAAAAACTCTGTCTGGATCCACAAACAAACCCGTAACGAATGTTTCTTGGGAAGATGCAATGAAATATTGTTTGTGGCTCAGGGAGCAATATGGCGGTATTTGGCGTTTACCCACAGAAGCAGAGTGGGAATATGCAGCCCGAGGAGGGAAACAAAGCAGAGCATATAAATATAGTGGTGGAGACAAGTTAAAAGATATCGCTTTTGTAGGTGACTTTTGGAAAAGTCCAAAAGGACCGACTAGCGTAGGGAGTAAGCTGTCCAATGAATTAGGAATTTATGATATGAGCGGAAACGTATCAGAGTGGTGTTACGACTGGTATTCCTTTCATTATCATGAAGAAAGACCTCAAAATAATCCAATGGGGCCCGAAAAAGGTGAAGAGCGTGTGAGAAGAGGAGGCAATTTCGAAACACACGGAAGTATGGCTTTTCATTGTGAAGTCGGTTATCGAAGTAAAAAAGAGCCAACATTTAAAAATGAATCAACAGGATTTCGAGTCGTACTAACTGTAAGCCAATAGAACATTATATAAAATTGATTTTTAAACCTCATTGCCAATGAAATATAAGAAGCTTTCTAATTGTCTGATTATATCATTCGTTCTTTTTTATAGCTACCATTCGTTCGGTCAAAACACGGTCGCCAAGCTCAAATACGAAGATGCCGAAAAAGCCTTTGTAGCCGGAAACTACCGGGAGTGCATTGACAACCTAAATGAAACCGAGAAACTCTTAGGTAAGACCGCACCCAATATCTTGTATTTACGCATTATGGCAGAAGGCAAAATATGGGAAGCCAACCCTTATGAAAGCTACGAACAGGTAAACAAGCTGCAACAACTTTGCAAGCAATATATGCAAAACTACGACATTGCAGGTTTGGAGAACAAGTACAGAGAGGTGTATGAACTGTCCAACAAGCTGCCAAAATTTTCCAATATAGCAGAGTTTACACAGTTGAAAGAACAGCTAAAAACCGAACAATTTGAAAAGCTAATTGCAGATAACAACCTCGTTTTTGTAGAAGGGGGCACTTATATAATGGGAAAAGACAAAGATGCCCACGAAGTTACCGTAAGTGATTTTTATATCGGGAAATATGAGGTCACGTACGGAGAATGGAACGGCTATTTACAATCTATAGGAAAAAAGAAGGAGGAAATGATTGGCGGAAGAAAAGAAGATGGGGCATTTATAATACTCCCCAAAAATTGGACAGCTGCTTAAATGTTTAACTTAGCAGTTGAAAAATGAAAAAAGAACGGAGAAAATTCAGTGCAGGCTTTAAGGCTAAAGTAGCCATCGAAGCGATCAAGGAGCAGCAGACGGTGCATGAGCTGGCCGCCAAATACCAGATTCATCCTACACAGATCAACACCTGGAAGCGGGAGTTTTTGGATAAAGCTGAATCGGTATTCAGTAAGGATCATGCTTCGGCCAAAGATGAATCCAAGGAGAAGGAACTGTATTCAAAGATCGGGGAATTGCAGATACAGGTGGATTTCTTAAAAAAAGTATTGGGCAAATGAGTTTGGAAGAAAAGCGCAGGCTTGTTTGCCCACCTTATAAAAAGTTGAGTGTTTACCAGCAATGCAGTGTCATCGAGCTGCCGCGTAGCAGTTATTATTTCAAGCCCAAAGGGGAATCCCTGTACAACCAGCGGGTGATGAAAGCAATTGACCGGAAGTTCCTGGACTGTCCGTTCTATGGGGTGGAGCGGATGACCGCATACCTGAAAATGGACCTGGGTTATTCTGTAGGGGAAAAGCGCATCAGGCGATTGTATAAGGTTATGAACCTGAAGGCCATTCATCCCAAGAAGAATCTCAGCAAGGCAAACAAGGGGGATTATAAATTCCCCTACCTGCTCAGGAACCTGAAGATCGACCGGGCAAACCAGGTCTGGCAGGCGGATATCACCTACATCCCCATGTTCCGTGGATTCATGTATATGTTTGCCATCATCGATGTATACAGCCGTAAAATTATGGGCTGGGACATTTCCAATACGATGAGTGCCGAATGGTGCCGGGATGTCATGCTGGGTGCCATGGAAAGGCACGGGAAACCGGAAATCTTCAACACCGATCAAGGATCCCAATTCACATCCTCGGTATTCATCGAAGCACTTAAAAAGCATGAGGTGAAAATATCCATGGACGGTAAGGGCCGGGCTTTGGACAATATCTACATCGAACGGTTCTGGGGTTCGCTCAAAAGGGAGAAAATCTATCTGAATCCACCAAACGGTGGGGTCGATCTATATCGGCAGGTAAAGGATTATGTATGCTTCTACAATACCGAGAGAAGGCATAAATCGATCGGCCGGATAACACCCGACGAAAGGTTCTATCAGATAATCAAAAATGTGTCGTGATTATATCTTAAATTAGTGCAAAAGTTGTCCAGCAAATAGGGAGTATCATAATTTGATGTTTTAGTAGGTTATGATGAGGGTGATTGGGAAAAAGTTATTTCATATTGTAAATGGTTGGAGGAGCAATACGGAGGCACCTGGCGATTACCCACAGAAGCTGAATGGGAATATGCAGCCAGAGGCGGAAAAAAAAGTAAAGGCTACATATATAGTGGTAGTAACAATTGGAAGGAGGTTACACAAAAGGAGAATTATGCTTATAAACCAGTGGGAAAATTCAAGCCCAATGAGTTGGGAATTTATGATATGACCGGAAATGTATATGAATGGTGTTATGATTATTATGATGAACATTATTACAGTTATTCCCCGAAAGATAATCCTATGGGTCCAACCATGGGAGAAAAGAGAGTAATAAGAGGAGGGGGGCGAGGAGAACGAAAGATTTCAACGGTTTATGACAGGGATAGGCGCTCTTTTAATGTAGGCTTCCGTGTAGTTTATATTCCAGATTAAGAATAAACACAAATAGTAAGTGTAATTATATAACAAACATTATAAAAACATTTCAATATTACTGCTTGTAACATCTATTTATAGTTGTAAAACAAACTGATTATCCGAATAAAATATACAAACCCCGAGAAGCCGAAAACCATGAAAAAATACCTAACCCTATTGCTGCTGATTGTTTTTACATCAGTAGCTTACAGCCAAGACCAGGACTCCGTGACCGTATCCAAAAGCGATGTAGAGCAGATGCTAACGCTACTCAAGGAGATAAAAGGAGACGGTGATGGACAGACCAAAATCGGACGTTTTTTACTGCAACCGTATGCTGTGGTTTTTGCAAAGGCAGACACAGCAACGATCGAAAAGGCTTTGAAAAGGAAAGAGGATATTCTGAAAGGCTTGGGTGGGCAACAGCCTTCAATAAAAGCTTTTAACGCTATTGGGGTACACGATGCCATTTCCATTGATAGTGCCGTAATCACCGTCAGCGAAGGGGTGATGGAACACTTGCAGGTGTACACAGCCGACGGCAGATCCTTTTACAATACAAAGTCTCCCATCCCTATTCTGACGTTGGAAAGACGTTTTGACGATCAACTGATCAACCCTCAGGACGGTAGCAAAATACTACTCAAGGACGCTGTTTATTTCGAGGCCGAGCGCAGATTCAACTATTTTCCGGATGAACAGTCCATCACGATACGAAACAGCAAGGATAGTACGGGTACAGTTTCTGCCGTCGGAACAGAAACCTTATTTGCCAGAAATAACCTCAATTCGTTAGTTAATCTACAGGTGTACTCTGATCTGTTGGGCGTGTTTGGCGATCAACCCAACGGGCTGATACAATTCGAGGCTAATACAAAACTTTACTTACACCGGGCAAATTATCCTAACACCTATATCTTCGCTCCCTTGGATGCAATAGAGCCTTTTTTTCATTTCAACCGTATCGAGAGTAAATTTGATACGATCAATGTGTCTAGTACAAATGAAATCAATAGATTGGAGCTGTTCAGGCGTTATACCTACGCTGTAGGCTTGGATGTCAATCTTTTCCGGGCAGATTGGCGGCCATCCAATTCGTTTGAAGTGAAAGCAGGCTATATGTATAGCTCCAGTAACTTGGTTATTGGAGAGGATAAGATTCATGCAGCCTTGCACACGCCTTATATAGAAGCTGTGCTTAAAAGCAAAAGGCTGAATAACTTTGGATTTGATCTGCGAGGACGTTACCTCTGGCAGAAACTCAATCCCAACGAATTTATTGGCAATGATGAGTGGAACAGACTCGTTTCGTTTAGGGCCAATCTGTTTTATTTTACAGATAAACAAAAAGCAGATAAGATGTTCCTCCGGTTTATCAACTACCTGAACTTGTCTGATCGCAAACAGGATTTTTCGCAGTTACAGCTGGGTTTTAGTAAAGCGGTTTCATTTTGAAATAAACATTAAAATGAATAACAAGGTCGACACCATCTATAATATCTGGCATTCCCATAATAACTATTTAGGGAAAAAATCCGTTGCTCCATCCACGACCGATGTGGCTCAGTACTTTGCTAATTTATTTTGTCCGGGTGACTTTTACTATTACGTCATCGATTCGCCAACGCTGACATTTGATGTGGTCAGCCCATCCACAATGAAGCTGTTGGGGATTCCGCCGGAAGAGATGAGTTTACCTCAACTCATCAATATCGTCCATCCCGACGACATGACTTTCATGATGCGTTGCGAAGATGTTGTGGCCTATTTTCTGAAACACTGCATCCCGCCGGATAAAATGATCAAGTATAAGATTTCCTATTGTCTGCGTGAGCGTACGATACATAAAGGCTACCGGATGTTTCTGCTGCAGACCATCACCATGGCGACTACCGAAGACGGTGCCTTGCTCAAGGTCTTTGGCTGTCATACCGATATTACGCACATTACATCTGTCAATAACCGCAAACTATCCCTTATCGGTCTGGATGGCGAACCGAGTTACATGGATCTGGATGTGTTTGATGAAAACATCTTTGAGCACTACGAACCGTTTGATCTGAGAGGCATCGTCATCGAGTCTCCTTATTCCAAGCGAGAGATCGAAATCATCAAACACCTGGCGTTGGGTATGACCACAGATAGTATTGCAGACAAACTTTGTCTGAGCCGTAATACGGTCGAGACCCATCGCAAAAATTTGTTGAAAAAAAGTAAATGTAAAAACACAGTTGAGCTTGTGGCACAATGTATTCGATATGGATATATCTAAGGCGTTTGAAAATGTGGTTCCAGACGGTGGCCCGGGCGATTCTTTGAAAGGTTAAACTTAAATAGGGCCCCGAAACCGGGGCCCTTAAAGATTCGCGCTGTTGTCAAATCTTTCCGGGTACCTGATCCGGCTGGCGCTGTTCATGGTGATCTCCGATCCGTCCGCCAGCGTGACTTTTTTCCGCTCACCGGCTTTTGTAACTATGCTCCGCGGTTTTTTCCATAAATACAAACATAGCTGTTTTACATTAACGTTATGTTAATAAAGTAACGCGGAAAACTCCCGTGGTCGCCCAAACCTCTTGGTTCGCATTAAATTAACAAAAAGTTAACTTTTGCTTATTTTTCAACGGGATAACTTTGGTGCTGGAAAAAGTATCGGTCTAATGGTTTTCAAGGCATTACCGGATCAGGAATTAGCCAAGGCGTTGAAACAGGGCAACCACCAAGCGTTCAAGGAGATTTTTATGCGGTATTGGGATGTATTGCTCGACAGCGCATATAAAAGGCTGGGCGCTATGGAAGAGGCCGAAGAAATCGTTCAGGAGCTTTTTGTTACCCTGTACCAGAAAAGGGAAACGCTCACCATCCACACCACTGTAGAAGGCTACCTGAAAACAGCCCTTAAATCGAGAATACTCAATTACTACCGCTCCCGGCACATCCATGAAAAATACATGGAGAGTGTACTCGCCGTAAATCATGTGACCTGTTCCGATACGCCCGACTACGCCCTGCACCATAAAGAACTGTCTATCCAGATGGAAAGCTCCATCGGTAGGTTACCGGCGAAATGCCGGGAAGTATTCCTGCTGAGCAAAATGGAGAGCCTGTCCCACAGAAATATCTCCGAAAAGCTCAATATATCTATCAGTACCGTAGAGAAGCATATCCGCAAAGCGTTGGATATCCTGCGTTCAGATTTTGGGAAATATCACTATTCTATCGTGTTCTGGTTCACGATTTCCCGGTTTTTATAGAAAAATCATTTTTCCAATAGCGGTTTTTTGCCAGAAGTGTGTCTTGTTGTTAAAACCCGCTTATGCAGGCTGGTGCCAAAGCAGCCGAAGTAGTCAGCGGGTCCTTGAGGCACAAAAATGGACAAAGAACGTTTTGTTGAACTGATCGGAAAAATGGAACAGGGATCGGCTTCGGAGGCTGAACTCCGGGAGCTGGACGCTATGTACGAAGCCTTTGAGCAGAAGCCCGGAATTACCGGACGGATGAGCCCAAAAGAAAAGCAGGCACATGCCGAAAAATTGTTCAGGAAGATCAGCGCACATACCGAGTCTGCTCCCGTACAGCACCATAGACCGTACCGCCGCATGACATGGATTTCGGCAGCCGCCGCTATTTGCCTGATAGCTTTATGGTGGGGATATGGGCAACTGTCACGGCACCGCCAGCCGGAAAACGAAACGCGGTTAGCGCATCAGATGGACGATGCACTGCCGGCAGCCGACAAAGCTTACCTGACACTTGCCGACGGACGTTCTGTAACGCTGGACGAAAGTGCTTCGGCAAAACTGGCACAGGAGCCCGGTAACCACTTTACCATAGATGCCGAAGGTGCTTTGGTGTACCGGCCCCAGGGCAACGCCCCTGCTGTTTCCGGCAATACACTCCTGTACCATACCATCACGACGCCCAAAGGAGGGCAGTATCAGGTCGTCCTACCCGATGGTACCAAAGTATGGATGAATGCAGGTTCCTCATTGACTTTTCCCATAGCCTTTACCGATAGGGAGCGGAGCGTAAAAATGACCGGCGAAGTATATTTTGATGTGGCAAAGGTACGGGGTAAACGGGGGCGTGTCCCTTTCATTGTGGAAACCCCCAAGCAACGGATAGCGGTGCTTGGCACCCAATTTAATGTACAGGCATATCCCTCACAAACCACCGAAGCCACTACGCTCATTGAAGGCAGCGTACGGGTAAACGGCGCATCAGACGGTCAAGGCGCCCTGCTTAGACCAGGGCAACAGGCCTTGTTTGTAGCAGGAAAGATGAACATACAGCCTGCCAATACCGAAAAGGAACTGGCTTGGAAGAACGGCATGTTCCGCTTTGAGGACGACCATATCCGCACCGTGATGCAGCAGCTCGAAAACTGGTACGATGTAGACATCGATTACAGCCACATGCCCGGCGTACATCTCAATGGTGGCATATCACGCCGTTTGCCACTGTCCAAAGTGCTGAACATGCTCGAAGTAACCGGCGGATTTAAGTTTGAGATCAACGCAAAGAAAGTGAAGATTATATCCAATAAACAGATTGTTAACCCGCAAAAACCCGAGCGCCTATGACATAGAACCGTACAAGAGAGGTAAAAAACCGGCGGTGGTGGTACACCGCCGGCGATATTAAGCCTCTGACAATAATCCAGCAAGAATTAGTTTACAGATTTATTCGCTTAATAATACAAAAATATGATTTTAAATCGTCCCGGCAACAGGAAAAGACCGGGTTTACAACTAACTATCCTGTTCATTCTGATTGCCTGCATGCAGTTGCATGCGGTGGTCTATTCCCAGCAGGTAAGCCTTTCTTATAAAGGTGCCCGTCTTTCCACCGTACTGTCCGACATCAAGAAACAGACCGGATATGAAAGCCTGTACAGTACCGAACTGATGGAAACAGCCGTCCCTGTGGATATACATATCCGGAACGGAAATCTTCGCCATGCGCTCGACAGGCTGTTCGGCAACCAGCCGATGGATTATGAAATTGTAGAGAACAATATCCTGATTAAGGCAAAAGCGAATGTTGCACCCAAAGCCGTCCGCCAGCAGCCCGGCCGTATCTCCGGAAAGGTGATTGACGACCGGGGTGAACCCCTGCCCGGTGCTTCCATCCGTGTGGTGGGCAATAGCAGCATCGCCACGCAATCAGGCGTGGACGGAAGCTATGCCCTTAGCTTAACGCCCGGCACGTATGCGCTGGAAGTAAGCTACATCTCTTTCCAGACGCAACGGATTACGGATATTGTGGTAAAAGAAAACAGTACCACACCGCTGAACATCGCCATGAAAGCGGAAACCAACACGCTAAGCCAGGTGGTGGTTACTTCGGGCTATAAAAAAGCATCCGTTGCCGGACTGTACGCAGAGCAAAAAAACGCGGCTTCGGTGACCGATGGCATCTCCGCCGAGCAGATTGCCCGCACGCCGGACAACGATATGGGCGCTGCGCTGAAACGCGTTACGGGGCTGACCACCGTCAACAACCGGAGTGTGGTTGTACGCGGTATGGGCGACCGCTACAACCAGGCGATGCTCGATGGGCTGAGTATTCCCAGCACGTCCATGAACAGAAGGGATTTTGCTTTCGATATCATCCCTACGGAGATGGTAGGCTCGGTCGTGGTCAACAAGACGGCTACGCCGGATGTATCGGCTGAATTTTCCGGCGGGCAGGTCAATATCCGCACGATGGATATCCCGACCCATAATTTCACCAGCATACAGATCGGAAGCGGTTTCAACCAACAGTCCCTGGGCAACGATTTCTATCGCATGGGCGAGCGGCATACCAGCGAATACTTCGGCTTCTTTGACAGGTCAGCCAAGCTACCGGAGGGTATGCAGTCCTGGAATTTCGGCAACAGTGATGTACCTCCGCCTTTCGGTGACAATATGGACAACGTGGAGCTGATCCCCGGAAACGGTATCCCCTGGAGAAGCCTGGACGCCGTGGCCCAGTCCCGGAGGTTGTCGGCAGAGCCGTTGCGGCTGCAACAGGCAAAGGGCAGCCCCAACCAAAACTACCGCCTGTCCATCGGCCGCGTCTACGACCTGAAGAACGGCATGCGCTTCGGTTTCTCCGCAGCGGCAAGCCTGCGCAACGAACAGCAGGTTCACCTGTTCAACAATGTAAGGGGTTCCATCTACGGGGATGTCATCCATTTTATAGACAGCACGAAGGTCGGACAGAACGGTGCCGGTACCTCTTACCGTTTCAACAGCAACAGCGGCCTGGTTGCCAATCTGGGCTTGCAGGGCGAGAAATTCAAGGTAGCGTCGAAGAACATGTATGCCCGTTCGTTCAGTGATAATTTTAACGAAGCCACCCGCCTGAACTATGCAGACATCTCGCATGGCCCGCACCGCGAAATGTACCAGCTGCCTGAAGCCATGTCGCTGCAGCAGCACCAGCTTAGCGGCGAATATGCCCTGCCCGCGGGCATACAGGCTACGGCCATGCTGGGCTACACGCACATTACCCAGCGTATCCTTGACGAGCGGAAATTCAAGTATGACCTTACGGAGCAGATAGGCGACGACTATTATTTCCAGTCGCCGAACGTGCGCACACCGGCTGCCGCCGGTACCGATGCGCTCTCCCTGGATTCGCGCATGTGGACACACGTCAACCAGCAGGACTTTAACTGGGCGTTGGGACTGTCCAGATCATTCGGACAGGAGACAAGCGTCCGTACCTTGCTGAAGGCGGGCTACCAGGGCTTTGACAAGCAACGCGATCTGTCCGTATTCCGTATGGTGCCCTTTGCCGCGCGGGAAAGCGTATTCGACCAGCCCTACGAGGTCATCCTCGATCCGGCCAATATCGGCAGCGAGCAGAACCAGGCCTATTACTGGGCCATGAACACCAATGGGCCTGCTTTTGACGGCCGCATGAAATCCCATGCCGTATACCTCATGGCCGACCAGAAGCTCTGGACCAGGCTGCGCCTGGTCTATGGCGTTCGGGGCGAATCCTTCGACCTGAACAATAGCCAGGAAGAGCTGCTGGAACGGCAGTATGGTCCGGATCCCGGCGAGTTCATCAGTTTCCGTATGGGTGTTAAAGAAAGCGGCTGGCGCTGGCTCCCCTCGCTCAACGCGACCTACGAACTGACGCCAACCTTCAACATCCGGTCATCCTACTCCCGGACCGTCATCCGGCCCGATTTCAGGGAGAGTTCGTTCTTTGGCTTCTACGATTACGAGCTGGATGCCAATGTCAGTGGTGACCGCGTGGAGAGCACCCTCGTTGACAATGTGGACGCCCGCTTGGAATGGTACCCCGGCCCGGGGGAGATCATCTCCCTGACCGGCTATTACAAATACCTCGACCGCCCGATTGAGCTGATCAAGATGGAAGAAATGCAGGGAGCGTACTATCAGTTTGCCAACATGGAATCGGCCACCAACCTGGGGCTGGAGATGGAAATACGGAAAAACCTTGCCTTTTTCGGGGAACAGTCATGGTGGGAAGACTTCTTTGTCTACGCCAACGGCACCCTGCTGAAATCCAAGGTCAAAACCATGAGCGGCTGGCGGCCGACCAACATGGAAGACGGTTCCACCGTGTTCATGCAGCATCCCGGCAGTAACCAGAACAGGCCGCTGATTGGACAGTCACCCTGGTTGCTCAATCTGGGGCTGGGCTATTGGGGTGAGGTATTCGGCGTAACCGCCAGCTACAACCAACGCGGCTACCGCACCAATCTCACCGCTACCGAGGGTTTTCAGGTGGAATATGAAAAGGTACCCGGTCAACTGGACGGTCAGCTTTACGGTCGCTTCCTGAAGAGAAAAATGGAGGTCAAACTCAACCTGGCCAATCTGATCAACGACTGGGCAATCTATTACGCCAATAACCACTCGTACAACACCGTGGTAGACGGGCAGGAAGTCCTAACCGATAAATTGCAACGCGGCGATCTCCGTTACAGTAAAAAGGACGATGATACCATTCTGTACCGCCGAAAAGAAGGGAGACGTTTCGGCCTGTCGGTAACCTATAATTTTTAGTGGGGGAATATTTTTCTCCTACATGCGCTGAATTTGAAGAACAGATAAAAAACAATGATACATGAAGAAGATAATTCATAAACTACTGTTGCTGTCCCTGCTGATAGGGGGATTACAATCCTGCCAGAAATGGGAATACACACCAAGGCATACGAACTTCGGTGAGGTGTATTTTGTTGCCGACCAAGCGGCCAGTTATCAGGCAGGCCTCCTCAAAGTAAAGTACAACGGCCATCCGATTGAACTGCAAGGCGGCACAGGCCGCATCCGTGTACCCGAAGGCGAAGGAAAATTTGAATTTTATGACGAAAGTACCGGTGAAGTGTTGGGAGAAAAAACGGTAAATATTGTCCTAGGAAGCCCCGAAAGATATAGCCTATTTCAACCTACCGAAGAAGATCCTATTGCTTTTATTAATCCTGATGGTGAAATTGATGAAGAAGCTGCACCCGATGGCTTTATGAAAATTAAAATTGCCAACTATGCGAAAAAACTCATCCCTTTCGAAAAGACAGATGTTATTGTCAATTTCCGTTACACACAGGGGCGCCAGTATGTTTATGTCCCGGTAGATACTATTGAAGCGGTAGGACAGACTTTAGATACGGCCACCTATCGTTTAGTACGCTTAGGAGAAAGATTATCAAACTATCAGCCCGGATATTTTATTTCCTTTAAAGAACATGGAACAGACAATAAAGTGAATAATGCAGGAGGCACTATGTATTATTCACATGTCGCTATTGTACCAGATGAGGTGAAAAAAGTGACGACCAGATATCTTACTCCGATAGAATACGTTACAAACAACTTATATATAAATCATGAGGATATATACTATTATGTAGACCCACAAAGTGTTTATTAATCCTAATCATCTGTTGGATGCCTCACAGGGGTATCTCGAAGTAATTCTTGAAACAATCAATACAAAATAAGTGAAAGCCATCAGCAAGCGACAGCATCAAGCAATCGCAGCCGCCTTGCAACAACTCGAAGCGTTGCAGCAGGCAGGTATAGTCCCTGCTGGTGGCTTTTGTGCTTCTATCCAAGCCTTGAACGAATTATGTGCTAAAGCAATACGCGGATACGGATATCGACATCCAGCGCATTAATCATGCGTTCGTTGAAGATTACGAATCAGCGCAATATCCGCGGCTAAATACATGAAGCATTTCCGCAAGATTGTCAAGCTGGCGCTTGCCCACCGATGGATTACCGAAGACCCTTTCGCATTTTACAAGAACACAGCCAAACCGAAGGAAAGGGAATTTCTTGCCCAAGATGAGCTGGATCGGTGGCAGGAAAGCGAAATAAGAGGTCGCCTTTTCCCCTGCAGTGGGGCGGGGAACGAGATGTGCTTGCAGTCCCTTGTATGCCGACAAGAAGAATTTTCGCTGAAAAATTCCAGCTTTTTTGATAATCAATGACCGTAAAATTTTTATATTTGAGAATACGGTTGCACCGATAACTATGACAGCAAAGATACTGGGTACTATATTCCTGTTTTTAGCAGTATGTAATGGCGTTCTAGGCCAAACAATCTTTGAAAACAGCAGGTTCAAATTTCAAGCGTCCATTCCAGATGATTGGATGTTGCGCCAGGAAATTAAAGCAGATACGCTCAATTACACCATCGTTGGATGGGGGATGCCAAAAGTGTATACCGAAATGGATAAACACGAAGTCGAAAATGCGGTCTCTATCACAGCCATTGAACATCCGCGGATAAAAAATCTCGACGATTTGGTTAAAGCCGAGTTCAATCGGGTAAAAAACGCAGGCACCATATTGAATCAGGTACAGATCGATTCGGTTGAACACACAGCCTATATTACCAACACGTTGATGAAAAACGTTTCGTATGTATCCCAGCAGTATTTTATTTTTAAAAATGGCAGAGGTTATATCGTCACGTTCACGGCGACCGTCGGAACATTCAGTATCAATGCCCCCAAATTTGAAGAGTTTTACAAGACGGTAGTCATACTTTAAAGTTGTCGCAAAGCGGCCTGAATTTTTTATTTTTCTATATATCGGCCATTTTCATCCACCTTAATAGCCAGACTGAGCGGTTTGAACGCGCGTGCAGTCTTACAGCCAATACCCTGTTACTTTACCCAGCATTCGCGGGGTCTGCAGCGTGATGGTCCTGTCAGTATTCAGCTGTGTATATATGCTGACGGAGCACAGCGAGAGTTCGAGTCTCTCCCTGAGCATCAGCTCACAAAGCGTTAGTGATAAGGTTGACCACGCCATTGCCAGCTATTATCCATAATTTTGCGGTTATGCCGCGCTTACCTACAACACCGCAGCGCTCTTACAACATGAGCCGTATCCGCGCAAAGGATACGAAGCCGGAACTGTTTCTGCGCAAAGCACTCTGGGCGAAGGGCATCCGCTACCGAACCCATGCAAAGGACCTGCCGGGAAAACCCGATATGGTCATCCGGAAGTACGGGCTCGCCATTTTCGTGGACGGGGAGTTCTGGCACGGTCATCGCTGGGAGGAAACGCAGCACATCATCAAAAGCAACCGTGACTTCTGGATTCCGAAGATAGAGCGCAATATGAAGCGGGACAGTGAGGTGAACGCTTCACTCGCCGCTATGGGATATACCGTGTTCCGTTTCTGGGAACACGATATCCGCAAAAATCTAAACAAATGCATCAACCAGATCATGCTGTATCTGGAGACGGCGGAAAAAGGGCGGCTGCCGTATCCGCCGGACTATTGATTGGCTAAAAAAATTAGATTTCGGTTTGGCGTTTAAAATATCTTGTCTATCTTTGGGAAAACTGAGTTTATGGCTTACAAATCGATCGAAATATGCGCCGGAGCGGGCGGCCAGGCCATTGGGCTTGAGGCGGCGGGCTTCGATCATGTCGCGTTGGTTGAGCTGGACCATCTGGCGTGCCAGACGTTGCGCTACAACCGGCCTGACTGGAATGTGATCGAAAAGGATGTGAAGCAGTTTTGTGCCAGGGAATACCGGGGTGTTGATCTGCTGGCGGGCGGCGTACCGTGCCCTCCGTTCTCCATCGCAGGCAAGCAGCTGGGCCAGCAGGATGAACGGGATCTGTTTCCGGAGGCGCTCCGCCTCGTTGCCGAGTGCTCACCTACAGCGGTAATGCTGGAAAACGTAAAGGGTATCCTGAGTGCCAAGTTTGACGGCTACCGTTCCCAGATACTGTCCCGGCTGGCTGATCTCGGCTACGAATGCGAATGGCGTCTGGTGAATGCCAGCGATTACGGCGTGTCGCAGCTCAGGCCCAGGGCTATCCTCGTCGCATTGAAAAAAGAGGTCATGCCTTATTTCCGCTGGCCCGAAAAGTCAGAACAGGCCCCCGCCACGGTAGGTCAGCTGCTGTATGCCGAGATGGCCTCACGCGGCTGGGACGCTTCGCGATGGGCCGAGCAGGCCAATACCATAGCGCCCACGCTGGTCGGCGGGTCAAAAAAGCACGGCGGTGCCGACCTGGGCCCTACGCGGGCCAAACAGACATGGGCGGCGATGGGAGTCGACGGAAAAGGGCTGGCGGACCGGCCGCCGGGACCTGACCATGTGGGCATGCCCCGCCTGACGCTGCAGATGGCGGCGCTGATACAGGGATTCCCTGCTTCGTGGACATTTGCAGGAAAGAAAACCCCGGCATACCGCCAGGTGGGCAATGCATTCCCGCCTCCGGTTGCCAAAGCCATAGGACAATCAATCTGCAGGGCCTTAACCGAATATGGAAAGCAACAGACCAAAAAAGGGATCAAAAGCAAAGCTGCGTGAGTTTTTTATCGCCCACGTGGGTGAAATACTGGATTCCTCCGTGCTCCGCGAGGTAGCGGGTACCAGCGAGTGGGGACGCCGCGTGCGTGAGCTCAGGGGGGAGGAGGGGATGAATATCGTGACCCACAACGACAGGAGTGACCTGAAGCCCGGCCAGTACATGCTGGTAAACCTCAAGCCGCTGCCAGCATTTGAGCGGGGCATCTCCAAAGAAACGCGTGCCTTTGTACTGGACCGCAACGGCTTTACCTGCCAGATGTGCGGGGCTGCCGCGGGAGAGCCGCATCCCTATGATACCAGCCGCAAGACGCGGCTGCACATCGGCCATGTCATCGACAAGTCCATGGGCGGTACTGACGACCCTTCAAACCTGCGCGCCATCTGCTCGGTGTGCAATGAGGGCGCCAGCAACCTTACCCTCAACAGGCCGGATGCCATCAAACTGCTGGCGCAGCTCCGGCGGGCACCTGCCAAGGACCAGCTGGACGTGTTGCGCTGGATCGTGCAGAAGTTTCCGGAGCAGGCGAAGGAAATATTGAATCAGGATTGATTTCAACATGTTTGGCTCATATCCTATTGTTGGAAAAAACGGAATTATGCGACAAGGGAGAATTATCATAATATCAGGTTCACCAGGCACTGGAAAAAGCACAATCGCATCAATTGTTGCTAAAAAGTCGGATTTTTTAAAGTCCGTACATATGCACACTGACGATTTTTACCACTATATTTTGAAAGGGGCAATACCCCCATTTTTACCTGAATCAGAAGAACAAAACTTAATTGTTATTGAAGCGTTTTTGGAAGCTGCAAAGAGGTTTGCTCGTGGGGGGTTCGATGTAATTGTTGATGGAGTTGTTGGCCCTTGGTTCTTGGAGCCATGGATAAAAGCTGTACAAGATAGTTATGAAGTCCATTACCTAATTTTAAGAGCAAGTAAGGAAGAAACCTTGAAACGAGCCATCAATCGTTCCAAATTAAGCGAAGATAGCAACTTTGAGTTGGTAGAGAAGATGTGGGAGCAATTCACCAACCTAGGTCACTATGAATCCAATATTATTGACACAACCGCGCAGTCAATTGAGCAAAGTATCTCAACGATAAAAGCTGTGATTGAAAAAAAATCGTCTTTACTTAAATCTACTGATTAAGTTGTTTGGCAATGGAACAAAACCTTTACCCGGGTCAGTTATTTATAGCGAAGAAACTGAAGGGCATGTTCGTTTGACGTGCCCTAGGAGTGAGTACCTGCTCTATCAATGAATGCGTTCGTGGGATGTATGGTATAGACCTTAACTGTCGACATTTCCCGGATTACTGACGGTTAATCACAATACTTGCCACCTTTATTCATAATCATTGACCGTGCTCTGCCAAGAGACTCGCGGCTGACGTACAAAAAACACGCGATATTACTTAGAAATATTTTTTTAATGATCATCGATCTGTACTTCAACGAAAACTGGTAGGGCTTCACCGGACTGTTTAATGACGGCATTTGCTGGTGAACCAAATTCTGTTCAACCATTTCTTCGTAGATCTTCAAGTTCACAGCAAGCGAACCACCAGTCCATCTACAAAGGGGAGAGGCAGACTGAAAACTCAGGGTATTGGTGTTCCACTGGGGTAAGCGCGACTGCCAATTCGATTTCCAATCATAGTTCTTCAAAAATTTCTCTTTTCAAGCAATCTTCTTTGCTTTCTCCCGTTTCAACTTTGCCGCCGGGGAATTCCCATTTCAGCAGAAGCTTCATCCGCTCGGATCGTTTGATTAGTGAAGTTTTGATTATAGAGAATATGACAGTTTCATTGTGGTGTAGCGAATGATTACAAAATTACGTAACATGACAAAAACTATAGTAAGAACCAGAATGCAAAGTACACCAGTCTGTAAAGTTTTTTTAGGACGAGACACCGGCACAAAGTACACCAATAATTCCGCTGCAAAGTGCATCACTGGGATTTTTAGGATTGCATAAGTTTGGGGTCGACAAGATCTCCTGGCGACATGGCAAACAACCCCTTAGCATGCACAAGATAAGACAACTGTTACTATTCCTGGACCGTGGCTTTTCCCAGCGGAACATAGAAAAGGAAACCGGCATCAACAGACGTACTATTGCCGGTTATCTGAGGCGGTTCGGGGCGAGCGGATTCAGCTTCCGCAAACTCCTGCTTTTTGAGGACAGCGAACTGGAGGTTTACCTAAATGCCGATAAACCACCCCGTGAGCAGACAGATCCCAGGCGCTCCGAACTGGAAGCGCTGTTCCCCTATATGCTATCCGAGCTGCGCAAAGCCGGCGTTACGCGCCTGCTCATTAGGCCTTTTTTGGAGGCAAATCGAAAGCTATGGCCTCATGTTCGAAGTGACCGTTATGTGAACCATCGCAAAAAGGCTTGTTTTTTGAAAGCCCGCAACGGCAAATAGAAAGTACCGTTCTCCCTTGTAAGCCATAGGCTTTACCATTTCTGTCCACGATTTCAAAATCGCCTTCAATTCTCACCGATCCGTTGTTGTTAATAGTTAGTTTAGTCTTAGCCATTTCATTTTTTTGCTGTCAAAAATAGCGCATAGAAATGATCAATAGACATCTACTTATAGTTTACAAACATTATCAAAATCGACGCAACCGATTTGCTAATTAATTTAGTATTATATTTGCATCATGATATACGTGGGAGGCTCGCAACACTTATATAAGCAGGTGAAGAAACTGCTGCTGGAGGCTTGGAATAAGCATCAGTGGATATACGATAAGCTGGAGGATAAGTGGTATACGCCTGAGGAATTCAAGGCGCAGTGGAAACTGCTGGTGACCGACTACAACCTCAGGCGGTATGAAACCCGGGAGCCTTACCTGGGCTGGAAGGAGTCGCTTGAACGCATAGACCGGCAGCTTAAGGCAGCCGATGATTTCCGCAGGAAGATAGAGGCTTACTATAAAATGGATCTGAAACGCAAATGACCCCGCAATTCATTTCGTTGCTTCCAAAGCCCATTTCGTAGTAATAAATCCGCGTTTGGTTGAAAAAATTTCCCCATTCGATTTTTTAGTCCTAAATCGCGGCAATAATAGAGATCACGCTTGCAAAACAGTTTGCCATGTTTTATTTTAGGCGTCACCTTGTAACCGCAAGGCCTAATGAGAAACAAAAAGAAATGACAACGACCAAACCGTCAACTGCCATGTACCGTCATCTGGTATACCTTCCCCTTCTATTCGGTTTTTTGCTGCCCGTAGCTTCAGAAGCGCTCAAGCACAGTTCGTGTAGAGCCGAAAGAAATCACCGATATATCACCGAGATAGGGCATATTGTGATTTGGTAACGCGAAAATAAGTGACGATGGGCGAAAATCAAGCCCGCAAAAAAGAAAGTAGTTAAGAACGAGTTAGCACGTGGATGATGCGCACGTTCTAACTATAACCGTAAGAACAACAATGACAGGACAAGAATTTGAAAGCCATTCAATTTTTGACAAGCTTGAGCAGTTCAAAAATCGTATTTCTGAAAACGAAATCAGGGAGGCAGTTAACATCGATGATATCCATTTTTTTGAGACGGCGTATAGGTATTTAGTTGACAGACTAAACCTTACAATACCTGCAATAGTCCAGGAAGCGGAACTGACACATATTTCTCAAGAAGTCGAAAATGCACTATCACAGATTAATGCCTTTGTCGGAAATAGAAATCCAGGGCATATAAATAACTCAAGAAACAATTTACACTCTGCAATCACAAGGATTAGGAATTTACCACTCCCATTTTCACAGAACGACTTCAACTTTTCCAAGAGCATCGCAGGTTTTGAGAAAATAGTTAAAGAAAAACATGTCAGTTTAGAACAAGAAAACAAAGCGCTAAAGGAATCCATTAAAGCGCTCGATACAGAGTTAAAGAAGAATAGGTCGGAGCTTAACAGAATATCAACGCTACTGCAGCAAAAGGAAGCTGAAACAAAAACTATCAATTCGAATTTCCAAACAGAGTTCGCCAATATCAAAGCTATAGCGACTCAGAACTATGAATCTGACAGGATTACCTTTAAAACTGAACTTGACGCCATGAAACATGATTATGAGACCGAAAAGGCTAGTTTTAATAAAGATTTCGATGAACTGAAACAAACATTAAGCAACGAAATAAAAGATAGTAGAAAGGCGATTGACTCCGATATGGAAAAGTTAATCGGTGTGTAAGCTTCCCCGAAAAAAAGACTGTTAGAGAATAGAAAATGATTGATAACTTTAACAGTGTATTATGAAAGGGAAACGATTCAAACCGGAGC
>NZ_FOLL01000028.1 GCF_900112315.1 Parapedobacter composti | reverse complement strand
ACGCTACCGGTTAAAAGTCCAAAAAGGTTTATACCCGCTTCATAACTGCCTTGGAAATTAGCGTATGTACGCTTCTTATCCTGTCCATACCCCACTTTCACCACCCCTAAAAGTAGCAGAATAAATATGGCAAACAATCGCAAAAGGGGTAAGGGTGTGAATAGAAAAGAACGGTACATGTCAATACATAGGCGGTGGGTAAAACGATTTGAAGGGGCTTGTAGTGTTTAATTTTTTGTTATGTCAATGTTATGCCGCAAAGGTAGAAAGGGGAAAGTCCCTCGGGTCCGTTCATTTTGTTCAATCCGAGGTTTAAGTTGTAGCCGGTGACAACACGTTAGTGTATTCTTGTCACGGCGCGGCCTGTTCTGTCTCTTGGATATAGCTGAAAAAATCAAAAAAAATATAAGCAATAGGATAAAAATCCGTACCTTTGTCCCTCGTGAAGTTTAACGTACATTGTTTCAAGAAAACCTCTCCAAAGCCCGGTAACTTGCCCGGCGTGTTTTGGTATTTCCGAAGTGTTTTTGGCCCGTTGAGGGCTTTTTTTATGGATGTACGTTTGGGGTACGATATACAAAGTGCAAACAATTAATTACGATAATAACGAATGACTAATTACAGCAAGCTGCCGGCGATATTGTTATTGGAAGACGGCACAGTCTACCATGGCAAGGCTGCCGGGAAGATAGGCACCACCGCCGGAGAGATTTGTTTCAACACGGGTACCACGGGCTATCAGGAGATTTTTACGGATCCCTCTTATTATGGGCAGATTATGGTCACCACCAACGCTCATATCGGCAACTACGGCATTGCCTCAGAGGAGTCGGAATCCGGAAAAATCCAGATTGCTGGCTTGGTTTGCAAAAACTACAGCGTGAATTACAGCCGCAAGCTGGCTGACTCATCCATCCAGACCTACTTTGAAGACGGCAACCTGGTGGGTATTTCAGATATTGATACACGCTCGTTGGTGCGCCATATCCGCAACAAAGGGGCAATGAACGCCATCATTTCTTCCGAAACGCTGGATGTGGAGGAACTGAAAAAGCAATTGGCCAACGTGCCTTCAATGGCTGGCCTGGAGCTTTCGTCGAAAGTGACCACCGAAAATCCGTATTACTACGGCAATGAAGATGCCCCACTACGTGTGGCGGTGCTGGATTTGGGTATCAAGAAAAACATTCTCCGCAATTTCGACGCCCGAAAAGTATATGCCAAGGTGTTTCCGGCAAAGACCTCTTTTGCGGAAATGGAAGCATGGGGTGCTGACGGGTATTTTATCTCCAACGGACCGGGCGACCCGGCAGCCATGGATTATGCGATTCAGACGGTGCGGGAAATTCTGGAAGCCGACAAGCCGCTTTTCGGGATATGTTTGGGGCACCAACTGCTGGCATTGGCCAACGGCATCCGTACGCGGAAGATGTTTAACGGGCACCGCGGGATTAACCACCCGGTGAAGAACATCATTGCAAACCGCTGCGAAATCACTAGCCAGAACCATGGATTCGGTGTAGTAGCTGATGATATCAAGCAGTCGGACAAGGTGGAAATAACGCACGTGAATCTCAACGATGAATCCATTGAAGGTATCCGGGTGAACGGTAAAAAGGCGTTTTCGGTGCAGTACCACCCCGAGTCGTCTCCCGGGCCGCATGATTCGCGGTACCTGTTTGATGAGTTTGTCCGGCTGATGGAGCAGGATGAGCTGGTGGCAGGTTAAAAGTTAACTTGCATATCACGGCGATATTAGCTAAGTTTGGCAAGTACAGCAGGAGTGTGATTCGTACACTAAGTGTATGTGGTCAAATAGCGAACGTTAACCTTAAAATAGAAGAATATACATGAGTTTGATCATCGATGTACATGCGCGTCAGATACTGGATTCGCGCGGCAATCCTACCATAGAGGTGGATGTGACTACTGAAAACGGTTTTGTGGGCCGTGCGGCCGTTCCGTCGGGTGCTTCTACCGGAGTGCACGAGGCGGTGGAACTGCGGGATGGCGACAAGTCCAAATACCTGGGTAAGGGCGTGCTGAAGGCCGTGGAAAACGTGAACACCAAAATTGCCAATGCCTTGCAGGGTATCGATGTGTTTGAACAGAATGCGATAGACAAGGTGATGATTGAGCTGGACGGCACGGAAAATAAGGGTAATCTGGGGGCTAACGCCATCTTGGGTGTGTCGTTGGCGGTGGCTAAGGCCGCTGCGCAGGAAAGCCGGCAGCCGGTATACCGGTATATCGGCGGTGTCAACGCCAACACGCTGCCCATTCCCATGATGAATATCATCAACGGCGGTTCGCATTCCGATGCGCCGATCGCATTCCAGGAGTTCATGATCATGCCGGTCGGTGCACCTTCATTTTCAGAAGCGCTGCGCTGGGGCGCCGAGGTGTTTCATAATCTGAAAAAAATATTACATGACCGCGGGTTGTCTACCGCCGTGGGCGACGAGGGCGGGTTTGCTCCCGCGTTTGACGGAACGGAAGATGCTGTGGAAACCATTCTGAAAGCCATTGAAAAGGCGGGATACAAGCCGGGCGACGATATTTACCTGGCCCTGGATTGTGCTGCTTCCGAGTTTTACAAAGACGGTAAGTACGACTATACGAAATTTGAAGGCGATAAGGGCGCTGTGCGCAGCAGTGAAGAGCAGGCTGCTTACTTAGCCGAGCTCACTGCTAAATATCCCATTATCTCCATCGAAGACGGTATGGCAGAAGACGACTGGACCGGCTGGAAGCTGCTCACCGACAAGATCGGCGCAACCGTACAACTGGTGGGCGACGACCTGTTCGTGACCAACACGAAACGCCTGCAGCAAGGCATCGACACCGATACGGCAAACTCCATTCTGGTGAAAGTGAACCAGATTGGTTCGCTCACCGAGACCATCAACGCGGTGTCGCTGGCGCAAACCAATGGTTATACCTCGGTGATGAGCCACCGCAGCGGCGAGACGGAAGACTATACAATTGCTGACCTGGCCGTAGCACTGAACTGCGGACAGATAAAAACGGGATCGGCCTCGCGTTCCGACCGGATTGCCAAATACAACCAGTTGCTCCGTATTGAGGAAGAGTTGGGTAGCAATGCACGCTTTTTGGGTAAAAGTTTCAAATATGCCCGTTAAGCGCAGCTTACCGCAATCATGATACCGAAGGGGAGTGCAGGCAACTGGCTCCCTTTTTTTTGCGTTTCAGCCATATTGCATCAAAGCGGTTTATTCACTAAGTTTGCTACAGTGCAATCCGTGATCGAATATCCGCAGCAGTTTTTCCCCGTATCCGGTTTTCTGGAGAGGGTGGGCCACGATTTTACCGATGAACGGCACGACCGCGAGGCCTGCGTATTGGATATTGACAGCGGGTACGTCCGTAACTATTTGGTGTACCGTCTGTTGCGTAATGATATTGTGGTCTTTGACCAAGATATGGCCTACCGTGAGGCTGAGTATAGCGTGGTAGCGGCAAATCCGGAGGGGCGTTTTTACCTCCTTAAATATCTGTATGCTGCAAACCGTCCGTTAACGTGCTCTTTCAATGGTATCAAAACCATTATGCGGTGCGGTTTTCTGGGATATTGCAATAATTTCGGCAACCATGAGTTTGCCGCTCCAGCCGGTTTTGAAGGCCGTCTTCTCCATCTGCTGGTGGAGCACAGTTTCCTAAAAGACTACATCCGGCTGGAGAGTTTCCGTGGGTCGGGGCTGGAGGCCCTCCTCTTTGGGGAGTGCGGCGATATGCTTGCCGTGCCCGTAGCGCCGGGGCCCCTCCGCCGCAGGCTGGACAAAATCGTGACGCTGCTGCACCAGCCCGCAAGCCGGCCGTTTGACAAGCTGCGCATGCTTACGGCCGTGGCTGAAGTGCTGGAAGCGTTCTTTTCGCTGTACATGGCCGAAGAACGCTACCTTGCTGCCGGGGATGCCGGTGCAGTGGCACTTGCCGACAGCGTGGCCCAATACCTAAGGACCTGCGTTAATCAGCCGTTTCCCGGCCTTGCGTACCTGAGTGACCGCTTTGCCGTGTCGGCCTCCACGCTTAAGCGGCAGTTTAAGGCCAGATTCGGCATGGCCCCCCATCGGTATTTCCGGCAACAGCAGATGGAAGAGGCTGCACGCCTGCTTGCCGGAGGCACTGCCTCCGTAGCAGAGGTAGGTTACCGCCTCGGCTTTGACAGCCCCGGCAATTTCACCCGTGCCTTCAGGCAGGCCTTTGGTACCCCACCCCATGCCTACCAGCCGGATGCTGCCATGCCCAAATGATAGCTATAGTCCCTGTTGAGCTTATCTGATAGCTCATAATTGGTCTTATCTGATAAGGTAATTGGCAGGTAACCGCTTAGCTTTGTGCAGGAGGCAGTTTACTGTTTTTGTAAGCCGTCCCCGGCTTAAACGCTGAATTGACCATGATCCATAACAATGAGGGAATTTAACCTGAACGCCTGTTCCTTTTTGTGGTTGCAAACCTTGTTTTCGGCTTTACCGGACGGTTTAGCCGTCGCTGCGGGAAATCAGGTGCACGCCCATTGCCTGTGTTATGTCCATCAGCAAAGCAGCATACGCTGCTTAGCGAATTTCCTTGTCTTGTTGGAAGACAAGCAACCGCCGTATGTGTAAGGTATTTATTATAAGGTGTTTATTGAAAAATCAGAACCTAACGATATGCAACTTTTTACCCGACTTACAACCACCGTTTGCTGTTTTGCCGGATTGCTGTTTGCGATGCATACATCACTCCTTGCGCATTCGCCTGCAGTTAAATCCGGCGACCCGTACCACGGAACGGGGTATACCTATCTTGGAGATGCAGCGGATGTAGGGAATTTCCGCTATTCGGCCACCGATGCAACGGGCAGTGAAGGAGCGCCGGTTATCCAGCCGGACGACAATAACATCCTTTATGTTGACATCGGCAAGAAGGGCGTGGAAGGCCACACGGCCACGGGCAGCAGCTGGGCCAACGCCGTCCCGGAGCTACGGGACGCCTTAGAATTTGCCCAAAGCTGGAACGCAGAGGCAGACGGGCAGCTGAAAATCTGGGTGGCCGGAGGGAAATACAACCCTGCGTCCGATGAAACTGACCGGGAAGCCTCCTTCCGGCTGGTGAACGGTGTGGAGCTGTACGGCGGTTTTGCGGGTGATGAACCAGCGGACTACGACCTGTCGCTGCGTGATTTTGAAACGAACAGGACCATCCTGAGCGGTGATATAGACAACAATGATGCCCAGGAAATCATTACCGACCCGGCAACCCAGATCCAAGGCAACAACAGCTACCACGTGGTTTATGCAGACGGGGTCGACAGCACCGCCCTGCTGGACGGCTTTACCATCACCGGCGGGCAAGCCAATGGAGGCGGATATTACAGTTATGGCGGGGGGATGTACAACAACAATGGTTCTTCCCCTGAATTGAGGAACGTGTTTATCAGCGGGAACACGGCTTCTTGGGATGGCGGAGGGATGTTCAACTATAATAATTCTTCCCCTGTGCTGACCAACGCGACCATCAGCGGGAACACGGCTTCTAGTGGCGGGGGGATGTACAACGCTAATTCTTCTTCCCCTGTTTTGACGAACGTGACCATCAGCGGGAACACGGCTTCTTGGGGTGGCGGAGGAGGGATGTTCAACTATAATAATTCTTCCCCTGTGCTGACCAACGCGACCATCAGCGGGAACACGGCTTCTCAGGATGGCGGGGGGATGTATAATTTAAGTTCTTCCCCTGTGCTGACCAACGTGACCATAACGGGGAATAAAACAAGCGGAATAGTTGCGGGGATCTTCGTTAACGGAAGTTCAACCTTGCACTTGAACAACTCCATTGTATTTGACAATACCAAATCCGATGGTTCCGTGGACAATCTCTACGCTCCTGAAGGCAATGAAATGTATATCCAACGTTCCTTGTTGCAAGGGAATCCAACGGATTGGACGTGGGATACGGATTGGACGGGCACGGATGGCGGCGAGAATGTGGTTACAGCCGAAAATCCGTTTTCCGACCCGGCCAACGGCGACTACCGCCTGAAGGCGGGCAGCCCGGCTATCAATGCGGGCAGCAACCAGCTGTATAGCGATGCGGGGGGTGACTTGGCGAACGACACCGACCTGGCGGGCAATCCGCGGGTGTACAACTTTGCAGGCGGCGGCATCATCGACCTTGGCGCTTACGAATATCAAGACGAGCCCCCTATAGCCATCCAACCCGATGCCAACAACATCCTTTATGTTGACATCGGCAAGAAGGACGTGGCAGGCCACACGGCCACGGGCAGCAGTTGGGACAATGCCATCCCGGAGCTGGCCGATGCGCTGCAATGGGCAGGGGAGAACGGTGAAAGGTTCACTGCTGAAAACCCACTGCAAATCTGGGTGGCCAAAGGTGTTTACCAGCCGGAACCCGGGCGGGCATTTTCCATGGTGCAAAACGTACAGATTTATGGTGGTTTCTCGGGGACGGAAGACTCTGGCTTTGAACGTTCGCAGCGCGATTTTCAAACCAATGAGACCATTTTGGAAGGTAATGGAAACCGGGTCATCACCAATGAAAATAACGGGTTGACCGCAGCTTCCGTGCTGGACGGGTTTACGATCCGGGGAGGCCGTTCTACGGGCAATGGTGGCGGCATTTACAATAAGGATGTATCCCCGTTGTATACCAATCTGGTGATACGCAACAATAACGCAGATATTCATGGCGGCGGGCTGTATATTGATGGCGGACATCCTGTCCTGACCCGTTCGGTTATCGAAAATAACAACGCCGGTTTTCTGGGTGGAGGCGCGTATATCTCAACCCATGACCTTACTTTGATAAACGTGGAGATCCGCCGCAATACGGCGGGTACCTTTGGCGGAGGGCTGCATAATTTTGGCAAGAGACTGAAGCTCGTCAATGTTTCCATAACGGAAAATTCGTCAGGGAATACAGGAAGACCGAACGGCGGCGGCGGAATTTATAATGGCGGAGATCAATTTTTAGGCGTAAACCTGACCTTGGCAGGCAATACAAATGAAGGGAACCCCTCCGGGATACATTTGGAAGCGTTTGATGATATGACTTTCTCTGTTTGGAACAGCATTGTTGCGGATCCGGCAACCCAAGCAACCAACGGTACGCAGGTGTCTGGCGATGTGCAGCATTCCATCTGGCAGGGTAACTATTACGGAGAGGAGGGGGCGGCAACGGTTCCGGTAGAGATGGATCGGTTATTCAGAAACAGTGAACAGCACGACTACCAACTGCAGCCCAACAGCCCGGCGATCAATGCGGGCAGCAACCAGCTGTATAGCGATGCCGGAGGTGACTTGGAAAACGACACCGACGTTGCGGGCAATCCCCGAATCGTGGGGGGAACGGTTGACCTCGGTGCGTATGAGTCGGCCTTTGAAGATATCGTCTCACTGGCAGGCCTTCAGCCTATCGCTGTTTCCCACGGTACGGCCTGGGGGGATATTGAAGGATTGCCCGCCTCGGTAACGGCTACGCTGAGCGACGGCACCGAAGCGGCCGTTGCCCTTGCCGATACAGCACAATGGACGCTGGTCTCGGCGCCCACGGCGGCAGGAGATGGCTATAACGGCACAGTAGCGGGCGACTATGTGTTCAGTGCACCGCTGGCGCTGCCTGACCCTAACGGCGGCAATTGGTTCTCCAACAGCAAAGGGCTGGCCGCAGCGGTCACGGTGACCGTGGGCAAAGGCACGCCCGTGTGGTCGGTGACGCTGGGGGATGAGCCGATGGCCGAAGGAGATACCCTGCTGCGGACTTACGGGGATGTGCAGCTGCTGGAAGTGGACATTCAGCTATGGGACGGCGATTCGTCGCAGGATATTTCATTTACGGTGAACAATGGCGAAGGCCTGCTGGACATGACGCAGTTCCCGCAGGTGAGCGCTACCGGCGTGGGTGAAGTGCAGGTGGAAGTGACGTTTGGCGGTACGGACAATTTCGTGGCGGCAACCGCCACCTATGCCCTGCGCATACAGCCGCGTGCCATTACGGTGGAAGCCGAACCGGCGGAGAAGGTTTATGGGGATGATGACCCGGCGCTGAACGTGCGGCTCTCCGAAGGCAGCAACCCGCTGGCCTTTCAGGATGCCATCGGCGATGTGGTGGGCACGGTATCCCGGACAGCCGGAGAAGATGCGGGCAGCTATGCCATCCATATCGGCCGGGATGGCAGCAAATCCGGCCTGTACGATATTTCCTTTGATGAGGGGAACGAAGCGTTTACTATCCGCAAGGCCACGGCCGTGCTTTCGCTGGGCGGGCTTCAGCACGTATATGACGGCAGCGCGAAGCCGGCCACGGTAGCCACCGTTCCGGAAGGGCTGGGGGGCAGCGTGAGGGTGACCTATAACGGCTCTCCGGAGCCTCCCGTGCATGCGGGGGAATATGAGGTGGAGGCTGTGCTGGAGCATGCGAACTACGCGGCGGATGCGGTAACCGGCACATTGGTGATTGAGGAAGCGGACTTAACGGGCATTACGTTTGCGGACGGCCGGTTCACCTATGACGGCACGGCGCATTCCATTTACGTGAGCGGCGCACCGGAAGGTGCCTCGGTGAGCTACGAAGGCAACGGCCGTACGGATGCGGGTACTTATACGGTGACCGCCAGGGTATCCCTTGCAAACCATAAGGACCTGGTGCTGACGGCCGAACTGGTTATCGATAAGGCCACGGCCGTGCTTTCGCTGGGCGGGCTTCAGCACGTATATGACGGCAGCGCGAAGCCGGCCACGGTAGCCACCGTTCCGGAAGGGCTGGGGGGCAGCGTGAGGGTGACCTATAACGGCTCTCCGGAACCACCCATACATGCGGGGGAATATGAAGTGGTGGCTGCGCTGGAGCATGCGAACTACGTGGCGGATGCGGAAACCGGCACGCTGGTGATCAGCAGGGCCCGGCGGAGCATCATCTTCCCGGCGCTGCCGGAGAAGACCTACGGGGATACGGACTTTGCGCCCGGGGCTACGGCCAGCACGGGCGAGGCGGTAATCTACCGGAGCAGCGACCCCTCGGTGGCAGAGATCACCCCGGGCGGCCTTATCCGCATCGTCGGTGCGGGCACGGCCGAAATCACGGCCACGGTGGCGGAGCACCCGGACTACATGAACAGGCCGGAGATAAGGCGCACATTGACGGTGCATAAGGCGGCCCAGCGCATCACGCTTTCAGCGCCTTCCGAGGTGGGGCGCGATGCCGGTTCGGTTCCGGTAACGGCTACCTCCACGAGCGGTCTTTCGGTGAGCCTTTCGGTTGACGACCCGGAAGTTGCCACGCTGGAGGGGAACACGCTTCGCATCCACCGGCTGGGCACGGTACGCATCACGGGTACGCAGCCGGGCGACGGCAACCACGCGCCGGCCGAACCGGTTACGGTTACGGTGCGTGTGGTGGATCCGGCCTCGGACTTTCCGGTAAGGGTATCCAAAGCGGTTTCACCCAACGGTGACGGCATCAACGAGTACCTGATCATCGAGGCGGTTAAGGATCATCCGGAAAACAAGGTGACCATTTTCAACCGTAACGGCACGGTGGTTTACGAGGCCCGTGGCTACAACAACGGTACGGTGGCCTTCCGGGGCATCGGCACTGGGCGCAACCACGTACCCGCCGGCACGTACTTCTACGTGGCCGAGGTGAAGGTAAACGGGAAATGGGTGTATGACAAAGGATGGTTTGTCCTCCGGTATTAGTGCTGAAGGGGGATAGTGTGATGGGTAATGGATATAAAGTAAAGTAAAATGAAACGGAAAGGATTATTATTGACGGCTGTGGCGGCGCTGTTGGCCATATCGGCTCCGGGTCAGCAGGTGGTTACTCCCACGCAGTACGGTGGTATGGGCACGGCGCTGAACGCGGCGGCGAGCCTGCTGTCGCCCGAAGGGGCGGTTTCTGTGCTTGGTCGCCGGCAGTGGGTGGGCATGGAAGGGGCGCCTACGGTTTATTGGGGGAGCGGCCACGCGGGTTTGCGGGGGTTCGGGGCAACGGCCGGTGTTAACCTGCGCCACGAGACGCTGGCGGTGGAGAAGCTGACGGAAGCGAGCGCCTTTTTTGCCAAGTCTGTACGGATATCGTCAACGGAATACGTGGGTGTTTCGCTGAGTGCGGGTTTGAGCTACATGGACGGCCGTTTTTCGCAGCTGGACCCGCGGGATCCGGCCTTCCGCGAAGACGTCCGTGAAACGGACGCGCTGGTGGGCTTCGGGGTTATGCTTTACCGTCCGGATAAATACTACGTGGGTGTTTCGCTTCCGCGGCTGATGCTGGGGAACCTGGGTGTTACGGGTGATATCCGTTACAACTTCCGGAATGTATACCACCTGACTGCGGGTGCGGTGTTCGGTCTGGGCGGCGGTTTTCACTTCCGCCCGTCGGTGCTGGTGACCTACTCGGAGGCACTTCGCCCGCAGGGCGAAGCCACGGCGATGGTCTTTGCCGGGCAGGCGGTTGGGCTGGGCGTCAACGTGCGGAGCCACGGGAGCATGGCGGGGCTGGCTCAGGTGAACCTACGGCGTTTCGGCATCGGCTACAGCTACCAGTTCGGCACACGCAACGAGCCGTTGAACCGGACCATCAGCGACAACACGCATGAGGTAGGCCTCAGTTACCGCTTCGGCCGTGAACGGCTTGGGGTGCTGTAGGTTACCGGCTTCTGTGCTCATGCGGCACTTTTGCCGGCATTTTTGTATATTGCCCCCACCAAACAGCCGGTACATATATGAAATATGACGTAACAGCGGCTCCGGAACTGTCACATACGATCCGGAAGATGGATTCCATCCCGTCCATCAAACGCATATTGGAAGCCATCTGCGTGAGTACAGGCATGGGCATCGGCGCAGTAGCCCGGGTGGATCAGGAAAAATGGGAAGCCTGCAGCATCGTTGATAACCTGGGGCTGGGACTAAAGGCGGGATACAGGATTGAACCGGCCAATACCATATGCAGTGAACTCTGCAGTCTGCCAGAACCGGTAATCATTGCCGATGTCCGGAAGTGCGCAAACACGCGTTGGAAGGAAAAAATGAACGGGGGAGGTTTCAGGAGCTACGTGTCATTCCCTTTATATGATCAGCATGGCGACTTTTTCGGTACGCTATGTACCATTGATCCCAGTCCGGCCACGTTTGATGAAAAGCAGGTAATCCGTCTTTTCGGACTGTTTTCGGAGCTGATCACGTTTCACCTCGGAACGCTTGAGCGCGCAGAACGTGCTGAAAGCCAGCTCAGGGAGGAACGTAAGCAGGCCCGTAGGCGCGACAGGTTCATTGCCGTGCTGGGGCACGACCTCCGCAATCCGCTCAGCGCGATAAGTTCCGCTGCACAATTTTTACAGCGGCATGCCGAGGAGGGCAGGCAGAAACGGATGATTACTATCATTTACGACGCCTCCGTACGGATGAGACGGCTGGTAGACAATATCCTTGACTTTGCGCGGATGAATCTCGGCAGCGGAATAACCATAATTTCGCGCCCCAGCAACCTCTATGAAACCATTAAACAGGTGATAGCTGAATTCGCGGCTATATGGCCGGGCCGGCCTATCGATTTGGAAATAGGAGGCGGCGAACTTACCGTGCCTTGCGATGCCGACCGTATGGCTCAGGTGTTTTCAAACTTGATTACCAACGCTATGGAGCACGGCGACGCAGGCCGACCCATCAGTGTTGCGGCTTATGTAGACAACGGCTGCTTCGTATACTTGGTGAAAAACAACGGAAAACCGATTCCAAAACGCTGCCTGGACAACCTGTTCAAGCCGTTTGTGCGCGGTGCGGATTCGACCGAACAGAAAGGGCTCGGACTGGGTTTGTTTATCGTGCATCAGATTGTGCAGGCACATGGCGGCAGGATAACCGTCAACTCAGATGACAACGAGACCGTATTCCGCGTGCATCTGCCCCTTACCGGACGCGTCTGAAACATCACCGTTTGGATTTCCGGATATTTTTACGCTACTTTGTGGGTATGGGAAGACTGCTGTCCATTATCCGAAACAAATACATCATTGCCTCGACGGCATTCCTCGTATGGATGCTGTTTTTTGACCGGCACGATGTAGCTACACAATATGGTTACTATAGCCAGTTGAAAGGGCTGAAAGCGGAAAAGGCATTCTATACCGAAGAGATTGAACGGGTAACCAAAGCTATCCATGATCTGAATAACGACCCTAAGGAACTGCAGCGGGTGGCGCGCGAACGCTACAAGATGAAGAAAGAAAACGAAGATGTATTTGTAATCATCGAACGGCAGGAGTGAATTGCCTGCCGTTATCTAACGCCATATTAAGAAGTAAGCCGTAACAACATTACGGCTTACTTTTTTTTATAGCAGTGGGGATGTTTCTGCTTAGAATTTATAGGTGATACCGGCGCCGATGACCTGCCTTACCTGCAGGGTAGGCCGCGCAGAGCCGGGAATGGTCGAACCATCGGCCGCTTGGCGAGGGATAAGCGTATTGTCATCGTATATCAATTGCACACCGCCATTGACCGTGATATAGTCATTTACTTTCATGAAAAGGTTCAGGGTGTAGTCTATATCCACATTCTGGGGATCTTCAAGGTAGTTCGAATAGAGCTTGAGGATGTTCTCCACACTGATATTTTCCATCAGTTCTGCCTTGTAATACGCGTCAAATGAAGCGCCAAACTCAAAGCGTGATGTGGCACCCGGGTCGACGCCGAATGCCCCGGCGGCCGACAGTTCGTCATTGGTTACGAAAATGAAACGCGCCGCGGCAGGTGACAGGTTGAAGCGGAAGTTGTCGGATTGCTTATAGGCGAAACCGGGGCCGAAGCTCAGGTAGGCCGGTGCAAACGCAGCGGAAATGAGCGTGCGGTTATTGTCCCCGTCATACTGGAAACCGTCGGCGAACTGCGTGTTGAAATTCATGAAAAACGTATAGAGCCACCGCTCCGTCGCTTGATAGCCCAACAGGCTATTAGCAATGAACCTGTCGTCATTCTTACGCCACCCGATGGCCTTTTGTTTGGTAAGCCCGTATGCGGCGATGACTTTATTATCCCAGTTCCAACGGTTTTTCTTGTAGTTGAAATCATAATTGAAAACCAGGTTGGTGGCAAATGAATTAATGCCGCCGGCGGCCCAGTTGGAAAAAGAACTTTGGTTAAGCAATAAGGTGTTTTCACCGGAAATGCGCCATCCTTCTTCGGGGGTGTCTTGGGCATTGGTATGCAAAGAAAAGAGCAATACGGAGCCAATCAGGAAAAATGATTTCTTCATAATGAGTTAAGTTTTATGATACAGGGTTAAAAATTGCTTTGGAAAAACAAAACCGGTGCCAAAATTGTTATGCGCATTTCATAATATGCATTTTTTCTGTTCATTTGCAACATGCGGATTACTTTGTTATGCATAGGCAAGACAGACGACAGCCACCTGGCGGCGATGATTGAGAAGTTCGAGCGCAGGCTTAAGCATTATGTGCCGTTCAGCACCGTGCTGATCCCGGATGTCAAAAACAGTAAAAACCTTCGATCGGATCAGCAAAAGGCCAAAGAAGCGGAGCTGATTGTCAGACACATTTCGCCGGGGGATCATGTGGTCCTGCTCGATGAACGCGGCAAAACATACCGTTCATTGGAGTTTGCCGATTACCTGAACGGGTTGATGGTGCGCAGCGTGCAACACCTGGTATTTGTAGTTGGTGGGCCGTACGGATTTGATGAGGCCGTCTATCAGCGGGGGAACGGGATGATAGCATTGTCTAAGATGACCTTTTCCCACCAGATGGTCCGCGTGTTCTTTGTTGAACAATTGTACCGAGCGTTTACCATCATGAGGGGCGAACCCTATCACCATGAGTAGACGGTGTATGGAAAACGGCGGCGGTTAGCATCCAAACAATAAAAGGAATGAACTGTTAAATCTAATATCATGAGAATACCCAAAAGAGAATATCATTACAAGGGCGCAGATACGTCTAAGGAAAGCAAGCTGTTCTGGATTATGATGGTGATCGGCCTGGCGATAGTGGCCGCAATCTTATGGCTGTTTTAACGAAGAAGTACATAGCCACACCATGCATGATGTGGCTATGTAGTATATTATTCGCCGTTGGTATCCGGGGTAGCGTCTTCGTCAAAAAGGGGTAACGCTTTAATGATATGGTACCAGCTGACGATTTTTTTTATGTCGGAAGTGTAAACCCGATCTTCATCGTGGCCGGGGGCTACTTCCCTGAAGAAATTCCGTAAGGTTGGGCCGTCCGATTTCGGCTCGGGGGCGTCGCCTTTCTCCTTTATACGTTCAAGGATGTCGATAAGTCTGAGCTCCTCGTCATCGCCGTAAATAGTGATGTCTTCTAAGGTGGCAAGTTTCGTGGTCGCTAAATTTACGACCGATTTGGTTTTTTGCTCATCCAGGCTTTCCAGGATAAAGCCGCCTTTGTTCTGTCCGATTAATCTGAACAGCCCGGGTTTGCCGGTGACCGCTACAAGTGCTTTTAGGTTCATGGTCTGTTATTCCGCTATAATGTCTATGCCCAAAATTCTGTCGCCTTGCCGGATGTCGTCAATCACGTCAACGTTTTCCACTACCCTGCCGAAACAGGTATGATGCCCGTCAAGATGGGCGGTGTTCGTGCGGTTATGGCAGATGAAAAACTGGGAACCGCCGGTGTCCCGTCCGCGGTGGGCCATGGAGAGCACGCCGCGGTCGTGGTATTGATTGCCGCCGTTCAGCTCGCATGGGATGGAATATCCCGGGCCGCCGGCTCCCGTACCCGTGGGATCTCCGCCTTGGATGACAAAATCCGGTATAACCCGGTGAAACGTCACCCCGTCATAAAAACCTGATTCGGCCAGTTTGAGGAAGTTGGCCACGGTGCCCGGAGCGTCCTCATTATAAAATTGTACCGTCAAATCGCCTTTGTCAGTCTTGATAATTGCTTTGCTCATATTGTCAGAATTGGACTGCAAAGATAACACTTCATACCGAAGTGAGAAACGATGAGTTTTAACTAAAAAAATTAGTAAAAAATTTGAAAATACTATCGGAAATAACGTACCTTTGAATGTCAATGAAACAAGTTACCAAAGCCAATGGACAATTTAGCAAGGGTACCGATAACGGGATGGGCAGAAGCTGACCGTCCCCGGGAAAAACTACTGGAACAAGGCCGGCGGGTGCTTACCGATGCGGAACTGCTGGCCATTTTAATCGGCAGCGGGTCACGGAGCGAGTCGGCCGTGGAATTATGCAGGCGCATCTTGCTTGACCGGGGTAACAGTTTGCATGCGCTGTCCCGCCTATCCGTGTCAGAACTATGCCGCTATAAAGGGATTGGCCCTGCTAAGGCCGTCAGCATTGTCGCCGCCATGGAACTGGGCAGGCGCAGAGACGCGCAGCGTACAGAGTCGCGGCCAGTGCTTAACGGCAGCAAAAAGGTATACGACTATCTCGGACATGTCTATAAGGATCTTCCTTATGAGGAATTTTGGGTATTGTTTTTGGCTCCGGGCTGTAAGCTCATCACCAAGGAGCTTATCGGTAAGGGAGGTAACGATTTTACGCCCGTAGATGTCAAGCACGTGATACGCGTTGCCCTGGAATGCCATGCCAGCAATGTGGTGCTGACGCACAACCATCCGTCGGGGTCATTGAAGCCCAGCACGATGGATATCAATTTGACCAAAAAATTCGTCAAAGCTGCCGAGTTGCTTGATTTTTCGATTGCTGACCATGTGATATTTACCAACAAAGGTTACTACAGCTTTAGAGACGAGGGGTTGTTGTAACCGTGCGCTGTAAGCGGTTCGCTATCGGCGCAAAGTGCCCAGCCGTGTTCTGCATTGTTTGAGATCCAAGAAAAAAAATTCATCTTTGCAGAAATTCCGGAATGGGGCATGACGATATCATATAATTGGCTTAGCGATTTCTTACAGACAGATAAAACCCCGGAGGAGCTTTCGGGCATCCTTACGGACATCGGCCTTGAAGTGGAGGCGGTTGAAACCGTGCAGCGTATCCCAGGGGGGCTTGAAGGGTTGGTAATTGGCGAAGTAAAGACCTGTTCGCAGCACCCGAATGCTGACCGGCTAAGGGTGACTACTGTGGATGTGGGGCAGGGCGAACCGCTCCATATCGTATGCGGTGCACCCAATGTGGCCGCCGGCCAACGGGTGGTTGTCGCTACCGTAGGTACCACGGTATACCCGCTGGGCGGGGAACCATTTAAAATCAACAAATCGAAAATCCGTGGGGAAGTGTCTGAAGGCATGATCTGTGCTGAGGACGAAATAGGGTTGGGGCAATCGCATGAGGGCATCATGGTGCTGCCCGACGATGCTCCGGTGGGCGTAATGGCTAAGGATTTTTTTCAGCTAAACGACGATTACGTGTTTGAAATCGGCCTGACACCTAACCGCGCGGACGCAGCGTCGCATTTGGGCGTTGCACGTGACGTTGCAGCCTTCTTGCGCTGCGGATACCGGTTGCCGGACGTTTCGGCTTTCAAGGAGGGCCCCGGGGCGGCGGTGCCGGTTGCGGTGGAAACTAC
Organism: Parapedobacter composti; assembly: GCF_900112315.1. Lineage (GTDB taxonomy): Bacteria > Bacteroidota > Bacteroidia > Sphingobacteriales > Sphingobacteriaceae > Parapedobacter > Parapedobacter composti. The sequence continues at coordinate 8,193 of NZ_FOLL01000028.1, read as the reverse complement.
TGACGCATGCCCGCGTTACAGTTCACTGAGCATCACCGGTGTACAGGTGGGCGATTCGCCCGACTGGCTTAAGGAGCGGCTGAACGCCATCGGCGTGCGGCCGATAAACAATGTGGTGGACGTGACGAATTATGTGCTGCACGAGCTTGGCCAGCCACTGCATGCTTTTGACGCCGACGTGCTTTCGGGAGGCCGCATCGTGGTACGCAAGGCGAAGGAAGGGGAGCCATTTACCACGTTGGATGGCGTGGAGCGTAGACTCCATCCTGAGGATCTGATGATTTGCGACGCCGAGAAGCCCCTGTGTATTGCCGGGGTGTTCGGTGGGATTGCATCCGGGGTAACCGAAGGAACGACTAATGTGTTTCTGGAAAGCGCCTATTTCCAGGCAGTGTCCGTTAGAAAGACCGCCAAAAGACATGGGTTGAAGACCGATGCCTCATTCCGTTTCGAACGGGGTACCGATCCGGATATGACCGTGCTGGCGTTAAAACGGGCCGCATTACTGATTACTCAAGTGGCCGGGGGCCATATATCGACGGTGATATCCGATTATTATCCCAAACCCATTGAACCGTTTACCATAGACGTCAGGTATGAACGTGTGCAACGGATCATCGGAAAAACAATCCCCGAAGCCGAAATCAATGCCATTATCAGGGCGCTGGGTATTAATATACGCAGGCAGGAGGCCGGCACGCTGACGGTGGAGGTACCACCCTATAAGGTAGATGTAACCCGCGAGGTGGATATTATTGAAGAAGTGCTGCGGATATACGGATACAACAATATCGAAATCCAACGGCAGATCAAAGCATCGCTCAACACGTCGCCGAAGCCAGACAAGGAAGTGGTACAGAACCAGGTGGCCGACTTACTGATTGGCAACGGATTCCGCGAGATGCTGTCTAATTCGTTGACCAAGATGGATTACATGGATGAGCCCGGGCTGGCCGTAAAAGTCCTGAATCCGTTGAGTACCGATTTGGATACGATGCGCCAGAACTTGTTGTTTTCCGCGCTGGAAGCCATAGCGTATAACCAGCGGCGGAAACAGGCAGACCTAAAGTTTTTCGAGTTTGGCAGCACGTATTACCTAAACGATACAGGTTATCGCGAAACACCGAGGTTATCCTTGGCGATGGTAGGCAAGTTGTTGCCTGAGCAATGGAACCATCCTGCCAAACCGGTGTCGTTTTACCACATCAAGGCTGCGGTGGAAGGTGTTCTCCGGCGGCTGAATATTACGGATCTGCAAATCAGTGATGCCCCCGGAACCCACTACCAGTATGGATTGCAGTATGAGCGTGCCGGAAAAGTATTGGTGGCCTTCGGCTCGGTAAAACCGGACCACCTGCGCCGGGTGGATGCGGACGGCGAAGTGTTTTTTGCCGATTTCGACTGGGAGCTGGTGCTTAGGGCGATCCGCAAACATAAAATCACTTTCAGTGAAGTGGCGAAGTTCCCTGCTGTGCGCCGGGATCTTTCATTGCTGGTGGACGACAGGGTAAGCTTTGGAAAACTGAAGGCCATTGCCGAAAAAACGGAACGCAAGCTGCTCAAAAGCATCAATGTATTTGACGTATACCGGGGTGATAAACTGCCGGCGGGCAAGAAGTCATACGCGCTTCATTTCGTGCTCCAGGACGAAGAGAAGACGTTGAACGATAAACAAATTGATGCCATTGTTAAAAAATTAATTTATAATTTTGAAAAAGAAACAGGAGCAGTGGTGAGGAGTTCATAATTGTTAAGCAGCGAATCAGCAAAGTCAATATGGCATCGGTAGCAGACCAATTAGGAAGGGTGGTTGAGAATACGCGTAAATTACTGGATTTATGCGTATCTTTGCAGGAGGAAAACGATATGCTGAAGCTGGAGCTGCAGTCGCTGCAGGTAGCTCTGGAAACGAGCGTGGACAAGAATAAGCAGTTGGAGGAAAAGCTCAAGGCGCTGGCAGTGGCGCGTTCGCTCGAAGAAGTGGAAGCGGATAACGCAGGGATAAATGAAAAAATACTTGACACAAAGCAAAAAATTAACGATTTTGTGCGGGAAATAGATAAGTGTATTGAATTGCTCAGGTAATGGGCGGGTGAGTGGCGTATAGTGAATTAGCTCAAACATGGGAGAAATTTCCATAAAAATAAACATCGCAGACCGGATTTACCCCTTGCGGGTGGATATGGAGGAAGAAGAGGTAATCCGGCGGGCAGCAAAGTCAATAAACGATAGGATTAAGGAATTTCAGGAAAATTATGCAGTAAGGGATAAACAGGATTTACTGTCGATGTGCGTGCTTCATTACGCAACGGGGATGCTAAAAGCAGAACGCCGGTCAAATGCCGATGAAGTGGGGATAGTAAAGGCCGTGAATGACCTGGATAGCATGTTAACCGAATTCTTTAATAAATAGACGTTCTTATTCAAATAGAGCTTAAGACAACGGATTTACCGCAATTAAATTCGGGTTTCACTATTTTAAACTTAACGCTTCAATATCACAAGCGTAAATGAGATGTAGGCCATTTTGCTAGCGCCATCTGGTCAGGATCAATACGCTAAGCCTGTGTAAGGAAGTTTATAATACATGAAGCCTGATTAATTTAATTGCGGTTTTTTTTTGTGCGGAAGTGAAGGGTGTGAAGTGGTAAACAGTTTGGTGATTCAGGAAACAGTACGGTTAAAAGCAAATAAGCAACAGGATATAGAAGGACTACAAATTAACAACAAATGGAGATTATATACATCGTTATAGCGTTTGCAGTGGGGGTGGTTATCGGCCGCTTTGCATTGCGCTTTTTGTTCAAAAAGCAGGAGATGGCAGCACAAAGTAAGGTGAAAAAAATCCTTAAAGAGGCCGAACAGGCCGGCGAGCATCTCAAAAAACAACGGCTGTTAGAGGCCAAAGAGAAGTTTCTGCAACTCAAGGCAGAACACGAAAAAGAAACCAACCAGAAAAACAATGCGCTGAACCAGCGCGAGAACGGCATAAGACAGAAGGAGCAATCACTTAACCAGAAGCTCGAAAACCTGAACCGCGAGAAGCAAGAACTGGAAAACACACGCAAAAACCTGGAGCGGCTAACCGAGATCAATACGAAAAAGCAAGAGGAAGTGGAACAGCTCAAGGCGCAGCATATCAAACAACTGGAAACCATTGCGGGGCTGTCTGCGGAGGAAGCCAAACATCAGCTGATTGAAAACCTCAAAGAAGAAGCCCGAGCCAAAGCGGTTATACAGATTAAGGATATTGTGGATGAAGCCAAACTTACCGCCACAAAGGAGGCCAAGAAGGTTGTGATCCAGACCATACAACGTACGGCCACGGAAAGCGCTATTGAAAACACGGTTTCTATCTTTAATATCGAAAATGACGAAATCAAAGGGCGGATCATCGGTCGAGAAGGTCGGAATATCCGTGCACTGGAAGCCGCTACCGGCGTGGAAATCATTGTGGACGATACACCGGAGGCGATTATCCTTTCGGGGTTTGATCCGGTACGGCGGGAGATAGCCCGGCTGGCGTTGCACCGTTTGGTGACGGACGGCCGTATACATCCGGCGCGTATTGAAGAGGTGGTGGCCAAAACCAGGAACCAGATTGAAGATGAGATTGTGGAAATCGGCGAACGTACGGTAATCGATTTGGGCATACACGGGCTGCACCCCGAGCTTATCCGTATGGTGGGCCGCATGCGTTACCGGTCGTCTTATGGTCAGAACCTGCTGCAGCACTCCCGCGAAGTGGCCAATTTCAGTGCGACGATGGCCGCCGAGCTGGGGCTAAATGTGAAACATGCGAAACGCGCCGGACTGCTGCATGACATCGGGAAGGTGCCCGATGATAACCCTGAGCTGCCGCACGCCATTTTAGGGATGCAACTGGCGGAGAAATACAAAGAACACCCTGACGTGTGCAATGCGATCGGCGCCCACCACGACGAGGTTGAGATGACTTCACTCATTTCGCCCATCGTGCAGGCTTGCGATGCCATTTCAGGCGCACGGCCCGGAGCACGCAGGGAGGTGGTTGAAAACTACATCAAGCGGCTCAAGGAACTGGAAGAATTGGCGCTGTCCTATCCCGGCGTTGAGAAGACGTTTGCTATACAAGCGGGGCGCGAGCTGCGGGTGGTTGTGCAGAGCGAGCGTGTTTCCGATGCGCAGGCGGAGCTGCTGGCGGCTGACATATCCACGCGGATACAGACCGAAATGACCTATCCTGGCCAGATCAAGGTAACGGTAATCCGGGAAACCAGGTCAGTGTCTTATGCAAAGTAACCGTAAGTCCATCAAACATAAACGCCAGAAACCGGAGCCGGCGCCCAAAAGGGCCGTGGACATCCACTTTGAAGAACTGAATAAGCAATCGCGGCATCCGGCAAACCGGGCAATACAATATGTTGCCATTCCCGTATTTGCTTTTGCGCTACTGGGGCTGGTATGGATGGTTCCTTTTCCGGAAATCGGCTTCCTGAAGCGGCACGGGTATGACATTTTCCTCAATTGGGGTTCGTTCTTCATTGCCGGAATGATCTATTATTACCTCAGGCTGGCGCCCACACTTTCCTATGCCATCTTGGTTACGATTGGTTTTTTCAGTTTTTTTATCGTGCAATTGGAGTATTGGGAACAACGCGGAGGTCCGGCCGTGTGGGGGATATGCCTTGCATTGCTATCCTTGTCCTTAGCCGGGTTATGGGCCGGCAAACGAATGGAGCGAACTCCCGTCACCCTCAGGGGCTTTATGCGGTTATTGGTGCTCGGCCCCATCTGGCTGTGGCATTTCGTTTTCAAGAAGTTGCACATCCCGTATTGAGCGGGATGTGCCGTTTGTGCCTCCGGGCATAGGGGAGGAGGTTCATCCATATTTTTTTGATAAGACGGCCAAGCCCATCGTATAACCGAAAGCCGCATACTGGAATTTAAGGTTGTTGATATATAGCAGCTGTTCGTCTTTGGGAATGTCTTCCAAAATCAATATCCTGCAATACGTTTCCAACAGCTTGAACCCATAGGCCTCACATATGGAAATAGCCCGTTGCCCTAAGATTTTGTAGTCGTCGTTGCCCTGTAGCTTGCCAGACTGGATATGGAAGATAATATGGAGCAAGCGGTAGGTAATGTGGTTCAGCGAACTCGGCGAACCTTGGGCTACATAGGCGATGGCCGCCTCGCGGTCCCCGCATTCAAGCAGGTAGAAGGCGTAAATCAACGTGGTGAAGTCCAGTTCAAACGTATTTGCCGGGTTAATTTTACCCAATTTCTGGTAGATGAAATCCCGGTAGCGGTAGGCAACGTCCGTGTTATCGGAAACCTTTACCCAGAGATAGACCACTAAGTCAAACAACTGGGCAGCGCCCATGAACGCCGTTTGCGGGACACGCAGCGGAAGCCTGTGCAATTCCTGGATGAATTGCTCCATCGTCCCTCCTTTAAAATATTGGTAAAGGTCTGAAAGTGCCTTGAATGGATTGATGGCAAAGTTGGCATAGGCTTCCTTTGGAATGGTTGAGAGTTTTTCGAGTTGGTGCACCAGCGCATCCTCGTCCCATTTCAATAATGCAATGACGGCGAGCTTGCTGCGCAGGGCGATTTCATGGGGTTCCGACAGGGTAAAGGACAGCAATTTCATCACATTAGGCTCATACTCGGCTTGCAAACACGTGTATCGCAGCATATAGTCAACAAAAGGACTGTTGTGCAAGCCGCGGTCCAACGCATTGCGGATATCCGGTCCGGCGGTTTTTCCGATTTTATCAAGGCCATCACAGATGAAAGCAATAACCTCAAACTGGTTGTCTTTGATAAACGGAATGCTCCCTATCCGGTCGATGAATCTCAAGTCGCCAGCCTCGATATAAAACAGTAGTAACCATTTCAGCTGGTCGGTTTTCGTTTTTCTGCTCCAATCAGACTGGTCCAGTATCCCAATCAGCCGTTCGGGGTCATGCTGCCCGTTAAATAAATTGAGGGCCATGAAATAGGCAGCTATTTCGGCCGACTGAAATTGGATGGTGATCTGTTGCCTGATTTCGCAGCCGCTGTTAACCTCATGGAGTACACCGGTATGCAACAGGTCATTATAAGCCGTACGGTATTGTTTGATAGCGATATATGCCTGCTTTTTGTTGATTTGTAATATATCGCCGTGTTCATCAACCAGCGCTGCAAGCTCTTCCATCAGCGCTTGTTTATGCAAGGTGTTGATGCCGTTAAAGACTTTCTTTTTCAGGAACCGCGTGATAATAAGGTATTCGTCGAAATGGCTGATATTGTCCAAATCCAATGTTTCGCCATTCAATTCGTAGTGATACTGGAAAAACAACGGTGTCCGGATAAGCGCATGCTTGTTCACGCTGAGCGGATTCAGCGGTTTGGCATTTCCGTCGGTCAGCAGGAGCAACTCCTGCAATTCCGTATTTGAAAACGCCGGCATGTTGGCCCATTCGTTGCCCGACGGTCCGCTTAACACCGAAAACCACTGTGGATTGATGACGGTGTCTTTGAACAAGCTTTCATGCTTGAATAGGGTGGAGGTGCGCAATACAAGTATGATGCGGAACCATCGATATTGTGCAAAGTGGCGGGCCATATCAATGAACTGCGTAATGACAGCGTGGAATTGCCTGTCGGCTACCAGATCACTTTGCAATTCGTCTACGATGAGGTAAAAGTTGCCGGGAGCTGAATCCCGATGTTCCTCGATGAACTGATCCAGCAGTTCGCCGGTGTCCAGTCCGAGCATGTGGGCAAGCCAACGGTTGCTATGGTAACCGAAAGCTGAACTCTGCAGCAGCGATAAGCTGTTGGTAAATAAGTAGATGTCTTGGTTTTCAGCTGCATGGCCTTGGCTGATCTGGTTTTCCACCCATCGTGATACCGCGATGGTTTTTCCGTTTCCGGGCGCACCGCTCAGTATCCCTATGGTAGCATCACTGCGGTGGAACCGGTCGATAAAAGTATACATGCGTTCCCGGTTAATCGTCATGTGATAGGGGATGCCGCATTTATATTTGTTACTTTGAATATTGAACAGGCTGATTTTCGTGGCGTGAGCGGCCACCTCGCTCCATGATTTTTGCTGGGACGCCTGCAGCTTGTTCTGCTCCATACAGGTATAAAAGTAGTCCCAACCATCAAAGCCACAGTATTCGGCCAATGCATTCAGGGTGTATATAGAAGGTTGATGTATAGAAGAAGCGAAGCCGAAGACACGCTTCAGGGTGGTTTCGCTGATACTTTTATTGGTTGCGGCTTTAATCTCTAAGGCCAACCGATAACAATCGGCGGGTACAATCTGCGTAATCTGAGATTGATTTAGGACAAGCATTTTCAGCTTATCGAAATAAGCTTGAAGGTATGTCTTCATGAGGAACAGTAGATGTTTAACAATAACCTAATCCATTTAAGATTCTAAATAATGTCTGACCCGTATATTTTCTTACATCATTACTATCAGTTAAGAGAAGGACTGTATGCGCTCATGGTATTTGGTTTTGGTGTTCCAATATTCGGCTATTTGGTCGTTAACGTTGACTAAATATCGCTTATTTCTTCCTTATATACGCATTGTTTCATGAATAAATTGAACGCAGCCGGGCTTTCTGATTCAATGGGCCGGTATCGTTATACGCAATGTGTTTTTGTTTTGCGGTCGATCAAACTTGCCGTTCGTGTTCAAATTGGCCTTTATTAGGCTGCTTTCCGGCAAACTTAGGCATAATTCACGGTGAATGTATGGAAAAAAATGAAATATGAATGAAATGAACGGAATGAAATAAGATGAATGCAGTGAACAACGGTTTGCAGAAGTGCTCAGGTTATCTTTGTCGTAAGGTAGTTAGGAGCGTTCCGTTAAATCATCTGCTACAGTTAACGGATGCAATAACTATACCGTTTTGGCGATGGCGCTGCGATGCAGATTGTCCGATGACCCAAAAAAGCAAGTGCCTTTGAAAGCAAACAGTATTAAAACAAGCATAAGAGCTATATTATTATAAATCCCATATTTATGGAAGCATCATCTACTCATCCAAAAAGTTCTTTCCTCCAAATTTTTGTTTCATTATTGGTCCTATTGTGTGGCATGGCTGGTGTGGGGTATGGACAGGATAAGAAGCGTACATACGCTAATTTCCAAGGCAGTTATGAAGCGGGTATAAACCTTTTTGGACTTTTAACCGGTAGCGT
>NZ_FOLL01000006.1 GCF_900112315.1 Parapedobacter composti | reverse complement strand
GCGCAGGCAGGTTAGGTTAATGTTTGTGGGTGGGATACCGGAAATATCTCACTTAGTTTATGAAAAATCTGTCCAACGATTGGGGGGAATTATAGTCTTAATCCACTGTAATATTAAATAAAGATAGTTAATTTTCAAAAAAAAGATCGCCGAAAACGAGCCGCAGCCTAGTAAGCTCTATGTACCTACCGGATTAACGTCTGTAGAACTAGCTAACCTTGCCGAGGCCGTCCCAGGCAGGCACTGGCATACTCAAGACAACTTTGGTAAATATGTGTCTAAATTGACACTACTTCAACCAGTGAATTGGAGCATGTGGAAAATTTTTTTACATTCACAGCCATTAAACGGTCTACATGCCAAGCCCTCCCATATACCTCCGTGCAGGTGCGCTGCTGCTGGCTCTCCTGGTAGCCACTGTCATCGCGGCCATCACCGCCGCGCTGTTGCTAGTGTTCCAGTACCACCGCCAATATGCCGCAGAGACCATGCGCCACGAGCGGCTGCGGCAGAACCTGGCTTCGGCAACCAACCTGCTGCTGGTGGGTGAAACGGCAAACGGCATAGACACAGCGCGCCTGGGCCTGTTTGACGATCAACGGGATTCGGTGCTGCTTATCAGAGCACCTTGGGGCATCTATGATATTGGTATAGCGCGTGCGTTTGAAGGGCACGACACGCTCAGCCATGTATTTCTCATGGGCAAGGCATTGACTCCCGGCGAACGGTATGCGCTGTACCTGGCGGATGAGCATCGACCGCTGTCGCTGTCAGGCAAAACCCGAATCCAAGGCGACGCGTTTCTGCCGGAGGCGGGTATCCGGAAGGCGTATATTGAAAACCAGGCGTATGCCTATGAAGAGGTAATCCATGGTGGAACCATGCGCCACAGTACCACCAGCCTCCCGCCATTGGACGCAGCTGTGCTGGAAAGGCTTACGCGTTACCTTCTGCCGGAATCGGCAGCCGAATGGCGGGGCGACGCCTTGGATTGGCTTGTGCTGGGTGATACGCTGACCCAACCGTTTTTCGCCCGCCCCCTGCTACTGCACAGCATAGACAGCATGACCGTAACCATGTCTCTGGCCGGCAACATCGTGCTGGTGGCTGATAGCGCCATTACGGTGACGGCGGATGCGGCCCTCGACCAGGTGTTGCTCTTTGCGCCGAGCATCCGGTTTGCCGATAACTTCCGCGGAAGGGTGCAGGCATTTGCGCGCGACTCCATCATTGTGGGCCGTGATTGCGCCTTCGGCTACCCTTCGGCACTGGGGGTTGTCCATATCCCCAAAGATAGCTTGGTATTTGAGTTCCAGCCGCTGCTGCGTATAGACAGCGCCAGCGTAGTGCATGGACTGGTGTTTTCGCACTTCCCGGGCAGCGACCAGTATTTTGCTAAGGTGGCGCTGGCCGAGGGAGCCGTGGTGAAGGGGCAGGTATATGCCGACGGATTGCTGGAACTGCAGGGGGCGGTGCACGGGGTGACGCTGTGCCGCAGGTTTACCTTGCAGACGCCTTCGAGCCTTTATGAGAACTTTGTGCTGGGCGGCGTGATGGACGAAACCCGCCTTTCGCCTTACTATACGGGCAGCGCGCTGCTCAATACAGGAAGACTTAGCAACGTATTGGCATGGTTGAACGACTTGTAGGGAAACGGCTGAAAGCGTCCACGCTGGTGGAGGTGCTTGTGGCGCTGGTAATCATCACGCTGGTGGTGGCCATCTCGGCGACATTCTACGCCACCATGGCGCTGAAAAGGCCAGACAACGCGGTGAACATGCTCCTCGAACTCAGGGCGCTGGCGCAGGAGAGTAAACGCTCGGGGGGGAGTGAGCAGGCACAGTATGAGCTGGGCAACGGCATACAAGTGGATAAGGTGGTGACGCCTTACCATGGCGACACCCTGTTGGCGGTGCTGGAACTTAGGGGCCAAAGGACGGCCACAGGGGAAACTGCGGTATACCGCGAAATCATTATAAAGAGCCATGAAAACAAACAGGATTAAGGTTAACCTGCGGGCGTTCACCATCCTGGAGATGATGGTGGCACTGGTATTGACCGCGCTGGCGGTATCTTTCGTTTATGCGGCCATCCGCTTTGTACAGGGGCAGGGCGATGCGCTGGCGGCGCGGCTGGGCGCCTTCGGCGAGTTTAACCGCCTGCAACGGGCGCTGCAGACCGATGCCCGTGCGGCGGCGGAAATCCGGTACAACGGCGCGGGGATTGACTTTTTGGCGGATGATATGGCGACGCACTACCTGTTGCTTGACTCCCATTGCGTGCGGCTGACGGCCGCAGTAGCCGACACGTTCCGCATACGGGTGGATAGCCTGGCGTGCTGGTTTGCCGGCGAGCGACAGATGGCCATGCAGGGCATGGCCGACGAGACGGCGTTTTTCGTAAACGTGCATGGCCACGCCGTGCCCCTAAGCGTACAGAAACACTATGATGCCGCGACCTTGACGCGGCTTACGGATACCATCACAACAGAATGAGCAACGGCATAGACATACACCGCTTCCGGGCGAAGGCGAAGCCCGCCACGGGCGGGCCTATGGCAGGTCAGCAAACCACATGGCTTACCAAGGATTATACGCTGGTATCGCCATTCGGCGACAAACAGAAGGAGGCGTTTTACCACGAACTGGGCATCCTGCTCCAGGCGGGCATCGACCTCAAGGCGGCGTTCGACATGCTCATCGGCCAGCAGCAGCATAAAAAAAATGCGGCGATGCTCTCCGCCGTGCAGCGGGCCGTTGTGCAGGGGAGCTCGCTTTCTGCGGCCATGCAGCAGCACCGACCCTTTACTCCTTATGAATACCACAGCGTGCAGATTGGCGAGGAAACGGGCAAAATAGCCTCGGTGTTGCAGGACCTGGCCGTGTTCTTCCGCAAGCGGATGAAACAGAAACGGCAGATTACCAGTGCCCTCACCTACCCGTTCATTGTGGTACTCGTTTCATTTGGCGCTGTCTTTTTCATGATGAATTTCATCGTGCCGATGTTTGCCGACATCTTTCAGCGGTCGGGCGGCGACCTGCCGGCCATCACGCAGTTCATCGTGTCGGTATCGGAGTTGTCACGAACCTACGCGCCCTTGGTGCTGCTGGCGCTGGCGGCACTGGCGGCCTGGCTGTATGCTCGGCGCAACCGGGAGGGGCACCGCCGGTGGACGGCCTGGCTGATGCTTCGCCTGCCCGTGTTCGGCCCCATGATACGCAAGGTGTACCTCGCCCGGTTCTGTAACTCCATGGCCCTGCTCACGGGAGCTAAAATCCCGCTCGTGCGGGCCCTGCAACTGTGCCGGCAGATGGTGGGCTTTTACCCGATAGAACGGTCGCTCACCGCGGTGGAAGCGGGTGTGATGCATGGCAGCCCCCTGCACAGCAACCTGGCGGCCTTTTCTATCTACGATGCCAAGCTGGTGGCGCTGGTGAAGGTGGGCGAAGAGGTGAACCAACTGGCCGATTTCTTCGGCAAGGTGGCAGACCAGTACAACGACGAGGTGGAATACCAGTCGGCTACCATCGCAGCGCTGCTGGAACCGCTTATCATCGTCTTCCTCGGCTTGTTCGTTGGGCTGATTCTCATTGCCATGTACCTGCCCATGTTCCAGATGGGCGACATGTTCGGGTAAACGCCGTACTTGGAATGGAATTTGTTAATTCCCTATCTTTGGAAAAAGTTTAACGTATGACGAATACCCCCTTCATCCGAATAGCCCGCATCGCCACGGCGGCATCGCTGCTGTTTGCGGCTTGCGGCAGCGACAAGTCTATCAGCGAGCATGTGGCGCTTGCCGCCATTAAACATTACGCCGCGGCCAATCCGGTGTATGAAACGGCCAACATTGACTACGGCGAGGTGAAATTCAACCAGAAGTCGGATACCGGCCTGCTGGAGGCTTACCGCGCACTGGAAAAGGGCGGCTACGTAACGCTGGAACTGCTCAAAGAACGGAAACGCTTCTTGTCTAAAGACAGCACGTTCGTGTACCTGATTAAGCTGACCGACAAGTCCATCCCTTTCGTGCTGGAAAAAACGGATAAGCGGGCCAGGGTCAAGACCATTGAGTATGCGTTGGATGAAGACGGTGGGGTGCATGTGGAGCAGACGGGGAAAAACCGGGCGAAAGCCACGGTGACCCTGAAAAAGGCGGAAACGGACTTTGCCGATTTTGCGCCCAAGGGATCGGGCAACAATGCGTCGTTCATCAAGAAAACCTACAGCCTGCGCTTCAACGGAGAGACGGGCTGGGAGGTGACCAAATAACTGGCCGCGTGATGAAAGGCTTGAGTACCCTCGTTGCCGTGCAGGCGCTCCTTTCTACGGTTTCCGGCGTGCTGATCTCGCAGATGTCGCTCATCGGGAAGGTGGGCATCAGTGTGGTGTACCGGGAATACGGCATCTTCAAAATCTGGTGGAAAACCGCCCTGCTGCTGTTTGCCGTGCAGCTGGCTGTGGTGGCCGTGCTGTGGCTTGTCAAGCGGTTGTCCGGCCGCCGCATAGCGATGGCGGTTATCTTGCTCGTCCTGCTGTTCGCACTCACGGGGGCTTACTTTACCTACCTTGATTTTACCACCACCTCGCACCGGATGATGAAAACGAACTTCCACGCCGGTGTATACCTGTTCTGGGCAACCTGGGTGTTGGCGTGCGTGTATTTCCTGATCGTGCCCTGCCGTAAACGGGCTGTGGCTGCCGACGACCCTACCGGCGGTCCGCCGCCGATGGTACCGTAACGGCGTTGCTCGATGCCGGCAAATTAAACATATCGATTGCTTGAACTAATAATTTTAGTATATTTGCGGATATGGGACGCACGGCAACCGCTACCGAATATGCTATTGTGGATATTGAAACCACAGGGGGCCATGCGTCAGGCAACGGCGTTACGGAAATCGCCATCCTCATCCATAACGGGCATGAGGTAACCGAACGCTTTGAATCACTTGTTAATCCGCAACAGCCCATCCCGCTGTACATCCAGGCGATGACAGGCATTACTGACGAGATGGTGGCGGGCAGCCCGGTGTTCGATGAGCTGGCTCCCCGCATTTACGCTCTGCTGAACGGCCGGGTCTTCGTGGCCCATCAGGTGAATTTTGATTATTCGTTCCTTAAGTATCACCTGGACGCGGCGGGATACCCGTTTACCGCGCCCAAGCTGTGTACCGTACGGATGAGCAGGCAGATTAAGCCGGGGCTTCGCTCCTACAGCCTGGGCAGGCTCTGCGATGCGTTGGATATTCCCATCAGCAACCGCCACCGCGCGGGGGGCGACGCACAGGCAACGGCGCTGTTGTTTTCCAGGTTATTGACCTGGGATACTCAGGGTGTTGTGGCGGAAATGCTGAAAAAGACATCCAAGCACCAGCAACTTCCGCCGAACTTGCCGAAAGAGCAATTTGAAGCTTTGCCGCACACCGCCGGCGTGTATTACTTCCACGACCGGAGTGGCCGGGTTATTTATGTGGGTAAGGCGCGCGATATCCGGAACCGGGTGATGCAGCACTTCAGCGGGCATAACCCCAATCCCCAACGGCAGCATTTCATGCGCCACATCCACTCGGTCTCCTGCACGCCGTGCGGCACCGAACTGATGGCGCTGCTGCTGGAAGCGGCAGAGATTAAACGTCTTTGGCCGGCCTATAACCGTGCACTGAAACGGTTCGAACCCAAATATGCCCTTTACGCTTACGAAGACCAGGAGGGATACATGCGCTTAGCTATCGGCAAACATGGCAAGCATTACAAACATATTGCGTTGTTCGGTAACCAGTTGGATGCCGTGAACTTACTGCATAGATTAATAAGGGAGTTTAACCTGCACGCCAAGCGCTGCGTGTTCGGGTTGGCGGCAGCGGGCTTCCGGCAACAGCCAACGGATCCGGCGGCTGAGGACGGCTGCGACCGGCACACGGCCCCGGCCGCTTATAATCAGCAGGTGCGGAAGGCCATAGATGGCCTGACGCAGCACCTTCCGACGTTTGCTATCTTCGATAAGGGACGTAGTGAAGGTGAATATAGCTGCGTTTGGATCGAAAGCGGCCAGTTTTACGGCATGGGTTATCTGAGCCAGCAGGCGGACATCGAATGCCCTGAAACGATAAAAGAACACATCGTCCGTTACAGCGGCAGCCACTACATGACGCAGCTTGCTCTTGATTATGCAAAAAGATATCCGGAGAAGACCTGGACTCCGGGCAAGCCGGTAACTGCACCGACAAAATTAGGGGAAACTGTATCCATCGCATAACCACTTTTTGTTGCAACTTTGCTTTCACTATACGTATGCATCTGCTATGGATAAAAAGACGGTAAATGCTTATCTGGCCCTATCTGTCGTTTGCGTGGTGTGGGGCACCACCTATTTCGCCATGCGCATCGGCGTGGCGACATTTCCTGCGTTCCTCTTTTCGGGCATCAGACAAGTTACGGCGGGCGCATTGATGATGGCGGTGCTGCTTTTAGTGGGACAGAAAATCGCTATCAGCCGCCGCGATATTACCCGACAGTTCGTCGCCGGTACCTTGATGATAGCCCTGGGCAACGGGGTGGTCGGATGGGCCGAACGGTATATTCCCAGTGGGTTGGCGGCACTCATCGTGTCGGTAATGCCCATCTATGTGGTGATTATCGGCTATGTATGGGGCAATGAACGGAAAGCGGTCAACGGCTATGTGCTCACCGGACTGCTGCTCGGTGCGGCGGGTGTGGCGCTCATCTTCAGGGATAACCTCGCTGATCTGGCCAACACCGATTACCTGTACGGCATATTGGCTGCTTTCTTCGCGTGTTTCTGCTGGGCGGCAGGCACGGTATATACCAAGCACCGGCCTTCTTCGGCTAAAACGTTGGTGAACGTGGCGTTCCAATTGTCCAGCGGGGGTGTGGTGCTGCTGCTGGCCAGCTTGTTCTTCGACGATTATTCGCGCCTGGACGCCATCGCCCCGGATAGCCTCTGGGCGCTGCTTTATCTTATTCTCTTCGGGTCGCTGGCTTCTTACGGTTGTTTCTTATATGCATTGAAGCACCTCCCTTCCGGCTTGGCATCGGTATATGCCTACGTCAATCCGTTTATCGCCCTGCTGCTGGGCTATTTTTTCCTGGACGAACGGCTGACCTGGATAACGGGCTTGGCACTCATGGTTACGTTAAGCGGTGTATTTTTTATCAATAAAGGTTATCAGGTAAAGCGAACCGTCTCCTAACCACCACTGGAATATGATAACTATTACGACTTACAATAGATTATACAGGTCTGATTTTGAACGATTAAACAAGGATTGGTTAATCAAATATTTCAGCATCGAACCGATTGATGAGGAGGTGCTGACCCGGCCGGAAGAAACCATATTGAAGGGCGGCGGCCAGATATTGTTTGCTTTGTCGGAGGGGGCTGTTGTGGGTACGGTGGCCCTGAAACGTATGGACGACGGCACGTTGGAGTTGACAAAAATGGCAGTCGACCAGCAACACCAAGGGCGGGGCATCGGCAAACTGCTGTGCGGGGAGGCCATCGAAACCGCCCGGAGCATGGACGCCGGGAGGCTGGTGCTTTTTTCTCACCGCCTGCTGGCTGCGGCATTGTCGGTTTACCGCACGTTCGGTTTCCGGGAAATTCCGGTAACGCCGGGCATCTATGGCCGTGCGGACATCATGATGGAACTGGATTTACGCCCGTTGCCGCAAACGTGACTTACCGCCCGGCTTTGTATGCTGTGCCTGCATGCGGGCACACAGGGTATGCCAGCCCTGCCCTATGGGGAACGGCGGCTCCGGTTTGCAAAGGATTAAACGGGCACATATTTCCGGTTGATGTGCAGGTAGATATACAAAATAAAACTGAGCGTAATGGTGGCTCCGGCAATCCCCTGGAACAGCAGGGTGTAATGGATACCCCAAGCGTTGGCGAGCGCCCCTACCAGCAGGCTTCCGAGCGGGAAGATACCCTGGAATGCCATGATATAATAGCTGATGGCCCGTGCACGGTACGCCGGCATGGCGTGCGTCTGGATATACGTATTTATGCTTGAATTCTGTACCATCATGCCCATAGCCGCCAGCAATGTGCTCAATAGCGCCAGTGGCAGCCAGGATGCAAACGAGAGCACCAGTATGCCGGAGGCAAATAAAGCCGAGGCTTTCATTACCCGGAAGCGTAGGTTGATACCTATCCGCGTCCGCGCCATATAAATGGCACCGATCATCGCCCCCAAACCCGCCGAGCTCTCAAACAAGCTGAACGTGGCGGCATCGCCATGGAACATTTCGCGGGCAATAACCGGCAGCAGGGTGGTATAGGGAATAATGCATAGGCTGGAGGCCGTGAGCAGCAGGATAAGTGATAGTAGATGCGGCGAATGCCTGAGGTAACTGAACCCTTCCTTAAACCCTCGCCATGTGCTCTCCTGCTTGGCGGCAATGGGCTTCGGCACCAGCCGCATGCACAGCAGGGAACCGATAACGGCAATGAAACTTATAAAATTGACCGCAAAGCAAACGGCTTCGCCGTACATACTGAGCAATATGCCGCCTATGGCCGGCCCGAGCATCCGCGCAGCATTGAAGGCGGATGAATTGAGCGCAATGGCATTGGGAAGGTCTGCTTTGTCATCCACCAGTTCTACCATCAGGGATTGCCGCGCCGTTACGTCAAACGTATTGATCACGCCCTGGATGAAGCTGAGTGCCGCAATCCACCACACGCTGTAGTAGCCCGAAAAGACCAGCAATGCCAGTGCACCGGCCTGGAGCATCAGACCGAATTGGGTGATGACCACGATGCGGTATTTCTGATGCCTATCAACAAAACTTCCGATAAAAGGCGAGAGGATGAGCGATGGAATCAAGGCAAGGAATGATACCAACCCGAGCATCAACGCCGACTCCGTGAGCCGGTATACCAGCCAGCTTACGGCAACACGCTGCATCCAGGTACCCATCAGCGAGACCGCTTGCCCTGTAAAATGCAGCCGGAAATTACGATGTTTCAGCGCCCGGAAGATATCCACCCCCATGTACAAACAAAAGTCATACCACCCCCCTTGCGATTAAAAAATCAAAACGGTTTTGGGATTTCGGTTTTTACCGCTTTTTCGTTAATTTTACAAACTAAAATTTAATGTTTTTCATATATAATCCTATATCCATTTTCAGACATGAAATTTTTCATTGATACCGCCAATCTGCAGCAGATAAAAGAAGCCCAGGATCTGGGCGTACTGGACGGGGTTACCACCAACCCGAGCCTTATGGCAAAAGAAGGAATCACCGGGGAAGAAAACATCATCAGCCATTATAAGGCCATCTGCGACATTGTGGACGGCGACGTAAGCGCCGAAGTGATTTCAACGGATTTCGACAACATCGTAAAGGAGGGCGAAGCGCTGGCTAAACTTGATGACAAGATCGTGGTAAAAGTTCCGATGATCAAAGAGGGCGTAAAAGCCATCAAGTATTTCAGCAGCAAGGGCATAAAGACCAATTGCACATTGGTATTTTCTTCCGGACAGGCGCTGCTTGCGGCCAAAGCAGGCGCCACGTATGTGTCTCCTTTCATCGGAAGGTTGGATGACGTCTCTACCGATGGTCTCGGCCTCATTGAAGACATCCGGCTTATCTATGACAACTACGGCTTTGAAACCCAAATCCTGGCTGCTTCCATCCGCCACGTAACGCACATCATTGAATGCGCTAAAATCGGTGCCGATGTAATGACAGGGCCGCTGTCTGCTATATTGGGATTACTCAAACACCCGCTCACCGATAACGGCCTTGCCCAGTTTTTGGCAGACCACGCCAAGGCGGCGGGAAAATAAAATAGTTTCACCATCAGCCCACAACGTAATGCGGTGGGCTGATACTCCTTTATCACATCATGCTGTCAGCAACGGAAAATACTCAAGGTGCGGCTGACGACAAGTTTGTCCGCCTGCTCCGCCGAAATAAACTGAAGGTAACGCAGCCGCGGCTCCGTGTACTGCATATCATTTCGGATAAAGACACGGCTATATCCCAGCCCGATCTTGAAAAACTGCTGGGCAATTCGGTTGACCGCGTTACGTTATACCGTGTATTGGCCACCTTTGAAGAGAAAGGCATCCTGCATAAAATATTCGATCTTCATGGAACGGCTACCTACGCCCTGTGTTCAACTGCCTGCGATGAACACCACCACCATGACGAACATGTGCATTTCATCTGCTCGTCCTGCAACAGTGTCTACTGTCTCGATGATTTTAAGATTCCCTCAATCAACCTGCCCGAAGGGTACCAGCTCCATTCCGTCGGCGTCAATGCCGTAGGGCTTTGCGCACATTGCCGCGCGCTTACCAAGTAACGGCTATCAACCCGCCAAGCAACGCAGGCGGGCCGGATACAGCCTCCTCCGTATGCACCTAACGCTGCTAAACGAAAAGCCATTTGTTTGCTAAAATGTATATTTTTAACCGTTATAACACTTCAAATCAATAAACTAACCAAATCATTTAAACTAAGGCTGCAATATTTCATTTTTTAGCAACCGCCGCCCGAAGGGCACGTTTTCGTTAGAAAGCCCCACCAATGGGCCATGGCACCTTTAGCGCTAAAATCGCCAATTATTAAACAGCTAAACGTTAGCTTATTAAAAATAACAGACTAATTATCAGATATTATTTAATAAAGGATATAAACCATTTAATCACATTGATGTTTTAGCACAACCGGTGCGGGGAACTTAGCGTTACAGATTGCGGCTGTTATGCAAAAAATTTTCTACCTTGTACGGCAAAACAATTATGCTCGAACTCATCGACCTCCAACAGGTAATGGTATTGGATATCGAAACGGTATCTCAACAGGCCAGCTACGGCGAGTTGCCGGGGTTGTTCCAGGAACTATGGGCGCACAAGGTGCGGAAGACATTGCAGGAAGGCGAAACCGCGGCAGATGTATATCCCACGGCGGGACTCCATGCGGAATTTGGTAAAATCGTTTGCCTTTCCGTGGGTGTATTCCATCAGCGGCAGGGCCGCATGGGATTCCGGTTAAAGTCATTCGCGCAAACCGACGAGCGTGAGTTGTTGGCTGATTTTGCCCAGCTGTTGCAGAAGCAGCCCCCTACCCTCACGCTCTGCGGACATAATGGCAAATGTTTTGACTTTCCGTATATCTGCAAGCGGATGCTGATCAATGGACTTCCCATACCGCTGCAACTGGACATAACGGGCAAAAAGCCGTGGGAGGTTAACTTGATAGACACCATGGAGCTGTGGCGGTTCGGCGACTTCCGTAATAACGTTTCGCTTAACCTGATGGCTGCCGTGCTGGGTATACCTACCCCGAAAGACGATATCAGCGGGGAAGACGTACACCGGGTGTATTATGAAGAACATAACCTGGATAGGATACGGGTTTACTGCGAAAAAGATGTGATTACCACGGCACAGATCTTGAGGAGATTGCGCAATGAACCGTTGATTGATCCGGCAGACGTCAGTTTCGCGGAGTAGTGGGTGGTCGGTGATCGGTGGTGGGTGATCGGTGGTGGGTGGTGGGTGGTGGGTGGTCGGTGATCGGTGGTCGGTGGTCGGTGGTCGGTGATCGGTGGTCGGTGATCGGGGATATATTAACGACTATAAATGAAAAATAAACGGGGACGGCATGTCTCTTATCTAAAATCTAAAATACAACCATGGCAAGCAAAAAAGCGGATGCATTCAAACATATACTTACCCAGCTTATTGCGGACGTTATCGAAAAATCCGGAAACAAGCCGTTGAACTACAAACAGGTGGCTGCCAAGCTTAACCTGACGGACCCGGAATCGCGCACTGCAATCCTGGACATCCTGAAAGAGGAAGTTCAGGCTGGCCGCTTCAAGGAGGTGGAAAAAGGCAAATATGTCCTGAAAGAACTGAAGGCATTTGTCGTTGGTCGGGTGGATATGACAGCCGATGGCTCGGCGTTCATCGTACCGGAAGACGAGTTCGAAGACGACATCTACATCGCTCCGCGTAAACTGCGCCAGGCGCTGCATGGCGACCGCGTGAAGGTGCATGCCTATGAGAAACGCCGGGGCAAGCGCAAAGAGGGGGAAGTGGTGGAAATCCTTGAACGTGCGCGCACTGAGTTTACCGGCACCGTCTCCATCTCCCCCAGGTTTGCCTTCTTCATTGCTGATGATCGGAAAATGCTGCACGATATCTTCGTGCCTTTGGCGGACCTGAACGGGGCGCAGGATGGCGAGAAGGTGGTGGTTACCATCACCGAATGGCCGCAGGATAGCAAAAATCCGGTGGGCCGCGTGAAACATGTGCTGGGCAAAAAAGGTGAAAATAATACGGAGATGAACGCCATTCTGGCGGATTTTGGTTTCCCGCTGGAATTTCCGAAAGCCGTGGAACGCGAGGCGGTGGAATTCCCTGCCGAAATCACGCCGGAAGAGATCGCTAAACGGCGGGATTTCCGTGCCGTTACCACGTTTACCATCGACCCGGCGGACGCAAAGGATTTTGATGATGCGCTCTCGTTCCGAAAACTGGACAACGGTAATTACGAGATTGGAGTGCACATCGCCGATGTTACCCACTATGTGCGCCCGGATACTGCACTTGATAAGGAAGCGTTCGAGCGGGGCACCTCGGTGTACCTGGTGGACCGCGTGATACCCATGCTGCCCGAGCGCCTGTCCAACGACCTGTGCTCCCTGGTGCCACGGCAAGACAGGCTCGTTTTTTCGGCAGTGTTCGAAATCGACGCCAAGGCCAATATCATCCAGGAATGGTTCGGAAGGGGCATCATCCATTCCGACCGGCGCTTCAGCTATGAGGAAGCGCAGGAAATCCTTGACGCGAAGACGGGCGAATTCAGCGAAGAGCTGCTCACCCTCAACCAACTGGCCTATATCTTGCGTGAACGGAAGTTCAAGCATGGCGCCATCTCCTTTGAAACCACGGAGGTCAAATTCCACCTCGATGAAAACGGCAAACCCTTGGGCGTATACGTCAAAGAGCGTAAGGATGCCCATAAACTCATCGAAGACTTCATGCTGCTGGCCAACAAGCGCGTGGCTGAATTCATTGGCAAGCAGGGCAAGGGCAACAACAAAAAGACCTTCGTATACCGGGTGCACGATGCGCCCAACCAAGAGACCATTGCCGGCTTCGCCCAGTTTGCCGCCCGCTTCGGGTATAAGCTCAACACGAAGTCCGACCGTGAAACGGCCCGCTCGCTCAATGCACTCATGGAACGCATTGAAGGTACCAAAGAACAGAACGTGCTGACCACGCTGGCTATCCGTTCCATGGCGAAAGCCATCTATACCACCAAGAAAACCAGCCATTACGGGTTGGCATTCGACTACTATACCCATTTCACCTCCCCCATCCGGCGCTACCCGGATGTGATGGTGCACCGTTTGCTTGATCATTACCTCTCCGGCGGCAAACCGGCCAATGCTGAGGCTTATGAGCAGTACTGCGTGCATTGCTCGCAGATGGAGAAAAAGGCTGCTGATGCAGAGCGGGCGTCTATCAAATACAAACAAGCCGAATTCCTGGAGGACCAGGTGGGCGAAACGTACGTGGGCATCATATCGGGGGTGACGGAATGGGGCATGTACGTCGAAATCGAGGAAAACAAGTGCGAAGGAATGGTGAGGCTGCGCGACATTACGGATGACTTCTACGCGCTGGATGAAAAGAACTACGCGATTATCGGACAACGGAAGAAAAAGCGCTACCAGTTGGGAGACGAGGTAACCATCCGCGTGAAAAAAGTGGATCTGGCCAAGCGGCAGATCGATTTTACGCTGGTGTCCTGACGGCCTGCGGGTTTGGGCGCAAATGGAATATTATTTTCCTTATCTTTGAAAGAAAGCAACATCAGGTTTACAGGTTTTATCAAGTTTCGCTATGCAAGAATCTCCCCCCAAACGGCCCTATGCCCTGGAGTTGGCAGCCACCCTCATCTCCATGGCGCTAATCATCGCGTTGATGTACGTACTGCAAAGTGTACTGCTTCCGCTGATGTTTTCTATCCTTATCGCCATTTCGCTTTATCCCGTGGCCATCGTCCTGGAAAGGCTGCGCCTTGGTAAAGCGTTATCGGCCTTACTTTCGGTCTTACTTGCCATTGCGATACTATCCGGGCTGATCTGGTTCATCGTCCACCAGGTCATCGTCATCGGGAGGGACGGCACGGAAATCCAGGCTAAATTCCTCTCCATTTTTGACACCATACAGCGGTGGCTTCACGATCAATTCGGACTGGAACCGACTGAAGTTGCGGAGCGCTTGCGCGGGCAGGCCAATCAGATTCTATCCAATGCAGCGTCATATATCACAACGGCGTTCGGCTCGTTGGGCAACATCCTGGCGGGAGCCATCCTGGTTCCGTTGTTTTCCTTTTTTTTATTGTATTATCGCGTGTTTTTCCGGGAGTTTTTCTTCCGTGCCTTCCGCTCCACCCCGCAGGAAACGGTGCATAAAACCCTGAATAAAATATACAGTGTGGTGCAAAGTTACCTATTGGGGCTGGTTACGGTGATGGGCATCGTGGCGGTGCTCAACACCGCAGGCTTGCTCATCATGGGCATCCAATATGCCTGGTTTTTCGGCACGCTGGCTTCCCTGCTGATGCTGCTCCCCTACATCGGCATCGCCATCGGCTCCATCCTTCCGGCACTCTTTGCGCTGGCTACCAAAGACAGTGCTTGGTATGCCCTGGGGGTCATCATCTGGTTCCAGGTCGTGCAATTTCTGGAAGGCAATGTCATTACGCCCAACATCGTGGGCAGCAAGGTGAGCATCAATCCGCTGATGGCCATCATATCCATCCTCCTGGGTGGAATGCTCTTCGGTCTTGCCGGATTGATTTTGGCATTGCCGCTTACCGCCACCATCAAGGTTATCTTCGATGCGATTCCGTCCATGAATGCCTTTGGGTTCCTGATCGGCGAACCGGAGAAATACCACCTCAAACGGTACTCCACGAAAATCCTGCTCAAGCGCTGGAACCTGCGGGATCTGCTGGAGGCCCGGGAGAAAAAGAAACGAGGGAAAACGCCTGAAAAACAATAGCCGCCATCTGCTGTTATAGCAATAACAGACAAAAGGAGGCAATCATGGAAAAGAAGCGTGTAACAGGCACACAAGATAAAAGCCGTAAGGGCGAGATGGGCGGAGCAACCGCAGATAAGGCCTTTACCGATGTAAAGAAGCAAAAAAGGGTTCAGGGCCTGCCCAATGCCGGGGGTGTGCGCACCGGGCAGACCCGGAAGGATAAATAGTGCCGCTAAATCCTTGGCGGCATCAGCTTATAAACCACGGGGGTAACAACCCGCGACAATAACGTGGAGCTTATGAGTCCGCCTATCATGACAACCGCTAACGGCGATATCAGCGGATTGCTCGACCAAGCGATGGGCAGTAGTCCGCCGATGGCCGTAAGCGACGTTAAAATGATAGGCAGGAAACGCATTTCCCCTGCTTTTTCAATGGCTTCATTCAAGGGCACACCTTCGCGCCGCAACTGATTGGTAAAATCTACCAGCAGGATGGTATTCTTCACTTCGATGCCCGCCAGCGCCACCAGCCCCACCGTGGCCACGAAGGATAACGTGTTGCCCGTGACCAGCAATGCGAGTACCGCGCCTACAATACCCAGCGGAATAACGGAAAGTACAATCAGCGTGCTCTTCAGTGTTTTGAACTCCAGCACCAGCACGGCGATGAATAAAAACACGGTTATTAGAATAACGGTACCGAAACCGCCGAAGGACTGTTCCGTGCTTTCTACCTCCCCGCCCATCTCGTAGCGGTAACCTGCCGGCAAGGGCATATCATCCATCTGCCGGATTACATCGTTTATCACAGCACTGTTCGTATAACCCGCATCCACGAAGCAGTTGACGGATACGGTTCGCTCTTTATTGATGTGGTATATCGCTGACGGCGAAGGCACAAGCTTCAACACGGCCAATTGACTGAATGGGATGCCCTGCCCGGCTGCATTGTCTACATAAACCTGCTCGAATACCGAAAGATCCGGATAAGCCGCGCGGGGCACACTTACCCGGACAAGGTAATCGTCGTCATCCGTAGCCGGATCGGTGTAAGTGGTTGCATCAACCCCAGCCAGTACCAGCCGCACCGTGCGGTCGATATTGGCGGTCGGCACCCCCAGGGCCAAGGCTTTCTCGCGGTCTATTTCTACCTGGATATCGGTTTTATCGTTGCGCACGGGATTGTTCACATACAGTGCCCCGCGCGTGTGCTCCATCATGGCTTCTACCCGCGCCGCCAGCTGTTTCAGCGTATCCAGGTTCTCACCGAAGAGGCGCACTTCCACCGGAGAGATCACCGGCACACCCTGTTCGAAATTCTTCACTTCTACCTTAGCACCCAGGTAGGGTGTCCACCGCTGGCGGAGCTGTTCGATGAGTGCCTCCTTTTCCTTGGGCGACGTATCGGGCTGCAGTTGCACAAACAGCTCGGCAAAATCGGCCCGCTCATTGGCCTGCTCTACGTTGTAATACACCCGCGGATTGCCTTTGCCCACGTTGGATGCCACATACTGCACCTGCGGCAGCTCGGCAAGCTCCCGTTCTATGCGGCGGGCAATGCTGTCTGTAGTGTAAATATGGGCTTGCAACGGGGCGTTGATGCGGACGAGAAACTGCGGCTTTTCTGAAGCGGGGAATAAACTGAACCCGATAACGGGGATGAGTGCCAGTGCGCCCAGAAAAATAACCAGTGCGATTGCCACTGTTTGCCGCGGCCGCCGCAGTGCCTTGTCTAACAATACTGCGTAAGTGCTATGGATGGTCCGTTGCAACCAACGCAGCACGGCATTACCGTCCGGATGTTCATGTGGCTTCAGGAGCCTGCTGGACAAGAACGGTACTACCAGCAGCGCTACCAGCATGGACGCCATAACCGATCCGATAACGGCCATGGGCAAACTCCGGATGAAGTCGCCTGCCACTTCGGGCATGAACATTAGGGGCATAAAGGCAATGGCCAATGTGACCGTACAACCAACCACGGCCAGGGCGATTTGGTGCGTGCCCCGGATGGCCGCTTCCACGCGGGAGAAACCGTTACGCATCCAGCGCTCGATATTTTCGACGACCACGATACTGTCATCCACAACAAGGCCCAACGCCACCACGAACCCGACAATACTCAGCTGATTCAACGAATAGCCGAACATGTTGAGGGTGATGATGCCCATGGCCAGCGACAGGGGCACGGCAATCATCACGACCAGTGAGGCGCGTATACCCAACGGTAACAACGTGATAAGCACCAGCGTTACGGCAATCAAAAAATCGACCCCCAAACCGCTGAGGCGCTTGTTAACGTTCTCTCCCTGATCAAAATGCAGGATGAGTGCAATATTCTCCGGAAGCTGCTGCTCAAACCGGTCAAGTACCTGGAGGTAAGCCTCTTGGGTACGGCTGATATTTTCTCCCGCCTTCTGCGCGGCGTTGACAAACACCGCACGATAGCCGTTCAGCCGGGTGATATGCGTCTCCGGTGCGAAATCGGTATACACGTCAGCAATATCCCGCAGGTGTATGTTTTTCCCCCCCGTGCTCGAAACAATGGTGTTTCTGATATCTTCTACACTTTGGTAATTGCCGCTGGTTTTGATGCTGAACACCTTATCCCCCGCATGCACGCTGCCGCCGGGAATATTGGCCCCCTCACTCTGTATGGCTTGGACGACCCGGTTGAGCGGAATCCCCAATTGCGCCAATCGCGCCGGTTCTACATCGACCCTGACCAGCTGATCGGAAAGGCCGCTTACCTTTACCTCTTTCAGCGCCCTCACCTTCTCCAATTCTTCTTTCAACTTATCGGCAACGTCTTTCATCACTTTGCGGGAAGCGTTTTCCGATACCAACGCCACCTGCAGGACGTTTACCCCCGTCGGATCAATCTGCTGCACGTCTATGCTGTAAATATCTTCGGGCAGATTGGGGCGCATAGCACTTACTTCGCGGATAAGTTCCTGATATTTATTATCGTAGTTCGTGCCGTGTTCATACTCCACAAATAGCACGGCAAGCCCATTTACGATGGTCGTGCGTATGCGTTTCATGTTATCCAGGTCATACAACCGGCTTTCCAGGGGCTTCACCACCAATTGCTCCATGTCTTTAGGGGTAGTGCCGGGATAGACAACCACCACCGGAAAATTAGGTGGCTGCATTTCGGGGTCTTCCGCCCGGGGCATGGTCAGGATGCTGCTCACCCCCACGGCGACAATCATGAGCACAACGATGAGGGTAAACTGATAGTTTCTAATGGGGTACCTGATGAGATCCATGGCTGTCTTATTTTACCGTAATTTCCGAACCATCGCGCAGGTAAGGGCTTCCGGCAACGATAATTGATGTTGCCTGTTCGAGTCCGCCGGTTATCACGGCGTGATCGTTCTGGATTTCTCCCACCTGCACCTGCACCCGTTTGGCTGTCTTGCCGTCTTCAGTCACAAACACATATGCCTTTCCGCCGTCGCCATCAAGCAATGCGGCATAAGGGACGGGCCATGCGCCCATGGTTTGGGACAGTCTGATACGGGCCTTACCGAACATTCCGGAGGCCAGTCCGGGACGTTCTCGGTCTGACAGTTTTAAATACACGGTAAATGTACCCGACTGTGGGTCTATGCCCTCAGACTTGCGATGCACCACCGCCTTCATCGGCTCGCCGGGAACGGCATCGCTCGTCACTTCCGCAACGTCGCCCAGCCGCAGCGCGGCCCATTGCCTATCGCTCACTCCCACCTTCAACAGCCATCCCTGGCGGCCCGTCCCACTGACCACCAGCACCGGTGTTCCGGGGCCTGCGACCTGTCCCGTACTGGCCGGACGCTGAAGTACATACCCGTCAAAAGCGGCCCTTATTGAGGTATGCCCGAGATGATAAGACGCCCGCTTGGCATCCTCCTGAGCCGCCGCCAAGGCGGTTTCGGCATTTTCCAGTTGTTCCAAGGTTGCCACGCTGTCAATGTAAAGCTGCTTCGCCCGCTGGTAATCGCGCTCGGCCTTTTCCAGCGCCAGCTCCGATTGCCTTACCGCCGTATGGATTTCTGTCGGTTCCAGCGAAGCCAGCAGCTGCCCTTTTTTGAAAGCATCGCCCTCCTTTACATGGATTTGTTGGATAATCCCCCCGTTCTTAAAGGCCAGCACCGTTTCATCGTCGGTGGTGAATGTGCCCGTGGCCATAATGGCCAGCGCAGTATCCGTAGCCGCCAATGGCAGCAATGTCACCGGAATCGGGTCACTGCCCGTAGGCACGTCTGTGTGCGGTGTCCGATGGCCGCATGCACTCATCGCGAGCAGCAGCACCAAGCCAACGGGTAAGTAGCGAAATCTGTTCATTCCTGTTTGTTTCATTGTTATTGGATAAGCGGATAACTTCCCTGTTCACGTTCAAGCGTCGCTGCGGCCGACAGCACCTGGAAGGTACTGATGACAAGGGCCAGCTTGGCGGCAGTATACTGATTGCGGGCATCCACAGTTTCAATATAACTATTTGAACCCGCCTGATATCCCCTTGTAATAAGTCGCTGGTAGGCACTGGCGGCCTCCAACTGGCTTTGGGCCGACTGATAATTTTGCCAGGCCGATTCGAGCTGATGACGCGCCGCGGAACTGGCCAGTTCCAATTGTTGCTGGGCGTGTTGCAACTGCAACCGCGCTTCCTGCACGTCAAGCCTCGACTGTGCTATTTTATACTTATTCCGGCCGCCGCTGAACAGCGGCATTTCCAGTTGAAGGCCGATAAGATAGTACCGGGTCTGATCGTTAAAATGGAAACCCTCCGATTGCGAACCCAAATCCAGAAAGGCGTTGAGCCGGGGCACCGCAAATTGCCGATCCATTTTCAAGGCGGTTTCACGGATCCCTATGGCGGTGGCCAGTGATGTCAATTCTTCCCGCTGGTGGGGCTGGGCGCCGCGAATGGTACCCGCTGCGCCCAGCAGTGCGTGTTCCCGGTTGAATGCGGTATCTATCTCCGCATCGGCCTCCCGATTGAGCAAACTGTTGAAATAGCGCTGTGCATTGCGCACCTGCAGCTCCGCATCCGTAAGCCTGGCCCGGGCCTCGGCCACTTCGCTGTTTGCCCGCAGCACATAAGCGGGTAATCCTTTGCCATTATCGACCAACCGCTGATTGGTGCGCCGGCCCTCTTCTGCCAACGCCAGCGCCGACCGGTATACGTCAACCGCTTGTAGGGTACTCAGGTAATTGAAATAAGCCACTTTGATGTCTTTGACCAGCTCGCGTTTATAAATATCCACTTCCAGTTCGCTGAGCCTCACCTGCTGTTCATGAATACGCTTGTTATGCGCAATGGCTGTATTGATGAGCGGCATGGTTGTCCGTACATGCGCGTCGTAGTAATTCCGGGGCAAAAAGTTGATGGTTTCGTTTTCAATCTGGGGAAACCGGCCGGATTGCGTCAGCTGGTTCAGGGTGCTGTAAACCGGATTGAGCAGATCGCCGATGGGTAGCGGAATGTTGCGGCCCCCGTCGGCCGTCTGGTACCCGACCTGCAGGGCCATGGAAGGCAGGTACATGCTTTTGGCTGATTTCAGTGCATAATCCGCCCGCTGGAGCGATATCTGCCGTTGCTGTAGCACCAGGTTGCTGGTCAACCCGTCACGGATGTAGCTCTCCAGCACGTCCTGAGCCCGCGCGCCCACCGCCAGGTAACATAGGGTTACCGTCAGCACCGCCCGATTGATTAATACTGTTCTCATTATTAACAGTGTTTATATAATAGACCAAAAAATTAGTGCATTCGCTGAATCAGCTGCACATAGGTATTAAATGCACGTTCAAGCAACGCTTCCTGATCCGGAAGCGCATACGAACTGCATTTATCTGCGATGTGCTTGAAATGACTGGTGATGTACAACGACGAAAGTCCATGCACCACACTCCAGGAAAGCATGGCAACCTCTGCCGTATCCATTCCCGGAAAATAGCCTCCGGACTTACATGCGGACACCGTTTGCATAAGCCCGTCGAACACCCGCTCTCCTTCCGGCCACTCTTCTTCCGGATGATGTTCCTTCAGGTATTGCATGGGGTCTTTCATGATAAACATCAGTTCATAAAAGTCGGGGTGATTTACCGCAAACTGCATATAAATACGGCCCATTGCCTTGAGACGCTCAAAGGGGTCCGCCACATGAGCCAACGCCCCCAACTGTTCGCGCAACAGCCGGAACCCTTCCTGATGAAGGGCATAAGCAATATCGGTTTTATCTTTATAGTAAAGGTAAATCGTTGTCGGACTGAATTCAATTTCTGCTGCAATTTTGCGGATAGACGTTGCCTCATAGCCTTCCTTTACAAACAGCTTTTTCGCTGCTTCCAGAATCCTGGCTTTGAGGTCTTCTTTATGCCGTTCTTTTCGCTCTTTGATGCCCATTCCATTCCGATTAACGGCACAAACTTACTTAACGGTGTTAATATATCCAAAACGTTTTTTTATTTTATAAATGAAAAGAATAAAATTCTTATATTTGGCACATATTTTGAATATTATTCTTTACAAATTCATATATAACGAACAATGAACATAGAATATCACTTAGATCGCGTGGACTACGATATATTACGGCTAATGCAGGAAAATGCACGGATTAACAACGCCGATATAGCCCGCGAATTGGGCATGGCCCCATCAGCGATATTGGAACGGGTCAAAAAACTGGAACAGAAAGCAGTGATTCTACAATATAATGCCAAAATCAATCCGGCTGCTTTGGGGCAGAAGTTACTTTCCTTCATCTTTATCCGGGCGGCCGACGGAATTGGATGCGCAACCACGGGGCAGGCGTTGGCGGCCATCCCCGAGGTGCAGGAAGTGCACGATATAGCGGGTGACGATGGCTACCTCGTTAAAGTGAGGACGGCAGACTCGGCTGCCCTGGTGGAACTAATGCGCAGTTCATTTGCCAAAATACCCAATATCATTTCTACCCGCACGACCATCGTGCTCGAAACGGTGAAAGAAGAACAAAAACTCGTAATTCCTTCGGAACAGCAAGAATAATGAATACGACAGCAAAGCAACAACAGCCGATGAAATCGATAGGCACAGTGAACAGCCAACTTCCATGGAAGGTCATCTTCGCCTTTGCCATGATCTATATCGTATGGGGGTCTACCTTTTTTTTCATCCACAAAGCGCTGGCCGGCTTTGGTCCCTTTTTATTGGGAGCCGTCCGGTTCACCACGGCCGGACTGATTCTGCTCACCTATTTTTATTTCAGCGGACACCGGATATTCCATAAGCCCACCATCCTGCGCGCAGGTTTGATGGGGTTGTTGCTGCTCTATATTGACAACGGCATCATCATCTGGGTGGAGCAGTACATGCCCAGCGGACTGGTTGCCATTATGACAGCCTCCGCTGCCATCTGGTTCATCGTGCTCGATAAGCCCAACTGGAAGGCCAACTTCAGCAACTTGCCGGTGGTTTTCGGCGTATTCATGGGGTTCTTCGGTGTGGTCATGCTTTTCGGTGATCGGGTGGCCCAAGCGATGGATACTGCCCAGCGGCAGGCGAACATTACCGGCATGGTGCTGCTGCTGCTGGGGGCTATGGCGTGGACCATCGGTTCGTTGTACGCCAAGTATTACGGTAAATCCGGGGAGGCGGCGCAGGGTAACAGCATGGTAGGCACTGCGTGGCAGATGCTGCTTGCCGGTATTGTTTTTGCGATAACGGCCGGTTTCCGCGGCGAGATTGCCGATTTCCGGTTTGAGATGGTCCCTTCCGGCGCTTGGTGGGCGATGGTTTATCTCATCGTTATGGGCTCTATTGTGGCCTACAGTTCTTACATCTGGCTCCTTCAGGTACGCCCCGCCACCCAGGTGAGCACCCACACTTATGTCAACCCCATTGTGGCGGTATTGCTGGGTGCTTGGTTTGCCAGCGAAACGGTCACTTCCTCGCAGATCATGGCATTGGTGATTATCCTGCTGAGCGTGCTGCTGGTCAACTGGGATGCCTATAACCTGTCGGCGCTGTTCTCCAAGCGGAAAAGCCGCTATGCACGCCTGCGGGACAAAGTCCGCACCCGCTCGAAACTGCGCGCATCAATACCCGTCCGCGCCAATGGGTGTGCCCGGCAAGCGCAGGAGTGACGATGAAAAACGCTACAAAAACTTTTTCCTGATTTAACACAGGTTGGCTACCTTTACGCACCCGCACATCGGGTGCCGAAATGTTTGACATCATGAAGTATTTTACTTCTCCCCGATTTTTCGTTTTGCTCTGCTTGACCGTTGGCCTGGCTAACGCGTCCTGTAACCGGCATTTCGTCCTCCGGAAAGGAGGCATGTACACCCGGTTTCCGATGGACAGTACCATCACCGATGATCCGGCGTTCGTCCGCCTCTATGCGCCGTACAAGCAGCAGCTGGACGCCGAAATGAACCGGGTGGTGGGCCGGACGGCTGTGGCACTGACCAAGCCCGGGAACGTCCCGGAAACGCTGCTTGGCAACTTCTTTGCCGATGCGCTGTTGACCGAGGGGCGGAAGCTGCACCCGGAAGCGGAATTTTCGTTTGGCACGAAGGGCGGCCTCCGCACCGAGCTCATGCAGGGCGACATTACCGTGGGTCACCTTTTTGAATTGATGCCATTCGAGAATGAGCTGGTAGTGCTGGAGCTTTCAGGCGCGAGCGTGCTTCAACTGGCTCAGTTCGCTGCCAGCACAGGCGGGCAGCCCATGGCGGGGATGCGCTTGCACATTGCCAACGGCCATGCGGCCGACATACGCATCGGCGGTGCCCCGCTGGATACGGCCCGTACGTATACACTCGTGACATACGACTACCTGGCCAATGGAGGCGACAATTCGCGCGGCTTGGAAAATCCCGTAAACCGCATCAACCTGGGCAAGAAGGTCCGCGAAGCACTGATTGACTATGTAAGCGGGCTAAGCCATGACGGCCAGCACATTAATACGAAACTCGATGGACGCATCACAACGGATGAATAGACGCCATTTCCTGAAACAGGCCGGTGCCGTGGCGGCATGGTCGGCCGTCAGCAGTGTGCCCTTTGCTGCATCGGCCTCGGCCGGCGACCAAGTGGTCCTCACCATTCTCCATACCAACGACGTGCACAGCCGCATTGAACCGTTCCCCATGGACGGGTCGCGCAACCAAGGGCTGGGCGGTGTAGCACGCCGGGCCGCACTGGTGCGGCGCATCCGCTCGGAACAACGCAATGTGCTGCTGCTCGATGCGGGAGATACCGTGCAGGGCACGCCATACTTCAATCTCTTCGGGGGCAAAGTGGAGCTGGAACTCATGAGCAAGATGGGCTATGACGCCTGTACGCTGGGCAACCATGAATTTGACAATGGCCTCGATGGGCTGGCCCAAATGCTGGGTTATGCCACGTTTCCGTTTCTCACGGCCAACTACGATTTCAGCGATACCCTGCTGAAGGGAAAGACCCGTGATTATGCGATTTTCAGAAAACAGGGAATCCGCATCGGCGTGTTCGGACTTGGCATTGAACTGGACGGATTGGTGGACCCCGTCCGCTGCCGGGGTGTACGGTACCTAGACCCTATTGCCACGGCCAACGAACTTGCTGCGCAGCTCAGGCATGACCTGCGGTGCGACCTAATCGTCTGCCTGTCGCACTTAGGATACCAATACCAAAGCGATAAGATATCTGACCGGGTGCTGGCTGCCAATACGCGGAACGTGGACCTCATCATCGGTGGGCACACCCATACCTTCATGCCTGAGCCGGAATCCATCCGTAATCTCGATGGCCGGGAAACCATAGTCAACCAGGTCGGTTTTGGTGGCATTTACCTCGGCCGGCTCGACTATGTCTTTGAGCGGCAATCGGGCAAGAAAGCGTTGGCCGGCGCCTATAGGTATGACGTTTCAACACCTATGGCCGCGGTGGTTGGCTGATAACGCCCAGCGGGCGTCTACCGGATCATGAAAGAACTGCTGAAACTATACATCGATTCCTACCGTGGTCTGTCGCGGCCGGCCTGGCTGCTTGCCCTGGTTATGCTGGTTAATCGTACCGGCGCCATGGTGCTGCCATTTCTGGGCATCTACATGACGCAGGCGTTGCATTTTTCCATCAGCGAAGTGGGGGTGGTGCTGGCCTGTTTCGGCCTTGGTGCCGTTACCGGCTCGTGGCTCGGCGGCTGGCTGACCGATCGGTTCGGCAATTTCTGGGTACAGACAATCAGCCTGCTGGCCTCCGTGCCCTTGTTCATGGCAGCACCGCTGTTTACCTCCGTTAAGGGGCTCGCCGCCGTCATCTATATCCTCAGCGTTGTCACCGAATCGTTCCGTCCGGCCAATTCGGTGTCCGTAGCGCGATATGCGCGGCCCGAAAACATCACGCGTGCCTTCTCGCTCAACCGCATGGCCATCAATCTCGGCTTCTCCATCGGCCCGGCGCTGGGCGGCTTCTTGGCATCCATCTCCTATCACTGGATATTTTATGGCAACGCGTTGGGCGCCTTCATCGCTTCGCTGGTGTTTATCGCGTTTTTTGCCAAACGAAAGGGAAATACCCGGCCCAAACCAACGGCCGGTAAGGGCGACAAACCTTCTTCCAGACCCCTCTCGCCCTATCGCGACTGGACATTCCTGCTGTTCAGCCTATTTTGCTGCATTTATGCCATCTGCTTTTTCCAGTTGCTCAGTACACTGCCCCTCTTTTACCAACAAGGGCATGCCCTCAACGAGAAACAGGTAGGCATCATCCTGGGATTCAGCGGCTTTGTGGTGGTGGTCTTTGAAATGCTGCTCGTACATATCGCCGAACGGCGCCTTTCCTATGCCAGCAGTATTTTTATCGGTACTGCGCTCTGTGCCGTCTCTTTTGCATTGTTGCCCATCCCTACCGGATACTGGATACTTTACGCGTCCATTTTCCTGCTCAGCATCTCCGAAATATTGGCCATGCCGTTTATGGCATCGGTGGCGGTGCAGCGGGCTTCTAAACAGACACAGGGGGCATATATGGGGCTGAATGCGCTGGCCTTTTCTGCGGCGCACGTGTTTTCGCCTTTTTTAGGCACGCGTATTGCCGACCATTACGGCTTTAACGTGTTATGGTGGGGTACTGCTGCAGTACTTATGTGCGTGGCATGGGGGCTATACCTTGTTGTACGGAAACTGTAAAACGGTCATTTTACCAACGGGTTCTTTTCCTTAGCGAACAGCTTGTATACCTGCTTATCCACCCAGGCGGGCAGCAGTTTATTCATCAGTACGGCCAGTTTGCCCTGCCGGGTCATGACGAGTGTGCGCTTACGCTGGATGATTCCCCGTACAATCCGCTCTGCGACTTCCGTTGCGGACATCATCCTGCCTTCATCCATGCTGGTTTCGCCGTGTTCGCCACCCGAACCATCCAGTGCCGTCTGCCGGATATTCGAAGCGGTAAACCCCGGACATGCCAGCATCACATGCAGTCCGGCCTTCAGGTTTTCCACGCGCAGCGACTCCATGAATCCGTGGATGGCAAATTTGGATGCAGAATATCCCGTGCGACCGGGCAAGCCCCGGTATCCGGCAATGGATGACACGGCCACCACCGAACCTTTGCTACGAAGCAGTTCAGCCATGGCGTATTTGGTACAGTATACCGTACCCCAGAAGTTAACGTCCATCAACCGGTGTAGCACAACAAGGTCTAAATCGGCAAACAACGCCCGCATGCTGATGCCCGCATTGTTGACCAGTACATCGATGCCCCCAAAGGTTGCCACGGCCTGCTGCACAAGCGCCCGGCAGTCCGCTTCCTTAGCGACGTCACATGCCACGGCCACCGCGCGGATACCATATTTTATTTCCAGCGATCGACCGATTTCACAGAGCTCCACATAGCGCCGGGCTCCCAGCACCAAATGAGCGCCCTGACGTGCAAAGGCTTCTGCACACGCCAACCCGATGCCGGAAGAAGCGCCGGTGATGACGACGGTCTTGTTATGCAATGTTCCGCTCATAAGGTACGCGGGTGGCGATGGAACGCCCCAAGGTTACTTCATCTACATACTCCAGTTCACCACCGAAAGCAATGCCACGGGCGATGGTACTGATGGATATGCCGAAATCTTTTATTTTTTTATATAGGTAGAAAATGGTGGTATCGCCCTCCATGGTTGCACTCAAAGCCAGGATAACTTCTTGCACCCCTCCGGCTTCGAGGCGTCTCACCAAGCTGTCGATCTGGAGATCAGATGGCCCGACTCCATCCATCGGCGAAATCAGTCCGCCCAGCACATGGTATACGCCGTGATACTGGCCGGTATTTTCGATAGCCATGACATCGCGCGTATCTTCCACTACGCATATCAATCCTTTATCCCGCTTCAGCGACGCACAGATCTCACAAATATCATTGTCTGAAATATTGTGGCAGACGGCACAATGCCGGATATCCTGTTTCAGGCGGCAAAGTGCATCGGTAAACCGCAACACATCTGCATCAGGTTGCTTCAGGAGGTGCAGCACGAGGCGCAATGCCGTCTTCTGCCCCACACCGGGCAGTCGGCCGAATTCGCCAACGGCCTGTTCCAGCAGCTTGGAAGAAAAATTCATGAAACAAAGATAGCCATTTGTACGCCCAACACGAAGCAAAGGCCGAATATTTTGGGCAACGACGAACCGCACCGTTCTTTTTCACCTCCATGAAAACAATCTTCGCGTTAAAATTTATTTATTTTAGCAAAACAACGCAAACAACAATTATGGCAAGAACGCGAGAAGACAAAATCATGCGGGCCTTCGAAAACAAGACCTGGCAAGAAATCAAGGTAAAGGACTCTTGGCAGATCTTCAAAATCATGGCCGAATTTGTCGATGGTTTCGAAAAACTGGCAAAGATAGGCCCCTGCGTATCCATATTCGGATCGGCCCGCACACCGGAAGATCATAAATACTACAAACTTGCGGAAGACATTGCCCGGTTGCTCACCGAACGGGGCTACGGCGTGGTTTCCGGCGGCGGGCCCGGTATCATGGAAGCGGCAAACAAAGGGGCCTATGAAGCCGGCGGCAAATCTGTGGGCATCAATATCGAACTGCCCTTCGAACAATTCCACAATCCTTATATCGACCGCGACAAACTATTGCAGTTCAATTATTTTTTTGTGCGCAAGGTGATGTTCATGAAATATTCCCAGGGCTTCATCGTGCTGCCCGGCGGATTCGGTACCATGGATGAGCTGTTTGAGGCCATCACGCTCATCCAGACCGGAAAAGTTGCGCGCTTTCCCATCGTACTGGTGGGCAAGGAATATTATAAGGGATTGTTCGATTGGATAAAAAACACCATGCTGAACGAAGGGAACATCAGTCCGGAAGACCTTAACCTGTATCGGCTCGTGGACACAGCAGAAGAAGCCGCTGGGCATATCTTCCGGTTTTATGACAAATATTTGCTTAAACCCAATTTTTAACAAACACTGCAATTTTTTCAGCATAAAAGATTAAACACCAGACATTTATTCAGTATAACTTAAAGCAGTTGCGACAAAATTTCCGATTCGGCAATCCTTTTTTCCGTGGTATTTGTTTTGATAACACATTCCCAAAAGCGTGAAGACTATGAATTTTAACAATTATACCATCAAAGCACAGGAAGCCATTCAAAAGGCATCTGAAATTGCTGTGGGCAACCAACAGCAGTCCATTGAAACGGCTCACCTGCTCAAAGGACTTTTGCTGGTGGACGAAAATGTAGTTAACCACCTGCTCAAAAAACTGAACGTCAATGTTAGGCATGTGGAGGACGAACTTGACAAGCAGATCTCCACCTTTCCGAAGGTAAGCGGCAGCGGCATCTATCTTTCATCGGCAGCCAATACCGCGTTGCAGAAAGCCCAATCCTACTTGAAAGAATTCAAAGACGAATTCGTTTCCATTGAGCATATGCTGCTCGGCATCCTCAATGCCGGAGACAAAACGGCTTCCCTGCTTAAAGATCAAGGGGTGACTGAAAAGGACTTGAAAAAGGCCATCGCCGATTTGCGCGGCAGCTCACGGGTAACGGATCCCAATGCCGAAGCTACCTACAACGCGTTGAACAAGTATGCGCGTAACCTTAACGAAGATGCCGAATCGGGCAAACTCGATCCGGTTATCGGACGCGATGAGGAGATCCGGAGGGTCATCCAGATCCTCTCCCGCCGCACCAAAAACAATCCGATTCTGGTAGGTGAACCGGGGGTGGGCAAAACGGCTATTGCCGAAGGCATTGCCCACCGCATCATTAAAGGCGACGTACCGGAAAACCTGAAGACAAAGACGGTTTATTCGCTGGATATGGGGGCTTTGATAGCCGGGGCGAAATACAAGGGCGAGTTCGAAGAACGGCTCAAAGCAGTGGTGAAGGAGGTAACGCAAAGCGATGGGGAAATTATCCTGTTCATCGATGAAATCCATACACTTGTGGGAGCCGGCGGCGGTGAGGGGGCCATGGACGCAGCCAACATCCTTAAACCGGCACTTGCGCGGGGCGAACTTCGGGCCATCGGGGCTACCACACTTAACGAATACCAGAAGTATTTCGAGAAAGACAAAGCCCTTGAACGCCGTTTCCAAAAGGTTATGGTGGAAGAACCGGACACACAGGATGCGATTTCCATTCTCCGGGGACTTAAAGAGCGCTATGAAACCCACCACAAGGTACGCATCCTTGACGAGGCCATCATTGCGGCCGTGGAATTATCGCAACGGTACATTGCCGATAGGTTTTTGCCAGACAAGGCCATCGATCTGATGGACGAGGCGGCTTCCAAGCTGCGGCTTGAGATGGACTCCGTACCTGAAGCTGTGGATGAAATTGAACGGCGTATCATGCAGCTTGAAATCGAGCGGGAGGCCATCAAACGCGAGAATGACGCCAAAAAGGTGGAGGAACTCAGTAAGGAAATTGCCAACCTGAGCGCCGAACGTGACTCGCTGCGGGCCGCATGGCAAAGTGAAAAAACGCTGGTAGACAGCATCAACCACGAACTTGAGCAAATTGAAAACTATAAAATCGAAGCCGACCAGGCCGAGCGTGCCGGCGATTATGGCCGTGTAGCTGAGATCCGGTACGGACGCATCAAGGAGTCGCAGGATAAAGTAGAGGCGCTCAAAAAGGAACTGGCCGAAAAGCAGGGCGAAAGCCGTATGCTTAAGGAAGAAGTAACAGCTGAAGATATCGCAGGCGTGGTATCTCGCTGGACGGGTATTCCGGTGACCAAGATGGTTCAGAGTGAACGTGACAAACTGCTACACCTTGAAGAAGAATTACACAAGCGGGTGGCCGGGCAGGAGGAAGCCATTGAAGCCATTTCGGATGCCATCAGGCGGTCGCGTGCCGGACTGAGTGACAAACGCCGGCCCATAGGCTCGTTCATTTTTCTGGGAACAACGGGTGTGGGTAAGACTGAACTTGCCAAGGCGCTGGCGGAATTTCTATTCAACGATGAGCAGTCGATGGTACGAATAGACATGAGCGAATACCAAGAACGTCATTCCGTATCGCGCCTTATCGGCGCCCCCCCGGGATATGTGGGCTATGATGAAGGCGGGCAGCTTACGGAAGCCATCCGTCGCAGGCCCTATGCAGTGGTACTCCTCGATGAAATTGAAAAGGCCCACCCAGACGTATTCAACATTCTGCTACAGGTACTGGATGATGGCCATCTCACGGACAACAAGGGCCGCATCGTGAACTTTAAAAACACCATCATCATCATGACGTCCAATATCGGTTCGCACCTTATCCAGGAGAACTTCAGCCAGATGGATGATGCAAACAGGGACGAAATCATGGCCAAAACGCGCGGTGAGGTATTCGAACTGCTCCAGAAATCCATACGGCCCGAGTTTCTCAACCGGATAGATGAAATCATCATGTTTGCCCCGCTCAGCAGGGAAGAACTTGGAAAGATTGTACAACTGCAGTTCGCCCGGGTGCAACAGCAATTGGCGGAAATGGACATCCAGCTCTCGGCCAGCGAAGAAGCGCTGGATTGGCTTGCCCAACTGGGATATGATCCTCAGTACGGCGCCCGCCCGCTTAAACGCGTTATCCAGAAACATATCCTCAATGAATTATCGAAGGAAATCTTGGCCGGGAAGGTTGATAAAAACAGCCGTATAACGCTTGACATGTTTGATAATAAATTTGTGTTTTTGAATCAGTGATTGGTGGATGGTGATCGGTGGTCGGTGGACGGTGGTGGGTGATCGGTGGACGGTGGTGGGTGGTTTAGCACAATTTTTGGTATCTTTACAGAAATGTGAGGGCTAACGTTCCATGCCTACCCAATACATACAATCCGCGGGAAGCGTGCGGCGCAAGGTGATTTTCGTTTTTATCTCCTGCGTGGTGGCATTGGTGTTGGCTTGGCTTATCATCCGGGTCGCATTCACGGAAATGATGTCTACCGTAGACAACATCACCACGCCGAACCCTAAACTGGAGATTGTCAGCAGCATATCACGGGATATCATGCGGCTCGACCAATTGCAGCGTTCACAGGCTTTCGGAGGCAACACTTCCTACAAAAGTTTTTCGAAGGAATCGGGCGCCATCGCGGTATCCCTGGACTCCCTGAAGGAACTGTATGAAGAAAGCGAGATCCAGCAATCGCGGATTGATTCGATCAAACTGCTCCTGCGGCAGCGCGACAAGTTGTTCAACGCCTACATCAGGGTGCGCGAAAAGGTGGTGGATAGCCGCGAATTTCTGGAACAACTTCGATCATTAAGTGACGTTATCTATGAGCCCAGCGCAGACAGCACCATTGTTACCACGGAACGTAAGCGCAAGGTCATCACCATCCCCGGCGATACCAGCAGGATCACTGTTCCGATAAACAACGAAGACAGGGGGCTTTTTTCCAGGCTCTTCGGTTCGCGGAAACGACAGGAACAGGAGCAGCAGGAACAGGTTATCGAGGAGCGCCGAATGGTGGAGGAGGAACTTGTAACCATCGTAGATACCATCCGCGCAGTGCAGCACGATAGCACGATAGCACGCATAGACAGTGCCGTGCAGCGGTTTCAAAAGCTCCAGCAGCAGCAACGCGAACAGTTCGTCAACCGCGAGATGGAACTGACCATAGCCAGCAATACATTAATCAGTAACATGCTCAGCATCCTCCATGCCGTTGAAAATGAGGCCATGCAGGAAATCCAGCGGGATAATCAGCAAGCCAGGGCAGTGGTCAATGACAGCGTGTGGCGCATCGGTGCTATCATCCTCGCCTTCTTCATTATCACGGCCATCATGGTGTACCTCATCCTGGGCGATATCCGCCGGAACAACGCGTACCGGGCCGCATTGGAGGCAGCCAAAGAGGAGGCGGAATATCATGCGGCCGCCAAACAACGTTTTCTGGCCAACATGAGCCATGAACTCCGTACGCCGCTGCAATCCATCATCGGCTATTCGGAGCAGTTGAAACAGGAACGGGCGATAGACGATGCCAAAATCGACGCCATCTATCAGTCGTCGGAACACCTCTTGCAAATCGTCAACGAAATTCTGGATTATAGCCGAATCACGTCTGGAAAAATACACCTGAATGAAAAACCGTTTGCCGTAGCCGGCCTGGTTAACAATGTGGTGTCCGTAATGAAGGCACAAGCCCAGGCCAAAGGACTGGAACTGGAATTCAACACCCGCATCCTGGGATCGGGTTACGTATCGGGCGATGCGTTCCGTATAAAGCAGATCCTTTTTAACCTGCTGAGCAATGCGATTAAGTTTACAGACCGGGGCAGAGTTACCCTCCATGTCAGTACGGTGGTTTATGATGGAAAGACGGAACTGAACATCGTGGTAAAAGACACCGGCAAGGGAATCCCCGCCGGTGATCTGGATCGGATATTCAACGATTTTGAACAATCTGAGAATGCCAATTCCGGTGTTTATTTCGGCAGCGGCTTGGGTCTGAGCATCGTCAAGGCCATCTGCGACAGCATGGATGGCCAAATTCGCGTGGAAAGCAAGAAGGGCGTGGGATCGGTGTTCCGGGTAAACCTGCCCCTCAAAACCACCGAACTGCTGGCCGCACCGGAAACGCCGCGGCATCAGCCGTATGACACGCTCCGGCATGGCGGCCGTGTATGGATTGTGGACGATGACCGCCTCATTCTGGGATTATGCAAAAGCATATTCGCCAAGCATAAGGTCAGCTACCGGGCATTCACTTCGCCCAAAGAAGTGCTTGAAACTCCGTGGGATCCCCACGTAAAGACCATACTGATGGACATTCGCATGCCGGAAATGGACGGTACCCAGCTGAACCGTGAATTGCGGCGCAAAATAGACACCTCAGGGGTAAAAATATACGCGTGCACCGCGCAGGTGCTTCCCGAAGAACAGGAACACATTCTCGCGCAGGGCTTCGACGGCCTGCTGCTGAAGCCGTTCAGGGAAGCTGATCTGTTGCAGGTGCTCGGGGTTCCGGCCAGCACGGCAATGCCGGCATCGCCACAAACGGCGGAGGGAATCCGTCCTGCCCTGGATGATGACACGCAGGCCCGCGGTATCATTGCGCTCTATATCCGGGATACCGAAGCGGATATGGCCGACCTGAAACGCTGTTACCAAGCGGGCAACTTGGAAGGGGCTGAACTGTTGCTGCACCGTATAGCCGGACGAACGGCCCAAATCGGTGCGGATAAGATTGCTTTTCTGCTCCGGAAAATGGAAATCGATGCGCGCAGCGGGGAACTGCCGGATGCCAATGAATTTACCAAGGGCATGGACCAGCTGGCGCAGTTCATCCAGCAATTGCAAATCCACGGCAGCCCGAGCGAGGTGACGGTTTAAATTGTTACCTTTGCAGGCAAAAACAATGTTATGCCCCATACTCCCCCACCCCACCAGGAAACGCCCGCAACGGCTTTTGAACGACTACTGACCATACTGCACACCCTGCGTACGGAATGCCCGTGGGATCGTAAACAAACCATGGAGACCTTGCGGCACCTGAGCATTGAAGAAATGTATGAACTGGGCGATGCTATACTGGAAAACAACCTGGATGAGGTAAAAAAAGAACTGGGTGACCTCATGATGCATTTGGTATTCTATGCCCGTATTGCCGAAGAACAGGGTGCCTTTGATGTGGTGGATGTGCTTAATGGTGTATGCGACAAACTGATTTCCCGCCATCCGCATGTCTATGGCGACGTTTTGGCCGCGAATGAAGAAGATGTAAAAAGCAACTGGGAACAGCTGAAGCTGAAGGAAGGAAACCAATCCGTCTTGGCCGGAGTACCAGCCTCTTTACCTGCCCTTGTAAAGGCCTACCGGATACAGGACAAAGTGCGGGGTGTTGGTTTTGACTGGGAAGAAAAGCAGCAGGTGTGGCAAAAGGTAGAAGAAGAACTGGCGGAGTTTAAAAGTGAATTTGATGTGACTGCAGCTGAGGCCATAGACAAGGAGAAAGCCGAAGCTGAATTCGGCGATCTGCTCTTTTCCCTGGTGAACTATGCCCGCTTCATCGGCATCAATCCAGAAAATGCCCTGGAGCGCACCAACAAGAAATTCATCAAACGCTTTTCACATTTGGAAGCCCGTGCAAAAGCCGAAGGGAAATCACTCAAGGAAATGACCCTTGCCGAGATGGATGTCTTCTGGGAAGAAGCCAAGAAACTATAACTCGCCGTGCTGAAACAAGCTTTCACCCGCTCCCTGTTTCTTCAGCAGCACGAAATGTGAACGCACCGCCTTGATTGCCGGATAACAGGTGTAGGGCAGATCATACTCCCTGGCGTACCGCTTGATAATGGGCGTAATATAGGGATAGTAGGTGTGGGCAACGTGCGGGAAAAGATGATGTGCCACGTGATGGGTAAAGCCTCCGAAGAGGAAATTCGCGAGCGGGTTGTCGGCACTGAAATCTTTGGTCACCATCATCTGGTGCTCGGCCCAGGTGACATCCATTTTGCCATCGGGCGGCGGCAACGGAAATACCGCGGTCTCATCCACATGGGTTGATATCAGGGCGATGACCCCCAACATGCTGCCGAAAATATGCATGCACAGCCATCCCAGCACAATGATATACCAAGGTTGGTCCAGCACCATGACAGGGACACCTATCAAATAAAACAAGTTGAAAATCTTTGCGGCAAACAGCTTAACATATTCTACCCGCGGGATTTTGACGACCCGCTTCACGTAATTGTCCTTCGTACCGAAGAAATCCTTAAAATCGCGGATAAACAACCAGTTTAAGGTATACAGTGGATACAGCAGAAACATGTAAATGTGCTGGTACCGGTGTTTCTTCAGGTGCGGGCTATCGGGGAAAATACGTACCAGATCGCTCTGTTTGATATCCGTGTCCCAATGCTGGATATTCGGGTACGGATGGTGCAGCAGGTTATGGCGTTTGCCCCACAGCCAGCTGTTGCTGCCAAAAAGCTCCAGCACATGCATAAACCACTGATTGTGCTTCCTTTTTTTGAACACTGCCCCGTGTGCCGCATCGTGAAACGCATTGATGAACAGCATAATCATGGAAAAGCCGAGCAGGATATAGCAGAGGAACAGCAAGGGAGTATGGTTTCCGAAAATCAGGATGCAGCTGTATAAGCCAACATACAGGAACAGGAGGAAAAATGTTTTGGCGACATTCAACCGCTGTATCCGT
Source organism: Parapedobacter composti (assembly GCF_900112315.1). Taxonomy (GTDB): domain Bacteria; phylum Bacteroidota; class Bacteroidia; order Sphingobacteriales; family Sphingobacteriaceae; genus Parapedobacter; species Parapedobacter composti. Next base: position 175,673 of record NZ_FOLL01000006.1, on the reverse strand, counting down.
TTGTTCCCTAACACCGTGACCTGCACCTCTTTCTGAAGCTTTTTAAAGAAATCATCAGGCCCGGGCTTCTTGTATGTAGGTTTCACCAGTTCTTCCATACCGTAACAGTTACGTAGCAAAAATAGTAATTATCAACCATTCCGTATAGTTCAAACTGCATTTCAATATGGTACATGACATTACAGTGACTTTAGGATGACAGCACCGAAGCATGTCTGATTTCCGCAATAATTCGTATTTTCGCGACCAATATGGAAACAGTTGTCAGTGGTATCCGGAGTACCGGAAAGTTACACTTAGGAAATTACTATGGTGCCATCAAAAACTTCGTGAAGATGCAGCACGAGCACCGCTGCTACTTTTTTATCGCGGACCTGCATTCGCTGACTACGCATCCTACGCCACAGGATCTGCATGCCAACGTGCGCCAGGTGGCAATTGAATACCTTGCCGCCGGCATTGATCCGGAAATTGCGACGATATATATCCAATCGGATGTGCCGGAGGTGGCCGAGCTTTACCTGTATATGAACATGAATGCCTACCTGGGTGAACTGGAGCGGGCCACCTCGTTCAAAGATAAGGTGAGGGCCAACCCGAACAACGTTAATGCCGGACTGCTCACTTACCCCGTTTTAATGGCCGCCGACATCCTGCTGCACCACGCCACCAAAGTACCTGTAGGCAAAGATCAGGAGCAGCATCTTGAGATGACACGCACCTTTGCCAACCGGTTTAACCGGATGTATAACACGGACTATTTTCAGGAGCCCCATGCCTTTTCGTTCAGCAAACAGCTCGTTAAAATACCCGGATTAGACGGTAAGGGCAAAATGGGTAAATCTGAGGGAGAAGCCAATGCGGTATACCTGTCTGACTCGCCGGAAACCATCCGCAAGAAAGTGATGCGTGCAGTGACAGACAGTGGGCCCACTGAACCGAACCAGCAGAAACCGGAGGCTATCCAAAACCTGTTTACCTTGATGGCCGCCGTATCGTCGCCCGACACCGTGCAGCATTTTGATGACTTATACAACCGGTGTGAAATCCGGTATGGCGATCTGAAAAAACAGCTCGCCGAAGACATCATTGCCGCCACAGCGCCTGTACGCCAGCGTATCCATGAAATTTCAACGGATAACACGTATATTAGCAAGGCCATTCGCCAAGGCAACGAAAAAGCACGGGAGAGCGCCCGCAAGACGCTCGCGGATGTACGGGAAATCATCGGCTTCAGGAAATTTTAGCATGCACATCGCCATCGTAGGAAACATCGGAGCAGGAAAAACCACCCTCACCCAGTTGCTGGCCAACCACCTGAAATGGGAGCCGCAATTTGAGGCAGTGGATGACAACCCTTACCTGGAGGATTTTTACAGCGACATGAAACGCTGGGCATTCAACCTCCAGATTTATTTTCTGAACAGCCGCTTCAGGCATATCGTTGAGCTGCAGAAAAAAAACATCAATATTATCCAGGACCGTACCATCTATGAGGATGCGTATATCTTTGCGGAGAATCTGTATGACATGGGACTCATGAGTGCCCGCGATTTTGAAAATTACAGCAATATTTTCGAGAGTATCGTATCCTATATCAAGCCACCGGATCTGCTGATTTATCTCAGAGCCTCAGTACCCACGTTGGTTGAAAATATCCAGACCCGGGGCAGGGAATACGAAGCCAACATCCGCCTGGATTATCTTTCCAAACTGAATGCAAAGTACGAAAAGTGGATTAAAAACTACAAAGAAGGCAAGTTGCTTATCCTGGACAAGGATAAGCTTGACTTTGCCCGTAACCCCGAAGATATGGGGTTCGTACTCCAAAAAATCGAAACCGAATTGTTCGGTTTATTCTGAGGCTTAGCTGCTGCGGTTAATTCCGCAGCAGTTCCCGAAAGTTCTTAACGCTCTGAGCCACGTCTCCCGCGTTGTTTTCCCAATTATGCTCGTATTCCGCAGAGATATTACCCTTAAAGCGCTGACGCTTCAATTCAGCAATCACTCCGGCCACGTTACATACGCCTGTGCCCCAATGCACGTCATGTGTTTTGCTGGATCTTTCTGCTAAATCCTTGAAATGCAGACTTACCAGGTGCCCCTCATATTGCCTGAGGCTTTCCACGGGATCCAACCCCGACCTAACCCAGTGGCCAATATCAGCACAGGCCCCAACATACTTACTGTCGGCGGCGGCTATAGCGTCTAGTACCGTCTGTGGGTTCCAGTAGCGCGACGGCTTCGGATGGTTATGGATGCCTACCTTAATTTTATACTGATTGGCCAGCTGACCTATCAAGGGTATGAATTTCTCATTGGGTTCGGTATTGATGACTTTAACACCCATGGCTTTTGCGAATTCGAACAACTGGCGCCACTCCTCTTCGGTGTTGCCATTGACCACTCCGAATGCATATAACTTCACGCCTTTCCTTTTCAAGGCTTTACGGATAAGTTTCCGTTTAGCGGCGTCCATCTTATAATCCATTTTCCCTTCAATACCGCCCCCCAACTTCTGTCCGGTGTAGGCTTCTACCGATTTCAATCCCGCTCCAAGGGTCTTATCTACCGCCTCAAAAAACGTAAACTGTTTGAAGGTATAGGTCTGGGCCGATAGCTGCCAGCCGAGTTTCCGCTCCGGTTGCTGGGCGAGTGCCTGCATCGCGGAGGCCAGTGTGACGAACCCGATAAGAGCAAGCGTGTGAAGGTTTTTTTTCATATTGTATCTTTGTTAAGTTATAAATATACATCATAAGTTCAGCGGCGATGGAATCACCGGTGAGCGTCATAACGATAGGCCCGCACCGACTTGCGGAGCAAGGCCCGTTGTTCATCAGCCAGGGGGGTGCCGCGGCGCAGCACGCGCAACGCATCGTCCAACTGCGCCGATGTCCGGATCCCCAATGCAGCGGTAGCCACAGCGGGATGCCCCCAAACATATCCCAACGCCACCTCCAGCTTGTCTATCCCCATCTCCGCAGCCATGCTGGCTATCGCTTTGGCAGCCCTGCCAACCTCACCATCGGTATATTGCAGGTATGCGGCCGCCCCTTTACCCACCAACAAGCCCTGGGCCACCGCGCCCCGGCAGATCACGCTGATACCATGCGCGTGCAACAGGTCCAATAGTTCCTCTTCCGGCCGATGATCGAGCAGACTATACTGCATCATCACGCTCACAATGTTGGAGCGCTTCACATATTCCCGGATAACGTTCGGCCGGATCGATGAAATGCCATACCAGCGGATTTTGCCCTGCTGTTTAAGCAATTCAAATGCACTGATGGTTTCATCCAACGGGTCATCAATTGTCCCCCCGTGCAACTGGTACAGATCGATGTAGTCCGTTTTCAGCCGGCGGAGGCTATGCTCAACGCTTTTTATGATATAATCCTTGCTGGGGTTCCAGTCCCACCCGCTTCCATCGGGCCGCCATTGGTTGCCTACCTTGGTGGCAATGATTATATCCTTCCGGACCGGTTTAAGTGCGTCGCCCACCACCTGTTCATTGAATCCTTTCTGATACAGGTCTGCTGTATCAAAAAAGTTTATGCCGCCATCTACCGCTTTGCGCAACAAATCCTTGCTGGCCGACTGGTTTTCACCCAGCGACATGCAGCCGAAGCCGACCCGGGTTACGTATAAATCCGATTTACCTAAAGGGTTCATTTGGTTCCATGGGCAGGGCTATCCGCTACTGGAGTTACCTCGCCGCCTTTCTTTACCGAAATCAGTTCCACATCGAATATCAGCGGGCTGTACGGCGGAATATCCGGCCCCGCACCGCGCTCACCGTAGCCCAGTGCATACGGCACATAAAGTCGGTAATGCGATCCTGCAGGCATCAATTGCAGCCCCTCAATCCAGCCCTGTATCACCCGTTCGAGCGGAAAGGTTGCCGGCTCCCCGCGGTCATACGAACTATCGAAGACCTGGCCGTTGCGCAGTTGTCCCTTATAATGGACGGTCACTGTGTCGGCAACCGTGGGTTTTTCGCCCTCTCCGGCACGGATCACCTCATATTGAAGACCTGAAGCAGTCGTATTCACCCCTTGTCTGGTCTGGTTGCCCGCCATAAATTCATCTGCCTCGTTCCTTAACTTTGCATCCATTTTTTCCCGAGCAGCAGTAATTGCGCCCATAATGAGTTCGCGCTCCAACCCTTCGTCAAACAAGCGGTCATTTCCCGAAAAAACATCAGCCACAGCCTGAGCCAGCACTGCGGCATTTATCGTTTCGAGGCCGGCCTGCTTCAGGTCGCGGGCGATGGAAGCACCAAACGCATATGCCACCGAATCGGCTTGGTTCTTAAGCTGCGCATGCGCATTGGTGGCTGCCATCAGCACGCTGCTGACCGCTATGATGGTGGACAATTTCATTTGAAAATAATTAACGATTTTATCTGTTTTCAATGGTCTTAATGAAAGCTTTCCTTTTTGTTCTTCAAAGGCTTCACACCGTCAAATATACACACTTATTTTTTTCCACCGTCCGTTTCTTTAAATAATAGCCCGTCTGCTGGCGAATATGGCATCAACGCGATCGCTTCGCTAAGTTCGGCAGCAAAGCGGCAACGATGCCGATTAGCGGAAGAAAAGAACAAAGCCGGTATACATAATCTATCCCGGCACTATCGGCCAGTCTGCCAAGCACGGCCGAACCTACCCCTCCCATCCCAAAAGCAAACCCGAAAAACAAGCCCGACACCAGCCCCACATTTCCGGGCAGTAGTTCCTGCGCATACACCAGGATGGCAGAGAAGGCCGAAGCAATGACCACACCTATAATGAACGACAGAACGACCGTCCAGAACAGATTAGCATACGGGAGTGCCAGTGCAAAAGGAGACGCGCCGAGAATAGACAGCCAGATGACGTATTTGCGCCCGATGCGATCGCCCACCGGACCGCCGATCATCGTACCCGCCGCCACGGCAAAGAGGAAGACAAACAAGTAGATTTGCGACTGCTGCACGGATACGCCGAATTTATGCATCAAATAGAACGTATAATAACTGGTAAGGCTGGCAAAATAAAAGTACTTGGAGAAGATCAGCACCAGAAGCACCAAAATGGAAATAACCACTGTCCGGCGCGGCAGGGACTGCTGCACCACGGTCTTCACCTTATTATTTTTACGCAGAATGTAATTACGGATAGATTTTGGCTTATACCACTTACCGATGCGATACAGAATGACTATTGCCGTAAGTGCCGCAAAAGAAAACCAAATCACGTTGAATCGCCCGAAAGGCGCGATAAGCATGGCAGCCAGCAGCGGTCCGATGGCACTACCCGCATTGCCCCCCACCTGGAACAGCGACTGCGCGAAACCGCGCCTGCCTCCCGACGCCACATAGGCCATTCGCGACGCCTCTGGATGAAACACCGATGAACCCGCCCCCACGAAAGCCACAGCCACCAGTACCCACTGATAACTCGGCGCAACCGCCAGCATGACCAGTCCGCCGAGACTGAATCCCATGCCCACCGGCAACGCATAAGGATAGGGCCTGCTATCCGTAATCATCCCGACAAGCGGCTGCAAAAGCGACGATGATAGCTGGAATACCAGCGTTATGATCCCGATTTGTGAAAAACTTAACAGGAACGTGTCTTTCACCAGCGGATAGATGGCCGGGATAAGCGACTGGATGGTATCATTAAGCAGGTGAGAAAAACTTAAGGCGAACAGGACGGGATAGATGGTTGCAGGTACGTGCTTTACTTCAGATGCTTCAGTGCCCATTAATACAGGATTTTTCTGCAAAGCTAACAAATCTGCTGGCCCGGAGGTATCATTTTAGCGTAATAAAGCCGTAAAAATAAAAGCCGGGGTCAATCTGTCCCCGGCAAGAAAAGGCTGAACGTATAACGTTTTTTCCATCTACGGAAAACGATCACTGATGATGAACATATAACTGGAAGATTCCCGGTGTATGTATCTGAATCTCCACAGGTGTACATGCACCTTCCTTGAATACCGATGTGGGGATCTCAAATGTTTGCTGCCTTGAAAATGTATTTGTCGGATAGTAATTGAAGAGCACTACAATCTTTACGTTGCCATTCCTAATATCCGTTTCATCGATCGGGTACCGAGTCGGGAACGCGATATCCTCGCCGCAGTGGGGAGCAGCGTTCCGATCGGTAAACCCGCCTAATTCGTACGCAGCGTGGCCTATCTTCACACTCCTTATCCAGTAATCCTCACTTGCTACTTCCTTGAAAAAGAGCGTCACCCATGTTACTGTCTCCTCTTCCTCGACTTCATCGATAACTTCCGGCGCTTCCTTTTTTGAACATCCGGCGGCACCTACGAAAATCAATCCATATATACTCAGCAAAATAAACGTACTAAACTTCTTCATCTCTTTATCAAGATACTTGTTGCTCGTTGACCATCGTACGGGCTGTAACTGTCTAACTCCAATTGGTTGCCGTCTTGGGATATCGTTAAGGTACTTTCCGAAGAATACCTCACCCCGGAGATAGTACCGTTGACACGGGTATACCACAGCGCCTCGCAGGAAAATCTATTTTCAGACTCGCGGTTCAGGTTTTTGATGTAAAAATCACCGTACTTTACAAACCCAGTCTGTATTGTTTCCAGCCACGCACTGTTCGTGGTCGACTCCAGCATCAAACCGTCGGCCCTACCATTATAAATCGTGGTGCCGGATTCGTTCTGCCATTTGCCCACCAGCCGGCTATCCTCAGTTTGATGCCTGCCCCCATCGTCGTCCGCGTCACCGTCCTTCTTGCAAGCACCCAATAGGACTAAACTACCCCACAGCAAAAAATGAATAACATTTTTCATGACCCTCAATATTTAAACTAAAAGGCAAAGGACACCCCCAAACCAAACTTGTAATCCGCATCATAGCGTGCCGTTACGCCGAAACCTTTTGTAAACCGGTAGTCCACTCCAACACCAAAAGCGATGTCACCCGTCGTGTCCGTATAATCGTCTGCTTCACCATACTCCACCGTAACAGTACTACTTCTTAGCAACCCGCCCAAATAGACATACGGAAAGAATCCCGAATTGACCTTTGCCGATCCGGACAGCTTATTAACGGGAAAATACCAATTTCCATACAGGCCCAGATCCCATACCACTATGCCGCTATAATCATCCGCATATGACGAGACTGAGGCAAGGAGACCCAAATTGATGTATGAATAGATGGGCGCATCCTGCTGGGCAGTCAACTTTTTTGAAAGCGGCGATTCTATCATGGCACCAAGCGAGAAATCATACCCTTCCACAAGATTTAATACCAACCGGCCGGGAGCGTACTTAAAATCCGAAACATCGGATGATTTAGTCTGGGCAGCCGCGGTTTTGGTAATGTGAACCGCTTTCGCTACGGCGTCACTTTCAGCAGCCGGCCGGTTACCTGGCGGTATGGCCGACGGATCGGCTTCAGCTTTAGCCAGAGGTGCACTACTGAAGGTTTCCCGCTTACCATTCTGGTAAATAATCATAAAAACCTCTCTTTTAGGTACTGTATATGCAGGTCCGTCCAAGTGGTCAAACAGTTTATACCTAATTTTATCTTCGTCAATTTCCTGAACCTTTGCCTTAATTTCAGACCGGTCTGTCTTATAAATCACATCCTGAGCCCTCACCAAGACGAAGCCACAACAAAACGTTGCCGTGAGGACCACACACATGTAAAACTGTTTCATGTTGCCAATCATTTCTTAGTATTATAAGTGGTTAATTAAAAATGACTAAGATTGTTGCAGTTAATGTCTTTCCATTGATTTATTGCGGCCTCTATTTCTCCGACCCCCGAGCATCCCTTTAATTTCCCGAGCAGATTTATGGCCGACTGCTTCAATGCATTGCATTTTGAAACACTGGATACATCGGCGGCATAAGCGTTGAGCTTCGCTTCATAATCCGCATATTCTTTATCCCAATTGCATGCGGGCCCATTGTCGTTTTTCTCACAACTGCTGAAGCTGAAGACCAAAGCAACCACCATCATAGTGGCGATCCGTTTACTGTTTGTTTTTTTCATGATTAAAGTTGACTGAATTTAGTGAGTGATATTGTTGTACCAACCACACAAAACTGTCAATACGAGCGGAAAAACAACAGTAACGGTTTCCGAACACCTACATTCGGTTTCCCAAGAGTCAAAATTTAACTCCGGGGTTAACGAATAAAATGGATTTTAGAGAAAAACTCCATTTCATACGACTGGCCGATTGGTAATACCGCACCGTTAATAATGACGGTATTATGGTCGATAGCTTCAACGGCAGTTTTGTTGATTACGTACGATCGGTGAATCCGAATAAGGTTATCGTGGCAGAATTTTTCATGGAGCTTGTTCAGTGACTCAGAGATCAGGACACGTCGCTGCCGGGTGTACACATGGCAATAACTGCGGTCTGCTTCCAGGTATAGCAGGTCTTCCAACAACAATTTCTCGAAGCGGCCATTTTCGGTTCGGATAAAGAAATGGTTAGTCGCATTAATTTCTCGGTTTCCGACAGCCTCTCGATATCGATCCAAAGCCAGTTCAATCGCACTATGAATATCTCTTTCACGGAACGGTTTGGTCAAGTAAGCCGCGGGTCGCGTTTGCTTGGCACGTTCCCACGTCCGGCCATCGGCATAAGCCGTCAGGTAAATCACGGGTATCGGCCCCAGTTGAGTAATCCGTTCGACTGTTTGTATCCCGTCCATTTCACCTTTTAAATGAATATCAGCCATGATGATATCGGGTTTAACCTGCAAATAATTTAAAAAGGCATCTTCTCCGTTGTCTGCCACCCCTGTGATTGTATAATCCGCCAATTCCAGCCGGGCAACGATATCCTTGGCTACGATAGCTTCATCTTCGATAACCAAAATTTTAACCTTCTCCATATCTACGGTCGGTTTTACGACAATTAACAGCTATTTAGGTATAATTAATTCAAACACTGCTCCACCAGTTGTACGCCAACTAATCGTTGCCCGCAATTGACGCACCAGCTCGCTGACAAGCCTTAACCCAAATGACGATGAATTCGCGATATCGAATCCCTCCGGCAATCCTGAGCCGTTGTCAGCAAGCGTAAGCTGGTAATGGTTAGGGCGACGATAGAAACCAATATCCAGCCGATTTTTCTCTTTTTCCCCTACACCATATTTCAGTGAGTTGGTAACCAACTCGTTAATAATTAATCCCAACGGCATAGCCGTATCGATATCCAATACAAACTCTTCAATAACGATGTTTAATTCAATATCCGAAACACCAAAACTATATACAATATATTGGATCAGATCATTGACATACGCTTTCATGTTCACACCGGCAATATCTTCGTGCTGGTAAAGCTTTTGGTGAATCAATACCATAGATTCTACTCTGCGCTGGCCTTCTGCCACCGCCTGCCTTGCCTCCCCTTCTTCCATCTTAAGCGACTGCAAACTCAGCAGACTGCTTATTACCTGCAAGTTGTTTTTTACCCGATGATGTAATTCACGTATAAGGGTCTCAATACGCTCATTTTTTTCTTGCAGGATAATATTGTTTTTTTTTCGCTGTAGGCTACGGTTGTAAAGAAGTGCTACTGCAAATATGAGAACCACCAGTACGGTCATGCCCCCAATCCAAATCAACCGATTAAGCTTATAATCGGCCTCTTGAATTTTCTTCAAATAAGCGATTTCCAGATCACGTTCTGTGACATAACGCTGCGTCTGCACATCGTTGATATGCCGCATTTGCTGAATGTTGGCAATAGAATCTTTGATACGATAAAATTTCTTAAGCGCATGGGCGTAGAGCAGATATTCTCTTTTCCCATACAGCCAATCGGCATAGTATTTATAGTGATAATAACCGGCGGCAGAATACTCACGATTAGTTAATTCTCCTTCTGCACGATCAAAATAAACCTCAGCGTGCTCATGACGGCCGTTGAGCGCATACGCATGTGCAAACAACGTAGTTATCGACAGCGGAAGCACAGCTCCTACATACTTAGACTTCAATATTTCCAAGCTGTTAAGCATCGCCGGATATTGGCCTTCCATTTCGTTCCACAGCGTGCGGGCGAGGTAATAGTTCACTGATGGAATTTCCTCCTCTGAAACCCTAACCGCAGAAAAATACCTACGACAAGAATCCAATAATTTAGCCGTCAATTGGCGGTTGCCCGCAAATGCTTCAATCACTGCCCGGTCTGACACCAGCATACCCAAGCTTCTATCGTTCAGAATTCCGGTTTTGCGTTTACGGGTGTTCAATGCTCCCTCAATAAGCCGGTACATACGCCTGGCATTGGGAATATCCATTAATACCAAATTCAACCGCATCAGATCCAAATAAATGGTAAAATCAGGTTTGGCAAATCTGAAAAAAGACTGTTTGTAGAAATTCTGCTTGATCAGGGATGAGTCTCTGGCCATTGGGATTAGCCGTTCCAGAGCTTCCACCAATTTCGCAGGGTTATTCACGTGGGCAATGTGAGCCCCCAAGTAAGCCGAAGCAAAATAAGGTGTTTTGTTCGTTAAGTCCTGAGCGATATCCTGAGCTTTTTGCACATACACGAGCGCCTGTTTAATTGCTTCTTCATGTCCCTCCTTGGAAAATAATTCTCCCCGAAACGCATAAAGCATACCCAGATTCAGCGAGTCGCGGGCCTCTTCGCACGCCTGTATGCCGATTGCTATAAATTTCTTCGCTAAATCAACATTACCGGACTGACTATATGCATGGACGCTATACACTATAGATTCACGGAAAATATTGTCCCTTTGATTTCCAGCGTTTTTCTGAAGTGCCGCAGCCAAAGTCACCGCCGAATCAAGAAAAGGATATACTAGCTGTGCAAGTTCGTATTTATTGGTCAACAACGCATGCATCCATTTGCGGCGATTCATCGGACGAACGATGGCTGTTAACCGATTCGTATACTTCATCCCAATAACAGCATCGTATTCCTCCAATTGGTCGATAATTGAACACGCCGCTTGAAAGCGCGTCTCATTAAGCGGTTCAGCGGTTAATCGCTTAAATTCAACCATTAACGTTTCTTGCGCGCGCTCTTGGGCTATTGCAACTTGACTATAAACCAACAGCAAGCAGCAGTAAGCCATGACATACCATACCCCATTAACCGCGCCCATAACGCATATTACGCAAGCTTATTCATGATTGATAACGGCCAGCCTTAAGTTGATTAAGCTAACTTTCGGACGAATATAAAAAAATTTGCAGCGGAAAGACAAATTATTCTTCTTCCAACATCTCAGGTTCAGCTACGGCGGCGACCGTTTTTCTCTTCCCCGTGATTACTCTAATAATCACCGGTGCCGTAGCAGCCACAACAATGGCCAGGATAACATACTCCAGGTTATGCTGCACCCACTCATTTTCACCCAGCATATAGCCCAGGGTCGCCAAGCTGCCCACCCATAAGATACCCCCGACCACATTGTAAAAAGCGAATTTCCGGAAGTCCATTTCCACAATGCCAGCCACAATGGGCGCAAACGTCCTCACCACCGGAAGAAAACGGGCCAAAATAATGGCCATTCCGCCCCGGCGTTCATAGAATTCCTGAGCTTTGTAAATGTATTCTTTTTTGAACAGCCAATTGTCTTTCATTTTCAGCAGACGGTGCCCGAAATATTTGCCGCACCAATAGCCTACAAAATTACCCAGGATACCGGCTGCCGAAATCAACGCTATCCAATATAACAGGGTCAGCACGGAATCCACCGGTTCCAGCGTCAGGTTAGCGATGATGATACCGGCAATGAACAAAATAGGATCCCCTGGCAGGAAAAAACCGACAAGAATACCCGTTTCGGCAAACACAATGAATAACAGTAAATAAAGCCCCCCGTGAGCGACAATCCAGTCGGGATTGGTCAGGTTGTTTAAAAAATCAAGAAATTCAGTCACAGACTACCTCTAAAGTTTGAAAGCAAAACAACGATCGAATACTGGAAAGATACTGTATAAAACCGTGCCATTTACCGTGGCGTGCGCCACATAGATTACCATGTAAGTCAAAATGGCAAATTCTTGACAAATATGACGGCAGCCTCCTCAAAATTAAAAGAATTTTCATCAGCTGCCGAGGAAATCACCGTACCATCTTCCTGACGCCTTTATGATACGCCGTTGGGTTTGGAAATCCACATGCACGAGGCCGAACCGGGCGTGATACCCCTCCGCCCATTCGAAATTATCGGTGAGGGTCCACACGAAATAACCGTGTATGTTCAGCCCTTCCTGTTTGGCGCGCAATACCTGCCCAAGGTGGGCCTGCAGGTAACGTCGGCGAAGGTCGTCATCCACTTGGCCGTTGACCACGTCATCCGGAAAAGCTGCACCGTTTTCGGTAATATACAGTTTAGGCATATTGGGGTATGCGTTGAACTGCCTAATCACCTCATACAGGCATTGGGGGTATACCTCCCACCCCATGGTGGTCAGCGGCACCCTCCGTTTCTGTGCCGGTACCAGCTTGGCCTGGATATAGGGCACAAACAGGGAGCTGGCCACCACCTCCCGGGTATAGCACTGGAGCCCTATGAAATCAAAATCAAAAGGCAATGCCGTGTCATCACCTGCCTGCATATACCGTTCGATGCCCGCTAACGCTTTCAGATCGGCCACAGGATATCCCAGCCCCAGGACAGCCTCGATAAACAAGCGGTTAATCAAGGCGTCGGCACGGCGTGCCGCATTGGCATCCCGGGGATGGGTACTGAACGGGTGGATGCTGGAGCAAGAAAACGTGCTGCCCAGCGAAGCGTGCGGTAATTCGGCACGCAACAGCCGCCCCACGTGGCCCATCGCCAGCGCGGCGTGATGCGCCGCCGGAAAAAAGTTACGTATTCCGGTCAATCCCGGCGCATGTACCCCGAAAAAGTACCCCGCCCCGGTAAACACAGCCGGTTCATTGAGCACCATCCAATGCCGGACGCGGTCGCCAAGGCGCTTCGCAGCACAGACAGCATATTCCTCCAGCCACGAGAGCATATCCCGGTTCGTCCAACCTCCCCTATCCTGCAACGCCTGGGGCAAATCCCAATGATAGAGGGTCACCCATGGCACGATTCCCTGTTCCAGGCAATGATCGACCAGTCGGTCGTAAAAGTCCATTCCGCGGGCGTTATATGCTCCCGTTCCGTGGGGCAAAATACGCGGCCACGACAGCGAAAACCGGAAATTAGGGATGGACATTTGCTTGATGAGCATAACATCCTCTTGGTAGCGGTGATAAAAATCGCAGGCCTCACGTGCATGTTGACGCCCCTTGATTTTTCCCTTGCGCAACGTAAAGGTATCCCAGATAGATATTCCCTTACCATCAGCATCCCACGCGCCCTCGGTCTGAAATGCCGCACTGGACACCCCCCACACGAAGTCCTGTCCGAAGTCGTCTTTTACCATCAAGCGAATGCTTTGGATACGTGGGTTTCCAAGATGTTATCAACAATTTCCTGGGTACAATCGGGGTAATCCACGGTAACCACCTGTTTGCTGTTTAACCAAGCCGCTATGGTGTCGTCATGCTTGGATTTCAGGTTTTTGATGACAGGCACTCCCATTTCCTCCAAGGCAGCAGCGTTGAGATGCTGCTCATACTGGTTTTTCATCGGCACAACCAGCAATTTCTTTTGCAGAAACAATGCCTCGGCGGGGGTTTCAAACCCGGCACCACATAACACACCGGACGAAGTAGCCATGCTTTGAATAAAGCTATCGTTATCTATGGGCTGAACGCGTACATTCCGCATTTCGAAAGGGGTTTTGTTGTGTTTTGAAAACACTTCCCACCGGATATCGGGAAACCTCATCAGGTGTTTGAGCAACCGGGCATCGTCATAAGCCGGCAGGTATACGGTATAATGCCCTTTGTCAGCTACATCGAGCTGGCGAACCTGTTGTCTGATGACAGGAGTGAATATCCGTTCGCTATATCGTTTAAAATGGAATCCATAGTTAGTGGTCGCAGGTGCATAATAACGCATAATCAATTTACCCAGCATATCCTGATCCTTGGGTTTCGGTGCCAGGGGATCCATGGTTGCTACCTGATGGCTGAGACCGACGCATGCCTTTTCCCGCGTGTTGCATGCCCAAGCCGAAATGGGTTCAAAATCATTAATGACAAGATCGTAGTCTTCTATTGGCAATGAACTCACTTCCTGGACCAGCCGCCGTACGGTTGAACTCATAAACGTCTTCCATAAGTCGACCCCGCCCTTTTTACCGAAGATAAAGCTCAGGCCATGCATCCTGTACTTCACCGGAAACGGAAGCACGAGGTCGGCCTGGATACCACTCACCAGCACATCCACCGCCGCACGGCGCTGCAGACACGGCACCACATCCATAGCCCGGCTCAAATGGCCATTGCCGGTGCCTTGCACTGCGTAGAGAATTTTCATCAGAATAAATTGCTTTTTAACGGCTATGAAGCTTGCATAAATTATTCATGTCCTTTCGTTATGGCAATTTATGCAGGTTTCATCTGTATAAATTCTTACCCACTTATTGAGCAACAGCTTGTGCAGGTTCTTTGTTTCTTAATGCCTGAATGCCGAAGCCAAAAAACGCAAAAAAAACCGGCTTTTCAAACCCTCAAACCAACTAATTAGTGCTTTCATAATGGCAGCATGTTTCTGTTCTAATGCAAAAATGGTTATTTGATGTGATCCCACCGTTAAATACGGGTGAAGGATTTGTGATGTTTCTGGCGATGTCTTATTTTTAACACATGAAACGGATTGGCCTGATACTTATTTCCTTCGTTGCCATCCTGCTGCTTCCGTCGTGGGGTTTCCATGCCCATAAGCTGATCAACCGGATGGCCGTCTTTACATTGCCGGCAGATCTCGCGGTGTTCTACAAACCTCATGCGGACTATCTGACGGAACATGCCATTGACGCGGATAAGCGATGCTATGTCGATACTGCCGAGTCGCCCCGCCATTTCATTGACGCTGACCGATACGGCGCACAACCGTTTGACACCATCCCCATCCATTGGAGCGCCGCGGTTGAGAAATTCTCTGAGCGTAGGCTGCTCGCTTCAGGTATTTTGCCTTGGCAAATTTACCGCAGTTACCGCAGTCTGGTGAGCGCATTCAGCGAAAAAGACGTGCGCCGGATTCTCCGATATGCCGCCGATATTGGTCACTATCTGGCTGATGCCCACGTGCCTTTGCATACCACCAGCAACTACAACGGGCAGTTGACCAATCAAGTAGGCATCCATGCCTTTTGGGAGAGCCGCCTGCCGGAGCTCTTTTCTGAACAGTACGATTTCATGGTTGGCCGGGCCCGCTATGTGGAGTCGCCCCTGGAAACCGCGTGGACCATTGTACGCGAAAGCCACGCCTTGGTTGATTCCGTACTCGGCTTAGAAGCCCAGCTGAACGATACATTCCCTTCGGACCGTAAATATGGGTATGTTGAGCGGAATGGAGTGCTTATACGCACGTATTCCGACGCCTATTCAAAAGCATACCACGACGCGCTGCGCGGGATGGTGGAGCGGCGTATGCGTGGTGCCATCCATAGTATAGGCAGTTTTTGGTATTCGGCATGGGTGGATGCCGGACAGCCGGACATCAGGCGACTTACCGCTGATGCGGTACCCATTGACACTGTTCCGATGCCTGCGGGAAACCAACCGATTATCGGACGGGAAGAGTGGCACTGATCCGTTCCAAGCCGTCGCGCATGATATTAACGGCCTGGGCCAACTCATCCGCTGTCAGGCTTCCAAAGCCCAACCGCATAGCGCAATGCTCGTCTGTCTGATACAACAGAAACCGGGGAATGCATAACCCTTCGGTCAAGCATTCTCTGGCAAACCGCATCAAATTGACTCCGCGGGGCCAACGGGTCCAGATGGCCAGTCCGCCCGAAGGTTTGATAAACTGAACGGCACCATCCAGCTGCCCGTCCAGCAGCTCTGCGAGGCGATCCCGGCGGGCACGGTATTCGGCTGTGGTTTTGCGCAGGTAGCGATGCATCTCTCCTTCTGCGATAAGTTCGCCCAATGCAAGCTCCGTCAAGACATCGCCATACCTATCCATGATACCCAGTAGTTTTGCCATTTCGTTGATCAGTGCTTCCGGCGCCACGATAAAGCCCGATCGGAACCCCGAGGCCATGGATTTGCCGAAGGTACCCACATAGACCACCATCCCTTCGCTGTCTGCACTGGCCATGGGCAATAACGGGCTGCCATCGTAGTGGAAATCGTAGTCGTAATCGTCTTCAAGGATAATGAACCCGAACATTGCCGAAAGCTCCAGCAGTTCAATGCGGCGCCTTGCACTTAATGCCACCGTGGTTGGATAGTGATGATGCGGAGTGATGTAAAGCATGCGTATAGGCTGCCGCTCGCAGTGTTCGCGCAGCGCATCCGTGAGAATCCCTTCGGCATCCAGCGGTACGGTAAGTATCCGTGCACCGGCCTTCTGGAAAATCATGTTCGTGGCAAAATAGCTCAACTCCCCCACCACTACGCAATCGCCCGGTGATATCAGCGTTTCGGCGACAATATAAATGCTCAGCTCAAGGCTGCGCGTTACAAGCAGGTTTTTCCGGGCAATATGCAGCCCCCGGGTTAAGTTGAGGAAATTAGCCAGGTTTTCCTGGTAGTATTCGCTTCCCGCCGTAGGCATATATCCCAGTTTTGCCAGGTTTCTGCGGCGTTTCATGTTGGTGTGAAACAGCCTTGAAAGGTAATCGACGTGTGAAAGGCGGGTATCTGGCAAACCATCGTCGAACGTGAGACGTGCGCTCGAATGATCGAACGGGTTATCCAGCACGTTCCATTTCCTGAAATCAAACCCCGGATGCCGTGGATAGGCCGCTACAGGCGGTCCGCTTTTTGTTGTGAACTTCCGCGGTTTCCCGGTTTTCCCGTTACTAATAAACGCGCCCCGACTGGGATGGGTTTTCAACCACCCTTGGGCATCGAGCTCGGCATAACTGGCCACCACCGTATTGCGATTCAGGCCCAATAGTTTACCCATCTTACGGCTGCCAGGCAGTTTATGCCCGTCCATCAGGTAACCGCGCTGGATAGCATTGATAAGCTGATGAGCCACCTGCAGGTATACAGGCGTTGCCGACGAACGGTCTACCTGGATAAAACTTTGATAAGGCACCAAAACCGGACTATCCATAAAATAAAAACTGGACTACCTAGATATGCCGCCAAGGTACGACTTTTGCAAAAAAACCAATGAAATGAAAAAATTTTCAACGATAATCCGCAACATTCCGTTCATCTGGACCATGCTCGGAACCGGGCTTGCACCGGCGCAACAGTCCGAAAGCGAACCCGATACAACGACTATTCCCTTAAGCGAAGTTATCATCACCGAAAACCGATTGCAATTGCCGTTTATCCAGCAAAACCGCCATATCCAGATCATCGACCGTAAGCAGATTGACGCATTGCCTGCACGTTCCGTCAACGAATTATTAAGCCACGTGGCGGGTGTCGATCTCCGTCAGCGCGGACCATTCGGCACACAAGCTGACGTCAGCATCGACGGCGGCAGTTTTGAGCAAACCCTCGTCCTTGTAAACGGCATGAAGGTGCTCGACGCCCAAACCGGGCATAATACCCTGAACCTGCCCATCCCAACGGACGCCATTGAGCGGATAGAAATCATCCGCGGGCCCGCGGCACGCGTCTACGGCATCAACAGCCTCACCGGAGCGATTAACATCGTAACGAGGAAGCCAACTGCCTCGGGTGTCCAGGTCCATGCCTATACAGGCTCAGGCTTCAAAAGGGATACTGCCGCTGCCGACCATGTGCTTTTCCATGGCCGCGGTGTGCAACTGGGCAGCAACTTGGTGAAGGAGCATCACCGCCATTCGCTGCACGGCAGCCACGAGTCGGGCAATGGCTACCGTTATAACACGGCATTTCGCAACAACAAGCTACTATATCAGGGCGAAGTACGCGCCAATACCACCGACGCGCTATCGCTGATGGGCGGCTATGTATCCAACAACTTCGGCGCCAACGGTTTCTATGCTGCACCGGGAGACAAAGAATCGCAAGAAATTGTCCAGACGGTACTGGCAGCCCTCAGCTACCGTAGCCAGCTTACCGAACGGATCTCGGTTTCGCCCCGTGTGAGCTACCGTTATGCATACGACGATTACCGCTATTTCCGGAATGACCTGAGCCGTGCCCGTAGCCAGCATCACGGCCAGGCCATCAATACCGAAATCAACGGAACGATGCAAACTTCGGCAGGTGACATCGGCATCGGGCTGGAAATGCGTAACGAAATCATCCGGAGCACAAACATCGGTAACCACAACCGCAGCAACTACGGCCTGTATGCGGAATTCAAGACAGCACGCATTCACGACAAGCTGCTGTTGAGCGCCGGCACCTATATTAACTATAATTCTGATTACGGGTGGCAACTATTTCCCGGCATTGACGTGGGATACACGCTCAATAATCGATTGAAACTGGTAGCCCATACCGGCACCGGGCAACGTATCCCGTCATTTACGGATCTTTACCTGAACCAGCCGGGAAATGTCGGCAACCCTTCACTTCTGTCGGAACGTGCTTGGCATGCGGAGGGAGGCCTCAAATACGTTGACAATCGTCTGGTCGCACAAGCAACCTATTTTTACCGCAATATGAACGAGTTCATCGATTGGGTGCGTGGTAACCTGGACCAACCGTGGCAACCCCAAAATTTCCAGCGCAACCGCACACGGGGAGTTACGTTTTCGGGGAATTACCGGTTGGTTGCCAACGAGCGCCGGACTACCTTACTGGCTGGGCTCTCCTACACCTGGCTATCGCCGGACATCGTCAATAACCAGGAGGCGGGGTATCTTTACAAATACGTTATCGAAAGCCTCCGTCACCAACTGGCGGCGCATGTTAATTGGCACGCAGGGCCAATTTCCGCCACGGTAGCGGCAAGATTAAATGAGCGTCTCAGCTATAAAAGCTACTTCTTGGGGGATGTGCGTGTTGCCTATGGCTTCGGTACGCTGGATATATACCTTGACACGCAGAACATCTTTGACGTTACGTATATCGAAGCCGCAGCCATACCTATGCCCGGCAGGTGGTTCAGCCTCGGAATGAAATATCGTTTATAACATGATGAACCCGGCGCTCATTCCCTGTCGGTGGGCGCCGGGTTCATCATGTCAGTCTGCCTTTTCCAGCAACCGCCATACGGCGGCCGCTACCGCACCGCCCAAAATGGGGGCCACAATAAACAACCACAACTGGCTAAGCGCCGCGCCTCCCGCCAGGACGGCCGGACCGAAACTACGGGCAGGGTTGACAGAAGTCCCCGTAATGGGAATGGCGACCAAATGGATGAGTACCAAGGTAAAGCCAATAGCTAACCCCGCCATAGTACTGTTGCCCCATTTGGAGGTTGTTCCGAATATGACGAACAAAAACAAAAAGGTAAGTACGGTCTCGGCAATGAATGCGGATTTCAGGCCATACTCGCTTTGATAACCTGTGCCCCATCCGTTTGAACCGTACGCCCATTCTCCAGCGGTGAAACCTGCCACCTGCCCACTGAGGATCTGCTGCAATGCAAACGCACCTAACAAGGCACCCGCCAGCTGAGCAAGGATGTAAACAACGGCACCGCCGGGGGAGATCTTGCCATTAATCAGCATTGCGATGGTGACCGCGGGGTTGATATGGCACCCGCTGACACCGCCGATGGCATACGCAAAAACTACCACCGCTAACCCAAATGCAAACGAAATACCCAAGACACCGAGGCCCGAAAGGCCGGCGATGGTGTCTGCCCCCGCCACTGCTGCTGCGCCGCAGCCAAAAAGCACCAAACCGAAGGTTCCTACCTATTCGGCTACAAATTTGGTTGATGTTTTGATTTCCATGATTGTTTATGATTGGTTTACCCAAATATAACACTGCCTTCGTTAAAACCAAAAGATTTAACCAAAAAAAACCCCGCTTCACAGCGGGGCCTTTCCATTTAACCAAACCTAACAAAATGAATTCACTGTAAATCCTTAAAGGATGCTACGTTATGATGTCTCAAAGGTAGGCAGGTTTTGTTACCGCTGGATTAAGTGTCAATTAACATATTGTCAAACTTCCGGACGGTGAAACGCGAAGCTCTGCTACCAGCTTATTATAATATCGTCTTGATGGGGCCAGGAAAACAGAAAAACCTTCTTTGAGGCTTCAGATTAATACCCTACTTTTGAAGCAAATGACGACCAATACACTTGATGCGACAGACCGGGCACTACTAAAATTGCTTCAGCGCGATGCCACATTGACCAACAAGGAATTGGCTTATAAACTGAACAAATCGCCCGCCACAATCCACGAGCGGGTACGGCGGCTGAAAGAACAGGGATACATCACCCGCATTGTGGCCATTGTAGACCGAAGGAAGATAGACAAAACGCTCATTGCCATTTCACACGTGTTGCTGAAAGAGCATACCGCTAAAACACTTGGCGAATTTGAACGCAGTGTTGCGCAGTTTGATGAGGTGATGGAGTGTTACCAGATGACGGGATCATTTGATTTCATCCTGAAAATCGCCACCAGCAATATGGAGGAGTACCACCTATTTTTACGGCATAAACTGGCCGTATTACCCAACATTGTTACGGTGCAGAGCTTTTTTATCCTTTCGGAAACCAAAAGTGAAACCGCATATCCGATTTAGGGGCCAAACACTAGCGCTTATTAGCGGTATAAATTAAGAAAGGGCGCTATCCGTATCCCGGCTCCAATTGCTGATCGATACGCCAGGAATTGCCAAGCACCTTGGTCAGGCGTGGCGTGCTCCACCCAATGAGGAACCTGAAACCCTGGTAGATTTATCCGGACTTTTTACTGACTTTTTACTGACTTTCTCCCCACTATCTCCCGCCGTATCTTTGGGACTGCTTTGCCCCTGCTTTGCTTTTTCTTTGGAATTTCGTGGACACGCCGTGGACCAGCCCAAAGCGGGCCGCGGGAGACGGGGGAATTTGGTCAGAAGAAAGGGGGTAGTTAAGGTGCTGTTCGTCCGGGATTACCGTGGGAGTGGCTGCGCCCCATGCCCGGCACTCATTAGCCGCAGCCTGGCCGAAAGAATAACCGACCGCAGGGTGACTTCCTTCAGGTTGTCTTCGATGAGCCCTTCGGGGTTTCACCTCGCGATGGACACCCTTGCCTTTGCTAACGGTTGGTCGCTACCTACCCCCGCAGCCGAACAGCACCAAGCCAAAGGTACCAACCATCTCGGCCACGAATTTAGTTGATGTTTTAATTTCCATGATTATATGATATTGGTTTATCCAAATGTAATTACTTTATTTTGAAAGTAGCAAGTTTCACACAAAAAAGCCCCGTTTCACAACGAGGCCTATTCCATTTAACCAAACCTAACAAAATGAATGCTGCTTTTTGTTGATACAAAGATATAGGGTCATTGTTACGTCGCAATTAATTACCAATTAATATATCATCAATTGTGTCCCACTGCATGATTTATCCAAGCGACAGCAAACGGAATGCCCTATCAGGGAAAAGCGACCAGTTTCAGCACTCGTCCAACGGCCTTCAGGGATGATAAGGTAATCATATTGCTCTATAGCCGGACGGATGACCTCTTCACGACCAAACGCAGTGCTTCAAGGGAGGATGGAAACCCTTGTGCTGGAACTGCCCGCGCTTTCAGCGGCCACGAGTTCCACGTATGGGCCTTTACCCGGCACCGTGAGGGCTATGAGGTTTCCACCATTCAGTGTGCCTGCACAGTGGTGCTCGGCTAGGTGCGCAAGATAGCGGAGAGCCTTCGGGCTCGCACTTCGATTTTCACAATGTTCATTTCAAATCTTGTTTATTTATGCGTACAACACCATTATCTCTCCGGCCAGCAGTGGGGCAAAAGTAGTACTAGGGCTGTAAAATGCCACGCATGACCACCACCGCGGCGGGCGCCTTACTGTTTGTCCATGCGGGGCCCATTGCTCCGACGACTGGACCCGACAGCTGCGGCCGTCGATATCGGCGCCACAAGCCTCGTACTGATCGCGGCAGTTGACACGGCAGCATTTATCGGCGTAAGTCGGTGGCTGCAGGGCTTATTGTGGCCGGTGCTGCGCGACTACTGCGACCTTTATTTTCCCAACAATTTCAAGTCTTTACTGCCATGGCAAAGAGTCCCATTTTACCTAATGGTTGTCTTTGGACTCCTTTATGCGTTTGTATGTTCACTGGCGGCAGTCTTTCAGGGATCGGTAAGGAAACCGGATCTACCGAGCAGCGCAGCAGACCGACCACTAATATCTGGCACGTTTCCACCATTGCGGGAGTGATTATCATGTTGTGACTGAGGTTGTCTCCGGTGCCCTCCAAAAAAAATAGAGGGATTGACGTTTAACAACAAAAGGCACGGCCTTTAGCAGACGTGCCTTTTGTTATACCTATCTGAAACCTTTGTTTAATATTGACCGATAGATGGTCTATCCATATATCATGGTATTCAAGTCGAAGAGCGGAGATCAGCTAAGTCTTTTCCTGATTGTCATTTGAACATACGGATTTTCGAGCACGTATCCCTGGATGTGCTATACAGATTTCAAAGCTAATATATATGCTCATAACGCGTAGCGCATTCACCTCGAATAGGCGCCCCTGTATGTAATCGAACATCAAATGTAGTTGGTGCAACTACTTTGTGTATAATTCGTTCTCTGGAATCGTCAAACGGATAATTGGGATCGATAATCTCGTAGTGGATCTCTATACCGATTTGCGGATACTTAGTAATATATGGAAAAGGGGTTCCAGCGTAAAGAGGCGGATATGCATATCGCCCGAACATAATCTGCACCTCATCGTTGTCGCGATATCTCCCAACATTTACTGGCGGAGTATGAACGGTATTAGCATCAAGCCCATTATTCCAAGCTGATGAGGCAAGTCCTAAAAACTCAAATGTATTATGTTGATTACCCAAGCCAATTTCCGAAACCTTATTGTTTATGAGATAAGCGTCAAATTTTGTTATGCGTATCTTTCCCACTAAATCTGGATTTTCATAAAAAGCATCAACGAATCTATCATATTTAAATTCTGAGGTGTAATTATGCAATCTAATTTCCCTCCATTGCATTGGATCACAAGGATAATGAAAGGCTCGTTCATATGCAAGTAACCCAATTCTATTTGGGGCACCGATCAAACCTGTTACATTTTTATATATAGGCCGGTACCGATGAGCGGTGAGCGAAGCATTAGGGTCTTGATGAAAATTAATATTGTATAGATTATTTGAAATAGTTGCTGTTCCCGTAGTATTAACAATACCCGAATACTGAATCACCGTTTGTGTCGCAGTTGCAGATTTCTTTCCACCTGAAAATGACTTAATTAGGCCTACAGCGCCCTTTACAACACCTATTGCCGCTCCTATTGTTCCTATTATCGAATTCGGCGCAACGGACGTCGCTGTAGCTCTATTTGGATTCAGCTTTTTGTCTAGATCATCGATAGCATCTACAAGCGTTTCTGTGGATCCGATATACTCATAACCTTTCTCGATAGCATTGTGAAAACCTGATGTCGAGCCAGAACCACCTACTGAAGATCGTGAGGTTAACGTTGAGAAATCCGTACCTAGATTTATCTCTGCTTGGTTAACACCATGAATTCTTAGTAATAATTCACTAAATTTTCGATCATATGTCATCACAAAATCGAAATTTAACCAAGCATCAGAAACGTTTCTTTTGGTAACCACAATTTGCTTGGTATTTGGATTTGTCTTGTTTTTTACGAACTCATTTGTAGGGGCAAAAAATGACAACGATGCGTTGTAATTAGTTGTGTTATTAAAACCCAACTCCGCTATGTAGTATGTTTTCGAAGGTTCTCCCTGATTACGAACTCTATAATTGTAAACAAAAAAACGCAACACCCCAGAATACTTATTATATAGCGCAAAAAAAGGCGTTTGTGCCGGCCGTTGAGGTGTTCCAAAATCTTTTAAATATAATACCCACCCAAGCTCAGGCCGGTAATCTTTATGTTCATTATTTACGGGATTACCAGAGGTAAACCATGGTAGCAGAGTTTCTACGCTTCTAACTGGCTGACCATTTTGTCTCTGCCCATAATATATTAGAGCTGTGGTAATATCGGGATCATAAAAACGCCAATTGACATTTAGATTAGGATCATTAGGATCAGTTATTGAAAGTGGGCTAACTGAAAAATCCAAGATTTCTTGATCAATTACCACCTGATCGTCTATTTTCTGACAAGAACCAATTAAAAGTATACTAAAAATCAAAGGTAAATGTAATTTGGTTTTCATAAGTATGTTTATTTTAAATTATTCAATTATAGTCACTTAACTTATAATTATCTTAAACCTACTGTTATCAATAGGTAAATTTCTGATAGAAACCGCTAACGAATACATCTTTTTCGATAGAGGAATCTTAATATTTAAGAAGCACTTTTGCCCGAGAAAAGCCGTCATTAGCATTAACAATTCGTGAATCATCACATCGGCGTTTTTCGACGGAAATCGCGAAAGCATGGGAACATGCTGCTTTGAACAGGTTTACGTTATTATTAGGAATTTTTTTTGGTTGTTAGTATTATTAGAGTAAATGCGGGCGTGCCGATGTTATTGAACAGAAGTTCAGCACCGTAGCGACTACATTGAAAGTCGGGTTAGGCAACATTTCTACCCGAGCCTCTCACAGAACCAGACGTGATACTGTATCCATACAACAAGGTAGTGTCCCGGCTTGTGACATGCCTTAACCACGTAATTGGGTGGTCTCGCGGTCGCGAACCACTTGAACTGGAGATTTGCTAATCTGCAAGTTTCTTATTACAATGGTTAATTCATTTTTAAGCGGCAATAGTGCCGTACATTAGTAGTAGTTTTTTGGCATGTTTCTGATTTTCCATCGTCATTATTTCTTTTTTATTGGCGATGGAGATTGCTTCAAGTGTGGGTTCACCCCAAAGGTTGAAAAAAGTCTGTCCATCAGTAAAGCGTTGCGGTTCATCGTCTTGTTGTCCGCCATGGAGAAAGCTCCTCGTTCTTCTATCGGGATACTCATCCGATGTGCCGCTTTGGCGACGTTGGTTGCCGTCAGGACCAGGCTGAAGTGGAAGTCCAGTTTTCTTTCGCTCCTTGTCTGGCAATTCTCCAGTCCGGCGAACTGTTTGGCGTCACGGTAGATGAACTCGATCTGGAAGCGTAGCCTGTAGTATCTTACGATAGTTGCGGCATCCATTTCCGTATCGGTTGAGAAGTACAGCTTGTGCGCCTTGCCGAAGGGTACCTTGACCACCTGGGCTTTCCGTTTGAGCGATACGGCATACACTACGGCCGTTGTGGCCTTGGTTCCGTCGGCCAGTCCCACATAACGGAAATAGCTAGCCTTGACGTCCCTTTGGCCGACCTTGCCATCGTACACCCGTGGCCTTCCGCCGCCGGGCTTGCGTGGCCCGGTGTAGAGATATTTCAGGTTGGTGTCATCGCGCATCCTTACCACGAACTGGAAATACGTCCCGCCCATTTTCGCCTCATATGCAGTTTCTGTCCGTCAGGCCGGTTTTTTGCCGCCGGCTTCCTTCAGATTTCACCTCGCGATGGACACCCTTGCCTTTGCTAACGGTTGGTCGCTACCTACCCCCGTAGTGGACTTGCACCACCAAGTTATCAATCATGCACGACGCACAAAAAAGAGACTGCCTCGACTTAATGAGACAGCCTCGTTTCTTTAGGTATTTAGTCCCTAAATTCTTGAATATCAACCTTAATCCAAACGAGCCCAGTTCCCTTGGGTCACCCAATTGTTAGACGCTTCGACAGCACCTTTGAAATTTCCGCCTTGGAACCAGCTGTCCAGCGTAGATGGGTTGATTGCACCCTCAGTTGAGGTACCCACATATCCGTTCATATAGGATGGCGTATCCTCGGCACTGGTTGTAATCGTAGTCCAGGGATTTGCAACTTCGGGAGCGAATTTGAACAGATTAGGCCCGTAAAGGTCTGTATTAGCAACTTTCAAATCGCCGGTAGGCAGGTTTGCAACTGTCAAATCGTGTTGCACGTCGATGCCATGGTTGAAACCATAGATGACAAAGTTGTGCAATTGACCGCCGGTACCTGCACGAAGCTTCAAACCGATCGTTTTGCCTTTGTCTGCTTCGGTTGCATTGTCAGGGTTGTCGTTGGTCATTGCTTCCCGCGACCCTACCAAGGTTACATTTGATAAAATCGGATTGGAAAGCGGACGCAACCCGTGGTTGTCTCCATTGTTATCTGCTTCAATGCCGCGGTCCGCAACGTCATCGCCCTGGATACCTACCCAGTACTGACCTTTTCCAGACCAGCCGAACGTATAGTCAAACAGGTCGTCCTGCGCACCGTTGACGAATGCATAGCGCAAATTGGCGGTTCCGCCGAAAAACTCGATGCCGTCGTCAGCACCCTTGTAAACTGCGAGATACTCCAGCGTCGTACCGGCACCAACACCTTCGAAAGTAAAACCGTTATGCTCGGCTTCCGCGCTCTGCTTCTTTCCGGTATATTCAACACGGACATACCTCAATGTACCAGAGTTGTCATTGGCGTTGGTACCACCGTACATAACGCCCTGTCCACCCATTTCGGATTGGTTTTCCCCGCCTTGGTTATTGATCGGCGCAGCACCGCAAACGATGATGCCGCCCCAGTCCTGTGGGGCCGGCGTTGCCGAATTGGATGTGAAGACAATAGGGCGGTCTGCCGTGCCTATTGCTTCGATTTTCGCCCCTCTCTCGATCAACAGATAGGCGGTGTTAGCGAAATCCGTTCTGCTGTTAGTAATTGCCCTTACGGTAACCCCCTCACCGATGGTCATCGTCGCACCGTCTTTTACGTGAACTCCGCCACGTAAAGTGTACGTGTTACCCGCACTCAAAGTAACATCTTCGGTAATATCGCCCACCAGTTCAGTATTATTAGGCAGTACGCCAGACAGACCGCCGTTGCCAACAGGATCCGGATCATCATCGCTGCACGCCGAAAACACAATCACCGCCGCCGCGAGAACACTCCATGTTAGTTTTCCAAATTTCATCTTTTTCATGATGTTTTGATTTAATTGAGTAAAAATTTATATATAATATTTATGTTTAATGTCCATCGGTTTAGAAGGTATAGCTCAACGTCGCGCCCACAGAAACACCGCGTTTCACGTTCATGTACTCCAGATCGCTTGTCGGGAACTCCTGATTATAGATGATGTCGGGATTCAAAATATTATTGATTGAAATATCGAATCCAATCTTATTCATAATGACGGTATTGATCGCTGCGTCCAACCTGTTGACAGGCATTTCGTAGATATCACCGGTACCCTGTGCGCCCGCAACAAACAAACGCTTGCCAAATACATGGTAGGTTCCCGTAATTTGCGTGTGGCTCCTCGAATTCCAATTGACGCGGTAGGTCAGGTCGGCGTTGACCAAATAGGGCGAAGCCCCGAACAGTGGTCGCTTAAAATTCGTCGGATAAAACGGAACACCTTTTCCGCTTAGCTTGTCTTCGTCAAACTCGACTTCCGAAAACAGGTAAGAACCGTTTAAGCCAATAGACGCGTTCCTTAAAGCGTCTAATTCCGATGCGAATAAAGAACCGAGATTTTTATTAACCTCAAGCTCAACCCCTGCTACGACTGCCCGATCCGAATTGACGTACGAAAACATCGGTTCAGCACTGTTCACCCGTACATATTCGATCGGGTCAATCAATCGCTTTCCGAATACTGACACGGAAATCAGTTCACCCGGATTCGGAAAGTAATCGTAACGCAAGTCAACGTTGTAAACATCACCGTTGGTCAGCGACGGGTTACCGATACGCTGTGCGGTTCCGGCAGATTCGTTATAGCGGAACGGTGCGGCCTCCATAAACAACGGTCGTGATATCGTTTTACTGGCCGCAAAAATGACGTTGGACTTAGCGGTCGGCATGTATTTCAAGGAAACCGCGGGGAGCAATTCGTTGCCCGTGATCGTATTGTTGCGATATGGTGCCTCAATAACATCGCGCTCCAACTTGTAGTCCGTGCTTTGTGAAGACGATTCAAAACGGACGCCTGCTACTAGATTCCACTTATCCGCCCACAGGAAATTGGCGTTGGCATACGGGGCATATACGTACATTTCAGAACGGTACCGATTTTGCTCATTTGGCACTTCCTTATACCGCCAGCTCGTGGCATCTCCGAAACCGAGCCGCTGCGGAGACAAGACCTCGTCAAGTTCATCCAACCTGAACAATGACCGGATGTTTTTGGCATCGGCATCAATCTGCCTCGCATCGAATCGCCGTTTTTTATACCGCCCGTCAACGCCAAAAGTCAATGACGTGAGGCCTATCTCACTATTCCTGAAACGCAGTTCCGCCGCCAACCGTGCGGAAGCATCATGATCATCCAAATCGGCAAAAAAGCGGTGTACGTCTGTGATACCGTTGGGGGAAAACTGGTATTGGTTGTTGTCCCTGGCTTCTACCATGGTCTGCGTGCGGTCAGGTATGCTCCCCACCGTTTTCGTGTAGCCGACCGCTCCATCCAATGAAAAACGTTCTGTTATCTGCTGCTTCGTGTTGAATTGGGTAGTGAAAAGCGTGTTCTGGATCAAGGTATTCCGTCGCCCGTAAACCTCGCCCAAATCCCAGTTGAGACCAAAATTATCCAGCACGCCGTCTCTGGAGTCGTTCACAAACAGTCCGGTCAGTCCGTATGTTGCCTTGGCATTGGGCTTGTAATACAAATTCAATAGGCCGGAGGTGTTCGTCTGGTAGAAATAGTCTTCGGTATCGTAATTGTAAATCGTTTCCTGCTGTGCATTGAACCACGCCGTGGAACCGGGCAGAAAAACATATTCATTTTTATTGGCTACTGTAAACAAATACCCAAATGTCCCGCCTCCGTCAAGGGATATCCGATCACCCCCCGAAAGCGATAGTCCTGCATTGACCGGCGCCTTATATTCATGGGGCACAAACGGTGTCTTGAATTGCGGATCCACATTGTCGTTGAAATACGAGTCATATACCGGGACACTCGCAGGCAGTGCCGGCATGGCACGGTCTGCCCGCGCAAACCCCAACCAGCTTGCAAAGCCGCGGTCTATACCCAGGAATTGCTTGCCCGTGGATATGGAATTGAAACCGGAAGAAACCGCCGCCCTGATAAAAGCTTTCTCGGGATAATCCTTCGTAACGATATCAATCGTGCCCCCGGAAAAATCACCGTAGTAAGCACTGTTGTAAGATTTCAGGACTTCGATGTTCTTGACGATGGACGTCGGGAAAATATCCAACGGTATCAACTTCAGGTCGGGGTTCGTAGAGGGGATCGGCAACCCGTTCAACGTAGCATTATTATAGCGATCGCCCAAACCGCGGACAAAGAGCGACTTGTTGCCGACCATTGCCACGCCCACCACCTTGGCAATACCCTCACCGACATTACCGATGCCCTTACGGCTCAACTCCTGCGAGCCTACCTTCTGGATGACCATGGTCGAACGTTTGCGGTCCGCAAGCAATGCGATATTGCTTTCCTTATTCACGGTCGCCGAAATCACCACCTCTTCCATCAATTCTCCCGCAGGCTCCAGGGCAACCTCTAAATCTGTAATTTTAGATGGGAAAACAACTACGTCATCGATACGTAACTCCTGATAGCCAATGTACGTTATAGCCACCACATAAGTACCTACGCCGACATTTCTTAACTCGAAAACTCCGTTGCTGGCGGTAGCCGTCCCGATGCTCGTGCCGACCAACGATACGCTGGCACCTTCTATGGGCAGTCGGTTTTCGGCGTCGATAATCTTCCCTTGTATAATTCCCTGCTGAACCTGAGCTTTATTTTCAAAGGGAAACAATAAAAACCAAATAAGTAGAGTTAAAGTAGTAGTATTCGCTTTTTGCATGGTCTGAATAAATTCCATGCAATAATCCTAACTTAACATTACCTAACAGTTAACACAACATGAATGAATATTTATATTTACGTTAAGAAAATGTTACGCGGTTACAAAACTCATTAATACAGAACCCGATATGACACGCAAGCTAAACTAAAATCTCTTGCACATCGTATCGTGGCAAATCGAATGCGTCAGCAACGCCTTGATAAACCACCTTTCCTTCTACGATATTAAGGCCTTTTCTCAATGTGTCGTCATTGGTGCAGGCGGCTTTCCAACCCTCATTAGCAATCTTGATGACATAAGGAAGGGTCGAGTTGGTCAATGCCAACGTGGAGGTAAAGGGCACTGCTCCGGGCATGTTGGCTACACAATAGTGCAGCACGTCGTCAATGATATAGGTGGGGTTTTCATGGGTGGTAGGCACACAGGTCTCCACGCACCCTCCTTGGTCTACGGCAACGTCCACGATAACCGTGCCGGGCCGCATGGTCTTGAGCATATCGCGCGTAACCAGGTTAGGTGCCTTCGCGCCCGGTATCAGCACCGCACCAATGATAAGGTCGTGCGTCTGTACCATTTTACGGATGGTGTACTGACTGGAATACTGTGTAACCACGTGCGGCGGCAAGATGTCATTTAC
This sequence comes from Parapedobacter composti, assembly GCF_900112315.1. GTDB lineage: Bacteria > Bacteroidota > Bacteroidia > Sphingobacteriales > Sphingobacteriaceae > Parapedobacter > Parapedobacter composti. The sequence continues at coordinate 145,025 of NZ_FOLL01000006.1, read as the reverse complement.
ATACCTCAACCGATCGGTGTTGGTATCCAGAATAGTGACATGCGCTCCAAGTCCGGATGCCATCTTTGCCGCCTGCACCCCCACAATGCCCGCACCCAGGATCAATACCCGGCCGGGAGGCACCCCGGGGACACCTCCGAGCAGCACTCCCCGGCCTTTGACAGGCTTCTCCAAATAACGGGCGCCCTGCTGAACGGCCATCCGCCCGGCTACCTCAGACATCGGTTTTAATAACGGCAGTGAACCATCCGGCTTTTCTACCGTCTCATACGCTATACACACCGCTCCGCGCCCTATCATGGCTTCAGTGAGCGTGCTGCTCGATGCAAAATGGAAATAAGTAAATATCACCTGCCCCGGCCGGGCCAAACGCAACTCACCGTCGATGGGCTCCTTTACTTTGACAACCATGTCCGCCTGTCGCCAAATATCATGGGGATCGGTGATAATTTCAGCGCCGGCATTTTCATATTCTGCATCGGAAATCCCGCTTCCCTTCCCTGCGCCTTGTTCCACCAAGACGTGATGCCCATTCTGCTTCAATTCAAATACCCCTGAGGCAGTCAAAGCCACACGACTTTCATTATTTTTGATTTCTTTAGGGATTCCGATAACCATTTTAATACATATTGAATAAATCTACACAAAAATAGATAAAAATGAACCTGAATTTTTATAAAAAGTAAAAAATACAAATAATTAATAACACATAAATTAAAAATTTAATATAAATAATCAATAACCACCAAAAATATACAGCATTACAACACAAAAATACACCATAAAACCATTCATCAGCGCAAACCCAAACAAACCCGAAACCTCCGACACCTCGTAGGCATCGCCGCGTATACCCCCTGGGGTTAACAATAAAGTTGCATGAGGGTGACGAGTATTTGGACGGAATATCTTAAACTTGCGGAACCTAATAGTTTAGCAATGCAGGATAACAACACAGAAAAAGTTATCAGCCTGAACGGTGTTACGTACCGGTACCGAGGCGGCGAATCGCTACATTTCGCGGACTTAGAAATACCGGTGGGGCGCCACACGCTGATATTGGGCGATTCCGGAAGCGGCAAAACAACGCTGCTGCATATCCTCAGCGGTCTGCTCAAACCGGATACCGGAAATGTGACCATCGACGGTCAACTATTATACGACCTGGCGCCACGGCAGCTGGATGAGTTCCGCGGGCGGCGTATTGGCTTGATCTTCCAGGAGGCGCATCTCGTAAAGAGCCTCACCGTGAAAGAAAATTTACAGATTGCACAGGGTTTTGCTGGCGCCAAGGTGGATAACAGCAGAATTCACGAAGTGCTAACGCTGCTTAACCTCGACCATAAAGCTAATAGCTACCCTAATAAACTAAGCCGCGGACAGATGCAACGGGCGGCAATAGCACGCGCCGTGGTGAACCGACCGGCTATCTTGGTGGCCGACGAGCCCACCGCATCGCTGGACGACCGCAATACCGCAAGTGTACTGGAACTGTTACTCAATCAAGCGGAAACCAGCGGGGCCACATTAATTATCGCCACACATGATAAACGGGTGAAAACACGGATAGCACATGCTTATGAACTAGGAGGGCATCTATCATGAATCTCTTGCAAATTGCCTGGAAAAACATCCGCCAGAATCAGGCAACCTCGATTTTAGGAGTACTGCTTACGGCTTTCGGCACGGGCATCTTATGCGTGCTGCTGCTTACTTCCCACCAATTGGAAGAGCAGCTGGACAACAACAGCCGGGGAATAGACCTGGTAGTGGGTGCCAAAGGCAGTCCAATCCAGCTTATCTTAAGCAGTGTCTACCACATGGACAACCCCACGGGCAACATTAGCTTAGCCGAAGCCAACAAGCTGACCGCAAATCCGATGGTTAAACTGGCCGTGCCGCTGTCGCTGGGCGACAATTATCGCGGCCACCGCATCGTCGGCACCGATAGCTCATTCCTGCAGTTATACGGATTGGAACTGGCTGAAGGCCGACTGTGGCAAGGCGATTTCGAAGCGGTTGTAGGCGCTGAGGTGGTTCGCCGGCACGGACTGCGCATTGGGGATAAGATCTATGGCGCACATGGCCTGAGCAGTGGGGGCCACACGCACGATGAGCATCCGTATACCGTTACGGGTATTCTGGGCACGAAACATCCTATCGCCGACAGGCTCATACTGACCAACCTGGCCAGCGTATGGCGCATGCATGGCGACCACGCCGACACGGATGCAGAAGCACATGATCATGGCCATCATCATGACGCCGACGACCAGCACGACGTCGTGGGCGTGGAGGAACATGAACATCACCATGGTGAAACACATGAACACACCACCACCGACCACCCAACACCGACCACCGATCACCCAACACCGACCACCGATCACCGATCACCCAACACCGATCACCGATCACCGACCACCGACCACCAATTGGTCAAAAGCATCATGGGCGACATCGGCTCGGGCGAACGCGAAATTACCAGTCTGCTGATCCAATATCGGAATCCCGCAGCCATTGGCATGTTCCCTCGACTGGTTAACCAGAACACCGCCCTGCAAGCCGCATCTCCGGCCATCGAGAGTGCACGGCTATTTTCGCTCCTGGGCATCGGCATAGACTCTCTGCAGGTGCTCGCTTATGTCATTATGCTGATGGCTGCGCTCAGTATTTTCATCAGCCTTTACAATGCGTTGAAAAACCGGAAATACGACCTGGCCATTATGCGCACACTGGGTGCCTCACAGGGAAAACTGTTCGGCATAGTGATTGCCGAAGGAATATTGCTTACCTTTGTAGGCGCGGTGTTCGGAATTATCATTGGCCATATTGCCCTTTACGCCATCAGCAGCAGCACAACAGGCAATGCCACGTTACTGAATGCGATGACACTGCTCCCACAGGAAGCGTGGCTGGTAGCCATAGGTGTGGGCATCGGCTTTGTGGCGGCGGCTCTCCCTGCCATTAAAGCCTACCGGACACCGATATCACAGACATTGTCAGGAAATTAACATAACAAAAATGATTAAGTATATTAAACGGTTAGCATTGGTGGCATTGATAATAACGGGCATCCAGGTGGCGTACGCACAGGATAACCCGTTTGGCGAGATACCGGATCATACCCCCATGATGAACGAGACATGGGAAACCATCAATAAGTTGATGTATAAAGTAACGCACAAAGACAATCAAACCATATACACCCCCCATTTCCCGGATGAACTGAAGGCCATCAACAATAAAACGGTTACCCTTCCGGGGTATTTGGTTCCGTTAAACGGCGGACGGGATCATGAAACGTTCATGCTGTCTGTATTGCCTATTATGCAGTGCATGTTCTGCGGCCAGGGCGACATCCCGCCCATGGTGGAAATATTTATGAAAAAAGGCAAAAAAGTGCGCTTTACGGAAGAACCAATCAAGATAAAGGGCCGGGTACGCCTCAATCACAACACGCAGGAGGGCAACTCTGAAATCCAAATCCTGGACGCCGAACTCATTCAGTAACGGCGGTTCCGGATAGCCGCTTCGAGGCAGGCCACCAGTGCGGCGGTTTCCGTACGCAAACGGCTCGCGCCGAACGTAACGGGAAAGAATCCGGCACGCTGCGCGGCGTCGACTTCGGCACCGCTGAAATCACCTTCCGGCCCGACAAGTACGGTATAACGACCTGCGGGCTCAATGATTTCGCTGAGATATTGCTTGTCGCCATCCCCGCAATGGGCGATGAACCGCTGCCCTTCCGTCCGCTGATCAAGAAACGATCCGAAGCCAAGCGGTTCATTCATCCGAGGAATATAAGCTTTCAACGATTGTTTCATGGCCGCGGCCATGATCTTATTCAGCCGCTCTACTTTTACTTCTTTCCGTTCCGAACGTTCACAAATGATGGGAGTAATCTCATCTATCCCCACTTCGGTGGCTTTTTCAAGGAACCACTCTATCCGCTCGATTTGTTTGGTGGGCGCAATAGCAACATGCAGGTAATAAGGCCGCGTACCGTATCGGGTTTCTACGCGGAGTATTTCCAATACGGATCGCTTCGGGTGAGCGTCAACGATAACCGCCGTGTACAGTCCTCCCCTGCCATCCACCAGCTGAACCTGCTGTCCCGCTTCCATGCGTAGTACGCGTACGGCGTGCCGGCTCTCCTCTTCGCTCAGCACAAAGGACTTAAGATGCGGTGCTATATCCGGTGTATAGAACAGTTGCAAGACTTTGGGTTTATGCGGTTTCTTCGCCTTCCGGCTTTCTCACGAGCTCCAGCTTCACAAACTCGATATTCTGCTGCGTTTTCTTCATGATAATGAAATTGTATCCGTGATACGCTTTGCGTTCGCCCACATCCGGTATCTTGTCAAACAAATCACTCACTAAGCCTGAAATCGTGTCATAGTCGTTGCTCTCCGGCAACTCCACCGGCAGCAGCTCATTGACATCATGCACATTAGCACTGGCATCTACCATATACTCAGTGTCTGATATCTTTTCTACGACCGGAATTTCTTCATCATACTCATCCTGGATTTCGCCCACCAGCTCTTCTACAATATCTTCCAAGGTGACCATTCCCGCCGTACCGCCAAATTCATCAAGCACAATAGCGATCTGAATGCGTTTCTGCTGGAATTCAGCCATTAGATCGTTTATCTTCTTGGTTTCAGGAATGAAGTAAGGCTTCCGAATGATATTTTTCAGCACCAATTCCTTCCCTTTTGCAATGATAGGCAAGATATCTTTGGTGTGCACGATGCCGATAATCTGGTCGATATTGTCGTCGTAAATTGGAATCCGCGAATAGCCGTCCTTTGTAATGCGTTCAATAAATGCATCGACGGGGCAATTCATTTCGATAGCGGATATCTTGTTGCGGGGTACCATGATGTTTTTGACTATCCGCTCGTTGAAATCGAACACATTCTTGATAAGTTCATGCTCCGCCATGTTAAGTGCGCCGCTTTCTCGCCCCTGATCAAGCAGGTATTGCAGTTCTTCAGATGAATGGTGGGCTTCACCTACGTTGGTTTCAAAACCCATTAGCCGAAGGAGGAGGTTAGCGAACCCGTTCAATACCCATATAATGGGCTTAAACACAACATAAAAAAAGCGAAGCGGCAATGCAATATTCATCGTGGTGGCTACAGGGCGCTGAATAGCAATTGACTTGGGCGCAAGTTCGCCGAATACGATATGCAATACGGTGATGATGCTGAAAGCCAGCACAAAGCCCAGATTTCTGGCGAGTGTGCCGGTCAGTTCAACATTGAACCAACCGAATATGGTGGCTACAATATCGGTCATCACTGCTTCGCCTACCCAGCCCAAACCAAGCGACGATATTGTAATACCCAGTTGTGTTGCAGCGAGGTAACCGTCCAGGTGACCCGTGATGTGCTTTGCCACCTGCGCTACCTGACTGCCGGTTTTTATCTTGATCTCGATTTGCGAAGCCCTTACTTTTACGATCGCAAATTCGGCAGCTACGAAAAAGCCGTTTGCAAAAACGAGAAATAATGTCCAGAAAATCTCCCAGCCCATTAAGTTATTTTTTGGTTAGCAAATTCCCGTTGGTACAGTTCGATGCTGTCCTGTATAATCTGGTAGGCATACGAACGACCAAAAAGGCGTTCTATGGTAACGTTCTTCCGCTCCAACGCCTTGTAATCCTGAAAGAAACGGACAATCTCCTTCATGGTATGCGGAGGTAATTCAGACAGATCGTTGATATAATTGACAGACATGTCATTCTTTGCCACCGCAATAATTTTATCGTCTTGCTCTCCATTATCAATCATGTGCATCACGCCGATGACTTTGGCTTCGATGATACTCATCGGATACACGTCAACTGAGCAAAGCACCAAGATATCCAGCGGATCCTTATCATCACAATAGGTCTTCGGGATGAAACCATAGTTTGCAGGGTACATCACCGACGAAAACAACACGCGGTCAAGTTTTATCAAACCGCTCTGCTTGTCGATTTCATACTTCGCTTTAGAACCTTTGGGAATTTCGATGATGGCATTAACCGACGAGGGAACGTCGTCGCCCGGAGATACTTCATGCCAGGGGTGTGATATACTCATTATGGATAGAACTATTTTTTGGTATGTTAATCTTCTATATTGGCCTTTTTTCTGTTCAAACGCATTTTCCGCCGTATCAATGCAATCAGTATCGGCATAAATGAAATGACCACAAACCCGATAATGATATATTCGATATAATGGATAATCTGCGGAAATTCACGCCCTAAAAAAAAACCCGACAATGTCAGCAGCAAAACCCAGATGGCGGCACCTGATACGTTATACAACACAAACTTCCGGAAATTCAGCCGCACCACTCCTGCCAATATCGGCGCAAAAGTACGGATTATCGGCACAAAACGACCGATGATTAACGCGGGGCCGCCGTATTTATGATAAAACTCTTCGGCCATAACCACGTAACGCCGCTTAAATAGCCATGTTTCCTTGCGCTTAAATAACATCGGCCCGGTGCGCCAGCCAAACCAGTATCCTGTAAAATTACCGAGTACACCCGCCGTAAAAAGCCCCACGCAGAGTGTCGTAATGTCTACATTCAGCAATCCGGACGCACAGAACAGCCCTGCTAAAAAAAGCAGGTAATCTCCTGGCAGAAAAAAACCGAAGAAGAGTCCCGTTTCCGCAAACACGATGAATAACACCAAATAGAAGCCGCCCGACTTAATCAATGCTTCGGCATCTAGTAATTGCGAAAACGACTCCCAAAACTCTTGCATAAGTATCAATTACAAAAATACGAATATAAAATGAATCGCACAGCGTCTATTCCCCCGGGAAATGAAACGCCGGAGCGCGGCGGATGGGAACGCAAAGATTATGTCTTATTGGTAATTGCCAAAATTGAATTTTTAATTGCTTCTGCACTTTCGGCAAATTCTTCAGCACTGAGTTTCAGCTTTGGCCGATTGAAGTTGATGTCATCAACATTATTGATAGGTATCAGGTGAATATGGGCATGGGCGACTTCCAGCCCTACAACGGCTACCCCTATCCGTTCGCAGGGGTATACATTTTTTATGCCCTGGGCAACGATTTTGGCAAACATCCAAAGCCCCATGTATTCATCGTCTTTGATATCAAAGAGGTAATCTGTCTCCCGTTTCGGGATGACCAATACATGGCCTTTGGCCAGCGGGTTGATATCCAGAAAAGCGAGGTAATCGTTACTCTCGGCCACTTTATAGGCCGGAATCTCACCGGCGACAATTTTTGAAAATATGGTAGGCATGTGTCTTCTGCAACTTGTTTACATGCAAATGTAGCCAAAATCTACCGGTCTTGCAATCGGTTAATTGCGGCGGCCCGGGTGCAAGTGATAGCGGCCGTCCGAAAAAAAAACGGCTGTTGAAGAACAGCCGCTCAGCATGATGTTTTGGTATGTGCGGTTATGGCAGACCCGCACATAACCGTCACTTTCGCGTTACCTGGTGATATCCAGGATTTCAAGTTCAACTTCGCCGGCCGGAACCTGGATCTGGGCCCTGTCACCTACGGATTTGCCCAACAGCCCCTGGGCGATTGGCGACTTGACCGATATCTTGCCCGCTTTAAGGTCGGCTTCCGTCTCAGACACCAATTGGTAGGTCATTACGGCACCGTTTTTCACATTCTTCAGCTTGACGATGGAAAGGGCCAACACTTTTGATGTATCCAACGCGGACTCATCGATTAAACGTGCGCTCGCCAAGGTACTTTCCAGCTTGGCAATTTTAGCTTCATGCAATCCCTGGGCTTCCTTTGCGGCATCGTACTCGGCGTTTTCAGACAAATCGCCTTTGTCACGTGCCTCGGCAATGGCCTTGGCTATTTTAGCCCGGCCTTCCGTTTTGAGATACTGCAATTCCTCCTTGAGTTTCTCCAATCCCTCTTTGCTGTAATACGTTACTTCTGCCATAATACATATAAATTTATTAAAAAAATAAGTCAAAAAAAGAAGCAAGACCATATCGTCCTTAGCGATATGGCCTTGCTCGTTTGGACGAAGATAAGATAATCTTTTGGAATAAGCAAATAAAGAACGTGAATAATCAGGGATTATCCACAAACTTATACCCCATTCCCCTGACCGTCTGCAAATAAGCTGGCTTATCGGCATTTTGTTCTATTTTCTTTCGCAGACGCACGATATGCATATCCAAGGTGCGGGTGTTTACATTGGAGCTGTAGCCCCACACCACTTGCATAAGCTCTTCTCTGCTGATTACGCGGCCCACATGTTGCAGGAAGTAGAGCAAAATACGATTTTCCAAAATTGTAAGTTCAATTTTCTTTCCATCGCGCACCAGGGAATGGATATTGGGATGGTGTTCGGTATGGCCAAACGTATAGACATCGGCGCTATGGCTGTTCACGAAGTATTTCACCTTATTTTCAATCATGGCCACTAACACATCCATACTGAATGGTTTGGTAATGTAGTCGGACACCCCGAAGCTGTACGCATCTATTTTATCGATATCCTGTGATTTGGCGGTCATCATGATAATCAGATTAGTGAATCCGGCATTGCGCAGGTTGGCGCAGATTTCAGACCCTTGTTTGCCGGGAAGCATCCAGTCCAATAACACGATATCTGGCTTCTGCTCCAGTATGAGCGCTTCCGCTTCATCACCGTTTCCAGCCTGAATAACCTGGTAATTTTCGGATTCAAGCCGGTGCACTACCAGAAAACGCAAATTCTCGTCATCTTCAATGACGGCTATTTTGATATTTTTATACATCTCGATACGATTTATCAGTCGTTCTTCTAACGGTCAGTCCTGAGGAAAGACAATGCTGATTGTCGTTCCCTGCCCAAGTTCACTGTCTACAGTTATGTTCCCGCCCATAAAATTGACCAGTTCTTTGCAGAATGCTAAGCCCAATCCAACACTTCCCTGCTGGTTATACTGGTTCTGTACGCGGTAGAACTTTTTAAATATATGGGGTAGTTCCTTTTTCGCGATACCGATCCCCTTATCCATGAAGCTTATGGCTACCTGCTTCTTCCCCTGTGCTACCCTGATATCCAAGACCTTCCTGTCCGGTTTTGAATATTTGTAGGCATTGTCAATCAAATTCTGAAAGATGCTGCCCAGCAATACCGGATCAGTATATAAGGTCCTGTCGGCGTCCACCATACACCGGATATCCAAATCTGAATATTTAATCCGGGAAGCCGCCATTATCTTATCACAAAATTCGTGCAAATCGACTTCTTCACGCTTTATTTTTATCGATTTATTTTCAATCTGCGTAAAAGAAAGCAGCGTATTCATCAGATTATTAAGTTTATCCGCTTCCTCGTCCAATATCTTTCCGTAATGCATGCGCTCCCTGTCAGACAGTTGTTTGGCATTATAGATGTTATTGCCGGCGATTTTGATAACACTAACCGGAGTTTTGAACTCATGCGTCAGGTTATTAATGAAATCGTACTGCAACTTGAACATCCGTTTATTGATATATAGATTACGGTAAATCAGGTATGCGATGACAGCCAGCAACAGATAAATCGCGATAACCCCCGCCATCACCGGCAAAAACCGCCTGTTAATTTCCGATTGCAGGAACGTCCGACTTGAACTAAAATATATCTTATAATCTGACAACGCACCGGGTAGCGGGGTCTCGGTAGTCAATAAGTCTGGGTCCGTATCAATCGACTCATATACGAGGGGTTGTATTTGGATATGTTGGTACAGTTCGGGCACCGTATTTTCTAACGGAAGCTTATTCGGGTTGATGAAATAGGTGATGATATCCTGTTCATACCCGGCGCGGTGTATATGCTGTCCGTACATCAGTTCCTTATAAATCTTGAGGTCGTCTCGGCGGGGAATGTTCATATAAGAAATCTTGCCGGGAGTCACTGAATAAAACACCTTGAAAATATCGTCATCGCGCAGGGCTTTGGTAGTATCCACACGCTCAATGAAGGCCGCGAATTTTACGGCCATATTGTTAAAGTCGTCTGACAGCGAAAGGGGTAGTTGCCCATTAGGGGCGCCTATCTGCGCGACACTGTCGCTGCCCTGAACACTGAACTGATACACACCTTTGGGATATACCATCAGGTTGTTGGCAGAAAAGCCATAATCTATGGTATTATCGTTGCTCAGAGCTACATCATAAAAAACAATACGTTCTACAAAAGGGTAGTATTGGAAAACACTATCCGCGTAGACCGCTACTCCGGCCGAATCGAGATATCCTTGGTAAAACGAGACTTCCGGTATGCGGTTATGGAAAAAATCGTTGAAAGGCCCTATATTATGTTCCAAGACCTCGACCTTGCGCGATGCGAATTCATTTTCTACATACTTGACCGTCATATTCCGGGCAAGAACCATAGCCAGCACAAAAGAGGCTCCCGCCACCACGATAAAAGCGCATATCAAGACATAGTTTACGCGGTAAGTATGGCGTTGATGGGTCATTTCAAATGGCTGTCGAAGAAGGCTCCCAATTCCCTGTAAAATTGGATTCTGTTGTCCTCATTCCGGAAGTACCGCCCCTCCTCCTCGCGGAGGATATAAGTAATGGGAACTTTGCGCTTTTTGAGTTTCTGGACAAATTGGTTGGTTTCATTCACTGCGCTCCACCTATCTTTCCCCCCTTGGGCGATGAATACGGGTATCTCGATGCGATCGGCGTGGAACACCGGCGACATCGCTCTGATCAGATCTGGCTCGGTCTCGGGGTTACCCACGATCTCGTAATACATTTGCAAGTACGGCTTGAAATGGGGAGGGATTTCCTTCAGATAGGTAAACAGGTTGGTAAATCCGGAGTGCGATGCTGCACAGGCATACAGGTCTGAATTAAAGCACGCGCCATGCAATGCGGAGTATCCGCCGAACCCAGCACCATAAATGCCGATGCGTGCCGGATCGGCGATTCCTTCGCGAATAAGCCAGTGCACACCGTCAGTGATATCATCTTGTATCTTACCTCCCCATTCCTTGAAACCCGCCGACCAGAAGTCTTTGCCGTACCCCTTGGAACCCCGGTAATTGGTTTGGAACACTGCAAAGCCGCGGTTGGCGAAAAACTGCACCTCTGGATAGAAACCCCATTTATTCCGATCTCCCGGACCGCCATGCGGAAACACAATTACGGGCACCTTCTTCTCCCGCGATCGGGGTGGCATCGTTAAGTAGGCTTGGATTTGGCGCCCGTCGCGCGACAGGTAGGTCACCGGCTTCATTTCGGCCAAGATATGGCCTTTCAAAGCCGGTTTATTATCAGCCAGTTTCACCAGTTGATCACTGTTGATGTCATAATAATAGATAGCGCCGGGATTTTTATCGGTAAACGAGCGGACAATGAAACGCCTGCGGGCGGTATCGCTATCCAAAATACTGACTTCATATCCGTCTAACTTCCGTCCGATGACTTCATATACCTGCCGTGTCTGCTCGTTCAAAAAGTGCCGTTGCTGTTTCCAGGTCGCATAAGTAGCATAAGACATTTCACCCCTGTCGCTCGAGTAGCCGCCGTGCTCGACATCGACGTCCGGATGGCTGAATATCAGTCTTACCTCCCGGCCGGTCTCCATATCGATTTCTACCAACGCCATTTTATCACGGTTGATATTGGAAAGCGCATAGATGTGGCTGCGATTAACACGAGAAAAACCCAAAGGTTTGATCGAATTCCTGAAACTATTGCTTACTATGGGGCGGAATGGTTCATCTTCGCTATTCCGATACAACATGGTTTCCCTTGCACTGTCACTGGCTAACGCCAGCCTCAATTTGCCCTCAAGATCGGCATACCAACGGATAATATTGCCGGGGTTTCTGGCTACCAGTTCCTTTTTGCAGGCATCCGTTCGGAGCCGGTAAACGTCAAAGACGGACGAGTCGCGCTCATTCAATGAGATCAAGAAGCTGTGATTAATCACTCTGGCGGGTGGAATCCATCGTAACTTTACGGTAGCCGGCGCCATTAGGTGCCGTACAGCAGACGACGCGCGGTTTACGGCATATACCTGCACACTGTCGTTATGCCTGTCTTTCGTGAAAATCAACTCCTCATTGTCGGCCCAGAAAAAAGACTGGATATCGAGGCTGGACTCCGATGTGATACGCTGTTCGCGATAACCTTCGTCAGGGTATATGATGTAAAGGTTTCTGCACCCTTTATACAACCCCAGATAAGCGATATATTTCCCATCAGGCGATAGCTGGAAATTGGTCTGTTCCGATTCGGAAAAGAAGTTTTCCACGGGTATAATACGCCGCTCATCGTTGCCACAGCCAGAAAGCTGGCCTATGACAATCGCCATCAATATCCAAAGCGCTACACTGCGTACCATATAGTTATGCCCCTCTCCTGTGTCCAAAGGTGGAAAATTTTAACGTAAAAGCCGATTATGCAACCTTAATTTTACATGTCACTAAAACAGCGGACGGCCCATAAGGTCTCGTCAGTTTACGGCAGATTGTTTATCTTCGCGCCATGTATCTATATAACGTCACCGTCATTGCAGAAAACGGCGTTGAGGCCGCAGTGAAGCAGCACATCCAGATGCAGCTTGCCACACAACGCAATGACGAAACGCCTGCCCGGTTGTTGGAAATGCTTGATTCGCCCCATGAGGGCACCACGTATTGCATCCAGTTGGTTACCCAAGACAGGCCGGAGATAACGGCTTTTCAGAAACATCACCTAACAGCTATCCAAGCCTTAACTGACACATATCCGGGCAAGGTATTATTTTTTGACAGCATTATGAAATACCTTAACGACTAACGGCATGAATTTCGTACCCACACCCATACCCGGCCTGGTCGTTATCGAACCACAGATCTGGAAAGACGAACGCGGCTTTTTCATCGAAACTTATAACGAAAAACCTTTCAGTACACATGGCATCTCCGGCTTTGTTCAGGACAACCTGTCTTACTCCCACCGAGGGGTGCTACGTGGCATGCATGCACAAGCGGGAGACAACGCGCAGGGCAAGCTTGTACGGGTATTGCGGGGCCGTGTGTTCGATGTAGCGGTGGATATCCGGAAATCATCGAGCACCTATGGCAAACACTTTTCCATCATACTTGATGGCGAAAACGCCAAATCGCTATGGATACCCCCAGGCTTTTTGCACGGATTCCTGGCGCTGGAAGACGATACGCTGTTTGCTTATAAGGTAACGGGGTTTTATGACAAAAGTGGTGAACTGGGAGTGCGCTGGGACGACCCCGAACTGGCAATCGAGTGGCCACTGCGCCACGATGAATTTATCATTTCCGCAAAAGACAGACAACTGCCGCTGTTAAAGGAAATAAGCAACCCTTTCTGAGAATGGGCGCGGGGCATTCAGCCTTTTAAGCCAGCATCATCCAGTTCATCCTCATATTTGGGATCATATTTCACCTTGGGTGTCAGGTAATGCAGTAGGATTAGCCGTGAATACCGGAAGTTGAAGGGGGCAAAGATTAAAATGGCGGCCATCAGCACGGCAAGATACACCCAGGGCGATTCACTCCTGGTAAACTGATAGGTCAGCAAGCCGGCAATGACTACCTGAGCAACGGACATCGCATAACTTACGTACATCGCGGCGTAGAAATAGCCGGGCTCTATTTCAAAACGAAAGCCACAGTGCGGACACACATCATTCATGCGTTGCTTTGTCAATCCATAAGTATTTCCCACGAACATTTTCCCTATCCGGCATTTCGGACACCTGGAAGTGAGCACCGCTTTTGTTCTGGAAGTATGTACAGCAGCCATAGAAAAGGAAAATGCCTTACGGAAGGCTAATTCAATACAATCGGATCATTATCGACGTTGACCGTCTTCTTGCCGCGGAACCGTTTGTACCAGAGTATCCCGATTCCCAGTGCGGCCGCGTAGGGAATGGCCAGCAAAAACAGAATACCCTTATTCAGCCCCTTCCCCTGTGTGTTGCCGTGATTCGTAGCATTCTCTGCAGTGAGCGAACACATGGAACACTGCGCAGAGGCGCTATCGGGCATGGCCATGAGCAATAGCATAGCCATACTTATCGCTGCCAAAAACTGCTTCATCGTATTCATGACACAAAAATAACGAAAAAGCTTAGCTTTCACGAATATATTATGTTTTACGCCTACCTGATATTGAATACTTCAAAACGATCCCAAAAACCATCCTTGGGCAGTTCGGCATACAAAACAACGGTTTCTTTCTTGATGGGGTGCACAAACTCCAATTTTCGGGCATGCAGGCAAATGGTCCGCCGTAAACTTCCCCTCGGATAGCCATATTTGTGATCCCCCACGATGGGGCAACCAATGGAAGCCAGTTGTGCACGTATCTGGTGTGTCCGCCCGGTCAGCGGATAGACCTCCAGCAGGTAATAACCGTCTATCTGGCCGATCAGCTTATAGGACAGTTCCGCATATACACGGCCATCCGCAGCTTCTTGGTGAACTTTAGTTATGTTCTGCGTGCGGTCACGCGACAGCCAATTTACCAATTTCTTTTCCACTACCTCTGGCGGGTTGCGGACCACAGCCCAATAGGTCTTTTTGATTTCCCTATCCCTGAATATCTGCTGCATGCGCTCCAGTCCCTTACTGGTCTTCGCAAACAATATCAACCCGCTTACCGGGCGATCGAGCCGGTGCACTACACCCACGAAAGCTCCATTGGGCTTGCTGTACTTCCGGGTAAGGTAGGTATTGACCATCTGTTCCATGGATTCGTCATTTCCCGTATCAGCCTGCACCAGGTATCCCGCACGTTTATTGATGGCAAGCAGATGGTTGTCTTCGTAGATGACGTCGTTGTCGGTAATAGGCATAATTCCGTAACTTCACTTTACAGTACAAAGATAACGGTTTAAGGGGTGACCAGCAAGTCTACGAATTCATTCACGGCCATAGCACCCAACCTATCCATGTCCATCGACGCTTCCAGAATCCGGCTTTCCTGTTTTGCTGAAAATATCCGGCGAACGTTGGTCCGGTATTTTTCCAACAATGCCGGAATCCCTTCATCCCGGCGCCGCATGTGCCCGATAGGGTATTCGACCACCACTTCGTCTAAGACTGTGCCGTCTGACAGCGTCACTGTAAGGCCATTTGCGATGGAACGTTTTTCCGGATCATGATAATCGCTTGTAAACTGCGGATCTTCCTCCGTTTCCATTTTTGCGCGCAGTGTGTCGACACGGGGATCGGCTGCCACCCTGTCTTCATAATCAGCAGCGGTGAGCCGGCCGAATATCAACGGTACGGCAACCATGTATTGAATGCAATGGTCCCGGTCGGCCGGATTGTGCAAAGGTCCCTTTTTATCGATAATACGGATAGCTGCCTCGTGCGTCCGGATACGGATATGCTGGATATCGGCCGCGCTTTTGCCCGATTCGGCAAGCTTGCCGTGCAGCAGCATGGCTGCTTCTACAGCGGTCTGCGCATGAAACTCAGCCGGAAACGATATTTTAAACAACACGTTTTCCATAACGTATGAGCCATATTCGCGCTGGAACCTGAAACTATCGCCTCGGAACAGCACATCATAGAACCCCCATTTCGGGGCGGTAAGCACCGATGGATAGCCCATTTCACCGGTTCTGGCAATCAGCGCCAGCCGTACCGCCCTTGAGGTGGCATCGCCCGCAGCCCAGGACTTACGACTGCCCGTATTGGGTGCATGCCTGTAGGTACGCAAGGGATGACCATCAACAAACACCAACGATACAGCATTGATAAGCTCATCGCGCGTGAGGCCGAGCAGTCTGCCCACCACCGCAGTGGATGCGAGCTTCACCAGGATAACATGATCAAGCCCTACCTTATTGAACGAATTTTCCAGTGCCATTACCCCTTGGATCTCATGAGCCCGTATCATGGCGTCCAGCACGCTGCGCATAGTTAACGGCGGCTTACCGCCCGCCACTGCCGTACGGGACAGCCAGTCGGCCGTCGCCAGTATCCCACCGAGGTTATCGGATGGATGTCCCCATTCAGCAGCCAACCAGGTATCATTGAAATCTAGCCAGCGAACCATGGTCCCGATATTAAAAGCGGCATGTATGGGGTCAAGCTGATAAGATGTTCCCGGCACTTTAGCGCCATGAGGAACAACAGTACCGCTGACTACCGGTCCGAGCAGCTTGGTACAGGCAGGATAAGTAAGTGCCTCGAATCCGCAGCCCAGGGTATCCAGCAGGCAGTAATGGGCGGTCCGAAAGGCCAGTTCACTGGTAATTTCATAAGTAAGGGTGTAGTCTACGATGTCGGCGATAACCTTATCCGGTTCCGGACGTTCATTGGAGATGAATGATGACATTGTTTAATCTGATGTTTATATTTTATTCTGCCCAGGCATAATGATACACCCGAGCTATCGTTAATTGACTGCTATGATTCAAACCCGGCTTAGCGTCTGAACTTAGCCCCTATCGTGTATCGGGACAAAATTTCTTGGTTCGGGCCCGATGTAATTTGCACTCGGCCGTATAATCTTGCCGTCCTGCCGCTGTTCAATGACATGAGCGCTCCACCCCGTAACCCGGGCGATAACAAAAAGAGGAGTAAAAAAAGCTGTCGGAATACCCATCAGGTGATAGGATACCGCCGAAAACCAATCCAAATTGGGAAACATCTTTTTTTCTTCCCACATCAGCGCTTCCAGTCGCTCCGCGATATTAAACAAAGCGAGGTTTCCTGCTTCTTCCGAAAGCTGCCTGGCTACTTTCTTGATTACCACGTTGCGGGGGTCTGAGACCGTGTAAACCGGATGCCCGAAGCCGATGATTACCTCTTTCCGCTCCAGGCGCCGCTTAATGTCGGCCACGGCTTCATCAGCGCCGGCATACCGGCTAAGTATTTCATAAGCCACCTCATTCGCGCCGCCATGTTTTGGCCCCCGCAATGCACCGATACTGCCTGTGATGCAAGAGTAGATATCCGATCCGGTACCGGCAATTACCCTTCCTGTAAACGTTGACGCATTAAACTCATGTTCTGCATATAGGTTAAGCGATATGGACATGGCCTTACTCCAAGCCTCTGACGGCGCCTCACCATGTAACAGGTGGAGAAAATGCGCGCCGATGGATGTATCATCGGTTTCTACTGTTATACGCTTGCCGTTATGCGCGTAATGATACCAATATAAGAGAGCCGAGGAATACGATGCCAGCAGCTTGTCTGCGATGTCCCGTGCCCCTGGGGCACCATGGTCTTCTTTCTCCGGGAGCAGGGTACCAAGTACGGCTGTATATGAACGGAGCACATCCATTGGGTGTGCCGCTGCGGGAAGTTGTTCGAGCACGCGCATCGCCGTTTGCGGTATTCCGCGCAGCGACCTCAGCTTAGCTTGATATGCATTCAATTGGACTGCGGTAGGCAGCACCCCATGAATTAGCAAATAAGCCACCTCCTCAAACAGTGCGCCCTCTGCCAAATCCAGAATATCATATCCCCTGTAGTGCAAATCGTTGCCGCTCCGTCCAACGGTACATAACGCCGTGTTACCGGCGACGACTCCGGATAATGCCACTGATTTTTTCGGCTTAAAGCCAGTATTCCCATGTATATCACTCATATTTTTAAGTTAAGCGGTTAGCATCTCCCACAACCGGTCCACGGTTGTATAACGCGTCCAGTTTTTCCTCAAACGCATGGTAACCGATACTCTCGTATAGTTCAGCCCGGGTTTGCATGGTATCCAGCACATGCTGCTGCGTACCATCTTGACGGATGTGGCTGTATACATTCAGGGCCGCTTTATTGGCTGCACGGAATGCCGACAGCGGATAAAGCACAAGAGCCACACCAGCGTCTGCCAATTCATCGACACTCCACAGCGGTGTCATGCCGAATTCCGTAATATTGGCAAGCACGGGAAGTCCCGTCGCTTCGGCAAAAGCCCGATACTGCTCCAGTTCGGTAACCGCTTCAGCAAAAATAAAATCGGCACCGGCTTCAGCATAGGCGACCGCCCGTTCCAATGTAGCCTCCAACCCCTCGTTGGCCAGCGCATCGGTTCGCGCCCCCACAGCAAACTGATCGTCGGTACGGGCGTCTACCGCAGCCTTCAACCTATCCACCATTTCGTCTTTGCTCACCAGTTCTTTATTCGGCCGGTGCCCGCAGCGCTTTGCACCTACCTGATCTTCCATATGCAGTGCTGCGGCTCCCGCCTTAATCAAACTCTTTACCGTACGGGCGACGTTGAACGCAGAAGGACCAAATCCCGTATCAACATCCACCAATAACGGTGTATCGCACACGTTAGTGATACGCTCCACGTCAATCAGCACATCATGCAACGTGGCTATACCCAGATCTGGCACACCAAGCGACCCGGCAGCTACTCCTCCGCCCGACAGGTATATCGCCTTGAAGCCCGCCGCTGTGGCCAGCAAGGCATGGTTGGCGTTAATGGCTCCCGCAATCTGCAGCGGGCGTTCGGCCCGCATGGCAGCATGCCAACGTGCGCCTGCGGTTATTGCGTCCCTGTTTGTCATGGTTTGCTTGTGAATGATGTAAATATATAGATTCTCCCCCAATCAGCCAAATCCGGCCGGTGCCCAGAGCCAAGGAAACCTGCCGCCTGCTTCCGGTCATACGCTGATAAACAACGAAGGGATAGATGGATAGTTCGCCACGGCTTTGGTTAAACTTGGCATGAATATATTCTGGAAAAACGATTTCTGCGGACGTGCAAAAACCAACAGGTCTAACGCTTCCGATTTCGCGGCCTGGGTTACCGCATTAATATCTGTCTTCTCAACCGGTATTGTCCGGTAAGAAATACTCCAATCCGGATAGGCTGCGTCAACCTTGCGCTCCCAGCGCGTCAACTCTTTATCGGGTGCCTTTTCCCCCTCATTACAAAAATGCAGCATCAATAAATGCGGCCGGAGGTTCACTGTCTGCTGCAATGCCAGCAACGCATCCAGTTCGTGATCGTCATACGCCGTAAAAAAGCCGATACGTTCGAATGCGAAATCGGGGGTATCCATGGGTACAACCAACACCGGCACCGGCGATTTCTTGATGACCTCATAGGTTGTACTTCCCAGAAGGCTCTCGGTTAAGTTTGTGACTCCTTTGGTTCCCATCACAACCAAAGAAGCGCCACCTTTTTTCAGCTTATCAGCAACCACTTCAATCATAAACCCTTTCACACACTCTCCCTCAATATCGACCTCCGGAAACTGCTTATTCAGGGAATCTACGAGCTCTTTCATGGCCTTGACGGATTCGCTCTCAGCCCATTTGATTTGTTTAACGCTGTTGCCTCCCTCTCCATAACCGGAATATAATGCGATATAGACATGCAGCAATTGCACTTTCTGGTTTGTTATGCTAGCCAATGCACATGCATATTCGGCAGCCACAAACGCATTTTTCGAAAAATCTGTGGGTACTAATATGGTCTTCATGACTTTAATTACAAGTAAACGGCAAATTTTGTGTTAACAAACTTAGATAAAGTTGTATTGCTATGCAATTATAACCGCGTTAAATAAAAAAGCTACTTTAGCGGTCTCTCCGCTGGCGATTTTTTTCTTACGTTTGCCTTATGTCTGTAAATAAAGAAATCAAACGCATAACCACCCATACCATCCGCGAGATGAAAGCCCGCGGAGAAAAAATAGCGGTACTTACCGGTTATGATTATTCCATGGCCCGTATTCTGGATGACGCGGGCATTGACATCATCCTTGTTGGCGACTCAGCCGCCAACGTCATGGCCGGATATGAGACAACGGTACCGATTACGCTGGATGAAATGATATGCTATGCCTCGGCCGTGGTCCGCGCAGCCAAACGGGCCCTAATAGTGGTAGATCTACCCTTCGGCACATACCAGGGGGACAGCAGCGATGCGCTGAAGGCTGCCGTACGGGTGATGAAAGAAACCGGCGCCCATGCATTAAAGGTGGAAGGAGGAGCCGAAATCAAGGAGGCCGTGCAGCGTATCGTAAATGCGGGAATCCCCGTCATGGGCCATCTTGGCCTCACACCACAGTCAATATACAAATTCGGAACCTACACGGTCAGGGCTAAGGATGAAGCCGAAGCCAATAAACTGAGAGCGGATGCGCAATTGCTTGAAGAAGCCGGGTGTTTCGGTATCGTGTTGGAAAAAATCCCGGCGGTATTGGCTGCTGAGGTCTCGGCAAACCTTAACATCCCCACTATCGGCATAGGTGCAGGTGCCGGCTGCGACGGACAGGTGCTGGTGGTACACGATATGCTTGGCATCAATAAAGGTTTCAAACCCAAATTCTTACGGCAGTACCTTAACCTATACGAAGACATCAGTAACGCCGTGGGCCGGTATATCCAGGATGTGAAAGCGGCCGACTTCCCTAATGATCAAGAACAATACTAACAACGGTTATGATCAATTAGCTATGGGGTACCTTATGAGATATCTTCTTTCTTCCACCGCTGCGCTCGTGAACATCTTTTGTTTATTTGCCCAACCGGAAATTCCCGCAGACACGGCTGTGGTAACAAAGCACGAAATCTCGGTCAAGGGTCAGCGTTTCAGTTACACAGCTTATAAAGGCACCCAGCCCGTTTGGAACGACACAGGCAAAGCAATTGCTACGGTTGACTATACGTATTACGAGCGCGACGGAATTGACGACCGCTCTTCCCGTCCGCTGGTGATTTCATTCAACGGAGGGCCTGGTTCTGCATCGGTATGGATGCAGATTGCTTACACGGGGCCAACATTGCTGGAAATTGACGATGAAGGATACCCCGTCCAACCTTACGGCATCAAAAAGAACCCGTATTCAATATTGGATATTGCAGACATCGTATTTGTCAATCCCGTTAACACCGGATACTCCCGGATACTGGATGAATCGGTTGACAAATCGGTTTTCTTTGGCGTTAACGCCGATATTAAATACCTGGCCGAATGGCTCAGCACGTTTGTTAACCGCCGGAACCGCTGGCTATCGCCTAAATACCTTATCGGCGAAAGCTATGGCACAACTCGTGTGGCGGGGCTTGCATTGGAACTTCAAAACAGCCAATGGATGTATCTCAATGGCGTCATCCTTGTTTCACCGACAGATCTGGGCATCCGGCGTGACGGCCCGGTGGATATGGCGTTGCGGCTTCCTTATTTTGCTGCAACGGCTTGGTATCACGGGAAACTACCGGCCGACCTGCAGCGGAAGGATCTTACCGAAATATTGCCGGAGGTAGAGCAGTTTACGGTAAGCGAATTTCTACCCGCACTTGTAAAAGGCGGGGCGCTCAGCCCAGTTGAAAAACAGGCCATGGCTACCAAGATGGCCCGCTATTCAGGTCTTTCCGAAAAGGTGATTCTCCAGAATAACCTTGACATCGCTACATCCCTGTTCTGGAAGGAGCTGCTCCGCGACAGCGGTTACACCATTGGCCGACTGGATTCCCGGTACCTGGGCATAGACCGCAGGGACGGGGGCGAACGCCCGGATTTCAATGCGGAGCTTACAGCGTGGTTGCATGCGTTCACTCCGGCAATCAACCACTATATGCGAAACGACTTGAAATTCCAAACTGATGTTAAATACAACATGTTCGGACCTGTGCATCCGTGGGATAGAAGTAACGACCGCACCGGTGAAAACCTACGCCAGGCAATGGCTCAGAACCCCTATCTCCATGTGATGGTACAATCCGGCTACTACGACGGGGCATGCGATTATTTCAGCGCGAAGTATAACTTGTGGCAGCTGGACCCCTCGGGCAAACTGCAAAAACGCATGCACTTTATGGCGTACCGCAGCGGCCACATGATGTATCTCCGTAAAGAAGACCTGGAGAAAGGCAACGAGGATATCCGGAATTTTATCCGATCCAGTATCCCCGCAAAGGGAACCCCAGCGAAGTATTAATCTCCTGCCAACAATTCCGGGGGAATGTGTGTTACCTCCGGTATGGAAAAGGTGATCTTCGAAAACACACTGCAATCTTATCTTATTGCTGCCGGCATTATCGTATTGGGCATACTGGTAATCCGGCTTTTTAAGCGCTCCATCCTGGAATGGCTTAGCCGGATGGTCAAAAAATCCGATACAACTTTCGATGACTTCCTCGTTCATGGACTCAGCACAGCCATATTACCCTTGCTTTATTTTGCCGTTTTCTACTTCACTTTGAAAAGCCTTATCCTTCCGCCGTTTCTTAACCGCGCGCTGGATGTGGCAGCAATGCTGCTTTGGACGTTTCTTGTTACCCGGCTGATTATCTTTTCCATCCGCTATTTGCTGGGGAATTACCTGAAGCGTAAAGGTCGGGGCGAAAGCAGTATGCAACAAATGAAAGGTGTGACGTTGATTCTTTCAGCGTTAATATGGATTATGGCCATCTTGTTTTTCATAAGCAACCTAGGTTATAACGTAGCAACCCTCCTCACCGGCCTTGGCATCGGTGGCATTGCCATTGCGCTGGCCACCCAAAATATCATAGCCGACTTATTTAACTATTTCGTACTCTTCTTTGACCGGCCATTTGAGGTAGGCGACTTTGTTGTGGTGGAAGATAAGAGTGGATCCGTCGAAGCCATCGGCATCAAGACCACCAGAATCAGGGCACTTACCGGAGAGCAGCTGGTATTTTCCAATACCGATTTGACGAACTCGCGCCTCCACAATTTCAAGCGGCTACAACAACGACGTATTGTGTTTACCCTCGGCGTTACATATGATACTTCCAAAGAAAAGCTGACTAAAATCCCATTGATTATTCAGGAAGCAATTACCAGCCAACCCGAAACCCGCTTCGACCGGGCACATTTTATGTCGTATGGGGAATATAGCCTGATATTTGAAGTGGTATATTTTGTACTGAGCGACAACTACAACAAGTATATGGATATCAACCAGCAAATAAACCTGTATATCTATGATGCATTTGAACGGGAGGATATACAGTTCGCATATCCAACGCAGCAGATTATTATGCAGTCACCCACCCCCAGAACGGCACCCACGGTTATCCATTGATGACCTGCCAGATAAGGTCTTTCAGCTGCTGGATATTTTTACCTGAAACAGACGAAATAAACACATGCGGGATACCGCGGGGGATTTCCGCTGCCATTTCTTGCTGAAGCTCGTCATCCAATAAATCGGATTTGGTAACGGCAAGAATCCGGGGTTTATCTTTCAGTTCGGGGTTAAAAGCGGCAAGTTCATTCAACAATATCTCATATTCAGCAGCGATGGTCCGGTTGGTATCGGCGGGCACCATAAAGAGCAGCACTGAATTACGCTCAATATGGCGTAAAAAACGGTGTCCCAGTCCTTTTCCCTCCGAGGCACCTTCAATAATCCCCGGAATATCGGCCATGACGAACGACTTATTGTCTCGGTAAGAAACGATACCCAGATTGGGCACCAGCGTTGTAAACGGATAATCAGCGATTTCAGGTTTTGCGGCAGTGACTACAGAAAGTAAGGTAGATTTACCTGCATTGGGAAATCCCACAAGCCCCACGTCGGCAAGGACCTTCAATTCAAGGATAATCCACTCTTCCCGTCCCGGTTCCCCTGGCTGAGCAAACCGTGGCGTCTGCTGTGTGGGACTTTTGAAATGCCAGTTTCCCAGTCCACCGCGGCCTCCGGGCGTTATTACCCGCGTTTCATTATCTTCCGTAATCTCGAATAGGATTTCATTGGTGGCTGCGTTTCGTGCCACGGTGCCAAGCGGAACCTCCAACACTTCGTCTTTCCCATTAGCACCATGTTTAAGGGCGCTTCCGCCGGGCTGCCCATCTTCAGCGATAATATGTTTGCGGTATTTTAAGTGCAGCAAGGTCCACAACTGCGCATTCCCTTTTAAGATGATGTGCCCTCCCCTGCCGCCGTCGCCGCCATCGGGTCCGCCCTTTGATGTAAACCTATCGCGGTGTAGGTGTACCGCTCCGGCACCCCCTCGGCCCGAACGACAACAAACCTTTACATAATCGACGAAATTCGACCCCTGAGGCATTTCTTAACGGATCACGGATTAACCTTTGGACTGACTTACCTTTAAGCCGTCAATAATCCCTTTGATTTCCTCAAAAATGACTCCAATTTCTCCGATGCCATCCACTTTCTTCAATTTACCCTGCTTCTCGTAGTAAGGGAGTACATGAATCGTTTTATCGAAATATTCTGCTATCCGCTTTTTCAATTTCTCGCTATCATCATCCACCCGGTTGCTGACGGCTTTTCGCTTGGCAATTCGGTCGGTTAACTCTTCCTCGTTTACATCAAGCGCAATAACGCCGGTAATGTCCGTACCTTTCGATTCCAAGAAGCTATCCAACGCTTCGGCTTGCGCCACGGTACGCGGAAAACCGTCAAATATGAAGCCCCTGGCATCCGGATTTTTATCGATCTCTTCTTCCAGCATAGCGATGGTAATGGAGTCTGGCACCAACTCGCCCTCTGCAATCAGTTTACTTACCCGCTGGCCGAGCTCTGTCTGATTACTGATGTGTGCCCGGAACAAATCACCTGTCGAAATATGCACCAACTGGTATTCATCAATAAGTTTCTGTGATTGGGTGCCCTTCCCTGCTCCCGGAGGGCCAAACAAAACGAGGTTCAGCATAATATATGTGTAAAAAACAATAGCCTAACCGGCAATTTGATTAGGCTATATGGGTAAAACATGTGCGCTTGAAGGGAGTCGAACCCCTAACCTTCTGATCCGTAGTCAGATGCTCTATCCAATTAAGCTACAAGCGCATTCCTGAATCGGTCTGCAAAGATAGAAACTTGATCGATATAACCGAAAATATTTTTAGAAAAAAACAGCTTTCGGAAAAGAAATTGCTGTAGTCCCCTCATTTTATTACTTTTAAAGAAGCAAAACTTATCCGCTTCTTTTGTTGTTACAAACTCATATATGAAATACAATAAAAACCTACTTAAACGGAAACGTATCCGTATCGGCGACATCAGTATCAGTTACCTTATACACGAAGGTGTTTCTTCCAGCAAAACCGTGGTGTTTATACACGGGTTCCCTTTCAATAAGAACATGTGGCTACCCCAACTGGAGGCGTTGCCGGCCGATGTCACGGGCATCGCCGTGGATGTGAGGGGCCATGGCAACAGTACAGCAGGACACGGCTTTTTCAGTGTGGATGTATTTGCAAAGGACCTCTTGGTATTTCTGCGGAAACTGGAGATACACCAATCGGTTTTATGCGGTGTGTCTATGGGTGGATATATCGCCTTGCGCACGTATCAACTGCAGCCGGAGGTATTTTCAGCGCTTATACTGAGCGACACGAATTCCTTGGCTGACGATAACGATGCCAAAATCAAACGTTTTGACAGCATCCAATCCGTCTTGAAACATGGCAAACGGGCCTTTTCCATCGGCTTTGTCAATAATGTCTTTTCGCAACGTAGCTTAACCGAAAATACGGCAGCCGTAGATCTGATAAAGAGCAGTATCCGGCGAAATACAGAAAGCAGCATCTGTGCCACACTGCTTGCATTGGCTTCGCGGACCGATACCACGGAAAGCCTGAAAGACATTACCGTTCCTACACTGGTCATCCGGGGCACCGAAGATCGGATAACGACCAAAGAACAGGCGGATATCTTAGTATCAAACATACCCGGCGCCACCTACGTTGAAATCCCCGAATGCGGACACCTTCCTAATCTGGAAGCTCCCGACCTGTTCAATAACGAGATGAACGCACTGTTAGCTCAGATCTAAATCGTCATTCTTGGTCAAAATAGTGTAAAATCAGCAGCTTATGCTGGATGGCTGGTGCAGGATGGTTAGCTTTGGCACTTTCCTTCACGTCCTCACAGCGGCATGAAAAAATTCATTAAACTAATGCTGATATCGTTCGTTATCATCTGCGCAGCGCTGGTCATCACCGTAATAATATTCATGAGGCAACCGCAGTTTGGCAAAGCCCCCACAGGCAAGCGGCTGGAACGGATACAAGCCTCACCCAATTACAAGAACGGGAAGTTCCATAACCTGGAAGCTACGCCCGACTTAGCGGAAGGGGTTAATATGACCACCGTACTATGGAATTTTATATTTAATAAGACACTGGACCAGGTTCCAACAAACCCGGTTCCAAATATCAAAACCGACCTCCAAGCGCTGGATATGCATACCGACGTGTTAGTGTGGTTTGGGCATTCTTCTTATTTCCTTCAAATGGGCGGCGTTCGGTTTTTGGTGGATCCCGTTTTCAATGGGCATGCTTCTCCCGTGGCATTTACCACGAAAAGCTTCCGGGGAACTACCGGCTACAACGCTGAAGACATGCCTGCCATCGACGTGCTGATTATCACACACGATCATTGGGATCACCTTGATTATCCGACCGTAAAAAAGCTACAGCACAACGTAGGCCGCGTTATCTGTCCGTTGGGAGTGGGAGCACATCTTGAACATTGGGGATATCCGCCCGGAAAAATCACTGAGCTGGACTGGCATGAAGCCACCGCGCTGACCGACGGCTTCACCCTGCGCGCCACGCCCGCACGGCATTTCTCGGGCAGGGGTTTTAAACGCAACGGCACACTATGGGCTTCTTTTGTGCTGGAAAGCCCATCGGGCCGTATTTTTATTGGCGGCGACAGTGGTTACGGAAGGCATTTTGCTGACATCGGGAAAAAGTATGGCCCTTTCGATTTGACTATCCTTGAAAACGGGCAGTACCATCCTTACTGGATATATATTCATACGCTTCCGGAGCAGGTACTTGACGCAGCCCGCGATTTGGGCACCAAACGGGTGCTGCCTGTACACCACTCCAAGTTTGCCCTGGCCATGCATGCATGGAATGAACCGCTGACCCGCATTACCCAAGCCAACAAACACATAGGCCTACCCCTCTTGACTCCCAAGATCGGGCAACCGGTATATCTCAATGATAGTACCCAGGTATTCGAGCGGTGGTGGGAAGCTAAAGAGTAGTTCTACCGTACCGAGTGTCAAGTCAATGCCGACTCGATAAGCTCGCCGTAAAATGCAGTTTCCGTCATTCCCGCAGCCCGTACCTGTTGCGGGATAAAGCTTTGTGCCGTCTGCCCTGGCACCGTATTGATTTCAATGAAATAAAAATTATCCGTATGCCGTTCAAGGAAAAAATCGACACGCACCATGCCTTTGCAATTAAGGCGCGTGTAAATCGCTTTGACCAGCAGCTCCACCCGGTTCCGCTGCTCCGTCGTCAGCGCTGCAGGGGTTATCTCTTCCGTTTGGCCAGGCATATACTTGGCTTCAAAATCAAAAAATTCACGCGTAGTAATTACCTCTGTGGCTGGTAATACAAACAGGCCGGCAGCACGGCGGTATACGCCTACAGAAAATTCTCTGCCTTCCACAAATTCCTCCACGATGACTTGCTTGCCCGTATTCTCGGCAGAGAATGCTTTTTCGATGGCTGCGGGCAATTCATCCGCCGTCTTCACTTTAGTCATGCCGATACTACTCCCTCCAGCATTGGGTTTCACGAAATATGGAAGAGACAATGCCTGCCGTACAAGTTCGGCAGCCTCAGCCCGCTGCGAATCAAACAGCTGCACCGAGTTGGCCAGGTACAGATCCGGAATGCCCGCCAACACGGCTTTTGTATAGGCTTTGTTCATGGTCAACGCCGAAGTAAGCGCATCACATGAAGTATACGGAAGCCCGACCATATCAAAATAGCCTTGAAGCCGGCCATCTTCGCCGGGCGACCCGTGCAGCATGATGAAAGCCGCATCAAACCGGACCACGCGCCCGTCTATCGGTAAGCTGAAGTCGTCCCGGTTAACCACGTATTTGACACCATTATCGGCTACATGGAACCAACTGTCAACGGTGATGACAATCGTATAAATATCGTATGCTGACTTATCAAGCTGCTGATAGACAAATTCAGCGCTTTTCAGCGAGACCTCGGACTCACCTGTGTATCCTCCGGTGACTAAAGCTATCGTTCTCTTCATGATTCGGCAAATATAATTTGCGATGCACGGAAAAACGAATAATTTTGTCCCTATCTTCCGTTTTAATTACGGAGTAAAAATTGTGGCGCTAATATTGCTGAACACAGACAAACCGTATTTAGCTTTAGCGCTGACATTATACAATTCGACATGGTTAAATTTTTCCAGTACCTAAGGACAGATGCCTTTAGAAAAAACCTTATCGCCGCGCTGATCGGCTTAACCGTTTTCTTCCTTATCATCATATTCGGCCTGCGCCATTATACCCGGCATAACGAGTCGGTTCCCGTGCCGCAGCTTAAAGGGCTGGTAATTGATGATGCCATAAAAAAATTAGAAGCCCAAGGCTTTCAATATGAAGTAGATTCGGTATACCAGATGGATGCCAGGCCGGGCCTGGTTATCGAGCAGGACCCCGATCCAGACACCAAAGTGAAGAAAAACCGCACACTTTATTTAACCATTATTACGCGCACAGCTCCCGAAGTCGCGTTTCCTGAACTTATAGAAAAAACTTTCGTAGAGGCTAAGGCCGTCCTGAATAGCTATGGCCTTAAACTGGGCGACACCACCTATATCCCCGATATTGCTAAAGATGTGGTACTCGATGTCAAATTCGGAGGGGAAAAGCTGAATGCAGGGCGTCCTATACCGAAAGGATCGACAATAGATCTCGTGCTGGGCGACGGCAGGGGAGCTAACGAAGTTCCGGTACCCGACCTGACCGGACTTACTCTTTCTGAAGTGCGTTTCGCATTGAAGGGCGCTTCGCTGACTTTGGGAACCGTTAACTATATGGGGTTGGTTGCCGACAGTACCAGTGCCGTGGTGGTCTCACAGACGCCTACGCCTGATGATCCCAACGTAAGCATCGGCTCCCCCGTGAATGTTGCATTGGCCAACCAATAACGGAAACATCAGTCACCTCATGTTAACGGTTAGTGAGGAAAAGAATCAATAAATGGAAAAAAGAAGAAAAAAGGCGCTATTCAGGATACTGTTCATCATCGCTGCCATCGCGATTGCCATAGGTGGCATTATCGCTTATCGCTATTACAAAGGGCTTTTTGCGCCGAATGTCACTGCCGAAGAAGAATACCTGTATGTTTACACACATTGGGATTTTGAAGATGTAATGACCAGTATCGGCGAACTCCATATCGTAGACGACACTGCTTCTTTTCGCTGGGCGGCGAACAAGATGGAATATCCGAACCGTGTGAAACCCGGAAAATATAAACTGGAACCGGGCATGAACAACCGTACGTTGCTCAACAAATTGGGAGGGGGAATGCAGGAACCCGTCAAACTCCGTTTCGAAAATGTAAGGCTAAAGGAGCATTTCGCTGCGATACTGGCCAGCCAGCTTGAGCCGGATTCCATCGCTTTCATTGATGTATTGAATAACGACAGTATCGCTGCGGGATACGGGTTTGACACTGAAAATTTCTTCAGCATGTTCATCCCCAACACCTATGAGTTTTACTGGAACACCTCCCCTGAACGCTTTGTGGAAAGGATGCACGAAGAATACCAACGGTTCTGGAATACGCAACGCCGGGAAAAAGCCGCTGAACTGAACCTGACACCACAGCAAGTGAGCATATTAGCCGCTATCGTAAAGGGCGAAGCACTGCACACCGATGAAATGCCCACCATAGCCGGCCTGTACCTCAACCGGCTACGAAAGGGAATGCTGTTGCAAGCCGATCCCACTGTCATTTTCGCGACCGGAGATTTCACGATCAGGCGTGTGCTTTACCGGCATCTCCGTACAGATTCACCGTATAACACATACTTATACCGCGGCCTGCCGCCCGGTCCTATCATGATGCCCAGCATCGCTTCCATCGATGCTGTGTTGAATCACGAGCGTCACGATTATATCTATATGGTAGCCAAAGACGACTTCTCGGGTTATCATAACTTCGCCGTTACGCAGGCTGAACACAACAGGAATGCACGTAAATTCCAGCAGGCACTGAACGAACGAAACATCATGCGCTAATGTATACCTTTGAAACAAAAGTGAGAGTCCGCTATGCTGAAACCGATCAAATGGGATATGTCTATTACGGCAATTATGCCACTTATTATGAAGTAGGCCGTGTAGAATTGTTCCGGAGTCTCGGATTTTCATACAAAGCACTCGAAGACAGCGGCATCATGCTACCCGTAATGGAGCTCCGCTGCAAGTATTTGAAACCTGCACGGTATGATGAAGAAATCACCGTAAGGGTACATCTTCGGGAAAAACCCGCCGTTAAAATCAAGTTTGAATACGAGTTGTTTAATCCGGGAGGCGAGTTAATCAATACCGGTTATACACAGCTGGTTTTTGTCGACATGAAGCGCAACAAGCCCTGCATGGCACCCGCGGGTTTTCTGGAACGGTTGCATACGTATTTTAATTGACAATGGGTTGGGCTCACCGTACGTTATTGAAATTCAAGCCCTATTGGCTGTTTATCGAATGGAGCAAGGCCGTGGTGCTGCCAGGGTTTGGTTCATTGCCGCTCTATACAGTAGCTACGTTTTTCTTTCAGGAAATTGCCCGGGAATCAATTCTTAACAAAGCATCCTCATTGGCCTATAATTTTATGCTGGCCATTTTTCCCGGCATTATTTTCCTCTTTACACTTATTCCTTACATCCCCATAGCTAATTTTCAGGAACAGTTGCTTGATTTCATGGAAGTGGTGATGCCTGAAAATGCATTCCTGACTGTTGAATCGACCTTAGAAGATATTGTCAAGAACCAGAACAGCGGCTTACTCTCCATTGGTTTCATCTTGGCTACGTTTTTTGCCACCAATGGGGTAAGTTCGTTGATGTTGGCCTTTAACAAGGCCTCTTTGATTGCCGAAAGCCGTTCCTGGGGGCATCAGCGGCTTGTTGCTGTCGGTCTGACGTTGATGATCATCATCGCGCTTACCATAGGTATGACCATCTTCACCCTTGCGGGTTACATTGTAGGGTACCTTAGAGAGAATATAACAATCAACGCTTCATTTTGGCGATTCATAATTGCCGCAGCGCGCTGGTTCATCCTGTTCGGCATCTATTTTTTCACGGTAAGTATATTATATAAATTCGGTCCCGCCTCGTCGCGCAGATGGCGGCTCTTTAGTCCGGGCGCCATGCTGGCCACTATCCTGGCTATTCTTACGTTTTCAGGTTTTGCCTTTTACATCAATAACTTCAATGCTTACAACAAACTTTACGGTTCTATCGGAACATTAATCGTTATCATGATCTGGCTTTACCTCAATTCCTTGATTCTACTGGTGGGTTTCGAGTTGAATGCCGCGATCGCATTATCCAAACAGAGCATAAAAATTGTACGTCCGCGGGCATTCAACACCTTTAAAAACCCGAAGGCCGATGCCGGATGAGTTTTATTCGGTTGCCCGGGGAGTAAACAGCCTTGGGCCGCTACCCGTCGGGCAATCGAAATATAATCGTAGGACGCTATTGCATGCGTAACGTGTCTGCTGGTACGGTAGATGCTGCTGCTGAATCCTGATCATTGCCCCCGCCTTCCGGCGCTTTATCTATGAGTTCCATAAACTGATCCAGCTTGGGGGTAATGATAATCTGCGTGCGGCGGTTGCGAGCTCTCCCGCTTTCGGTAGCATTGTCAGCAATCGTATTATATTCACCCCGGCCAGCGGCAGTGAGCCGCCTGGGGTCTACTCCGTATTCGTTTTGCAATGCCTGCACTACCGAGGACCCTCGCAAAACACTTAAATCCCAGTTATTTCGGATATTTGGCTTGGAGATGGGCACATTATCGGTATTACCTTCCACCAGCACATCATAATCCTTGTAATCCATGATGATTTTGGCAATCTTGCTAAGGGTCTCCCCTGCTCTTTCTGAGATCTCGTAGCTACCTGATTTATATAGCATATTATCGGAAAGCGAAATATATACAACACCTTTCAACACTTGCACATCTACGTCTCGCATCTCCTCTCGGCTGAGCGAACGGGTTAAACGGTTGGTCAGCACCATATTAAGTGAGTCGCTCCGGTTCTTGGCGTTAACCAAGTGCTGGATATACCGATTCGACGCATTTATCTCATCCACAAGCTTGGAAATATTCACATTGCCTTGATTCGACGAAGCTAAACACTTATCCAGGGCATCCTGTAACGCTTTGACATTGGCCCTTTCCGATGCAATCTGATCCTCCAGGCCACTTACTCTGGTGGTCGTTGACGAAAGTTTTTGTTGAGCCTCCTGATAGCGTTTATTCAGCTCCTGTTCTCTCGTCTGCATTTCGTTGTATTCCGTTTGCAATGATTGATATTTTTTGTTGCTTACGCATCCTTGCGTGAAAGGGAGCGCAAGCATAATGGCGACCCCATATATCCATATTCGTTTCATAACAATCCTCCTTTGTTCATCAACCTAATTAATTATATGATATGCCAACTTGATGCCAAACTTTCACACAGCAAAACACAGCGCGCACCGAATGTCACCCGCATCGCCACCATGCTCATCATTAAATTTGAAATAATAACTCCCTATAAATAAAAGTTTTTCATACCTTTGCAGTCCTGATAAAAATCGGGAAAAAGGAGACAAATGAATTAATGGCAAAAAAACAAGAAGCAGAAAAGGAACTGGCAGCAAAAAAAGCTGAACTCCATGACGCCGAGGACACCTTGGTGAAGGAGAAGGAAAACATCGAGTCGGAAGCCGATTCGACGTTTATCGATGAAATCAAATCGAATGCTTGGAACACCCCTGAGGATGATTTTGACTGGGACAAGGATGAAAAAGGTTTCGGCAATTACAGCGACGAAGAGCGCGCTAAACTGGAAAACCTCTACGCCGGCACGTTCAATTCCGTCAACAAAGGGGAGATCGTGCAAGGCACAGTGGTTTCCATCAACAACAAAGATGTGGTGCTGAACATCGGTTTCAAGTCGGACGGTTTGGTATCCCTTTCTGAATTCCGTGACACCCCTGATCTGAAAGTGGGCGATGTGGTAGACGTTTTCGTTGAATCACAGGAAGACGCCAATGGTCAGTTGGTGCTTTCACGTAAGCGTGCCAAGACCCAGAAATCATGGGAAGAGATCAATGAAGCACTTGAAAACGACACCATTATAACAGGTTTTGTGAAAAGCCGGACCAAAGGAGGACTCATCGTTGACATCAAGGGTGTAGAGGCATTCTTACCGGGTTCACAGATCGACATTAAACCTATCCGCGATTACGACATCTACGTGGGCAAAACTATGGAATTCAAGGTGGTGAAAATCAACCATGAATTCAAGAATGTAGTTGTATCACATAAAGTACTTATCGAGGACGATTTAGAAAACCAAAAATCAGAAATCGTTTCCAAACTCGAGAAAGGACAAGTATTGGAAGGTACTGTCAAGAATATCACCGATTTCGGTGTGTTCATTGATTTGGGAGGTGTAGACGGCCTGTTGCACATCACCGATATTTCTTGGGGCCGCATTGAGCACCCACGGGAAGTATTGCAGCTTGACCAAACCGTCAACGTAGTGGTCTTGGATTTTGATGATGAGAAAAAACGTATAGCGCTGGGCTTAAAACAACTGACCGAACATCCTTGGGAATCCCTGGATACGTCGTTGGAAGTTGGTTCAAAGGTAAAAGGCAAAATCGTAACCGTAGCAGACTATGGTGCATTCCTCGAAATCACCCCGGGCGTAGAAGGCCTGATACACGTATCGGAAATGTCTTGGTCGCAAAATCTGCGCAGTCCACAGGAATTCCTGAAAGTGGGCGATGAGGTTGAAGCGGTTATTCTGACGCTTGATCGCGACGAGCGCAAGATGAGCCTCGGCATTAAACAACTGACTCCGGATCCCTGGAAGAATATTGCGGATCGTTATCCTATTGGTTCTAAGCAAAAAGCGGTCGTAAAGAATATGACTAACTTCGGCGTATTTGTTGAACTAGAAGAGGGTATCGACGGTTTGATTCATATTTCGGACCTTTCCTGGTCTAAGAAAATCAATCACCCCAACGAATTCACCAAAGTAGGCGAAGAGCTGGAAGTGGTAGTGCTGGAACTTGACGAGGAAAACCGCAAACTGAGCTTGGGTCACAAGCAATTGGAAGAAAATCCATGGGATACATTCGAAACCATATTCACGCTGGATTCCATCCATCAGGGAACGGTTATTAAAGTCGGCGAAAAAGGCAATATTGTTGCACTTCCGTATGGCGTGGAAGGGTTCTGCCCGGCCAAGCACAGCGTAAAAGAAGATGGCAGCGTATTGAAACTGGACGAAACTTCCGACTTCAAAATCATTGAATTCAACAAAGAAAACAAACGTGTGGTTATTTCGCACTCCCGTATCTGGGAAGATCAACGCGCTGAAGCACGGATGGAAGAATTCAATAACCGCAAGAAGGAAGCAAAAGCCGCTTCCACCGCTGTGAAGAAAGTAAAAGAGTCTGTTGAGAAGTCTACCTTGGGTGACCTTGACGTACTCGCCCAACTGAAAGAACAGCTGGAAGACGAAGAAAGCGGAAAGAAAGCGAAAAAATAATTCGCATAAACTTTCATCACTTATCCCTCCTGCCTATCACATTTGGCAGGAGGGTTTTTTTTGTTTCATAGATTTTTGTGCTGTTTTGTGCTGGTCAAAATTGAATAAAAAAACCCTGCCGCTGAAACGCGTATAACCTTTACTGGCTTAGCGCGTTCCAATGGCAGGGCAGGATAGGCTTGCAAATTCCGGCACAATCCCATAGCTTAAGCATAAGCGGGGCGTCCGGGTCGCATGGCACTTCCCCTATCCGATAATTGCGTTGAGCGTTTTACTCGGCCGCATCGCATGGCTGGCCTTTTCATCGTCAGGAAAATAATAACCGCCGATATCCTGAGGCTTGCCCTGAGCAGCAATCAGCTCATCATTTATTATATTTTCGTTTGCTTTCAACTGTTCAGCAATCGGGCGGAACCCGGCTTTCAGCTCAGCGTCGTTATCCTGAGCCGCTAATGCTTCAGCCCAATACATGGCCAAATAAAAATGCGACCCCCGGTTGTCCAATTGCCCGACTTTACGTGCAGGCGATTTATCGTTTTCAAGGAACTTCTCCGTAGCCGTATCTAACGCCTCGGCAAGTACCAGCGCCTTGTTATTGCCCTGGGTCTGACCGAGATGTTCCAATGAAACGGCCAACGCCAGAAACTCACCCAATGAGTCCCAACGAAGGTAACCTTCCTGAACGAATTGTTCTACGTGCTTAGGGGCAGAACCACCGGCTCCGGTCTCAAATAGTCCACCTCCATTCATAAGCGGCACGATGGAAAGCATTTTGGCTGAAGTTCCAAGCTCCAAAATTGGGAATAAATCGGTAAGGTAATCCCGTAAAACATTCCCCGTTACGGAAATCGTATCCTCACCCCGCCGGATACGGTCCAAGGAGAACTTCGTCGCCTCAACAGGGCTAAGAATGCGAATATCCAATCCCGTTACGTCGTGGTCTTTTAGGTAAGTGTTTACTTTTTCGATAATCTGTCTATCGTGTGCGCGCTTATCGTCCAGCCAGAATACGGCGGGCGTATTAGACAGGCGGGCCCGGTTTACAGCCAACCTTACCCAGTCGCGAATTGCAGCGTCTTTCGTCTGGCACATCCTAAAGATGTCACCGGCTTCAACCTCCTGCGCCATTACTACACGACCCTGGCCGTCTATCACCTGTATTGTTCCTTTAGCCGAAGCTTGGAATGTCTTATCGTGTGATCCGTATTCTTCAGCCTTCTGAGCCATCAGCCCAACGTTTGAAACCGATCCCATCGTTGCAGGATCAAATGCTCCATGTTGTTTACAGTCGGCTATAGTGGCTGCGTACACGCCCGAATAGCAGCGATCGGGAATCAATGCAACCGTGTCCTGCAACTGCCCATCCTTGTTCCACATCTTTCCTGAACTGCGTATCATTGCCGGCATGGACGCATCCACAATCACGTCAGATGGCACATGCAGATTGGTAATACCCTTGTCGGAATTAACCATGGCAAGATCCGGACCTTCCTCAATGGCCTTCGCCAGTGCGGCTTTCACTTCTTCCTCCTTCGGGTGTCCGGCTATTTTGGCGTATACATCACCCAAACCGTTACGGGTGTCTACACCGAGTTCTTCAAACAGCTCAGCATATGCCGCAAACACATCCGCAAAATAGACTTCCACGATGGCTCCAAAAATAATCGGATCAGACACTTTCATCATGGTCGCCTTGAGGTGGGCTGAAAGCAGGACACCGGCCTCCTTGGCCGCCTGTATTTCCTTTGCCACGAAGTCCTTCAATGCGCTGATGCGCATCCGTGCAGTGTCTATCACTTCGCCAGCCTGCAGAGAGGTAGCGCCTTTTAGTTGCACTCTGGTCCCATCCTCGCCCACAAATTCAATGGTAAATTCGGTGGCTTCCCGTACGGTGAGTGATTGTTCGCTTCCGTAAAAATCACCATCCGGCATCGATGCAACCCGTGTTTTGGAATCAGCGGACCAAGCTCCCATGGAGTGCGGATGCTGTCTGGCATAATTCTTTACCGCGCGTGGCGCGCGGCGGTCGGAGTTGCCCTCCCGCAGTACAGGATTTACGGCCGAGCCGAGAACTTTGGCATACTGTGCTCTAATAGCCTTTTCTTCTTCCGTCTTGGGTTCTTCAGGATAGTTGGGCACGGCGTAGCCCTTGGCTTGCAGTTCCGCTATAGCGGCTTTCAGCTGCGGTACAGATGCTGAGATATTGGGCAACTTAATGATGTTGGCCTCAGGGGTCGTGGCCAGTTGGCCTAGCTCGGCCAGGGCATCGCCTATCCGTTGATCTTCGGTCAGGCACTCGGGGAAATTAGCGAGGATCCTCCCAGCTAACGATATATCTTTTTCCACAACCGATATGCCGGCTGCGGCTGTGAAAGCCTTGACAATGGGCAAAAATGAGTACGTGGCCAATAATGGGGCCTCATCTGTCTTGGTGTAATGGATTTTTGCGTTTTCAGACATAGTATGCAATGTATAGCTTAAATTAGGAAATTGCTGCTCGCTACCATCGAGCGGTCACAAACTTATACAAATTGACGTGCATATCCAAACAGCAATTTGCTATCTCGTGCCGGCCAGTGCATTTATCTTGCCAAATCGTATTTACTCCCATTTATTCTCAGTTTGCCGTCATCCAGTCGCCTTTGGATAAAAGCCAGCCGCGCCTTTTCGTCGCCCGATTTAAGCTGCAGCACCAATTGTTCGAGGGTGAGCGGCCCATCTGCGAGTACCTCCGTTAGTTCAGCCATCAATTTATCCTCTAAATCAACTGTTTTTCGAGCTGCCAAACAGCAATCGCATACACCACAAGGCGCCGAGTGCTTTTCACCGAAATAA
The DNA here is from genome assembly GCF_900112315.1 of Parapedobacter composti. Lineage (GTDB taxonomy): Bacteria > Bacteroidota > Bacteroidia > Sphingobacteriales > Sphingobacteriaceae > Parapedobacter > Parapedobacter composti. Next base: position 107,673 of record NZ_FOLL01000006.1, on the reverse strand, counting down.
GCCAAAAGCATTGTGCTTCGGCAAACCTGACCGTCGAGATAACCGAACACAGCATCGAGCTGCGCTGATAAAATACGCTTGCGCTGGCGGATAAAGCCGCTGTCGATATGTAGCCGTTTGTCATCAGTACGGGGGCGCAGGAACTGGATCTGCGGACTGTCTGTCCGCGCGATATATGTCAGAACTTCCAGTTTCTGAAGATGGTTCAACATATTAACCACTGTATTCAAATCCCTGCCGACCCTGCGCGCAAGTTCATGTTCCCGGATGGGAATAAAGTGGTCAAACGCGCCGCCGTGGCTTCGCAGTATCACCTTGATTAGACTGTCATACGCTGCATGTTCTACTTGGAATTTATACAGGTCCTGCGGCCCCGCCTCAAACTTAATACGAGATGGCAGGTACACCGTCTCGGTAACAGCGATCCACCCATCCCGCTCAAGAAACTTGAGCGCGCTAAGGGCTGTCATTACATCCAGTTTATACCGCGAACAGAAATCGCCCACATCAAAGTTCAAACTAAGGCCTTCGCCCGCTCCATACGCCAGTTGGTAGTGATTGCCCAGATGTTGGTAAATCCGTTTGATAAAATCGATAGAAGGAAATCCCAGTTCAAGGTTCTTTTGCAGGCGTAACCTGTCACTTTGGTGATGCAGCAGCACAGCATATGCCTTTTTGCCATCCCTGCCAGCCCGACCGGCTTCCTGGTAGTAGGCCTCAAGCGAATCCGGCACATCCAGGTGAATAACAAAGCGAACGTCTGGTTTATCTATCCCCATGCCAAAGGCATTCGTAGCGACCATTACCCGGACATCGTTGGATTTCCAGGCCTCCTGCCGGCGAGCGCGTTCCAGCGTGTCCAGCCCGGCATGGTAGTACGCCGCAGATACACCTTCATGGGCTAAAATCCGTGCCACTTCCTGCGTTTCACGCCGATTGCGTACATACACGATGCCGCTACCGCCAAGTTTCCGGATAACCCGAAGCGTCCTGCCTATCTTATCTTCCTCATTGAACGCCATGTAAGCCACATTCTCCCGAAAAAAACTCTTGCGCATCACATTCGGCCCCGAAAAGGCCAGTTTGGCTTGGATATCGTCTATCACCCGACTGGTGGCGGTGGCGGTTAGCGCTAGAAAAGGCACCTTTGGATGGAGCTCCCGTAATATCACAAGATTAAGGTAAGACGGCCGGAAATCGTACCCCCACTGTGATATGCAGTGTGCTTCGTCTATGGCGAAGAGGTTAACCTTCATGTGCCGGATTCGTTCTTGCACTAATTCACTCGCTAACCGCTCGGGAGACAGGTATAGGAACTTAATGGGCCCATAAATACAATTATCCAAGGCAATGTCTACCTCACGCTTGGTCATACCCGAAAAAATAGCTACCGCTTCAATGCTTTTGGCCCGAAGGTTTTCCGCCTGATCTTTCATTAATGCAATCAAAGGTGTCACCACTATACAGATCCCGTCGAGGACCATACCCGGCACCTGGAAACAAATAGATTTGCCTCCGCCGGTGGGCATTAGTGCAAGCGTATCGCGCCCGTCCAGTACCGACCGGATAATCTCTTCCTGTAACGGCCGGAACGACTCATACTTCCAATACTTACGCAGCACTTCTATACTGTTCATGGCAAATGGGCTTCCTCGTCCCAAACATAAGCAAAATTGTTCTTCAACACATATACCGGAATATCCATAGCCTCGGCTTCGGCTTTCAGCCGGGCGATGGTGACGTCATTATTTGAACCATCCAGCACCAATCGGCGGCAGCTGACCATCTTCGTGAGGGACTCCAATGCTATTGAAGGATTATTCCGGAACAGCAAAATGTCAACAGCCAGATGTCCTGTAAAAGACTCCCGGCCGTCATATATCATCATGCACCGGCCACCGAACTGGATAACGGGGCCGCTCACATAAACACGTCCATCGCCATAACTGCTCCCATACGGTATGAAACGGACGGCCTTTTCAGGAACATGGGCTGTTAACTTAGGCCTAACCGAATAATTTACTTTACGGTCGTCAGGATAAGCTAAATTGGAATACAGCCACGCATTTCGTTGCCCAATCAGTCCAATAGCGATATCACCCTGCACATTAAAGACAACCATCTCATCCCTGTCGTGTTGGGAAAACCACGACATAAACGAAGACAATGTCCATAACACCATACATACCCCTGCGCATACCGCCCATCGCTTGCTGCGCAAGTTCATCGCCAAAACAAAAGCCACCAGCAATCCATACATCAACGGAAGCTCCCACCAAGGCACCCAAATGCCATTGACAACCGACCCCGGCCATCCTTCAATAACATGCAGCGCCCTATTCACCGCCAGAATCAATTGCTCCAAAACTACCGCGATTACCGAAGCAAAGGGAACATACGGAATGGCCAACAATACAAAACCCAGGTACATAATTGCACTTACGGGTAAAACGACCAGTAAGTTAGCAGGCAGAAAGTAAAGCGGAAAATGATGAAAATGGTAAGCCGCCAGCGGCCCCGCACCGGCCTGAGCGGCCGTTGACACCGACGCATATGCTAACACAGGCTTGGTGAACCGGTTACCTGACGGTACTGCCTGACGGAAGAAAGCGTAAAGAAATACGATTCCCAGTACGGCTAAATAGGACAATTGAAACCCGATATATGCAATGAACTTCGGGTGATATAACAATAAAAAGAAAGCGGAAGCAGCTATGCTGTTATAAATCCGAGACTGCCGTCTGAATGTGGCTCCCGCTATAACGAAACTGGCCATCGTAGCCGCCCGTAAAACGGATGGAGAAAATCCGGTTAGTAACGCATACCCCCAGACGGCGAGAAGCAGAACCATCAATTTAGCCACACGGAGGGCGGTACCCCTGTCCATCCACCAGAACAGCCTTGAAAAAAGCCAATATACAATAATGACATGCATACCGGATACACTCAGCACATGTATGGTTCCGGTATTGGAAAACGCCTGGAGCAATTCCTCCCGCAGTTCAGCACGGTAACCCAATATTAATGTGGAAGCGATGGACAAGGCGTCCCTGTCTCGGATATACCGTGAAAATTTCGCAACCATTTGCTGACGTACCGAAAGAGCGTATGCCCGAAGAGCAAGACCTTTGTCTTTGCCAATCTTTTGCACTTCATGCAGCGGGATATAGGCCTGATGCCAGCAATTCCGGTTAGCCAGAAAACTCCGGTAATCAATTTCCCCGGGATTGTAAGGAGGCGGCACCTGCCGATATGTTGCAGGAACAATGAGTTCATCGCCGTAGGTAAAAGCGATGGGTAGGGTGTCCGCACGATGGATGGTGAGCATAAGCGTGCCCCGTACCGCCGCCATGCCACTGTCGCCATACACGTGAGTTACCATCAGCGGAAAACGTATGGTTTCTCCCCGTACGGTCGGTTCATCACCAACATAACCGACCAATGCCGCGGCGGGATAATGACTAAAATGCTTTCGATCGATGCCGGGGTGCGGCTGCCAGGTCCTAATTAAACCTGCGGCTGCCAAGGAAACCAGAACCAGAAGACCCAATACCCCGTAATGTTGATATTTCCGTAAACGCGTGTACCATAGCATCCCCATGAAAATCAGCACTACTGCCGCCAACAGTCCGCATACCGTTAAATAAACCGTGCGGTTTGGTTCCGCTGCATAGCCGAGACTTATCCCAACCAACAGCGCAAAAAGCAAACGGGCAAATGGTACATGCCCTCTATGTATCGGATTTGGCAGCATACAAATTTCCAAGTTGCATAGCTATCCGCTCAAGGTTTACGGAGGTCGCAGCCAGCGCCTCCTCCAAGGTATCTGGCCCATTGTTTATGGCCAGTAACGCATCAAAATACCGATTCAGTTCCGCACTGACGGTGACGGGAATCCGGCCAGCCAGGCCGATAACAGGCACCCCGTTACGCTTTGCCCGGCGGGCTACTCCGTAAGGGCCCTTACCGTGCAACGTTTGCTCATCAATACTGCCCTCGCCGGTAATTACCAAATCTGCATTCCTCAGAACATCGTCGAAACGGGTTATGTCAAGAAAATAGTCGATACCTTTTACCAAGGTTGCCCCTACTATTCCGTACCAGCCTGCGCTTGCGCCCCCAGCTACGCCCCCCGACGCTAGGTCGGCTACTGCAATACCGGTTTCTGCCTGTATGACCACGGAAAACCGATGAAGCAGCGCCTCCAATTGTGCTACCATAGCCAAGTCTGCGCCCTTCTGGGCTCCGAAAACACGAGCGGCACCATTTTTACCGAGCAAGGGATTGTCCACATCACACAGTACCGTAACGTTACAATCCAGCAACCGCCTGTCCAGAGCCGACCGGTCAATCGTCCTCAGCTTTCTCAAACCAGCAGGAAAATCAGTTATTTCGTTGCCTTCGTCATTGATAAAGCGTACGCCCAAAGCGGCAAGCATGCCGCTTCCACCGTCTATGGTCGCGGTACCTCCCATCGCAATGACCAAATCCCTGGGATTAAGGTCCAATGCGGCCTTTATAAGTTGCCCCGCGCCGACAGACGAAGCTCGAAGCGGGTTCCGTTCGTCAGACGCCAGAAGGTGCAGTCCGGATGCCGCCGCCATTTCGATGACCGCCATGCGCCTGTCGGCTATCCATCCAAATCCGGCGCTTACCGATCTTCCCGAAGGATCAGTAACAACAGCCTCTACCTGTTCGCCGCCCAACCGATTAACAAGCAGTTCGCCAGTACCGTCGCCCCCATCGCCTATCGGAAAACATGTACATGAACAATACAGTTTGCTTGCCAGCAGGCCCGTTTGGATGGCCTCGGCAACTTCGCGGGCATTTAACGCGTTTTTGAATGCATTCGGAGCTATAAGGACGTGCATAATCATCTAATCAGGGTTTGTAAACATACCGAAAATACTTACATTTCAATCCATGCTAAAACCTCCATCGAACTTGTAACCGTACATCCGAACGTCTGCTCCCTTCGATGGTGTCTAGTCCGCTGCCAATCTCTGCGGTGCCCCGGTAGACAGACAAGGCATATCGGAGCCATACGTCCGTCATACGGCCGAACCGCCGGCGCAGGTTGATGTAGGTACGGATCCCATTTTGATGGTATAATGGGAAGGAACCGGCATACAGCACATCGTTTTCATAAGCATAAATACGAGAATTGTAGCTCGGCGTATTGAACACCGCAATACGGGCATTGCCGCTCCATCGCCCGTTCATCGGTTTGCAAATGACATCGTGGTAAACCAACCAACCAATCTCCAAAGGCGCAGCTTCCTTTCGGTAATAGGATGATTCTATACGGCTGCGCATCTGCCATACATCGTTTACCTTATACTGCCCGCTGATGCGCATCTGCTGCCGAACAACGGGCACCACGGTATGGTGTTGAAGTTCCGCAGACGTGTTCTCTTCGCGCTGGCGGAAACGGTAACGAACAGAAACATTGGCTTTTTTATACCAGGTATAAGTAAACTGGCTGAACAGATCTATTCCCCGTGATGGCGCGTCTACGCGATAGCGTAACCACGGGAAACGGAAAACATCGGCGTATAACACCCATTCCACGGTTCTGCTGGGATGGTATACCAGCCCCGAGTAAAATCCGCGCTCATTGAACGCGGTGTTGCTTTCTGCAATGCCCTGATTGAAAAACGAATGATAGTCCGGCCGGTAATTGCGGTAATGAAGTCCCAAAGAAAGGTGCGGATGCAGGGACGCCATGAGCCCATTCACGAAAGCATAGCCACTTCCCAAGCTATGGGCCGCTTCGCCAAACAGGTATACCCCATGCAGTGAATAATTATAGTATAAACTGGTGTTCCAAAGGCGATCACCATTGAATACGAAACGGTTACGCAACTGTGAAGGCGCCGTCACCTCAGCATCTAAACGGGTGTGGAATACGGCACTGCCTATCCGCAGTTGCCGATGCCGGTACTGCACATCAGCGCCATACACCCATTGTTTCACTGCGCCGCGGCCGGCAACCTCCGAAGGTGTTCGGTGTAAACCCGTCTCACCGAAAGACGTGACGATAGCGCGTCCATCAGCGGTGTGGGAAACCGAACCATCCATACGGCGCCACGAAAAGAAAGGCGTGATCGCGAAACGCCCTGAGCCAATAGTAGCGGCTGCCCCTCGCAGGAACCGGATTTCGTTGGTAGATGTATAGGGCCGTATGCCCGTAGCCTGGCGGGCCATGCCGTGCATTATGGCACTCTTGCCGAAACCAAGCCCATTCCACATGGCCGCTCCCTGCCCCAGCTGCAGGGCATAGTCGCCTATTACAGCGTGTTGGAGCATACCCTGGTTGCGCACATACAGGCTGCCGGAATAAAAATCGAAACCATATCGTTGCGCGCCGCTGAAAAAGGCTTCCCCTGCGTCCTTTTTCATATTAACGGCAAACTGGATATCCCGGCTTAGGTGAAGCCGGTAACGCACCAACAATTGATCAGGACTACCCAGGTAACGTGATCGGGCTTCATCTGTGATGGTATACCCGCGCCGCTGTTGCAATGTACGGCCATACCGGACCATGAGTTCATGCCTCCCGGCACGTAATAGGCTATCCAACCCTATTTCCCGGAGTGACGAACGTGTATCCACGCTAACATAAGGCATAAGCCACCGCAACAACCGTTCCTCCACCCCATCAATAACCTGCAACTCATATACTGACAAAAAACGCCCGGTATACTCGCGGTAAGCCAACAGGTTCTCGACAAACGATTGCGGCAGAAACTGCAATTCCAGCAACTCTGTCCCATCAGTACGGTTTAGATCAATAGGATGATTTTGATAGTAGTGCAAGCGTTCTACCAATTCTGATAAATCCACGTCCTCTGGCAGTTCCTCTGCAGTCAATTCCATCAACTGTTCCACCCATATATCCGGTTCGGTCTGTGCCTTCAGCACACTCACCAGCAAAACAGCGATAAGGGTTATGATCAATTTATCTAAACGCATAGCACACACCTATTTGCGGAGATGTACCTAAACGGGGATGAAAAGTTGCCGCAGCATCGAAGACGAAATGCCGCCAGACGATGCCGAAGCCGGCATGCTGCAAAACCGGGTTCACAGAAAGCCCGCCGCGCAGGCACAATACCGTTCCTATTTGGTATTCCAATCCCAAATGCCCGCTAAGCACTTCTTCCTCACTTCGGTATGCCGCATCGGCCGAAAGCCTCACCTCACCCATGGGATGGCTTATTCCGAATATGGCGTAAGCCGGAATAGTGCCATATATATCCTGCCCGTAACGTGCGCTACCGATGTTGGTATATTGGAATCCCACCGCTGTACCTTGCTCCAATGCATACTGCACACCTAAATCGACTGAGAATGACCTATTGGTTAAATAATATGGAATAAAAAGCTGATGAAAAACGGTAGAAAGCCCTACAGAAAACTGCGGGCCAAATCGTTTGGCCAATGTAAAGCCACCCCTGAGTTCCTGATACCCCTGCTGTATGCCATACCGGCTGGCGGCAACGCCAAACGTACCCAGACGTGTAGGCAGGCCCAACATAGCCTGTTGCGTGGCAATATCTGTTGTAAGAAAATGATATTGATGCGTAATGGTAGCCATAGGGCGATCCATTCCGGCTAAGCCTGCCGGATTCGCCGTCAAGCTATATATTCCCTGAAGGGCCGCTCCCGTATGACCCATGGCCTGGTATCTTGGTCCGAGGTAGGTCTGGGCGTTGCATCCAAAGGAGATCAGAAGGAGTATGGGCCACCTGCTAATCATGCAGGTGAAGATATAAAAAAAAAACGGATGTAAACGAACAAATGTCCGTAACATCCGTGTTATTCCACTTTAGCCGGCTAACTTATACCCGGTAATACTGTTCCCAGCCCTTTCGCGGCGGAGGGCCTACCAACAGGTCATTGGCCGCCTGATTGTTGGTAATTACTTTTTTCTTCCGATCGAATTCCAGTTTTGTATTCAATCTTTGAGCCAATACTCCCAATGAAAATACTTGGCTTAGTGGCCCTGCAACCTCGAACGGCGACCGGGTTTTCTCCTCACCCTTACAAGCCTTCAGGAAGTTAGCAAAATGATTGGACGGACTCTTGGGCACTTCAGGCAAACGGGAGGCCATATCCTTCGCCTTTTCCTCTGGGATAATAGAAAGCGTACTGCCGTGGGATCCTCCCTTGAACGTCAGCTCCTTGCTGTAAATGATTTTTCCCGGATTCAGTTTCACCGGCTCAAGTTCGCCCGTACTCGGGGGCGGGATATTGGGATCTAAGCCCGAGACACCATACCCTTCCGGTATAGGTGGCAGATTATCCAATCCATCATACCAGGTAATGTCAAGCGCAGGCATACGCTTACGCTTAGGGAATCTGAAGACGATGGTCGAAGACATCGGAAAGAAAAAGGGATTGTGGCCTGTGGCTTTGGTACATTCCACTTCATACGGCAGTCCCAAATCAAGGAACTCATGAGCCGTGTCAATGATATGCGCGCCCCAGTCACCTAAAGCGCCCATTCCGAAATCATACCAGCAGCGCCATTGCCCGTTAATATAATCTTTGTTAAAATCGTGCTGTTGCGCAATGGCCGCGTGCCAAAGTTCCCAGTCCAGCGTATCGGGGATGGGCTCGGCAGGCGGGAACGATTTGATGTTCGGATCCCATCCATGCCAACGGCGCGGAGAATTCATATGCGCTGTTATCGCGGTCACATCCTTGATTATTCCGGCATCAACCCAACTCTTAAACTGAAAATAATTAGCCGCAGAATGCCCTTGATTACCCATTTGAGTAACTACGTTTCGGTATTTCCGGGCAGCTTTCATGAGCAGTTCGCATTCCTGGAAGGTACGGGCAAGCGGCTTTTCCACATATACGTGCTTACCCAATCCCATGGCATGCATGGTGATCGGAAAATGGGAATGATCAGGTACGCCGATAGACACCGCATCGATTTGATTGCCCATCTTATCAAACATCTCCCGGAAATCCTGGAACCTGGGCACATCGGGAAACTGCTTTAAAATCCGGTGCGTGTGCGGAGCTTCCATATCTACATCGCACAAGGCTACGATATTGGCCAACCCTGTATCATACAGTTCGCGGATGATTTCACCTCCACGATTTCCGATACCGATACAGGCCAGGTTTACCCGTTCATTTGCTGCAGCCAATTTCGGCTTAGCCATCAACAGCCCCGGTGCCACCGCTGCTGCGGCAGATGCGAGCATTGCATGCTTAAGAAAAATCCTTCTTGAATATTCACTCTTCTTCATTATCTATAATTGATTTTAAAATTCAAACGCATTGTTCGTAAACGCGCACACTTATGCGGATGCATCCTGTACTCCCTTAAAGTAACCGGCAGATTCGGCTAATCCCGCCAACGGGTCGCTCATGTCTTTCTCAAATTCCAGACTGCACTTTCCATCGTACCCTACTTTCCTCAGCATTTTCACGAACTTCGGAATATCAATCACGCCACGGCCCAGTTCACAAGTCTTCCCCTCTCTGGCTGCAGCAGTGACGTTTTTTAGGTGAATATCAAATATCCGTTTATGGTAACGTTCCAAATCCTTAATCGGATCCTGGCCGTCCCGCATGTTATGTCCCATATCGAAACATAAACCCATTCTCGGATCTAACCCTTTAACAAGCTCATAAATACTCGTGGCGTTAGGATATAATTTATCCTCGGGTCCGTGGTTATGAATGGCATACCGGATGTCATATGCCTTGGTCTTATCGGAAATATACGCTAAGTCATCCTTGTTGGGAATACCGACAATGAGCTTGACACCTACCCGTTTGGCATATTCGAAAGCATTATCGATGTCGGCCCGGGACTTTGTCATATAGATAGGCCCAACCGCATAACCTGTTACGCCGGACGCAGCCAGCTTCTCATGAAACGCCGTTATTTCTGCAGGAGTGCTCTTAAAAGGAAGGTGAAAGTCCTTGATGCAAAGGTAACGCACTCCCATGCGCTTCATCATAGCAAGGGACTCATCCAATCCGAATTTCACAAAGCTGTATCCCGCTATACCTAACTGAAACTTGTCTTCTTTCTGCTTACGCAATCCCACCTGGGTCATTCCCTGCGCGGTACCGGCCATAGCAGCCACTGTCATGCCCAGTAGGCCTTTCTGAATGAACGTTCTTCTTGTTTCCATCAATTGCTTAGTAAATATTGAATTTATATCGGTTATTTCCCTTGTTATGGTGCTAACCATCCCTGCTTCACCATCGGAGTTTCTGAACTTTCCCTACTTTTCTCTATCTTAGCCCAATGGATCACAAAAGAGCCACTATTAAAGACATCGCGTCCGAATTGAAACTTTCGCCGTCTACCGTTTCAAAAGCACTGCGGGATCACCCTAACATCGGGGTGGTCACCAAAGAACGGGTCAAAAAACTGGCTAAGCAGCTCCATTTCGTTCCCAATCAAAGTGCGATCCGCTTTAAGCAGCAAAAGTCGTTTACCCTTGGCATACTCATCCCGAGCATGTTAGACCATTTCTACGTAGCTGCGGTGGAGGGCTTCGAAAAATTTGCCTATGACAGCGGCTACAACGTTCTTATCGGTCAGAGCCATGAAAGCCTTCTGCGCGAGAAAGAGCTGCTGCTGACGATGCAAAGCAACCGTGTTGACGGCTTAATCATCGCCATATCACGTGAAACCGTAGACACTTCCCACATCAATGAATGTGTCCAGGCGGGTATACCTATCGTATACTTTATGCGCAAGCCCATCAATGAAGATTTCCATTGCGTTTGCAGTGACGTGTATACCGGTGCCATCGATGCCGTCGCTTATTTTGTTTCGAGGGGCCATAAGCGTATCGGATTTATCAACGCATCATCCTTTTGGACTACAAGCCGCGATCGTTTTCTGGGTTACCGCGATGGTTTAGTTCAACACCACATCCCTTTTGATAAATCACTCGTCCAAGAGAGCGACTTCACACAGGAGAGCAATCTGCAGGCCATGCGCCGACTGATGCAGCTCGAATCGCCTCCTACGGCCGTATTGGCGTTCAAAGACCAGGTGCTACTTGACGCCATGTGTTGCCTGCGCCGGGAATTTCCCTCCAAAGCAACGACCGTCGAACTGATAGGCTACGGTGCGAACCCCATTATCCAGTACTTAGAGCATCCCCCACTCGCTTCACTCAAAGAACAACCCTATGAAATCGGGCAAAAAGCAGGTTCATTATTGTTGGACCTGGTTAACCATCCCCGAACAGGATATCAACCCCAACTGGTTAAACTACCTTGTGAATTACAGGTTTTCAACACACATAAGCAAAGGTAAAGAATGCGTATTTTAAAAGCCGTTCCCATCCAAAACTTTACACATCAAGATTATATCCGCTTCAACAAAAATCCGCTTATACTATTATTCAAACGATGTACTGGATTTTTTCGTACCCGGTACGATGGGCCTTCGGCTAGTCAGGCCATAACGCTGGAAACCTATGGAACAGCGATGGCTTCAACGAATTGGCGGGCCTTGGCCGTTATTTCAGCCAAGTATTGTGGCGTTATGGCTTTTTTCGTATCCACTAACGCGCTGCCAATCCCGAATCCTACGGCACCGGCCGCCTTATAGTCGCATATATTTTGAAGATTAATACCACCTGTTGGCAACAAGGGAACTTGTGGCAGCGGCCCTGCAATATCCCTGATATATCCGGGCGAGGTTGCCGGAAATATCTTTACGATATCCGCGCCGGCCTGATGTGCCCGATAAACCTCGGTAGGCGTATAAGCTCCCGGAACCGCCACCACCCCCAGTTGCCTGGCCGTTTGGATCACTTCTTCGCATACTATCGGAGAAAGCACGAACTCTGCCCCCGCGGTAACAGCCTCCTCCACCATTCGCGCATTTAATACTGTGCCCGCACCGATAACCATCCGCCCCGCCATCACATCGGCGACCGCCCGAATGGCCGTCAGTGGCGCTTCTGAGTTCATCGTAATCTCCAGCAGCCGGATGCCTCCTGCATACAGCGCCTCTGCAACGTCAGGTGCATCATCCGGATGCAACCCCCGTATAATAACGATAATTCCGTGTTTAGTGAGTTGAGCGAATGCAGCCATAATCCAAAAAACTAATCTTTACCAAACATCTCATGTAACTCTGCTTGCGTGAAAGGCTCGGTCCGGTTACCGAACCTTGCACGCACTGTCCCTAAATCTTCCGGCAAGACCTCATCACCGGCATTATTGCCCCAAGCATTCCGGATATAGCTGAGCAGTTGGGCCAGCTCTGCCTCCTCGATAGCCCGGTTATGCGCAATTCCGGGCATTTCTCCGCTCACCTCAGGCGTATCATAAGTGTGGCCGGCTACACTTACCGGACCGGTCAGACCATAAAGTACCAAGGCAATCAGCCGCTCTTTATTGCCTGTTACCCACTCTGACCCCGCCAAGGGTGGTGCAATCGGCGTAACCCCCTTGCCGTCCTCGCCATGACAAGGCTGGCATGCCGTTCTGAATAAGGCAATGCCTTCTTTATACCGTTTTGCCAACGCTTCACGTTTTGCCTTGCTTTCTTTGCCTTCCTTATCGGCTACCAGCCGTCGCAGCCGCCTGTACAATAATACCGAAGTATCCGGCAGTAGACGGAGCAGTTGTTCTTCCCGTCCGCCCCATCCGCTGATCGACGCGTCAACGACATAGGCGTCATTCCCATGGTCCATGGCCCACTGTTCGGCCATATCAGCCACTCCGGGAAGGTTTGACAGCGCCGGGGAGGCCATAGCCAATGCCATAAGGGGCGTCAACAGTGTGTCGTTCATAGCAGCGGCGGCTTTAAGCAAATCCGTTGCCTGTTCAGGATTTCCGCTCTCCGCCAATGCCGGAATCACAGCTATAGCCTGAGCGCGAACACGCCAGTTGGAGTGCCGTAACAACCCTTCAATATCGTCGTCTGTCAGCTTTCCAATCCCCTCCATTGTCCACATCGCATGCACTACCTTTATTGGGTTGCTGTCGTGCAACGCACGTCGCAGCGACGTCTCCGCGCCGTCCGGCCGCCGGTCTACCAATGTGCGCTGAGCTTGGTCGCGCACCCACCCATTAGGATGGCCCAATAAGGCTACTAACGAGTCGGTGTGCGCTGGCATATATACGGATTGGGGCTTTGCGCCTTTAGGCAATATCCGGTAGATACGGCCCATACCTAATGGTAAACTCAGCTTTCGTTCAGCGATTTCTTTCTTGAGATACGGTGTCAGATACGTGTTATGCTGAATAATCCCCCGGTACATGTCTACGATATAAATCCCGCCGTCCGGACCATCATAAAGGTTTACCGGCCGGAAACGCTCGTCTCTGCTCGCCAAGAACTCACGACCTTCAAAGGCCTGCCTGCCCACTACCCGGTGGCCTTCGTCATGCAACACATTCCACTTCACGAGGTTTGCCGCAGGTTCAGCTACAAAGGCGTTCATCCCCTGCATTAATCCACCGCGGTAAACAAGCGGACCACAGGCGGCGGTGAAGTTAACCAAGCGTCCGGCACTATCCAACACGCCTTCCATATACCCACGGTTTACGCCTGGCGTCGGGTGGATGGGATAAACCCTCGTGTCAGCAACCACCGTTTGGCCGTATCCCGCAACCTTACGCTGATTTGGATTATCCCCACCAAGTCCGGGCGGAAAATAATCGCCGGATAGGTTGCTTGAGTTGTCGTTATAAAAAAGCCTGCCCCAATCGTCCTGACTAATCCCCCATTGCCCCCGGAAATGCGTTCTTTCCTTTTGCCACGTTCCATCAGAAAGCCTGCGATACCGGTAATCATACTTTGCACTATAAATCCAGTTGTCTAATCCGCGCAACAGCCCATTGGGTTGATGCTCCACATTACCGCCTTCAGCATAGGCGCTATCCACCAATGTTTTACCGGCCGGTTTGCCGTCTCTGATCGCATAAAACCACAATCGGGGTGGTTCAGCCAGCATAAGACCGCCATCCACCAAGCAGAGCGCACGGGGCATAACCAGTGAATCCAGAAAAACTTGCCGCTTATCCATCCGCCCATCGCCGTTCACGTCTTCAAGAATGGCGACACGTCCCACCGGGGCATCTTCTCCTGTACCCAATGTATCAGGCATATAGCCATCCATTTCCACGACCCAGATTCTACCATCCCCGTCAAATGTCATGGCAACAGGAGCTACAACCAAGGGTTCCGAAGCCACGACCTCAACCGTGAACCCCTCGGCCACTTCCATGGCGTTGATAGAAGCCTTGGGCGACAGCACATCGTTGTCCGAACGGTTACGACATTGAACACACATTACGCAAACAGCAACCACAAGAGCTAAGGCGAAATAATAAGATATTTGTTTTTGTTTAGTTTTCACGCACCAAATTGGTAAAATAAGCAGATACGTACGATACTACACTACAGGCACTTCTCTTTTTTTTCTCCGGTAGATATAGAAAAAAGTATACAGCAGCAAGCCGGTACCAACCAGCAAACCGCATCCATAAGAAATCCCATGGGGCAAAGAAAAGCCCTCCGGCGCTATCAGAATATAAGCGACAACCACATTGGTCATAAACACAGCAGGTATTAACGCGATCCAGTAGTTTTTACTCGATCGGATAAGGTATGCGGCCACTGTCCACAGTACTACGGTTGCCAAGGTCTGGTTCGTCCAGGCAAAATAGCGCCAGATGACCCCGAAGTCCATTCTGCTAATAGCAAATGCTACGGCAAACATAGGTAGGGCTAATAGCAGCCGGTTCTTTATCGCTTTTTGATTGAAATTAAAAATATCAGCAAGCAGCAACCGGGCACTCCTAAACGCTGTATCGCCCGATGTAATGGGCGCGACCACGACACCGATGATGGCCAGTATCCCTCCCAGGCGCCCCAACAGCCCCGTACAAATCTCGTTTACCGCCATGGCCGCGTTGCCGGAACGCTCATCCATGAAAACGTTCAGCTCGCGGATGCCACCGAAGTAGCTCATGCTGATCGCCGCCCATACCATCGCGACCACTCCTTCCGTTACCATAGTGCCATAAAACACGCTCCTTCCCTGTCCCTCGTGCCGGAGGCAACGGGCAATCAAAGGCGACTGTGTGGCATGGAACCCCGAGACTGCTCCACATGCCACTGTGATGAAAAGCATGGGAAAAACCGGAAACTTTTCCGGATGGATATGCTGGTTGTTTGACAACATGTCCATCGACCATTCCGGCACCGGCAATCCGCCATAAACCATAGCCACGCCAAGGGCCACCGTCATGGCCAGAAATACCGCTCCGAATACGGGATACAGCCTGCCGATAAGCTGGTCAATGGGCAACACTGTCGACAAAATATAGTAAGCCAGTATGATCGCCGACCAAACCACCACCGACAGCCACTCTACCGTCAAATCGGCCAGAATCTGGGCAGGCCCCACAAAAAACACCGTACCCACCATAATCAGCAGCACGAAGGTCAATATGCGCATGCCCTGCTTCAGGGAGGCCCCCAGGTAATGGCCCGTGATTTCTGTAAAACTCTTTCCCGAATGGCGCAGCGAGAGCATTCCTGAAAAATAATCATGCACGCCGCCCGCTATCAGCGTGCCCAGCACGATCCACAGAAACGCCACAGGCCCCCACATCGCGCCGGCAACTGCCCCAAAAATGGGCCCAAGCCCCGCTATATTCAAAAATTGAATCAGAAATGACTTCCACCGGGGAAGCACCACGTAATCCACCCCATCAGCCAGCGCTGTCGCAGGTGTAACCCGGTTCCGGTCAATTCCAAAAACGCGTTCACAAATCAAACCATACGAATAGTACCCCAACACCAGTACCACAATGCATATAAAAAACGTAACCATTGAACTAATCCTTTGCTATTTTTTGCCTACTCCTGCTTCTGGTCGTGCAGCACCATGTTAAAAATCCATATAATCCCAGCCTTTGCGGTAGGGCTTGGTTTTCATCATGTTGGCATATGCATTATCAAACGTCTCTCTCCGCGGATTCCATTTTAGGGGTTGCTGAAGTTCGTAGGCAATATTAACGGCATTGCAGACGGTGGCCGTACGATGCCCTATTTCTACATCAGCCACAGGCTTGCTCCGTTTTTTGATGGCATCGATCCAGTCCTGATAGTGATTGTCCGATCGATATAACGGTTTGTCCGACGGCCTTAGTTGCTGAGAGGCCAGTCCCTCAGGGTCGGTTTCCAAAAAGCTACGGGACACTTCGATTTTTCCTTCCGTACCAATAAACTGGATAGCATTAGGCTTCCCCCACGCCCGATGGTTTACCCGCACGCCGTTGGCATACACAAAATAAAGGCCTTCCGTGGCGCCGGGTTGTTCGGGAGGCACGAATGAGACCGGGCCGGAACCATCCATATCCAAAGCCCACTGCACGATGTCAAACATATGGGCACCCCAGTCGGTAATATATCCGCCGCCAAACCCCCGGTAACCACGCCACCAAGCCCATTTGTCATTTTCAATAGGTGGTGAAAGATCGGGGTGATAACCCCGATAAAGCGACGGCCCTATCCATTTATCCCAGTCGAGGTAGTCCGGTATCGGCAAGGAAGGCAGGTCGCATTGTTTTACCGGCTCGCCCACTGACACATTTATCTCGCGGATCGCTCCGATATATCCATTCCGCACCAATTCTGCAGCCTGCCGGAAATTATACTGAGAACGCTGCATGCTGCCCGTTTGCAGCACACGTTTGTATTTTTTCACCGCATTTACCATTGCCCTCCCTTCGTCTATAGTCAGTGCCAGTGGCTTTTCACAATAAATGTCCTTTCCATTCTTTGCAGCATCAACCACATTCAGCGCATGCCAATGGTCAGGCGTGGCAATCACTACCGCATCCACGTCTTTACGGGCCAGCAACTCGCGGTAATCACCGTATGTTGCCACAGTATGGCTGGCCTTCGTCGCGTTGAGTTGCGTAGCTTCGCCCGCAAAACGCGCCAATTTTTTACGGTCTACATCGGCTGCAGCCACTACCATGGTTTCGCCTACCTTACCGATATTCCTCAGCAACGAATATGACTGTTTCCCCACACCTATATATCCGAGATTAATCCGATCGCTTGGCGCAATAAACCCCGATCCGCCCAACACATGCCGTGGCAGCACCATAAATCCCGCCGCTGCAACGGCACCCGTTTTCAGAAAGCTCCTACGCGAGTGGCCTTCATTAATATCTTTTTCCATACGTTAAGACTATTTATAATTGATGTGAATGCTTATCGGATGCATCCTGCAAAACTAACATTTTTTCCGAACGTTGTACACTTTAGCACAAATGTTGCACAACATCATTACTTTTGCAAGCAGCGGTTTAAAACGAGATTACTATGGAGTTAGGCATCAGCATGTTCGGTGATTTACGGGTCGATTCAGCGACCGGCAGGCTCCAGCCTGCGCAGCAGCGGCTTACCGAACTCATCGAGGCTATCAAATTGATGGACGAGGTGGGACTGGACTATTTTGGCATAGGAGAACATCATCGTCCGGATTATGCGGTGCCAAGCCCCGAAATCGTATTGGCGGCAGCGGCCGCCGTCACCCAGCGGATCAAATTGGGCAGCGCCGTATCTGTTATCAGTTCATCCGATCCGGTAAAGCTTTATCAAAATTTTGCAATGATTGATCTCCTTTCGGGAGGTCGTGCGGAGCTGATGGCCGGACGAGGCAGTTTCATTGAGTCGTTCCCCTTATTCGGATACCGCCTTGAAGATTACGATGCGCTGTTTGCGGAAAAACTGGATTTGCTGCTCACCATCAACAAAAATGAACGCGTTACCTGGAAGGGCAAATTCCGAGCACCGTTGGACGATCAGGCTGTTTTGCCGCGTGCGGTGGGTAACCATCTGTCCATTTGGATAGCTGTTGGTGGCACTCCCCAATCGGTTGTACGGGCGGGCAAACTGGGCTTGCCGTTAATGATCGCTATTATCGGCGGCTCACCTGCGCAGTTCCAGCCCCTTTTTGAGCTTTACAAGAAGACGTATCTGGAAAACGGCCATGATCCGGCGAAATACCAGGTCGGTATCCACTCGCATGCGTTATTCGGCGATGACGCCTCATCATTAAGCAACGCCTATTTCCCTGTATATGCGGCACAGATGGATCGGGTGGGCAGGTCTCGGGGTTGGCCGGCTTACCAGCGCACGCAATTCGATTTCGGGATGTCAAAGCATGGTGCGCTATTCATCGGCGAACCGGAAGCTATGGTTGACAAAATCCTGTACTATCAAGAATTGTTTGGGCTTACCCGGTTTGCTGCGCACATGGACGTCGGAGCGCCCTCCCATGCCATTATCATGAAATCAATTGAAATCTATGGCACCAGAATCGCACCCGCGATACGGACGGCATTGCGCAACCGCTGATGCTCGACCACCTGTCAGCGCCCGGCGCTTATGGGTTCAAAGCCCGCTGGGAAGGTAAACCCGAACCGCTTGGCCGCACCGGGGTGATACACGCGTTTCCTTACCTTGACCATTTCCACGTGCAAACCATCGCCTGTACCGCTCGCGAGGTAGCTGGCAGCTTGCCTTCCGCTTTGGTATCCCCACTGGTAAATATCGGCACCAAACGCCGCGACGGCACCCCGCGCCACAAGGCCTGATTCACTGGTGAATACCGGAACGTTCTGGTCGTTGCAATTTTTCAGAATGGTTTCAAATGCCGCAAACACCGTATTGTCGGGATTTGCAAAGAAGGCATCTATACGATTGGTAAGCAACGAACGAACCACCAACTGTGCTTCGGCCGATGAGTTGAGCGGCAGCGCCACAACCCGTGCATCCATATCTTCGGCAAGCTCGGCAATGCGCTTATAAGCATCCACGGATTGCGGTTCAGATTGGTTATAAATCATTCCCACCGTCAGCCGTTCCCCTTTCGGCTTCACCGTTTTAGTAATGATAGCAAATGATGTATCAATGTAGTTCAGGCTCTCACCGGTACCAAAGAGGTTCACCGGCGGGGTTCCGTCCGTATCCAGTACGCCCAAAAGGTCCGGCATGGCCGTTACCGTCTGGAAAATGGGAATATGTTTATTCCGTTGTACCGCTGCCAACGTAGCTAATGTGGTGCTGGTGCCGATAACGTCTACCTGTTGGCTGTTGAAGTAGCTTATTATCTGGTTGAGCGCGGCCGCATCGCCTTGGGCATTCCGATAAATGATTTTAAGCGTTCCGCCATCTTCGCTATATCCGCCGTCACGCAGTGCATCCGTAAATCCCTGACGCGCTGCGGCGATGGTAGCGTCTTCAAAGGCTTCCACGAAACCTACAACAGGTACGCCCTCCTGCCGTTGCTTAGACCGGCACGAATAGGTGAGCAGCGCTGTCACTAACGCCAACCAAACCCAATGCTGATTCTTCATACCGGCAAATCTACATTTTTTTTAAGTTTTTACCGGCCGTTGCCAACCAAACGCATCATTCTTTCCTTATGCCGACAGCCAACCCGGTATGCTTCTTTATAATTCAACCAAAAATCGGTAATCTTACCGCATGGATTTCTTTCGGAAAAAACGACGGCAACCTCCCCAGAAGATAGGGCTTGTCCTTTCCGGCGGCGGATTGCGGGGCATCGGCCATTTAGGCGCTATCAAGGCATTGGAAGAACGTGGTTTCCGGCCCGCCATGATCTCCGGCGCCAGTGCAGGGGCAATCATCGGGGCGTTCTATGCGGCGGGTTACACAATCGATGAAATGCTGCATATCGCACAGGAACATAACCTGTTCCCCGCAACGAGTTTTCGCCTGCGTGCTTCCGGTTTTGTCGACACCCGGTTTCTTACACAGCTGTTCCATGCCCACATCCCCGGCAACTCCTTTGAGTCGCTGCAAATACCGCTCTATGTGGCGGCCACCAACCTGTTGTCCGGTAAAACCGAATACATCGACAGCGGGCCTCTGGACGAGGCGTTGCTGGCGTCGTCCAGTGTGCCGTTGATGTTTCGTCCGGTGCCGCGCAGCTCGGCCATCTACTATGATGGCGGCGTGCTCGACAATCTTCCGGTACAGCCCTTAATCGATCGTTGCGATTACCTCATCGGTGTACACGTCAATGCGCCGGATACAGTAGCACCGGAGCAGCTTACGCCCATCAAAACGCTCGACCGGATTATTCACCTCGCCATTAGCCAAACCGTTGCCCGAAATGCAGCCCGATGCAACCTCTTCATCGAGCCGCCAGCCATGCTGCAGTTCAGCATATTTGGAAAAAAAGAACTGCTGAAAATTTATAACCACGTATATGCCTATACATCGGAATACCTCGCACAAAAAGCCTAACTTTGCAATATGTTAGCTCTGCTATTCGGTGCGGCCTTTGGTTTAACGGCCGTAGTTTTCGGGGCCTTCGGGGCTCATGCGCTCAAAAAAAAGTTCACTGCAGACCAGCGGGAGAGCTTCGAAACCGGCGTACGCTATCAGTTCTACCACGCCCTGGCGTTACTGATAACCGGTTTTGCACAAACCGCCGGACTCATCTCGCCCGGCCCTTATACTATCCTATTTATAGCGGGCACCATCCTGTTTTCGTTCAGCATCTATGGGCTTTGCCTCACCGCAGTTTCCGGCGCTAAGTGGCGTTTCCTCGGTCCGGTCACGCCTATTGGCGGCTTGTTGCTGGCCGCTGGGTGGGTCGCCCTGCTGGTTGCAGTCGCAACGGGTTAACCTCTCCTCCGCCTATACATTTCATTCTAACGGAAAACCAATAAAAAAGACAGTGCCATCCTCCTCGGCGGAGTCTACCTGTATGGCGATTGAAAAATATTCGGCGATGCTGCGCACGATGGAAAGGCCCAACCCAAACCCCTGGCTGCGGTCCCGGTGTGCTGTTTTGAAACGTTCGAAAATTTCATCCCCGTACCCGTCGGGGAAACCGATGCCGGTATCCCGGACGTGCACCCAGTAGCGGCCATGGGCCACCTCGTCAGTAACCGCCACGCTGCCCCCTTCGCGGTTATAACGGATGGCATTACGGATAAGATTGGAAAACAAGTGAAACATCAGCTCCCGGTTAAGGTTCGGCAACGGCTCCCTGCGCGTCATTTCGTTTCGGAAACCAATGGCTTTGGCATCCATTTCGTGCTGCAGCTCTTCAGCGATTTCTTCCACCACCTCATGGATATCCACCATTTCCCTTTTCCCGAACTGTGCATTATCTATACGCGCTATCAGCAGCATAGATTGCACAATCTTGTTTAACCGGTTCAAGGTACGCATCATCTCTGTCAGCTTCTCGCCCACCCCTTCGTCCAGCCCTTCAGTCATCATCAAGTTTTCAATCTTACTTTTCAGCACGCTCACCGGCGTAAGCAGCTCATGCGAGGCGTTGGCCGTAAAGGCTTTTTCCCGGTCAAAAGCATGCCGAATGCGCTGCATCAGCTGGATGAACGATTCGTCAAGCAACTTAAAGTCGCGGGTAGAAGTCTTGATCGGCTGCAGGGCTTGTTGAAACGGGAATCCATCACCTGAAAGGCGTGTCTTGATGATTTTTCCGAGCGGACGAAGGATAATCCGTGAAAAAAAGAAGTCCAGGATGATGGTTATCACCACCAGTCCGATTAATACATAGAGCGCTATCTTACGGATAGCCAGATTATACTGCGCTATCGTGGCGGTTGTCCGGTCGATTTCCAGAAGGTACCGTTGGTTTCCGTAAATAAACGTCCGGCTTAAGATACGATAGTTCAACGTGTCCGATTCAATCAATCGCTGCCCGTCAGCCACTTGATTAATGTCTGCCATTTCCGGACTGGCAGGCTCCATGGAAATATATTCTTCTTTAAGCATGGTATAGCTACCAAAGCTTTCATCGTCCGGCAGGTAATACTCCAACCCATTCTCCTGAATGGTACCGAACACTTTCTTTTCCTGCTGCCTTAAATAATTATCAATGGAAGCCAATGCTATCCAATCAAAAATATAGGGCAGCATGAGCAGGAATACGCCGATGATGGCCAGCTTGGAAAGCGTGAAATACAACGTCAGCTTAGTATTCAGTTTCATGTCGCTGCCCTGATCTTATAGCCGATGCCCCTAACAGTTTCCAACCAACTTACATCCGCAAATTCACCGAGTTTCTTCCGGATGTTTTTGATGTGCACGTCAATGTGGTTGGAGTCGCTTTCCTCACTGGCGAAGTCGCCCCAGACATGCTCATAGAGCTGTATCCGGCTTAACGGCCGGTTGCGATGCATGAGCAGGTAGCTGAGCATATCAAACTCTTTCCGCGAGAGTGGGATTTCCTGCTCGCCGCACGTCACCAGCCGTTTACCCAGGTGTACCACAAAGCCGCCTATGCTCACCGTGTCTTCCCGGAGGCCGAACTTACGCCGGGCAATGGCTTGCATGCGCACTTGCGGTTCCAGCAGTGAAAACGGCTTCGGCAGGTAATCATCGGCCCCATTTCAAGCCCTTTAATACGGTCTTCGAGGTCGCCGCGTGCAGTAAGGATAATGATAGCCGCATCCGGATTGTGCTGCTTGCAATCCCGCAACACCGTAAGGCCGTCGCGGTCGGGCAACCCTAAATCCAGTAGTAGCTGGCATTGGTGCTATAGATAGTCGCCAGGGTCAACGAGGTTCTGCGCTGCGCGGTATCGGTTTGGCCCAGCCCTGAGACAACAGGCACCACAATTAGCGCATAGGCTAACAGTATGTTCAGTTTCATTCGAAGTAATAAAAATCTGGATATCCGGCCGGTCAAAGTTTGATCTTGACTGGCAGGGCTGTTTTAATTTTAGGGGGATTTACCTTTACGGGCGGCTTTACTTTTACAGACGGCACAGAAACAGGCTTAGCCTGCCGACGGGCCTTCGGTACTTTCTTAACCACCTGCTGCACATCAGTAACGATATCGTCGGGCTTTACCACTTCCTGCACTTTTCCGTTTGCCTTATCAGGGCTCCCTTCTTTGACTCGAGACGGTCGCTCCTGCTGTGCTACGGCCGTGGTGTCCACCGCATAATAAGCATACCGTAGGTCGTCTTTTGCTGACACTTGCTTCCCTATAAACAGGCACCCTATTATTGCCAGACATTTCAATATGCGGATTGCATCGTTACTCATCGCCGTCCGGATAGAAGGAACGCCGGCCCAACTGCCGGCATTCCGCAAACAAATATAGTTATTTCCGGATTAAAGTTTTACACGCAGGCCGTTCCTGATATTAACTTTTGCCGATACCGGAACCGGCTTCACGTTGATGCCCGTAACAGCGTTAACAGTCGCCTTCACCTTGGCTGCCACGTCAGGAACCGCCACCGCACTTCCCACATCCGCACGCGGAACCGCCGTTGCCTGCAGTCTTATCGTTTCTGCATGCTGCAATACCTCCAGCTCGTTAGCGATGGCCACATCGCCAATCACATCTCCGCTCATTACAGCCAGCTCTTGGATGTCTCCGCCTACCTGAATTACCGAATTGCCGTTGGCTTCCGCTGCCACCTTCGGTGCGGCCAACGCTATGCCGGCTTTTGCTTCTCCCTGCATACCATGAGTTACCGCCGTTGTTCCCTTACCAACTCCGGCCTGGGTTGCGGTGTTTGCTTTGCCGGTCACTCCGGTTCCGTTTTCCTGTGCGAAAGCAGTGGACATCACCATCCCTGCTATCGCTGAAATCAACATCGTTTTCATAACTTTATCAATTTAGTTAAGACAAAGTTGAAGCACGAAGATGAAGATAAGATGAAGATAAGATGAAAATCGGTAAAAAATTATACCACGTTGAGTTTTTCGTAACAGTCGGCTTACTTTATTTCAAAAATTTCAGCCATACAACGAAAAAATTATTTTTTTCTTGACAATAAAAAAAACTTGCGTACATTTGGCACATCAAATCAAAGAGATGATAGCACAGCGCAACGCATATCGATTTTTTGGATTCTTTTACTTTAGCGGTAAAAGCCGGGATTGATATGCATTGATAGCGTAAACGATATAAATGTAAAGTCCCGGCAAGAAAAGCCGGGACTTTTTTATTATCCATTTTTAACGATATATGCAGCTAAAAGTAGCCATACAGGGTATCAAGGGTTCGTTCCACGAAGAAGCGGCCTACAAGTATTTCGGTGAACAGATTGAAACCGTGGAGTGTGAATCGTTCAAGAAGACGTGTGAACTGTTAAAACAGGGTAAAGTCAACTACATCGTCATGGCCATTGAAAACTCCATCGCGGGCAGCCTCCTCCCCAACTATAACCTGCTCCGCGATTACCGTTTCCCCATCGTTGGCGAAGTTTACCTCCATATTAAACTGCATCTGATGGCATTACCGGGGGTTACCCTGCAAGATATCAGGTTTGTCGAGTCGCACCCTATTGCGCTGCAGCAATGCAACGATTTCCTCGAAGAGAATCCGCAGTTCCAGGTGACGGAGGGTGAGGATACCGCGGGCAGTGCCAAAAAGGTAAGCGAGCAGCAACTCAAAGATACTGCAGCCATCGCTCCGCAACTCGCGGCCAAGCTCTATGGCCTGGAGATTCTGGAACGTCGCATCGAGACCAACAAAAAGAATTACACACGCTTTCTCATCCTGTCTACCCAATCGGAAGAAAAGGCGAAGGTAAACAAGGCTTCGTTGTCTTTCCAGACCGGCAATGGGGTGGGCTCACTATCCACGGTATTGCAATGCTTCGCTGAGCAGCAGATTAACCTCACGAAGATTCAATCCATGCCGGTACTGGGTAAGCGCAACGAATACGATTTTTATGTAGATGTTGAATGGAAAAACCAGGCCGATTACGATGCGGCTATACGACGGGTACTGAAGCATACCAGCAACTTCAGTATCATGGGCGAATACATAAAGAATGAAAAGGTATAAGAAGACACACCGGCTACGTGCAAACGAGGGCCACAGTTACCGGATGAAAAGCAGCGGATGGCAGGTGATGTAGGTGCATCAATCGTAATGTATAAAACAAAAAGACAAATAAATTAACAATTAAGACAATGAAACAGACATTAGACATTGTTCCTTTGAAATCGTGGTTCGACACAGGCGATGCGCCGTTAATTATTGCCGGGCCATGCAGTGCGGAGACGGAAGAACAGGTATTAGCTACCGCCCACCTGTTAGCCAATACGGGCAGGGTGAACGTGCTGCGCGCAGGTATCTGGAAGCCCCGTACCCGTCCGGGTGAATTCGAGGGCATTGGCAGCATCGGCCTTCAATGGCTGCGCCGGGCTAAGGAAGAAACCGGACTGCCCATCACCACGGAAGTAGCTACCGCCAAGCACGTGGAAGAAGCGCTGGCTGCGGGGGTTGATATCCTTTGGATCGGCGCACGTTCAACGGCTAACCCCTTCACCGTACAGGAGATTGCCGATGCGCTGAAAGGCGTGGACGTTCCGGTACTGGTTAAAAACCCTGTTAACCCTGATCTTTCGCTCTGGCTGGGTGCCCTGGAGCGTATCAACCGTGCCGGCGTCAAGAAACTGGCCGCCATCCACCGCGGTTTCTCCTCTTACGAAAAAACAGCCTTCCGCAATGAGCCGATGTGGGATATCGCCATCCAGTTGAAAACCATGGTGCCAGACCTGCCTGTAATCAATGATCCCAGCCACATCTGCGGCAACCGTGAACTCATTCCCTACATTGCGCAAAAGGCGTTTGACATGGACATGCAAGGCCTCATCGTGGAATCGCATATCGATCCTTCCGTGGCGTGGACCGATGCCAAACAGCAGGTAACCCCGCAGGCGTTATCTGACCTGCTCGCTAACTTAGCCCTTCGCCATGCCAAGTCGGATGATCCGGTCTTCGAAGACAAGCTGGCCCAACTGCGCAAAGATATCGATAAGCTGGACGACCAGATTATCAAAATATTGAGCGACCGCATGAAAATCGTTGAAAAAATCGGCGAATACAAACGCGATAACAACGTGACTATCCTGCAGGTTAGCCGCTGGGATGAGATCATCCAGAAGCGCAGCAACGTAGCGCAAGCGCTCAAATTGGATAAAGAATTCACCGTGAAGCTGCTGGAACTGATTCATAACGAATCCATCCGTAAGCAAAACGAGATTATGAACACCAAACCGGTAGCGGAGGCCTAAATGGGTACAGACGCCATCAAGCTTACGCATCCGTCCAAATTGCTGTCGGGCACGGTAGCGCTCACTGGCTCAAAAAGTGAAAGCAACCGGGCCCTTATCATCCAGGCACTGGGGGGCGACCACGTGAACATCGCTAATTTGTCGTCCGCAGACGACACAATTACGCTGCACGGAGCCCTGGAAGCCGCGGCGGTGACCGCTGCGTCGGCCGAAGCCCCAACCACCATTGATGTGGGGCCGGCGGGCACGGCCATGCGTTTCCTTACGGCTTACCTTGCCATCACCCCGGGAAATTTCCTGCTTACGGGAAGTGAACGGATGAAACAGCGCCCCATCGGCATCCTGGTGGATGCACTCCGTACACTGGGCGCCGGTGTCCAATATGCTGGGGCTCCGGGCTATCCCCCGCTGGCTATCCGGGGCGGTTTTGACCAGCAGACCGACACGGTGCGCGTGCAGGGCAATGTAAGCAGCCAATACCTGTCGGCTTTACTGCTTGTTGCGCCCGCACTGCCACGGGGACTGTCTCTGCAAATCGAGGGTGAACTTACGTCACGTCCTTACCTCACCATGACGCTTGATATGCTTTCCGAAGCCGGTATCCACCATGAATGGCAAGGCGACGTTATCCACATTGCCCCCCAAAAAGCGCAACCCTGCACCATTACGGTAGAGCCCGACTGGAGTGCGGCATCCTATTGGTATGCCATGGTGGCATTGGCTGATGAAGCCAATCTGTTCCTGCCGAATCTGAAAAGGAGCAGCTTACAGGGCGATACTGCCATCGTGGATATCATGAGCCATTTCGGAGTCGCCTCCTCATTTGAGCGCGGCGGATTACGCATCCAAAAAGTTGCTGGTAACATGCCTGAAAGCGTCCCCTTACTGGACTTTAAGGAATGTCCGGATCTTGCGCAGACCGTTGTGGTATGCGCAGCAGCGCTCAGACGTAATGCGTCCTTCACAGGCTTACATACGCTCCGTATCAAAGAAACCGACCGTATTGCGGCCTTGCAAAAGGAATTAGGGAAATTCGGTGCCACGCTCATTGAAGATGGGGCCGTTTACCATCTGCAAACGGAAGGCGTTTACCATGCGGAACATCTCGTCATTGACACCTACGAGGATCACCGGATGGCCATGGCATTCGCCCCGCTCGGAATGGTATTCCCGCAAGTGCAAATTAATGAGCCTGATGTTGTGGGCAAATCGTATCCCGATTTCTGGAAACATTTGAAACAACAGGGATTTGTTATATCTTAGCCCGCGTAAACTTTATAAGTCAACAATCAGGCGTTTCGTTATCTAATGTCTAACAGCTAAAATCTAAAAAGGAATGGCAGGGAATTCGTTTGGAGATGTATTCCGCATCACTACGTTCGGAGAGTCTCATGGCAAGGCTATCGGCGTAATTATTGACGGTTGTCCGCCAAATATCGCGGTAGATGAATCGTTCATCCAGTCGGAGCTGGATAAGCGCCGGCCGGGGCAATCAAAAATCACCACCCAGCGAAAAGAAAGCGATACCGCCAGCATCCTTTCGGGCGTATTTGAGGGCAAAACCACGGGAACTCCCCTGGCAATGCTCATTCCTAATGAAGATCAGCGTTCCAAAGACTATACACACATCAAAGACAAGTACCGTCCGTCGCATGCCGACTATACGTATCAGATGAAATACGGCATCCGCGATTACCGCGGCGGTGGGCGCTCTTCCGCACGGGAAACCGCTGCACGGGTAGCGGCAGGTGCCGTTGCGAAGAGCTTTTTGGCGCAATACGGCATCCGTATTTTCGCCCACGTGTCGGGTGTCGGCAAAATCGAAGCGCCTAACCTGCCTTCACACGATATTGACGAACTGGTGCAAATGCGCGAAAGCAATATTGTGCGCTGTGCCGATCCGGCCACGGCCAACGAAATGGTCTCATTTATCGATTCCATCCGCAAGGCCGGCGATACCGTGGGCGGCCGCATCAGTGCCATCATCCAGCACGTACCCGTGGGGCTGGGTGAGCCGGTATTTGATAAGCTACATGCCGATCTGGCGAAAGCAATGATGGGCATTAACGCGGTACACGGCTTTGAATACGGCTCGGGCTTTGCAGGGTCAGAAATGCGGGGTTCTGAACATAACGACATCTTCGTCAATCCCGACCGGGATGCCGCCAAACTTAAAACACTTACCAACTTCTCCGGCGGCATACAAGGAGGCATCTCAAACGGCATGGAAATAGCCTTCCGCGTTGCTTTCAAACCTGTGGCAACCCTTATGCGTGCACAGCAAACCATCAATGAATCGGGCGAAGAAACCGAAATTACCGGTAAAGGACGGCATGACCCCTGCGTGGTACCCCGGGCTGTTATTATCGTGGAAGCCATGGCCGCACTTGTTATCACTGACCATCTGCTTAAAAACCAAATTTATGCAACAAAATAACCGTTATATCATTGCCTCCGATATCGGTGGCACCCACATTACCGCCGCCCTGGTAGACACCAACCAGTGGCAGGTTGTCGAGTCTTCTATCTGTCGGCATCATGTTGATTCACACGCTGATGCTAAATCGATTTTACTTTCCTGGGCTGCCCCATTCCAGACGGTGGCCCGTAATTATCCCGGTGATTCGCCGTCCATTGGCATCGCCATGCCGGGCCCGTTTGATTACGAAAGGGGCATCTCGCACATGCGGGATCAAGATAAATATGACAATCTTTATGGGATGGATATCCGAAGGGAACTGGCTGAACGCACCGGCATATCCGGAACCAATATCCGGTTCATTAACGACGCCGCAGCCTTTCTTCAAGGCGAAGTCTTTGCCGGGAAACACAATGGGCACGCAAAGGTTCTTGGCATAACGCTGGGCACCGGCCTGGGAAGCGCCACCTGGCAGAAAGGCGAACAGGCCGTGGATGCCGATTTGTGGAAAACCCCTTACTTAGACAGCAATATGGAGGAACACCTGGTAACCCGCTGGTTTGTGCGCCGCACGGCGGCACATGGCATATCGGTTACCGGACTGCGCGAACTGCTCCAGTTGCAGGAACAGCATGCGTTTGTCAACGATATCCTGGCCGAATACAGCCACCACCTGCTTCAGTTCATCACCTTTTTCAGCGAAAAGGAAGGGACGGATAAATTCATTATCGGGGGCAACATCTCCCGGGCCTGGGATCTGTTCCGCAGCTTCAATGCGGAAGCCTTCGGCCGCTTCGATATCCACATCAGCCAACTGGGCGAACATGCGGCGTTAATCGGTGCCGCCACGCTCTTTAGCTAAATCCCTTTACCCAAACAATGGCGGATAATCCCGTGGGTTGGCTTCATGCATGATGGCGTAAACCGCTTCTACCACATCGTCTGCCGAGGGTTTGGAAAAGTAATCGCCGTCCGAACCATACGGCGGCCGGTGTGCCTTCGCAGTCAGCGTACGGGGTTGTCCGTCGAGGTGGTAATAGCCGTTTTGCACTTCCAGTACCTGTTGCAGGATAAATGCTGAAGCGCCCCCGGGCACATCCTCATCTACGACCAATAGCTTATTGGTCTTGCTGAGCGACTGTGCACACAAATGGTCTTCGTCAAACGGCTGTAATGTTTGGGGATCCAGAATTTCGATTGAAATACCCAGCTTTTCCAGCTCAGCGGCGGCTTCCTGCACTATCCGCAAGGTTGAGCCGTAGGAGATTACCGTTACATCACGCCCTTCTTTCACGATTTCGGCCTTGCCCAGCGGCACGGTAAACTCCCCCACATTGGCCGGCATGCGTTCCTTGAGCCGGTATCCGTTCAGGCATTCAATAACCAACGCCGGCTCGTCAGACCGCAGCAAAGTATTGTACATTCCAGCCGCCTGGGTCATATTCCGGGGCACACATACGTGGATGCCCCGCATAGATCCCAGAATCATGCTCATGGGTGATCCGGAATGCCAAATCCCTTCCAGGCGATGTCCGCGGGTGCGGATAATCAGCGGGGCTTTCTGTCCTGCCTTCGTCCGGTAGCTCAAACTGGCCAGGTCGTCTGTCAGCACCGTCAGGCCATACACCAGGTAATCGAGGTACTGGATTTCTGCAATAGGCCTCAAGCCACGCATGGCCAATCCCATCCCCTGGCCAATGATGGCCGATTCACGGATGCCGGTATCAAATATTCTGAGCTCGCCATATTTGGCCTGAAGGCCTGCGAAGCCCTGATTTACATCTCCGATTTTACCTACATCTTCGCCAAAGGCAACCAGTTTGGGATCCCGTGCAAAATTAGCGTCGAAACAGGCATTCAGTACCTCCCGGCCATCCACCATCCTGCTGCCCGCCCCATATTCTGCCGATACAACGACCGCGTGGCGCGGTGCTTCCACGGTATCCGTAAACAGGTGCGAATTATAACGGTCACGGTTAATCCGTTGCTTTTCTTCATACCATTTGAGCAGGGCCGACTTTTCGTTGCTTTCGCTGCCGCGCAACAGGCGGATCGCTCTTCGTACCGTGCTGTACACCTCACGCAGCGATGGCTCCGTGAATGACTTCAATTCGCCCAGCAGTAGCTGCACCGTCTCGTTCGGAATCACGGTCAGCAATGCAATGGCCTCGTCCACTTCCTTCTTAAGCGTCCGGTTATAGTCGGCCCAAGCCCGCCGCTGCTCCGCGCGCACACGTTCCTTTGCCGAACGTTCAATGCCTGCCAACTCTTCTTCACTGGCAATGCCCGAAGCAATCATCCAATCACGCATTTTCGTGATGCAATCGTGTTCCTGCTCCCAGGCGAGCCGCTCCTTGCTCTTGTACCGCTCATGTGAGCCCGATGACGAATGGCCTTGCGGCTGTGTCATTTCCGTCACATGAATTAATACCGGGATATGGTGCTCCCTGCTGATATGGGCCGCCCGCTCATACGTTTCGCAAAGTCCCGGATAATCCCACCCCTTCACCTTAAAAATCTCAAACCCCTCTCCTTTCTCGTCGCGCTGAAAACCTTTCAGCACTTCTGAAATATCAGCCTTGGTCGTCTGCACTTCATTCGGTACTGATATGCCATAGCCATCGTCCCATATTGAAATGACCACCGGTATCTGCCGCACACCGGCGGCATTCACGGCCTCAAAGAAGACTCCTTCTGATGTAGACGCATTCCCAACCGTCCCGAAGGCCACCTCGTTGCCGTTGTTGGAAAAAGCCGTCATCGCAGCCAGTTCAGGATTATTCCGGTATAATTTAGAAGCTAGTCCAAAACCCAGTAAGCGGGGCATCTGCCCACCTGTAGTGGAAATGTCTGATGCCGAGTTTTTCATCAACGTCTGGTCAACCCACCGCCCTTCTGGCGTAAGCATCCGCGTTGCGAAGTGGCTGTTCATTTGCCTCCCGGCCGATGACGGATCGGCTTCCAAATCAGGATGGGCATACAATTGCGAAAAAAACTGGTACACCGACACTATGCCTGCGGCAAACATAAACGTTTGGTCCCGGTAATACCCCGAGCGCCAGTCGCCTAACTGGAATACCTTTGCCATAGCAATCTGCGCAAGTTCCTTGCCGTCGCCAAAGACGCCAAACTTCGCCTTTCCCGTAAGCACCTCCTTACGGCCCAACAAACTCACGAACCTGCTTTCCACAGCCATCCGGTAATCCTGCACAACAAGTGCTTTAAAATCATCGAAACTGAGTTTACTTTGGGTCGGGTGTTCGCTTTGTTTAATATGGGTATCAGACATAATTAAATTGCGTTTGCTCCAAAAGTATAAAAAAAATATTCGTTTAAAAGGGTTAGTCGCTTTTAAATTCAGGTGTCTTTATGGCACTTTACCAAATCTCCCCTACTTTGGCACCTGCGTGCCAGCCACTTCAGTTTACAACTGCCGGTATAGGTTGATAACGTTTAATTCCGGAAAAAATTATGTACG
Organism: Parapedobacter composti; assembly: GCF_900112315.1. Classification (GTDB taxonomy): domain Bacteria; phylum Bacteroidota; class Bacteroidia; order Sphingobacteriales; family Sphingobacteriaceae; genus Parapedobacter; species Parapedobacter composti. The sequence continues at coordinate 75,694 of NZ_FOLL01000006.1, read as the reverse complement.
TCGAAAACATACATACCTTTACGTTCCTGTCTATCCAATGCCCGATTAAGGTGAGAAGATACGGTATTGCCATCCGCGGCCCGTATACCGGCCCGCCGGTTTACGCCGTCGGCACTGAAGCGGCCGTGGGCGGCATAATACAGTGCCTCGGCAATCATAGACTCTGCCGGGTCACCGAAATCCCGCGTTAAATCATCATACACTTCCTTGTCTACCCCCATGCCAGAAAAATAATCCCCATAGCCTTTCGCGTTGAACATCTGAAATGAAACAGCATAAAGATCAACGCCGCGGATGTCCCACGGAAAATACCCCACAGGTTTTCCGTACGTAGCATGCTCACCGATTAACTTCACATCCATATAGGGCTCAAGGTTGTTAATCAGCAATTCACTGGCTGATGCCGTACTTTCCGTCACCAGAAAATAAATTCGGTTGATATTCAGGCCGTTAACCTTGTTGAAGTAAACCGGCGACAAATCGATGTCGCTTCCCCTTGAATGGAGGAATCGCACCAGCCCCTCATTCGCCTTGCTGGTATACATTAATTGGCCGTTGGCGGTTGCGGGTGCCAATAGGTTAGACAGGTACTCGGCCGTGATTACCGCCCCTCCTCCGTTATACCGGAGATCCACAATAAGCTCCTGTACCCCCTCACCTTCAAACTCTTCCATCAGTCGGTCCAGCTGGCCCTTCACATATGTTGGGTTGTTCCGTTCGTTAAGGGTCGAAATAAAAACATCGAAAGCAAAATATCCAATACGCTTACCACCTACTGCATATACCTGTCGCGCCAGAATCGGCTGTAACTGGTAACTTTTCCTGGCTAACTCAACGGACACCTCGCTCCCATCCGGTCTGACCAGCCCCAAAGTTATCGTCCCGGCATCCAAGGCATTAAAAAGGAATGTAAAATTGTCCCGCTCCATCGATGCGAGCGACAGGTCCGTTCTTCCGTTCACGCGCATCACCCGCCACCCCCGCCGTATACCGGCACTGTACGCCGGCGAGCCGATGTCCACCCGTTTAATATACAGCTCATCATCATTCAGGTAACGCACATCAATGCCGAAAGAGCCGGCAAGACCCTGCTGCACCTCCGCATTTACCGTACCCCAGCGATCCAGAAAACTGTACCGATCATACAGTTCACCTGATTCATCGCGCGCATACCCTTTCAAAGCCGTCAATAACTCCTCGGCCGAACGGAAATGCGCTGTGCGCTCGCGTATATTGCTCCTCCAATCGGGGAGTTCTTCCTGCCAAAGGTAAAACCCGTAGGTATACACATATACCGAATCCTTCAGTCTATCCTCTTCCAGCTCGGGGCGCACCGGCCGTTCCGGCTCAGGCATGATGTTATCTTGGCTGCAACTGACCGTCATCACTCCCGCCAGCAGCACAACCATCCAATCGATCAGGCTAATTTTACTCATGTTATTCCTTACTAATATGCCAGGTCTGCTGAAGCGCCCAAGAAACGACTCACATGGACCGCCTCCACCCCGGCAATTCCCGCCGGCGCAGTATTCCCTGCGTGGATGTATAGCGCCTGGTCGGCCAGCAGGCCATTATCGGCCAGCAGGAAACTGAAAGGGTCTACGTCTCCCTTTGCCAGTTCTTCGTCAAAATAAACCTTCAGCACACGCTCCAGCCCATTCCATGCAACCTGCCCCAATTTATTCAACTGCATGGCGGGGTTACCCGGCGTCAGCACCAGCAGTAGTGTCCCCCTGCTGTTCAGTTCCTGCATCAGATCCAGCATAGGACGATACAGGAGCAACTTCAATGGAAGCTTAGCCGTCACATGCAGGCGATCAAACGATGCCTTGTACTTAGCATCTATCCCAAACACCTCTGCTGCACGCTCAAACAGGTCGGTTTCGCCTTGGTGTTCGTAGGCTTTCTTCAAGAACGCCGTCAAGTCGTCCGCCGGAGGCACGGTTTCGGTATACTCCAGGAGATTGGCAAACAGGTAATAAACCTGCAGCAAATAATCCTTTTTTGGGAAAAGCACGTCATCCAGACCAAAAACAACCGCCTTCTTATGGGGTTCGATATCCACGTGGGTAAACATACGTTCAGTTTGAATACAAAATCCAGAAATGGTTTAACCGCCTACACAGCACAGCGCCAAACCTTCGCCGCTATCCAACGGAGTGAAAACACCAGACAGCGCTCCATGTGATGTGCCACCCGCCCCAGCAGCCAGCTCCCGGCCGTCTTGTAAGATCAGCAGCGGATGTGCTTTGGGCGGATTTTGCACCACCACCAGGTTATCTAACTCCATCGGGGTGGGCACTCCTATCGCTATCCCATACTCGGAAAACAAAGGACGAACGGCCGCCAGCGGATATAACTCATCCAGTCCCAGCGGAATCAGCAGCTGCACTTCGCTGTCCAAGCATCGCTTAAGCACCTCATGCACGAATGCAGGGTTATCGGGTTGCGGCAGCTTCAGGTAGTTCCCCGTCCGCAGCAGCACCTCCGGCAAGTCATCGGCAGAGCCGAACAACACCGTTGCCGCAGGTAAAAGCCGGGCCACCCGTTGGGCCAACGGGCACATCCCTTGTGTAACTAAGACTTTCGCGTCCATGCTATTCCGCATTTAACTCGATCACCCCATCTTTGATATGCACAATACGATCGGCGGTAGCCGCAAGTTCCTCATTATGCGTCACCACTACGAATGTCTGGTTCAGCCTGTCGCGCAGTTCCACAAAGAGGCGGTGCAGCGCCGAGGCGTTTTCCGAATCCAAGTTGCCCGACGGTTCATCAGCCAGCACAATGTCCGGATTATTTACCAAGGCGCGGGCCACGGCCACCCGCTGCTGTTCGCCGCCCGATAGCTCTGCAGGCTTATGGTCCATGCGGTGCGCCACCCCCAGCAGGTCCAACAGCGCCTCTGCGCGCTGTTCAGCCTCCTTTCGGCCTACCTTCTTGATAAACGCCGGAATGCATACGTTTTCCAGGGCCGTAAACTCAGGCAGCAAGTGGTGAAATTGGAATACAAAACCGATATGTTCATTGCGGAATGCACTTAATTGCTTGGAAGAGAGCGTTCCGATATCCGTGCCGTTGATCGTCACCGTGCCTTTGTCGGGCCTGTCTAACGTGCCAACGATATGCAGCAAAGTGCTTTTCCCCGCTCCCGAAGCTCCCACAATGCTAACAATTTCGCCTGTGTTGACATGAAGATCCACTCCTTTCAGAATGGGCAGCGTCCCATAAGATTTATAGATACCCGTTGCTTGTAGCATGATGCGAAGGTAGGGATTTCGTCCTTGTTTTCCATAAATACCTGAAAAGACGCCGATACACCAGCTTCCTTCCGGAAAATACACGAAGTTTCGCCTTTCCCTTGACCGTTCCCGATTAAAACCCTACTTTTACGCCAAATTTTTCGCAAATGAACATTCACGAGTATCAAGGCAAGCAAATACTGAAAAGTTTCGGCGTGCGCGTGCAGGAAGGCATCGTAGCTGAAACCCCGGAGCAGGCTGTAGAAGCAGCCAAAAAATTGAAGGAAGACTACAATTCGGATTGGGTAGTTGTAAAGGCCCAGATCCATGCCGGCGGCCGTGGCAAAGGCGGAGGTGTCAAACTTGCAAAAAACCTCGACGAAGTAAAGCAGCGTGCTACCGATATTATCGGCATGCAGTTGGTTACCCCGCAAACCGGCCCTGAAGGCAAACGGGTAAACAAAGTATTGATTGCGCAGGATGTTTATTATCCCGGCGAAAGTGAAACCAAAGAATTTTACATGAGCGTGCTGCTCGACCGCTCGAGCGGCCGTAACATCATCATGTATTCCACCGAGGGCGGCATGGATATCGAAGAAGTGGCTGAAAAAACACCGCACCTCATTTTCAAAGAAGAAATAGACCCCAAAGTAGGGCTTCAGGCATTTCAGGCCCGTAAAATTGCATTTAACCTGGGATTGAGCGGGGCGGCATTCAAAGACATGACCAAGTTCGTGGCTGCATTATATAAGGCATACGAAGCTACGGATTCATCGCTCTTCGAAATCAACCCGGTGTTGAAGACGTCAGACGACAAAATACTGGCTGTTGACGCTAAAGTAAACCTGGATGAAAACGGACTGTTCCGCCATCCGGACTATGCGGCTTTGCGGGATGTGGCTGAAGAGGACCCGACCGAAGTGGAGGCCGGAGAATCTAACCTCAATTATGTGAAACTCGATGGCAACGTGGGCTGTATGGTCAACGGCGCCGGCTTGGCCATGGCTACCATGGACATCATCAAACTGGCGGGTGGCGAACCGGCCAACTTCCTCGATGTGGGTGGCACAGCCAATGCGCAGACGGTAAAGGCAGGATTTAACATTATCCTTAAAGATCCGAACGTAAAGGCTATCCTCATTAACATCTTTGGCGGTATCGTCCGTTGCGACCGCGTTGCCCAGGGCGTCATTGATGCTTACAAAGAAATCGGCGACATTCCTGTGCCCATCATCGTGCGTCTCCAAGGCACCAATGCAGAAGAGGCAAAACGCCTGATTGACGAATCCGGACTGGAGGTATATTCCGCGATTCTGCTCAAAGAAGCGGCAGATTTGGTCACCAAAGTACTGTCTTAGTCATTGTCGGCACATTGATAAGCAAATAGACAATTGTTATTGAAGAACCTCCACGTGCTGGAGGTTCTTTGTTATATAACGCAATTTTCCAATAGGCAATAGAGAAATGAAACATACACGTATAAAGGATTTACTGAACGCCACGGAATATGGGCAGCAGGTTACCGTAAAGGGATGGGTAAAGACGTTCCGCAACAACCAGTTCATCGCCATTAACGATGGTTCTACACTGGGCAATATCCAGGCGGTGGTCGACTTTAACAGCACTGATGAGGCGTTGCTTAAGCGGATCACCACAGGTGCGGCAATAGCCGTCACCGGGCCGCTCGTTGAGTCGCTCGGCAAAGGGCAACGCGTAGAAATCAAAGTAGAAACGTTGGAAATTCTGGGCGATAGCGATCCCGAGAAGTTCCCCCTGCAGCCTAAAAAGCACAGCCTGGAATTTTTGCGGGAGATTGCACACCTCCGGTTCCGTACCAATACGTTCAATGCCGTGTTCAGGGTCCGCAACGCGCTGTCTTTCGCCATCCACCAGTTTTTCTTTGACCGCGGATTCGTGTATATGCACACTCCCATCATCACGGGATCGGATGCCGAGGGTGCCGGCGAAATGTTTAAAGTCACTACGCTAGACTTTGACCATACGCCAAGAACACCCGATGGGAAAATAGACTATAAGGAAGATTTTTTCGGAAAACCCACCAACCTCACCGTGTCCGGCCAGCTCGAAGGAGAATTGGCGGCCATGGCCCTGGGCAACATCTATACCTTTGGGCCCACGTTCCGTGCGGAAAACTCCAACACTACCCGCCACCTGGCTGAATTCTGGATGGTTGAACCGGAAATGGCCTTCTATGAACTGGAAGACAACATGGACCTGGCTGAGGAGCTATTGAAGTATGTTATCCGTTTTGCTTTGGATCATTGTCCGGATGAGATCGAGTTCCTGAAAAACAGGCTGTCAGAAGAAGAAAAAAACAAACCCCAGGCCGAGCGTTCCGAAATGGATTTAATAACCAAGCTGCATTTCTGCTTGGATAACCGCTTCGAACGGCTCACGTATACCGAGGCTATTGAAATCTTGCAACGCAGCAAGCCAAACCAGAAAAAGCAGTTCAAGTACCTGATTGAAGGATGGGGGTCCGACCTCCAGTCGGAGCATGAACGATACCTCGTTGAGCGGCACTTCAAAAAACCCGTTATCCTCACCGACTATCCGGCAGATATCAAGGCATTTTATATGCGGCTGAATGAACCGGATGAACAGGGACGCCTTACCGTGCGGGCCATGGATATTCTCTTCCCCGGCATCGGCGAGCTGGTGGGCGGATCGCAGCGCGAGGAGCGGTACGACAGGTTGGTGCAACGCATGCAGGAAATGAGTGTTCCAACCGAAGAGCTGGAATGGTACTTAGATACGCGCCGCTTCGGTACGGCACCGCACTCAGGTTTCGGCGTAGGCTTCGAACGGCTCGTGTTGTTCGTAACGGGGATGACAAACATCCGCGACGTTATCCCATTCCCCCGTACGCCAAACAACGCCGAGTTTTGATTGTTGGTCAATGGTGGTGGGTCAACCCATTGCGCACGGTCGGATATGAGCGTCACAGTGTCGCTGGAAAGACGGCAATTGACGATTGTTAAGTGACAATTAGCAACATGTTAGTCAGGATATACGAAGCGAACCCGAATCCCAAAGCCGTCCAGCAAGTCGTGGATACGTTGCGCCGAGGGGGATTAATCATCTACCCTACGGATACGGTCTATGGCCTGGGGTGTGACATCCATAACCACAAGGCCATCGAGCGCGTATGCGAGCTTCGCGGGCTTAAGCCCGAAAAAGCCAATCTCTCGTTCGTGTGTTATGACCTCACGGATATTGCGCAGTACACCAAGCCTTTTGATACGGCTACTTTTCGGGTGCTGAAAAAGGCTCTTCCCGGCCCGTTCACCTTTATTTTCAATGCCAGTGGCCAGGTTCCCAAGCTGCTAAGCTCCAAGAAAAAGACCGTGGGTATCCGTGTCCCCGATAACAACATCGCACGCGAAATCGTGCGTGTCCTCGGCAATCCCATCGTTTCGGCATCCATCCATGACGATGACGAGATCATCGAATATTCCACCGATCCCGAACTTATCCACGAAAAGTACGGCAATCTGGTAGACATCGTTATCGATGGCGGCTATGGCGGCAATGTGGCTTCTACCGTAGTAGACACCACCTCCGGCGATTTCGAAATAATCCGTGACGGCAAAGGTGATTTAAACCTGTTTTTGTAAATTAGCCCCGTAAAACAATACTCCGTAAACAACTATACATATCCGATGCGTAAACAGATCAAGCAGTTCTTCGAGGCTGATTCAGCCAGTGGCATTACTTTACTTATCTTTTTGGTCATCTCTTTGTTTATTGCCAATTCGCCGTTAGGCCCCGGCTTTGAATCCCTGCTCGCCCAGAAAGTCGGTTATGAATCCGGCGCCATCCATTTGAGGTACAGTATCCTCCATTGGATTAATGACGGCTTGATGGCCATCTTTTTCCTGATGGTGGGCATCGAAATCAAACAGGAACTGGCCCATGGCCAGCTGTCGTCTGCCAAAAAAGCGTCACTGCCGTTTTTTGCAGCGCTGGGCGGCATGCTGGTGCCAGCGGCCATTTATGTGCTTTTCAATGCCGGTACACCAACGGCTCATGGCTGGGGGATTCCTATGGCCACGGACATTGCCTTTGCCATCGGTATCCTGTCTATTCTGGGCAAACGCGTCCCCGTCGCGTTAAAAGTATTTCTTACTGCCCTGGCTATTGTAGACGATTTGGGCGCTATCCTGGTCATCGCTATTTTCTATACCACTGAGCTTGCAGCCACATACCTGCTCTATGCCCTTGGTATATTCGCCGTATTAATGTTTTTCAACCGCATGGGCATCAAGTCGGTATGGTTTTACCTTATCCCCGGCCTGTTCATGTGGTACTTCATCCACCATTCCGGCATCCATGCCACCATTGCGGGCGTACTCACGGCATTTACCATCCCCATTCTGGGGAAAAATGGCGGCCCTTCGCCCATCCAGAGCGTCGAGCACGCCATCAGCACACCGGTCAATTTTATCATTATGCCTCTGTTTGCGCTGGCCAATACCAACATACGTTTCGAGCCGGGTATGATAGACGGGCTTGCCAGTCCGCTGGGTTTCGGCATCATCGTCGGCTTGTTTATCGGAAAACCCCTCGGCATCACCATTTTTTCATGGGTATCGGTTAAATTGGGATTGAGTGAATTGCCCGTAGGCACCAAGTGGTTACAGGTCTTCTCCATCGGTCTTATGGGAGGCATCGGCTTTACCATGTCCATATTCATTGCGCTGCTGTCCTTTAGCGACCTTTACCATCAGACCGAGGCTAAGTTTGCCATTCTGGTGGCTTCTGCGCTGTCCGGTATCCTCGGGTATCTGATCCTAAAGCGATTGGGCCGCCGTTACCTCGTCAACGATAACGATAAGGTATAGTGCTGTGGGCCTTCCGTTGCTTACCATTACTGGTGCTGCGGCAGCCAAGGCCGATGGCACGGCGATAGCCAACCTGCAATGGGCGCTGGAAGAAGGTCAGCACTGGGCTGTTACCGGCCGCCCCGAGGCTGCTAAGACGCTGATACTGGAAATCCTGGCGGGCCGGGTGGCCATAACACAGGGGGTTATCCGGCATCACCATGCCGATGACTACCTCCGCCTACCGTCAGACGGCATATACCGCAGCCATCATGACCTGGTGTGCTTCGTGCCGTTTCACCATCATTTCCGCAACCGCAGTAACGTGCAGGCTTTTTACTACCAGCAGCGGTTTAACAGCATGGACGCCGATGATGCAGACACCGTGGCTGAATACCTGCAGCGCATAACGCCCAAAAATCCCGTCGTTGTGTGGACTGCCGAAAAGGCTATGGCCTTGTTGGGGTTAGCATTGTTGGCCAACAAGAGCCTTATCACACTCTCCAATGGCGAAACACGGCGGTTGATGCTCGCCACGGCACTCGTGCGCAATCCCAGAATACTCTTGCTGGAACACCCTTTGGCGGGGCTGGATGTAACTACCCGCGCCCGTTTCAATGACATTTTAAAACACATTATTCAATCGGGCATACATGTGATTCTTACGAGTTCCCCCCATGAAATCCCTGAAATTATCACGCATATCATGGTGGTCGATGGCCATACCGTCGTTGCCCGCGGTCCGCGCGAAACGGTCACCCTTCCCGAATTAGCTGCACCATCGGCGGCGGCCAAACTCGGTGCTGATTTCCAGGGCTTGTTAACCAGGCTGTTGGCAGGCCATAATACGCCCGTGTCTTCGCCCATCGTGTCCATGAAAGACGTTACGGTCATCTACGGAGAAAAGACCATTTTAGATAACATCAATTGGTTGGTACAACCCGGCGAAGCATGGGCATTGCGCGGGCATAACGGCGCAGGCAAGTCTACGTTGCTGAGCCTCATCAATGGCGACAACCCGCAAGCCTATAAAAACAACATAACGCTGTTTGGCCGCCGGCGTGGCACAGGCGAGAGCATCTGGGATATCAAGAAACATATCGGTTATGTATCGCCGGAGTTACACCAGTATTTCCCCAAGCACCAGACCGTCCTGCAGGTGGTGTTGTCGGGATACTTCGATACCGTGGGCTTGTTCCGGCAGGTTACGGCCAGCCAGCGAGAGGCGGCCTTAGGCTGGCTGCAGCTTTTCGGACTGGACGGTGTGGCGCGCGAGCGGCTTGCCCAGCTCAGTCCCGACAGGCAGCGCCTGTGCCTTCTCGCGCGGGCGGTTATCAAGAACCCCTCCTTGCTCATCCTGGATGAACCGTGCCAAGGGTTAAGCCCCCGGCACCGGGATCTTTTCAAGGCCGTTGTCAATGAAATCCATGCAGCAAGTGGCACCACCATCATCTATGTGAGCCACTATGATGAGGATATCCCTTCCTGCGTAAACCGCACCATCCAACTGGAGCAAGGCAGCGTCACCGCTTGCTCGCCATCGTAAACTGCAGCGTCCCGCCATTCATGATATCGGCATGCTTCAGCTTATACCCCTTCAATGGCTTGCCGTTGAGCAGTACCTGCCGCACATATACGTTATCATCGCCTTGGTTCACCGCTTCCACCGAAAACGTCTTTCCGTTTTCGAGGCGGATGGTGGCACGCTCCACCAACGGGCTGCCTAACCAGTATTCATCGGAGCCCGGCGATACCGGGTAAAAGCCCAGGCTGCTGAAGAGGTACCAGGCACTCATCTGCCCGCAATCATCATTGCCCCCCAATCCGTCCGGCCCGTTGTGATATTGGTTCTTCAGAATCATCCGCACTCTTTCCTGCGTTTTCCAGGGCTGTCCAGCCAGATTATAAAGGTATGCCACATGGTGGGCGGGTTCATTGCCATGTACGTAGTTGCCAATAATGCCCTCACGGGTGATGTCTTCGGTATTGGCAAAAAATCTATCCGGCAGGTGCATGGTAAAAAGCGAATCCAGGTAGCGAGCAAGCCGCTTTTGCCCTCCCATTATCGCCATCAGCCCTTCGGGGTTGTGCGGCACGTAGAGGCTATAGTTCCAGGTGTTGCCTTCAATGAACCCCTGGCCATGTGTCTCCAGCACATCAAAATTCTTGCGGAATGTGCCATCAGCGTGGCGCGGGCGCATGAAACCAATGGCCGGGTCATAAACATTGCGCCAGTTTTCCGATCGCTTCATGAATCTGTCGTAGACCTCTTGTCGTCCCAGGTACTTGGCCAACTGTGCGATACACCAATCGTCATAGGCATATTCCAGTGTATTGGAAACGGAGGTGGCGTTTGCTTCGTCGGGGATGAATCCCCTATCGATATACTCCCCGATGCCTTCATACCGGCGCTGGCTGGCCGTCGCCACACAAGCATCCAGGGCCGCGTTGGCGTCACCCCGATACACGCCTTTAATGATGGCATCAGCGATAACAGAGACGCTGTGATAGCCGCTCATGCACCAGTTGTCGTTAGCGTAGTGCGACCAGATAGGCAGCATGCCCAAAGCGCTTTGCTCATAATGCGCCATCATCGAGGCAACAATGTCGGCGTTACGCGATGGGTTTACGATATTGAGGTAGGGATGAAATGCGCGGAACGTATCCCAGAGCGACAACGACGTGTAGTTGGTAAAACCTGCCGCTGTATGCACTTCATAGTCCAACCCCCGGTACTGACCGTTTACGTCCATGTATACCGTGGGCATTAAAGCCGCATGATACATGGCGGTATAGAAATTCACGTAATCTTCTTCTGCCGGCAAGGTGGCCTGTATGCGGCCCAACTCCCGCTCCCACAAATCCTGCCCTTCGCGCTTGGTACGGTCGAAATCCCAATGCGGGATTTCGGCTTCCATATTCGCCAAGGCATTGGTCATGCTTACGGGCGACAGTGCCAGCTTCATCAGCACCTGTTCGCCCGGCGCTACGTCAAAATCAAAGTGCATCCGCAGCTTGCGCCCCGCCAGGTCGGGAAAATTATCCGTCTGGTCAAATTTGCGCCAGAAACCGCGGTATACCTGGGTCTCTTCGAAATCCTTACTGCCATACGATTTAAACGGTTTTGAAAAAGAAAGGGCAAAGTATACCGTCCGGGTGCGCGCCCAGCCATTGGTCTGACGGTAACCTGTAACCGTGCTGTCATTTAATACACGCACCACCGTCCATACGGTCTTGCCATCATAGTTGTAGATACCATGCATCAGATCAAGGATGATATGCGCTTCCGCTTGTTCCGGAAACGTGTAACGGTGCATTCCTGTGCGGGTGCTGGTGGTCAGCTCCGCGAGAATGCCATGATCATCCAGTTTCACCCGGTAATAATTGGCCTCGGCTGCTTCGTTTGCATGCTGGTAAGCCGACCGGAAGCCCGAATGTGGCGCCGCCGCTGTTCCCGGATTCAGTTGCAAGGGTCCCGTGGTGGGCATTACCAGGAAATCTCCCAAATCGGAATGCCCTGTGCCGCTGAAGTGCGTATGGCTGAATCCCACAATGGTGGGGTCGTCATATTGGTATCCGGCGCAATACCGGTATACCTCCGGGTTATATTTTCCGCCAACGGCATAGGGGATGGTGTCGGTATCCGGACTAAGCTGTACCGCGCCGAAAGGCACTGTGGCGCCGGGAAAGGTATGGCCCATCTTGGCTGTGCCGATCAACGGCTGCACGTAGCGTATTAGGCTATCCGTTTTCGCCGTCAGTTCGGTTGAAGGTGCCATTACCAACCATACGACTATAAAAAACAACTGATAGTTCTGTGCTTTCATCTTATTTATTATCCCATTATAGAGTCCCCCATCCAAATCAATTTTCCCTTTCGTTCGTCAGCGAATACGGAAAGTCGTCTTTGTCTATGCCTCTTGATTCGTTTGGCTGGGCAACCATTTCGACATCCAATACCGAGCCCTTAGTTAATTCACTGTGCTTGATAAAATTCTTGCTATATTCCTTTCCATTCAGCCGTAATGAACCAATATACCGATTTTGCGCACTATTGCCCGGCGCATTAACGACCAACTGCGTGCCGTTGCTGAAGCTTACCGTAGCTTTCCGGAATAGTGGCGCGCCCAGCACATACTCATCGGTTGCTGGGCACACTGGATAAAATCCAAGTGCCGAAAAAACATACCATGCCGATGTCTGCCCATTGTCCTCGTCTCCACAATACCCATCAGGGTGTGGGGTATACATGCGGTTCAAGGTCTCCCTTACCCAATATTGCGCTTTCCAGGGCTGCCCCGCATAGTTATAAAGGTAAATCATGTGTTGGATAGGCTGATTGCCATGCGCATACTGTCCCATATTGGCCACCTGCATTTCCCTGATCTCGTGTATTACACCCCGGTAGTAGCTTTCGTCAAAAACTGGTGGCAGAGAAAAAACTGAATCCAATTTTTTCACAAATTCCTCATAACCACCCATTAACCGAGCCAGCCCCTCGATATCGTGAAACACAGACCACGAATAATGCCAGCTGTTGCCTTCGGTGAACGCATCGCCCCACTTAAACGGATTGAAAGGATACTGAAAAGTGCCATCCTTATTCTTTCCCCGCATCAACCCTGTTTCCCGGTCAAACAAATGCCGATAGTTGCGGCTCCGCCTTTCATACAGGTCTATTTCTGCCTTAGGACGCCCCAACGCCTTGGCCAACTGGTAAATGGCAAAGTCATCGTACGCATATTCCAGCGTACGGGCAGCACTCTCATTAATACCCACATCATAGGGTACGTAACCTAATTCGATGTAGTAAGGCGCACCAGCCCTGCCTACGGCCGTCATCGGCCCTTCATTATTAGCACCGTGTAGTACAGCTTCGTAAAGCGTCTCAATGTCATATCCCCGCAACCCTTTAATGTAAGCATCGGATACTACAGAAGCCGAGTTGTTGCCCACCATAATATTGGCATATCCGGGACTGCTCCATTCTGGCAGGAATCCCCCTTCGCGATAGGCGTTCGCCAACCCCTCCTGCATCTCCACGTTGATCTCGGGATATACTAAATTCAAGAAAGGGTACAGTGCCCGAAAGGTGTCCCAAAACCCGGTTCCCCCGAAAAGGTATCCCGGCAACACTTGACCGTTATACGGACTATAATGTATGATCTGACCATCTTTATCAATTTCATAAAGACGGTTGGGGAACAATACCGTCCTATACAAGCACGAATAGAACGTTTTAAACTGATCATGTGTACCACCCTCTACGGCGACTCGGCTAAGGGTTTCATTCCATATAGCTTTGGCTTCCCTCCGGATATCGTCGAATCCCCTATCCGCCACTTCCCGTTTTAGGTTCAACTCCGCCTGTTCTGAACTGATAAACGAAGATGCTACCCGCATGTTCACTTGCTCACCACGTTTGGTTTTGAAGCCCACGATGGCAGCTGCATGATTACCCTTCAGTTGCAACGCCGTGTTACTGTACACACTGTCGCACCATCCCTTGGTAAAAGCGAACGACTTATCGAACTCGATAACAAAATAATTTTTGAAATTAGGTAAATTTCCTCTGCTATACCGGCTCGAATAGCCTACGATTTTTCGTTCGGAGGGGATAATAGTAATTTCAGACCCTCGGTCAAACGCATCAATAACCACAAAGGCACTATCTGTTTCCGGAAAGGTAAACCGGAAGCGTGCTGCCCGCTCGGTCGGTGTGATCTCCGTAGTCACATCCGCGTCGGCCAGGTACACGCTGTAGTAATAAGGTTTAGCGATTTCCGCCTTATGTGAAAACCAACTGGCCCGTTCGTGCTGATCGACCGTCGGCCTACCCGAACCGGGCATGATAGAAAACTGGCCATAATCATTCATCCAGGGCGAGGGCTGGTGCGTCTGCTTGAATCCCCGGATTTTATCGGCACTGTATGTATACATCCAGCCGTCACCCATCCGCCCCGTCTGCGGACTCCAAAAGTTCATGCCCCACGGTACGGCAATGGCCGGATACGTATTCCCATTGGAAAAAGATACCTTCGAGTCGGTGCCCATCAACGGGTTCACCCATTCCTCCGGTTCATCTATCTGCTCCAAGTACTGGCCATTTGCCTGCCGCCCGCACCACGCGGCTACCAGCAGTCCGGTGAGGCAGCATGTTATCACCTGCTGGCGAATCGTTTTACTCATTATCCTGCAGTATAAGCGTCCCACAACTCGTCTAACGAAGCTCCGGTAATCGTCTCCCAGATCTGCTTCTTATAAGCCCGTTCACGCAAGGCCTTATCCAGTTTCTTCACGGTTCCCTTCTTTTTGTTATGTTCCACCCAGTCCAAAAAGCGTGCACTGATTCGGTAGCTATTGGTATAATGGTGTTCCGGCTTCAGTTCTGGAAGCGTCCAGTTAGCCCCAGCGTTGTCTATGCCATATTTATAACGCACATAGTCGGCAATCCCTTCAACAAGCCAGCCCGGACCACTGCGTGGCGGGTAAGCCTGCACAATATGCATTACCTCGTGAGTCACTACGTCCACATCACCCGGATTTTTTTTCAGCCACGCCTGGGCGATAACAACCTTTCCGTTATGGGCATAAGCAACGCCATCGTACGTCGTATCAATGGTGATTGAAACAGTTTTTACCGCATTTTTGTTATATGTTTTGGCCAGTTTCGGATAAACGGAAAAAAAGACGTCCGTCAGCCGCCGTTGGATCGCTTTATCAAAAGTTGTATCTTGGATCACAAATTCCAAGGTATACCCTTTTTTTGTGGTCAACGTAATTTCAGGACTATCGGCAAATGCGCCGAACATAATGGCAGAACATATTGTCACTATCATCGTAATCTTCATCATTATTATTTCAGTTATTCGTTATCGTCTCATCTGTTCAATACGTCACTCCAGCAAAATCCACTATAGCCTGTTCATACTGTTCCTGCCAGTTGCGGCCATGCTGGTCAAGATCGCCAAACGCCGTTCGGGCGAGATCACGAAGGCTCACTCCCGCTGCGCCGCTCCAAAAATGCACGAATTCTCCAAAATTCAAATCCCGGGTATATTGGTAGTAGCCTCCGCCTAATGCTCGTTTGGGAAAGTGTTCTGCCAGTAGTTCAAAGAAAGCATTGAGCACTTTTGTTTCGCCGTGATCTCGGTAAATCGGAAAAAACCAATCCCGGAACCAACGAGTGCCGGCTCTGGGAAAGTCATCCACGGTACTATTCATTTGCGCAAACCAACGTTCGGCCTCAGCCTCCCATCCAAGCTGTTTATAGACATCGTACTGAAAAATCTCCATCCACTTGCTGTCCCGCCAAATCGGAAAAGCCGGAGAGCGATGCACATGCTTTGAAGCGCCTTCTACAATATGCCCGATTTCATGTGCCAGGATATCCAAGTTCCAACCGGAACTATCCGCCCAAGAATTCATCTGCCCGTTGTCGATGACATTCCGGTAGTCGTGGCTGGCATCAAAATAGGTAGATGGGTGGCCGCCGGCGTACTTTCCAGCATGCATGATAACAAACAGCCGTTTGTCATCGCCAAAATCACCATAAACCTGTTTTACGTACCGCCAAATCTCACCACATATCCGTTGGGGCCATGTGATGGACCTCTCCATATCTTCATCATAATACACTGCTACATCATCATCATAATATACGCGCGAAAGCAACTGGTTATGTTCAAACCAATGCTCGCGCCACGTCAATGGCGGAGCATCCGGGTCGTCGTTTCCTTCCGATTCCCCTGGTTGCTCTTCATTTGCCACCTTATCCGCAACTGGTTTATTACATGCCTGTGATAACCCTGAGCAAATAAACCATAGTCCTATAGAAAATAGTGAAATTTTTCCGAATATCATTGTGTGTCTCCCGGTTTGCAACTACCCGTAGGTGTTCCAGCAATTAGTAACTGCACTGACAGCTTTCCGAATGCTGATTAATAATACTGAATAAGCCGCCATTCACTTAACTGGAAAAGAGCATCTCCCCCGTTCGCTGTGACATTAATCCGATAATAGCGATACGCTTCGTCATTATTGATGTTGAAGCGACGGGTCTGATTACGTCCTGAGAACAACTCATTGGTTTGTACATCCAGTTCCACCCAATCCGTTCCGTCATTTGATCCACTTAACACCCAACTACGGGGGTCTCGTCCTGGGGCGTCATTGCCGGATGTCAATGTGTATGCGTTTACCACCTCCGGAGTAGTGAACATCAATTGCATCCAGAATTGGGGCGAGTAATCAAAGGTCAAGAATTTCGTGTTGTAATCATTGTCAATCAATTTTTCAGAACCCTCTGCTGCGTTTGGCCCTCCCCTATTTTCATCACTAACCGATACCGACGACAAGCCAGTCACGTCGCGTTCTCTCGTTACGATGCTATCAATCCTGAACCACGCTGTAGCCAATTCATTATCGAGTATACCGCCTGACACGGACACCATAGTGATGGGTAGCATGTACTTTTCATTAACGTCAAGCATGTTACTTTGCACGGACACTGCAAGCGGTTCTGAATTGGATTTGCCGGCTGGTATTGTTGCGGCCAACCCCGAAACCTGATAGCTATTTTCGGGCAACGGGATATAGTTGGTTTCATGTTCCGCATTATATTCCGCAATACGGCTGATATCCAACTTGAAGGCTACGCGGATGTCCGCTTCCGGATAATTAACACCACCGTAAGCCGCACCGAACACAATATCCTGTGCTTCATCTACCCGTGCCAGGCGCATCTGCGCACGATTACCCACGGCTTGGGGCATGTAAATATACCCTTCATGTTCGCTTAATGGTATTTCATCCTTTAAACAACCTCCTAAACTAACCAATGCTACTGTAAAACAAATAAGCAGCAAAAATTTATATGTAACAGATTTCATTTTAGTTATATTTTTTAGCCGACATTACCATCCCGGATTTTGCACCAACTCCAGATTAATCAACGTTTCATCATGCGGTATAGGGAAGAAATAATCCCGTTGGTTGAACCGCCTTACTTCCAGTTGGGTGCGCTCATAGAAAGCTTCACCGTTGGCCGCCAGGTTCATCCCATAGAAAGGACCGCTCATTTCCTGTTCAGCGATTTTCCACCTGCGGATATCGAAATAACGTACATTCTCGAATGCCAATTCTACCTGCCGCTCCTTGCGAATAGCTTGCCTCATCGCTGATTGTCCGCTCGGTACAGGCAGCCCCTCCGTGCCGTAGGCAGGTATTCCCGCGCGCTCCCGGATCAGGTTCAGGTATGTGAGGATATCCGGATGATCAGGTTGGTACTCATTCAGTGCCTCTACATAATCAAGGTAAACATTAGCCAATCGTATATACACAAACCCGCGATCATTGCCATTGATATGAACATTTTTCCGGATAATATAACCGGTAGGCGTTACGTCGCTGTCACTATTTATCCTCCCGGAGTTTCCTGAAAACTCCATAACGGTCAGGTATTCCCGGTCGGCATTGGGTTGATTCAGCCATAGGCTATTGTTATACGTCACCCCTACGTAAAAACGAGGTTCCCTATTAACCCATTGGTTATAGGTACGCCGGGGTCTTGTATCGAAAGGTGCCTGAAATTCACTGAAGCCGTCCCTTAGATAACCGGAAGCGGGGTCGTCGATGGAACGCCCATTAGCAGTGAAATAAGCATCAACCATTTTTTGAGTAACTCCCAGTGCGCCGCCGCCCCTTATCTCGGTAGGTGCACCGGCATGATAAGGTGTCCGGTCATACTGGGTGTTATTCTGTGAGTTTGCTCGCGCATAAATCCATTCTTTATTCCAGTCTACGGTCATTACATTGCGGGTAGACAGGTAGGGGTCGTAACCACTTGGACCATTTTCGCGGTATAGATCATATGTATTAGGCACAAATTCATCGATAAATTCTTTCGCGGCATCCGCAGCAATCTGCCATTTTGCAGGGTCATAGCTCTGGCTCACCAGTTGAGTACCATCCTTATTCCTGAAACCGGCCAAATCGGTATTGCCGTTATAAAGCGGACTGGCGGCCAGGAGCAGTGCCTGCGCGCGATAAGCCAGCGCCGCCCCGCGAGTCACACGCCCGTACTCGGCGTTTATCGGCGTTACAGACAGATTTGCAGCCGCCATTTCCAGCTCTTGAGTGATATATGCGATACAATCGTCCAATGGGCTCCGCGGAATCTGTTCATCCGCTAATGGTGCATCAGGCGGAAGCATGTCATATAAAATAATCACCGGACCATATATTCTCACTAAGTTATAGTAAAAAATTGCCCGCAATGCACGTGCTTCAGCTTTGTATTGTGCCTTCATGGCCGGCGACAGCTCTTCAGTAGCGTCGTCTATCTGTTCAATGAAATATGATGCATCACGGATACCCCGATAGAAGTTGTTCCAGATATTGCTGACTTGGCTATTAGTTGGATTCCATGTACTAAAATTGATATTATTCGCATAGTTGAAATCCCAATTGTATTTTCCTTCGTCTGATGCCGCCGTCCAGGGCCCGGCATTTTCGGTCGCCACAAACCGCTGCCGCGCCTCATTGGGCAATCGATAATAAACCATCGCGAGGTAGCGTTCGGTATTCGTTCGGGTCTTAAAGATATCTTCCAACGTCAGCCGGTCGTCCGGCACCTGATCCAGGTAATTGCTGCAAGCGCCTAACAGGTTTACTGCCAGCAGACCAATCATTATGTTTTTGAGAAGTTTCATTGCTGCTATATCTATACTCTGATTAGTAATCTTTTATTTATTAAAAACTGGCCTGAATGCCCAACGTGATGGTGCGTGTATTCGGATAGGCTGTCCCGTTTGATGTGTTCAATTCCGGATCCCAAAGGTCAAACTTACTCCAGTAAAACAGGTTTATACCCTGCAAATACAAGCGACTGTTGCTTACCCCGACTTTTGAAAACCAGTTATCAGGAAAATAATAGCCAATATCCAGATTCTTCAGCCGCAAAAAGCTAATGTCCTTTACCCACCAAGTGCTGGCCACCGCATTGTTCCGGTTGGCAGAGTTCCCATAAGCCAGTCGTGGATAGAAAGCATTGGGGTTAGGGTTTTCCGGTGTCCAGCGGTCCTCAGCAATGGCAAAAAGATTGCTACGATCCGCCCCGGTAGAATTATTGAATGGGATAATACCATCACCACTTAGCAAGCGGTCAGCTTCGGCCACACCTTGGAAAAAAGCTCCGAAATTAAAGCGCTTCCAAGCTAAATTAAAACCGAAACCATACACATACCGGGGTACGTCTCCATTACCAATCCGTGTACGGTCAAAGGCATCGATCACACCATCGCCATTGAGATCTTTATACTTAATATCTCCAACCCTTACCGTGCCCAATGACGACTGATCCGCACTGTTAGCGATTTCAGCTTCGCTTTGGAACAACCCTTCGGCTATGTAACCGAATCGCGACAGGTAGTTGAATCCCCTGCTTTCCAGATACCTGAAAGGCTGGGCTGGTTGGTCGTTTTCAATGACTTCATCACGATTATACGTTAGTGTGCCACGGAGCGTCAACGCGGTTGCTCCTATATTTATCGGAGCACTTTCCAGGGTCATGTCCACCCCCTTGTTCTCGATGACTCCAAGGTTACCCCAAGGATTATTCAACAGCCCAACGAAACCTGCCAGGCCCTCACGCTGAAGGAATACTCCTTCTCTCCGCTCCTTAAAGAAATCCACCATCAAGCTTAGCTTCGAATTCAATGTGGTAACTTCCAGACCAAGATTCTGTTTATGGGCCTCGGCCCAGGTCACGTCCACACCATAGTCGCCCACAGCCAAGCCATTGTATCTGCGATTGTTGGTGCCATTGCCAAATGTAAAACGCTCTCCATCGTTGTTACCATACTCATTGATGATTGTCAAGTAACCAAACCTTCTTCCACCGCCGGATGCTCCAACCAAGCCATTTGAATAACGTATTTTGAGGTTCTGCACAGCATCACGCATCCCCTCAAAAAACGGCTCGCTGGAAACGACCCAGCCAACGCCGAATGAAGGGAAAAATCCAAACCGGGCTTCCGGCGCAAAGTTCTCTGAGCCATTATAACCGAAGTTCACCTCCGCCATGTACCTGTTAGCATAGGTATAGTTCAGCCGTCCGGCCAGACCAAGCATCCGGTAAGGGATAGATGAGGTCAGATTACCCGCAAATGCATCCACTTCGCTCTCCTGGTTATACACCAGTGCAGCGGTAACATAGTGCTCCGTTCCGAACGTTCTGTTGTAATTAACTGATCCCTGCACATAAAAACTCCGGCGCCCGCCGTTCGACCGGCTATATCCGAGGTTATCCGTACCCTGATAGGTTTGTAGCAGGTTCAATGTACCGTCCTCGTTATACGGATTATTCAGATCAACAAACCAAGTACTACGGCGCCGGGCTCGATTGATAGTTTGCGTATTATTGATATCAAAGGCAAATAATCCCTGAACAGAAAGGCCCGGCACCCAAAAACCCAAGTCTTGTGTTACTCGGGCATTGGAATATACCTGATTGCCAAATATATTTTGGAATCCCCGCTGTGTAATATCAGCATACGGGTTACGCTGATCCCCATTAGGGCTGATTCCTGGCACAAAGCCCCCTGGATACATCACCGGATACAAAACCGGGTTGATCTGCATCATCTGCCCGAAGGCATTCCCCGGCGTTTCTCCAGGATAATTGGTATTCGTGATATAGCCTTGCACACCTACGTCAAATTTGGTGGTCGCTGTCAAGTCCATATTCACGTTTGAAGTAAAATTATATCGTCTGAACCGCGTATCGGAGTTGTAGCGCTGCAGTCCGTCCGTTTTCAACAAACTTTGGTCATCCACATATGCCAACGAAACGTAGTAGCGTGCTCGTTCGGATCCGCCTCTTACGCTTACATTGGCCCTCCTGAAATTCGACACATCATTAAACAGCTCCTCCATCCAATTGACGTTCGGATACAATAACGGGTCTATACCACTGGCCGTATTCTGAATATATTCTTCCGAATAATAAGGTGCAAGCCCGGTGGCCATCATGGCTTCATTTCGTAGCCTCATGTAGGTGATACCATCGGTCAACTGTGGTGTTTTGGTAAATGCAGACACTCCTTGGTTATAGTTGACACTTAACTGCGGTTTTCCTATACGGCCTCCTTTGGTAGTAATCAGAATGACTCCATTCGCACCATCTACGCCATATACTGCCGTAGCAGCGGCATCTTTTAGTATACTGAAGGACTCAATGTCTTCCGGATCAAACGCATTGATATCTCGTCCCATTACCCCATCCACAACGATAAGCGGTCCAGCCGGATTAGACGCATTAAACGTCGAAATACCACGAATCCATAAATCGGCATCATTCTGGCCCGGCAATCCGGTACGCTGTACCCCTACCAATCCCGCAATTCGGCCAGCAAGCGCCGCGCTGAGGTTAGTGACCGGTTGTTTCAACTCATCCACTTTTACAGTAGACTGCGCACCTACAAGGCTGATTTTACGCTGTTGGCCAAAACCCACTACTACCACTTCATCGATACCCACATTAGACGATTCCAACACAATGTCAAATACTAAGCGATCGGTCACCCCAAAATGATAATCTTCATAGCCAACATAACGGGCCACTAACGAGTCGCCTTTAGCCGCCGTAAGCGAAAACTGCCCTCGCTCATCGGTACTTGTTACCGTTTCCGTGCGCAGGTTAGTAATGCTTACCCCTTGTAAAGGGGTTCCCAGGTTGTCTTTAACGGTTCCGCTAATAGCGATTTCTCCTTGCTGCGCTGTCTGCTGACCGATAGCCAACTGAACACACAGAGACAACAGAATAGCTAAACCGTTTCTGCAACAATATTGTATCTTTTTTTTCATAATGTATTACGTTAGGTTACGCAATGACTCAAAAGAATCGGTTAATTCACGGTCGTAAAAGTAACCCAAACAAGCAGGCATCGTTGTTAATCAAAACCTAATGATTTGTTAACAAAATCCAAAAGCACTATTTTTCGTTTCAAATAGACTTTAGATATGAAAAGTACAGGCATGACGTTACAGCTTCTGCATGATAAAATGTTAACAAAAAGCAAACAAAGCGTTAATGCTTTAAGAAGCTCCCCGAATATCCATAGATTCGCTGAAACAGTTATCATTCCCCCTCGAATAGAGGTTATGAGCCAATGATTATGGAATATTCGTTACGGATACATAAAGGTGTCTCGCTGTTCGGGTTCATCCTGCTCATTGGCGTGTTGTTTTACCTCACCTACAATACGTTCAAGCTTAAAAATGCGCAATTCCAGCTTGCCGAAAAAGCCATTATCAACGAATGGTATACCGGACTTGTACGCAACGACAAGGTGTTCCCTGGCGGTATAACTATCATTAATCGGTATCTAATGGGCAATATCCATGCATTGGAGTCGATGTACCTGAAAGACACCCTGGCCTTCGAACGTACCAAAAATGCCGTCTTAGATAGCATGTTCGTCGAACTGAGAGAGGCGAACCCTATGGATAGTTTATTCGCGGCTTTTAAAACAGCGTCGCGTTTGGATCAGGATTTAAATTACTTACTGACCATCAATGCCGTACAACTAGTGTTCAAAAACTTCAGTGTTGTAAAAATCTATAATCAAGGCTTCCACTATCCACCGATTCCGGACAGCTTAAATACTGCCAATGGTCTGGTGGTGGGCGGTTCATTGAAAACTCCCCTCCCGCAAAACCGCGTGACAAGCTTAACCGTCAGTTCGCCTGACGACTATAATTATTGGATTACGTTTTCGTTGCACGCTGACCAAAATAACCGGACGTGGCATGTCATCAAGTTGATGCTGCCTACTTTCCTACTCGCATTATTTGCCATTGCCTGTACAGTGTCCGTTTACTATATCACATTTCGTAATTGGCTACGGCAAAAAAAACTTGCCGAAATGAAATCAGATTTCGTAAATAGCATCACCCATGAGTTCAACACCCCGCTTTCTACCATTATCGTAGCAAACAAAAACCTGCAAAACGAAGAGATACAGCGCAATCCCTCCAACATCCAGCCACTCACAAAAATCATTGAACGTCAGTCGCTTCGTCTACAGAAATTATTTGATCAGGTACTCGACATCACAACGATGGACAACTCGTCGCTGCAAAAAGAGCCTTTTGACCTCGGCCAGTTGCTTCAGGAAATTATCATGGACTACGGCATAAAGGTTTCAGAACAACACGTTAACATTACGTTTAGGTCTTTACCCCGACCGGTTACGGTAGAACTAAACAAATTCTTTTTTACGACGATGATGTATAACCTGTTTGACAATGCGGTGAAACATAATCGAAACACCCAAAAATCCATTTCAGTATCCATCGATTCAACAGGACCAATCGTCCACCTCACCGTAGCGGATAATGGGAAAGGAATTGCAGACGAAGAAGCAAGACACGTATTTGAAAAATTCTACCGTGCGTCAAAGGTGGGCGACCAAAGCGTTACAGGGCTGGGATTGGGCTTATACTATACGTATCAATGCATCAAAAGCCATGGATGGCAGATTTCAGTAACCAGCGAAATTGACGTCGGCAGCAAATTTGTTATCACCATGCAGCTAAAAGAATAACCGGTAAAACAACACAATCTTCAATTAAAAAAACGTATATTAATGGCGTTTTTTCTTCAACAGGATAACGGGTTCTATGAAAACAAAACTACTCTACGTAGAAGACGAAATAGACTTGGGAAATGTAACCAAACAGTACATTGAAGCCAAGGGGTTCGATGTGGAATGGTGTACGCAAGGGGAAAAGGCATACCAAGAATACGTCAAATACACCAATTCCTATCGTTTAATCATCATTGACGTCCAGTTGCCAGACATCAACGGTTTTGACCTTGCCCGCCAGATTATCGGCCAAGACAAAAACGCTTATTTTCTGTTCTTAACCGCCAGGAAAGAGAAAAAAGACCGGCTGATGGGCTTGGATATGGGCGCCGTAGATTACATTACCAAGCCTTATGATATCGATGAGCTCGTGCTGCGCATCCGCAATATCACCCGTCGGGCGGAGCAGCTCGCAACGGCACATCCCGAGGCCGCGGCAAACCATATTATCCGCATAGGCAGCATCACGCTGAACAAAGAATCGCTCCGCATCACCATAGACGATCAAACCAAAACCACATTAACACTGCGCGAAGCGGAGCTGCTGGAATACTTGTACGCCCACCGTAATTCCATCGTTAAGCGCGAAGATCTGCTCATCCGATTCTGGGGCGAAAATGATTATTTCATGGGGCGCAGCCTTGATGTGTTCATTTCCCGCCTCCGCAAGCTGCTGCGGCATTCTGCTTCGGAAGTAAAAATCGAAAACATCTATGGCGTGGGGTTCATCCTGTCCGTGCCGTCATAGCACCACAAGGTCTTCAATAACCACCTGTCCCACGTGCTCGTTCATGCGGCCGATGATTTGGGAGCGCATCAACAGGAGTTCATTCTTGATGACCGACGATTCTACTTTGACAAACAGTTTGCGGTCACGGATGTAAATCTGCTTGGTGCGGTTGGCAATGGCACTCCCCATCAGCTCAGGCCAGGCAGACAGCAGTGATGTTTCATCGAATTTACGGCGCAGCTTATATACGTCGAGCATTTTCTCGATAGCTTCCTTGATGGTCATGTCATTGCCCCTGCGGCTCATCGTCATACAGTTTTAAAGGTTGGTTAACCATGCCACGGCTGATGTCGAACACCCGTATCTTCCGGTCTATTTCATCAAATATACGGCTTATACGCACCGCATCGGTATCAGTGAGGAATATCTGGCCGAAGTCATCTGCAGACACCATCTGCATCAGTTTGCGCGTACGCTGTTCATCCAGCTTGTCAAAAATATCGTCGAGCAGCAGCAGCGGTTTAAAGCCCTTCTGCCGGTGCAGGAAGCTGTACTGTGCCAGCTTCAGCGCGATAAGGAACGATTTCTGCTGCCCCTGCGAACCGAACTTCTTCAGCGGCATATTGCCGTGTATGGAAAACAGCAGGTCGTCTTTATGGATACCCACGGTGGTACGCTCCAGCAGGCGGTCGCGCTCCAGGCTCTGCTCCAGCAGATCGGCAAAAGCGGCCTCCATTAACGGCGATTCATAGACAAGCGATACCTGCTCGGCCGTTTCCGTGAGAAACCGGTAATGCCGGTCAAATTCAGGGATAAACTCAGCCATAAACGCCTGTCGCTTCTCAAATATCGGGATGCCCGTGTCCACCAGCTGCATGTTCAGCACCTCCAGCAGCCCCTTATCCAGCACCCCGCTTTTCGCGGCTTGCTTCAACAGGCTATTGCGCTGCACCAGGCAACGGTTATAAGCGATTAATGCATCGAGGTATCGCAGGTCGGTCTGGGAAATCACGTTGTCCACAAAGCGCCGCCGTTCCTCACTGCCGTCCGTCACGATGGCCGAATCGTTCGGCGAAATCATTACCAGCGGAAATCGGCCGATGTGATCGGCTAAGCGTGTATATTCCTTCTTGTTTCTTCTGAATTGCTTTTTCTGGTTGCGTTTGAGGCTGCAGGCAACCACGTCCGTCCTCCCTTCCTGGTCAAATTCGCCCTGCACCATAAACCAGTCTTCACCCTGCTTAATCTGCTGGGAATCTATCGGGTTAAAATAACTTTTGCAGAGCGATAGGTAATGGATGGCGTCAAGCAGGTTGGTCTTGCCTGCACCGTTGCTGCCCGTAAAGGCGTTCGCTTCGGGAGCGAAGTGGAGCGTGGCTTCGGTATAATTCTTGAAATTCAGTATGGACAGTTGTTTCAGCCACATACCTACAAAGGTAAGGTTTTTGCCGGCTATTCTGCTGACGACTTGATTTCTTCAAACTCCACGAATTCCCCGGCACGTTTGGCGCCCCGCTTAGATTTGGCCTGTGGCGGTACGTAGTCTATCCGTATTTCGCCGTCAGGCTTAGGCTGCCGGCCTCCCCGTTGCTGTTGTGTTCCGCTATGGCGCTGGTACTGACGCTGGGCATCCTTCATCATCCGCTGTGTCAGCTCGCGCATCACCCAGGGGAAAAGCAGCCGTGCCAGCACGCGTATCAACCACAGGATGGCTATCGCTATCAATAAAAACTTCAATAATGCAGTCATATCACAAACATACAAAAAAAAGGTTAAGCACCCTTTTCTCAAGGGCATTTTAACCAACTTTAACGAATGGCTGACAAATTACGCTTCGCCTTTGGCTTTCTTGACGGCTTGCTTGAGTTCTACCGGCCGCTGTGTGCCAATCACGTAAACCAGTCCGTCACGGTCGGTCAGCCATACGGCATCCCTTCCGCCTGCATAAAACCGTATCCGTCCCTTTGTATGGAGGTTATATACAGGGTTATTGATAAAAAATCTGCTGTAAGGTTTCGCCTCCACCTTCACAATACTGTTCAGGTCAATCTTCACTAAGCGGGTTGTCCACAGCCCGCTTAGTTTCACGCTGCCTTCTTCAACGGTAATGCGGTATTGCAGCATGTACATCATCACAATGGAAACAAACAGGATGGCACATCCCACCAGCAGAAACAATTGACTTTCGCTTTCCCGGTCGATGTTGATGTAGTAGGCGATGAAGCAAAACAGCGCCAGCACCAGCCGCACGCTCACCCAGCTGCGGTCGCGCCCCATGTATTGGTTTTCTATAAAAATCGGTTTTTGCTCCATCGGCTCAAAAATATGCTAAAGTAACCACTTTTTTTGTTTTGCCTGTAATTTTATAACGTTCGTCCATCCGGTAGGGGGCTACCCACAGGATGTCATCGTTGCCGTTCACCACAATGGGTACCGCAGCTTTACGGTATGCCGGTATCTTCAACGACACCAAAAGGTCACTCAGTTTCTTGCGCCCCCCCATCCCCAGCGGGTAAAACGCATCCCCTTCCTGCCATGTGCGTATGCATATGGGAAAAACAACCTTGTCGGCGTCCAGCTGCACCGCATGGGGTTCACGCCGGATAGCCGTATCCGTCGTCACGTTCACCGCAAACCGGTGTCCGCCCCAATATACTTCTTTCCCCGGCTCAGTGATAATCGCGGCTCCGGGAGCAGGCACCGCCGTGCGACGGAGCACCAGCTTCCCCCGGTCGATGTGCAGCTCGTATGCCGGGGAAGCGAACCACTTTCCCGGCGTGCCCGGCAGCGTGCGGGCCACATCGGCCATCACGGCTTCCGTAAACCCATAAGGGCGGAACAGCTCATACAGCAGAAACGGAAGCGGATGCAACGCCATCAGGCCGGCAATGGAAATATGCCACTCGTTATGGCGGACCTCAAAGAGGCTGCTCCGCAACCCCTCAACATAGCCATGCAATACCGTGCAGGCGTCCGCAAAACGTGCCATGTTGGCGGCCATCGTGCGCTCCAGCTCGGGGTTCAGTTCTCGGAGCCTGGGAATGACTTCCAGCCGGATCTTGTTGCGGGCATACTTGGTGGAAAAATTAGAGGCATCGTCGCGGTAAATCACGCCAAGGCGATGCACATGGGCTTGTATTTCCTCCGCGCGCAGGAAGAGCAGCGGCCGGATGATATGGTCGCGCCGGGGCTGTATACCCCGTAGCCCCCATATCCCCGTTCCCCGCACCAGGTTAAGCAACAGCGTCTCCGCATGGTCGCTCTGATGGTGCGCCACGGCGATATGGTCGTATCCCTGGGCGGCCCGCACCTGCTCAAACCATGCATACCGCAATTCCCGGGCCGCCATCTGGATGGAAATACCGTGCTCCCGGGCATGGCCTTCGGTATCAAAGGCCGTCACATGAAACGGCACACCCAAGCGTTCGGCCAATTCAGCTACGAGCAGCTCGTCGGCGTCAGCCGCTTCGCCCCGCAACCGGAAGTTGCAATGCGCAAGGCCTATCGCGTAGCCCGCCTCCGCAAAAAGGTGAGCCAGCAGCACCGAATCTTTGCCGCCGCTCACCGCAACGAGGATACGTTCATGCGGTTGGCACAGTGCTTGTTCATGCACGTATTGGATAAAACGTTCCTGTAGGCCCATACGCCCAAAGGTATAAAAAAACAATGTTTTTGGTGTTCGTGAATGCAATGCATTTTACCTAAGTTTGCCCCGTGAAGAAATGCCTGTTGCTCGTCTCGCTGGCCATGATGGCCGCTTTGTCCCTGCACGCACAGCAGGGCAACGTGCTACGGCTCATCTCTTCCTCATACAGCCGCGTCAACCCCTCGAAAAACCTGACAATCCATTACCGGCCCGTGTATGAACACAACGGCTCCACCTTATCGGCAGACAGCGGGTACCTCTATAAAGACAACGAGGCACGGCAGTTTTTCGAAGCGTTCGGCAAGGTCATCATCACCCAGCCCAACGGCACGGTTATCTATGCCGATAAGCTCCACTATACGGTAGATACCCGGCTGGCCACACTCACCAACAACGTGCGCATGGTAGACGGCAATGCCGTGCTCACCACCAACTACCTTACTTACAACATGAACACCCACGTGGGCACCTATACGGGGGGCGGCCGCATCGTCAACACTACCGATACCATTACCAGTCGCAACGCCTATTATTTTGATAATACAAAAGACGCTTATTTCCGTCATAACGTGGTTGTCCGCACACCGGATGTAAACATCTTTACAGACACCATGCGCTATAATTCGGCAACCAAAATGACCTATTTCTACGGTCCCACCAACATCAAGGGTCATGGCGGTGAAAACCTGTATACCGAACGTGGCGAATACAATACCGAAACAAAGCAGGCCTGGTTTGATCACAACAACCTCTACACCGAGGGAAGCCGCTTTCTGCGGGGCGACAGCCTGTATTACGACGGACAGGTGGGCGTCGGCAGGGCGGTCAACAACGTGGTATTCATTGATACGGCCGACCAATTTTTTGCTTACGGCGGCATGGGGTTATATCGTAGTGACAACGAATCCATCACCATGACCGAACGGCCGCTTGTAGTCACCGTCACACGCAACGACACGACGGCTTCCGATACCTCGGCCGTAGGTAGCATCGCAACACCGATAGATAGCGTCGCAACACCGATAGATAGCGTCGGCGCCCCTTCACTTACCCTGCCGGATACCGATACGCTGGCGCGATCCGCCGACAGCCTCGGCATGCCGCCGGCCAGCCGCCCGGCTGTCGATACTATCTACATGACGGCCGATACGCTGTTCTCCCAGCTCATCCGGCTGAAAGATTACGTGCCCAAGGTGTTCGACCTCGACCGCGAAGGGGGCGAAATCATGGACTATGAAGATCAGGATTACGGCGAGGATCCCCTGGATCCGGACGACGCCGGTTTAACAGACACCGCCGCGGCAGCCATCGGCTTAGACGCGCTGCAGCAGCCTCCTGCCGCGGATTCCTTGGCGGTGCAGCCCGATACCGCATCGCCTGTGCCTGACGGTACGCCGTCGCCGCCCGATACGCTGCGCGCACCGTCCGATAGCTTGGCGATTGCCTATAAAGACTCGGTGGCGGCAGATCTGGCCGCCAAAACGGACGCTGCCGTCCTGAACACCCACATCCAGCGGGTAGAGGCTGTACCGTTGGCTACGCAGCTCGGCCATGATGCCCTCGCAAAGAACCTGGTGGCCGATAGCCTGCTGCGGTCGCAGGTCGTTATCCCATCCGGCGGAGAGGCAGACAGCCTCATGGCCGAGGCCGCCGCGGCGCTTTTGCGCCCTGCGGTCAAGGATACGATCCCTAAAGATTCGTTGGCCAATGACACGGCACGTACCCGTATCGTCAAGGCCTATTACAATGTCCGGCTTTTTAAATCCGATCTCCAGGCGGTAGCCGATTCTGTATACTACGGATATCCGGATTCGATGATGCGCTTCTTCGGCCGACCCATGATATGGGCGCAGGGGTCGCAGATGACGGCCGACACGATTTATATGCAAATACGCAATGAACAGCTGGACAACATGCTGTTCGTGGGTAATGCCTTTATCGTAAATACGCAATTAGATTCCAGCAAATACAATCAGGTCAAGGGCCGCCAGATCACCGGCTTCTTTAAAAACAATGAACTGGAGCGGATGTTTGTCGATGGTAATGCCGAAAGCTTGTATTACCTGGTGAATGACAAGCGGGGAATCTTCACTGACATGTACCATAGCCGTGCCAGCCGCTTCAAGATCCTGCTGGATAGCAATGCCATTACCCATTTCATCCCTATCCGCCGATTGGACAGCAAGTTATACCCCATTCATTTGATTCCGCAGGAGGCCGAAATACTGGACGGCTTTGTGTGGAAGCCCGGCGACCGCCCCACTTCCAAGGAAGACCTCCTTGCGCGGCAGCGCCCTCCTGCCGATGCCGGCATAGCCATACCGGCCGATACCGCCCGCACAGACACCACGGGTGGCCGCCCGTTAACCGGGGAGGATCCGCCGCCTACCGAACTGTCGCCTTCGGAGAATGCGCCAGATATACCTGACGGTACCGATCGGCCGGATACGCGCAACGATGCGGCCTTACCGCCAAACCGGCGGAACGCAGCACCGCAGCGCGCGCCGCTGTAAGAACGTCAGCTGCCTGATACCAGAGATACCAGGTTACAACCGTTCAAGCAGCCACCGGGGCGCTATGCGGTAAATCCATGCCACCAAGCGCCACCGCTTGGTCACGTAGATAACACGCTTGCGGCCGGCCAGCCCCTGATGAATCTGCCGGGCCGCACGTTCCACATCGGCCTCCCAAAACCGGTTCGGCATACCCGCTACCAGCTTTGTCTTAACGAAGCCGGGCCTGATATCCGTCACCCGCACCTGCCCGCCGGCGTTCCGCGCCTTTTGCTGCAATCCCTCCAGATAAGCTATCTGAAAGGCTTTGGTGGCGCTGTATGCCGGCGCCTGCCGGCTCCCGCGCGTGCCCGCCACAGAGGTTATTGCCGCCAGCTGCCCGCCGCCGCGCCGCGATAGTTCATGATAGGCCCACACCGCCAAACGTGTAAACGCACGCACATTCAGTTCCACCGTCGCGCGTTCAAGTTCATAGTCAAGCGGTGGGTTCATGGCCCCTCCGCCCGCACTGATGACAATAACGTCAACACCGCCCAGGGCGGCAATCAGTGCTTCCAGGCGGTCCGTGCAGTCCGCTTCTTCCGTAACGTCAAACGCCGCTGCCACCACCCTCCCCGGATGGGCGGCAACCAGCGTGTCCAGCAATTCCTTCCGGCGGCCCGTAACCCCCACCGTCCAGCCGTTGCGCACATATATTTCGGCCAGCGCACGGCCAATGCCCGAAGTTGCCCCGATAATGATAATCCTTTGTTGGTCCATATGCATAAAAAAACCACCTACCGGAAGGTGGGTGGTCGTTACAATAGCTGAAAAATGAATTAGATCCGTTTTACATTTACTGCGTTTAGGCCTTTTTGGCCCTGCTGTACTTCAAATGAAACATCGTCATTCTCACGGATACGGTCTTTCAACCCCGATGTGTGGACAAAAATCTCACGTCCGCCGTCGTTGGGGGTGATGAAGCCGAAACCTTTGGTTTCATTGAAGAATTTTACTACGCCTTCCTGCATGGTAATGGAATAAAATAAAAAAATTAATTAATTGGTATAAAGATAACAATAAATATTTGAAAACCAAGTTTTTTTATTTTTAATCCTAGCGCGGCCGGTCATGTTATACCGTTCCGCAGCGTGAAACAAAACGCTGCCCCCTGGTTCAGCCCGTTGCTCTCCACCCACAGTTGCCCGCCTTCGGCCTGCACCAGTTTTGATGCTTTGAACAGGCCTACACCCAACCCGTTCTGCCAGGGAAGCGCGTTTCTCGTAGATTTATAGTATTTCGCGAAAATTCGGGTCTGCTCATCTTTGCTGATACCTACCCCCCTGTCGGAAACCATGAATTTTACCACCTGTTCGTTCAACGTCGTGGCTGAGAGGGATACCGACTGTTCCACCGGCGAAAACCGCACGGCATTTTCTATCAGGTACTTCAGGATTTTCTTGGTGGTCGAAACGCTGGCACACGCCCTGATCTGCTCGGGCACGGCTACCTGCACTGCCTGGCCCAGGTTCATTTCAGTAAGCACTTCATCCACCACGTCGGCACAGGTAAAGCTATGCTGGCTCACCGGGCGGGGCGGCTCAAAAGAAGCGACGTCCAGTAACTCCTCCACCAATTTTGAAAGCTTGCGGGTGTTCGCGTTCATCTTCGCTACCAGTTCCTGGCACTTGGCATAGTTACCTTCCCTGAGCTCCTTTTCAATCACCTGCCCATAGGCCATTACCGATGTCAGCGGGGTGTTGAACTGGTGGCTTACCACAGAAATGAACCGGTCGCGGGCCTTCTTTTCCCTTACCTGATCGGTCACATCATATGCAATTACCGCTACACCCTGGATTCCTTCGCTTGCCGTAACCGCCCTAAACGAAAAGTCGTAGTAAAAAGTGGTCAGCTTGCCCTTTATATAATGGTAGGCCTTCGCGGCGTTGCCCCGCATCGGGATACCCGTGTCGAGCACTTCGCGCAGCATCACCGGAAAGGGCTGCTCGATGATCTCCGGGATGGCCTCTTCAAGCGGCTTCCCGATAACCGATTCATCCCTGCCCCAGGCTGCCAGCATAGACGGATTAGCCATCTCGATGCGC
Source organism: Parapedobacter composti (assembly GCF_900112315.1). Taxonomy (GTDB): domain Bacteria; phylum Bacteroidota; class Bacteroidia; order Sphingobacteriales; family Sphingobacteriaceae; genus Parapedobacter; species Parapedobacter composti. The sequence continues at coordinate 42,985 of NZ_FOLL01000006.1, read as the reverse complement.
AGCTCCCGGCCGGTCAGAAAACACATAGGTAAAGGCGAAGATTCGATTAACCCTAAATAAATGTCTGTCATCTCCTGTTTTGTATCTGGAACCAACGGCTGTATGAAACCAATGGTTGTAGGTTACAACAACAAAACCGAAAGGATGTTCAGAAAAATTTCAAAAGTTGCACGATCACCTCCCCGGTGCTTCCACGCTAATTTCCGTTACAGAAAACGGCTGCCTTACGGCGGCATGCGCCGCTTGCCGGGCCACTTCCGCTGCGGCAGCGTTTACCCCCTCAGGGCGGTACTTCGCTGTTGGTGCGGACCGGCCGTAGAGCGACTCGAACCACGTACAGGCGGCGATAAACCGTCCGGCATGCAGGTCAAGGTGGTATCCGTCGCGGGTCAAACGATCGCCCAAAAAGCTCGTGCGTGCATTCTGTATCGCGGTGCCGCAGGGAATCAGCAGATCAAACGGAGCCAGCGTCTTCACCTTTGCGGATGCCTCCATGATGGCCCGGTACATGGTTTGTTGGTCATTGTCATAATTGGCAAAGCCTTTATGCGTAGAGGTCGCCTCGTATGCCCAGGTCTGGTGCCAGATATACTTCACGCTTCCGGCGGTCACGCTGTCAATATACCGGTGCAGTTCCGGGATGGGCTCCGCATACGTCTCAAACTTACCCGAGTACGTGCTGGCCTGCTGCAAAGACACGTAATCCCAGCGTTCGTCCAGCAAAGCCGTGCGTATACTGGTTTTCTCGGCCGTGCTTTTTTGGCCGTCCGCGTCAATTTTCCGGTAGCTGTATACCGCCTTGTCGCCCCTAACGTTTCTCAGGTGCAGCGCCAACGGAGCGCCGCCGATATACATGTTTCCGATAATCAGGATTTTACCATCAGCCGCCGCCAGCTCATGTAAATATTGCTCCACGGCGTCCTGCGAAAAACTGTTGCCTATGGCCAACACCCGTAACGTGTCGGGTTGGCTTGCCGGTTGTGCGTGGAGGCTGAGCGCCGCCATGACAAGCGCTATCCACAGCAATCGATGAATCTTTAGCATGCCCAATGATAGGAAAAAAAACGGTGTTGCCAAAATTGGCCCGTCAAACAGCCGCCAATCAGCCAACGAATTGTCCGGCGCTAAAAAGCGAAAAGCCCGGCGTTTTGGGATTACCGGACTTTTCTTATCAACCTAAACCTGATTTTTTTTAGTCAAAAGTCATGCCAAAATCAAAAACATTTAGTTTAACAGCCCCTTTTCTTTTCGTATTTTTACCGCTTGTTTAACCGGCATACCGGTAATATCTGTAAAAAATGTTTCGGCACACAGGACACAGGAGAAATTACAAACATAACCTCAGGCTCGCAGCCTTGTTATGCCTTACGGCAGGTATGGTTAACGTTGCTGGATTGTTGGCTTTCCAGGTGCTTACCACCAATGTAACGGGCCATGCCGCGTTGCTGGCCGAACACCTCTCGTTAGGGCATATCACTGCTTCATTCACCATTATTGCATGGCTATTGCTGTTTCTTGCCGGTGCATTCTTTTCGGGAATATGTACACGGCTGGCCGGCGCTAACAGCCGCCATTCCTATACTATTCCCATCATTGTTGAATTCGTACTGCTTATTTCAGTAGGGCTATTAGCTGCCGGGGCCAAAATACCGGCCAAAAATGCGGGTTATTTTGCCGGAGCCCTCCTTTTTGCGATGGGCGTGCAGAATGCGCTGGTCTCGGCTATCTCCGGTTCTGTCGTCCGGACAACCCACCTCACCGGCATCTTCACCGACCTGGGAATCGATCTTGCTGAATGGGCTACCGTCAAGGCGGCCAACGTCTCCCGGTTAAAAAAACGCATCATATTGCGAATAGTGATTATTACCTCATTTATCCTCGGCGGAATCATCAGCGGCTTTTTATTCATGAAACTGCATTTCCGTACCTTCTATATTTCTGCAGGCATATTGACATTCACCCTTTTTTACGATGCATTCCGCATAAATCTGCAATGGTGGCTCCGCCGGCGTGTTAAGCCCTTAAAAAGGACTGCCTCAACAAAATAATCAACTGAAAAACAAGGATATACCACCAACGCGTAATCGATATGCAAAGGTTACTGAATATTTTAAACATTTTTGCCATACCGATTATATGACATGAAGATAAGCATACTCCTTTTAATCTGCACAGTGCTGCAACTCGGCACCGCTTACCCGCAGGCCGGAGACGCCTGGCATGCCCAATGGATTACCGCGGCCGAAAACCAGAACGAAAGCAACACCTGGCTGGCTTTCCGCAAGGTGTTCGCGGTGGATTCCGTACCCGCGGGCGCCGTGGCGCGTATCGCTGCCGACAGCAAATACTGGCTGTGGATCAACGGGCGGCTGGTGGTTTTTGAAGGTGGCCTGAAACGGGGCCCTACGCCGTCAGACACGTATTATGACGAGGTCGATATCGCGCCTTACCTGAAGCAGGGCGAAAACCTTGTGGCCGTTTTGCTCTGGTATTTCGGCAAAGACGGCTTTTCGCACCTGAGCAGCGGCAAGGCGGCCCTGGTCTTTGAATGCGCGCACGAACAGGTCGGCCTGTATAGCGATGGCACATGGCAGGCCGTTGTCCACCCCGCTTTTGAAACCGCTCCCGGCACCAAACCGAACTACCGCCTGCCGGAGTCGAACATCCGGTTTGATGCCCGCCGCGATATCGGCAGCTGGACACAGCCCGGCGTCACCGGACTGCGCGGTTTCCAGGCGGCCAAAACGCTGGGAAAACCGCCCGTAGCACCCTGGAACAAACTGGTGAAACGCCCCATCCCCCTGTGGAAGGATTACGGGTTGAAAGATTATGCCGCCATTGAAAAAATCAGCGGCGACACGCATGATACCCTGGTGTGCAAGCTGCCCTACAATGCGCAGGTAACGCCCTGGCTCCAGATCAATGCCAGCGCCGGCCAGCAGATTGAGGTGTTCACCGATCACTACATGGGCGGGGGTACACCCAACGTCCGCGCGGAGTACATCACCAAAGCGGGTTCCCAGGCCTACGAAAGCATCGGCTGGATGAACGGGCATCATGTCTATTACGTGGTACCCAAGCAGGTCGAAGTCGTCCGCTTGCTATACCGCGAAACCGGCTTCAATACCGCATTCGCCGGCCGGTTCTCCTGCAACGACCCTTTCTTCAACCGGCTATGGGAAAAAGCCGTCAGAACGCTGTACGTTACCATGCGCGATACGTATATGGATTGTCCCGACCGTGAACGCGCCCAGTGGTGGGGCGATGTGGTCATCGAGAGCGGCGAAGCGTTCTATGCCCTGGATTCACCAGCCGCTTCGCTGACCAGGAAAGGCATCCTGGAACTGATCAACTGGCAGCGGCCGGACGGGGTGATCTATTCGCCCGTACCGGCCGGCAACTGGGATAAAGAACTTCCCGGGCAGATGCTGGCCAGCATCGGCTATTACGGCTTCTGGAACTACTACCTGAATAGCGGCGATAAAGAAACCATCGCGGAGGTCTTCCCCGGTGTCCGGAAATACCTGGAGGTTTGGCAGTTGCTGCCCAACGGCACGCTGGCCGAGCGCCAGGGCGGCTGGTATTGGGGCGACTGGGGCACGCAGCCCGATAAGCATCTGCTGGTTAATGCCTGGTATTACCTGGCATTGAAAGGCTATCGCCATATGGCCGAGCTGCTGGGCGAGCAGGCAGTGGCCGCCGCCACGCAGGAAAAGATGGCGCAGTTTTCGGAGGCCTTCAACCGGCAGTTCTGGGATGGCAAGGGCTACCGCACCGCCGCTTACGAAGGCACTTATGACGACCGCGCCCAAGCCCTCGCCGTGGTGTCCGGCTTGGCCGATACCAGCAAATACCCGGCATTAAAGCACATCTTCGAAACGGTCTTCCTGGCCAGTCCGTATATGGAGAAATACGTGGTGGAGGCCCTGTTCCATATGGGGCACGAGCAATACGCCATGCAACGCCTGCAATCGCGGTTTGCCGAGATGGTAAACCATCCCAGCATCACCACACTCTGGGAGGGCTGGGGCATCGGCGAGGCAGGGTACGGCGGTGGTTCCACCAACCACGCCTGGAGCGGTGGCGGCCTCACCATCCTGGCCCAATACGTGGCCGGCATTTCGCCCGTTGAGCCGGCATTCAGGAAATTCAGGGTAGCACCCAGGCTGGGCCCGTTAAATCACGTAGACATTGTTGTCCCCACGGGTTATGGCGAGATAAAGGCCGCCGTTACCCAAGCGTCAAAAACGTTTTCCCTGCAGCTCACCGTGCCTGCCGGAACCTCCGCCGAAGTGCATGTTCCGGCCGTTTACCGTATTGTCCGTGCCAATGGCAAGAAAGCGGCCGGGCCGGTGCTCCATTTACCGCCCGGCACGCATCGGTTGGAAGGCACCGCGCCGTGAGCCACGCAGGCACCGCGGGGTGCAAACATCGCCGGTCGCTGAACTGAAGCAACCGGCGATGTGGGTAATTGTCGGCCGTCGGCGGTTTACAGCACCAGCTGCAAACCCACCGTGCCTCCCAGGTAAATAGACTGGCGTTCCGCCAGGCGCTGCCGTTCCCAGAGTTCCCATCCCGCGCGGACAGCGCCCTCCCGCGTGTTTGCGCTCGCATAATACACCCCCGGGCCGCCGAAGATCTGCACATGGCTGCCCAGCCGCAGGGCTGGCAGCAAACGCAGGCCGCTTCGGTAATATTCATGGCCTTCAAAATCGGTGGCAAAAAGGTGGCCGGTCTCCATATCCAGCCTGAACGCGTTGCGCTCCACCAGGCTGATGCCCAGTCCGCCCTCCGCGGCATAGCGCCGTTCGGGATGCAGCGGACTGACACCGGCCGCTACCAGGCCATAAAGCTTCCTTCCGCCGGAGCGGAAGCTTACCATCGTAAAAAGGTTTTCATCCGTCGATATTCCCACCCGCTTTTCTCCGTTCCTGACGATGTTGATGATGGCTATGGGGTAATCGCTGCTGTCTGCAATATTCAGCAAGCCCGCAATCTGCACGCCGCTTACCTTGCCCGCTTTGTTCACCACCCCGCCTATCTGCACCCCCTGCACATGGCCGGCCACATTGACCACGCCGGCAACCTGCGCTCCTTTTACGCTGTCGGTCACGTTGGCCGTCCCGGCCAGCTGCACCGGCGCACGCCCACCAGTCACGTTCAGTACACCGGCAAACTGGGCACCGCCCGCCATGGTATGGGCCCGGTTCATGACGCCGGCCAGTTGCACGCCCTTGAGTTCGCCGCCCACCCCGTTAAACACGCCCGCCGCCTGCACGCCGCTGGCGTCGCCTTTCACCGTGCCCGCCGCGCCGTACAGGCCCAGGCCTTTCTCGCCTCCGGATACGCCCCACAGCGCATGCAGGCTGAAATGGTTGGTGTATGCAGCGGCTTTGTCGCCATGGGTGCTCAGCGGGTACAGAATACCCACATGGGCCGGACTGGTTTCCTGTGCAGGCAACAAGCTGGAGCAGCACAGCAGGGTCAACAGCCCCGTGATATGACGTAACTTCATAGATGCCCCTTATTGAATCTTGAATCCCACAGAAAACCCGAGTACGCCGGTTTTCTGTTTCAGCCCTTCGTTGATATCGGTCAGCCCGCGGCTGTAGCGCACATCAAAGGTAGCCCGGCCCAGGTCCACCCCGGCGTTGAGCACGCCACCCACCGTAAACCGCCTATAACTGGTAGCTTGGGGCGCAACGGGCGTATTCAGGTTCAGGTTCACGTCAGGGCCGGCAGATACCCGCAGGTTCATGTTACCGTTACTGATGATGCGGTATCCCGCCATCAGGGGCACATTCAGTTGCCGGAATCGGGGCTCATAAACCTGCCCTTCATAAGAAAATTCACTGCTGAACGACGTGTAATTCACCTCGGGCTGAAAGTAAAAGTCGTTGCCCGTGCGGGCAAACAGCCCAACATGCCATCCGGTCTTTCCAGACGCGTCGCTTACCGCGCCAGCGCCGCTGTGCAGCATTCCGTAATTCACGCCTGCCTTCACGCCCAAATCGAGGGTCTGACCTGTGGCCACCTGCGTGCCTGCCAGCCCGGCCAGCATCGCCAGGCATGTTCCGATAGTTTTCATCTTTTGCATGTCTTTAATCATTATTATGTTGTTTTGATCATAAGACAGCAAACGCCCGCGCCACCCTTACGCCTTCAAGAAAAAAAATTACCACCGGTAAGCCAGGCCGCCGTAAACACCGGCCTGCCAGCCTTCGCCCCCATAGCGGTGGTCTGCTTCAGGATAGGTATAGCTGAGGGCCGGACCGGCAATGACACTGGCGTGCCTGCCGATGCGAAACTGCGGGAGCACCCGGAGTGCCACCCGCGATCCCGTGGCGATGCGGAGATCCGTACTCGTCCGGCTCACCAGTTCAACATCAAACAAAAAAGTTCTCCCCTCCGCCACGTGCGCCCCCATTCCCGCTTCAACCACATATTTCAGCGGATTGCCGTTCAGGTAATGCCCTACGCCAACCAAGCCGTAGAGTACCCGTCCGCCCGATCGGAATGCCAACTGCATCATGCCAGACTCGTCCGCCCCTGCGGTTATACTTTTCCGGCCGTTCTTCACCAGGTTCACGATACCAACGGGGTAGTCGCTGCTGTCAGCTATGTTAACCAGACCGGCCACCTGCACGCCCCGCACGTGGCGCGCCCGGTTCACTATCCCCGCTACCTGCACGCCCGCCTCGCCGTCGGCGGTGTTCATCGCCCCCGCCAGCTGCAGGCCGCTGTTCCGGCGCGCCTTGTTGAAAACACCGGCCAGCTGTACGCCTTGCACCTCCCCGCCCCAGTTGGCCACACCGGCTATCTGCACACCGCCCGCGCGCTGCAACACCACGTTCGACACACCGGCCACCTGCAGCCCCCGCATCTGCCCGCCCACCAGGTTAAACGCACCCGCTACCTGCACGCGGTGGGCATCGTGCTGATTGATATTGAATCCGCCCCCTATCTCAATGCCGCGCACCCCGGCGGTATAACCGCCGACGAGGTTCAGCGACACCTGGTTAACCACCTGGCTGTTGAACAGCCCCTGTGAGCTCAGGCCCGGCGTAAGCGACACCTGATACGGGCTGTGCGCGAAAAAGCCGCCCAGGTTGATGCGTTGGATACGTTGCTTTGAACTCGTAAAAAAGCGGCCCAGTGCCGAACTTTCAAGTCCGGCTTTGCCGCCATCGTCAGGATAAAACGCATAGCGCCGCCCCTTATCGCCGCCCCCTACCTTCACCGTCGGCAGCAGCACCACCGTGGTATCGCGGTAGTCTGCTTTGCTGACCGTAAGCCATACGCTTTCGCCGGGCCGCCGGATGGACAGCTTGAACCGCCCGTCGGAGTCAGACAAGGTAGACACCAGTACGTTCCGTTCATAAACACTTGCGCCGGGCACCCCCCGGTGGCTCGCCGCATCCTTAATCCACCCCGTCACCACCAGCGTCCCGCTCCGCTCGCTGTCGATGTGCATCGCCAGATCCAGCGTATGCGGCGCATACCGGATAATCACATACCCCGGGGCCTCCTTGAATTCATAGTTACTGCCGAAGGTGCGCTCCAGGAGGTCTGCCAGCCTGCCCTTAAACCGGTCCAGCGCCACCACGCTGTCTTCGGCCACCAGCGTGCTGTTGTATGAAAAATAAAATCCCTGGCTTTCGCTGACTTCCTCCAGCAAGTCGCCCAGCCGGCGCGGACCGCTGTCTGCCACTGCGATTTCACGCATCAGGTGTTGCGCACGGGTAACCAGCGGAGCGGCCAATACCAGGCCGACGAGCGCCAACCTCAGCCGCATCACCGGATGACCACCCTTTTTCCCGTCCGTTCAACCTGCACGCCCAGCGTCTGCGCCACCACGTTCAGCACCTCGTCCAGCGGCCCCAGGCGAAGGGTGGTTGACATCGGCAGCTCCCCGATTTCCTTCCGGCTTATGGCGATGTCCACACCATAAGCCTCCTCCAGCACCTCCGCGATGCGCCACAGCGGTGTATTGTCCAGCACCAGGCGGCGGTTCACATAATAATGGTGCAGCCGGTCTTCCGCCCATCCTTCCTCAAACCTGCCGGTACGCGTATTCACGGTCACCTTTTGGCCCGGCCCCAGCTCCGCTGTTTGGTTAAGCCCCGCCACGTTCACCTTTCCGCTTTCAACGATTACGGTGGTTTCGTCGCCCCGGCGCTTCACGTTGAAAGACGTACCCACCACGGTAACCGTTACGTCTCCGGAGCGGATAACAAACGGCTTCTTCCCATCGGGAGCAACCCTGAAAAAAGCTTCGCCCTTATGCAGGTCTACGGTCCGCTCCCGCTTGAACGGGCTTTGCGAAAAATCCAGTTCGGCAAACCGGTTCAGCGTAATCACCGAACCATCCGCCAGCGTATCCGTGCTGGGCGCATCGGCCGTTGCATACGTAGACGCAAACCGCCCGCCGCCCCCCGGCCCCAGCAGGTAGAATCCCGCCAGTCCGGCGATAGGCACCAGCAACAACATGGCGGCGATGCGCACCCATCCCAGCCTGTACCCTTTCGGGCGGCTATCCCGGCGCTGCACGAAGCGCCGCCACGCTTCGTCTTCATCCACGCCGCTTCCGCTGGCCAGCGACTGGCTGGTCTCCCATATCAGCCGCATGTGCCTGAAATGCCTTTCATGCGCGGGGTCCGCGGCAATCCACTGCCGCACCGCCGCAGCCTCCGCCTCACTGGCTTCATTCAGCAGATATTTTGTCAATAATGCGTCGTCCATCATTTCATATACAAGGTAATACAACCAACAGCAGCGGCAGGAAATCCGCCAGCCGCAGCCGCAGCAGCTTCAGCGCTTTACCCATGTGCGCTTCCACCGTCTTCAGCGAAATGCCCAGCCGGTCTGCAATTTCCTGGTACTTCAGCTCCTCAAAGCGGCTCAGCTGAAAAACCGTCCGGCACTTCTCGGGCAGCAGCCGCAGTGCCGCCTTCAGCTGCCGCCGCAGCTCCTCATCGGGTGCCGCATCCGGTGCTTGCTCTTTAAAATCAACCATCGCTTCCTTCATGTATTTCCTTCGCACCCGCCGGTGTTTCAGGTAGTTCAAACTTTCGTGGTAAACCGCTTTATAGAGGTATGCCCGCAACGACGTGTGTATCCGCATCCGGTCGCGATGCTCCCACAGCTTCAAAAAAACATGCTGCACAATTTCCTCAGCCGCGCTGTCGTCCTCCAGTATCGTGCTGGCATAAGCATGCAATGCCCTGAAATTGCTTTTAAAAGCCGCTTCAAACGCAAGGGTAATATCATGGTCGGGATGCACCGGTGTTTCTCTTTTGGCCAAAGTTACTTCCATTTGTTTAAGTAGACAACGCTGCCGCACGTTACCCTTAGTGGCCGGCGCATTTTTTTTTTGCGCGCCCCCAAACAGCCAAGCCGCCGCTTGCATATTCCAGATGAATAACCTATCTTTACAACAATCAAAGATTCAGAAACAGATCTTCAGTTACCGCTTCCCTACAACCAGCCAAGTGAGCTTTAGCATTTAATTTTCTGTCTCCATTTATCATTTAAAGCGCATTACATTATGGCTATTTTATTGTTTTTTATCGGGATATGGTATCTCTCGTTATTTTCCCAAACGTTTTTCCAGCACCGGTACGCTGCTCACGGATCATTCACCATGAGCCGCTTCTGGGAACGTTTTTTCTTCCTTTTTTCCTACATCACGCAGGGGTCGTCTTATATGAGCCCCCGGGCGTATGCCATCATGCACCGCATGCACCATGCATATACCGATACCGAAAAGGATCCCCATTCGCCCAACTTCTCGCGTAACATCTTTGCGATGATGTGGCGCACGCGTAATATTTACGTTGCTATCGTCAAAGGCCGGTATCCGGTCGAGGAGCGTTTCACCAAAGGTCTTCCGGAGTGGAAACGCCTGGATCGCTGGGGCAACTCCCCGCTTTCCCGTATCCTGTGGGTATTGCTATACGTGGCTTACTTCTGGCTGTTTGCCAGCAGCTTCTGGTGGTTCCTGCTGTTGCCGGTGGTCATCACCTCGGGTGCTTTCCACGGTGCGGTGGTCAACTGGTTTGCCCACAAATACGGGTACATCAACTTCAAGCTGAAGAATACATCACGCAACTTGCTGATGGTCGATGTGTTGATGCTGGGCGAATCGTATCATAACAATCACCATAAGCATCCCTCATCCGTCAACTTCGGCAGGCGCTGGCATGAAATAGATCCGGTATACCCCGTGGCCATGCTGCTGAAATGGTTACGGATTATCCACTATCCAAAGCCCGGCCAACGTCCGGCCGCTGCCGGATAGCGGCGGCACGCCCTGCGGCGTGCTGCTCATGCAGCCTCCGGTTGCTGGGCGCAGCGGGTGCAGCTGGGTCTTGCCCCTAACGGATATCGCCGGGCGGGCTGAAGCCCAGCTTTTCCAGGTGGTACCTCACGGTGTTCAACGAAACGTCTGATTTCCGCCTGGGCTGGAATATGGCGTTGGAAAACTCATACAGCAATATGCCCTGCACGGCGCTGTCCTGTTCCACGGCATCCAGAAAACCTTCGTTGAGTTCACCGGCCTGCTGGATATAGGCATGTACCCACACCCGTTTGTTTTTCGCGTTTGCGTACCGCTTAATCTGCGCCGCCATCGCCGTATCGTAGGCATTGTGGTAGTAATGCTTCAGCGTTATTTCATCCGCCAGGTCAACAACGCGCTTCCAGTCGACCTGTACTTTGGGCATTGCCCAGAAGCCAAGTTCATTGAATTCATCGTTCAGGGTGGGTGCCTCGTTGGCATGCCGCAGGTGCACCTGCACTTTTTTGCCGTATGAGTGGATGAGGCTGGCCGCTTGCTCGAGGAAATCGGCATAAAACGCTCCCCTAACCTGCATTATCTTCAGCGGGTCGGCCTCCTCCTGGAGGATGTCAACGCCATATTTATCCCTGTAACGTGCCACAATAGGCTCGTTATACCCATATTCCACGTAGTCGGTCACCATGCTTGAGTGATTCTGCAGCCTGAAGTCCACCCCGTCAAATCCCATCTCCATCGCATTTTTCACCTGTCGCAGCCAGTAGTCGGTCACTTCCGGATACCCCTCACATGGCGTACCGGCCATACGTCTTGAAGTTCGCTTGGGCCACGTTGCCTTTCACGGGGATGGCTTCGGTGCCCCATTGCCGCTCGCTGAGCGTCCCCCGGTATTGTACAGAAGGCGCCCGGGCCTGCACGGTCGCCGTCAGTGGCACTTCGCCCGACTGTGAAAACGCCTTAATCATGCTGTAAGGTATCGTAGACCACCTATTTCCCTCCCTTACCGTCAGTGCCACGTAGGGCGTTTCCGGGGAGATGTGCAGTCCACCCACGGTCATCACCAGGTGGCGCTTGGGCTGGTCAAACAATGGCTGGCCGTTTGCATCATACACATGCCGCCATTCCACGCGGGTTTCCGTGGTCAACACCGCATCGTATTCCGCATACGTTTCGTTGTCGGCACTGGTCCACAGCGCCAATGCAGGAGGCCGGAGCCGGCTAACTTCCACGGCTTCATGGTCAATCCACTTCTGTGCCCCCACCCGCTGGCGGAATGAGTCGATGCAGAAGGCGATTTCCAGCTTTTCGATGGGTTCAGACAGGCATGCCTCCTCCCTCGCCGAAAGGGGTTTCCTTTTCACCCGCAGGTTGGGGGTTAGCAGACAGCAGTTCATCGAAGCCGATATGCTGCCCCCCAACGGTCGGTACATGGGCCAAGCTCAGTGCGGCATGCCGGTTATGGGGGATGGTATTTCCCGTGCCCGATTCATAGGGTTTTATAATGGCCCAGGCCTCCAGGCCCTGCCGTTTGGCTTCTTTCGCGTATACCCAGTTGGGATCGCCCAGGCAAAGGATGGAGCGCAGCATATCGTTGCGTAAATCCGGGTACAGCGGCATCACGGATAAGCGCGGACTCGCAAATGACGGGTATCCCGGATTGCACAACACGAAATAGACCCGCTGGAACCCGAGGGCTTTCAGCTCACTGATTTCGCGTTCAATGGCTTTCAAATCGTGGAACACCCGCAATTGGGGCATAATATCAATCACCGGGGCAACCATCTTGCCGCTCCGGGTCTGGTGCAACGTATCGGCCGCGCCGTAATCTGCCGCGGCGCGAAGGCATGGCCATGTCATGGCTAACTGGAAAATAAATACAGCGAATAATCTCATCAGGTCTACTTGCGAATGTTCGTTTCTGGTGCTGCAAATATCCCGCATAACGGCGGTAAAGCTGTTTAAAAGATTACCCGCTTTGTATACTTATTTAACTTATCTTAGCCGCCCCAGGCACCATAACCCGATGCAAAGTGGCAAATCCATATACACAATTGGCAAAATAGTGAACAATTATGCCCCCCGTAAATGCGTTCTTTGCATGGTCAGTTATTGAACCCGCTAACCCGTTTAAAAACGACGACACATTGAAAAACGAAAACGATTTCCGTTTAATGAAACGACTGTCATTTGCAAGCATCCTCATCGGCTGGCTAATCGCAGCCGGCTCCAGCCTATCGGCAACCGCCCAGGATCTTTCCGTTGCTGCACCGAAGTGCGAAAACCTCCACAACCCCCTTGGAATCGGCGTCACCGAGCCCCGGTTCAGCTGGAAACTAAGCACGGAATCGCGCGGCATTACCCAAGCGGCATACGAGATTAAGGTCGCTGAATCGCCCAATGCGCTGAAACAGCGGGGCAAACTGTTATGGCAATCGGGCAAAGTCCAGTCAGACCAGTCCATTCATGTTCCGTATGGTGGGCCTGCCCTCCAGTCGCGCCAGCGTTATTTCTGGCAAGTGCGCGTATGGGACAACCGGGGCCGCGTTTCGCCGTGGAGCGATGTGCAGCACTGGGAAATGGGGCTGCTGGACACCAGCTTATGGAATGCCCGGTGGATCCGGGCCGCGCAAACCACTGACGGCAAGCCGGTTCCATCGCCCGTGTTCCGGAAAGCATTCACCGTAGAAAAAGAAATCGCCGACGCCCGCCTGTACGTTACCGCCCACGGCCTCTATGAGGTCGCCCTCAACGGGCAACGGGTGGGCGATTATTACTTCACGCCCGGCTGGACAAGCTATCACAAGCGCCTCCAGTATCAGGTGTTCGACGTAAAACAACACCCCCGCCGGGGCGACAACGTCACGTTGGTCACCCTGGGCGACGGCTGGTACCGCGGGCGGCTTTTCTCCCGCCGCAACGTCTATGGCAAAGAGCACGCCCTGCTATATCAGCTCGAGGTGCGCTATAAAGACGGCTCCATGGCCACGGTAATTTCCGACGGCACCTGGAAAGTAACCTTTGACGGACCTATCCAGGCGGCAGACCATTATGACGGGGAGGTCTACGACGCACGCAAGGCCGATTCCCGCTGGAGTGCACCTGCGTATGATGCCAGCCGCTGGGAAAACGTCATCGAACAAGACATCAGCAAAGCCAACCTGGTGGCCAGCAACGGTGTATTTGTCACCAAACACGAAGCCGTCAAACCCACCCGGCTTATCGTCACGCCGAAAGGCGAAAAGGTGCTTGATTTCGGCCAGAACCTTGTCGGCTGGGTAAAATTCACCGTAGCGGCCCAAGCCGGAGACACCATCACCCTGCACCACGCAGAAGTGCTGGACAGCGCGGGCAACTTCTATACCGCCAACCTCAAAGACGCAAAACAAGAAATCGTCTACATCTGCAGGGGCGGCGGCGAAGAGACTTATGAGCCCCACTTCACCTTTCACGGGTTCCGGTATGTCAGGCTGCAGGGATACCCCGGCGACGTGGATATCGAGAACTTTACCGCACAGGTCCTGCACTCCGACATACCCGTTACCGGCAAGTTCCAGACCTCCAACCCGCTGCTGAACCAACTGCAGCACAACATCACATGGAGCCAGAAGGGTAATTTCCTGGATGTTCCAACCGACTGCCCGCAGCGCGACGAGCGCCTGGGGTGGACGGCCGATGCCCAGGTGTTCTTCAACACGGCCGCCTTCAACATGGATGTGTCCAACTTCTTCGCCAAGTGGCTGGCCGATTTACGGGCCGACCAGTTCAAGAGCGGCAACATGCCCGTGGTTGTTCCCAACGTCAGGGGCGGTTCCGGATCAGCGGCCTGGGCCGATGCGGCCACCATCGTCCCCTGGAATTTCTTTGTGAACTATGCCGACCAACGCCTGCTGGAAACGCAATACGAAAGCATGAAAGCGTGGGTAGAGTTTATGCGCAAAACCAGCAAAAACAACCTGTCTACCATCAGTTCTCGGTATGGCGACTGGCTGTTCTACTCCCCCACGGATGATCGGTACGGAAAAGCTGCCCTAACAGACAAAGACCTCATCGCACAGGCGTTTTACATCTATTCAACGACCCTGGTTGCCAAAGCTGCTGAACGGCTGGGCAAAGAATCCGATTATCGCGTCTACCAGCAACTGTTGCCAACGCTGAAGCAGGCATTCATGGATGAATTCGTCACCGCAAACGGCCGCCTGGTGTCTCCCACGCAAACCGCCTACGTGTTGGCGCTGCATTTTGATATCCTGCCCGAAGAACTCCGCGAACAGGCCGCACGGCGGTTGGTTGAAAACATTGAATCGTATGATTACCACCTGACAACCGGCTTCGTCGGCACGCCCTACCTTAACCATGTACTCACCCGGTTCGGCTATACCGACGTCGCTTACAAACTGCTGCTGTATGGCGATATCCATACCGCTTGGCAGTATACCGCAGACCGCATGGAGGTCAGCGTTACCATACCGCCCAATACGAGCGCCACGGTGCTGCTGCCCCAGGCCACGCTCGCCGATGTGCAAGAGAGCAACCAGCCGCTTACCGCCATAAAAGGATTAAAAGACGCCGCCCAATCGGGCGATGCGGTCAAGCTCAAACTCGGATCAGGAACATATACCTTTGTTTATAAACCCAACAAGAAGTAGCTGAAATGTCATTGAAAAAACACGCCACACCAGCCCTCCGCCTCACCACGTTAAAAGCCCTGTCTGTCATGGGGCTGATAACCGCCTGCGGAATAGCGGCTGCCCAAGATTCCACGGCCCAGCGGCGGCCCGAAGTACTTTATAACAACATCAGGCTTCCCGAGCAGTGGCCACCCCGGTATGACGACCCGAAGTTCGTCGGCTACCGCACGCCGCCCTACCTCGTCAATCCGCCGGATGTCATCAACATCAACACGGGGCGCCAGTTGTTCGTGGATGATTTCCTCATCGCCAATACAACGCTCAACCGGGTATTCCATGCCGCGGAGAAGCTGGACCAAAACCCCGTATTTTTCCCCGAAACCGACTACGAAAAGGAGTCGCTGGGTAGTTCTGAACCGGGCCATAAAGACGTTACCTACCTGGGCCACGGCGGCGTATTCTATGATTTTGACGACCGCCTCTTCAAAATGTTCTACACGGCCGGCTGGCGCGGCGGACTGGCCATGGCAACGAGCACCAATCTGGTCGACTGGAAACGTCCGGATCTGGGGCTGGTAGACCAGAATATCATTCTTCCCGGTGGCTGGCTTAATGCCGGCGGCGACAACGCCATATGGTTAGACAGCCAAACCGAAAATCCCGATGAAAAGTTCAAGATGGTTACCGACCGCGGCACGCACTTAGCCGACCGGAGGGACCATACGCTGCATTTTTCCAGGGATGGCCGGATATGGTCACACGGACTGCCCGCTCACCGGGCAGACGACTATTGCTCGTTCTTCTACAATCCCTTCCGGGATGTGTGGGTGTTCAGCCTCAAAAAGCAGGGACGCGGCCGCGCCCGGTGGTACCTGGAGAGCGAAGAGTTCATGAAGGGCACCAACTGGGACGATGCTGTTTTCTGGGTCAATGCCGATACCCTGGATAAACCCGACCCCGACATCGGCAACTTTGCGCAATTGTACAGCCTCAATGCCGTTGCTTACGAGAGCGTTATCCTCGGCGAGTTTTACGTCCACCTGGGCCCCACCAATAGGGTTGCCAACGAAGGGCGTTTCCCCAAAATCACGGAGCTGAAATTAGGGTTCAGCCGCGATGGATTCCACTGGCACCGGCCAGACCGCCGTCCGTTCATCGCCGCCACGCGGAAAGAAGGCGACTGGGACCGCGGATACCTGCACGGCACCATGGGCGTGTGCCTGGTGATGGGCGATGAACTGTGGTTCCCCTATTGCGGTTATTCCGGCCAGGCGTCAGACGGTTTCCGCGGCATGTATACCGGCGCCAGCATCGGGATGGCCAAACTGCGGAGAGACGGATTCGCTTCCATGGAAGCCGGCAAAAAGGCGGGGCACCTGGTCACCCGGCCCGTTACGTTCGACGGCAAATACCTTTTCGTCAATGTAGACTGCCCCGAGGGCGAACTCCGCGCAGAAATCCTGGACGAGCGGGGCAAGGTCATCAAGCCCTTTTCCATGAAGCACTGCAAGCCCACGCGGGTAAACAAAACCTTGCATCAGATCGAGTGGACCGGAGGGGAAGACCTCTCTTCCATTGCCGGCAAGCCGGTACAGTTCCGGTTTCAGCTGAGCAACGGTAAGCTGTATTCCTTCTGGGTAAGCCCCGATAAAAGTGGTGCCAGCTACGGCTACCTCGGCGCGGGCGGCCCGGGTTACGACGGGGTGATAGACAACAAGGGCATAAACGCGTATTAACGCCGCATCCCGGGCGTCATCACCGGCCACGCCGGACCAAACGGGGCACCTTAAGCACCAGCTTCAGCTGCTCAGCCCGGGGCCGGCGTCCAGACAGGCGGCTGTACAGCTCACCCACCACCAGGGTGGTGATGCCGCCGATGGCGCTGTACCACATAAACGATACACTGGTGGCCAGCCACGTGGCAAGTACCGCCACAAAGCCGGCCACCAGTCCTGTTATAGCGCCGCCGCTTTCCGCCCGTTTGCTGAGCATGCCAAGCAGAAACACGCCAACCAGCGCACCGCCGAAAAAGTTGATAATGGTCGTTGATGCTTCCAGCAGGTTACCCAGCAAGCCGCCCAGGCACGCCAGCGCCGTGGCTACCAGACCGAAAAGCATGGTCATCCCGCGCGCCACGCGCACGGAGCCTTCACCCCGGCTGAAACGCCGGTGGAAATCGGCCATGAATACGGTGCTCATCGAGTTAAGCACCGAGCTGATGGTCGACATAGACGCGGCAAACAGGGCAGACACCATCAGTCCCTTCACCCCAATCGGCAGCTCGTTGATAACAAACCGGATGAATACTTCATTGGTGGGGATGTCGGTATTCCCTTCCTGAGTATAAAAGGCGAAAAGCACCGCTCCCTCAAAGAAGATCAGAAAGCCGATCAACGATGCCACCAGCAGGGAGGTCACAAAAGCCCAATTGGCCCGCCTCAGGGAATTGACCGAAAGGAAGCGCTGCATCTCCGCCTGGTCGGCACCAAATTGCGAAATAATGAGAAATGTCCCCCCGATGATACCGCTCCATACGGTATAGGTGTCCGTGGGGTCGGCAGACCAGTTAACATAGTCGAATTTACCGTGCGCTCCGGCAAGCGCAAACACCTGGCCGAAGCCGCCATCGATTCGAGACGCAGCAACGAAGATAACGATGAAGATGCCGCCCATCATGATAAGCAGCTGGGGCACGTCGGTCCAAATCACCGCTTTCATTCCGCCCAGCAGCGTATAGCCGGTGGTTACCACCCCCGTAACCAGCACTATCCACAACGGGTCTATTCCCATAAGCACACTCATGACCAATGCCGGGGCATAGATACCCACCGCCAGGAAAGCACATTTGAAGAGCAGAAACAGGCCGCTGCCCAGCAGACGCAGCATGGGGCTGAACCGCTTCTCGAGATACTCGTATATCGAATAGAGCCGCAGCTGGAAGAAAAAGGGCATGATAATCAAGCAAATCACGGCAATGGCCATCGGCACCGCCAGCCGGTACTGCAAAAACCCGAAGTTTGTGCTGAAACCGAGGCCCACGGCACCGATATAAGAGATGGCACTGGTCACCGTGGCCACACCGGCCAGCGCGGCAGCCCACCACGGGATGTTGCGGCCGCCCATCAGAAAGTCTTTCAGCGACTGCTGCGACTTGCTGAAAAGGCTTGCCACCACCACAACGGCGATGAAATACACCACAACGATTATGCTGTCTACCGGATGCATGCGGCACTATGCTTTAGCCACCAGGTGGATAGTTACCCGATACGCGCTGCCCCGCTCCGGCAGGCTGCCTTCCAAGCGCAGCCAGCCCCCGAAATGGCTCACCCGCCGGAAGGCGCTGACGTTACCGCGGAGCGGTTCGAAAGCCGTGCCCTCGTCCAGCCAGTTCACCCCATCCACCGATAGCTGTACCTTCAGCAGCAGCGGACCGCCCCCTTCATCCAATTGCTCGGCATCCACAAAAAAGATAGCTTCAGACGCCCAGGCCACCTCCAAGGGGTGGGTGGCAAAATCGGTGTCAACAACCCTCCGTTGTTCCACGGTGCTTGTTTGGAAATGTCTCATCATCGGCCCGTTTATCAATCTACAGAAATGACTACCGAATCCACGAACAGGAATACGCGCCGATTGCTGTCGTTCTCTACCCAGATAACCGGGTTCAGCAGGCCCTCGATGCGCGCATACGGACGGACATCCGTAGGCGCAAAAGCGCTGAGGTCGAACACCCGGTCGCGCGACTGCAGTTCTACGTACCGGCGGCTTTCCAGGTCGTACGTGAAGCGCAGGTACAACCAGTTGATTTTATCGTCGCTTTCGTTGTAGCACAGCTCCTGCCGGCTGTCGGGGATAAACCGGTAGCCGTCGGCCTCCCCATCCGGGTAGCGCCGCCCGTACCACATGGGGTCTACCCCCCGCTTGCACCAGTCGCCGTCGGTGCCGTATGCCCAGTCCGCGTCACTAACCTCCCCCGCCTGCATCACCTGCCACTGCTTTTTCAGTTCGCCATTTACCGAATTCACGTACCGTACCCCCGCGAAGTTACGGGCCTGTGCGTTCTGCGTATCGAAACTCACGCCGAAGGCACGGATATCGTTTTCACTCAGCCCCGATCGGTCCTGTTCGGTGGTATAGGCATACCACATTTCAAACTGCAGGCGCCCCGGCTTCCGGTGCGTTGTCAGCCGCTTAATCGCATGGCTCATGCTGCCCGGGGCGGGCGGCTCTTCATAGCGGTTCGCAACCGGGCGCGTCGCCAGTTTCAATGAATAAAGCCCATCCATCGAGCCGTGCGTTCCCGGAAACCGGAAGGTCGCCGTACTCAGCATGATAGGCCCCCATTGGGTTTTTTCAACGATACTCTTGCGCACGCCGAAATTATCCAGCGTGTAGTTGGGCATCAGGTTGGTCCACCCGCAGAGGCCCCGGTCGAAATCATCATAGCAAACCAGGTGTTTCAGGGGCTGGAATTTAGCTAATCGATAGTCTATCATGTATTGTCGTTATCGTTTACCCTTAACCCGCACAAGCTGGCGATCCCTTTTTAGTCAGTTAGCGGCTGATATACCGTAAGCATCCAGCTCCCGGAGCGTAAAGCGCGTGCTCACCACCGAATTTTTCTTCGGCCCCTCGCGGTACTTGACATAAGTCGTTGCCACAAACGTACCGTCAGGCAGCAGTTCCAGTCCGGGGTAGCCGCAGTCGGCCTTTTTATGGCTGTGCAGCAGCTTCACCCTGAACTGTCCGTCGCGTCCCTTCAGGATATCGTTATACGTACCTACCCACGCCACGAAATGGTCGCGCGTAGGATTATCGTGCCCCGTATCGCGGAATACCACCACCAGGCGGCCATCCGGCGCATACTTCGCCTTATGGCGGTCGCCGTGCAACGGCCCCGGCAGCGCCTTCACTTCAGACCAGGTGGCCCCTTCATCGTCGCTGGTCATATACAGCGCCACCCGTTTTACATTTTCGCGGATCAGGCAAAGCAACTGCTTGCCGTCAGGCGAGCGCACCAGCTCCGGCTCGCAGGGTTTCAGTCCGGGCAGGTCGAGCACGATCTGCCAGGGCGACCATGTAAACCCACCATCATCCGAATAGCTCTGCACCACCACATTGGAGCGCTTTTCCACCTTTTCTCCCGGTCTCCGGATATTCGACATCGCCAGCAAGCGCTTGCCGCCGTTAATCGGCATAATCGTACAGAACGGCATCACGCTTGGCCCGATGTGGTTAGACGCCATGGGCGACCAGGTGCGGCCGTCGTCTTCGGAATATGACTGGTACATACTACCGTCCGGTCCCTCGCCCGCAAAAACAAACAATCGGTGATTCCCCTCGCTGTCCGGCAGCCGGTAAATGGCAGGGCAGTTTTTCACGGCCGGCCAATTGTCCGGCACGTCAAGCAGACCGCTCCAGGTCAGGCCACCATCGTCGCTGCGTTTCATGGGGCCGCACACTCCCCCATGGTCGTAGGTCCACACGCAATATATCGTCTTGCCATCCGGCAGCAGCACCGTAGTCGGGTGCCCCTGGTAAACCTCCGCCGTACCTTCAGCCACCATCACATGGCGGGCCGTATCGTCAGACAAATCAATGGTGCGGATTTCACGCGGCTGCACCGCCATCCGGCTGCCCTGACATCCCACAATGAATACCAGAGCTGCCCATACGCCGTAAGGAAAAACATGCTTTCTCATCTGAATTTAAATAGCATCAATAATTGGTTTATAGAACTTCATGTTTATATGTCAAACATATAATTAAATCATATATGTCTGACTTATTAACCGTACGCAAAGTAAAGCCACCGCATTGACAAAACCAAATTTCAGGCTTAAATTATTGAAAAAGACCGCAGGCATCAGCCAATAAGCCCAAAATGATGCTCAAAATGAGCCCGTATCGCTTCGCGGAAGCTTGCCGGATTACCCCGGCGGAGGGTGTCCACCAAATCGCCATGGGTCACCCTCGGCGCGGCACCGGGCTGGTGGATAGCCTCGCGGTAATCCAGTACATACTGGAAAATCGGCTGCAGCATATGCTGGAACCGTATCAGCACCGGGTTTCCGGTAATTTCATACAGCGTGGCATGAAACTGGATATCCAGGCGCACCAGGGACGCCTTATCCTGGGCGGCGCGCTCTTCCAGCACAATGTTGTCCAATTGTTTTAAATGCCCGGGTTGGATGCGGGGGTACAGGAAATCGCCGAGCCCCATTTCGAGCATCAGCCGCACCTCAAACAGGCGCTGCAGCGTATTTTTGCCAAGCAAGTTCGGGTCAAGAATACGTTCCATACCACCAAGCACGTCAGGCTCCGTCAGCACAGTACCCCGGCGCTTGCGCACGTCGATGAGTCCGAGCATGCGCAGGCGGCTCATCGCCTCGCGGATCACGCTCCGGCTTACGCCCAGTGCTTCGGCCAACTCCATTTCCTTTGGCAGGGTATCCCCGATTTTATACCCTTTATCCACGAAGTATTCCCTTAAGCGGCGCTCCGCCTGATCGGTCATGGTGATACTTACGATGTGATTCACTGCTTGTTTGTCCATGCTGGCTCCGCGCTAGTTCGCGTCAAAAATAGAAAAATAAGTCACGAAATCACTTTTTTGCTTCTTGCAAGCGGCGATCAGGCAAGCGCGCGGCATTTCGGTACGATTTTGCTATTTTCGCACTATGGAGAATACACAATGAGCGAAATCCCGGCTGATTTCGACGAACAAGATGCGCTGGCCCGCTCGGCCCGGGGAGATTCGCGTGCCTTTAAGTTCATCTTTGATGCCTATCAATCGCGCGTCTACACGTTCGCCCTGCATTACCTGAAGTCAGACCAGCAAGCCGAAGAAGCCGTGCAGGAGGTGTTCCTGAAGCTGTGGCGAAAAGGCAGCGACCTGGCCGGTATCGGCGATCTGCAGCAGTATATCTTCATTATCGCACGCAACCACGCGCTGGATTGCCTCCGCCGCAACAAGGTTCGGGAAAAACTCCATACCCCGCTGCCCGCGGCGGAGGAACCCTTCACCAACAACACCGAAGAGGCCATCCTGCTGCGCGATACGCGCCGCATCCTGGAAGAAGGCATCGCCAGGCTGCCGCCCCAGCAGCAGCGGGTATACCAACTTTGCCATCAACAAGGGCTTACCTACAGCCAGGCGGCCCAGAAATTGGCCATATCGGAGCAAACCGTGCACCGGCACATGAAACTGGCGCTCCGCTTTCTCCGAGATTACCTCAACAAGCACGGGGTATCCGGCGTGTTGCTGCTATTGTTAAAACTTTTTTAATATTTTTTTAACCCACCGTTGCCCCTGCGGGGCCGCGCGTGCGTCTTTAATTGAAAGCTCCGCTTGGTTATGGACAAAAGCCGTATCGAATACTTACACCAACGTTACCTGGATAGCCAGCTTTCGGCCGCGGAAAAGGCCGAATGGGAGCAGGTGCTTCATGCCGCGGCGCACGAACCCACACTCCAGGCGCTCATGCATGGCGTTTGGGCGTCCATCGGGCCGGGCAATGCGCGCGCCATGCCGGCAACGCGTGCAAACCGCATTTTCAGGCAAGTCATACGGCAACCGCGGCGCCGTGCGCCGCTGCGCACCTGGCTTCAGGCCGCGGCCGTGCTGCTTGCCGTTTCGGGTGCCGTGTGGTTTTTCTGGGGCCGCCCGCCCCGGCCCGCTGAAACGGCGCTGGCCATGCAGGATATCGCGCCGGGGCGCAACCAGGCGACCTTGTCGCTGGCCGACGGTTCCACCGTTGCGTTAAGCGAACGGCAGACAGGCATTGTGGTGGCAGATGGCATCACTTATGCGGATGGAAGCGCGGTGGTCAGCGAAGCCCCCGATTCCAGCCGGCCCACCCCGCAACATGCCGGTACGCTTACACTGGCCACCCCGAAAGGCGGCACCTACCGCGTAACGCTCTCCGATGGCACCACCGTATGGCTCAATGCGGCCTCTACCCTTACCTATCCCAGCCGTTTTTACGGGAGCGAACGCCGGGTGACGGTTGAGGGCGAAGCGTATTTCGCCGTAGCGGAAGACCCGCAGCGCCCGTTTATCGTGGCCAGCCGCCACCAAGAGCTTGCCGTGGTTGGCACGGAGTTCAATATCAATGCCTATCCCGACGAAAACACCATCACCACCACACTGGTAACCGGCAAAGTCAGCGTATCCCTGAACGGCGCGGCCACGGGGCAGCCTGCACAGCTCCTTACCCCCGGCAAACAGAGCATCCTCCAGCAAGGCCGCTTCAGCATACAGGAGGTAGCTACTGATCAGTATACCGCCTGGCGCGATGGCCGCTTCCATTTTGACGGCAAAACCCTGCCGCAGGTCATGCGCGAACTGTCCCGCTGGTACAACATCAAGGTAGCCTACGAAGGCCGCATCCCGGCCATCGAATTTTACGGAGGCATCCGGCGCAACCACAACCTGGCCACGGTGATGAGCCTGTTGGAAACCAACGGCATCCGCTATCGCCTAACGCCTGATACCACACTAATCTTATCAACAGCCACTCGTAATCCCTAACAGAAAGGAGGCCCTATCGAACACACCGACACCCTGTATCAAAACCACCACCCACACGGAATCACTTAATTCCTTATCGAACCAAACACAATTGAATGAACAAAAAATATACGTTACCCGTGATGAAAATCATCGCTTTTCTTCATATGACCCTGTTTTTGCAGGTTAGCCTGGCGGGGTATTCACAACACATCACTTACCGGGCGGCCAACCAGCCGCTGTCCGAGGCGCTAAAAGCAATCAGGCAGCAAACGGATTATGAAGTGGTGGGCAATACGTCCATGTTTGCCCATACCTTGCCCGTCACCGTAAACGTCCGCAACATGCCCGTGCTTGACTTTGTTGCGCTGCTGCTCAAAAACCAGCCCCTGGGCTACCGTCTTGTCGATAAAACCATCATGCTGGAGCAGAAGCAACGCCCTGCCCAGCCGCAGGAAAGCCCTCCGGCCCGGCAGCAGCCCGTCCGGGGCGTTGTGCTGGGCACGGTCGGCGCGAAGCAGGTGCCGCTGGCCGGCGCCACCATCGCCCTGAAGGGCAGGCCCACCGTGGTGGCCGATGATGCCGGCCGGTTCACCGTTACGGAAATGCCCGCAGACAACCGGCTGGTGGTCAGCTTCATGGGCTATCAGCCCCAAACCGTTATGCTCGTGTCCGGCCAAACCGAATATACCATCGTGCTGGAAGAAGAAACCAGCGAGATGGACGAGGTGGTGGTTACCGGCTACCAGGTGATCAACCGCGACAGTTATACCGGCACGGCCATCACCAAAAGCGGCGAAGAGCTGCAGCGGGTCAATCCACAGAACGTGTTGCAGGCCATGCAGACTTTTGACCCCTCCTTCCGGTTGGCTGAAAACAACATTGCCGGCTCCAACCCCAATGCCCTGCCCAACATCACGGTGCGCGGCTCATCGGCCCTGCCCGGCGGGGTGGATACGGAAATCCTCCGGCGCGACAATGTCACCACCACGGTAAACATGCCCGCCTTCATCCTGGACGGCTATGAGGTCAGCGTGCAGAAGGTGCTTGATCTCGACATGAACCGCATCGCGTCGGTAACACTCCTGAAAGATGCCGCCGCCACGGCCGTATACGGGTCGCGCGCCGCCAACGGGGTAATGGTCATCACCACCAAAGTGCCCAAAGACGGCAGGCTGCAGCTCACCTACAACCACGAAACCAGTGTCAGCGGGCCGGACCTCACCGACTACCACGTGCTCAATGCGGCAGAAAAGCTGGAATACGAGCGGCTTGCCGGACTATACACCGCGCGCGGAGGGCAGTCGCAATACGACCTGGATGTGCTCTATTATGCCAAGATGGCCAGCGTGGTCGGCGGCGTAAACACCTACTGGCTGTCGCAGCCCGTGCGTACGGCGGTAGGCCAGAAACACGGCCTTTTCGTAGAAGGCGGCTCCCAGGTGTTCCGCTACGGCGTGGATTTGCGCTACCAGACACGGCCCGGCGTCATGAAGGGTTCGCACCGCAACCAGTATTCCGGCAGCATGAACTTCAGCTACAACCTGAACAACAAAATCCGGTTCCAGAACGAGCTCGCCATTACCGTGGTGGGTTCGCAGGAATCGCCCTACGGCAATTTTGCCGACTACGTGCGCATGAACCCCTACTACCGGATGACCGATGATAACGGCAACGTCGTGCAAAGCCCTGAGCGGCTGGCCTATCTCGGAAACACCAACAACATCTCCTACGTTAACCTGCTGAATCCGCTCTTCGACGCCACCCTCAGCAGCTTTAACCGCGGCAACTACAACGAGATTATCGATAACCTTGCCGGCGAGTTCGAGCTGGCACCCGGCCTGCGGCTGCGCGGCCAGATCAGCTTCACCAAGCGGCTCCACCAGGTAAGCCATTACCGTTCGCCGCTGGCCAACGAGTTCTATAACTACGAAGCTTCGCGCACCGACGAGAAAGGCGCCTATTACAACGCCAATCTGGACGAAACGTTCTGGGATGGCAACCTGCGCGTCAACTACATCAAGCAGGTGGGCGACCATAGCTTCAACCTGGTTGGCGGCACCAACATCCGCACCGAGCGGCTGGACGAACGGGCGTTCGAAGCCATCGGCTTCCCCAACGACCGTTTCAGCAGCATCGGCTTCGCCAAAGGGTATGCAGAAAATGCCAGTCCATCCAGCGACCTTTACGAATCGCGCCTGTTCGGGCTATTCGCCAGCACCAACTATTCCTTGCACAACCGCTACCTGCTGGATGCCACCGTCCGCATAGACGGTTCGTCCAAGTTCGGCAGCGACAACCGCACCGCCCCCTTCTGGTCGGCCGGCCTGGGGTGGAACGTCCATCAGGAACCCTGGTTCCGGTCTGATGCCGTCAGCCTCCTCCGCCTGCGCTTCACCACCGGGGTTACCGGTTCCGTCCAGTTCTCGCCCTACATGTCGCGCACCACCTACCGCTACCAGCAGGATAACTGGTACTCTTCCGGAATCGGCGCCATCGTGCAGTCGTTCGGCAACACGGGCCTGTCCTGGCAAAAAACGCTGACCACAGACGCCGGCTTTGACCTGGGCCTGTTCAACGACCGGCTGGTCATGACGCCGCGCGTTTACCGCAGGCTTACCCGCGATATCCTGGCAGACATCACCATCGCGCCTTCCACCGGGTTCTCGTCATACAAAGAAAACCTGGGCGATATGGAAAACCGCGGAGCAGAGCTCAACCTCACGTGGCAAGCCGTCAACAACCGCGACTGGACGGTTTCGCTGATGGGCAATTTCGCCCACAACACCAATAAGATTGTCCGCATTTCCAACGCGCTGAAAGCCTATAACGATCGCGTAAACGATGCCCAGCAGAAAACGCCGGAAAACGGCGAGCCGGACCTCCGCGGCGTCCCCTTGCTGCGTTACAACGAAGGGCAATCCATTGACGCCATTTACGCCGTGCCCTCACTGGGCATCGATCCGGAAAACGGCAGGGAAATATTCATCAAACGAGACGGCACCCTCTCTTACGAGTGGGACGCGCGCGACATCACCGTGGTGGGCAACGCCACCCCCAAGATGGAAGGCTCCTTCGGCACCACCGTGCGGTATAAGCAGTTCATGGCCGTGGTTTACTTCCAGACCCGCTTCGGCGGCGACCTATACAACCAAACGCTCGTAGACCGGGTGGAAAACGCCGATCCGCGGTATAATGTAGACCGGCGCGTGTTTGAAGAGAAATGGCAGAAGCCCGGCGACAGGGCGTTCTTCAAGAACATCCAGGATCTCGGCCAAACCCGCGTATCGTCGCGCTTCATCATGCCAGACCACACGCTGTCGCTGCAGTCGGTGTTCCTGTCCTATGACCTGAACCCGGCACTGGCCGCCAAGCTCGCCATGTCGCGCCTCCGGCTGGGCGTAACCGCCAACGACCTGTTCCGGTGGTCGTCTGTCCAGATAGAGCGCGGGATAGACTATCCCTTCGCGCGGACGGCCACGTTTACCCTGCAGGCGGCGTTTTAATTAAAATTATCGGCACATTTTTGATATAAAAACGATGAACAAGATTACCTTATCGCTACTCACCATACTCCTTGCCGGATTCGCCTCCTGCAGCAAGTGGCTGGACATCCGGCCCGAAACGGAGGTCGACCGCGACGTGCTCTTTTCTACCGCCGAGGGATTCGAAGAAGCCCTGCTCGGCGTCTACAGCCGCGCCACGCAAAACGACCTGTATGGCAAGGAGCTCACCATCGGCACACCCGAGGTACTGGCACAGCATTACACCATTTCCAACGAAGATCCGCTGCGTTACCTACGCACACGCAATTTCGAATACAACGATGGCGACTTCATCGTCCGCAAAGACAACATCTGGAAAGGGTTGTACCATGCCATCGCCAACTGCAACCTCATCCTGGCGCGGATAGACGGCCAGGCGAGGCTGTTCCAGCCCGGCATGCACGAACTGATCAAAGGCGAAGCGCTCGCCCTGCGCGCCTACCTCCATTTTGACGCCCTGCGGCTGTTTGCTCCCTCGCCCCTGCGCAATGCCGGTGCCCAGGGCATCCCCTACGTTACGGCATATTCCAAGAATACCACCCCCATGTCAACCGTATCGGCAGCGCTTGACTCCATCGTGCGCGATCTGGAGGCCGCCAAGGCGCTGCTGGCCGATGACCCCATCCGCAGCCCCGGCTACGTCATCGGCTATCCGGTAGAGCCAACAAGCAACACCGAAGAATCGTCCGGCAACCTTTTCCTGCAGAACCGGCGGCACCGGCTGAATTACTTCGCCGTATGCGGCACGCTGGCACGCGCCTACCTCTACCGGGGCGACAAGAACAACGCCCTGCTCCAGGCCCAGGAGGTCATCGGTGCCGATAAGTTCCCCTGGACGGCCTTGGAAGACTTCATGGCCGTAGACGCCAAAGACAAAGACCGTATCCTGTACAAAGAGCTCATTTTCGGCTGGTACATTCCCGGCAAAAACGACGCCTACAACCAAGATTGGTTCCGGGAAAACAACAGCGGCATGTATATCGCCCAGCCGGTCAACCAGGCCTTCTACGAAACGGCCACCGTTGGCAGCACCGACCAGCGCTACCGGCAATGGTACACTTCCATCTCGCAAAACACCAATTTCCTGTCCATCATCACGAAATACCGCCGCAATACCCTGAGCGACGCGCAGGATGCCAACCGGCATTACCTGATGGCCCCGGCCATCCGGCTCAGCGAGCTCTATTATATTGCCGCTGAATGCACCTACGCAGCAGACCCCCAGGCAGCCACCGCTTACATAGACGCCGTGCGCATGCACCGCGGAATCAACGATCCGCTCACCGCGGCCAATGAAGAAGCGTTTACCGAAGAGCTGCTCAAAGAATACCGCAAGGAACTGCTGGCAGAAGGGCAGGTATTTTACGCCTATAAGCGGCTGCACCGCGGCATTCCCGCACAAAGCGGCACCACCATTGCGCCATCAGACGCCATATTCGTGCTGCCCCTGCCAGACGATGAAATTATTTATGGAAACCGTTAATTCACACCCCATGTATCCCCATTATACGCTGAAACTCTTATGCGCGCTCGCCGGCCTCTCGTTCCTGCTTTCCGGTTGCGAAAAAGCGGGTTTAACCATGTATGACCATCCGGCGAATATCTATTTCGACCTGGACAACGATGACCTGCGCGACAGCATCGTCTACACCTTCGCCTACGACCTCACCAAAGCCCAGGATACGGTGTTCATTCCCGTACGCCTTTCCGGCGTCCGCGAGGGCCGCGATCGGCAGTACGAAGCCTATGTGGAGCAAGACTCCTCGTCGGCCGTGGCGGGCACGCACTACGAGCCCCTGAAGCCGGCATATACCCTGCCCGCCGATTCGGGCCTTACCTACCTGCCGCTGGTGGTTTACAATACGGCCGATCTGGAATCCACCGCCGTTTCACTCATCATCAAGCTCCGGGCTTCCGACCACTTCGGCATCGAAAACCCCCGCATTATCCGGGCCAAGGTGGTCATTTCCGCACGGCTGGAGCAACCGGCATGGTGGAGCATGTGGCTGGGCAGCTACTCGCGCACCAAGCACCAGTTGTTCCTGCTGGTCACCGAACAGACCGAGCTCACCATGGATGGCCTTGACGCCCCCAAAAACCTGTACTTCGCCTCCATGCTTACCATGATGCTCAACAACCCCTTCGGCTGGGTTCAGAACCACCCCGAGAAAGGCTACGTGCTGGAGCCGGCAGCGGCAGGCAGCACCGCACTTTACCACTTTTACCACCAAGACAACCCCGGCCGCATCATCCCGCTGCGCCGCAGCGCGTCCGGCCTGTACTATTTTATTGACGAAAACGGAGAGGAGGTCAGATAACATGAAACACCCACATTTTTCCCTCGCCCTGGTCCTCGCCTTCCTGGTGGCGGGGTGCTATAAAGATAAAGGCAATTACGACATCAACATGCCCATCGAACCGCAGGTATCCAACCTGGAAGAACGGTACGAAGCCGTCGTGGGCGACAGCCTGATCATCGAGCCGGTGGTGCAGGCCGCGCCCGGCGATGATATCGAACTGGAATGGCGGATATTCGCCCCCGAAGCCCCCGCAGGCACCTACGAGCTCACGGGGCCGTCGCTGCGCATCATCTTCGGCCTGCAGGCCAACCTATATGCCGCACGCCTTACCGTACACAACAAAAGCAACGGGATGAGGTACTTCCATAACTTTGAGGTACAGGGCATCACCGAGTTTGTGCGCGGCACCACGGTGCTCAGCGTCGAAGACGGCATCACGCGCCTTTCCTTCATCAAGCCAGACAGCACCGTGCAGGCCCGGCTTTATGAAGCCATCCATAACAAGCAGCTTCCGGCTAACCCCGTCCAGCTCTTCTATATGCATGACCAAGCCACGGGCAACATGCCCCTGGGCTATTGGATCATCTGCCGCAACGGCGGCGTACGGCTCAACGTATCCACCATGCAGGAAGATCCCCTCTACCCCAACACGCTGGCCGCCAATTTCTTCTTTGCGCCGGAAACCATCACGGTCAGTTCGCTCCGGCACTTCAACCGGGGGGTGCTGATGGGCGTTATCAACGGCAAACTCTACGGCGGCACCACCAGCACGTGGAACCAGTCGACCACCTACGGCATGTTCGGCAGCTATGCCGACGGCGATTACACGCTGGCCCCCTCATTTGTGATGACCACCCTTGATGCCGGCACCAGCTTCATCGGGTTCGATCAGCACAGGAAACAGTTCCTGCGGTTCAACCTGTATGGCGACCCCACGTATTTCGGCACCCAATACAATGTGGCCAACCCCGAAATCTTCAACCCCCACAACGTAGGCATGGATCTCATTGAACTGGTGCAGATCAACAATTCAGAAACCTATGCCTATGTCGCCGGCCACGACGGCCTTGTCCATGAACTGGCCTTCACGGTCAACTTCAACGGGCCGTTCACCTTTACGCCCCTGCACAAACGCACGTTTATCCGCCAGGAGCTCTTCGGCGAAGGCACCAAACTGCTGGCCGCGCGCAACGGAGTCATCTACATCGCCGCAGGCAGCAAGGTGTACCGGTATAACCCGCTCAACGAAGAAGTACGCGAGCTGAACACCAGCTTCCAGGCGCCCGTCACGATGCTCAAACTGGCCGACAACGAAAACACGCTGGTGGTCGGCTCGGGCAACAGCCTCTATTACCTGGCCATCAGCACCGGCCGGTTCGGCGACCTCACCGGGCAGATCAACGGCATACCCGGCTATCCGGTGGATATCGCCTTCCGGTTTTGATTTAAACACAGCATAAATAAAGAACAGATGAATACACTAAAAATCACATTAATCAGTTTATTTACCGGGCCGGCTATGCTCTTTGCCCAAACAGGTTTCCAAATCAACGGCACTACCCCGGCCTCAAAAGAAGGCTGTGTGGTATACCTTGACTACACGAGCAACGGCGAGAGCATCAGCGACTCCACCATCGTTACCAACGGCACCTTCCAGTTCCGGGGGGCCGTAAGCGAGCCAAGCTATTCACGGATGATCTTCGACCATCAGGGCCAAGGCAAATACATGATTCAGAACATCGGCGACCGCCTTTACTTCTACGTCGGCAATGAAAATTACCACATCGCGATTACCGATTCATTGCACAATGCAGCAATCACCGGTTCGCCCATGCATGCCGAATACACCGCCTTTCTGAACGAGGTGGGCGGCTGTTTCATCGCCATTATGGACGAAGCAGGCAAAACGGCGGCGTCCATCCCCCAGAGCGACCCCCAGTACAACGAAAAGATGACCGCCCTGCGCAACAAGTACGATAAGATCCTTGCAGACCGGCGCCTGAAGGAGCTGGAGTTTGCCAAAAACAACCCCAACTCCATCTTTTCTGCCGAGGCCCTGCGCGACGTGGCCAACGGGCATCCCCTCAGCGAAATCGAGCCCGTGCTGGCCAGCCTGTCTGAAGAAGTACGCAACCTCAGTACCGCCAAGCAACTGGCCGCCCGCATCCAAGCCGAAAAAACCATCCAGATAGGCAACATCGCACCCGATTTCACGCAGCCAGACATCAACGGCCAACCCGTCAGCCTGTCAGACTACCGCGGCCGGTATGTGCTGGTCGATTTCTGGGCCAGCTGGTGCGCACCCTGCCGCGCCGAAAACCCCAACCTGGTAAAGGCCTACGAAGCGTATAAAGACAAAGGGCTGGAAGTGCTGGGCGTATCGCTCGATAGCAAAAGCGGCCGCGATGCCTGGCTCAAAGCCATCGAAAAAGACGGCCTGCCGTGGGTACATGTGTCTGATCTCAAAGGGTGGAGCAATGCCGTTGCCGTGCTTTACGGCGTGCGCGGCGTACCGCAGAACTACCTCATTGACCCCGAAGGGCGGATTGTCGCATCCAACCTGCGCGACGAGCGGCTGCACACCGTGCTGGCCGAAATATTGGGCAACTAAGGCCCGGCAACTGCAAAATCCCCGGTCAGCATCCGTTGCCGGGGATTTTTCATTCCATGCGTTCGTCGTTAATCTCTATCCAATACCCGTCCGGGTCCTGGATGTACAGTTGCTTAACGCCATCCACGCGCACGTTCACCTTGCCCCGTTCGTGGTGCACGTTGTAGTAGGCCACGCCGAATCTGTCCAGCCGGGCAATGAAGTCGTCTATGGATTTCACGCTAAAGCACATATGCGTGCTCCGGTTATGCTCCTTTATTTCTTTTGCGTCGCGCACCAGGTGCAATGACAGCCCCCCGCCAATCGCAAACCATTTATGCCTGCCTATCTTGAACGGTTCGGGGATGGTGTCCAGCAGCAGCACGTTCTGATAGAACGAAGCGCTTTTTTCCAGATCATAAACAGACAGGGCAATATGGTTAAACACCGTGTACTTTTCCTGGCCGTAGCTTTTACCTGCATGGCCTGAAAGGCACAACAAAACAAGCAGGCAGCTTATAACTGATGGTTTCATAGGTCAAACTTAACTAAAGTTCTTCAAACCGCAAATCATTGAACAGCAACTTTCAGCGGCTTCTGGCACAGATTTCGTATAACAATACCACTGAAGCATAAGCGATGAACACACCAACAAACGTTATCAACAGCGAAGACCTGATGGCGCTCGGATACACACCCGGCCGTGCTTTCGGCGTGGCCCTGCGCACGGCCGGGAAACACCAGCGCCTGGGCAAAGAAACCCTGCTTGCGCAACTGGCCGATGTGCTGGCGGCACCCGAAGCCTACGCCGCCCATGCCGTTTACGGCAAACTGGCCAATGCGCTCATCGAAGCGGCCGCCATGGCCGACATAGCCCCCATCCCCCTGCGGGAAGCCGGCACCGGCTACGCCGTTTACGGCGAATCGCACATCGAACCCGGCGCACGCGCGCAGATGGATGTGGCCATGCAGTTGCCCGTGGCGGTGGCCGGCGCGCTGATGCCAGACGCCCACCAAGGGTACGGGCTGCCCATCGGCGGCGTGCTGGCCGTCGACAACGCGGTCATTCCCTACGGCGTGGGGGTAGATATCGGCTGCCGCATGGCGCTGTCTATCTACGACATCCCGGAAACGTTCTTCGTAGAACACCACGCCCGCTTCAAGCGGGAGCTCATTGCACAGACGCGCTTCGGCGCGGGCCATGGCTTCAAGCCGCACGAGCGGGCCGACCATCAGGTGCTCACAGACGAAGCCTTCGGCATGAACCCCTTCGTGGCTAACCTCAAAGACAAGGCCTGGGCACAGTTGGGCACCTCCGGCGGGGGCAACCATTTCGTAGAATTCGGCATCATCGAATTTCCCGCTGCCGATGAGCCGCTGGGCATACCCGCAGGCAAATACCTGGCCCTCCTCTCCCATTCCGGTTCGCGGGGGCTGGGCGCCACCATCGCCGGGCACTACACCAAGCTGGCCAAAGAGCTGTGCCACCTGCCCAGTGAAGCGCGGAACCTCGCCTACCTCGGGCTGGATACCCACGCGGGGCAGGAATACTGGCAGGCGATGACGCTGGCGGGCAGCTATGCCTCGGCCAGCCACGACATCATCCACCGCAAGATGGCCGCCGCCCTGGGCGCCGAAGTGCTGGCGCGGGTAGAAAACCACCATAACTTCGCCTGGAAAGAAACATGGAACGGGCAGGAAGTCGTCGTGCACCGCAAGGGCGCCACCCCCGCCGGCAAAGGCGTGCTGGGCATCATCCCCGGCTCGATGACGGCCCCCGGCTTCCTCGTGCGCGGCAAGGGCGAAGCGGCCTCCATCAGCTCCGCCTCGCACGGCGCCGGGCGGCAGATGAGCCGTACGCAGGCCATCAAGACCATCAGCCGCGACGCCATGAAGGCCACGCTGAAGCAGCACGGCGTCACGCTCATCGGCGCCGGGCTGGATGAAGCGCCCATGGCCTATAAAGACATCCACACCGTAATGGCCGCGCAGACCGCGCTGGTGGAGGTGGTGGCAACATTCACACCGCGCCTCGTGCGCATGGCTGACGACGGCAGCCGGGAGGATTAACGATGCGGGCATTCCTCTTTTTACTGCTCTTCCTCGCCGCCACCGCCTACTATGCCTTCACGGCCGTGCACACCGGCCTGCGGCATGTGGAAGCCCCCGCCCGGCAGTTGCTGCTGATTGCCTACGGGCTGCTCAGCGCGGGCGCGCTGGCCAGCCCCCTGATGTACAGCCGCTGGTCGGCTGCCGGCTGGCCCAACACGTGGGCGAAACATGCCGTACATGCGCTCATAGCCGTGCTGCTGGGGCAGATTGCCATGGCCGCCCTTATGCTCGCGGGCGACCTCCTTACCGGCATCAAGGCCGCACTGACGGCGGCGCGCTCCGCCTGGGCCACCCCGGGCACGGCAGACGTGGCCGTCCAGCGGAGCCCCCTTGCCGGCCAGCTGGCCATGCTCGGCGGAGGCCTGCTCACCCTTGGCCTGCTCTACGGGGTATTCCGGCGCTACCGCTACCGGGTGCGCACGGTGCAGATACCCATCCGCGGCCTTCCCGAAGCCTTCCGCGGCCTGCGCATCGTGCAGCTTTCAGACATCCATGCCGGCAGTTTTGACAATCCGGAGGCCGTGCGCCGCGGGGTTGATATGGCCCTGGCCCTTCACCCCGATCTTATCCTTTTCTCGGGCGACCTGGTCAACAACCGGGCCGACGAGTTTGCCCCTTACCTTTCCATTTTCGCAGCGCTCCGTGCACCGCTGGGCGTCTATTCCGTGCTGGGCAACCACGATTACGGCGACTACGTCCGCTGGCCATCGCTCAGCGCCAAGCAAGAAAACCTCCGCAAGCTGCTCCAATACCAACGCCAGGCCGGATGGCAGCCCCTGCTGAATGAATCGGTCGCCATCCAGCGCGGCGGCGACACGCTCACGCTCACCGGCGTAGAAAACTGGAGCGGCCGCGCCGGCTTCTCCCGCTACGGCAACCTCGCCAAGGCCCTTTCCGGCACACCCGCCAACCGCCCGGCGATACTCATCAGCCACGACCCCTCGCATTGGGAAGCCGAGGTCGTTGGCAACTATCCGCAGGTGGTGCTCACCCTGAGCGGGCATACGCACGGCATGCAGTTCGGTTTCGAATCGCGGTGGTTCAAGTGGAGCCCGGCGCAATACTTCTACAAGCAATGGGCCGGACTTTACCGTCGCGGGCATCAGTACCTATACGTCAACCGCGGGTTCGGCTTCCTCGGCTACCTCGGCCGGCTGGGCATGCCGCCCGAAATCGCCCTGCTGGAGCTGTCACCCGCTTGATGCACCGATTTTAAAAAAATCAGTATCTTGCAGAAAAAAATTGTCCCCAAACGCAGGCAGCGGTTGTCTCAGGTATAAACAAAAAACAACAACACAGATGAAAGAGTTTTTGATGTTAATCCGTGAAGATGCCAACTACGGCGAAATGTCGGCCGACGAAATGCAGGCCTGCATCGAGAAGCACTACAGCTGGGTAGAAACGCTCAAGAAAAACGGCCGGTTCAAAGAGGCCCAACCGCTGGAAGCCGGGGGCGCCCACATCCGCGGCAAGCAGCGCATCGTATCTGACGGCCCATTCCTGGAAGGCAAGGAATGCGTGAGCGGGTATTACATCCTGCTGGCCGAATCGCTGGAAGAAGCCATCGAGATTGCCAAGGGAAACCCCGATCTGGATTGGGACCGCGCCGTGGAAGTCCGCGAAATCATGCCCATGGAAGACTAGCAGCCATGGACACCAGCGGACAACTTGCAGCGCACTTTTTCCGTGAACACTCGGGCAGGATGGTCGCATCCCTTGCCCGGGTGTATGGCATGGCACACCTGGACACCATCCTCGATGCCGTGCAGGACACCTTTGAAACGGCCCTGACGCACTGGCGCTACCATGGGCCACCTGACCATCCGCGCGCATGGCTGTCGCAGGTTGCCCGCAATAAGCTCATCAACGCCCTGAAGCGCGATGCGCGGCACAGCTACGCCGATGAAGCAGCAGCCCCGCTGCACGCGCTGTCTACTACCGACCCAGACCCCGCGCTGGCAGACGAAGCAAGCACAGACAGCCAGATCCAATTGCTGGTGGTATGCTGCCGTCCGGCACTGAGCGAGCGCGACCGCATCCTGCTTACGCTGCACATCCTCTGCGGCTTCGGCATACCCGAGCTGGCCAATGCCCTTCAGATGAACCGCGAGGCCGTCAAAAAGGCGTTGCAGCGCAGCAAAGCCCTGCTCCGCCAGAAGCCGCTCACGCTGGGCCAGCAATCCCTGGCCGACGTGGCCCCGCAGCTGCCCACCGTCTGTACCATCCTCTACCTCATGTTCAACGAAGGGTATAAATCCACGCGCAACAGCAAAGGCATCGACGTTGACCTCTGCTACGAAGCCCTGCGCCTGACCAAGCTGCTGCACCCCGTGGCACCTCCCGAAGCCGAGGTGGATGCCCTGCTGGCGCTGATGTTTTTCGGTGTCGCCCGCTTTCCGGCCCGCCGGGCAGCCTACGGCGACTGGATACCGCTGGAAGAACAGGAACGGGCGCTGTGGGACCGCAGGCTGATTGCCGAAGGGTTCCATTACCTTGACCAGGCACAGCGCCGGGGCCATGCAGGTAAGTACTACCTGGAGGCGCTGATTGCGTCTTACCATTGCGCCGCGCCCCGCTTCGATGCCACCGACTGGGGAGCCATCCATCGGTTATACCGGTTGCTGGAAAACATGGAACCCAACTCCCCGCTCATCCGTCTGAACCGGCTCATTGCCCAGAGCTATGCCCTGGGGCCACTGCCGGTTGTCAGCGAGCTGGCGGCTTTTAAAGGCGACGGCAGCGCCGGCAGCGCGTTTCTGCTTGCCGCAACCAAGGCCCACGTTTACCAGCGCGCGGGCTACACCGCGCAGGCCCATGCCGCCTATGAAGAAGCCCTGTCTTTGGCCCAGAACCCGCTGGACAAGCAGCTCATCCGGAAACGGATGGAAGCCAGCAAAAGCGCCGCAACCATCAGGTAACTTTGCGTACCATTGTCGTGAACTTGAATTAACATTGAAACCATGGATATTAAATTTGAGGCAGGAATTAACATCGCCATTAAGATACCCAAAAGCAAGTATGAAAAAACGGTTGCTTTCTACCGGGACGTCCTGAAGCTGGAGGTCGAAGAAAAACCCATAACCAGCCCCACCGTTTCCCGGACGCACCGGGTAAAATTCGGCAGCAACGTGGTTTGGCTGGATTGTGTGGACAACTATACCCATTCAGAAACCTGGCTGCAACTTACCGTGCCGGATGTGGAGGCGGCTACCGGATACCTGCGGTCACAAGGCGTGGAAACGTGCGATGAGCTTGAAGCGCTCCCTGAAAACATGCACTGGATCACCGACCCGGCAGGTACGGTCTTCAACCTGCAGCAGCGCGAACCTGAAAGTTAAGCGCCGCTCCGATATCTCCTTGATTTTTAACAAAAAAACCAGTGATACCTATCAAACTACATCACAAGGTTCCGACAAATAGTGCGACGGCAGAAATAAACAAGGCGGACGCATAACCGCCCGCCCTGCATCTCTCCCTCACCGCCGCCTGCACCAGCGTTGCAGCAGCAGCGTAACCGCAAAGCTCACCACCGCCCCGATGGCCGCCAGCACGGCGGTGCGCACCACGTCGTGCACGCCCAGCTGGCCCACGACGCTCAGCAGCGTGCCACCCGTAGTGCCGATGCCCAGCCGCTGGTCAACCCTCATCGTCCGCACCCCCTTTCCCTGCCAGCGGCTCACGGGCCGCCTGCTCCACCGCCTCCAGCACACCAATCGCCAGCGCCACATACCTGGCCACCGCCACCACCTTTGGCGGCAGCTTCACCGGCGCAGCAATGATGAACTGGCTCGCCACCGCCAGCGTCGCCTTAATCCGGTCGTACAACCCCTGTGCCTTATCCGTTGACGTATCCGTAGTTTTATTGCTGTAATTCATATTTTTATACATTTTAAATTAAACCAAAAAATTAACTAAATCACCCACCCACCGATCACCGACCCCCGATCACCCACCACCGACCACCCATCACCGTCCACCCAACCCCGATCACCGTCCCCCAACCACCACACGGTCATTTCCCCGCTCGATAGCCTCCACCAGCTGCGGGTACACAAACTTATACGCCGCCGCCGAGTGCAGCACCTGGTAGTCGCCATCCACCAGCCGCCAGTAAGCCCCCGTCAGCGGGCACCCCCTCGTGTCGGTATGGTAGTTGCCGATGTGGATGAACACCAGGCTGAAGTCCGGTATCCCCGTAATCTCCACCATACCCCGGTGCACCTTCGGGTACCGGACGCTGTAGCGCGCATTCATGCCCGCCCAAGGGTTCAGCCGCAGGCGGTATTCCCCTTCCGGGATGCACGTAGCCCCCGGAATCTTCTCCTCGCGGATGCTGTCTTCCAGCAGGTAGCAGGCAAACAGGCCGCCGATATAGAGGTGGCTCAGGGTACTGTTCTTCCCCTGCGCCACGCGGATAATGCTTATCATAATCCATCAGCTTTTGGGTAACACAAAAAGCAGCGGGGCCTTCCCCGCCCCGCTGCGATGGGCATTGGCCCCGCCGCTGTTACGGCCCCGGGTCCGGTTCGCCCGCCAGCACCACCGTGCCAGCATACTGGCTGGTCGACTGCCTCATGCCATCGCGGTGGCGCACAAACGCCCACGCATGGAACTCATGGCCCGCAAAGACCGGCGGAAGCTCCAGCTGCAGCCCTTCGCTGCCGCGCAGGGCCGAGCGGTTGGTGGTGAAGAGCTGCTCCGTGCGGTTGTAGAGCAGCACATACACACGGTCGTCATCATACGATCCCTTCACCTCGCCCGGGTCAACCGCCCCCTCGCTGAGGTCCGTCCACGCCAGCGACAACGTGTTGGGGGCATCTGAAGCCACAGACAGGCCCACGAGCTTATCCATATTGCCCTGGCTTACCGTCACCTTGGAGAAATCTATCCCATAATCCGGATAGTCGCCCGTGATGGCCTGCGTGATGAACAGTTGCAGCGCGCGGTTATATCCCGTGCTGCGGCCCCGCTGCCGGTCGTTAAAGCCCAGGTTCACCAGCCATTTCATGGGCTGGAGGAA
This sequence comes from Parapedobacter composti, assembly GCF_900112315.1. GTDB lineage: Bacteria > Bacteroidota > Bacteroidia > Sphingobacteriales > Sphingobacteriaceae > Parapedobacter > Parapedobacter composti. Next base: position 3,984 of record NZ_FOLL01000006.1, on the reverse strand, counting down.
ACTCACCGCCAGCGCAAACCTGGCCCGCTGTGCCAGCTGCTGCGGCGATGCCGGCTTCTTGCTCGGCTTGGGCAAGCTGCGCATGTAGTGGATGTGCCGCCAGCTGGCGCCCACCGTACTGCCGATGGTGCCCGAAAACGCGCCGTTGATTCCTTTCTTGAAAATTGCCATAATTTGAAAATTTTACTGTTGAACATTCTGTTTATTACTCCCAGAAAGCTGCTGTATACCGGTATCCTTTGCTTTCCGGGAGCAAACGTAGCCCCGTGGAGGGGCATGCGCCAACTTATGGCAGCGATTGGCAGTAATTGGCACAGATTGCTGCCAATCGCTGCCAAATTCAAAAAAACGGCATAACAGTAATTAGGTATAAGCATACAGGGCGGCCCGTCCGGACGGATCCGCTTTTCCACCACGGCCTCCCGTTTGCGCCAGGCGGTCACACTTACGGGTCTTCGCAGGAGAGTACGGCCCCCGGTTGCTCGGCAATTGTTCGGCACGGCTTCGACAGTTGTTCGAGACTTGTTCGACAATTCTTCGACAGCGCTTCGGCAATCCTTCGACGGCGCTTCGACAATCCTTCGACAACTGGCCGAACGCCAGCCGGAGGTCGCGCCGGCAAGAGCAAGCCAAGGGTGCTGCCAAAGCCGGACGAATCACGCGCAGACCGGGGGCGGTGCCTACACCCTTCCGCGGCGCACGCTCTCTCTGCGTTCCTCCTCCAGGTCACTGAGGTAAAAGAAGTCCGGCCCCTCCCACTTGCGGGGCCTCAGCTTGCCTTGGGCTACCTTGCGGTAGTACGTACGCTCACTGATGCCGAGGTGCCGCAGCACATCCGCCATGAACAGTTTAGGTTCTTCGCGGTGCAAACCGCGGTGCAGGCGCAGGGTCATGTCCGGCAGGTGCTTGGCCAGTTGTTCCAGCACGCCGGTTTCCGTGAGCGTTCGGGCTACGGCTGCAATGGAAGCAAGATGTTCCTGAACAAGCGGATGTTCTGCCGATGGATCCGTCAATGGCATACCGCTCTCGCGCCGAGCGCGCAAATACTCTTTGAACTCACGGATAAGGGGCCGTACTTCCTTCACCAGACCGCTGGCGGTCCGCACCAGGTGGCCCAACAAGTTGATTATCTCAAGCAATAGGTTGGCAATCATGGCACTTAGGATGAAGCGCCATCGTCAAGGCGGCAGACCCGGCAACCGGCATGCCACAGGAATACAGTTCCAAACTTCAACCGCCCGCAGATCGGCTTCCCTAGGCGGCCAATAGCTCCACCGGTAGATGGCGGTGAAACAATTGATTAATTTAACAGGCTAAAGATAAAGTTTTTATCCAAAACTACTTAAACATCATCATCAAGATTCAAGCAAAATGGCACCTACCTGCTCAAACACCCACGCTTTCAGCTTGCGCGAGGCCCTGCCGCTCAGCTTTACCGGTATGTCATTGGGTTGGAGCAACAGTGTAAGCCTGCCCTTGCCGTTTTGGGTGCACGATTTGATGCCATGCGGCGCAACCGCATAACGGCGGTGTATCGGTACAAAATACCCCCCGGTCACCTCCACCACCTTGGCGAGCGACGGCTCTTTGGCAACATAGACCGTGCCGTCAAGCAATACCAGTTGGATGAAGCGGTTAACCCGGCCCTCCCCAACCTTATCCCTCCATACGCGGAAATAGGCGATATCCGTATAAAGAATGGCATGGGTCCCTTCCTTATCGGTAAGCGAATACCTTGCTTCCGACTCATTAGCCTGCCCGCCATGAAGCAAGGAAACCAGCGCGGCATTCTTCTCTTCCAGCCGGGCAATGGTTTCCCGGTATACCGCTACCTCCCGGCCAAGTGCCTCCCTGACCGAAGCCCGTTCGCTCCGGAGTTCTTCCACGTACCAGTAGCCATAGGCAAAGCCGTAGCCGGCGCTGAGGCCTATCAGCATCAATACCGCCAGCGGAAAATCCGCATAAAAGTAACGGGTATCGCCCACGGATACCGGTTGCGGCAGCGCGTTGAAAAACGCCACGGCAAACAGCAATATCACCGTTGCGGGCAATGCCACGCACCACCCCAGTTGGCGGAGCAGGCGTTGCCCAAAAGCCGTATGCCAGGGCAAGGTGCGGTCCAGGCGGCGTGTTTGCCAAGACACGTAATGTATCAGGCACCACGCCAACCCGGCAGTGAGCAGGAAAACGGTCATCACAGCCAAGAAGTGCTCCACTATCAACACCAGTAATTTCTCACGCATGCCCAAAGCGCAGATGGCCAAGCCGGCCACGGCAGCTGCCCACAACTTTGGCGCACGATCGTCATAATCCGGAACTTTTGGGGTTTCTTCCATGATTATCCTACGGTTTTAAGAATGGGTTTATGTCTTGTGGTATACAAAAGTACAATTTTCTGCGACAATTCGTTCCAAAAAAAGTGTCGTTCGTTGGCAACCCGGGCCACTTCGTTAGCCGGTTATGGCCGTTCGTTGCAGCACAAGGCGGTTCAGGGTTTTATCTTTTCACAGGTGTCTCGAAATTAGCCCTCTCAAAACCAAAATTCAAACACATGATGAACTATCCATTTACACCTGAAGGTGTGCGCGACTGGCAGGACCGCCTTTACGCGCAACCAGACCCTGTTGTCCGCCAAGAGGCGGAGTTTGCTTTCCTTCATTTCGAAGACTGGCTTATCCAGCGGTTTTCGCTTGATGAGTCGCAGCAGGCATACCTGCGGCAACTGGACTACGCACACGTGCGCTTTGCTGCAGACGGTGTGTACTTCGCCGTGCGCCACCGGCTGCCCATCATCTTGGAAAAACCGGAAAAGCCGGCTATCAAAGGAGCCAAGCTGGAAGAGCTTATCAAGCAGTTTGAAAGCGCCGACGGGCAAGGCCGCGAGGCCAGCTTCACGGGGCAGTTCATTGTCCGGATAAGTTACTGACGGCACCTTCCCGCAGATCGGAAAGCAGTTTCTTGGTTCGTCAATCCGCGCGGAGCCGGCTCGTGGGACCCCGGGCCGACCGCGCCGGATTGCCATTCCGCTGCCGTATGAAAACACCTTTTACACTGCATTTCGGGCTGGCCGTTCCCTTGCTCACCTGCCTGCGCAACCGGCCGTTTGCACCCAGCCATCCCATGCCGTTCGTAGCAGCGGATGCCACGGTCTACTACGCCGGAGATGGCTGTCAGCTCATCTACCGCTGGTACGACGCCTTTAATGTATTTGTTGCCGTGCTGGAGGCATACCTGCCCGCGGCAGCCGCAGTGGAGCTCCGCGTTGAGAGCCACCTCCACGACCTGTACCTGGTATATCAGTTGGCGGGGCATTCGGCATTCCGCGCCGCCGCTCCGCTGGATAGCCATGCGCTACACTTACCCCGCAACCACCATGTGGCCGTGTACACGCCACCCGCCAGCGCGGTGGTTCGCATCGTTCCAGACCGGCAAACCCATCGGTACGCCTTGGCCACATGCGTACCCAAAGGCAAGTGGCTAACCCGCCATGTCCGTAGCCGGCAAAACCCATTTGATGAATTGCTGCTATATCAAAAGCAGCAGCTTGCTGAATACCGCTACCTTCGTCCCTCGCCCATTTCACATCACATGCACACCTGGCTGCACCTTTTGCTCACCATGCCGCGCCATGCCGGCATATTCATGGACTATGCCCTGCAACGCCCCGTAGCCCATCTGGTGGCGCTGTGTTATGATGAATGCAAGCAAGCCGAGCACGACGGGAGGTCCGCGGCGCTCGTTGATACAGCCCGCCAACTCATCCAGAAGCTGGTAGCCCGTATGGACGGCAGCCAGCCGCCCCCAACCGTGGGCCAGGTTGCTGCCACGCTGCAAACCACGCCGCGGCGCCTGCGCGAGCTCCACCGCCGCCTGCATGGACACAAACTGATCCAGCACATCACCGCCTGCCGTATTGAAGAGGCCAAGCGCAGGCTCAGCACCGGCCATTCCATCGCCGCGGTGGCCTATGGCCTTGGCTGGGCA
>NZ_FOLL01000027.1 GCF_900112315.1 Parapedobacter composti | reverse complement strand
GTGTTGTCCGTCACGTCGTAGTTCAATACGTTGGCCGTGCCGCCGCCTTTGTAATGCTGGACAAAGCGCCTGGTTATCTCGCCCCGGCTGTTGTAGTGGTTCACCTCCCACAGCATATTGGCCGTGCCGGTGCCAGCCCCCAGCACCTTCACTCGGCTCACCGTGGGCAGCCCCTTGGTCATCGTGCTCCCGGAATGGGTGTACTGCGGCGGAAGCCCCGGAACGGCATAATCGTCATAATACTGCAGCCTCAGCGTGGTGGTGATGGACGAGGTGGGCCACGCCACGTTGGTATACCCGTTGCCGGTTGAAGTCCGGCTTTCGCGGAGGCTGGATGTTGCCCAGCCGTCCACCAGCGCCTGCAGCGCTGCCCGGGTAATGGCCGTGTTGCCGTTGTTCCATGTGCCGGTAAGCGCCTCGCGCCCCAGCCTGTCGTATTTCGTCACCGTCCATTCCCGCGCCTGCCGCTGCAGGCTGTCCTGCGTGGCCACCAGTTCGTCAAAGGCATTGTATACCAGGTATTCCCGCCCCTTGCCCGGAAGCTGCTTTTCAACCAGCCGATTACGGCTGTCATACTGGTACTGGTATACGTAGTTCGCCAGCCAGCTTTCGCGGGCCGCGCCAGCTGCGGGAAGCGTCGCCCTGTCGGGCGCCGATTCCGGCGTCAGCACAAAGGACAGGTTGCCGTAGTCGTCATATACGTAATAGGTGCTCAGCATCTGCACGGTACCGCCCTCCCTGTTGAACAGGCGCCGCAGCACCACCCGGTCTTGCTTGTCCCTGTACTCCTCTACCGTGCCCGCACGGTTAGCCGCCCCCGCCGCCGGCACCCAGTTCTCATCTTTAGTGATACTGACGAACAGCTCCCCCGGTGCATAATAGCCCGCGCTGCCCGACGGCAGCACAAGCGTGGGCTTCCAGGTACCTGAAGCCAGCGTCACCCCGTATCTCGCTACCCGACGGGTGGTTTCCAGTGCAGTAAACGCTTCATCGTTATTGAAAGCATACGCTGAAACAACCGTGCGGCCGGACGTGCCGCCGCGCACTTCCGCAGGCTGCCAGACCGCACCGGGGAAGCCTTGCTCCACCACCCGGTTCAGCGGTGAGGGTTCGTACTTACGCTGGCCGAACGAAGGAAGCCCTTCACTTGTCGGGTTAATCGTCACCACACCGGCCGGCGGGTTACTGTAGAAACCCGATTGGTTGACCAGCGCGTCAACCTTAAACGCGCCGCCAGCCCCCGTGGCCGTCGCATACGGAAGGTAGTCCCTGTCCTGCCGGCCGAAGGCATCGTAGGCAACGGGCGTCACCACGTCCATGTCGCCCCCCGGCGCGGCTTTTATCTGTATCGCCTGCTCCGGCCGGCCAAGACCGTCGAAATACGTGATGTCACGCATGACGGAATCCAGCGGCGCGTTCGCCGGAGGCGTTGTATACCGCCCCAGGTAGGTTGTCTTCGCGATGTAGTTCCGGTCCCGGCTAAAGCCGTCATCTTCCACCGAGAACGTCAAGGAATACGTGCCCGTGCCGCCCGCATTGTAGGCCGTGACCGTGTAGGTTGCCGAAGCGGCGGCCGCCGAAGGCGTGCCGCTGATCGTGCCCGTCGTCCTGTTGAAACTAAGCCCCGGAGGAAGCGCCGGGCTGATGGAATACCCCTGCCCCGTGCCGATGCGGCGGATACGGTTGTTCATCATGTCCGAAACGTACATGTTGCCCTGCCCGTCGAAGGCAATGCCCGCAATGAAGTTGAAACCCGCTGACAGCGGCGAACCGTTGGCCGAACCCGCAGAACCCGTGCCCGCAAACGTCGTAACAACGCCGCCCGGCGTTATCCTGCGGATGCGGTGCGCCAGCAACTCCCCCGCATAGAGGTTACCCGTGGTCCCGTCCCGCTCCAGCGATATCGGACGGCTGACGCCCGTCGAAATCGTCGTAACCGCGCCTGACGGCGTAATCCGCCGGATACGGCTCCCCAATTGGTCGCCCACATAAACGTTCCCAGAACCGTCGATGGTGATGCCCTGCGGAACATTGAACCGTGCCGAGGTGCCAACACCGTCCACGTTACCCTGTACACCCGAACCCGCAAGCGTGGTAACCACGCCCGAGGGCGTTATCTTGCGGATACGGTGGTTCTGCTCATCCGTAACATACAGGTTCCCGGAAGCATCCACGGCAATGTCCGTCGGAAGGTTGAACCGGGCGGCCGTGCCCGTACCGTTGGCAAACCCAGCCGTGGACCCCGCAACCGTCGTAACAACGCCAGAGGGCGTGATCTTACGGATACGGTGGTTGCTGCGGTCGGTAACGTAGATGTTGCCCGAACCGTCGATGGCAAGCCCCTGCGGGTAGCCGAAATTGAAACTGGCTGCCGTACCCGTACCGTTGGCCGAGCCGGCAACGCCGCTCCCCGCAAGGGTCGTAACAACCCCCGAAGGCGTTATCTTACGTATCGCATGGTTACGGGCATCGGCAACATAGACGTTACCCGAGGCATCGCACACAATCCCCGTCGGGTAATGGAAAACCGCCGAAGTCCCCGTGCCGTTTACATAACCCTGCCCTCCCGAACCCGCAAACGTCGTCACATCCCAGTCCGAATACACCGCCCCGCCCGTGTTAACCGGAGTGAAATTCACCGCAACACCGGCCTGAAGGACCCCCGGAACCGAATAACTGATACTCGGCGGGGCCGGTACTGACATCGGAACCGCCATGGCCGGTATCGTCTCCATCCCGCGCGCCGCCCCGCTGTCCGCCGATAGGCTGTCCCGGCCAACTTGGGCATAAACCCAAATTGGCATAATCGGCAATAGTAAATATATAATCGCTATTAATATAAAGAGGCGATTAACACAGATGCGTCTATTTGAAAAATGCTCCGTAGCTTTCATGACTGGCGGTTAGTTATAAAGCATAGTAGTAATCATGAATTCGTAACTTTCGTTACCCTCCAGCACATATATTTCATCCTGGTCAAAATCGTCCCAATACTGGCCACCCATAAAGCCGTAAATAATACAGCCGTTCTGGTAATTCACATCCGCGCTCACGCGCACGCTCAATTGGTAGCTCCCTTCGGGGACGTATACCGTACTTTGTTGAGGAGGTGTTGTAATAGGATAGAACTTATACGTTGCCACTACCGCTCCGTCCTTAACAAAATCCATCTCAACTTGCGACGGGTTGGCCACCTGCGGAGCGATAGAATATGTCAGCCGCACAGCTGCCATGTTTACCGTTAACGGATCAACTACGACATCTTCCGGAAAGGTCAACGATTCGGCAAACAATCTGGCAGAATGATCAACGGATTCCTGGTTAAAGGAAGACAGATACGTGCCCCCCGGGACGATATGATTATAAAAGTGTCTGGTACTTGGTATACTGACCGATCGCATAACCGGAATATTCGCATACGTCAACGAATTAGGGAGCGAAGGCCCACGCATATGGTAATCGTACTGTGCGACGATATGCTGGTTATGGTCTTTCTCCCAAACAAGCCGCCCCACGGGGTCGTACCCGTAATACGCCGCCTGGCCGTTGGGGGCGACCCGGGTTTGGATGCCCACCAGCCGCTTGTAACTGTACGTGCTGATTAGCCTTTCCACCGGAAATGTACTCCGGAGCCCGTCAAGAAGCGTTTGCAAAGCCGCATCGCTGGCCGGGTTGTTCAGCTGCACATTCGATTTGTAGCTCGACGGTATACTGGCATAGCTGACCCCTTTGAGCTCGGCCACAGGATATAGGTTTTGATAACCCCAGAGGTATGAAACCGGAAGACCGTCCCGCCCCGTATACTGCAAAATATTGCCGTACTGGTCATATTCATTAAAGGTAATGTCCGTACTGAGGGGCTGGCCCTTTACCGAACTCTGCACGGTGGCCGGCGCTATCAGCCCGAAGCCCACCGGAAACTCCTGGTAATTAATCCGTTTCCTGGCTACTTCCACGCCCAGTGTAGGGTTTGATTCCACTTCCTCCACCACGTGACTGATCATGTTGGCGGCCACCATGTCATTGTATACCTGCGTACCAGGAAAGTTATACGCATACCTGACTCTCTTCATCATCGACTGCCCCTTGCTGTCGGTGGTTGTTATTGCCGATGGCTGCAGGTACGGCAAATTGTAGACATAATCCGTTACCGTCTTGAGGCTGTCGCCCCCTTCATACGAGGTTTCGGTTTCTTTCGTTAGCAGCAGGCGGCCGGACGGGATACCGTACTCTCCCAACACATAATTCGGACCGGGATAGTGCAGCGATGATCCAAATCCCAAGCCTGTGTATAATTCTACCGTATTGCCGGTGAAATGTCCGCCGGCAATTACGTACAGTACACGCTGGAATACATATGCCACCCGTATCTGCTCCGGTCTGAGGTACCGTTGATATTCGTATTCTTTCTTGTTTATCATTTGATAGCCAAAACCGGTCTTTGGCTTATAGCTGGCAACCGACTTTTGCATACCCATTAGTCCGTCTGTCTTCAGATAACTTATATTCGTGCCGGGTATCCGGTTTTCCCGGTAAAGCGGCGCATAGTAATCGTGGAACTCCTCCGGTTTATAGTATTCGTATACCGTTTTTCCAGTTTCCTGCCCTAAATCCTGCTTATATTCCGTAACCTTCAGGTAGTAAATCGGCGATCCATTACCATAGGTATAATCAAGAGCCGAAGCCGGGTGGTATGTTGTCTTTTTCTCTATAGCAAGGATATTCATACAATTGGTAGACCAGCAGGAGTGCGGATAGTCCGGTGCCCGCAGATATGCCACCTCCTGCTCGTAACTCACGGCCCCGTAATGGAACCTGCCCTGTTCTAACGTTCTCGACGGTTTATTCAGCAACAGCCCCGTGCCTTCTTCCGTCACCCCGTACCGATAATACAACTGGCCCTTGTGTACGCCATTCTCGTCATAATTATTAATGCTGCGTATCCGCAGTCCTCCACTGAGCTGATGCACCTTATTAGTCAAGAGAAGTTGGCCCGTAAACTCCTCCATATATTGGTTGGGTTCAAAATCAAAATCTGTAAACCCGCCCGTAGGATACACAATCCGTTTCAGTATACCTCGTTTCATGTCGGTTTTATGGGATGCCTCGGCCCACGGATTTTCCCAACTGATAGTAATTGGAACGTTGGCAACGAAGTTCGAACAGCCTCCCATTACATCGCGATAAAACCGTGGCTGGATAATATTTATTGTTGGAAGAGACATCATAACATTGTTAGCGAAGGCTATTTCCATTGTACTCTCGTTGGGATAGCCCCAGGCATCGTGACCTTTCAGGTGATTCCCGTAGCAGAATTTGTTTTCGTAGAACAATGCATAGCGCTCATAGGTATTTGTTGCATTCCTCACATGCAGGGAATCCAGGTACAGCGTGCCCTGAAAGTTAAGCCCATTGAAGTTCTTGGCCTGTTCAACGTTAATAGCATTGGTGTATGAATGAAAAAAGTGCATGGATTTCAGCTCTTCGTTATTACCGTCCAGTACACGGATGTAGTTCAGCTTATCTGTACCGTTGAACTGTACTTTGCCTCCCCGAAAACTGATTTCCGAAACCGACAGCCCCGCTACGTTGATGCTTGAACCGTAGTTTGTTGAATTGTTCCACTCGTAAGCACGGTTGACCACATTGTTCAAACTATTCAGGTGAGGAACATAGAAATAGGCTTTGGAGCTGTTGCCGTAATAAACCATGTATTTCGGCGATGATATCTTGAAAAATTGGCTTATGCCACCTATAGTACTGAGCAACGACTGGTAGGTCATAGTAGGACTGTTTAGTGGGTACATATTTGATCGATAATAAACGTCTCCAACGTTGCAGGGATTCTCGTTATCATAGTACTCAAGATAGTCCCTGTATGTCCGGTATTTAGCCACCGTTTTATTGGAATAGGTAAAGGTGATTTCGTCCGTACCGGCGCTGTTCACGATGCGTTTACATTTCCAGGCCGAGCGAAAGCAGTTGCCCGTAGCGCAATTCCCATTCCAGTCTACCGAACCCGACACCTCGATTCCCTTGGCCAATAATTGGTTCACGTCGCCGACCCCCGGTTCTCCGAAATAATATACCGTGCCGTCCGTATCCGTAATGATGAACGCCCCGTTGTCATATTGGATCTTGATATTGTCAAACGGAACGGGCACAATGGTATACCCGGTGCCTGCATTGTTCTTCTGGAAGTAAAATGAACCCGATTTACCAAGCAATTTATACGTAAACTTATCCGGCGCGCCATCCTTGTCGCCATTGGCCAGCCAATAGGCCTCCTGCCCGTTTGGATTTAACGGATAAGCGCAACTGGGGCAGGTGGAATAATTGGGATAAAAGGCTTTTACCAGGGGGTTGCCGATATAGCCGTTGGTCATGAAATCGTCCTTGCCGTTCACCGTTCTGGTAATCTGTAAATCAGAGCTCAATGACCATCCCAGTCCGGCACGCGTGGCCTGCTCGTTGATCCGGAAACCGCCGGCATGGTAGACCAGTTCGATCGGCAGCTTCATCCCACCCACGTTGATTTCCCAAAACGGAACGCGAATGTCCGGAATCCCTGTGTTGTAGTTGATGGGGTAATTCACCATCTTGGCCAGCGCAGCCGCCTCCGGCGACACGGGAATCACCTGCGGCGGGGCTTGGCCGCGTGTTGCGTGAAAGACGACCGTCAGCAGCAATGCCGAGGAGATACATGCTTTCCAATTCTTCATAGTAATAGCATTGTTAAAATTGACTAAGCAATATTAACCCATAAACCGATAGGTAGCTATGCGTTTTGGTTATGAATATGATGGGGTTTGGTTATAATTTTGATAACCTGTGGTTATAATCGCCGGTTTTGCTCCGTAAATCCTCTATCTTGGCATCTTTCCGTGCTACCTTCGCTTCCAGCTCAGCGATGCGTTTCCGGTACACTTCCAGCAACATGTTAGTATTGTGCAGCTGTTCTTTGAGCTGTACCCACCGTTCTTTCATCTCATCAGCGTCATCGTCCAACATCATCGTGTCTGAATAGAATCGTTGTACCGGTACCCCGTAAAAACCAGCAAGCGCACCTAATTGGCAAGCGTTGATATTCGTAACCCCGTTTTCCATTTTCTTATAGGCCGGCTGCGATATGGAAAGTACTCGTCCTACATACTGCTGGGAGTAGTTGTGCGCTCTCCGCAGCTTCAAAAGATTGCTGCAAATCGTTTCTTTGAATCGGTTGATCATGTTGTATTTCGGATTTAGTGATTACCAAAGTACCCCTCCTATCCAATTTGCAGCACGCGTAAACCAACCCTGTCCATTTCCGTCCACTTCCTTACCGAGCCGATAACGTTTCCGCTCGCGGTATGTGCTATCGCCTGTGTGGTACGTGGTGATGCTGCCGTTGAACTTCCCGTCGCGCAGGTAGCCGCGCTGTTGCAGCGCGCCGGCTTCGTTATAGATGACGAACTTCCCGGTTTCCGCGCCGTCTTTCCAGCGCGATACCTTGCGTAGCGTACCGTGCTCGTCCCAATACTGCCACTTGCCCACCGGCAGGCCGTACCGGTACCTGCCCAATACCCGCAGCCCTCTGTGGTTATACCGTTCCACATAGCGCCCGTGCAGCGGGTGCCCGTGGTATCCGCCCTGCGTACGGTAGACGCTGTCGCGGTAATAAGAATGATAAGTCATTTGCGGCGCCGCACGGCCAATGTAGTGTTGGCGTGTAAAGGTGATTTCCACGAAACCTTCATCGGTGCGCAGTACCGCCTCATTGCTATACGGAATGGCTTCGTTAAGGTAGCGTTGTCCATAGGCCTGCCGTACCGCGGTTAGCCAAAGCAATATCATTAACGATACCGCAAAAATCCGTGTTGTCCGTTTAAAGAAAAGGTCGTGTGTCATCATCGTCATTGTACTATTGTCCCTGCATCGTCAGCGTGGCCACCTGCCCCTGGTGGCTTATGGTGATAGAACTCCCCTGCATGCTGAGCAGGGTATACCCGTCGATGGTTTCTCCGGGCCTGAGCATATATTCGCGGCCGTTGACGGCCACCAACGCTATGGCTTTCTTCCCTTCGCTGTTCACCGAGCCCAGGTATTGTACCTGAGACCAGTCGATATACGGTAGCTCCATCACCGGTTCGGGCTGTTCCGGTGCGCCCGTTGGCCCCGCGCCTCCGTCCACCGATATGGGCGCCCCCCTTGCCCGTTCCAAAAAAGGGTCGGGGTAATCCAGCAGCAGGCTGTCACCGGTATGGCGGTGGGCAACGGTTTTCGGTTTTCTTTCCGCCGAGGCGCTGGGCGGGGTCGGTTTATTATCCCCAAGTCCCGCAAAGATCCGGTAGAAAATAGCTCCCCAGAGCAGCACCACCAACGCGAGCAACGGATAGGTTAACTTTTTTTTCATATCCGCGGTTTCAAGGGTTAATTGATAATGGTAAAATTGCGCCAGCCACTGTATCCGCTTTCGTTGCCCGCCCGATCCGTCGCCCTGACGCGCCAGAGGACACGTTCGCCCCGTGTTCCGGCATCGAACGTATACGATGTGCCTGTTTGCCGCAGCGGAAACTGGCTGCTGTAGAGGGTCGAGTCGCTTTTATAGACATATAACCGGTAGGAAACCGCATCTTCGCTGGCATGCCATTGCAGCGTGGCCGGACTTCTCACCTGGGCGTTGTTTGCCGGGGCAGCCAGCGCAGGGGCGTCAGGAGGCGTGCGGTCGTGTATAAACCGGCGCACGGTAGACCACCGCGATTGTGCGGTGTCGTTCTCGGCGCGTACGCGCCATTCGTATTCCGCTTCTGCCGGCATCGTATAGGCGAACGATTCGCCTTCTACCACCTGCTCCAGCACCAGCTGGCTTTCATCGGCAAAACCATTCGTGTCTACCTGCACGCGGTAGCTGCTGGCACTGAAAATGCCCTGCCATTCCAGTGTCACCCGGCTTTGGGACGTCAGGAAATTATCCGGCGGCGCCGCCTGTAGCACAGTCTGCGTGCTCAATGCCGCTTCGTGGATGGTCAGCGTCCGCGTGGTATAGGGTGTTTCGCTGCTGCCATTGCGAGCCTTCACCCGCCACTGGTACCGGCCCGGCTCAAGGCTGATGCTGAACCTGTTTTGTTCAAGTGTGGTATCGGCATGGAAGAGCACCGCATCCTCGAAGGAGGGCGACGCCAGCTGCAGCCGGTATTGCAGTGCACCGTCAAGCGGCTCCCAAAGGAAGGTTACCGCATACACGCTGGTCTGCGCATCCGCACCGGGGGAGAGCAGCTCCACCCGGCTGTCTGTTATCGGTTCTTCAAAGAAATCCTTGCAGGCACCTGCGCCCATTGCCAAGGCCGCCATTACGACCAGCCGGCCATGTAAGGCCAGCCGATTCCGCAGTTGTTTTACTAACTTTTCCATTCGTCCGTCAATCGTTGGCCAACCGCACCGTGCGCAGTTGCAGCAGCAGCTCTGGCGCCCGCGTGGTGGGGTTGGGTTGTTTTATGAAAGAAGCACTCAGCAGGTTGATGCCCTGCTGCTGCTCCACGTCGTGCAGCAAGCGGAGCAGTGCGCTAAAGGACCCTTCCAGTTGATATTCCGTATAATGCACCTGCAGGGCACCGGCCCCCAGCCGTTCCGGTGCAGGCAGGCTGCGCACGCTGACTTTGCGGTGCTCGGCCAAGCGGGCTATCCGCTCCGGTTCTGAAATGGCCGTATCGCCTGCAGCGGCTGCCTGCCCAAAGAGTTGCCCCGTTTCGGCAGCCCTGGCGCGCAGGCGGGCAAGCGCCTGCAGGTTGGCCTGCCGGGCGGCCTCCCCTGCCTGCAGCGTTTTATATTCCGAACGGAGGCTCAGCGTGGGCCTGATGGCCAGCAGGTAACAGGCCAGCAGAAACAGCAGTGCCGCCCCCCACAGCATGCGGTTTCTGGTCCGCCAGTCGTATCGGTCAAACAGCTGCTTCATGGTTCCAGCGTTAATGATAAGGTAAATATCCCTAAGCCATTGCGGCCGTCAAATTCATACGAATCGATTTCCACGGCCTGGCAGAAGGGCAGTTGCCGCAGTTGTTTCATCCAGCCATTCAGCAGCGGCACGTCCGTGCAGGTGCCCCGGATGCGTATGGCCGAGGGTGCGTGCACGGGCCTCCGCTCCCTGCGGCTCATGGCCACGTCTTTCGGATATACCGCCAGCTCCGTGAGCAGGATGCTTGCCGGCCTTGACGCCGCAAGGCGGTCCGTCATATACGCCATCCCCCATCGCGGCATATCAGCATGCCACAGCCCCTTCAGCAGGGCATCGCGCTCCGCCCCCTGCTGCTGTAGCTTATTAATCTCCCGCTGGATATCCAGCGCATCGCTTCCAGCAAAGCCAGCCACCTTGTCCGAATAGTGCATGAAATACAGCGCATTGCCCAGCAGCACCACCAAGAAAAACACCATCACGGCAACGGCCGAGCGCCGGAATGCCCATTTACCCCGGCATTCCGCGGCAGAGGTCTGCAGCGCCGCCACTGGCAACTGCGCAAACGGGATGTCGCTGATGGCCACAAATGCCACGGCAAAGGCAGGCACCAGCCGCTCATTCAGCTGCTCGCCGCCCAGCTCCACCCGCCGGGCAGTTACGGCCGAATCATCCGGCAATAGTTCATAGCCCGCAATTTTCCCCCCATGCAACGTAAAGCGGTGGCGCCATAGCGCCAGCACCTCCCGCTTTTCATCCATGAGGAACTCCCTGAAAAAATCCACCGCAAACGGACCGAGCCCCGCACCCAACAGCACAAGACCCTGCGCCTGCAAGGCGCCAATGACATCGTCCACCTGCGTTCTCCGCGCGACAGACACCATATGAATGCCCTCCAAATCCGCAGACTGCACGTAGAAATCGTCCGGTTTCGCGTTGGGGAGCACCTGCCGCAGCAACGCCTCATCTCCCTCCCCGGCACCCCGTGCCACGGACCGGTGGATAACACCCTTGCCGCCCATGGCCACCATCATCGGCACCCCCGCCGGCACGTGCGCGGCAATGGCACTGTACGACCCCAGCCCGTATTCCCCACGCACGAAATGCACCTTCGTTCCCGCGCGCCTCACTACCACCAGGTTGGCCACCAATACGTCCCCTTCGGCCAGCAGCAGCTCCACCCCCACCACTTGGGGGATATGCCTGAGGTATGACGTCAGCACGGCAAACATCATGTTAACTATTGATAAATGATGGTCGGTTTGATAAACACCACCGAAACAATCTTATTCCGGGATTTGCTCCGGCTGCTGAACAGCCATTTCAGCACCGGAACGCGCGACAGCACCGGCACACCCGACGAATTGTTGGCCGATTCGAAGCGTTCTATGCCTCCCAGCACCACCGTCTCTTCATTGCGCACGCGGATGATGGATTCGAATTTGCTGGTGGTACTCGGCGGCGGCTCATCGATCGGCGTATCCTGCGTGAAGTCCGAAATATCAATAGTGATGTTCAGCGTAACCTGTTCGTCGCCAGACACAATGGGCCTGATGTTGATAGTCATGTCGGCGTTCACATCCTGGTACTGCTCCGTTACCACTGTCTGCGGGTTCAGCGAACCCATCACGTTCTGCGTGGAAAGCCGGTAATAACGGGTGCTGCCAATGCTGAGCGATGCCGTGTGGCCGTTCAGCGTAGACAGCTTCGGTACTGAACGCATTTCCACGTTGTTGTTGTCTTCCAGTGCGCTCAACGTAAGATAGAAATTAGGCGTAACCCGTCCGAGGTTGAACGAGCCCGTGCCGATGCGTGAAAGAAAGTCGTTGATGGATGCCGCGCCGAACGTATAGTCTACACCCGGCAGCACCCTCCCTCCCGTGCGCACACTATCAGACACCCCCGCGCTGATGCCCGTTTTGATGTTGTACCCCTTGCGGATGTCCATCATGGTCACCTCAATAAGCACCATGGGCACCCGGGTATCCAGCCTGTTCACGATGTCCACAATTTCGCGTACCTGCGGCCCCGGTCCGGCCACCAGCAGCGTATTCTGCTCACGGAACTCCTTCACCTCCACGCCCTGCCGCCATTCTGCCGGAATCATCGCCTGTATTGTATCGATGGAGCGGTTCTGCAGTTGCACCACCCGCATCTCGCGCAGTCCCTCCAGGCGGCGCTCGCCGATGAGGTAGATGCCGTTCTCGTTTTTGTGGGCATATGCGGTGCCCCGCAGCAGAGCCGTCAGCAAATCATCGAAACTTACCTGCTTCAGCCGCGTGGTAATGGTACCCTGCAGCGGACTGAACAAGAAATAATTTGCATTCACCTGATCAGCCGCATACCGGACAACCTCCTCTATCGGCGTATTGTTGGCCTCGATGTCCAGCAAGGGAGCCGTTCCCTGCGCCTCCACGTAGAAGCTCCCGCCCTGTCCCATGCCGCCATCGGTGGCCACCGAAAGCGGCAGCCTGCGGGTAGCGGGCTGTGCCTCACTGTTTATGAAATTCTCCTCCCGCTGACCCAGCGGAAGGAACACGAACGCCCCGTCGGCCGTTTCCGCCAGCTTCAGCTGGTTGTTGAACGCCAACTGGCGCAGGGCGGCCGGCAGTTCCATCTGCTGCACAAAGAGCGTCACCGTTTTTTCACGCAGCTCGTTGGTTACAATCACGTTGGTGCCGCTCCGCTCAGTAATGGCGCGCGCCACACGCACGAGACTGTCGTTCTCCAAGGATAGTGTCAGCCGGCCGTGTTCCTTATCATAGTCCGCCATGATGGGTTTGGGCCTCCTGTAATCCTGCGGGTTCAGCTGCCGCACGGAGATGATAGTACCGATGAAGCCGATGTCCAGGTGATACTCCTGAGCAACGAAGAGCAGGATATTCCGGGCCGTTTCCGACTGGAAGTTGTTGTATATCCGGGCGTCAACAGACGGATCCACGCTGATGTTCAGGTCGGCCGCCTCGGCCAGCGCACGGAGAAATTCCTGCATTGAAGCGCCCGACACCGACAGGGTAACCCGTTTGGCCAAGCCCGGCAGTTCCACAGACAGGTCGCTCAGCCGCTGTTCCAACTGGGCCATGCGGTCGACCTGCTGGGCCAGTCCCTCGGTAGTCAACAAAAAAAACGCGCAGTATAAGCAAATGCAGGTTAAGGCGGTAGATATCGGTCGTCTCAATGGTTAAGTTACTTTAATCGGGTTAATTACGCATGTTGATTAGTGATGCTAAATATAAACATTTTTCCAAAAACCAACTCATTTTTTAGCACACAACCGCTATCGAATACATAATCCGGCACGCTTGCAGTTCGAATCATAGATGGACTGAAAAACTCGCCCCTCATTCCTACCTGGGCGGCATGGCCGGTGGCTATTACAACAGTAATCGCCTTTTATGGAATTATTATCCTGCTGTTGGTTGGCTTTTGGAAGGCCAAGATCATGGAGATTGGGCTTTGGTGCACGACCGCATTACTATTAGTTTTCACATTGTACGTCGCGGCCATCATGACTGTAGCGCCTTACAGGCCCTGCATTTGCATCGGCATGGATGAAAAACTTGGCTTGGGCTGGGGCGCCCACTTGCTGCTTAATGGAGCGCTACTGGCTGTCGCATGGAGCACAACATTGCTGTACTACGCATATAAGGAACTTTTTGCAACAAGTGAGGCGCCCTCCCAGCCTTTAAAAAACGGGAAATTTTAAAAAGAAAGGAGGTATTAGGTATGAAACGCAAGCTTTTCAGCATAATAGCGTTGGTTGCATTTGCAGCAACCACAGGCTTTGCTGTTATCAAGGCGAATATCCAGCAGGATACCATCTGGGTGTATGCAAATGATGGCACAACAACAAGCACGCCGGACTGTCCGCTTCCCAGTTTAGAGGTTTGTGCCCAACGGCATGAATTCAATCCTGAAACGGGTGAAATCGGTGAGCCACTTGAAGGCGAGGAAAACCTTGTCCGGGGTCAGCGGCCGTAAAATCCGGTTAAGCATCCTGGGGCGGCTGGCCATCGCCCCAGGATGCTCTTTTAGTCCGTAATGACCAACATGTCTATTTCCCTTTTCTCGGGCACCAAATCCAACCCGTATCTCTTCAATTTACTGCGGAAAGTCGGCAAGTCAGTCAAATCACCAACAATGGAGATATCGATTCGAGATGGAAGCTCGACATCAAAAATCAATGGTCTTTCATTTCTACCATACAGCTTTCTTAAACCTTTGATTAGAAATGATGAGGGACAGTTACGGATATACAGGGAGTCATGTTGACCTAAATTGAACTTGGACGCTCTTCTTTCGGTTACTTTTAGAAGTTCCATGTTCCCTACCTGCTTAAGCACCAAACACTCCTTCGTCATCTTCCGTACGGACGCCCTGAAGCCAAAGAACGTGCTGACTTCCCGTTGCATGATGGAAAAGAGGCTATCCGAAAGAGCAGGCGGAACCCGCGATTCATAGGAAAATATATTCGCGTCTAGCCACGCGTCCAGATTTTCATCCACCACCGGAAAACGCAGTGCATCGGGGTTTGCGACATCCAGTACCTGCCTGTTTTCATTGACAAAAGGGTTGAAATCGTGATCAACATCCTCTCCAAACGCAATCGAATACAGATATAGTTTGTCACTGTTCAACACGCGGATACGGACCGGCTTCTTCGTGATGGAGTCGATCAGCACGCCTGTTGTGCCGCCATTGTAATCGGGTATCCTGCCCATTATGGTGCTGTAGTACTGCAGTCGCTTCAACTGCCTCCCGCCCCCTTCTTCCAGCAGGGATTTGGACAGGTCAAAATCCTTCCGTTCACCTTTATCTGCAAGCGCCGGCTGCTTGCCGTCCAAATAGGCATGTATGGTTTTTTCGGTGGTGTTGTATCCGTTCGTGAAGTACCGCACTACACCGTTTTCGTCTATCCACGCATGGGCGGGTACTGTCCGGTACTCAAACAGTTGGGTAAGCACCGTGTCCCCTACAATCGACGGCAATTTGGTTTCTCTGACTATCCGCGACCTCTCTGCCAACCGGGCTACCGCTTCCGGACTGTCATCGGTGACCAGCAGGATCTGGATCCGATCGCCAAATTTTCGCTGCAGTTCTTCCATCTTAGGGAAGCTTTCGATGCATACTGTACAATACACGCCCCAGAAATCCAATATAACCAGCTTCCCCCTTAAATCGGACAGGCGCAATTGAGGCTGTTTGTAATTTGTAATGTCTACTGTCACATCCGGCACGGTATCCCCGATCCGGAGGGCGCCGTTTGTACCAGATTGTGCGATAAGAAGCACCGGCAGCTGAAGTAGGCAATAACCTGCTGCAATTACTTTTCGTAAATTCATGGATTTCCAATTAATATGTCCCTGTTCTATCATTCTGTTCAATACCTGTGGCCAATAAGATATAGGCCGGAATAGGCAGCGTATACCGTCGGTCGTTCGGCGGCAGTACGAACGCAGCGCCATTTACGATACGGCGCAGTGTTACCGCCTGCTCCGGCTCCTGGTTGAGCCGCCGGAGGTCCGTCCACCGCAATCCGCGGAAGGCCAGTTCCTTCCTGCGCTCGGTCAGGACAAGCCCCAGTGCATCCGCAGCCTGCAGCGTATCACGCCGGAAAGTGCCTGTCCGGTAACGTCGTTCGAGCAGGTGTGCGAGGTCATCCAACGCCCCCGACGCGTCACCGTTCCTTGCCCGGCACTCCGCCCTGATCAACCACACTTCATCAGCCGCCAATCCACCAAACGGCTCCACGGTGCCGGTATAGTATCCCTTAAAGCCGATCGTTCCATTGGTGTTGTGCTGGAAAAAGAGAACGCGCCTGAGGTCATCCGGATGATAGCGGCCGTACAGCACGGAATCTACCTGGCCGTAGGTGACGTAGGTTAAAATAGAACTGAGTCGCGAAGTGCCGTGATGGATTACTTCGTCGTTGAACGGTGAAAAAGGCGTACTACTCGCAATATCCAACATATTGTAGTCAAGCAGCTCCTGATGGAACTGCAGGCACGAATCAGCAAACTTCAGGGCATTTACGTAATCGCGCATGGAAAGGTAGCAGCGCGCCAACAAGGCAAAAGCCGCGGCCTTGGATGCGTCGGTCTTGAATTGCGGTCGGGGCGGCAGCAATTCCGCAGCCCGGAGGAGATCGTCTATGATGCGGCCATAGTTTTCCCGCAGGCTGCTGCGCACCGTCGCCGCCTCAACGTCTGAGGCAAGGCGCAGCGGTATGCCGCGTTCGGCTCCTGCGGTCTCTTCGATATACGGCGGAGCAAATTGCTGCGCAAGGTTGAAGAACGACCGTGAGCGGAAAAACAATGCGCTCCCCTGCACACGATCCCATGCCACAGCGTTGGCCGGAGTTCTGGGTATCCCACCAAGGCCCTCCAATACCAAGTTGGTGTATAAAACCTGGGCGTAGTTTCCGTTCCAATCGGCTGTTAGGGTGGCCGATTCGAACATGTCGTCCTGCCAGGTATATAATGCGCGGTCCGCCTCGGACAGCGATGCAAAAACTTCATCGGAAACGTAATAGTTGTCGGCAGCTGGCTCGGGCAGGCCACGGTGATCATATTGGAATACATCCACGTTGCGCAGCAGGGCCTCCATATCTGCCAGCGTGCTGGGTACCACCAGGCTCACGTCCCGCTTCACGGCGAGCCAGCCATCTTCGCATGCGGTTCCGCATGCTGATATCACCATCAAGTAGCAAAGTCGTTTTATCATGATCGTCATTTTATTAGTTCAGGTTAACATTAATCCCCAATGCGTAAGTAGGCGGTGCCGGAAGCACCAAGCCACGGCTACCCGCCAGCCTTACCGTGCCATAGTCCGGATCAAGCCCGGCATCATTTGCCCGCCAAAGGATCGCTAGATTGGCGGCATAGGCGTAAAATTCCATCCGTTGCAGACCCAACCGGTCCGCTACTGGCGCTGGCAATGCATAGGACACCCTTACGTCCTGGAGCCGAATGTGGTCTCCGCGCTCCACCAGAATCGACGACCGGCTGTAAAATGTCTCCCTCGAACCGATTAGCGGATAGCGCATGGCGGGTACATCCGTATGCTGTTCATCACCCGGCTGTTGCCAGCGCCTAGCGAAATCGGCATGGCCATTATACGCGGCAAACAGTGTACTGTAATTCAACGAGGCCCTTCTAAACGAATATCCAAGCTTATACGTCAGGTTTACCGAAAGGGACACCCTCCGGTAAGTAAACGTGTTCATCAGTGAACCGAAGAATGACGGTGTAGCCCGCCCGTGATAGACGAGGCTGTCGTAGCTATCGGCTGCGCTGATTATCTGGTTGTATTCACCAGATACCCTGCCGTTCAAATACCCCCTCGGGTCGCCGGTTTCGGGATCGAGGCCAGCCCATGGGTAGCTATACACCCCGAAGAGCGGCCGGCCCACCGTGGGCGACAGCTCTGCCGAGCTGCCGGTGAGGCTGGCATCGACAAACAGGTAGTTTGAGGCCGTGGTAGGCGACCCATACTGTGTGACGCGGTCGGAAACGAAGCTTCCGTTGAATGACGTGTGCCACGCGGTCCCGCTGCCGTTCACGTTCTTCGCTTCCAATAACACATCAAGACCACGGCTTTCCATATTGGCCACATTGCCCCGGAAACGCGTGATCCCGCGGGTGGGTTCCAGCGGTGCGTAGCCGATCAGCCCATCGCCTTTACGCTCATAGTACTCAACGCTGCCGGAAATCCGGTCGGCAAACAGGCCGAACTCCGCGCTGGCGTTCCACATTGCGGTCTTCTCCCAACGCAGGTTGGGATTGGGGGGCGACTGAAGGCTGGCATAGCGCTGCCCGTTTATATTGGCCGAAAGAAACCTGGCCGTTGCAAAGGCCGTCGTCTGCTGATCCATGTTGCCATTATACCCATAGGTAAGCCGCAGGCGCAGCCTATCCACCCATTCCGCCCCGAAGAAGGGTTCGTTATGCAACTGCCACAGGAAGCCCGCCGACCATAACGGAACGGAGCGCTGGTTGGCACGGACCCCGAAAAGGTTCGATTGGTCCATCCGCCCGCTGGCCGACCAGGTGTACCGCCCGGAGACCGTATAGGCCGCGTTGGCGAACCACGAGCGGTAGCGGTCTACGATGCCGGTATGCCCTTCGTTGCGCAGGATTGACGTGGCTGTACCGGACGGATATTGCCGGTACAGCGTATCGTAGTTTACAGGCGAAGATGTGCCGGTGCTGCCGTCGTAGCCGTAGTAACCATAACTGTTGCCATCAATCCGGTTGTCCCGTACCTCGAAACCTCCTATCACCGCAAGCTGATGCCCCTGCCATGAGCCATCGTAATCCGCCACCGCCCGGAAATTGTGGGAAGCAAGCGTCCGTTGCGCCATCGAAAGGATACCGCCTACGGGTATGTTATTTCCGGTGACCCGTCCGTTTTCAACCGTCGAAAAGCGGTTGATGAGATCCCGCGTATAATACGTCTCCGCAGATTGCAGCAGCCTGTCTGCCGTGGCCTGCGTTTCATACTGATAATCAGCCTTGAAACGGAAGCCATCAAACAGTCGCTGTTCTATTCCCGCCGTACTGCGCACGCCTATCAGCCGTTGGGTATTATCTTGGCTTTCCAACTCCTGCAGCGGCCGGTAGTGCCAGTCGAGCAAGCCCATTTCCCCGGCCCGCTCCACAAACGGAAGCCGGTAATTCCTAGCCATAGGCAGATAATTGCCAGCGTCGTCGGCAAAGCTGACGTACGGATAACTATCCCGCGAACCCATATGAAATTGGCTCAACGCCAGATTGCGGGCAGTCGACGACCGGGTATAATACAGGCCGCCGTTGAGTGTAGTATTTGCAAACAGCATGAATCGCTGATTGGCGGCGAGCACGATGCGCCCAAAGGATTCCCCTTTGGTATGGGCCTGATTCCTATCGAGGGAAGCCGAGTAGCGATATGCTGTCCGGTCGCCACCACCAGAAAGATCCAGCGCGTATTGCTGGCGGACACTACGGCGATAAAAATAACGGCTCAGTTCGTTGCGGTAATCGATATTCCGCAGTGCATCGATCTGGCGTTGTGCTTCCCCATCGGTCAGTTCGCCATCGCGCGCTGCCGCCAAAAGCTCCACCACCGGACTGAGCGCAGGCGGGTTCACTGCATTATTCAAGCTCGTATTAAAATAGCCGTTGTCAAACAGAAACCGCTCCACGTCAATGAAATCCGATGTCGATATCCTCGGCTCATACCACAGGTCCGGCTTCTCGCCCACCGTCACGTTGCCGTTGAATGAAACTTGCAAGGGCTGTCCGGCTTTACCTTTTTTTGTGGTAATCACAATCACCCCATTGCCGGCACGGACGCCCCATATAGACGCCGCAGCAGCATCGCGCAGGATAGATACACTTTCCACATCGTTCGGATTGATGTTGCGGATATCACCCTCATAAGGGAAATTATCCACGACGATAAGCGGGTCGGCGTTCGCAAAGATGGTGCTGCGTCCACGGATGCTAAGCTTTGGATCACCCCCGGCCCGCTCATCGAACATCAGCGAGGGCACTACCCCTTTCAGGCGGCTGATGATATCCGTGCTGACGGCTCGGTTCAGCAGCGCACTGTCCACAAAGACAAAACTTCCCGTGGCCCGTTCTTTCGGAAGCGTCTGGTAACCTGTTGATACGACCTCCACCTCTTCCAGCATATGTTCTGCCGAATCCAGCGCTACGGTAATCCGTTCCCTGCCGTCAATGCGTTCTTCCACGGATATGTACCCCATGTAGGAATAGCGGAGTACATCGTCCGGTTTTGCGGAGATGCGATACTCCCCCAGCCCATCGGTAACGGCATGGATACCTGTGCGTTTGTTGGTGATGGTGGCTCCTCGGATAATTGAGCCATTGACAGCCGAAATCACCTTCCCGCTCACAGAAAGGCCCTTCCCTAAAGCTTCCGGGACATCATTCCGCTGCTGTGCCCGGGCATGAAAGCATATGGTCATCAAAAGGATCGATACCATCAACCCCAAGGCGGGGCCCGGCCCACTACGGGCCGGAACCTTCGCATGGGTACAAACACATGATTCTTCGATATTTCTTCGGAGCTCCTTCTGGTCTTCCTTTGGTCTCGCTTTGGTCTCCGGGTTACCTTGGTTTGCGCACACCAATAGGAGTGTAGAACGAGTTAGCACAGAGTTAGTACCGAGCTCCGAAGCTGACACTGTACAGTCTCCAGTTTCATTCCGCTCCGATATATACTCCTTCCCTTGCCCCTCCAAACGTGCCTTTCTCCCGTACGTTTGCCGTGCACCCTTCGGTAAAGTGCCGTTTTTTGGCCTTTTTGCCGAGATATACCCGGATATCACAGGGATATGGCCTGAATGAGGGATAAAGATAGGTGGACAGGAACACGGGACTGAAGCGACTATCCGAAGACCAGATACACCCGTGCCTGCCTTTCTCCTGCCCGTGTTCTGCCATCTCGCGTGCCGTACGCGTGCCGTATGCGGCGCGTATGTTACTTTTTCCCGCATACAGCCCGCATACGCCCCGATAAATTCTCGGGAGATGTCAGGAGAAAGGCAGAAGAAAGTACGAACAAAGGCAAAGCATGTTCGCGAGTTTCCTGTATAACTATTCCGCTTATCCGATGCGGATTGTTGGTGTATATGGTGAGTTGGTTCTGTTCGTTTTAGGCAATGCGAGTCCCTTAAGCGTAAATTTTGCTTCATTATTATTATGTTTGGTCCAAAGAATAATCGGTTGACAAACAACGCCAGTTTTCAATAAGCGTTGGCTGAATGTGAAAATAAAGCCCTCATTCCGGTGCAGAAATAATATTAATGAAGGAATCTAGTAAAGGATTTAGTTGGTATGCAAAAACAGCAATACGGGCGGGCCTCTTCAACTCATTGCTGAGGTCTGAGAAATCACCCGAGCGTCGAATAAAAGAGGCCGCTCGTACGCCGTTGTTTTTTGGTCCTATTGATAACATCCGTTCATTTTTAGGTTTCTCAGGCCGCGCAATGAGGATGTTCAATGGCAAATATATAATACATGTATTATAATACCAAATGTTTTTTTATCTTATTTCGGTGTTGCAATGGCTGAGAGCATTTTAACACCGATTGAGCAACACGTAGTCGACTTTGTTTATAAAATTCGAACAGAAAAAAATCTTACGCAAGAGGACATTGGAACGATAATCGACGTTAAGCAGACCTTTATAGCCAATATAGAAAATCCCAAAAATCGATCAAAATACAACTTGAACCATATCAACAAACTCGCGGATCATTTTGGTCTTTCACCTCAGGATTTTTTACCAAAAAGGCCGTTATAAAAAAATATATGAAAAAGTGAGATGGCTTCTAGCCTATTAATGGGTATCTTCTTTCGGTAATGTTTTAAGCAAGTCTTTGGCGGGCACTTCTTTAATTTCACCATCACGCTTGATGACGAGACTTTCCCCGTTGGCAGCAGATTCCTCCACTAATTTCCGCAACGCTTTCCGCAGCCCATGCAACACTTTATCAGCGAAGGGGGTCTCGGGAGGTATTATAGCATTATGGTTAATTGCCATTGCTTAATGATTGACCAAATTTCGTCATTTAATAATACGGCTTCTCCAAATTCATCGTATTTAGCGACCAACAGCGGCTCGACGTCCATGTTATCGAACACGAGCCATCTATCACATAGTGGCACTTCATAACCTTCCCCTTAGCTTCCTTAATGAGTGAGACATAACTCCGTGTAGACAAGGTGGTCTCAAAAGCGAAGTCGGCCCGCTCATTCAACAGATCGTGAATACGCGAGAGCATGATGCGGCCAGCTTCCAACGCCACACGCTCTGGATTGAAGGGAGAAAGCCCTGCTGCGATGTTATCGGCATTGACAAATTCCTTGCAATCCAATATTTCCGGCAATATGGTGTAACTCGCCGTCGTTTTTCCAGCACCGTTACAACCCGCTATGATATAAAGATTTGGCACGGTTCTTTATTTGATGCTTTGAATTTTCTCGGTACAAATCCGTTTGACAATTTCTTTCATCTGGGTGAGCTTCGCAATCAATTCTTCACATTCCTCACGGGTAATGTTATAGTTAGGTTTGTAGCGGGCTTCGATATAGCCCCTTTTCAAAAGATCAAACAAGTGGGTTTGGTGAGCATCTTCCGGCGGTGTTAAAAACAAGGTGTATAACTCTCGGCTCAAATGCTTGGAGTAATTCCGCATTTTTTGCAGTCCATGCATGGTTGGTTTATAGCCCTCAAACACCAATAGTGCTGTTGCATAAAAGTTTTCGGCTGCCTGATGCAAGGAAAAAGCACATAGACGATATTTATCTCGAGTCAAATAAAAGTTTGCGCCCGTTAGAAAATCATCCCCGTTCGGAAACCATAAATCAAAATAGTCTTGTGCTTTCTTTTTTTGTTCTTCAGGGGTTAAAATCTTCGGTTTTACAAACTCGGTATTACCAGTATCATACAACAAAATACCCTCATTAATGATGCGGATAAAAAAAAATTGCCCGAACGAAAGGCCATGGTTAATATAGCTTATTGTATGAGGGGCCGGGCTAACAATGCCCTCGAAATCATTACAACGATTCTCAATGTGGCTAGCGATACTTGTTTCTTGATCCTTTTTATCATCGCTAAGTACCACCAAAAAATCGTAATCACTAATGTAACTTAATTTGATTCCATCCTCCACATATGACGAATCCACCCATTTACCTGTAGCGTGGCTACCGAACAAAATAATCTTTTCCGGGTTGGCCTCTTCCTTAATTATTTCAACAGCCGCTAAGATTTCTTTTTGCTTTTCTTCGGGTAAATGAGATAAAAGGTTCATCGAGTAAAGGTAGGAAAAATTTTTGCAGAAACAGAAATAACGCCACTAATATCTTTAGTTTATTTCCGCCCGATGCGCAAAGCGCCGAAGACGGATGAAAAGTGGTTTTTGTATAAGGAGGATTTAAAGGACTTGGAGACAAGTAAATTTTTTTAATACATTGACATCTCGTCCTAACAGCGACCTAAAATCGTTAATACCAGCGAGATTGGTTTTCCAAATTCTTGATGTATCTTTGTTAGGAACGGGAGGTAAACATGGCAGTTAAAGAAAAAAACACAGCGGGATCACTTTCATCCACTCCTAGGTACAAAACCTACTCCATCGCCGAGGTTATGGCTGCTGGCGGTGCAACCGCATTTGCCAATAAACTAGGTAAAAACTCTGCAAACATCCAGGATCGGCTCAACAAGCTGCCGAACGATGCTTTTTTAACAAAGGAAGAAACTGATAAAGCGCTCGAAACGTTGAATGAAAAGTCGGTTTTAAATCGTGGACAACATTATCAGCAGTAGAAACAAATCGTGTGCTTAGCTTAGTACTCGACCTAACGGCAACACTCGATGCCTCTACTAAAATCTCATGATCTAATCGTACCCCTTTTACTGAAAGTACTCGACTTAGTCCACCAGTAAGACTGACTTCCACATGAGCTGAACTTTCAGTTTCATCATAGGCATATGTTTCCGAAGTAACAGTATGATGGCTTTGGTAAAAATTGATTGGACTTGCAGAAGCAGGTATGACAAACTGAAAAAAGAGTACAACAATTGGAGTTAGAAACACTCTAAGGATCAAATTATTACTTTTATTAAAATGAAACTGGCTCATCATTCTTTTAAGTCTACTTCCCATTTAACTATGCCGTTTTTCTCTGAACATATCCCGATTGATACTTTCCCATAATCATCAAAGCAAAGGTTGAACTCTATAAACTTATCTTTGATGAAGTCTTTTAATTCCGAGGAAGCATCAACCATTTTATAAAACAGTGCCTTAATTTCTTCCAACTCTCTCAGACATTGCTGTCTTGTCAAATTGGCAAAATTCGTATACTGAGACCATCCGGTCACTTCAATCACTCTCGGCTTTTCTGCCCCTAGTCTTAATTCACCCACTGTAAAAGATTGTCCGTCTTTTAAAAATTCTAATGCCGTTCTTATTCTCTCTTCCATATCACCTGATTATTTTTATAGCACTTGCTGGAATGTGCTGATTGAACAGAAACTCCATTCCTCCTCCAGCACCTAAACCGGGTAGATTTCCTTGGACTCTCCTGATTGCAGCAGGGGTTAATCCAGATGTATTGATTCGGAGCAATGAATTAGGCAAAGCCCTATTAGCTGGTAGAGCTAATTCTATTTGAGCTTGCAGTGGCCTTAATGTACTATTATTGGTCAAATATGAGAATCCATCCCTTCCAACTCTTAAACCACTTTGAGAAATACTTTGGGCTGCTTCCCGACTGGTGTAATGATATAAATACTTAGGTGCTCCCCTAGCGGCTCCCCCAGCAAGGGCTTTTAGCCCCCCAGCTAGCCCTCCAGCACCGAGGTCTATAATCCAGTTCGCATCCACTAAGGCGCCATTACCCATAATCGGGAGTCTGCTGAATGGGTCTATCTCATTATACCGGTAATTCAAATCATAAAAACTGGTGAACGCTTTATCTAACAGATTATCCGGATAACCCATGAAGAGTGCTCCGGTACCTCTGCGATAGGCATCCATCGCAATGAACAGTTCGTCCATGAATGCCATCTCCATCCTCCCAAGCCCCGAGGAAGCTCTTATCTCAGCCATCGTCTGGCTCCCGAAGATATAATCGGCGCCACCCAACCACGCATATCCCGCACGAGCACCAAAACCGTCGAACCACACCGCCTCCGAAGTGCTTCGGGCTCCCAAGGGCAGGTACCAGTCTGTGCGCTCACCGCCATCCGGGTCAATCCCATTCACCGGGTCGTTCCCCATCCCGACGTACGGCGACCAGTATTGCCCGTAAGGGTCGATGCTCAGCCACCGGCCTATCGCCGCATCGTAATTACGAAGCTCAAACGCATTCCAACCCGTCTCGCCGTCTTTCTCCGAATACTCCCCCTGGTAGCCGTAGCGCCAGCCCGTGCCGCCTGAACGCAGCACCATGCCGAAGGGATAGTAGTCGGCATAGTAAACAACGTCCGCGTTCCCGTTAGATAGCTTGTTCCGGTTAATCACGGCACGCACGCTGCCAAGGTGGTCCGTCAGCGCATACTGGTAGCTGTTGCCCTGCCGGAAGTAGATACCCAAACGACCAGCCCCGTAAACCGGCTGCTCCTTCAGCGCCATGCTCCCGCCGTGGTTGTCATATACACCCATCAGCGTGCCCCCGGCATCATATACATACCACGTCAAAGAACCGTTGCGGTGATCCTGCTTCTTTATCCGCTGCCCCGCCTCGTCATAGACAAAACTAATGATTAAATTGGTCTTAGCCGAATTGCTGTAGATTTTCGTTACCTTCCCACTTACGTCATACTCCAGGTACATCCCGCTGCTGCCCTTCACCTCGCTGGAAAGCCTGCCTATCGCATCGTACGTGTAGGTGGCGTAGCCGGGGACGGAAGCAAGCTTGTTCGTGCCCGCCACGTAACCGTACGTGTAGTCGGCCGTGGTGGCCCCGCCGCCGTTGGTCCGCTTCAGCGTCTGGATGTTCCCGTTCCCATCATAGCTCAGCCCGTACTCCCTGTACAAATTCGTCTGTTCGGTATACGTGCCGTTACTGTAGTTCGGCGTGCCCCAGCCGCTGTGCTGCAACTGATACTTATGGTCATACCGGAATGCGTTCATCACAGGGGCGTCCAGCCCGGTGATGGATGACGGCTTGCGGCTTTGCCAGCTCAATCCGCTCAAGTTGCCGCTGTACTGCGCCGGGTAGCTGGCATGCTGGATGCTGCCAATGCCCGTACCGGCTTTTTTATAATCTCCGGCATGGTATTCAAAATTCATCCCGAATACGTCCGGTGCGAAACCGTTGGCCGCGCCGTCGCCCCCCGGGTCGCCCCGGCTGTTGTAGTGCTCGTGACACAGTTCAGGTTACACTACCCAGGCGTGTTAGGGTATTTAGGTTTAGGTTAAATTAAAGAGAATTTTGTAAAATTACACAGTCTTAATTTGTGGATGTAAGCTTCCCTAAAAACAGCTACGATTATTAATGTAGTTTTATAATTTTAGGGACAATGAAAAAGAGCAATTTCAGCGAGGCGCAGATCATCAAGATTC
>NZ_FOLL01000026.1 GCF_900112315.1 Parapedobacter composti | reverse complement strand
CGTATGAACCGCCGTCACCGTCGCACCCGCAAGGCCCCCACCGGAAACGTCCGTCACCCGGCCCGTCAGGGAGCCCGAGGTTTCCTGAGCATAGGTCGCATTCGGGAAGACTAATAGCATAAAGCAACCGACTAATACCATCGTCCAAACCCAATTCATTATATAAAAGCTTTTCATTCGAAATAATATTCGTTACTGTTTGTTTTCATTTGCACTCATGAACGCTACGCGTTTTGTGTTTTTTTTGTCAGATAGGATTTGAACATCAAGGTCTCAGGACCGTACTGATTCCGTGAAGCACTCCATTGTTTGCCGTACGTCCGATATGGCTTTCAATCAGGATTTCCGAGGTGTTCAATCCTCCAGAATTATCCGGTTTACTGATACTGATCCCCCGGAACCCCGTTTGGCTAATCCAGCTATAGTTCGGTAAAAGCTGAATCGATGCTTCTTTTCCGTCCAACATGGTTTCCGTATATCGCTGGGTTGTCACATCGGCCATCATGATGTAATCATACAGGTATTGCCGGCCTTCGGCAATATGGGATAAAACCAGCGGCTTCAATTCATCCGGCGACATACTTTTAATCTCATCTGTGGTAAAAATTCCTCTTGCCTCAAATGCACTGTTCATCGGTGCAAAGACGGTCAGTTCGCCTGATTCCTCCAGTAGATCTGCAAGGCCGCTGTGCTGCAAGGCAACACTGAAAAAAGTAAACGAAGCATCGTTGGAAATGAGTTCCGCCAAAGTGAGTTGCTGGGTAGGCTGTAAAAGTGCCTGCGTGGTATACACCAATCCATTGCTCGCCTCGAAGCCTTTCGGCTGAACAGGCACTCCATTGATGGTAACCAACGACTCCCGGTCATTTTTCATGTGGCTGACATAGGCCGTCATTTCATTTTGCATGGTAAAAACCTGGTTGCGTCCTTCACCCAGGTCGTCCAGCTTCAGCACTCCGGGATAGATGTGATAGGGGATGATCTGTCCAACCAGGGCGGCGTTGCTCTGTATGGCACCCCGGGCGTCGACCCCTAAACTATTAAATGCTTCATTAGCCGGCGCAAACACGGTAAAAGGTCCGGGCTCCGTCAATAGCGGAACGTAGTTCGTGACCTGTAGTGCCAGGAAGAAATACTGGAGTGAATAATTATTGTTTGCCACCGCCGCAATGCCCCTGGCATTGTGAATGGAATTTACCGGTGGATCTTCTTTAGTACAGGATTGGAATACTATCATGACGTGCAGAAAGATTAGCACGCAGCGGAAGCACCTCGTATAAGCTCTTGACATGATCATGCTGATTTTAGGATTTAAGGGTTTGGCAACAATAAATTGTCTATCCGGTGTATTACGCCGTTCATGGCAACGATATCGGATTGTTCCAACACCACGTTGGCAACCTGGCCATCGGGCGCATCACCACGCCGGATGGTAATCCGATTCCCTTCCGATCGGAACAAGAGTTTCAGTTCGCTGCGTTCTTCTACCAGTTGCGTAAAGTCATACAGACTTTCATCAAAAAAGGTCCAATCGAAAAATGTTAATGAAACCGACCGGCGTATCCCTTCGTCCCGGAAAACGGAGTTCCACAACATATCGTTGGTAAACACCACTTGATTGTTTACGTTTGAGGACTGCCGTGCCAGTTCAAACGCAGGGAAATGACTTATGGTGGTTATTCTTGCGAAAAAGCTGTGGTTCAGTACCGAATCCATGTTGGTATAGCGGGGCCTCCTCCTCATATCTTCTACATATCCGGCGGTGGTTACATACGACGACCGGATATAATCTGCTATCGAAGCAATGTCTGGAAATCCTGCCCTGATGAATGCCTCGTTGTCCGGAGCAAACACCGTGTACATATTATTCATATTCAGATTACCTGTTGTTATCGTTCCGAACATGGGACTGAAACTACTAAGTTGCGAAAGGTCATTCATGAATGGTTCAGGCGTCATCCAGAATAACTCTTCGCTACGGTTTTCCGGGTCGATACCGACCTGGTATTCCTGATACACCTGGTTACTGATATCCAGGGCAGCCAGGTAAAAGCTGAATGATTCGTCTTCCTGCAGTATTTCATACACCGTTTTCCCCGGCTTGATGGGCAACGTATTGACCAGGTATACTGCGCCGTCAGTAGCCGGATGTATATCATTTCCGACTGTACCGGCTTCTTTTCCGTTCAAATAGATGTTCCCACCTCCCCAGGCCAGGTAGAGCAGGTAAGGCTGGTGGGATACCCGGATAAATCCCCAGTCATCCTGCAGCTCATAACGCCTCGCCGGGATGATGGGGCGAAGGGTGTTTGTTCCCGATACCGGATCGGACGTATTCGTCGGAACATAACGCCCCCGTACAGTCAGGTACATGATGAGTTCCCGGCATGCTTCGGCAGAAAGGTTGCTTACACTTTCCAGGCTATAGCCCATGGCTTGCCATGCAGCATCGCGGGGAACAAACAGCGTAAATGGTGTGAGGGTGTCGGTGGTGGTGGCACGGACACTATCCATATATGCCTCAACGCCCGATCTGGAATAGACTTCCCGGAAAATCGTCAGTTCTTGCTCCTGTGCTATGATCTCCGCTATTTCTTTTAATGCTGAATGTTCATACACCAATGGAGGCTGCAATTCCACCGGTATTTCTGTTACTTTGCTGCATGACCAAGTAACGATTGCCATAGATATCCATAGCCCAATACAGGTCAGTTTTATATGGTTTATTGTTGTCTTCATGCTATTATAATTTATGTATACAGCTATTGCCTGATTTCGGTTAACGTACTCATTGCACAATGGCCTCCTCCGGCATGACCAATAAGCCATCGATGTAATGGACCACGCCGTTGGCACAATTGAAATTGGTGTAGCGCCCCGTCAATTCGGATGCCGACCCGTTGTATTTTGTTTCGCCCAAATAAGCGATGACATAGCCTGCATTGCGATCCGATGGGCTTGGAACGGAATGCTTGTTTGATCCGATAATAGGCGAACCCCAGAAGGCTGGGCCGGCATAATTTGGCATAGGTTGATTAATTCCTGGCTTAAAGAGGAATGTTCCGAAATATGTTGACAAGTGCCCATTGACCATGGCCATGCCGGTCTCCGGATCACTGGTGCCCAGGATCAACATATAAGACGAGCCTGAGATGGGATAATTTATCTCATTGATCTGGGTTTGTATGTCGTTTGTAAATATCCGGTTGAGATCGACGATGTAGGCATCCATCAGCAGCGACCGGAACGTTTGCACATCCATGTCCGCTATACGATCGGCATCTATGCCGTAACGGAGGAAAACGGAATCAGGCGGTGCCAGTACGGTAATCTGCTGTTCCGTTGCCAGGCGATCCCACTGCCCGAATCTCTTGAGTCCGGCCACAAAAAGGGATAATTCCGGCCTTGATGCCAGGAAATCCTGCACCGTACCCGTCGTTGTCTTAATAGGGGTGTGGATGAAATAGACCACGCCATTTTGCAAGGGGGTACCAAACGTACGCGGATCGCTGAGTGCTCTCGGATTTTCAAGCATCCGGACGCCGTTGACGGTGGTCAGTTCCTCTGAATGATAGGATATGAGCAACGTTTCTCCGTTTACCGTCGGATACTCGGTATCGAGCGATCGTGGGATATCTCCGTAAAGTAGCCGGCCACGAATCACATGTTTCCAAACAAACAACTCCAAACTGTCAGCCGGCCAACGCTGCAAATCGGCCGCTGTGGTTATACCTATTCGATGGAATGCTTCGTCGTTCACGGCAAACACGGTATATTCGCCTGTAGCAAGCTCTTCAGCCAATCCGGCAAGCTGCACCGCTTCGGCAAAAAGCGACAACGACAATTGGTTGTTCAGGTAATCCGAAATGTTGTTTACCTCTGTCGTACCCGGTGGAGGTATGACGGTCATATCAGGCTTGCTGCAGCGAGCAAGGCCACTGCATGCCGCTATCAGAACTAAATATAATACAGTTGTTCTCATGGTCTGTTCTTGAATGTGGATCAATTGATTGGTGGATCATAGGTTTTCATCACCGATGTCATATACACCTGCTTATTGATAAATTCTATCGTGCTAACCGTGGCAAATGACCGTTGCCGGTATGGACCGGACGCGGCCTGACGGATCAGGCTTGGTAAAAAGAAGCCCGGTGCATTTCCACTCCCTCCGGTATACAGCTGCGTACGCCCTTCGTCACTGAGGTTTGTCAATGATACAATGGTTCCGTTTGCCGGCGCGAACAGTCTGTGGCTTGGGTCAGACACGCCAATTAACCCTCCTCCGCCCCCGCCGGGCGGGACGATATCGAGGCGGACCCAGTGTCTGGAGAGGATGTTCCCCGTGGTATCATCCGGAAGAAAAAGCGGGATCGTGTTGTACGGCGTAACAATGGGTTCTTGAGAGCGGGTTAACTGTTGCAAAGGAATAAGCTGATGGCCCGGCACGGGGGTAAAGCCAATCCGCGGCCGTTGGTTGTTTATCAACGTAAAGGGATAAGGTATGTCGTCCCGATACAGCGAATAATAAATGTTGACATGCTCCTTGATTGCTGTTCCTGTTGCCTGATCGTAGTTGGTGATCATAGCCGAAGGCTCTGGGTGCGCATCGACATAGCCTACTGCACTTAGGTTATAAAAATTGACATACAGGAGCGAATCGGCGAAGGCCATTTTGTGAAAACGCTCCTGCCGGAGGTAGAGCAGAGTGGAAAGCTCCTCACCCCCTACCTCTTTTTCCAACACATTCAGCGTATATACTTCACCTGCTGACAAATTAAATGTGCTATCCGCAATGACGGCTTGTTCTTCCCGTATGGTAACCGGCAGTTCAAAAAATGGTACGTCAGTAAAAGGACGGGTATAGAACACAAAGCGGTGTGTGCCAGACGGCACTTGTGCCCAACCCGAAAGATCAAAACCGTTGATGACCGGAGCGACAGGGATTTTGAGGTTGCCCGGATACTCCCGGTTTATGTATGAGGAGGAAGCTGCGTCCGCCGTTGGCGGCGCATATCTTGATACATCTTGTACGATCTCTTCAGCAGTAGTTCCCGGTTCTTTTTGCTCCGTACCTCATGCCGATTTCGCTAATCCTGCCCATACCGCTATCGG
The DNA here is from genome assembly GCF_900112315.1 of Parapedobacter composti. GTDB lineage: Bacteria > Bacteroidota > Bacteroidia > Sphingobacteriales > Sphingobacteriaceae > Parapedobacter > Parapedobacter composti. Next base: position 20,979 of record NZ_FOLL01000026.1, on the reverse strand, counting down.
GGCAATGAAAACCAGCCCGAAAAAATGAGTCAGAATTAACTATATTTACCGTGGTGCGCGAGCGGTCCAAATCGATGGGCCACCGCAAAAACAGGACAAGTTTCATTGGTAAAAAAATAGACCGAATATGAAAATAAGAACCACAATCGTTTGTTTACCTATCCAGCATCCGGACAAAACCTTAACGTTCTACAGAAATGTATTTGGACTTCCTGATATTAAAATTGACGAAGGAGTGATTACGATTGAGCTTCCGAATCTTTCATTGTTTCTTATGGAAACGAATACATTTGAGATTTACAGCAGACAAGCAGGCCGTGGAGTGCAATTTCCAAAGGATAATGCCGGAACAATCATCAGTTGTGCATTGATGTCTAAGGAAGATGTGGATGCAGCTTTGGAAAATGCGCCAACCTATGGAGGTGCAATAATGAATAAAGCCATGATTGATGAAACATACGGAGGGTATATTGGATACATTTCTGACCCGGACGGTCATTTATGGGAATTAGTATATCCGCCGCAACAATCTTAAATTTCAATACAGACGTTCTCAGCACCTCGCTATCCCGAGGTCCGGTTTCGGGACCTCTGCCTTCATATGCTCAACATTTCACTCAACCACATACGTCACGGTGTCGGTCTCGGAAAGCCTGAAATAGCCCAGTGCAACGTTACCGGCATCGGTTTGGTTGACAATATTCCCCCGGATATTGGCCGGTGGTGTGCTAAATGGGTTACCGCCTGTTGCCGCTAAAATCAGGGCCATAAAGCTGTAAAACTGCCGCGAGATTCCCGATAAACGCATCTGTATTTCACCCCCGCTGTCAAGTTCCTCATCAATAAAGGGCTGGAATAGCTCGTTGCCCTGCGTATACTGATTGTCCAATAACCCATAGGATGGAAACAACAGAAAATCGGTTTGTATTTCCGTGAGGTAATAATTCTCCGCAGTACCATCGTCGTTAAAGTAAAACCTGACTTCGATGTTGTCTCCGAAAATATCCAGCACACGCTGCTCAATACGGGTGATTTCGGGTACGGGCATCAACGTCTCCGTGGCGGTATATACCTGGTCACCGACGGTCACCCGGAGTTCGTAGACCCCGTGGAGTTCGGGCACAAAATCGGTGCACAGGTACTCTCCGGTACCGGGGTTCTCCACGAAATCAAACCGCTGGCCGGCGGCGTTGCTGATCTGCACGGTGGCTCCGGATACCGGCGGGATTTCCGTGGCATAATAGTCGGTGGTTGTGCTCAGCCTGATCCGTTGGTTGGCACCATCGGTGCCTTTTTCCCAGGAAATGGCTGCATCGATCACCAGCCGAGGCTCGGCCGTATCCAGGTCGATATCGACCACTTTTTCACATGCGGTAAACAACAGCGCAACGGCGATGGCTGGAAAAATCGGCAGAAGTGATTGGAAATTCATCATCGTTTGTTTTAAAATTTAAAATTGTATGATACACCGGGAATAATCCCGAAAATGGAAAGCCGCGTGGCCTCGTTGATACCGGTTTCTTCATTGGCTCCGAACCGGATGGAAGCGGCGTTCATACGGTTGTAAACGTTATAGATACTGAATACCCATTCGCCGCGCCAGCTCTTTTGCTTTCTGGGTCTGGGGATGTAGGTAGCAGCGACGTCCAAATGGTGGTAGGTGGGAAGCCTGCTGTCGTTCCTGGAGCCGTAGCTGGGGATTGTAAGTCCCCCGAACCGGTACTGCCCGTCCGGAAACGTGACGGGCTGTCCGGACTGCAGGGCGAAATTGGCTGCAAAGGACCACCGGTCATTCAGCTCATATACGCCGGTAATGACCAGGTTGTGCAGCTTATCATAGGGCGATAGATACCAGTTGCCGCCGGCAATTCCCGGCTCCTCCGGGGTGTGGCCGGGTGTCCGCTGTTCAGCGCGCGACAAGGTGTAGGCAATCCACCCGGTAAGCTTCCCTGTGTTTTTCCGGAGCAGGAATTCCCAGCCGAGCGAACGGGCTTCCCCGTTGAGGATCACCTGCTCAATATGGTTATTGGCAATCAGTTCCGCACCGTCGACATAGTCGATGCGGTTGTCTACGGTTTTGTAAAACGCTTCGGTTTCGATGGTATACCGATCGTCCGAAAAATTCTTGAAATAGCCGAGGGCCACCTGATCGAGCAACTGAGGCTTGGTATACGGCCCGCTGGGTGTCCAGACATTGACCGGCGTGGGCGACTGGGTATTGGCCAATAGGTGCAGGTACTGGGTCATACGGTTGTAGCTGGCCTTCAGTGAGGTATTGTCGTCCAGCGCATACGACAGCGCGACACGGGGCTCCAGGTTATTGAACGAACTGATTTGCTCGCCCCTGCCGTATTGCGTTGATCCGACTGGTGTTCCCCTTTCATAAATCCCAAAGACGGGATTGAAGGCCACGGGCCGGTTGTCTGCGTAGTGGGTGACGGTTTCCTGCCCGTACCGGTAGAACAGGCTGTAACGAAGACCGTACCGGATTGTCAGTTTATCGGAAAGCGTGTGTTCCGCGTCGACGTATACCGAGGGTTCCAGCGCATATTTCTTGTCGAGCTGCGTGAAATTGATGATTGATGCCGGACCACTGGGCGCCAGGGTGCCGGGATTGAAATCGTAATACATCCCCCCCGCACCGTACTGCAGGCTGAACGCATCTGAAAAGCGATGCGAAAAATCGTATTTCACTCCGTAACTTTCAATGGCATTGTCCCAGAGAAAATCAGCAAAAGCAAGCTCCAGGCCGAAGCGATAGTCGCTGTAAAAGGTAATCAAGTCCGCTTCGAGGTTATCGGAAAACCGATGACGCCAGCGCAGGTTGAGCATGGCATTTCCGTATGAACTGGAAAACAAATCGTTGATGTCAAACACGTCACGCCCATAGTAACCGGAAAGGTAGAGGGAGTTATTCTCGTTGAGCCGGTAATTGAGCCGGGTGTTGAGATCATAGAAATAGCCGGAATTATTTTCTCCGGCCAATTTCAGAAACAGGTGTGCGTAGGAGCTCCGGCCCGCCAGCATGAACGAACCCCTGTCTTTTTCGAGCGGCCCTTCGGCGGTCAGCCGGCTGGATATCAGCCCTATGCCACCATTCATATGAAAATCGCGATTGTCGCCGATCCGTTGACGTGCGTCCAGTATGGAGGATACCCGCCCCCCGAATTTGGAAGGTATCCCGCCCTTGTACAGCTCGAGACCGCTGAGCGCATCAGCATTGAACACGGAAAAGAACCCGAACAGGTGGGAGTCGCCATAAATGGGGGCGCCGTCAAGCAGCAGCAGGTTCTGGTCTGCCGCCCCTCCCCGTACATTGAATCCGGATGACCCTTCGCCCGCATTGGTGACTCCGGGCAATTGCATGAGTGATTTGATCGGGTCAGCCTCACCCAGAACCACCGGGGTACGCTTGATCTGCGCTACAGAAAGACTGTTGACGCTCATCTGGGGCTTTTTAATTTCGGCAATCTGTTTCTGCTTCCCGGTGACCGTCACTTCATCCAGTGTTTTACCGTTCTGCATAAGCGTAAAGTGCTTTTCCACATCGCCATAGACGCCGACCTCTTTCTCCGTGTCCAAATGACCGACATAGGTGATACGTAGTGTATAGACTCCTTCCTGTAGCGGTATCGAAAACCGTCCGTTTCTATCGCTGGCTATGCCAGCGTCCTTTTCTTTGATAATGATATTGGCTCCCTGCAGGGGTTGGCCCTGCTCATTTGAGATGGTTCCTGACAACGTATGCGTTTCCTGACGATTGCCGGCGGCATGTTTTACGGTGATATTCTGGCCCTGACGCCGGAACATATAATTCGATTTTCTCTCCAGTTCAGTAAGCGCCGCTTCAATGTTGTCAGGGGAAATCGTGATACTGAACCCCGTCCGTCCGTTGATGTTCAGCCGGCTGTCATAGGCAAATCTATAGTCGCTGTTTGCCTCGATGGTATTGAATAGTTCCTGGAGGCTGGGATTCTTCAGGGTGATGCTGTTTTCCTGTGCAAGGCTATGGCCGAAAAACACGAACGGAAACAGGCAGATAAGTATACATTTCATTTTTTTGTGCTTGGGCGGATGATGAAGAGTTCGATTTTATTTCGCAAGGTGTCGGTGCTTGAGCCCATATCATAAATATCGGTGATGGTCTTGAGAATATTGTCCAGCGGTTCGTTCCTGCGCACACGCATGGTCATTCTTTCGGAAAAAATCGCCGGGTCGCCCGTTACGGTATAACCATAAACGTCTTTTATGTAGGCAGCGATTTCAGCAAGTGGTGCCTTTTCGAAATCGATGTATAACGGTGTACCGCCCCGGCGGGTATTGAAGGGGACCACTTCCGGTCCGGTGCCATTGAAGATAAAAAGTTCGCCCGGAGACAGCTTCCAATCCTGTTCCATGCCTTCCACCTCCATTTTTACGCGTCCTTCATACAGTGCCACTTCGGTACTCCCGTCGACACGGCTTTTCACATTGAACGAGGTGCCCAGCACAGTGGTTGTTGTGCGACCACTGGTCACACGGAACGGCGCACCCTCCTTTTTCGTGACCTCAAAGTAAGCCTCGCCATCCAGGTTCAATGTTCTGTTTTGCCGGAAATTTTCCGCGTATTGTAGCCTGGACCCGGGCAGCAAGCTAATGACGGACCGATCGGGCAAGGTAACGACGCGGATGGTTTTTCCCGTGTTTTCCACCGATAGGAAGTCCGGCCCGGACCTGGCATCAATGACCAGTTGCAGGCTTACAACAAGCAATACTACCGCAGCTGCGGCCGCAGCGAAATGTTTCCAGTAGGGTTTCATCCGAAAGACCTTTACGGGCTTGTTGTCAAAGGCTTTGGCAGCGAAGCGTTCCCAGGAAGCTTCCGCCTCCCCGGGGAGTGAAGCGGGATAGTCGGCGCGCCAGAGTTTACCGAGGTATTTCTTCAATTTCATAGCTCAAGGTTGCTCTACGGTACAATAACTTACATGAATACCCATCCTCATCCAAGATCCGTATGACCTGTTCGGCAACCCCGCCCTGGGATTCGATACGCATAATTTTATCGATGTCTTCTAAGTCAAATGTGACCCTGCCGTCCGCAGCTATGGGTTTCAGCGATTTCAAAAGAACTTCGGCTTGCCTGGAATCGGACACGTCGGTCGTGAAAATTTCAACTACCATATTAATCTTTGATTATTCTTACGAATGCAGGACAATCGGGATCTGAAAAGTTCCCAATGGCATTTCAAGATTTAACAATTTATTAATATTGCTTCTCCACCAAACCCTAAATTGAACCCGCTAACGGTCGCTCTGCGAAGTTTCTTTTTGGACGTTCTCTTTTAAAAACTTGGTGGCTAGGTAAAGGTGATTGGCAATGGTTTTGGGTGAAAGTCCGGTAAGTGCCTCGATTTCTTTGTAGGAATGACCGTCTATTTTGTGCAACCTGAAAATTTGCTCCTGTTTTTTTGGGAGCCTCTCAAGGAGCCTCTCAAGGATAGCCCCTCGCGCTATTTCCGTCCGCTGATCGGGCGCATTTTCATCAGCCTCCAAAAACAAATCAAAGGAGTCTGTCGTCATATTCCGCTTTTCCTTCTTGATATGGTTCAGGATGATATTTTTGCAGATCACGAAAAGCTGCTTATCCAGCAGGACGTGCTCTTTGAGTTGTTCGCGGTTTTTATACAACCTCAGGAATGTTTCATGCACAAAATCTTCGGGGGATAGCAAGCCGAAGTCGAATTTTTTTCCTATTCCGATGAGTTTCGGGTAGTACCGTAAATACAGTTCTTTGTACACCGCCTGATCGCCGGTTTTGAGTTTTTTTATCAGTGCGGTATTATTGGGACTGTATTGCATGCCTGAAGATGTTACCCATTTCATTGACTAAAATAGGTCGCGAAAGTTACAGTTTTTCGTAGTTTTACCTGTGCCTCCCGGCCCAACCGGACAGCCGCTGCTTGGCCAGCCTTTTTTTGCCGGCAGCGGAAACAGCACAGCCGCAGCGTTCACTCGGGAGCCGGAAGGGCCGGAAAAAGGACGTGGCCGGCATTGGTCGCCCCCGGCCGGATATGGCCTGAATCGGCCGGGACTGGCCACCGCATCTGCAAGCGGTCCGATGCTTCGCCATGGCAGACTTGCCCTATGCCTACCGTCAACTTACTGCCGCCTTACCATTTGCTTACCCTGGAGGTAAGAAATTGGTAACCAAATGGTATAGAAAAGGTAAGTCAGAGGTATAGAAAAGGTAAGGAAAGGGTAAGGAAAAGGTATAAAAACGGTAACCCTCCGCCCGGATGGGTGGCGGGCACCGGGAAGACCCGCGCCGCTCAGGACCTGTCGGACGCTGCTTTGCCCGCAGCGATGACGTCAAATTATGGCGTGTTTACCCGTGTCCGGCAAATGCTTATAGACAATAGCGCGTGCAGCTGGTCGCTACCCGTAAAAACGCGATAGCCTTGTAGAATGCCAAAAGGCAGCCATAAATATGATATCCGAACCGTATACTGTTGTACAAACCAAACTGGAGATCAAGAACACCCTGCCCAAAAGCCAGATCGGCAGAGCATCTGCAAGAAACATACGGATAGCCAGCCAGGCCGGTTGCAGTCCTTCTGGGAATGGCTAATCCCTGTTGCTGGGTTTTGTGCGCCGACGCAGTTTGCGAAGTCCGGGGCCCAATACATTCACGCGCAGATCATGGTGCAATTTTTCATAGACTGCAATGGTTTCTGCGAGCTCGGCAAGTAACGCCTCGTAGCGCCCATAGGTATCCGACAAGGCCGATAACCCCTCGCGGATATCCCCTTCGGCAGCGCCGCTCCGGTCATGCTCCGCGGCGAGTTCAGCAAGCCGCTGCAAGGCTGCTGTTAATGCCCCGTGTTTCCGGCTGCTTATTGCCTGCATTCATTGCTCCTTTCTTTTACGATTTAAATACCCGGACCGGCTGCTGCTCCGGCCCGGAGTATAAACGCCGCCAAGTGCTGCTGAAACCGGCGGACTTTGTTTGTTATTGAGTTTTAAAATGTATATCTCACGCCCAGTTGTGCCTGTGCCCTCGAATTGAAGTAATCGATGCTATACGGCCTTCCGGGGTCGCTGAAGGTGAACACCGGCCAGTTGCCGTCGTTCTGCTGCGGGGGGAACAGTGTTGGTGTCAACCCAACCGAGCTGGTCGAGTTGAACGTGTTCGGCGAGAAATATTGTACCCCCCATTTCCGGTGCAGCAGGTTGGTCACGTTGATGATGTCAGCACTTATCGTGATGGAGTGCCCCAACCGGTTCACCGGCACCTCATGCGCCAGCCGCAGGTCGGCCTGCACATTCCAGGGCGTACGCCCGGTGTTCCGCTCCGTGAAGTTCCCGCGTCTGGATGACAGGTAATCATTTCCATCGATGAATCGGTTAAAGGCCTCGGCCTGCTGTGCCGCTGTCTGTCCACCCGGAACGTCCTTGAAGTAGCGTATGGCGTCATCGCGCTGTGGGATATATACCAGGCTTACCTGCTGCGGCAGCCCCTGGATGCTGTTGTTCACGATGCCGTACGTGAACGGGCTGCCCGACTGCGCCGAGAAGAACAGGTTAACATTGGTGCGGCCGACCCTGTTCCAGTCATGCCCATAACTGATGCCCGCCACGATGCGGTGCCGGATATCAAAGTTGCTGTAGGCCAGTGTGGGGTTGTTGGGCACCAGCGACTGGTTCAGCTGCCAGTTGCTTTCCATCGAGTTGCGGACACCGTTGGAGATATCCTTCGACTCCCCGAACGTGTAGCTCGCCGTGGCGTTCAAATTCTTCCACCGTTTGCTTACCGTCCCCGTGATGCTGTAGCGGTAGCCTTCACTGGTGTTGCTCAATAGGTAGACGTTGGTAAAACGTTCGTCCACCGTACCATCGTAAACCGGTTGTTGTTGGCTGTCGTCATAACCGTGCCATAAGGTAAAATCCCGGGTATTGACCTGCTGAAACAGGAGGTCGTTGATGTTTTTTGTAAAGATGCCCTCCAACGTGAAATCCCATCCATCACCGGCCGTATAATCCAACCCTAAACTGGTGCGGAATACCTGCGGCATGGTAAACCCGTTGTCGATCAAGTCCACCTGTGTCTTGCCGCTGCTGGGATCATTAACGACCACCCCGTTTTCAGCTATGAAATTGGCCAATCCGTTTTCACTTGGCCGGACGGCATCGCTACCGGGGGCAAAGGGTTTGTTCTCGGCACGCTGATCAAAGGCTCCATACGTCAGCCCTGTGTTGTAATAAGCATAAGCCAACCAGGAAAATGGAATCCTGCCCGTAAACAATCCCGCACCTCCTCTAACCACCAATTGCCTGTTTTCCAACGCCTCCCATCGGACACCTATTCTGGGTGAGAATTGAACCCTATTTAAAAAATCGTTGTTGATCCTGTTGACAGGCGTATAGAAATACGTCTTACCAAAATCCGGATCGGACAACATGCTTTGCACTTTTTCATTCAAGGTGGGCAACGTAGGCAGGTGCGCCAAGTCTGCACGTAAACCAGGCGTGACTAACAACCGATCGTTGACCCGTATTTCATTTTGCACATACACACTGTACATATTGACGTCAAAATTTGCTGGGGGATTATCCATTATGAAATCCCTATTGTTATTTTCATAATTATAACTCCCCCGTACCCGATATGGAGCATTGTCCAAAAAATCCTCGATGCTCAGAAAGTCAACCCGGCCGTTCCATCCGTTCACAAAGCCATACCGGATTCCATACAGTTCGTTGTGCGTACCGAACGTCCATCGTTGGCTGCCAATGTTCCAGTTAAGGTTGGCGGTCAGCTCCAACGTGCGTTGCCTCATATCGAATATACTTGCCTCCCGGTCTGTACCAAGATAAATGGTTGTTCCGGGCGTTCTTCCCTGTATCTGAATCTGGGGCAGGCTCGCATCGCTCTGCGGATCTCGATAATCATTTATCAATGTGTATCCCAGGATAAAGTTGGCAGTCAAGTTATTTTTTAACCGGCTTTTCAATTCTGCAACGGTGCTGACCTGGTTATTGGTTTGGTCGAACGCCATGCTGCTGAAGCGGAAATCCTGCTGGTCCCGGTCCATATGCGTGGCCTTGCTGAAAATCGTGTTGTTGCGGATAGCCAACTGGTGGCGTTCGTTGATGTTCCAGTCGATACGGCCGAAGAATTTGGTTGATCTGCTGCGGTTCACAAACAGGCCGGGTGTGCCTACCTCAAAGATATCGCCATATCGGTTGAGTGCTGATTCGCTCAGGATAGCGGCATCGGCTACACTGAGTATGTGAGCTGTCTCAGCTGTGCCGGCAATCAATTGGGTGGGATCATTCCGGGAGGTATATTCCATATTCGTAAAAAAGAACAATTTGTTTTTCAGGATAGGGAACCCCAGGCGCAATCCCGTTTGGAGATCATGAAAATCACTTTCCATACTGCCGAGCGTACCTACCCTGTCATTGCCCGTGATCGTGGCATTACGTCCATAGCCGTACACCGATCCTTCCACGTCATTGGTGCCACTGCGGGTCACAGCATTTACCGACCCGCCCGTGAAATTGCCTATTTTCACATCGTAGGGTGCCAAGTATACCTGCATATCCTGGATTGCGTCTAACGAAATCGGGTTTGTCCGCGTACTGCTTCCCGGCATGCCTGAGGTTCCGGTCTGTCCGCCCAGGGAAGGAGAGAAACCGATGGCGTCGTTGTTGATTGCCCCATCCACGGTGACATTATTATAACGGAAATTCGTTCCGGCAAAGCTGTTGTCTTTGCTGCCTTGCGGCACTTGTCTGGTAATATCGGTTACCGAGCGGCTGATGGTTGGCATATTGCTCACCTGCTCGGCACTGATGTTCTGCCCGGCACCATAGGTGTTGGCCTTTTCCGCAGCGCGGCGGGCCGTGACGGCCACCATTTCCAACTGCTGGACATCGTCCAGCATTGTTAAGTCCACCTGTTGTGCGCCTCCGAGCCTTACCATAATCGATCCTTGTGATACCGGGGCCTTTCCCACCAGTGAAGCAGTCACCTCGTAGGGTCCACCGATACGCAGGTTGTCAAGCCGATACCGGCCATCCGCTCCCGTTGAAACAGCATAACGTGTGCCCGACGGCGTGTGTATTGCGGTTATGGTAGCTCCTTGTACCGGAGACCCGGCCTGGTCAACGACTTGGCCGGTCAGTGCCCCGCCGGTTTCCTGTGAAAAGGCGAAAAAAGAGTAAAGTATAAGCAAGCTAAATAATACTATATAGCGTTTCATTATCACGTTTATTTAAATTTATGTTTTCTTCAACTATCTGTTACTCCAGCACACCATTGATGATATTGATGATGCCATTGTTGGTTACCAAATCACGCTCGGCGACGGTGATATTGCCCGTATTGCCCGGACCGCGCAGACTGATGTTAAATATGGGGCGCAAGCCGCCCGCCCTCCGCTGCAGGTTGACGGTGACGTTGCTCCCGTCCAGCATCGTCTGCTGGTAATTGTTGGCCGTTACTTCCGTCAGTAGGATATAGTCCTGCATAAACAACTGATCGTTCACTATATGCTTTAGCACCAACTGCCGGAGCACCTCCGGATCAGCCGCAGCTATTGCCCGCAGATCGGGATAACCATGTGCCGCCAACGCAGCGTTGGTGGGCGCATAGAGCGTTTGTCCCTGTGCATTGCTGATGGTTGCCTCCAAACCGGCTTTTTGTATAGCTAAGTAAAACATGCTGAGCTGCGGAAGGTTGACCATGTTGTCGATGACATTGTCGTAGATAAATGGTTGCAAGAAGCCTTCGATTACCTGCAGGTACCCATTTGATGCTTCGAAGTCTGCCATGGCCAGTTCAGCGCCGTTGACCATGGTCAGCGTATCGTTGTCTCGCACAACTTTGGTAACAAAGACTGGTTTGCCTGTACTGGTCATCACCGGCTGATTGGCTTGGATGGGTAGGTCTTTGAATGCCACTTTTTGCGGAATAATATGGTACCGCACCCGTCCGGCCAATACGTCAACCGGCATGTTGAAAAGTTGCATCTGGCTACCTAACCCCACATTTTGGAACCCCGCATTTGAACTGGCCAACAGCGTGTACGGGCCGGGACCTGCCAACTCATCAGCCAATCCGGTGCGTTCCAGCGTAAAAAAAAGATGGGAAAGGTTAAAGTTATCTTCAACCACGTAGGTCAGCGTGGTATAGTCCGGTTCTACCGGTATGGGCGCCGTACTCTTTGAACAGGAAAACAAGCTCATTGAACCCACGATGCCCATCACTATTGTAAATCGTAGCATATTGTCTCTTAATTGATTACACCAAATATTATAATTCGACCCCTTCTTCGATGATTAACCGGTCAACCACGTGTACCGGCCCTTGCAGCGTCATCAGACTTTCTGTGATAGTTGCCGGCGGGTAAGCGGAACTGGCTGCTTGAACGGTAACGCGGCCGCTCTGCTGACCGACCACATAAGGACGCAGCTCAGTTGTCTGCGAGACGTCGGGCCTGAGATCATGTTGGAAAAAAAATGGTGAGGCGGTAACATTATTGAAGCTATTTGTTATCTCCACATAAACTGGCCGATTGGCTAATTCATAGTTAAGCGTAAAGTTGGACGTAGAAGCGCCCCGAAGTGTATGCAGGTGAAACACCTTCTCCAATGCCGTTTTGGCCGTTCGCTGCTGGGCTCGGGGCGCTGTCGCCACCTCATCCAGATCGGCACGCTGGCTCAGCGCCAAGATATCGGCTTCGGTATAAATGCCTACCTGATGAAAAGCCTCGTTGGTGGGCAGAAACAAGGTGAATTGCGCCAGGCTGATTAACCTGTTTGCCGGCACCGCGCCTCCGGGTGGGATATAATGGTATTCGTACCGTGCCCTATCCAAATAGACAGAATTGTTTAGTGTAGAATATGTTTCATAAACGGGAATACGAATCGCGATATTCAGATCCGCCGCCGCGAGGAAGAGGCTAAACCGGTCATCTTCCCTCATAATATCAATCATCTGCTTTTTAGCATATGGGATCAGTTTATCAATCAACACCATCCTGCCGTTGCGGATATCCGCTTCATCGTTGACCACCAGCGCCGTGCCATTACTCATTATCCCATCGGCCGTTTTGAACAGGTGATGCTGGAATACATAAGGCCTAGCTATCTGATCTTGTCCGGATACCCTAGCCGTGGTAATCGCGATATCAGGAATGGACAATAAGCTGTTGAGTGCCAACGTTGAGCCGGTTGGCAGGCGGGCAACATGCAGTGCCCCGGGCACGATATGGGCGAGCAACAAGGTGTCGAGATCAGCGGCAGCCATTCCGTTAACGGATGCCGAGGTGTAGCCGGCGTTTGCGAAAGCCGCGTCGTCAGGAATCAAGTAGGTCAAGTCCGATTTGACGTATTCGTCGGCAATGAGCTGTTTCACGTTGCTCCGCTCCCAAATCACGCGGAAAGTTCCATAGCCCGTTTCGGGCAATGTTTCCAACAGTTCGGGGAATGTGGCCGCCGGGATGGGCTCCCCCAGTTCCGGCGGAAAAAACTCCTGTCTGCAGCCAGCCAGTATACCGGCGGCGCACAGCAAAAAAAACAACCAATATTGATGTGTTTTGTGTTTCATTTTATGCTTTGATGATGTAAATGGATACGTGTTATAACTTCGCTTCATCCGGTAGCACGACCATGCCACCCAAGCCGTGGATAACCCCATTATCCGCTTTATAATCCACCTGATAATTAGTGGCCGTGTTGGATACCTGCACCACACGGACAGCGGTATTTGTGCTGGGGTACACCCTTACGGTAATCCGGCCGCCGCTCATGTCAATGGAATAGATGCCGTAACGCGTTCTCCGGAACACACCGCCGCGGGCCTCAACTACCAGCCAATCGGAAGTAAAAAGATGCTGATCTGGGTGGAGGTAAACGCTGAGCAACAGGTCTGCATCGTATTCCGCTACATTTAGCTCCGCAATGGCATCCAATGAAAGTCCGCGGTTTTCCAGCACGGTATTGGACAGGGCATATATCGTCCAATTCCGGTCCTCGTCCAACATATCCCAATAGTCGAAGCGCTTCAGCAGGGCAACGAAGTTGCGGTATTCCGGTAGTGCTTCCAAATAATCGCGCACGGAGCCGGAGCGGTACCGAAGTACTTGATCCAAACCATGCAACACACCATTGCTGAGGTTAACATTATTATTGTTTGCCCTGGACTGGATACCGTTCACATAAAACTGTCCGCCAACACCCGTACTGGGCTGAGCCGGCCTCCCGAGGTGGAGTTGCCTGCCGGTGAGGTTTTCCTGTAGCTGGTCGGCCTGTTCATAACCGATATCACTTAAGTAGACAGCTGACGGTAGAATGTGGTATTCAAGCATAAAACGCAGGCTATCGCGGTCCATTTTCTCGAAGTCACTGGGAAACTCCACGCCAATCGAATTGAACGCAGCATTAGTGGGCGCGAAAATCGTATAGTCGGCTTCATTGTCGCGGAGCGACTCGTCCATCCCGACCCATTCAATGGCTGCATTGAAGAGGGAAAAATCATAGTTGTTGCGCAAAAATTCCGCGGCGTTACGTAACAGCCGCTCACGCTCGTTTTCAATCAGGAGGTCTTCCCGCTCACAGGCTGAAAAGGTGAAGAACCCAGCCAGCATGAGCAGATACGACCATCTTTTAAATTTAATCTGTTTCATCTCTGTGTTGTTCTTATTCATAAATAGGAGCAGGAAAAGTGCGTTGTATGGTAGTGAGGTATACCAGGCCGTTGATGTACTCGATGGAGCTGACCGAGCCGAATGTCTGCGGGTTATTGACGCCCGAGTGGACATTGAGCAATAGGTTGGGCAGTGTTAGCCGTTCTACCGGCGTCCGCAAATTTACATTGGATTCCGGTCGGGGATTATCCGTTAATTCGAGGTACACATAATCATTGTAGAAATTAGAGTGTTGCCTGATGTCTATCCGGGTAGGGTTATTGGCCGTTCCTTGTCGGAAACTCTGTTCGAGACCGCGCAATGCCATTGAAAAAAACTGGAGATACTGCCAGGAATTGGTGTGGATTTGTTCGCCCTCCTGGATGAAAATCGGGAAACTATGGTACGGCGCAACCCGCGCGCCGCTCATATCCCGCACGAGGGTGGTTACGTAATTCTTGGTATAACCCGGTATAAATTCATGGACTTCGGTGTCGTTTTCATTCACAGTTACCGACACGTGGCTTAAAAATACATTTGTGGTGTCCGGAATACCGGCTTCCATGGATGTCACACGGTCGCCGATACCTTTATAGGGCGACGACCAGAAACCTTCGGAAGACAAGTTATAGAAATTGACATAAGCTCTGTCGTCCGAGAAAGGTTGTTTATGGAACGACTCCTCACGGGCATAGAACATCGTTTCCTTGGTTTCAAAATCCTTGTACAATACATGCATGGTGTACACTTCACCTTCTGCTAACGTAAGTGTGGTATCCACGCAGACCGATGTCATGCTCCGGTGCAACTGCTGAAACGGCATGGTATTACGTGGGCGGTGCATCAGCAGAAAGCGCCGTTTCCCGGCCAGTATCTGCGCCCAGTTAGTCAAGTCATATCCATTGACTATCGGTGCAGTGGGATACAATTCCTTGCCCGGAAACTCGGCATTGTAAGGCGAATTGGACATACCGGCATGTGCCGGATTGGGCGAAGCGTACCGGTTTCGCACATCCAGTAGGTCACTCACAATCAGTCCGCCCACCGGGTAGCCCGACTCATCGAACTCCGGATCGATGAACAGGCACAGAAAGGGTGCGGGGTCATCTTTGTTAATAACATTGATAGGGATGTTCAGGCTATTGAACAACCGTATATACGCCGGTTTATCCACCGTGCGGTACTCTGTTTTCCTGCACGAAAAGAAAAGCAAAAAAACAAGCGTAATAAGTAAAGAAAACAGTTGAAGTTTCATATCTAAAAACTATTCCGTGTGTTTGACATACATTATTCTGGCGTTCTTTTTCGTATCTTGGTATTCGCCAATAACCGCTACGGTGTATACTCCCGGTTCCATTCCGGGGATATTCCGGTTGGCTTGGGTATACATGGCTTTGTTGGCTATCATATCCTGGGTAGACAAACCTGTAACGTCGCTTATCCACCGACCGGGCGACTCCGTGGGGGTAGATCGGTAAAGCATGAACACCAGCTCATCGGCATACTGTGTTCCCAGATAGAAATGGTATGGATTATCGTCTTTGGCAATACCGAATGGCAAGTGGGTGGACGTGGAGCCAAAGGGGGAGCCGACCTGATTGGTGAAGGTGATTTCGTCCAAATCAGCGGACAGATGCAGAAAGCGATACGCGAAGGGGAAGGTATACCGCCGCCTGAAGGGATCGCCATAGTTACCCCTATCGTCCGCATCGCCCCAAAGTTCGCTTGCAGCCAGGTTGTTCGAAACCCACAGGCTCTGTAACTGCTGATTTTCATCTGCATAGACCCACAGGCTATAGTTCCTGCCGGCCAGGAGATCAACCTCCCGTTGGATAACGGCGTTGCCGGAGGCATCCTTGACCAGCAATTGCCGTGTTCCGGCGACTGCCGTGAGGTATCGGGAATATGCAGTAGGTACTACGGCCTCCGTTTCCAGTTCCGGCCCCACCTGTAAACGGAGCGGCGTTCCGTCAAGGGTAGCGTTAACCAGTTGTACCCTCGCATAGCTGTTGTTCAGCGGCGGAGCGATATCCCTGATCACCTGAAATGCATTCTGGAGTACATCGGTCATTATCCAGGCAGTACCTGCTCCGGGTGCATTGTATTTCATCCAATAGGGATGCACCGCGATGCTATAGACACCACCGGGCTGATAAGTTTGCATTTCGGCATAAACGAGCCCCGTACTGGCGGGCATATTGTTGTTATCGGGGTCACGGTGCCTGATGTCCGGAATGGCTGAAGTTGCCAACTGGATGGTGTGGGATGTACCGGCCATGGGAACCTGACGGCCATCGGCCGTCAACACCTTAAACTGGTACGTGCCATAGGGCACCTCCACGTAGGCAGACCATTGACCAATCGGCACGTTGGTTGTTTCCGGCGACACGGGCGTACCATCGGCATAGGCCAACGTCATCGGGGTCATCAGGTTTTCGGGGGTAACCATGTAGTTATCAAAAGTGCGGACAAAATTCAGCAGCCTGATTTTGAAATGATCCGGCCGGGACGGCGCAGTCACATCGCGCGGCACCTCGATGACGTTGGGCCCGTCGTGCATTTCTTCTTCAATTTTAAGCAGGTAATAATCCATCGGTATACGGCCATCCCTGTCAATTGAAAAAGTATGC
This sequence comes from Parapedobacter composti, assembly GCF_900112315.1. Taxonomy (GTDB): domain Bacteria; phylum Bacteroidota; class Bacteroidia; order Sphingobacteriales; family Sphingobacteriaceae; genus Parapedobacter; species Parapedobacter composti. Next base: position 4,679 of record NZ_FOLL01000026.1, on the reverse strand, counting down.
TGTTTCTGCCGGAGGATAGCGCCGCTATGAAACCTGATTTCGGTGGGCGTACCGGGCGTTATAAACTCAATCGGGACCGACCATGTTTGCCCTAACTGCCCGGTGCTTGGAAAATACTTGGTGGGCAAAACCTGTGTGTGCGCTTCGGGCGATGCTTCCGGGTTGGCCGGAGGATACCGGAAGTTGGTCAATGAGTCGCCGTTGACAACGATATGCCGGTTCTCCCCGATGTTCACCAAGCGGATTAAGCTGGCTGTTACCGCATCCGTAAATTCCCGATAATCCGTGGTATAGTCCAGATTCGTTTTTTTACAGCCATTAAAAAGCAGCAATCCAACGACGGCAAGCCCGAAGATACAGGTGCGGAGCACTCCGGAAGGCTGCAGTTTTATGTTTAATGTCTTTCTCATATCTAAAATAAGTTATAGCTAAAACCAACTACGATTTCGCTGCCCTGCTTAAAGCTACGGTTCACATATTCCCGCCCATACCATTTTCCGCCCGTACTGGGATTGGCGTAAACCGTTTTGATATCGGGATTCAATATGTTTTTCGCGAAGCCCTTAAACGTAAGCCGCTGGCTGAGCCGCTGGGTAATTACAATATCCAAAAACGGTACGGGCCGGCTATATAAATCAGGCTCGCCGGTCAGGTTAATCTGCACCAGGCGTTCACCGATTATGTTGAACGTAGTCGTAATATCCGTACCCCAACGTTTGTTTTCATAGTTCAACCAAGCGTTCACACTGTAAGGTGCCTGCTCAAACAGCGGGCTATTTTCGGGCGCATTGCGGTCTACACTCCAATTGGCGGCCAGCCGCTCAGGCGTCTTTTTCACTTCACTTTGGGCGATAAGCATGTTGGAACCGATGTGAAAACCGCGCGCACCGGTCCACAATGTACCCAAGTCTTTCACCAGTTCCAGTTCCAGCCCCCACACGCGTCCGGTGTTGGGGTCGTTCTGGTAACCAATCACCGGGTATTCCGGGAACCGGGCATTCAACCCTTCGGTGCGCAGGCTGTAAACCTTTACCAGTTGATTTTGGAGCTGCTTGCGGAAAGCCGACACGGCAATGACCTCTCCGGGGTTCGGGAACCATTCCCAGCGGAAATCAAGGTTGGTGGTATTTTGATTGATGAGGTTCGGATTGCCGACCACCAGGCCCATCTGGAAAGCATCAAACTCAAAAACATTCGTTATTTCCCGAAGTTCCGGCCGGGCAAGGGTAGTATTGAAAGCCATCCTGAAGTTCATCAACTCGTTGAGTGTATAGGTTGCATTGACCGAATAAAATGGCTTGTACCCCTGCTTGTAGACGGCATTCGGTTTAATGGGGTTAAGCAGCAGCTCACCCTGTGCATTAGCCCGGAGTAAGGAAGGGTCCAGGTACAGGTTAGCGGTATCCACCTGTGATTGGACATTCGTCAGTTCAAAACGCACACCACCGGCCAGGCGGAGATTGTCGGTCAGTTTCAGGTCGAGCATTCCATAGAACGCATTGGTCTGAAAAAAGCCATGGTAATTGTTCGGCGATTTCTGAATATTGTACAGGAAGCCACCCACCTGGAAATCGCCCTCTCCCGAATCATTGGTCCGTGGGCGGATACCCACAATTTCGGGGCTCACCAGTCGGTTCAGATCTCCGTCCACATCATATAGCGGTGCCGTGGAATACCGCGTAGGGCTGGAGGAAGTAGCATCATCGAGCATGGAGTTTTGCAGAAAATTGGATCCGGGCAGAAAAAGTACATGCTCGCCGAAGGTACGGTCGCGATTCAGGTAATTGAATCCGGTTTTGAATTCCTGCTTATGGCCGAATAAACGGAACGGCACACTCAAATCGGCCTTATAGTTGTAAATATCCTCATTCAACTGTCTCCATCGCCGCCCGTTGGGGTCGGCCTGCATCACACCGAACGGGCCGAAACCATACACATACCCGGAGCCGAGCGCATAGTGCCGGTATACGTATTCATATTCCGTACCTACCTCCCCTTCGCGCGCGTAGAGCGACGGCTGATTAGGTCTGTAATCGATAAGGTTAGCAAAGCGGTAATCGGGGTCGTTGTGGCCGGAAGAGGATGTGGATAGGTTGTAGCTCAGTGCGGGTGCCAGGGGGCGGTTCCACAGCTTGTGCTCGCCCTGCAGGTTGAATACCTGCAATGTGCGGAAGCTCTGCCTCAGCGAATGCGTGGTGCTGTTTACCCGTCCGGGCATACCGGTATATTGATAGGCACCGGCCAGGTTACTTGCGCGCGTTTCGCCACCCCAGCTGCCCATGTATTGAAAGCTGATCTCATGCCGGGGGTTGAAGCGGTATGCCAATCCACCCAACATGCCGTAATTCAGCGTCTCCACACCGGTATGCTCCTTGTAGGTCTGATACCGCCCCAGCCCGAGTCTATTCGTGGTGATAAAATTGGGGATATTCCGCGGGCTGAAGATATAGTCGCTGCCCGAAAGCACCCCCTGATAAATGCTCCACTGCGTAAGGTCACCATCGTAAATATTGGTGATCCGACGGTAATAGTTGCCGCCAAGGATGATACCGATCCGGTGGTTGCGGAACACCTTGTAATTGTTGCCGAAGGTAGCCGAATAAAGCTGGTTGAGCGGCGCGGTCTGGCCCTGTGTGGCGAGTACCGGGTCAAACTCGTGCATGATACCGTTGATACGGTCAGCTTCCTGCTGCAGTGCCGGACTGTATCCGCTATTGGCAATCAGCCGTTGGATGGAATACAACCCGTTGGGATACTGCTGTCCGAGATTCAGGAAATCCTGAGAAAGGTTTTTGTTGTTGATCCTGTTGCCCCAAATTCCCATATCGCTATTCCAGAAACTGTTGTAGTTTCCGCCGATGCCGATATTCGAATTAAATCCGGATTGTGCGACAATCTCGAAGGTTAAGCTATCTGGTATGGATTTGGTTTTCAATTCCACGATACCGGAAGCGGCATCTGCTGGTTTATCTGGGGTTACCGTCTTATAGATCGTAATGTTGTCCAATAAAGAAGCCGGCACCAGGTCCAGCGGTATGGCACTGCGATCGGGGTCAGACGATGCCAGGCGCACACCGTTGAGCTGCCCGATTACGGAGCGGTCGCCCAGTCCGCGAACGGCTACGTATTTATCATCGGTTACGGTCACACCGGATACCCGCTGCAAGGCTTGCGTCGTTGTTATACTACCGGTCCGTTCGATTTGCTGGGCAGAAATGGCATCCTGTACGATGGAAGCCTTGCGTCTTTCGTCCAGTACCGCGATTTCGGTATTAGCGCGGCGACGTGCCTGCACGGTGACGGCTACCTCTTCCAGTTCAGAAGTAGCCTGTTGCATGCGGACATTGATTACGGTATTATTCGACCCGGTCCCTATTTCCTGGGTGTCCATACCGAGAAACGTAAAAACGAGTGTTGCGCCGCTTGGAGGCACCGTGATACTGAAATTTCCGTTTGCATCAGAGGATGATGCCGTTTGTGTACCCTTTACGCGGATAGACACTCCCGACAACGGCCGGTTGTCTGAAGCATTGACCACACGGCCGGTGATCCGGAGCTGTTGCTGCGCTCGGGGCAATCGGGTGCTCTCGGGTTTCTTTGCGATCGTAACAAACCCTTGGTGGACCGCCCAATCATAGGGTTGATTTTTAAAACACTCATTCAATACCTGATCCAACGTCGCATTTTCAACAGTTACCGTTATCGGACTCAGCTGGTCCAAAATGGTCGGATCATAAAGAAAATTATAGTTGGTCTGTTTTTGAATTTCTTCCAGAACGGCATAGATACTACTGTTTTTCTTATTCAACGTGACCCGCTGCGCATAGGTGTGGGCACTCACCTGTACCAGCAGGCAGGTTACTAATACCATGGTGACTTTCATAACACGCATGATTTGAAGAAAATTTCGGTGTATTTTATTGCTCTTTAATGGGTATCGAGAATATTCAAATGAATATTTCATACTTTTGTTTAAGTTAAATTATCTAATGTGTTAATCAGGCATCTGAGGATAAGCTTAACGGATTTGCCAAAGGTGTTGCCGCACCTTTGGCTTTTTTGTCAAGCCAATAGAAGGTCTTGTATTATTCGCTCACTATCCACCTCCTTCCGTTACGGGTTATCTTGACTCTACTGGTTGATTCGATGGTTTCCACCAATGCCTCGATCGGCGTAGACCGGGAAACTATCCCTGTTAATTGCCTGCGTTCCAGATGCGGCGGACATACGATGTCGATGTCGTACCATCGGGATATTTGCCTCATGACGTTACCCAGAAACTCTTCCTTAAAAATGAACCTGCCGTTTGTCCATGCAACCTGCTTTTGTATATCGGCTGTCTCAACCACAAGAGCGCCATCCAAAACCGACTTTTGACCTGGTGAAAGCATGACGGCTTTGTTGTTTACGGACGATGTTACCCGGACGCTTCCTTCGATCAGGGAGGTTTCTATGGCCGTCTCGTCTTCGTAGGCATTGATGTTAAATTTCGTTCCCAGGACCTCCACTTGCTGTTTATCGGTATCCACGATGAATGGAACTGATTTTTTTCCGTCAGGGCCATTCCATTTCACAATTTCAAAATAGTACTGATGCGTTAACTTTTTGCATCAAATAAGTTTAACAATTTTTGTTCTTTGACACTTTGATTTTTTTGATCCTGAGCGATTAGATCCTTT
>NZ_FOLL01000023.1 GCF_900112315.1 Parapedobacter composti | reverse complement strand
TACAATAACGAAAGGCCACATTCATCGCTGGGGCAGTTGACACCGACAGAGTTCCTGTTGAAATATGGAAAACTCTCCGAGTTTCCCACATTCCAGCAGGATAGCAATAGCAATTCTGATTGGAATTCTTTAGTTTTGAATGTAGCTAGCTAAGGGAAGATTACACTCCGATTGCAGCACTGCTCGCTGCATGATTTTCCTCGTTGTCCTCGCCTAATGGGAACCGGTCTCCAAGGTGCTTGCGCCAAAGTCGGCTTGCTCTTAACTGGTTGGTTTCACGTATCGCCTTGTCTGCATCAATAATAAAGTCGTCCAGAGCTGAAAGAAACTTATTTTTCCGGTCCTCATCGAAGTCCGCAAACAGGTCGTCATAGGGTATCGCTGGCACAATGCACTCGAATTTGACGTTAAGTGCTTTTTTGATTTCCTTCAATATGTCCCTCAGCGTAATATCGTCACGTTCGTTAAGTACGATTTTGTTTTTGGCATTGGTCGCCAATATGGTCAGCGCTAAGCCACTCGGCATTTTGAATGACCTATCGTCTGCCCACCCTTTGAGGTATTTGACATCTCCGACTAACCGACCTTCTTCATCCTTGTTTTCGACAAACCAGTCCACCAGCGCCTTTGGGTCGCTGTCTTCCCATCCGATGCCTTTTACGGCAAGTTGGTATTCCTGGCCCTCTATTTTAAGTATACCGGATGATCTATCTCATAGTCGCCAGCAAAAATGGAGCGCACACATTTCTTCCTGTTTTCAGGGGGCGTATCCGTATAACCGTCAACTGCCTGTCGCACCCACTCTTTGATGGTTGACGCAGATACGTCCGGCTCACGGAAGAAATATATCCCATCATCCAAATCACAGATGTCCTCGGATGTCCTGATGCCGTTCTTCATTTTATAGGAACCTTGGATGTAGAAATAAGGCTTGTAATCCGGATGATTTTCCGAAAACCATTTTCTAATCCGCTTGCGAAGGCCCTCCTTTGAGTCCTTCATTTTGTTGTTTTTGGCCGAACCGATGGAGATTTCTCCATGGTAGCGTCGGAATAAATTATTGCAATCTGCCATGTTATTTTGTATTCAAAAATTTCAGTATTTCGGTCATCTTGTTTTTCGAAAGTTCTTCACCGATTGCTTTCATCCTATCGATGTGTTTTTTCTTTGATGCATTGAGTTCAATGTTATCACCCTTCATGTCATGCTGTATCCGCAGGTATTGGAAGGCTTGCCCGGTTTTTTCCAAGGCGCGCTGGAGAAAAAGGACGTATTGCTCGGTAATCTGCGCCTGCGTATCCAAGACAAGGTCTACCAATTTTGGATTGGGGAATAACCAATCAAACACGTTCTTGGGCCTCCACGAGCGTTTGATGATTTGCTTTCCTTGGCCTGTACCGAGCGACAGCAGAGAAATATCTGCTATCGGTATACCCAATTTGTCGGTGGCTTCAAATATCCCGATTAATGAAGGGTTGTTGGCAAATACACCGCCGTCAATCATATTAATGTTGGTGCCTTCACCGAATTCATTCTTGAATTGGAACGAGTGCGGTGGGAAGTATACAGGTGCCGAAGCACTCGACATTGCTGCATGATAAGCCGGCATTTTAAAATCCCTTCGGTATTCAGGATGGTGTTTGGTTTTAAGCACATTGATTGCACCGTCGTTTCCGTTAAAAGTAGGGATGCACACGTTGGTCCGCAGGTCATTCAAAAGTGGGTCACTGCCGTCGTTTGCTTTTGCGTACACTTCTCGCAGCTTTTTCAACAATTTCTTATTGCTGTATATTGCATTGACGAATGCCCTGCTTTTTCGCGGTAAGCATCGGAAAACGAATCTCGGAAAGATGGTTTTGGCATTCTCCTCATAGAAGTGGGCTAATTCCCGAGTCGGAATCCCAAGTGCAATTCCTATGGCCAGTATAGCCCCAGTGGAGGTGCCACAGATCAAGTCGAAATGCTCATAAAGTTTTTTTTCTGGCTCTACTTTTTTGAGTTCTTCTTCCAAATCTGCAAGGACTTTGGCTGGGATAAGTCCCCTTATCCCGCCACCGTCGATGGACAATATTTTAAACTGTTTCTTTTCCTTCATGGTCTATCTAAAATGGCTCGCCAAATATTCCTGGCCAATCCGGACCTAATTGGCTACTTATACATCGTTGTAGTTTGGTGCCTAATAGTACGCAAGCTGCCTTTACATCGTCTTTCGCCTGAACAGCTGTTTTTGACTGATGGTAGAGGGTTGTGTTTGGCAAATAAACCATTTTCCTATTAGCATCCGGGAAACTGTCCTTATATCCCAGGTTAAACATCCTTTCTTTTAATTCCCGATGTTTTGAAGGAATGTCATAAGTAACAATTGTTGCCATAGTCAATTTAATATTTGGTTTGAAAAACTATTTTTAGAGGGTCGGCCTCCACCGACACCCAACTATTGTTGGTTGACAAAAATTATACCTTAATATAAAATCGTAAACCAGATATATATTTAAAGCGATATTTTCAGATTATGCCATTATGTCACTGTATCAGTCTTGTTAATTTCATGACAAAGTCTGACAGATTTACAATTTAAGTTGACACATGTGGAATTATTACTACATTTGTAAACCTTTTAAGAGTTTATCTGTCTTACATATATAAAAGGATAAATTAATCATGAATCAACTATTTGCAGATCGATTTAAGTCAGCACGGCTGCTTAATGGGTATTCTTTGCAAGGCTTGGCCGATGCGTTGGGCAACAAAGTCACCAAACAGGCTTTGCACAAATACGAAAAAGGCGAAGTCATACCAGACAGCGAAAAAATAGCCCTGTTGAGCGATGTGCTCCATGTACGTCCAGACTATTTTTTCAGGGAGATGAAAGTGGAGTTGGGCGCTATCGAATACAGGAAGCTCAAAAGAATGCCAGCCAAGGAGGAGCATAAAGTCATCGAGCAGACCCGCGAGTACCTTTCCCGGTATCTTGAGTTGGAAGAAATCTTGGGGATTGCCCAGGAATTCACCAATCCTTTGAAAGATTTTCCCGCGGTAAGCCACCATGAACAAGTTGAAGAAGCATCAATGAAGCTTCGCCAAGCATGGGAACTCGGTACCGGCCCGATTTTTAACATTCCCGAGCTCTTCGAAGACAAACACATCAAGGTAGTAGAGATTGATGCCGATGTGTCCTTTGATGGCATGCAGACCTGGGTCAATGATGCTATACCCATCGTCGCCTACAATAAAAATATTGCGGATAAGCTGGACCGCGTCCGTTTCACTCTCCTTCACGAGTTGGGCCACTTATTATTAAAAATTGATGAAAGCCTGACCGAGACGCAGAAAGAAAAACTCTGCCACCAATTTGCAGGAGCCATGCTCTTGCCCAAAAGTACTTTACTCGAAGAATTGGGCAATCACAGGTCACGCCTTTCGGTCAACGAACTGGGGAACATCAAAAAGCAATACGGTATATCCATGCAGGCCCTATTGATGCGAGCCAATGCGTGTGGCATTGTCAACAGTCATTACACCAGCCAGTTTTTCAATATGATGAAGCAGATGGGGTGGCGAAAGGAAGAGCCGATAGCCTACGAGGGGGTGGAGCAATCCAACCGTTTTGATCAATTGCTTTATCGCGCATTGGCAGAGGAACTTATTTCGGTCAGTAAAGGGGCTGCATTAAAGAATATGAAAATCTCCGATTTCAGGAGCCAATCGCTGGTTATGTAAGTTAGACAATGAAGCTTGCCATCACCGACGCCTGTATTTTCATCGACCTGCACCTACTGGAATTAGTGGTGCCGTTCTTCGAGCTGGACATCGAGGTACATACGTCATTGGACGTGTTTAACGAATTGAACGACGAGCAGCAACATTTGCTTTCCGCTTACCAGTCCATGGGCAAGCTCACGGTGCACACCATCCAGCACAACGACCGTATCGCCATTCATCAGGTTGGTTATCCACGGGGCTTGTCTGAAATGGATTGCACGGTGTTGTATTTGGCTGTACAGTTAGGGGCCATGGTGCTTAGCAGCGATAAAGCCGTGCGTAACTATGCGAAAAGGAGTTCGATTGAGTACCACGGGATGCTATGGATATTGGATGAACTCATCGCCCAAAACCGGGTTATCCCAGCGGTGGCGGCATCCAAACTCCGGCAACTCATGACAAGCAATTATATCTACCAGAACAACGCAGTGCTGTTGAAGGAAATGAATATCCGATTGAAAATATGGAATTAATTAGCCTCGTCTTACACCATGGTTAATCCCGTAATTGAAAATTTTATAGCTACGGCAGAAGAAAAAGACTTACGATTATTTGAAAATCGGGTTTTTGACTCTTTAAACAAATCCTCCGCCAGATTGAATTTGTACAACAAATGGATGTTCGGTTTGGTGGTCATTTATTTTTTAATTGTATCACCCTCAGACGAAACTACTACAATTAGCTTGCTTGGTATCAGCATCAACGATTTAAGGTTGGTCGGGCAAGCTATTCCCGCTTTGATTGCAATTCTATTTGTGTTTTATGTTAAACAAATGTTCTATCGAAATGATTTAGAGCTTGCGTATAAAATGGCTTTCGCCCGATTGATCCGCACAGAATTTGGAAGTCCAGCGAAAAATTCACACGGATTGGACTATATCACGCATTTGATTATTCCTTACAGGCCGATATATGAGATTATGAATATCAAAGGAAGGGACAAGAGTTGCATCTCCGCCATATTTAAGTTTTTAATAACTGGCATCCCCATTTTGGTAATCCAAATAGTTCCCTTATTATTTGTTGTCTACGGTGTTTGCAATAACATCATGTACAATTGGGACAGCCTATATGGGAAATCGTGCACGGTGCTTGCTGTTTGGGGGTTGCTTTTAGGTATATATCTATTTTTTACTACTCTAATAAGTAGTGTATCAGCAGGTTTAAAGGCTAATCAAAACAACAACAGCCAAATACTATGATTTTAAAGGGCTGTCCAAAAGGCAGCCCTATTGTCAAATTTGAAATTGCCAATTGCGCTTACCCCCTCTCCAAACGCTTCAACTTATCCTCCAATTCAGCAATGTACTTCCGTTGCAGGGATATAATTTCGCCTTTCCTGTTGACGTCCGGCACAAGGCCGGATACCTATAAATCGCGCAGCAGCTGGGCCGCCCTGACCGTGCTGTCACGGTTCAGGTACTTGGGACGGATTTTCCGGTAGGATTCAAGCACCTGCACAGCACGACGGTAGAGGACCGAGTCCCGCTCTGCCGATGGTACGTGCCCTTTTGGAATGGCATACACAAAATGTCCATCATCCCGGGTATATACCGGAATCTGAAAGAAATCCCGTTCCACGTGTTTGCCGCTGGTATCCGAACGGTGAAAGGCATCCACGAAAAAGTCTACCGCATAACCCGGATAGCCGAACAGGTAGCCATATCCCCGCAGTCGCTCATATTTATCCTCGTATTCGATGGTGTTGACCACCAAGGCCGGATCGCCGACCACCGATCCTGCCCTAGGTATCTTCGCCAGGTTTAGCGACCCGGCAGGCAACGTTATTGGACTGTTCCAGGAACTTCAACCCTGAACTGCAAAGGTGGTGATAAGGTAGACCATCCCTTTTCGCTCTGCAAACCCGCCGAGGCTACATTAAAGCGAAATGCTGTAATTACGTTCAAATCATATGGAAAACTATCAAAAACGCTTATATTTGCAAAGTAACAATTGCAACTGAAACGTTTGTCAAATCAGTTACTGATTTCGGGGGCTGGGAAAACGGAAGATTTGCAGACTTTGATGAAGAAAAAATAAACAAAAGCCATCCGGTTGGATGGCTTTTTAAATAATGCCGAATTGCGAATATCTATATGACATACACCGCTTAGCCCAAAAATCTGGCATGAATATCTCTATTATCATCCCGGTTTTCAATAGACCCCTGGAAGTCCGTTCGTTGCTGGAAAGCCTTGTTCATCAAACCGATGCTGCCATTGAGGTTGTCATTGTTGAAGATGGGTCGCAGGACACCTGTGAGCAAGAGGTTAACGTTTATCGTGACCGATTGAACATCAAGTATGTGTATAAAGACAATTCTGGCCCTGGGTTAACGCGGAATGTGGGGTGCCGCATGGCTACTGGTGATTACCTTATTTTTTTGGACTCGGATTGCATATTGCCGCCTCAATACGTAGCTGCAGTGCGTCAGCGCCTCGCTGCGCGATATACCGATGCCTTTGGCGGACCAGACCAAGCCCGCGACGATTTCACGCCTCTTCAAAAAGCAATCAATTATTCCATGACTTCTTTCTTCACCACCGGCGGCATCCGCGGCGGAAGCGAGAAATTGGGAAAATTCCAGCCGCGAAGCTTTAACATGGGGTTTTCCCGTGAGGTGTTTGCAAAAACCGGAGGGTTTTCGCCGATGCGATTTGGCGAGGATATCGACATGAGCCTACGGATCGCCAAAGCGGGATTCCGTACCCAACTGATAAAGGATGCCTATGTCTATCATCGGCGCCGCACGAATCTACAGCGTTTTTTCAGGCAGGTTTTTAATTCCGGCGTCGCAAGAATTAACCTTTACAAGCGGCATCCACAATCGCTCAAGGTTGTGCATACGGCCCCAGCGGTTTTTACCGTTGGCGTTGTCGTCCTGTTGGTGCTGGCGCTGCTGGTATCGCCATACTTTTTACTGCCCATATTTACCCACGCCGCCTTTATCTTCTTCGATGCGTGCCTAAAAACAGGAAACCCATGGGTGGGCTTACTCGCCATCCTAACAAGCTATGTGCAACTTATCGGCTATGGTGTAGGCTTCCTCTATGCCGGATTTACGCGTTTGGTACTGAAACGTGGGGAATTTGCGTCATTCGAAAAGTCGTTTTACGACTGATTTGCAGACGCCGCGTGTTATCTAGCTGCCTCCGTTCCACACTGGGCATATTCGTGGTTTGAAGGCCAAGGCCGATCAAATTTTACATGCGTTGCTGCCAACCATTTGTGCATCGCGTTGTTAGCACGAATATGGAAATAACCAGCACATTTGAAAACGACCAGGAAATCCCCGTGCGCTATACCTGCATGGGATTAAACATCAGCCCCCCTTTTACCTTCCATTATGTCCCCTCAGCGGCCAAAAGCCTCGTCCTGATAGTGGAAGACGTTGACGCCACCCCTGCACCTTGGCGGCATTGGCATGTATTCAACATCCCTCCTGCCACCACCTCCGTCGCGGAAGGAACCGTTCCGGCGGGCGGCACCGAAGGATTATGCAATAACCATACTTTCGGATATGAAGGCCCCTGCCCCAAATACTTCTCCGGCACGCACCATTACTGGTTCCGGCTGTACGCGCTGGACACCATGCTGGACCTCCCTCCGGAATCCGAACCTGATGAGGTACTCAATGCCATGCAGGGGCACCTGCTGGAAACGGCCACCTTGATAGGAACATGCAAACAAAGTTAACTGGCAAGTGTTGACCGATACTGATGGATCTACCGTTAATGAAAAACATCCGGAAAATCGCCATCCTGCGCGCTAATGGACTGGGCGACTTCATCGTTGCATTGCCGGCCATAACCGCCGTTAAGGCGGCTTATCCCAAAGCGGAACTTGTACTGCTCGGCAAACCCTGGCATGCCGATTTCCTCCGGGGAAGCCGTACCCCCGTAGACCGGGTGGTGGTGGTTCCCGTTTGTAAAAATATCCGTGAAGAACCAGGGATATGGCCCGATGCTGATGAGTTGCAGCAGTTCTTTGCAGCCATGCGCGAAGAAGGGTTCGACTTGGCCATCCACTTTCAGGGCAGAGGCATCGCGTCTAATGCGTTCATTAACCAACTGGGCGCGCGGATCACGGTAGGGCATACCTGTCCGGAAGCCGCCCCTATTGATAAGGGTATCCCGTATTATTATTACCAGAACGAAACGCTGCGCTACTTGGAGGCAGTTGCGTCCGTCGGGGCACCTCCAGTAAAGCTGGAACCGGAAGTCCGCCTGCTGGAAACCGATTGGGAAGAAGCGCGGCAGGTACTCTCCAGTTTTGCCGTCAGAAAGCCCTATGTAGTACTTCATTCCGGAGCGCAGGACATCCGGCGGCGCTGGCCGGCGGAAAAGTTCACCGCTCTGGGCGACGTAATGGCCCGCAAGGGATATACTGTACTTTTCACCGGCAACGAAGAAGAAAATACCGCAATCGCCGATATCTTGTCTGGCATGCAGATGCGTCAAGAAGCACACGCCTGTACCCAGCTATCCCTCGGTGGCCTCGGTGCCGTACTGGCGGGCAGCGTGCTGGTGATTTCCAACGATACCGGGCCGCTGCACCTGGCGCGGGCGGTAGGTGCCAAAACGGTGGGTCTCTTTTGGGCGCCCAACCTTATCAATTGGGGGCCGGTGATGCTGCGCAATCACCGGCCGGTAATCTCATGGACCATGGAGTGCCCCCAATGCGGAACGGTACCCAACTCGCCGCACCCTTTTGAACCGAAAATGCCGGATTGTGATCATCGTTTTTCATTCATAAACGACATCACCGTAACGGAGGTAACCGTACGGGCCGAAGAGCTATTGCCGCCAACATCTACGGTAAGCAGCAACAATCATTATAGCAGTAACACCACCGATCATGCAAGTACACCCTGATACATCACTTAACGTATTAACCTGGCATGTCCACGGCAATTACCTGTACTACCTCACACAGGTTCCCTGCCAGTTTTACATACCCGTCAAGCCCGGCAGGCCATCGGGTTATGGCGGACGATCGGGTGCCTTCAACTGGGGCCCGAATGTCCATGAAGTGGATGCCGACGACGTGAAGCATATGGCATTCGACGTGATCCTGTTCCAGTCCAGAACGAATTACCTGGAAGACCAATATGAGCTGCTCAGCCCCGCGCAGCGGGAGTTGCCTCGCATCTACCTGGAGCACGATCCGCCACGGGAAGTGCCCACGGATACGCGGCATCCGGTGGACGACCCGGATATGCTGCTGGTGCATGTAACCCATTTCAACAGGTTGATGTGGGATAACAACCGCACGCCGACAACGGTCATCGAACACGGGGTGGTTATCCCGCCTAATGTGCGGTATACCGGGCACAAGCGGAAGGGCGTGGTGGTTATCAATAATATTGCAACACGGGGACGGCGGTTGGGATTGGATATTTTCCAGGAAATGCGGGAGCATGTACCGCTTGATTTGGTGGGCATGGGTGCCGAAGAGGTTGGCGGGCTGGGCGAGATCCCGCCCGATAAGCTTCCGGAATTTATCGCTGAATACCGATTTTTCTTCAATCCCATCCGGTATACCAGCCTCGGATTGGCGGTATGCGAGGCCATGCAAGTGGGGCTCCCGGTAGTCGGCCTGGCCACCACAGAAATGGCAGTGACCATAGAAAACGGTGTTTCGGGGTTCATCCATACGGATACGCGCCCGCTCATCGCCCATATGCAGCAGCTGCTGGCCGATCCTGCATTGGCCGCACGGCTCGGGGAGGGCGCGCGAACGGCGGCCCTGCAAAAATTCAATATTTCACGCTTCGCGCAGGATTGGCTGGAGGCTTTCCGCCAGGTCACGGCTAACCGTTCTAAGACATTAATTAATTAGTAAGCAACATAACGTATACATGATGAGTGCATTAACTGATAAAGTGGTACTGGTTACCGGCGCCGGCCGGGGCCTTGGCGCTGCCATCTGCAAAAAGCTGTCTGACGATGGTGCAGCGATTATTTTAACCGACATCAACGAGGCGGATCTGGACGAAACAGCTGAAGCCCTGCGCGAGGCGGGCTGCAACGCCAAGGGCTATGTCATGGACGTCAGCGACGATGCGCACATACGGGACGTCATGGACCAAGCCGTATCGGAATTCGGACGGCTTGACGTGGTCATCAACAACGCAGGGGTAGACTACACGAAATCCATTGAAGAACTCAGCGTGGAAGAGTGGGACCGCGTGATGAGCGTTAACCTCCGGGGACCGTTTCTGGTATCAAAAACAGCGTTTCCTTACCTGAAGAAAAACGGTCGCGGGCATATCGTCAATATCGTATCTACGGCCAGCAAACGCGCATGGGCCAACGCCTCCCCTTACCATGCCAGCAAATGGGGGCTGCTGGGCTTCAGCCACGCCTTGCATGTAGAAGGGCGGAAGGAAAACATCAAGGTAACCGCTGTTATTGCTGGTGGCATGAAAACCCCATTCCTGTTGGAACGCTTTCCTGACATTGATACGAATTTACTGCAGGATCCGGCCAACGTAGCCGATACCGTCCGTTATGTACTCTCACAGCCCGATGAAACGGTCATTCCGGAAATCATGGTCCTGCCCATGCGCGAGACGTCGTGGCCTTAGCCTGCCGGCCTCAGCCTGCCGACTGTTGTTCGGGCACAGCAGGCTGGCTGGCTACGCGTTTTACCACGCGGTCTACGCGATACATCAACAACAATCCCAATACGGAAATGGCTACTACCGCATATCCCACGGTATCGTAATGCTGCAGCGGACTGAAGTTGGTTTCCTGCACCACTATCTTACCGGCCAGCGCCGCCGCCACGCCGCCCGCCAACTGTTGCAATGACGCGTTGATGCTCATGAACGCTCCCCGGTCTTTCAATGCAGGCACTGCACTCACAAGCGCCGAAGAGGGCACCATCCTACCAGTCACCCCCGCCATCAGCAGGATGTTGAATACCATCGCCGCCCATAGCGGCGTGACAGACAGGTGCGTATACCAGATACACATGGCCATCATCCAGACGGAGGCCGCGGTAAAGAGTTTATACTTATCTATTTTGTCACTCAATCGGCCCAAAAACGGCATGATCACCAACGTGCTTACGCCAGACACCATAAACAAAAGCGGCAGTTGCTGTTCAGTGATACCTAAATTATTGATGGCAAACGCGCTGCCGAACGGCATCATCATAAAGCCCCCGACGGAGAGCAGTGCCGTAGCCGTAAACCCGATTCGGTAGTCGCGCTTTGCCAGCGTATGCAACAGGTGCCGGAAAGCTGATTTTTCATTCTTTACGCCCAGATGCGCATTGATGGGCCGCAGGTAAAACACAATAGCCAGGGTTATTGCCAAGCCCAGCGCGGCCACCATCAGGAAAGGTGCTTCCCATCCCCAGCCATTAGCGATGTACAGACCAATCGGGATGCCCAACACCTGGCTGGCGCCGAAAGCCATCTGCACAAACGCCATCACCCGGCCCCGCTGTTGCAAGGCAAACAAGTCGGCCACGATAGCCATGGATATTGAGCCAATGACCCCGCCGAATAGCCCGGTGACGATGCGCGCTACCATCAAAAACCAATAGGTATGTGCAATGCCGCACAGCACCGTACCGCCAATGAACCCAACGTAGAAAAAAAGCAGCAGCTTTTTACGGTCAAACCTGTCGGAAAAGCCGGCCGTTAAGAAACCCGAAAACCCCGCACTGAAGGCGTATGCCGATACCGCCAGCCCAAACTGCGAGGGCGCCAGGTGCAACGATTTCATCAGGATATCGCCCAGCGGTGACATAATCATAAAATCCAGAACAACGGTAAACTGCGTGAGCGCTAAGATGATGACCACCATTTTCTGGTAGCCGGTAAAGGGAGTTACTGTTTTTGAATCCATGGCTTTATTCGTCAATTAAGGACGTTTCCCCGTTGCCCTTTGTTACATGTTGCGCAGCCGATTTTTTCTGATAAATGGCATCGGCATACCATAAGTATTCGGTCACGAATTTTTCCGCACGTATAGCTATTGTCCCGTCCTGCAAACGGCCATCCTCGTCAAATGCGTTTTGAATTTCGGGAACAACCCATTTAACCGGCAAGGCTACGCCTCCCAAGCTAAGGACGACCTGCTGCAATTGGTTGCTGGCATTAATGCCGCCGAGCCTGCCGGAAGAAACCGCCACAACACCGATGGGCTTACGCTGAAACTCGGCCCAGAAGTAATCCAGCGCATTCTTCAGCGCTCCTGAAAAACTCCCGTGGTATTCGGGTGTAACCAGCAGCAGCGCATCGGCCATTTCCAGGCGTTTCCCTATATCCGATATCGCCTGCCTATGGCGCGCTTCGTCCTGCCCGTATATGGGCAAGCTATCGGTGCCTAAATCAATCAAGTCGGTCCGGACGGCTTGCTTGGCAAGCACCGTTTCTAAATAATGTGCAATCCTGTGAGACCGGCGGCCTTGCCGCACGCTACCCAATAATATAGCTATCTTCATTTTTCTGTTCTTTGGGACAAATATCTTGGCAAAAAGGTCGATAAAAAACGTACTAAAGCACAGAAATCGTCCTGTACGATGGTACAGGCAGGCCAGATTCCGGGTGTATCTGGCGATGCTAATTTCCGACAAGCCCGCGTTGCAGCGCGGTATTGACGGCCTCTGTGCGCGTACTGGCGTGGAGCTTTGCAAGAATGGATGTCAGGTGAAATTTCACCGTGCGCTCTGAAATAAACAAACGATCGGCGATTTGTTTGTTCGTGTGCCCCTGCTTAACCAAGGCCAGCACTTCGAGTTCCCGGCCAGACAAGGTAGCCGGATAATGCAGCTGATGCGCCCCGGCGGGGTTGGCCTGCCGTTGGCCGGATTCGCTGATGACCGTGTCTAACGTCCGCAACAGCTGGTCTGCCTGATCCACCGCAATGCGGAGATTCCGTTCAATAGCGGCTTGCTCTCCGCTTAGGTGGTATTCTTGCGAATCTTGCAGCGTCGCATGCAGCGCTTCCAATTTCGGTTTAAACACATCATTCAGCACATCAAGCAGGGCATTGGTGTTCGACGAACCGGGCCGTGTTCCATAGGCTTCATGCAGGCGCATCCGCTGGACGGCTGAGCCGATGATATTGCCCACCGTATCCAACGTAAACAGCTGTTTATCGTCCAACTGCTGACTTTCTGCACTCACCAGGTTTAGCAGCCCGATCTTATGGCCATCCGCCCGGATAGGAATGGTGGCGTGGAACTTCAGGTCGCGCGTGCCTATTTTCACATCTTTTAGGCGGGTGCAACGGATTTCGCTGATATTCCGGGCTTCAGTAATGTCGTCTAACAAATATTGCTGTATACAATAGCACCACCCTGACAGCCGCTCGGGATGGTTATGCAAAGCGGGAGGCAGGTTGTAGGACGCCGCGAGGTAAACCGACTTCACATCCGGCTGTACCAGCCAAATCCATCCGGTTTCCAAACCCAGCAGTTCCACCGTTTTCTCCAGTGATTTACGCAACGCTGCATGCAGGGAAAACTCCCGGTTCAAATGGCGGGCTATTTCATATAAATTGGCAAAGTAATCCTTGTCTGTCATCACGAACAAATCCGAACCGATGCAAACATAACGATTCTTTTGCCATCATCCTTTTTTTGGTTAAGGTTAACCGTTCACTGATTACACCTTGGTCATTTGCCCTTGCCCTGCGCCATTACCTTCACCGTTTGAGCAATGATACCCAGGTCGGTTTTCAGGCTCATGGTATCCAGGTAATTCAGATCGTAATTTACCCGTTCGCAGAGCTGATTGATGTTTTCGGCGTAGCCGTAATATACCTGCCCAATGGAGGTGATGCCGGGTTTCAGCCGGAACAGCTGCATGTATTCGGGTTTCCGGGATTTTATTTCTTCGATAAAATGCCTCCGCTCAGGGCGCGGACCTACAATCGCCATATCGCCCTTTAGCACGTTCCAGAACTGGGGCAGTTCATCCAGGTGGGTTTTGCGCATGAACTTTCCCCATTTGGTAATCCGCGGGTCGTCGTCAGATGCCAACTGCGGTCCATCCTTCTCGGCATCCACGCGCATGCTCCTGAATTTGTAGATGTAAAACGGCTTCTGATCTTTGCCGATACGTTCCTGCTTGTAAAATACCGGGCCTTTCGACGTGACTTTCGTAATCAGCATGAGCAACAGGTATACCGGCAGCCCCGTAAGGATGACGGTAGCCGAAAACAAGATGTCAAACATCCGCTTGATAAACACTGTCTCCTGATAAACCAGCAACCGCTTTTTCACGAACTGGAGATCCACCCGCAACATCGGTTGGTAGGTGATGAAGTCGTATAGGCTGTTATCAACTTTATACGCTATCTGCTGAATTTGATTCTCTCTTACCATAGCTCTTAGCACTTAAAAATTAGCACCTAAATACACAGGCAAGAATGCCAAACAAGTGCCATATTCGTGAAAAACGGCAAATATGCCCATTATACCGTCCTTAAGCGTCTTTGTGTCGAATGGCTTGCAGGCAGAAGTGGGGAAAAATTCCACAATTAGGGGCTGGCTATTTGCCGCTTACCCCAATATCCCTTGTACATGGAGAATGATTTCCGGAGGTTACCGGGTAGTTTACGGTAGGCCAGTCCGAGCTTGTACCCCAACCATTTAGCGGCAAACGAACAACACACACGGGGCAGCAGCAAGGGGTTTCGGCGCCCCACGTAGCGCAGTTCGGACCAGGCGTAACGGGCTCCTTCGCCGTCGGCCCTGCCGAACGACTCGAATATCCAGCGGTTATCGCTGTGGAACACACCGATATCAAAATAGCGTTCAAACTCCTCCCGGATGCGGTAGTTGTGCGAGTGGTTTACGCAAGCTTCGCTCACATAGGCAAGTTTCCAACCGTTGAGCAACAGCTTTCCGGCCGTGATCACATCCTCGCCCATAATGGTGCCGAGGGGAAAGCCCCCCACACTTTGCAGAGCCTTGCGCCGATAGGCAGCAAAAGAATTGGAGCAGGAGATCGTTCTGATGCCATACCGGCCGGCATCCTCCATACCGCGTATCGCGGACCGGGCGGGATAATTGAACAGGCGGGCGTGGGTTTCCTGCAATGCAGCGCCGCGGTGCGGCAGCTGCCGTCCATAGGCAACACCGATTTCCGGATCGGCAAACGCGGCTGTTATACGCGCCAGCGCCTCTGCATCGGCAGGAACGGCGTCCTGCGTGAGCAACACATAGATATCGGCGTCGGGCCAGGCGTCTATCGCCTGCTGTCGCGTCCCCCCATGGTCAAAAGCCCCCTTGGCTATGCGGATAACTTCAAAGCCCGCCGCTTGTGCGCGCTCCGGCGTACCGTCAGTAGATCCTGAATCGATCGCCACACATCGCTGGGGCTGCAGCGACTGCGACGCCAACGCGTCCAGGAGGTCAATGAACCGCGTTCCGCCGTTCAACGTCGGGATGTACAGGTTTACCGTCATCACTGTTCCTTTACTTCCGCATGTTCATGCACGCGGTTTCGTTTTATCGTTATGCCCGGTGCCCCCAAATCATGGAGCCAGGCGCCGCCAGACGTCACAACATTACTATCAATGGTGACACGGCTTGCGGTGTTCCGCACCGTGATGGCTGCATTTTTCCTGTTTGTGACATGATTGCCCAATAGCGAAGCACCCTGCACGTTTACCAGCAGCAATGCCCCCGCATCGTGGTTGCTGGTCAACCGGTTTCCTTCAAATTTGAGGTAGCCCTCCATATTGATGTTCACCGGGCCGCTTTTTATCTGGTTCTCCAGCATGCGCAGCGAATCGATACGGATGCCGTTCGGCAGCATCAGCTGCCCCACTTCATTCGCACGCATGTCCAGCACCTTTCCGCGGGCATTGGCCAACAGGCGCAGCGCCCGGAATACGTTGTGCTGCAATTGTACATCATCCCACTGCCCTACCAGTTCAAACTCACCGTCAGTTACGTTTCGGTTGGCTATCAGCGTACCGCATCCTTCCATGTATACCGCTGGGCGGTTGTTGCCGAAGGCCCGGTTTCCGCTGAGTATCACATCCGAAATACCTATCAGTGTAGCGATGCCCGAGCCATCGGGGGTAGATTCTCCGTTCACGAAACCATTCTGCCGGCTATAGTTTCCGGCAATCAGCGCATTGATGGCCATCACCTCGCCGTGCGCACGGTTGTTGATGTCCACGGCATCGGCTGCGTTATATTCCAGGCGGTTGTTCGTTACCCGGTAGTTGTTCACGCGCTCCGCTGCATTAAAGGCTATCTGTATGCCGCTCATGCCATTGTGGTGGATGCGGTTGCCATCAATTTCCACGTCGCCGCTGTCGTGGATAAAGATACCGTTTTCGCCGTTGTAACTCAACTCGTTACCGGCAATGGTTACTCCATTGCTGGACAGCACGCGGATGGCAGTACCGCGAAGGTATGTCTTAGGCGATGTGCGAGCGCTGCCATACCGGGTAACGGCCGTGCCGGTGACTTTACATGCCGAACAATCGTACCACAATATCCCCGCGAAAGAGCGGCTGTTGGTGCTGTCGCCCACAAGGTGGCTGTCTGCTATCGTCAGGTTCCTGCACTGCGATGCATATACGGCTTCGTTCACTGTTTCCGCACGGAATGAAAGGTAGACATTGGATATGCGGTGCGCGCGGAAAAGCGGTGCATCAGAGTGCTGTTTTTCAACTGTAAACTGCCCCGCCAAGTCCTGGGGCTGTTTCAGCAGCCCGTCCGCCACCAGATGTACATTAGCCACCAACCGGATGGTGCGCACCCTGTAGGTCCCCTTCGGCACATACACGGTATCGCCCGTCGAAGCACTATCCAGCGCCGCCTGGATGGCCTTGCTGTCGTCGGTCTTGCCATCCCCTTTCGCACCGTATCGGCGCACGTCAATACGGCGTCCCGCTTCCGCGGTGCCGGTTTCCGCCTGGTGCGGCATTGTGGCCGTTCCGCAGGCCCAAGCGAGTGCGGTTCCACCTATTATCAGTGCATTACGTAAATCAAGTACCTTCATCGTGTGGATGTTTATCCAATATCACCTTCCAAGTTTGGGCAGCGGTCTCGCCCCACGAAAACCGCGCCGCCCGTTCGGGGCCTTGCTCCTGCAATTGCCGATAATATCGGCTATCGTTTACCAGGCGTTCCATTCCGCCCGCGATAGCGGCACTGTCCAGCGGGTCTACACATAACGCCGCACCCCCGGCGATTTCAGGTAAAGAGCCCGCCGTAGCGGTAAGCACCGGCGTGCCCGATGCCATTGACTCAATTACCGGCAATCCGAACCCTTCCATCAGCGAAACGAAGCAAGTGGCAAACGCCCCTTTGTAATATGCAGGGAGGTCGCCTTCCGGTATCCGTCCCAAAAACCGCACACGCTCTCCGATACCCAGTTGCCGGATAAGTTTAACCAGTACTTCGTCCGGATGGCCGGAGAGAAAAAACATAAAATCCAAGGGGATGGCTGCCCGCGCAAAAGCCGTAAGCATGGCCGGCAGGTTTTTGTTCTTCCGCCGGTTGCCCACATAGAAAAAATAAGGTCGTCCGGCCTCGTGGCGCCTCGTATTCCTATGGTAGGCATCATCCACCCCGTTGTAGATTACCGTAATCCTTCGTTCATCAATACCGAGCAATTCCACCAGTTGCCCCTTGCTGTAATGCGACACGGTGATTACGTTCCGGGCCTTCGCCGCCAGCCGTGCAATCACCGTTTTGTAATACAGTCGGTGCATCGGGGTGTAATAAAACAGGTGCATGAGGTCGTGTATGGTAAACACAAACGGCATACGGCTATCCAGCGGCGGCATGAACGAGGGGCTATAGAACACATCGGCCGGCGTACGGCGAATCTCCCGCGCCAGCATCCACGGCGTCAACAGGTTACCCAGCCCCATCCGGCTCTTTACGAACGTCGGCATAACTTCCTGCGGCCTGCGCGCCATTACCTCCCGGTACAACCTGCCGATACCCGTATCGCCATCCCAGCGCCCATCTATCAATACCCGTATCCCCATCAGGCGATCCTCCATTTTAAAGGTTTCATTGCCATCGGGCGGCCGCTGCCCAGCAGCAGCGCGAGTGTAAGGTAAACGATAATATCATTGTCATACCCCGAGTATAAAATCATCATAATGGCCAGCAAGGGGATTCCCGCTACCCACCAAAATACGCGGTTGGGTTGATGCTGGCAGCAGAATCGGTAAAAATAAACCAAAAACAGCACATAAGAAAGAATGCCGATGATACCAAAGTCGAGGTAACAGCTCAAGAACGTATTATGGATGTGCGGTTCGCCGTGGTAAAATGCCGCATGCCGGGCAAGGAAGTCGCCTCCTGCCATGAAGCCATTGCCCAGCGGCGAAATGGCCGTAAAGTGCTCAAAGAACGCTTTCCAGTATACCAGCCGTACCCCCATACCGTCGTTAGAAGCCGTAATCTGCCCGATTCTGACCACCTTATGGGCCAGCAATGGCAATACCGCCAGCGCCGCAGCCCCCAAGGCAATGCGCCAGCGCGACGTGGCCGCTGCCCACAACAGGCAAAAAACACCGATAAACAGCGCCACCATGGGCGTGCGCGACAACGAAAGCCACGCCAGCAACAGCACCAGCGCAATACGCCATCCCACGATAGCCTGCCGCCGCACCACGGGCAGCAGGATGTAGGCGAAGCCCAGCAGCGCAATGCGAGCACCGAACATATTTTTGTCGTCCAACCCCCAGAAGTAGAGCTCCGGGCGGTACAGCGCACTGCCCTTTGCCGAGCTGGGCACCCCCCCTACCCACTGAAACCCCGCTGCGTGGTGATATACCAGCAACTGGAGCAGGGTAAGCGCCAGTGCTACATGCAGCGTCCCGTCTACCCATCGCAACAGGCGGACATTGTCGCGCTGCGTGAGCCACCCCGCCGCGCTGTACAAGAACAGAAAGTTAACGGGCAACTTGAGGAAGTTGGTCCTCTCCCGCGGTCCCTCCGGTAGGTCCACGAGAAACACTATGGCGGCATAAGCCATGAAGACCGACAAGAAAAACACCCAGTAGTGCCGCAGTAGCCGGGGCGTATCCCAGAAGAAACACAGCGCCGCCAGCAAGAACAATGCAGGATAAACCTTCAGCGGCAAAAAAATCGCCAGCAAGCTCACGCAGAACAGTGCCTCGCAAAAGGTGGCGCGGTGATTTATGATGATCTTAGGTAACTGCATCTCCCGCCGTTAAGGTATGTAATACATTTTCATATGCGTTTACCATGCGCTCCACGCTAAGGTATTCGGCCACTGAGGGCCGCGCCGCAGTGGCCAGCCGGTTATACAACGCGGCATCCTTCCACAGCGCCGCCAGTGCATGGCCAAGGGAATCCGGGTTGTCCGGATCGCAAAGGATACCGTTATGGCCATCCTTAACGGATTCCTTGAGTCCGCCCCGGTGGCTGGCCACCACGGGCAAATGGTTTGCCAGTCCTTCCACGGCTACCATCCCGAGCGGCTCCTCCCACAGCGAGGGGACCACCAGCACATCGATATCCCGGTAAAACTCCTGGGGGGCCACGTAGCCCACGAAGTCGATGCGGGGGTCGCCCGCTGCCAGCGCCTTGAAATGTTCCACATCGCCTGCCTTTCCCCGTCCGGCGATACGCAACCGGCCCTCAACACCGGTCTTTTTGAATGCATCTATCAGCCACGCCACCCCCTTGATGGGCGCCAACGTACCGATATACCCCACGGTCAGCGGGTCGCCATCGTTCCGTGCACGCGCGGGCCTGCCTTCCGGCACTGCGCGGGCGTTATGGATGACATGCCGGGGCACCCCGGGGAAATAGCCGTACGCCTCAAACCGGTCCAGTATACTGCGGCTGATGCCTACCACAGCCTGTACCCGGGCAGACGACGGCCGGTGGCGGTAGCGCAGCATTCGGCAGCTGAAGCAGCGGCGTGTACACGGCATCCCGCCTTTGTACATGTTGCTGTTTGCACATAGCAGGTACATGTCGTGCAGCACCTGCACCATAGGCAATCCCGCGCGGGCTACCTCATCCCATACTGCGATGGACCACCCCACCAGGTTATGGCAAGACACTGCCGTGGGCCGCTCCAGCCGGATCACCTCGCCCACAACCGATCCCATGGCCGCATTGTACCTGTCGGTAAGGTGCCAGGCCAGCCGGCTCATCTTGTCCGGACGTTGTTCCGTAAACGGCCAATACCGGTTTTCCAGTCCCACGCGGTATACCTTCACGCCATCCACCCAATCACTGCTTAAGCCCCCTTCAGGCACCAGGCTCAGCACCACTACATCGTGCCCCTTGGCCTGCATTCCCTCCACAATCAACTTAAGCGATATTTCGGCACCTCCGGCCACATGAGGACTGTAAAGCGCGTTGATATATAAGATTTTCATGTAGCCCTCCGTATTAACATCCGGTATACCTTGTCCAGCTCCTCACCCACGGCCCGCGGGTCGCAGGTTTCAGCTACGTAATCAAACAGGTGCTCCCCCATCCGTTGCAGGGCGGTGGGATCCATCTCCTTGGCCATCGCCGCCCGTTCGATCTGCTGTTGCAATGCCACGCGGTGTTCCTCCGCATTGGTATACGTATAATGAAACACTTCGCCGCGGCAACGCCCCAGATCACCGATGGTTCCGATGTCGGGGCAAATCACCGTGCGTTTATACGAAAATGCCAGGAGTACCGTTCCCGAGTTAAGGCTACTGTCCATATCATACGGCAGGGCCAGGGCGTCGGCTCCGGCCAGCCGCGCTGCCATCTCGCTGTCAGGGATAAACCCGGGCAACAACTGTACATTTCCCGCCCGGCTGGCCCGCTCCGCCACCTGCCGCTCATAACGTTTATCCGCTGCTTTCCCGGCAACGGTCAGTTGCACACGGGAACCGAAAGTTTCCACCACATCCATCAGTAGCTCCAGGTTCTTGTAAGGCTTCACCATGCCCACAAAAAGCAAATGCAGCCGGCCATCGGCACGCCATGCCGGGGGCCATGCATCGCCGTACACCCCGATGAAGTGCGGGTGGGGCACATATACCGCTTTCTTTGGCACTCGCGCGCCATATGCCGCGAGCAAACTGGCCGACTGCCGTACATGGATAACGATGCGGTCGGCCCAGCGTACCAGTAGTCGGGTAATGATGCGGCTGAAGAACCCCCACCGGCCGCCGTGCGACGCACGGTTATGCATGGTCCAGACCAGCGGCTTGCCGCTGAGCTTTATAGCTACCAGTACCGTCAGCTTGCGTAGAAAACTCCGTAACGCCGCGAAAAAGGTGCGGCCTTCGACCACCTCAAACCAATTGAGGTGCACCAGCCGGATCGACCGGAAATGGCTGACGCCGGAAAAAATCGTATCCAACGGATGTATGCGGTAGCCTTTGGCACGCAGCCCGTCCACCAGTATCCGGACGTACTGGTTTTCTGCATTGACCGGAGGATTGAAAACAATGTCCATCTAATACGCTAATTTTTTCCGCAATCCACGTGATTTCGCTGCCGCTACGGCAATGTCGGTCAACGTAAGGCCGAACCGACGCCGGTGCTTAAGCCACATCCAGCACTTGGCCGGCAAGCCGCTCCGCATAGACAGGGCCATCGTATACCGCTTGCGTTGGCGCATAAGCGCCGCCTGCTGACTTACCAGCGTGCGGTACACCACCGCTTCAGACGGGTGCGGCACATGCTGCTCCAGGAAGGCACGCAGCCACCGTTCGTATCCCAAGTTGGCCTGCATCTTTTCCAGTTCATTGCCCGACGAGGTGATGGACAGGCCGTTGCTCCGGTAGTTAAACACCGGCCTGTTGGTATGGGCTACCCCCTTCTGCACTGCCGCAGTGTACGCGGTGATATCATCAGATCCCCAGGCCAGCGGCAGCGGATAGAAGCCGCCCTTGCTGCGCAGCGCCTCCGTGCGGTACACGAAATCCGATATGTACTGCGACCGCCACTGGTTCAGGCGGTGCCAGATGCTGTCGCACACCCGTTCAAACGCTGGGCAGGCCGGTGTCAGCAGCTGCGGGTTCCCCGCTTCGTCAATTACCAGACTGCGGCAATGGTATACATCCAACCCGGGGTAACGGTCCATGAGCTCGACAAACGCTTCCAGGAAATCGCGTTCCATACGGTCGTCATCCCCCATCACCACGATATATTCGCCCTGCGCCAGGCTCAGGCATGTATTCCAGTTGTCTGTAAGCCGCACGCCGCCTACGTTGGCCGCGTTCTCTTGGTAGCGGATGCGGCTGTCTGCAAACGAAGCCACAAGCTGTGCAATCGGTTCCGGTGAGCAATCGTTGAGCACAATCAGCTCAAAATCCGCATACGTCTGGCCAAGGATGCTTTGGATGCACTCCCCCAGAAACCGGCCCTTATAAGCCGGAATGCAGACCGAGAATTTAGGCATTTCCTTTTCCTTTCCGCATAAGCGTTTGTGTCAGGTATTGAATATCTGCCATTGTAACCACAAAGGCCCGGAGGTATGCAATATACAACAGCGCAAATATAACCGAGCGGGCGATAACCGTGCCATATCCGCC
The DNA here is from genome assembly GCF_900112315.1 of Parapedobacter composti. GTDB lineage: Bacteria > Bacteroidota > Bacteroidia > Sphingobacteriales > Sphingobacteriaceae > Parapedobacter > Parapedobacter composti. Next base: position 40,505 of record NZ_FOLL01000023.1, on the reverse strand, counting down.
CGGCAGGGCCAGCCAGCCGATCACATAGTGGCTGATAAGCAGCGCCAGCGCCCCTCCCACCACCGCGGGCAAGAATGCCCCGAAAAACAACCGGCCACCATTTAACCGCAGTACCCTGGGGATATAGTAAACGTAATAAAAACCAATCTGCAGTACCATATAAGCCAAATACCCTACCACGGCCGCCCCCACCCCCAGGCTTTCTGCAAAGACCACAGTAACGGGTAAGGAAACGGTACAGGCAATGGCCGATGAATACACCAGAAACCGTGTTTTTCCGGTAGAGAGCACCAGGCTTGCCACCGGCGTGTTGTGCATGTGCAGCAACACCGTGAGTAACCACAGGGACAACCATAGCCACAGGCCGCCGTATGCTTCGCCCATGTACAACTGCAGAATATCCTGGGCATTCAGGATGAGCACAAACACCATAAAACCCAAAAACAGAGAAATATACTTCGTGGCTTCAAACACCATGCGCTCAATACGCGCTTGGTTGCCTTCGGCGTAGGCCTTCGATGCCGAGGGCAGCAACACCTGCATAAACACACCACCGAAAGCCACGATGAGCATGGCAATGGTTTGGATAACCCGGTAATCGGTAAGCACCGCTACACCGTCTGCAAACCTGCCCAACAGCAGCGGACGTAGGTTGTTGGCCGTCAGTTGGAATATGCCCATCGCAAAAATGGCCAGGCTATACGCCAGTATCTCGCGGAAGGCACTGCCATGCCACCGGAATGCCAGCAACGACCGCCGGGGTATGGGAAACACCCACAGCCGCCTCACGTAAAACGGGATTGGCAGCAGTGTGGTAAGCGTGTAAACGGCAAAGTAGGTAATGAGCGACCAGTTCAGGTGGACGGCCAGCAGCGCCACGGCAAAATTCAGGATGCTGCTTACTACGGTTATCCGGTTTACAAATCCGAGTTCGTCGCGTGCGCTCAGCAACTGGATGACCACGCTGGAAAGCCAGGTAAGCACCGTAGAAACCGACAGGATATACATGATCTGCCGGTACAATGGCACCTGCGCATCCGTTAGGCTGAACAGCTGCTGCCCATGGGCAGCCATGACCAGGAAAATAGCCGCGTTGGCCAGGCCGACAATCCCGTAAAACACCATGCTCGAACGGGAGACCGCGCCGATTTTATCCCACGCTCCCTCGGCCGTCCACATCGAAAAATACCGCACCGCCCCGACGTTGAACCCCAAATCCATCAACCGAAGGTAAGCATTCAGCGAAAACGCCAAGGCGATAAGCCCGTAGTCGCCCTTGCCGTAAAACCCTACCAGCAGCGGTATGGTCACAAACTTCGCCAGCGCATCCAGAATTTTGGCCAGGATGCCCCACAGCGAGCCGGAAAAGACGCGTTTAGCCGTGTTGGGATGATGCATATAGCCAGCTAATATCGGGCAAAAATGCCTACCGGCCAAACATCCCTATCCCTCCATGTGCCGGTCCGCAAGCGTTACACCATCGTTCGGGCATACCGAGTCCTTAACCGGGCAATAGCCGGTGGCACCGCGCAACAGCAGGAAGCCGCCTGCAGTTATTTCCGCCAACGCCGAAAGCGGCGATTTAAACAGGCAGGTGATGCCGGTATAGAGAATAAAAGCACCTGCACCTACGGAAAGCAATCGTTCCGAGTTGGCAATGTTACGATGTTCCGCGGCATCCATCAGCCGATCTTTTACGTCGTCTAAGATTTCTTTCGTTTTTGTATTCATGTATTTTAAGCTTATTGTTACACTTATATCGTTGAAACACTATACAAACAACCGGTTTTGCATTTGGTTTTGATTACCTTTGTATGGCCATGCAGGAGGGCGTAGCCCTGCCTATGCAACAAACAAGATAATAATAATGACTGGATGAAAATCGCCATCAAAAATATGGTATGCCCCCGCTGCATCCAAGCCGTTTCGCAGGTTTTTTCCGCCATGGGCATCCGTCCGCTGGATGTCCGGCTTGGTGAGGTGGTGGTTGCACAGCCCTTAACCCCCGAGCAGGATGCCGATCTGCACCGACGGCTGACCGCCCTGGGCTTTGAAGTATTGGACGACCAGCAGCAGCAGCTTGTCGAAAAAATCAAGTCCATCGTTATCCATCACATCCACGAGCAGGAAAACCATCATTTTCCCTTCACCGACGTGCTGCCGGGGGAGCTCAACAAAGAATACTCCCAGCTAAGCAAGCTATTTTCAGAGAAAGAAGGTATCACCATTGAACAGTATGTCATCCTGCAACGAATCGAAAAAGTAAAAGAATTGCTGTCTTACAACGAACTCACGCTGAGCGAAATCGCCTACCGGCTGGGGTATAGCAGCGTGGCCTACCTCTCGGCGCAGTTCAAAAAAGTAACCGGCCTCACTCCTTCTGCCTTCAAAAAATTAGGCATCAACCTGCGCAGGCCCATTGATCAGTTATAACGCTTATGCCATGCTCAAACAAATCATTGCAGTAGGTGTTGGCGGTGCCGTGGGCAGCATGCTCCGCTTTCTGGTGTCGGTGCTTACCGCACGGCACCTGTGCGGCTCGTTCCCCCTGCCCACCCTGCTTGTAAACCTATCTGGCTGCTTTCTCATCGGCCTATTGCTAGGCATATTTAACCAATCGCCCTATGCCGGCGGCAACCTGCGGTTTCTGCTCATTACCGGTTTCTGCGGCGGCTATACCACCTTTTCCACATTTGCCCATGAAAACCTGGTATTGCTTCAAAACCAGCAGGCTTCCTTGGCCATTGCCTACACCCTGCTGAGTGTGGTGCTCGGTGTCGCACTCGTTTGGGCCGGCATGTGGGTAAGCCGTGGAATATAACAAACAAAACACCCCCGTGGTCGGTTAGTTCGATAGGACCATTACATTGACAGCTATGAGCACGGAAAATTTGCAACGCGAAGAAGCCATCGGGAAATTGAAGGATATGGTGGATAAAACCGAAATCGGCATGTTGTGCACCTTCGTTCCGGAAAGCGATTATCCGCACGCCGTACCGATGAGTCGGCAGGAAGTGGATGAAAACGGGCATATTTGGTTCCTGTTCTCTTCAGAAAGCGACACCCATGCGCATCTACAGCAGCATAATAAGCTGAGTTTGCTGTATTCCGACATTAAGGGATATAATTTTCTCAGCATAAACGGATATGGCAATATCTCGCAAGACCAGTCACGTATCGACAGCTACTGGAGCAAGATGCTGGAATCTTGGTTTGAGCAAGGCCGTGAAGACCCCCGCATCCGCGTGCTGGAAGTCGTTCCCCAAGAAGCGCATTACTGGGACAATAAAACCAACAAACTGGTCACGTTCCTCAAAATGGCTGCCACCGCCGTTTCCGGCGCGCAACTGGATATCGGCCGGCAAGGCGACCTCGATTTATAAGCCCACTGGATCCCATTGGATCAGTCGGCCACGTAAATGATACTGGCCACGGGGCGCTGGCCGAAATGATCAAATTGCTTATTATCGGAAGGGTGGTTAACAACGCCGGTTTCCGTTGCCCCTTTCACGAATAAGGTGCTGCTTCCCCCACCGTCCAGATTCATCGCATCATCAGCACCCAGCCAGTCCAGCAGTTTAGTGAGCTCGGTGAGGTTCATGCCCGCGGCATGCTTGTTGCGGCCGTCTACGACCATAAAAATCAACTTTCGGTCTGCCGTAACGGCAACGGCACTACGTGGATGCCGGTTATCATTGAACGGATTGGCCGCCAGCGCCACCGCATACCCATTTTGCATCAACAGCGGGCCCGACAGCAGCACATTGGGCACCTTATTGCGCTCGTAATCCACCGAAGCGGCCGACCTGATTTCCGTCTTTTTCCCGGAAATCAGCAACACCGCATCCGCCCTGTCGGTTGGTTTCTTCGTGCGGTTGATCACCTGATGATCCACCTTCACAAAATCAACCGACCCACCGTTTTTCATATCAAAGAACCCCCCGTTGATGGCCACCACCGCCCCGTGTGCCGTTGCCATTTGCGAGGCACTGTCCAACCGGACAGAGTCGGCGGCGATGCGTATTTTTTTGCGGTATTTCTTCAGGTCGATTTCCACCAGGTTTATGTCTTGGTGACTACCGAACAACTGCTCAAAATGTCCATGTTTCCATACGATACCTTTTCCGATGGATGTGGTCTTCCAGTTTTTCGTCACTACGGCGATGGAATCCAGCGATTGTGCAAACGCCGGGTGGATAAGCCACAAAATGCTGATAAAGACTGCGGGGATAGTTTTCTTCATGGGCCCAAAGTTAGCAAAGCCTGCTGATTTCTCCTCCATCCGCTGCAATTTCCATCTTCCAGCCGCCCATGTAACACATTGCTTAAACAAAACCTTAATACTAAGGTAACAGGGCCTTTCTATTTTTGCCTCAAAGTGAGTCGATGAGAAAAACGGCACGGCATATTCCCGACCATGTATTATTAAAGAAACTTTCTACCGGCAATACGGAGGCCTTGGCGTTGCTGATGCAACGGCATGAACCCCGGGTATTCGATTTCGTATCCAGCATCGTGAAGCGAGCGGCAGTCGCCGAAGAAATCACCCAGGATGTGTTCATCAAACTTTGGGAAACCAGGCAACATAGTACGTCCATACAGTCGTTGCCCGCATGGCTGTTTACGTTGAGCCGTAACCGTGCCATCAATGCCCTCCAGGAAACTGCCTCCCGCTGGATAAGGGAAGAAACCTATGCACTTGGCAACGCGCAGGTAGTGGACCTGGAAGGCCAGTTGCACCAAAAAGACCTTTACGAGCTGGTCGATTCCTTTGCCGAACGGCTGCCGCCAAAACGGAAGGAAATCTTCATGCTCCGCTTCCGCAAGGGGCTAACCGTCGATGAAATAGGCACCTTGTTGGATCTCTCGCCCTTTACCGTAAAAAATCAACTCCAGAAATCGTATGACTCCCTTCGGTTCTGGATGAAGCATCATATCGTCTCCTTTTTACTGCTGGTCTTTTTTTAACCATTTATTAACGTAACGATAACGCAAACGGATAGTCTGCAAACAGGGGCCGTACGGTCATGCTTTTGTATGAACGAGCAGCTATTTGAACGATTGCTGGAAAGCTATTTAGCCGACAGGCTGACCGAAGCGGAAAAAGGGCAATTTTTCCGAATGGTTAACGATCCAGCCTACCGCCAGCTACTGGAAGCCGGCCTGAACGCGCGATGGCAAACCACCAAGCCACCAAGCCAGGCAGCCTTGTCGGGGAGCCCACGCCGCATCACCAACGTAATGGAGCAGATAGACGCCAAACGAGCCAGGCGGCCCATTTACAGTTATTGGCTTGCTGCAGCCTCCGTGGCAGCGGTCTTCCTCGTGCTGCTGCTCAAGCCTTCGGCAGACCGCACGCCCGTTGCCGGTATTGAAACCCATACCATCACCACGCTAAACGGCCAGAAGAAGAAAATACGTCTGCCAGACAGCAGCCTGATCATCCTCAATTCCGGCAGCACACTTTCCTACCGGGACGACTACAATACCGCGCGGCGCACGGTGTGGCTTTCCGGCGAGGCGTTTTTCTCAGTCTCCCATTCAAAGGAGAAGCCCTTTGAAGTACACGTGGGCGATGTTACCACCATGGTCTTGGGTACAGAATTCGTCGTGTCGGCCTATGGCAACACACGCAAAGTCCAGGTTGCCGTCACTTCGGGACGCGTACAGGTCGGCCGCCAATCCGATTCGGATGCCACGCAAAGCGTTGGCAGCCAAGTGTCAGCCGGAGAACTGCTAACGTATGACCTCGCAACGTTCACGAGCAACCTCTCCCGTCCGGAAGACATGGAACACTGGGCCGGCTGGAAAGACGAGATCCTCGTACTGCATGCCAACGAAACACTTGGGCAGGCGGCCGAACGGCTGGAGCGCTGGTATGGCGTGCACGTTCAGTTTAACGACAACCGGCTAAAGAACAGCCGGTTCAAGGGAAAATTCGAAAACCTGCCGCTAAACGAAGTGCTGAATATCCTGAAAAAGAGCACCCCATTTCACTACCATATCGCTAACGACACGGTAACCATCGGGAGCAGTCGGCAGCGTCTGTCTAACTAATAATCAGATAACAAACAATGAAACGATTAATACGATGAATTAGCAAGCCAAAAAAAACTTCCAGCACAGTGCTGGAAGCTCAGAACAATGATGCTGCCCTCGTCTGGACAACTTGCAGGCAGCACCTGATTTCAACAAGTATTTTCAACTTTTTAAAATCATTCAAAAGTAATGAACAGAAATCTTTTGTGCCATACCTATTTCATTTATGTAGTTATGCGGTACTCATCCCTGCTATTTTTAGGCCTCGCATTCAGCCTCGCTACCTTCAGCTATACCCGCGCTGATGCACAGCACCTGGCAGACATCAAAATTGAATTAGACGCGAAAAACAAACCACTGGCCACGGTACTCGAACAAATTGAAAAAAAAAGCAAGTTCCATTTCGTTTACAATACCGGAACTATCCCCAACACCGTATTGAGCATCAACCTTTCGTCCGATCTGGAAACCATTCTCCGCGAAATCGGAAGCAAGACACACACGCGCTACGAACAGGTGGGCAACAACATTGTGGTTACTTACACCCCTCCACAGGAACCCGGCAAGATAACCGGTAAAATCACCGATACCGACGGTACGCCGCTGGCCGGTGCCAATATCCGGATCCTGGAGCTCAGCCGTGAGGTCATGACCGACGATCAGGGCAATATCAACATCACGGTCCCCCCCGGCACCTATTCATTGCAAATCACGTTCATCTCCTACATTCCTCAACGCAAGGAAAATATCCGGGTATCAGCAGGTGCCACCACCGCTCTCGACATCGTCCTCGCTCCTGCCACAGACGAACTCAGTGAAGTGGTTGTAACCGCATTAGGTATCAAACGCGCCGAAAAGTCGCTGGGTTATGCCGCCCAAACCGTTGGAGAAGAGTCGGTAACCGATGCAAGGTCCAACAACTGGACCAGTTCGCTTTCGGGCAAAGTGGCCGGACTTACCGTGCAGGGTGCAGGTACCGGCCCGATGGGATCCACGCGCATCACCCTGCGGGGCGAATCGTCCCTGAACCTGGATAACAACCAGGCCCTTATCGTCGTAGACGGCGTTCCGGTAAGCAACCGCATCACCGGCACGGGCTTCAATTCCTACCTGTCGCAAGACAGTCCGGTAGACTTCGGCACCAACGTAACGGATATCAACCCCGATGATATCGAGAGCGTCACGGTGCTGAAAGGCCCAGCCGCCACGGCCCTTTATGGTAGCCGAGCAGCGAGCGGCGCACTCATCATCACCACCAAGTCGGCCGCCGGCAAAAAGGGGCTGGGCATCAGCGTCAATTCGAACATCAGTTTTGACCAGGTGAACCGCTGGCCCGACTATCAGTTTGAATACGGCGAAGGCCGCACCAGTGAGTACTATTCATACGGTGCCAGCGAAGACGGGCCCAATACCAGCACCACGGTCGCCGCAGGTCGGGCATGGGGGCCGAAATTCGATGGTCAACTGTATTACCAGTACGATCCCAACACGCCAGACGGCCTGCCCACCGTCCGTACGCCCTGGGTTGCCCAAAAAGACTACATATCCGGCTTTTTCCAAACCGGGCTCACCGCCTCCAACAGCATATCCATAGAAGGGGGCAGCGAAACCGGCGGAACCCGGCTCTCGGTTACCCACCTCACCAACAAATGGATTGTGCCCAATACCGGCTTTGAGCGCATCAACGCTGCGTTTTCCACGCAGCAACAGGTATCCGATCCGCTTAAGATAAACGCTCGGGTCAACTACGCTTATAAACAGAGTGACAACCTGCCCGCCGTGGGTTACAACAACCAGACGCTGATGTATTTCCTCATTCTGGGCACCGCACCAAACATCAGCCCATCGTGGTTCAAGCCCTACTGGCAAGCCGGCCAGGAGCATATTGCACAGCGCAAACCCTTCAATTCCGGTCCGGACAACCCTTATGCCATTATGTACGAGATGCTCAACCCCATGGATAAGCACAACATGATCGGCAACCTTAGTGCTACTTATGCATTCAGCGACCGCTTGGAGCTTATGGTGCGGTCAGGATTGGATTTTGCTGCCGAAAACCGATCACAGCAACGGCCCTACAGCATGACCAAATACCCCAATGGGATGTACCGCGAGCAGCAGGTGGTAAATTACGAAAGCAATACCGACTTTCTCTTCACCTATACCCAACCCACCGGGGGCGACTTCCAGTTCTCATTATCGGCAGGAGGCAATTACATGTTTCAATCGTACCGGTTCAAGGGCATGAACGCCGATCGGTTGGCACAGCCGGGAATCTATCAGCTGGCCAACAGTATGGACCCCGTGGTGTCCGACGCGGACAGTTACAACAAAGCCATCGCCAGCCTGTACACCTTCTGGCGCGGTTCATACCGCGAACAGCTTTTTCTCGATATCACCGGCCGCAACGACTGGTCCAGCACGCTCCCCCAGGGCGCCCGCTCATTCTTCTACCCTTCGGCCAACTTGGCATGGCTGCTGAGCGAAACCTTTGCGCTTCCGCAATCTTTTTCATTTGCGAAACTTCGGCTTTCCTGGGCGCAGGTGGGTAATGACACAGGGCCCTATCAAACCGCACGCTACTACAACCAGATTTACGGCAACGGACTTACCAATTCCAGGGTATTGTTCAACGGCAACCTGAAACCCGAGATCACCTCCAGCTTCGAAGTAGGCATGGACGTCCGTATGCTAAACAACCGCCTAGGGCTGGACCTGACCTATTACACCAACAATAGCCGCAATCAGATCCTTGCCACACCGGTCGATCCGGTAACCGGGTTCACCAGTGCCCTCATCAACGCCGGGCTGATCAATAGCCGCGGTGCGGAAGCCGTGCTGACCGCCAAACCTATTTCCAATGCACAGTTCCAGTGGACTTCCACCATCAACTGGTCACTGAACCGAAGCTATGTTCGCGAGCTGGCAGACGGCATCCCCAGCCAGATCATCTACAACAACGCTAATCTGCTGACCATAGAAGCGCGCGTAGGCGGTCGCATGGGCGATATGTATGGCCTCGGCTTCCGCCGGTCGCCCGACGGGCAAATCCTCTACAACAGCCAAGGACTGCCCGAATCGCTGGATCGTGAGCTCAGAAAATGGGGCAACGCTTTTCCAGACTGGAAAGGGGGCTGGCAAAACCAGTTCGAAGGTGTCATTGGCGATGGCGTTGTGCTGCAGCCCGACGGTACTTACCAGAAGAATACGGTTGCCGTCAGGGCGAGTACTTTCTACGACAATTATTACCAACTTGCCAACGTAGAAACCAACATATTCGATGCATCGTTCTTGAAAGTGCGAGAGGTCCGCCTCGCTTATCAACTGCCCACGGCATGGTTGTCGCGTATCCGAGTCAAGTCGGCCAATTTTGCAATCTGGGGCCGCGATCTGTTCAACTTTACCGACTTTCCGGCATTTGATCCGGAAACCGGCAACCTCAACAACGGCACACTCACCCCCGGTGTAGAAATCGCACAGTTCCCCTCGTCGCGAACCTTAGGAGCAAACCTTTCTTTCAAATTTTAACTACAATCCAATGAAAACGCATTATCTTTTTCTTCCTATATTCATGGCCCTCATTGGCTTCAGCAGCTGCGAGAAAAAGTTTGACGCCATGAACATCGATCCCAACCGGCCGTCATCCGCTACGCCCGGCGTACTCCTCGGCCAGTTGCAATACCAGTTGGTTAACAACCGGCTTGACGATGCAAAAGGACTGACCCATACGCTGATGCAGGTAACCGCACCACGTGCGGATGCCAACCTCAACAGCACGATGCGCTGGTTTATCAGCCCCAACAGTCCCATCTGGGAGCAATATTATGGCCGGCTGCTCGACATCAACGATCTGTACCTGATTGCCGAACAACGCGGCGAACCCAACTACCAGGCCATTTCACTGGTGCTCAAGTCATATGTCTTTTCGATATTGACAGACCTGTATGGCGATATTCCGTACAGCGAAGCATCCAAGGGATTGAACGGACTGTTCCAGCCCAAATTTGACAAGCAGCGGGACGTGTATACCGGCATTTTGGCCGATCTGGAAACCGCCAATAACCTGTTTGACGCCACGAAGCCCCTGTCGTTCGGCGGCGACCTTATCTATGAAGGCGACGCCTCGGCGGCCAATATCCAGAAATGGAAAAAATTCGCCAACTCTTTGCGGCTGCGCACACTGCTGCGCGCCATCAATCGGGATAGCGAACTCCAGGTGAGCCAACAGATTACCGCGCTGCTTGCCGATCGGCAAACTTATCCGATATTCGAAAGCAATGCGGATGAAGCCATACTGCATTATCCAGGCACTACTCCCTATTTCAATCCGTTTTATAACGCGCGCACGTTTGACTGGCGAGATAACCATTACTTCACCAAGTATTTCATCGATCCCCTCAACGATTGGAACGACCCTCGCCGTGCCGTCTGGGCCCGCACCGTAACCGTGGGCGGCACCGCCGTTTACCGAGGGATAGAAACGGGATATCCCATCAATACCGAATACGACGTAGATGCCAATTCCAATTATACAGACGGCCTGAAAACCTCACCGCTCCTGGGGGTGCTGATGGGATACGCCGAAGTGGAATTCATGTTGGCAGAGCTATCGCTGCGCGGTTTCAATACCGGTGCATCCACCCGCACGCATTACGAGAAAGGCATCGCCGCAGCGATGAACCAGTGGGGTGTGTCTGTTCCCGCAGGTTACCTGGCCCAACCCGGCGTTGTGTTTGACGAAGGTGCCCCGTTTGAAACGAAGCTGGAGAAGATTATGCGGCAAAAATACTACGCCTTGTTCTTTACTGACTACCAGAGCTGGTTTGAAAAACGCCGCACCGGCTTTCCCGTGCTGCCCAAAGGGCCCAGTATTCCTGCATCGCGCGAGTTTCCCCGGCGCATGCCCTACCCTTTATACCTCCAGTCAATGAATCCGGCCAACCTGGCCGATGCCGTTGCGTCAATGGGCGGCGACGACTGTTACGTGCGCGTTTGGTGGGATAAATAACCGGACATTTCCATATAGAAGTAAATGAAAGCAATGAATTGGAAAAAAATGATATGGGCCCTCGGCATGATGGCGTGCGCTGCATCGCCGAGCGCGGCCCGTGCAGAACAACCGCGCACCCTGATTGTCATTTTTGACGGTCTGCGTGAAGATTACATCAACGAAAGCCAGATGCCCCACCTGCACCGGTTTACGCAGCAGGCCACCTATGGAGCGAAAAACCACAGTGTATTTCCCACATACACCCGTGTCAATTCGGCTTCGTTCGGCACCGGTGCCTATCCGCAGAAGCACGGCATCATGGGCAACGAGCTGCACGTGCCGGGTACCACAGGCGATCGCGTATTCCAAACCGGCGATGCCCGCGAACTGTCCACCTTAGACTCCCTTACACAGGGCGGCCTCATTACCGTGCCCACGTTCGGCGAGGCCCTCCAAGCGGCGGGCCATGAATTCATGGTGTTTAGTTCCGGTTCCACAGGGCAGGCGTTGCTGCAAAACCCCAGAGGCGCCGGGCGGATTGTCAATCCGGGGCTCATCTTGCCCCACACGTTCCGGGAGGAAGTTTATTCAGCTATCGGCAACCCGCAGCAGGTGCTATCCGATGCATACACCGGGCATCACTGGGTAACCGATGCCTTTCTTACGTATGGCCTTGCCGCCGACGCACCGCTGGTCAGCTCCATCTGGTACGCCGAGCCCGATGGCGCCCAGCACCGTTCCGGCATTGGCTCATCCCGTGCCCTAGCGGCATTAACCATGGTTGACAGCCTTTTCGGCCGCCTGTTGGACACACTATGGTCTCCAGACCTAAAAAACCGGTTCAACATCATTGTCACGGCCGATCACGGATTTATCGCCTACCAAGGCCAGCAGAAGCTGCAGGAATACGTCAAAGCCGACGACGTCGTATCAGCCGAAGGCGCTATCTTCGTAAAAGGGCATAATCAAACCCGCATCCGGCAGATTGTGCAACAGTTGCAGCAAGAAAGCTGGGTGGGGCCTATTTTTACCCGAGCCAAGCATAGCGGCAGCGACGAGGGCTGGGTACCCGGCACAGTATCCTTTGACGCCATCCACTGGAACCACCCCACACGTGCTGCCGACATCCTGGTTACCTACAAGTGGTACGACCAGCCGGGGCCGCGCGGCTACCGCGGTGTCGCGGAAAACCCGGGCGTTGCCGGCCATGGAGGCATCAGTCCCTTTGAAATCAAAACCCCATTGTTTTTTGCCGGCCCTTCATACAAGCCGCGCACCGTAAGCAATCTGCCATCTTCCTTTGTAGACCTTGCGCCCACCATCCTGGCAAGCTACGGCATCGCTGTACCCACCACCATGGATGGGCGGATACTCTCTGAAGTCTTTGCAACAGATCAAAGCCAGACACCCGAGGTCCGGCAAGAGGTCGTTGAAAATGCACCCAGCACCATATACCGTTCAAGCGTGCAGGGCAAGCGGTACATCGATTACGGACAGACCCACTGATGAACCAATAAGCAAACCCGGCGATGATTCCCGGGTTTGCTTCTTCGGTTATCCCCCAAGGCGGACCAAGCTTCAGCGCTGCGAACCAAGCAAATTTGTCCGTTTTATACAATAGCAAGTGGACGATCTTTGCCAATTTTGTCCATAAACCAGCTTTACACCCCATGGGAACCAACTACAGTATTACAGCACAGTTCGGGAAAGCGCTGGCCATATTGCTGGCCGATAAAATAGCAACTATAGCACCGCAATTTCCCAGCGAGCGGTTCGTCCGCGACGTTGCAGGGTCGATTATAGAAAAAACCTATACACAACGCGTAGCCCTCATCGCAGATAAGCTCCACGAGCATTTTCCCGGCACGTACCAAACGGCATTGACGGTGTTCATGAAAATTCTGGGGCCGCCCAATCCCAATGAAACCGGCATGTTCACACATTACTACTGGATACTTCCCATAGGCAAATTCGTTGAAAAATACGGCTTGGACCACTTCCAACTATCGATGGATGCCATTGCGGAAATTACCAGGCGCAACACGGGCGAGTACGCGGTGCGCCCCTACATCAGGAAGTACCCCGAAGCGTCACTGGCCATCATCCGGCGGTGGGCATCATCAGGCGACTTTCACCTGAGACGGCTCGCAAGTGAAGGTCTGCGGCCGAAACTGCCCTGGGCCCCGAAGCTCGACACGTTCAACCACCATCCCCAGCCGGTGTTTGAAGTGCTTGAAATGTTAAAAGAAGACAACGTCACGTTTGTAAAGAAATCCGTAGCGAATCACCTGACCGACTGGCTGAAAGTCAATAACGGTGCAGCCACCGCTTTGATAAGGCAATGGGCAGCATCTACCAATCCTCATACGCAATGGATCATCAAACGCGCAACGCGGAAAATAACGTTATGATTACACCAATTCGGTGAGCGCTTCTTTCGTAAAGCCTCTTAGCTCATCCGCACGGCCCAATTTGATTTTAAGCAACCAGTCTGGATCGGCCAGCAAGGCCCGGCCCACACCCACCAGGTCAAAATCGCCCCGGTCAAACCGGCGCAGCAGTTCATCCAATCCACTTGGTACGGAACTTTCTCCGCGGAAGGCAGCGAGGAACTCCCCCGAAAGGCCCACCGACCCAACCGTAATCGTTGCTTTTCCCGTCAGTTTCTTGGCCCATCCGGCAAAGTTAAGATCCGCACCTTCGAATTCAGCTTCCCAGAAACGGCGCTGCGAGCAATGGAAAATATCCACACCCGCATCGGCCAGTGGCTGCAGCCACGTCTCCATCTCCTGCGGGGTCTTGGCCAGTTTGTTCGCGTAATCCGCGGGTTTCCATTGCGATAAACGCAGGATGACGGCAAAATCGCTGCCCACCTGCCTACGCACCTCTTTTACCACTTCTACGGCAAATCGGCTTCGATCGGCCAAGGTCTTACCGCCGTAGCCATCGGTCCGCGTATTAGTGGCTTCCCAGAAAAACTGGTCAATGAGGTACCCATGTGCGCCATGGATTTCCACACCATCAAAGCCCAGCCGTTTAGCATCGGCGGCAGCACGGCCAAACGCAAGAATAGTTGCTTCGATATCCAGCTCACTCATGGCCACGCCATTGGCAAATCCCGGCCTAGCAAATTCAGAAGGCCCTTCAAATGGCACGGGCGGCAGCCAGCCTGAATGGTGGTTTTCCATAATACCCTGATGCCATATCTGCGGCGCCATGCTTCCACCGGCGGCGTGCACCTCCTCGATGACGCGCTGCCAGCCAGCAAGCGCTCGCTGGCCATAAAAATGCGGAATGTTCGGGTCGGCCGAGGAAGAAGCCCGGCCAATGACCGTTCCTTCTGACAAAATCAGGCCCACTTCTCCGGCAGCACGCTTAGCATAGTAACGCGCTACATCAGCAGTAGGTATCCCATTGGGCGAAAATGAACGCGTCATCGGCGCCATTACCACACGGTTTCTCAGGTTCAGGGACTTCAGTTGAAAAGGCTTAAAAAGCGTTGCCGTGTCCATAGCGTTAATACGTTGAATGAGACTTACAGTGTTGATTGCACGAACTTTCCCAATTGTTCAAATGCTTCGTCATTGCGTTTGTAATACGTCCATTGCCCCCTGCGGGTAGCCGTTACCAACCCCGCCCGCTGCAGCAATGCCAGGTATTCGGATACCGTAGACTGCGTCAGCCCGCATTTTTGCTGGATTTGCCCCACGCAACCCCCCACTTCGGTAAACGAATGCCCCTGCGGCGTGAAGTGCTTGTCTGGGTCCCGCAGCCAGCGCAGTATCTGCAAACGTGTTTGGTTTGATAAGGCTTTGAAAACTTCCAGTTCGTTCATAACACAAAGATATATCGGTTTTTTCCGATATGCCAATACACCAAGGAAGTATGACATTCCCATGATTCGGCACTTTCGTGCCACAGTTCCGCAACGATACCGCCGCCATGCTGGGTTTGACTTATATCAACATCATTTCTTGCCTTAGGTCAAATGCCACACCGATACACTGAAATACCTTTGCTATGTGATCACATTACATTTATTCATTAACAACATCAAAAGTTTAACATCATGAAAACGCTAATAAAAATCAGCATCACAACCTTCCTTTTTGCAGCTATTGCGCTCGTTCCTGTTCAGGCACAAACCGCAGACAAACCGCGCGTGAAGCTTTCGGTAGGTCCGGAAACAAGTGTACCCATGGGCGACCTAAGTGACCGGTATGACTGGAGTCTGGGCGGATCCATCCAGGCCGAATTCCCGCTGTACCGCAATCAGCTGGCGCTCACGCTAAGCGGCGGCTTCTACAACCTGTTCGCGCCAAACCATGGCTACACACTCGGCGGCAGCCGTTACCGCGAAGACCTTCAGGTGCTGCCCGTAAAGCTTGGACTGAAGTATTTCCCTGTGGGCGGATTATTCATTCAGGGCGAAGCGGGCACTTCCTTTTTATTGAATAAGTCAGACGGCGGATATGACAAGGAAGCTACTTTCACATATTCCCCCCAGGTAGGCTACCGGTTTAACCTCGGCGGCAACAACGTTCTGGATGCCGGCATCAAATGGGAAGGCAACACCAAATTCAGCGAAAACGGCACGGCCAACCATTTCCTGGGTCTACGCATCGCTTACGCGTTTAGTCTTTAAGCCGGTAAACACAAAACTACCCCGGTACAATTAGGTCCGTTTTGCCATACACTTGATTTATGTCAAGCCTTTTTCTTGCTCCATGTCAATCCGTAGGTTACAGAACGGATCTAATTTTACCTCGCTATTGTATGGTTCACATTAAACAGTAATTATCATGACACGAATCCTGAATGTCATTTCGAGCCCTCGGGGCGGCGACTCAAACAGCACCAAGTTAGCGAACGCTATTGTCGCACAGTTGTGCAACATTTATCCGGGCGCATCGGTAAAACAGCGTGACCTGGCGCGGGATCACCTTCCGCACTTAAGCAGTACGCACCTCGGCGCTTTCTTCACCCCGGTTGAGCAGCACACCGATACCCTGAAGGCGAGCATCCGGTACTCCGATGAAGCCATCGCCGAGTTGATGGCGGCAGACGTCATCGTTATCGCCGCTCCCATGTATAATTTCGCCCCAACCAGCACGCTGAAGGCCTGGCTCGATCAGATCAGCCGCGCGGGCGTTACCTTCCGGTATACGGCAGACGGCCCCGAAGGCCTGGTTACAGGCAAGAAAATCTACCTGGCGATTACCACCGGCGGGATTTACAGCGAAGCACCCGGATTGGCCTACGACTTTCTTACGCCATACCTGAAACACGTCCTGTCGTTCATGGGCATGACCGACATAACCGTGGTCCGCGGCGAAGGGTTTGCTATTCCGCACCTGCAGCAAAACGCCCTTGAGAAGGCGATTGACAGCATAGCGCTGCAACCGGCATCCGTAAGTTGAGGAACTTTCCATAATTGAGGACCCGATCCAGCAGCGGGTGTATCCAACATTTGATACACCCCTTTTTATTTTAACAGAGATTTGGTAATTTGCATCTGTTATTGTCAATAATCCATGATGTACGAAGCGCTTTTCAACTACTTGGAAGAAAAGTCCGGCTTAAGCCTTGATGCCGAAGAAAAAGCACTTATTGCTTCCAAGTTCAAGCACAAGCACTTCCGCAGGCGGCAATATATGCTACAGGAAGGCGACGTGGCCCGTTATACCGGGTTTATCGTCAAAGGTGCCGCGCGGATGTTTTCCGTAGACGAAAAGGGCAACGAACACGTTGTCCGCTTTGCCTTGGAGAATTGGTGGATAAGCGACCTGGAGAGTTTCTATCACCTCACGCCAACACGGTACCACATTGAAATGATGGAAGACACCGATTTGCTGCTCATCACCAACCAAGATATGCAAGAACTGCTGGATAAAAGTCCGGCCTTTGACCTGACCGTCAAAATGCAGAACAAATATACTTCTGCCGCTACACAAAAGCGCATCCATGCCGCCATCAGCATGACGGCGGAAGAACGCTACCATGACCTGGTCAAAACCTATCCGCAATTCATCCAGCGCTTTCCGCAAAACATGATCGCATCTTACCTCGGCATTTCGCCTGAAACGCTTAGCCGAATCCGCAACCATGCCAAGCGCCGGTAGCCCCCTGCTGTGTCCGCACCATTACATTGCCTTGACATAAGTCAAGACCATTTGTTAGCCTTTGTCATTTCCGAGCCAGTATGATCCGTGCACCTTTGTTCAAAGACGTTAATGCTATGAACAAACTAATCACCACAAGCACCGGCGGCCAGAACAAACGGATGGCAGAATGGCTGGTCAACCAACTGATTCCCGGGCAGCAGCTGCCTAACATCGGGCCGGTCGTATTCCTGGAGCACGTATATCCCGTGCCCCCGCACCAACACGCCCCGGCAGCCTCCGGTACGTACGCCGTTCCCCACCGCGGTGTGGTCACCGTAAGTTATGTGCTTAGTGGCGCGCTGCGGCATGCAGACAGCCGCGGCCACCGCTGCACGGTTGCTGCCGGTGGACTGCACTGGATGAATGCCGGCAGTGGTATCCTGCGTGAACAGCGCCCTGCGCCGGGGCCGCAACACGAGGGCGGCCTGTTCCATGGCCTGCAGTTTTGGATCATGCTTCCCTATGCAGCAAAACAAGAAACACCGGCGCACAGGGCTTTGCAGAGCCCCGATATTCCGGAATCTCCCCTGCCCCATCACGCGGGGGTGATCCGCGCCTTATTGGGAAGCTGCGGCGAAGTGCACGCACCATTCCGCACCTTCTTCAACGAGTTCATATTCCACATCAAGCTCAATCCGAAATCTGCATTTACCTGTCCAACCCGCCGGGAGCTTGAATATGCTGTTTTCGCACCCGACGATGAAATCCGGGTCAACGGCAAGTCCATCGGCAACAGCCATCTACTTGGCTTTGCCATCGACCAGTCTAACATCGATCTGTATAACCCCGGCATCACTGTTGCCGATGTATTCCTTTTCGGAGGGTCGCCGTATACAGAACCCATCGTTGCCGAAGGGCCTTTCGTGATGAACACCCGCGATGAAATGGCCGCCGCCTACCGGGACTTCTTTGCCGGTAACTACGGTGAGTTGAAAACCGGTGCCGGATAATTGCAATAATTCCCGTAACTTCAAGCGTGGTCACGCTTCTAAGTAGTAACCTCATGAAGAAAACAGCACCCCAAAGAACACACCGATACGTGAGTCAGCGAATCGCGGTTCCTCAGGAATTCGCGGAAGTGTTCTCTCATTTTTATTTTGCACGGAATAGGTCGGATGTGACCGTACGCAAAACGCTGTTGCCGTCTTATCAAACGATTCTGGTGTTCAATTTTGGAGCAAAAGCAGCGCTGCACACCCATCAAAATACGACGATAGAAATTGACCGGTGCATTGTTCTGGGGCCGATAAAGAAGGCCATCGACTATTCGCTTCCGCCGCTATCCCAGATATTGGTTGTAAATCTTATCGCTGACGCGTTTTACCGCTTCTTCGGCCATACATCTGTTCCCGCAAATGTACCCATAAATCCCGATGGACTTTTGGCCGACAACTGCTTTACAACGCTATGGAGCGTATTGAACAAAACAGACGACCCAACCACACGGGTAGATTACCTGCTTGAATTTTGTAAGCCCCATCTTTCGCCGCGCAGCCATCTTGCAGAAGCGCTGGTAAATTTCGGTGACCGGACCTTGAGCCCCATCAAGGCCCTCGCCAATAAGCACAACCAGTCCGAGCGGAACGTCCAACTCAACCATAAGAAGCACTTGGGATATTCTGCCAAAGAAATACATCGCTACCAGCGGTTTATAAAAGCCGTCGCGCTCATCCAGCAAATTGCCTCCCATAACACCAAGGTAAACTGGTTCGAGATTATCAATGCGTGCGGCTATTATGATCAAAGTCAGCTTATTCATGATTTTCAGCACTACCTTAACCTTTCGCCTACCATGTACCTGAAGTTTCAGGCAGACATCTGCAATCCAGCTGGCTGATTTCGTTTTCTTACAATTTCAGCGAATGACCACGCAGTATGTTTGCGTTGTAAAAATCAATATAACAACGCAATGAAACATTTAATTATCTATGCACACCCCAATCCAAAAAGCCTGAATGGACAACTCAAGCAAGCCGTTACGGCCCTTCTTCGGCAAGGCGAAAGCGAAGTGATCGTCAGAGACCTGTATGAACTCCGGTTCAATCCCGTGCTTTCGTCAGCAGACATGGCCGGCCAACGCAACGGTCAGGTTTCCGAAGACGTGCGCACCGAACAGGGATATATTTCCTGGGCTGATTGCATCACTTTCATATACCCCATCTGGTGGACGGGATTACCGGCTATGATGAAGGGCTATATTGATCGCGTATTCAGTTACGGCTTTGCATATCGTTATGAGCACGGCATACAAAAAGGCATGCTCTCGGGGAAGCAAGCCATCATCATCAACACTCATGGCAAATCACATGAAGAATACCGCGCCATCGGTATGGACCGGGCACTTTCGCTCACTTCCGATGGGGGCATTTTTACGTATTGCGGTTTTGATATCAAACACCATTTTTTCTTTGACAAAGCTGATTGGGCGACAACAGCAACGATTGCACAGTGGACGGATCAACTCAGAGTCGCACTTAACAGGTGAACATCAGCTCCCGATCACCGGAGCGGATGAAAGAAAATTTTATCCCAATCATTTATCTCATTGACGAGTACGTGCTGCATTTACGGCCGATTCCGGAAATCAGCAAACCGATGACCTTAGGGCTCATGGTATTGATCGTCGCCGGTATTGCGCCCGTGGCAGAAGAACTAATTTTCCGCTATCCGCTGAAATTCGCCCGGAACCGAATGTTGAAGCTGGCTGTCTACATTTCCAGTGTGGCTTTCGGGCTGTTCCATTTGGTTAATTATACAAACCGGGAAGTATTGTTCTTTGCATTCTCGCCGATTATTGTCGGCTCGCAGCTCCTTGGCGGGTTCTTGTTGGCTTACCTCCGCTTAAAACATGGCTTGCCGTGGTCCATTCTGGCACATGCCGCATTCAATACACTGATTACTATTCCATCGGTATTGTTGTTGCACGGGAAAACCGTCATCAACTATGCATCGTCCGATTATACCATGCTTGTCAAGGAGTATGCTTATTTAGAGCGGCCCAGCCGCATACGGATCAATCGGAAAGATGACGGTATTGATACGGTCATTGTACGGCAAACGGATTTACAAACCGTACTCGACTCGATCGGAACGCCGGGCGCCTACTACGCAGATAACGCGCTGGTGGACATCGATTTCGTCGCCAGGTCACCTATACTACCGGACAGCTTGATTTATCGCCTCCGGCAGGAATACCGGATTATCCCGCAACCCGGCCAGCCGGAATAGCGGAATATCATCAAGACCAGCACACGCAGGTAATTCATACATCGTCCGGCATCCGGTAAAGAAAGCCAACACCCCCAATTCGGATTTATGAAAAAAACCATACCACTGACATACTGTTGTCAGTATGTCACCGATCTTTGTAAAATCGAAAACAAAATAGCTTAAGGTATGAACATCATTGTAGGCGCAACCGGACAAATCGGCTCACACCTGGTCACCGAACTCCAAAAAAGCGGCTTTCCCGTCCGTGCAGTTGTACGGAATCCCGAGAAACTGGCAGACAAGAACCTCGAAGCTCGAAAAGCAGATTTATTTGACGGCCCGCAGCTTGCCAAAGCTTTTGAGGGCGGCACAACGGTTTTTATTTTGACTCCTGAGAATCAAACGTCAAACGACATCATCGAAGATACCAAACAGATTATTGCGAATTACCGCAGCGCCATTGAGCATGCAGGCATAAAAAGAGTCATTGCACTTTCCAGTATGGGCGCGCATGTAGACGGCAACACGGGGAATTTGCTCATGTCCCGGATACTGGAACAGGGGCTTGGCGACTTAGAGGCGACGACGGTATTCGTCCGGCCTTCCTATTACTTCAGCAATTGGCTAAGTTATCTGGAAACCACAGCGCAGCATGGCATCCTGCCAACGTTTTTTTCGGAAGATCTACCGATTGAAATGAACTCGCCGCTTGACGTGGCCAAATACATAGCCAAAGTAATGACAGACAAGCAGGCTCCCAAAAGCAAGACTACCGTTGAACTGACGGGGCCACAGCCCTACACGTCGCGTGATGTTGCCAATGCATTTGCTACGTTGCTGAACAAGCCGGTAGTCCCGCAATCCATACCGCGGGAAAAATGGCACGAAACGTTAATTGCTGCCGGTTTTTCCGAAAATACGGCAACCAATCTGGCGGATATGACACAAGCCGTAGTCGATAAACTGACGGTTCCTGAACGACCGGACGATACGATAACGCTTCCAACTTCACTCCATAGCTACCTAAGCGGGCTGCTATCCAATGGCTAAAGCTACGCCTCACTACCAGCTCCCGTTCACCGGAAACCAGCACGACGTGGCAGCAGTCAAAGGTAACCACATGGTCGGCCTTGACCACTTCACGGTTTTTGACTACAGAAACGTATCGTCCGAATACAGAAAAATACGACTGGATAAACGTCTGTATAACGCCATGCTTGGAACCGGCCTTGCTTATGCCGAGGGCGGAAAAACCGACATGGACCGGATTCTTCTGGCCGGTGAGACGCTCGGGTGGTACGGACTTAAATATCCCGATCGTGCATCCCGCCCCACCAGTCTACGCATAAATTTCACATGGTTTACCACTAACTCGCCTGGTCAGGCATTGCCGCATCACCCGTGGCACTCTCAGCTTTTTTGCCGCGAATTTTGGACCAAAACGCGCGCACCAGAACCACCACGCCAATGGCAATAAATTTCCAGAACTTTAAGAGAAACGCGAAGAAGCCAGCTTTGGCTAACACCTTGCCAGCTACCAAGCCCCCTATCGTCCAACCGGCTACCTCATCGACGGACGGATTGAAGTCATTGTACCGGTAGCCATCGTTAAACTGGACAATGTTCAGCACTTCGGGAAGGTCTTGCCGTACGGCGGTAAAGTGAGGCATTGTGCTGATGGCATTGAGCACTAACACGCCCTTGCGGCCCAGTACGCGGATGTTGTAATTAAGCGTATGCTCCGGGCTGTTCCCAAACTGGATTTCTTTGGCCCAGTGAAGGATTTTACGTTCCTTGTCATAATACGGCGGTGCCGCCCAGCCCACAATGGATATGGGTTCATAACCTGCCTTTGATCGCTCTTTGTTCGCTTCTTCGGCATCGCGCTGCATCTCGGCCAACAACTCGTCATAATTTATTTCATCTGCATCGCCATCTTTTACATAGCCGATTTCATCATACTGGATATTAAATACATAGCCGCTGTCGCTCATTACACCCTGCTTTTCTGGAAGAATCATACCCAGTGTCATATCCGGGCCCTGCGGATTGCCCCACAGGTCTACAAGCACCCTTTCTGACTGTTCGGCATTGAGGTACTTGAATCCCGGCGGGATGACTATCTTGCCGATACCATTTCGAAGTTGGATGGTATCGCGCTGGTAGGTAAACAAACGCTCAATGGAATCGATCTGCAGCCTGTAGTCTTCGGGGTGATCTTGCGAATAGGCTTGCGCCAATAGCATGGCAAATAAACAGATGATGAAAGTTTTTTTCATACGAATAGGGTTAGTGATGATTGGCGGTTGGGATTGATTATCAGTTTTGCATTGAATTCGTTAATGGTATATTCAGGCCAGGCGCTTACAACAGTATTGTGCCAACTAAGATAGGCGATGACATTGAAACTTGCAAATCCTAATTACACAAAACAACGGTAGTCGGCGCAGAACCACCGACCTTATGGTTTCCCGTAATGCGGCGGTTTTCTCCGTGCTCAGATAGGGGCAAGATATCGCTTAATTTAAATAGACAGCGTGGCCATCGACATGGCCAGGCAGAAATTTGCGCAGTGCAACGCGCCTTACCGCTGGCAGGCCATACCATGAAAATGGCCGCCGAGCGATTCCACAAACATTGATCCGTATTCCTGATGATCTAGTCCTACTTCCTTATTTTTTCATAGCTAACAAAACTAATCCTTGAGATAACATCTATACCACTTACGAAGGTTGCAGCTATAACGACAACGACAACAAGGTCACACCGAGCTACCTATTCTTCTCCGATACCTCGGGGCTGTTGCGGTTTCTTATGAACGGATTCAAAAGTAGTACGACCTGATTCAAATCCAACGTTTTATTTTAGGCACAAATACCGTTGCTTTGTGGATGATTACAACACAATGAAACGAATCGCCATTATTTGTTTTCTTCTTACTATGGCCGCTTCCGCACAGGGCCAACAGTTGGAAATGCACCTGGATAGCATACACCCCCTGCTCGTACCAGACCAGCATGGGGATACCATACGCAAATACTTTAGGCACACGTTCTACAGCTTTCCTACCCCACGGGCGTATCGTCATCACGTCAACTATACGACCAAACTGAAAGAACCTTATCTGCAGATGAGCATGTTCTACGCAAAGTCGTTGGCCGTAAACTTGTCGTATGCCATGAAAAAAATACCGGAGCTAAACGATTATCAAGCGGACTCGGCCAACTATTCCATTGTTGGGGCTGACAGCTATCCGGGTAAATACGCCATACCGATTTTTGATTCAACCGGTATAATCATCACGGTAAATGGAATCAGCAGCCGAAACGCGGATCAATATGAGTTTCGCGTGCTCGAAGACCAGACCCGCGAAGTGCTCCCCTGGACGAAGCCCTCGGTGTTTACGAAGGCTTATATGTTTACGCGAATCGAAATCCCCGGCCAGGAAGATGAAGAGGTCGCCTATCTGGGACATTTCAAACAGGCATTTGGGAAAAGCCTGACATTTGAAGTTAGACGAGTG
Source organism: Parapedobacter composti (assembly GCF_900112315.1). GTDB lineage: Bacteria > Bacteroidota > Bacteroidia > Sphingobacteriales > Sphingobacteriaceae > Parapedobacter > Parapedobacter composti. Next base: position 16,579 of record NZ_FOLL01000023.1, on the reverse strand, counting down.
GATCTACCCGATCTAGTCCAGGTCAAGATGTCGGCATTGTGGATACAGCGTACACCCGCGGTATTGGGCACATTCACATTTGCCGAACTCTCCGATTTTCTGGAAATGTTTAAGAAGCAATGGAAGCCCAACGAACTAATGGTGCGCATGGAAGACTGGTCCAGCGATTCTGTTTTACTCCGGCCTAGACATGCTTTCGGACCAAGTGAGAATAGTCTGATCTTCTACCTTGATGATATCGTTGAGACGAAGGAAATCATCGAATACAACGTGACCAATGGAAAAGACAGCAGCGGATGGCGGGCCAACGACTTCGACCTGAACTTCATCTGGATTAAAGATTTGGCACCGGGCAATTACACCCTTAACATTCGATACAGTGTACAACGACACAATATCTGCTCCTATCCGTTTACCATAGCGGCAGCATGGTATCAGACCGCGTGGTTTAAACTGATAATGGTTTTAGCGTCACTTTCGGCGCTGGGTATGTTCGCGCTGCTTTGGAGATCGGCCAGGCAGCGCAAGCTGCTTGCCGCACAACAGGTGCAACGGCAACTGGCACAAACCGAATTGAAATCGATCCGCTCGCAATTCAACCCTCATTTCGTATTCAATGCACTAAGTTCCATCCAAGGGTTGGTGACCAAAGGAGACACGAAAACTGCCAACCAGTATTTAAGTACCTTTAGCACATTAATGAGGGAATCCCTGCTTCGGGGGAAAGAGGAGTTTGCTAACCTCGCCACGGAAATCAAGTTGATGGATAATTACCTCAAACTAGAGCAACTGCGTTTTGGATTTGATTACCGCATCGACATCGATCCGGGTATCGATACCAATGCAATAGAAGTGCCGGGCTTGTTGTTGCAGCCTTTAATCGAAAATGCCATCAAGCATGGCGTGGCGCCTTTATACAAAGCGGGTGCATTGCGGATACGCGTACGGACCGAGGCCGATGACTTCCTCATCGATATCCAAGATAACGGCAGCGGCTTTGAAGGACAGAAAGGTGCGACCGGATTTGGATTAAGACTCACCCGCGAACGCATCCGCTTGCTCAACTCGATGCTTGACGGGCAGCGGATGGAGCTGGAAATCGGCCGTAATGACGGATTGACCACAGTAAGCATCCGATTTGAAAACTGGTTATTATGATACGCGCCCTGATTATAGACGACGAACAACACAACATCGAAAACCTTGAGGGCTTGCTTCTGCAATATTGCCCCGCGGTGCAAGTAATAGCCACAGCGATGGCGGTAGATGAGGCGGTCAAAAAGATACGGGAGCTCAGGCCCGACTTATTGCTGCTTGATATCCATATGCCGGGGAAGAATGGCTTTGAGGTGCTGAAGGAACTTCCCTACCCTACGTTTGAGGTCATCTTCGTAACGGCCTTTGACCAATATGCGATACAGGCAATCAAATTCTCTGCCATCGACTACCTGTTGAAGCCAGTAGATATCGACGAATTGAAAACAGCCGTCGCTAAGGTGGAAGCCAAAATCGGCAACCGCCCCAATTCGCAGATAGTAAATTTACTGGACATGCTCAAACACCAAGGTGTGCAGGAAGAGCATCGCCTCGCTTTATCCAGCGTAAAAGAAACCCGGTTTGTCCGACCTGCGGACATCATTCGCTGCGAATCGTCCAACGCTTATACCAGCTTCTTCCTTGCAACCGGTGAAACAATCGTAGTGTCACGCCCCATTTTTGAATATTCCGAATTATTGGCGGATTACGGGTTTATCCGGTGCCATCAATCGCATTTGGTTAATCGGGCGTACGTCAAAAGTCTACTCAAGGAAGATGGCGGCTATTTGTTGCTGGAGGATGATTCAAGAATACCTATTTCCAGAAATAAAAAGGAAAGCGTAATACACCGTCTTATAAAGCACGTTAACTAACAGCATGATGAAACCATTAGTAAATCAAATTTTCGGAACATGCCTGTTGTCATGGGCCGTCCTTATCCCACTCGTTGGCTCAGCACAAGACCAAATTGAATCGAAGCAATCACGACGGGATTCATTTATCACGCATTTTGGCCAACCAGGTCATTTCGTGCTGAGCGGGAAAGTGCAGAATTTGAACGAGGACTTCTTTGAGTTCGGTATGACCACCTACCTCGGCAATGTTACGAAAGCGGTGCCGGTAAAGTACGATGGCACGTTCAACGAGCGGTTTGAGGTGAGCAATACGCAGGATATTTATTTATACCTGCCCGGTAGCCGAACGATTATTCTATCTGTTGTGGAAAACGACACGCTGGCGTTGAACTGGGACCAGAATGCCCTGTTGGAGTCGCTAAGCATACATAGCGCAGATACCGCCCGCGACCTACAGCTCCAGGTGCAATGGGCGATTCACCAAAAGCACCGCATCTCCTTGATCGACCTGCGGAGGGAGCTTAACAATAACGAAAGCACCTACACACCCGTGGAAAAATATGAACGGATAAACGGCCTGTATAACGCCGTGCTGGAGACCGTACTTGCTTATGCCGACGGCGGGAAAGCCGACGTGGATCGGATACTGCTGGCGCAGTATTACAACCTGACCAATTTGTTGATCGACCATGGGCTCTACCCCACCTACCGGCTAAAGGCTGTGCTTGATACGACCCCCAACTATGCCGTTTTCAAACTGGATGATCCTTTTCCGTGGTACACTGAAAACTATTTCATCCACGTGCCCGACTACCGGGACTTTTATGAGGCATTGGCGCGAAAAAGCCAACCTTACTTCGGTACCATCGATGTATATGGAGGTCGTGAACAGACCAATTTTCCAATGGCATTCTACAACCACGTGCGCGGATCGCAGGGCTCAACCCTCATGCAGGACTGGCTCCTGGCCAATCAGCTGCTAACTGACCTGAATCATACCGATTTTTCATTCGTACGCGATGCTTATAACCGCTTTATCGAAGAATGCACAACGCCTTTCTTTAAATCATCAACAGAGGCTTTTCAAATTCGTACACAGCGTATTTCTGCCGGTAACGACGCTCCTGATTTCACACTGAAAGACGAGCAGGGAAGGGCGGTATCCTTGGCCGACTTCAAAGGCAAGGTGGTATACATTGATTTCTGGGGGGTATATTGCGGTCCCTGCATCTACGATATCCAACATTATGTGCCGAAGATACATGAATTCTATAAGGATAAAGATGTCGTGTTCATCAACATTTGTGTGGACGTGGGTGAAACGGAGTGGAAAGCCGCGCTAAAAAAGTACAATCTGCATGGTATAAACCTTATTGCCGAGGGCTGGAGCCGGCATCCCGTCTGCCAGGCTTACAACGTACAGGCAATACCGAATTACAAGCTCATTAACCGCGATGGCACCATTGCCAATAACAATCCGGAACGCCCGAGCCGATTGGCGGCAAAGCTGGGGAACAATGAAATCGATAAGACACTTGCTAAATGAAATGCACCTAGATAGCATCCCCCCATGCTCGTACCAGACCAGCATGGGGATACCATACGCAAATACTTTAGGCACACGTTCTACAGCTTTCCTACCCCACGGGCGTATCGTCATCACGCCAACTATACGACCAAACTGAAAGAACCTTATCTGCAGATGAGCATGTTCTACGCAAAGTCGTTGGCCGTAAACTTGTCGTATGCCATGAAAAAATACCGAAACTAAATGATTATCAAGCGGACTCGGCCAACTATTCCTGTGTTAGGGCTAACAGCTATTAGTTAATTCCTCTCTGGGTATTTTAGGCTTATCGGTATACCACCGTATCCGTAGCCAAAGAGGGCAACATGTAATTGCCGGTATCAATTTCCAGTTGGGGTACGGCTTGGACGAGGGAGGCGATACCCTGTGCGGTTACCTTCGTTTGGTAAAGATACAGCACCTGCAAGGATGGTAGCCGTGTCAAAGCGTTAAGTCCCTCGTCGCTTACCTTTGTGTTAACCAGATTGAGGTATCTCAACTGTTTGCAGTCACCGGTGCACACAGGACATGGATGCGCTTGACGAGCGAGAGAAGTTGATCGAGCGGAAAAAGGGAAAAGCGAAACAACTGTAAGCGACTAAACAAGACACTCGGTGGCGCTGTTGCCCGGCATTCAAAATGTTTGACGCATACAGATTTTTTGGCACAGCTTTTGAATATAACCGGTCAGGTTTAGGTTGATTAGAGAAGTCCGGCTATCCCAAAATGCCGGGCTTTTCATTTTAATGATGCTCTGCAATTGGTTTACCCGGTCAACGCAGCCAATGCCTCATCAAGGGTGGCAGCAAAATAAATCTGTTTTCCGCGGTTGCTCTCGTAGATGAAATGTTTTAGACTGTTGCTGGTGAATTTGGAGAAATCGCCCACTATTGCAAGACGGATACGGTAATTCGAAAATTTTTGCAGCACCTCGCCCGCCATCTTATTTTTTAGCTCAAAGAAATCCGTGGTAATATTCTTTTCGTGGATAATGACGCTGTCGTAGCCTTGATAGTAGATGGTACCCATCAAATCCAACGCATCACCCGCATGCTGGATGACGATTTGGTCCGAAATTACTTCTGCGATTTCTTTACCGTTTATTTTGTGGGCCTGGATGTTCATGACATTGCACTGCAGTTGTCATGCAAGTATACGGATTTTTGGCATAAATTACATTACGTTGGTCGACCCAAAACGCCTGTTCGTCTAAATCCGTATGCAGTGATGCAACGTTTTCCGATAGCTGTCGTCCTATTAACAGAAAACAGTAAACAGTAACGAAATTTAATAACCAGAAAAACGACATCATCATGAAAACAATTGTATTAAGCGCCCTGATTAGCGTAGCGACCCTCGGAAGCAGCCTTGCAGGCTCCTCTAACGACCCCGCTAAAGAAAAAAGCAGTGTTACGGCATTGAAAGAAGCACTGGCCTTTCACCAGTACAACATCGGCGTGCTGTACAGCCAATACGACCTTGCTGAACAGCGGATTAAGACGAGCCGGGGTAATCATGCTGAGCTAGATCGCGAACGTAAATACTTTGTGAGCCTATACCAGCAGGATATCGACAATGGTATCCGCGTGGAGCAAAGCAAAAAGGCTATTGCTGAAATTAATTCACGCTATGCTAAACTGCATGCCGAGCGTGATGCTTATGAAGCCAAGGAAATCGCTAAATTGCAAAAGCTCTTGGAGACGGCGCTGAAAAAAGAAGAAAGGGAATTTAACAAAACTAAAAAGGAACTGGCGCAGATCACAAGCGCAGCCCGCTAATAACAGCCCTTTCGGGCACAGGATAACTGAACATGACCTTCCTCAATTTTTTGCGGAAGGTTTTTTTGTTCCACGGCGCATCCTTCTTCGAACATTCGCTGCTACGCATTGTTATACGGGCAAACGTCACCTTAATTGAGATTTGATGCCAGAGGGACCGTCAATCGTTATATTGAGAGAAGCCGTGGCAGCCCTGCGCTTGGAGGGGCAAAAGATCCATGCCGTAACCGGTAACAGCAAAATTGACCAACAGGCGCTGTTGGGGCAAACCGTACTGAGCTTCCGCTCCTGGGGCAAGCATTTTCTGATTTGTTTCGAAACCTTTACCCTCCGAATCCACTTTCTGCTGTTCGGCACCTATCGCATCAACGAACGGAAGCCATCGGTGAGATTGAGCTTGCAGTTCGCGGCAGACGAGCTGAACTTCTATGCTTGCTCAATTAAACTTCTGGACAAACCCGCAGATGAAATCTACGATTGGTCCGGCGATATCATGGCGGATGAATGGAGTGCGGCAAAAGCCTTGAAAAAGTTAAAAGCACTGCCCCAGGTGCTTTCCTGCGATGCGCTGCTGGACCAAGATGTATTTGCCGGAAGCGGCAACATCATCAAGAATGAAGTGCTGTTCCGCATCAGGGTGCATCCGCTGTCTCCGTTGGGGGCGTTACCAAATGCTAAATTAAATGAGATGGTACGGGAGGTCAGAAACTACGCGTTTGAGTTTCTTCACTGGAAAAAGGAGTTTACCCTAAAGAAGCATTGGTTGGCGCACACCAAAAAAATATGCCCGCGGTGCGCCATCCCGTTTACGAAGGCCCGTACTGGCAAAACCGACAGACGGAGCTTCTTCTGTAGCAACTGCCAGGTGCTTTACGCGCCTTGAATTTTGCGCCATCAACGCTGTTTACTCATAAAATAATCCCACGCGGCTTTGGTAATGTCTGCTATGATGCGCTCATTGGTCTCCATGTCTTCGCTGGAGGCGGTTACAAACACACTGATGTAAAAATGGTTACCGTCTGGCATAAATACAACCCCTACATCGTTTACCGCGGCGGTTATTCCGGTGGCTTCGTTACGGCCGGACCAGCCGGTTTTGTGGGCGACTACCGTTCCCTCGGGCAATCGGCCCTTCAGCCGGTTTCTTCCGGTTTCAGTGCCTTTCATTAAATCCCATATAAAACGATGGCTTGCCGGCGAAAGCAGGTTGCCGCGGTTTTCATAGTAGGTCTGCAGGATACGATTAGCCTCTACCGGCGTGGTCCAGTTACGGAACTGCGACTCCCAATCGCTCTGCATAATTTCTTCGTTAATCTTGATGGAAATATCCTTGATGTTGTGCGCTTTAAGATACCGCTCAACCGCCTCAGGTTCGCCCAGAAGACGCAACAACACGTCGCACCCCACATTGTCGCTAAGCGAAACGGTATACTGAAGTATTTCGGCTATGGTTAGCGTAGTGCCTTCGGGATAGGCTTCCCGTATCGGACTGTAGATGCCGGGCAGTAACTCGCTTTTCTTTATCTCGACTTTCTGATCTAGGGAAAAGTTGCCTTTATCTATTTCAGAAAGCATGGCTAAAGCTATCGGAAATTTGAATACGCTTTGCATGGGGAAACGCTTCGCACCATTTATGCTGAGCGTATCCTGACCGTCTGCACTGGTGATGGCCACGCCGACCACCGCATTTTTCGAATGGATGATCTGCGCAATATGCTGGCGTATTGATTGCAAGGACTGGGGGTATGCCTGTACCGAAACCGACAAAAACAGGAATATCAGTAACTGCTTGTTGTGTATCATGTTTGCTGTTCTATATGGGGGCCGCTTATGTACAGCCAGTAAAATAGCTCATGGCCCAATGCACTACCCTGTACCTGCGGCGATGAAAATATCTAACTATGCTGCTTGATTTCTTCCATTTGTGCTATTTGTTGCAAGTCAAACGGGGTTTCCTGATACACGAAATAGTTCAGCCAGTTGTTGAACAAGAGGTTGGCATGGCCGGTCCAACGGACGACCGGTGCGTTTGCCGGGTCGTCGCCAGCATAGTAATGCTGGGGGATGGTGATGGGAAGCCCTTTTTCCAAATCTCGCACATACTCTTCGTGAAGCGTATACGGCGCATACTCGGAATGGCCTGTCAGGTAAAACTCACGCCCGCCCCGTGAGGCCAGAATGGCCACGCCGGCGTCTTCCGATTTGGACAGCACGGTAAGGCCGGCTACTCCTTTTAAATCTGTTTCGGTAATGGTGGTATGCCGGCTATGCGGGATATAAAACTCATCATCGAAGCCGCGGAACAAAGGATGCCTTTTATCAAGTGCATGGTGCTTGAAAACACCGAACAGCTTTTTATCCAATGGTACTTTACCAACTCCGTAGAAATGGTACAGCGCTGCCTGCGACGCCCAACAGATATATAACGTCGATGTAACGTGGGTTTTGGCCCAATCAAAAATCGTTTTGATTTCATCCCAGTAGGTAACTTCCTCGAAATCCAGCATCTCCACGGGGGCACCGGTTATGATCATGCCGTCGTAATAGTTTTCTGCCACTTCTTTGAACCCTTTGTAGAACATTTCCAGGTGTTCCACAGGTGTATTTTTCGGCGTATGGGTATCCAGACGGAGAAATTCGACCTCAACCTGCAACGGAGTGTTGGACAGCAGCCGGATGAAGTCGGTCTCGGTAGAGATTTTCAACGGCATCAGGTTCAGAATGATGATACGCATGGGGCGGATATCCTGTGTATTGGCCCGCAAATCGTTCATCACGAATATATTCTCGTTCTCAAGCAGTGCTATTGCTGGGAGATTGTTTGGTATCTTTACTGGCATGCTATTTCCTCACACGTTATTCGCCTGCAAAAATACGGAGAATTTCTGGGGCTTCCGAGATTTTAACGCAGGTACTTCACAATGTGTTCTTCTCGCGGGCAGCAATGGCTTGTCCTATAGCGTTGACCTCTTCATCCAGCCCGAAAAGCGGGATGCCTGACTCAGGGTCGAGTTTCAGCCACTGGCTTTCGGTGTCTTTTTGTATCTGCAGGTATTCTTTCCCTTCTTTGTAAATGGTATACACACCTTCCTCTTCGGGAAAAACGGAATAGGTGAGATTGAAAATTTCGATATCAAAAGGTTCTAATACACTCATTTTTTTGCCTTAAAGGTACGGAAATTTAACCAGCGAAATAGACTGCCGTTTTGAGGCTCCGTTCAGTAATCTGTCAGTTGCCGTAGGTGATGCTCAAGGTGGGCTACATAGTCATCAATCAGAAAACCGAGGGTCACCGTACGCCCGTCTTTCATCCTGCACAGGCGTCCGAGCCGCTCTTCGGGTATTTGTTCCAGCAGGAACGCCAGATACCTGTTGTAACTTTCCCAGAAGCCAATTAGTTGTTCAACAGGGGTATGCTGATGGGCGCTGTAGACCACCCATTGGTCTTGATCATACCAGATAGCCGGCATTTCCTCAAATTGCACACGCACAAACCGCTGGTGGTTGTTGGCTGCGCTATCAATGAGGTGCCCCAGGATTTCTTTTTTGCTCCATTTGCCCGGCACGGGCTTAGCCGTGTACTCGTGTGCGCTGATACGGTGTAACGCCGCAGGAAGGACGTGGCATAGATGGCGGAGCCGATTGACTGCGTCTGTAATCATGGTTGTCGCTTTGGTGTAAAGATAAGCTTTTAGTTTTCAAACCGGAGGATGGAATTACCGCAAAACGGACTGAACGGATAAAAAAAAATATGCATATTGCCGCTTCAAAAAAATATATCTGGCTTATGCAAGTGAGGAAATACTCCGGCGAATTGGTGGAATTTGACCTCAACAGGCTAAAGGCATCGCTATTTAAATCAGGTGCTTCAGCAGATGTAGTTGATGCGGTCTGGGAAGCGATGGAACCCATGGTTTACGACGGTATCAGTACCGGCGACCTCTACCGGAGGGCCTTCCGGTTGTTGAAAAGGAAGGCCCACGCTTTTGCAGCTCGTTACAGCCTAAAGCGTGCGCTCAAGGAACTGGGGCCGGCGGGCTATTACTTTGAGCAGTGGGTAGCCCGGCTTTTCCAGCACGCGGAATACCAGACCGCGACGGGCCAACTGCTGGAGGGGAATGCCGTGACCCACGAGGTGGACGTGGTGGCCCGGAAGGGCGGCGACATGCTGTTGGTGGAGTGTAAGTTCCGGAATACGGTGGATGCGAAGATTTCCGTGACCACGCCTATGTATTTTTTGTCGCGGTTTAAAGACATGGAAGGCCGGAAATTTAATTTTTTCGGAAAGCCGATGGGCTTTACCGCGGGCTGGCTGATAACCAACGCATACCTCACCACGGATTCCATCCGCTTTGGACAATACTACGGCATTAACTTGCTAGCTTGGAATTATCCTGAAGATAGCAGTATCAAGCGTCGTGTAGACAATGCAGGGTTATATCCGGTAACGTGCCTCACAACCATCGCAAAAGCCGAAAAGGAAGTGTTGCTGCGGCAGGGGTGCTTATTGGTAAAGGACATCGTAACTGACCCTGCGCAACTTGACACGCTGAAATGCGGTCCGCGAAAAAGAAGGAAAATCATCGAAGAAGCTACAGAATTAGTAAACCATAAAAATACATAACACCATGAGTAACGCTTTTGTCAAGGAAGAAAAAAAATTTATGGAGGGTGCCCGCGCCCGCTGGAAGGAACTTAAATATGTAGGCGGTGTGGTGATGCAATTTCTCAAAGGATTCCGCGGACTGCATTTCATCGGTCCTTGCGTCACGGTATTCGGCTCAGCCCGTTTCAAGGAAGACCACCCCTACTATGAACTGGCCCGTACGGTGTCAGCGGAAATCGGCAAATTGGGTTTCGCCATCATGACCGGCGGCGGCCCCGGCATCATGGAAGCGGCGAACCGGGGCGCCAAGGAAGCAGGGGCGCTTTCCGTGGGGTGCAACATCGTGCTGCCTCATGAACAACAGCACAACCCTTACCTGGACAGATTCGTGACAATGGAATATTTCTTTGTCCGCAAGGAACTGCTCCGCAAATATTCTTTCGCTTTTGTGGTTTTGCCGGGCGGTTTCGGCACGTTGGATGAATTTTTTGAGACGCTCACGCTTATTCAAACGGGTAAAATCCAACGGTTCCCCATAGTGGTGATGGGAGTGGGCTACCATAAAGAAATTATTGCGCATGTGCAGCGCATGATGGAAGAGGAAACCATCAGTCCGGAAGACATGGATCTGCTGCTGTTTACCGACTCAGTGGAAGAGGTGGTGGCGCATATCCGGAAACACGCCGAGGGGTCGCCGAGCATTAAGCTGGAACCGCCCCGGAAAGCGACATGGATGCTGGGCGAGCGCAAGCTTAAACGGGCATGAGGGTGCTCGTATTGGAAACAAGATCGGGATTATGCCATGCGGCACCAGCAAGTCGGCCGAACGGCACTGATCGCTTATTCCAAACCCAGATTAAAGGTCTTCCTCAACATGTCTAGCGCGGGATTCTTCGCTGCCATGGCTTGATACTTTTCCTGGGAAGTGTAGGGTTTTCGCACCACATCATTGGCAACGGCTATGGGTATCAGATCGATAGCAAAATTCCGGAGCTTCATCCGGAGATCATTGAGGATGTCAATCTTGGAATCGTTCAGCAGGTCTTGCTGAATGGGATTCTCTACCACCACGCCTATCTGGAAGTTGTCTTTCAGTTGCGGCGGGTTGGCTGTCATTAACGTAAATAAATTGATCCTGTTGGCGGCTTTAATCTGATCGGCAAACGCATGCCAATGCTTCAATAAATCATCGTGGCTGAAGGGCTCACGTTCATCGCCGGTAAGTAGTTGGGGTTCTTCTGTCTCCTCATCGGCTTGTTGGTTGTCAAAAATTTTATTTAAATCCGGGATGGGGGCGCTAAGCTTGACGTTGCCCCAGGCGGCTTTCTTGGGGGATTGGGGATCGGTGATCGGTGATCGGTGGTCGGTGGTCGGTGATCGGTGATCGGGGATTGGGGATCGGTGATCGGTGATCGGTGGTCGGTGGTCGGTGATCGGGGATCGGTGGTCGGTGATCGGGGATCGGTGGTCAGTGATCGGGGATTGGGGATCGGGGATCGGGGATGGGTGATTTCCGTTGATTGCGCGTTCGGGTTGCGCAGGGGTTACCTGCGGTGTTGCCGAAGGTGCTATGGTATCATTAGACTTTTTTTTTTCTGCTGCCCCGGTTACTTCCTGGGCTGCTCCGTTTTTTGCCAGCTGGATGGCTGCTGCGATATGACACATCTTCAGCAGGGCCAGCTCTACCTGCAACCGCTGGTTTTTGCTGGTCCGGTAGTTGATTTCACATTGGGTTGCAATGTTCAGCGCGGAAAGCAACAGGCCAGATGACGCCTGCTGGGATTGCTGCAGGTAACGTTGGCGAATGGTATCACTGGTATCCAACAGTTTCAGCGTGGTCGGCTCCTTCGCAACAAGGAGATCTCGGAAATGTGAACATAGGCCGTTGATGAAATGGCTGCCGTCGAATCCATGCGCAAGAATTTCATCCAGAATAAGCAATGCCGTAGGGGAATCTTCGTTGATAATGGCTTCGGTAAGCCGGAAATAATAATCGTAATCTAGGATGTTAAGGTTGTCGATAACCGCTTGATAGGTCACCTGCTTATTTGAAAAGCTGACGATCTGGTCAAACATCGACAATGCATCGCGGAGTCCACCATCGGCTTTCAGGGCAATGATATGCAGGGCATCTGCTTCATAACCCACCCCTTCCCTTTCGGCAATGGAGGCCAGATGAGCGGCCATATCGGCTACCTTGATGCGGTTGAAATCAAAAATCTGGCACCGCGACAAGATAGTGGGCAGAATTTTATGCTTTTCTGTGGTAGCTAAAATGAATATCGCATAGGATGGCGGTTCTTCAAGTGTTTTGAGGAATGCATTGAATGCTTGCTGTGACAGCATGTGCACCTCATCGATGATGTATATCTTATATTTGCCCGCCTGCGGTGGTATCCGTACTTGATCAATCAGGTTACGGATGTCATCAACGGAATTGTTGGATGCAGCATCCAACTCGTGTATGCTGAATGAATTGCCATTCAGGAATGATTTGCAGCTATCGCACTGGCCGCAGGCCTCGATGTCTTCCCGTAGCTGTTCACAGTTGATCGTCTTTGCCAAGATACGGGCACAGGTGGTTTTACCTACTCCCCGCGGACCGCAGAACAGAAACGCTTGTGCAAGCTGCTTGTTCTTAATGGCATTTTTGAGGGTAACGGTAATATGCTGTTGGCCAACCACGGTATCAAATGTGGCTGGACGGTATTTACGGGCCGAAACGATAAAATTGTCCATCGCTACGAAGATAGGGATTTCAGAAACAAACGTCATACATTTATTGCCAAAACGCACGATACGAAATCAGTTTCCGTGCTTAGCTCATCCGCCTTTCGGCGTTCCTTCTGGCTGCTGCATGCCCAAAAAGCTACCTGCAGCCTGAAAACAGAAATTAAATTAGGCGTTTTTTTTCGGTAATTCTGGATATAAATTTTAAGTTTGCTTGCATAAAACTCCATTATGCACGTATACGGAATTAAAAATTGCAATACGGTAAAAAAAGCCCTCAACTGGCTGGAGGAAAACAATATTCCTTACACGTTCCACGATTTTAAAAAAGAGGGCGTTTCTGAATCGAAGCTCAATGAATGGGAACGGCATACCGGGTGGGAACCGCTGGTGAATAAACGCGGCACGACCTGGCGCCAACTGTCGCCCGAAGAACAGACCGCCGTTGTGGACGCGGCCTCCGCAAACCGGCTGATGCAAGCCAAAACGAGTGTCATCAAACGGCCAGTGATTGAAAGTCCAAGAGGGATTATCCTGGGGTTTGACGAAGCGGAATATCAGGCGAAACTGAAATAAAAACAATCAGCACAGGACTTCGTTAACCAACTAACATACGCAGCATGAATAAAACACTATCTTGCATCGGCATGGCACTGTTCCTCCTGGCAGCTCCATCCGTAATGCTCCTGCAAGCGCAGGAGAGCAAATACGATTATAAGGAGGCTTTTGATCCGTTTTTCTATACCACAAATGGCAATGAATACCGGACGGCAAGCGGCATGCCGGGGCCGAAATACTGGCAAAACGCCGTTGATTACAAAATTTCTGCGCGGCTCAACGACCAAACCAATGAAATCACGGCCACAGTTACCCTTGAGTATACGAATAACAGTCCGGACCAACTGGATTTTATTTGGTTGCAACTGGACCAAAACATGTTTTCAAAGGAGGGGCGCGGCCGCCTGATTGTGCCGCTCACCAAAAGCCGGTACGGCGATGCACGTTCTGATTTTGATGGTGGATACGATATCAAGTCTGTGAAGTTCGGTACGGGAAAAGAGGCCGAACACCTCATCACCGATACACGCATGCAGGTGTTTTTACCTGAGCCCCTGGCTCCCAACGGTGGCAAAACCACCATCACCATCGACTATTCGTACATTGTACCCACCCATGGTGCCGACCGCACTGGTGTACTGGAAACCCAGAATGGCAAAATCTTTGCCATTGCCCAGTGGTTTCCTCGCGTAGCCGTATACGATGACATCTTGGGATGGAACGTACAGCCTTATACCGGCCCCGGCGAGTTTTACCTGGAGTTTGGCGACTACGAGGTAGACATCACCGCTCCCGCCAACCATATTGTGGTGCTGGGTGGCGAGCTTCTCAACCCGAATGAAGTTTATACCGCTGAACAGGTAAAACGCCTTGAGCAGGCACGGAAGAGTGATGAAACGGTGATGATCCGTTCTCCGCAGGAAGTGACGCTGCCGGATTCTCGTCCGCAGGGTAAAAAGGAGTTAACTTGGAAGTTCCGCCTGGAAAAGGCCCATGATGTGGCCTGGGCGTCTTCGCCGGCATTTGTACTGGACGGCGCCAAGATAGACCTGCCCAGCGGGAAGTCGGCCTTAGCACTATCAGCATATCCGGTTGAGAGCCACGGTGGCAATGCGTGGGAGCGCTCTACGGAATACGTTAAGGCATCTGTTGAGTTTTATTCCAACCTGCTGATGGAATACCCCTATCCGGTAGCGGTGAATGTAGCCGCTGATATCGGTGGCATGGAATATCCTGCCATAGTTTTCTGTAGCTACAAATCCAAAGCTGCTGGACTATGGGGGGTAACCGACCATGAATTTGGTCATATCTGGTTTCCGATGATTGTAGGCAGCAATGAACGACTGCATGCCTGGATGGATGAAGGGTTCAATACCTTTATCAACGACCTGTCTACCGCAGCCTTCAACGGCGGTGAATATTACCGCCCCATGGGGGACGCCAACCGATTGGCCCAAGCGCTTACCCGCCCTGACCTTGAGCCCGTGATGAGTACACCACAAAACATGCAGGAACGCAACATTGGCATACTTGCTTACTTTAAACCCGGATTTGGCTTAACACTCTTGCGTAACGAAATCTTAGGCCCGGAACGCTTTGACCGGGCGTTCAAAGCGTATCTTGAACGCTGGGCTTACAAACATCCCACACCGGACGATTTCTTCCGTACCATTGAAAATGTAGCAGGTGAAAATCTCAATTGGTTCTGGCGTGGGTGGTTTAAATACAACTGGCGTTTTGACCAAGGGATACGCAACGTGGTTTATGCTGATAATGACCCTAAGAAGGGGGTATTGATTACCATTGACAATTTGGAAAAACTTCCCATGCCCGTGGTTGTTGATATTACCACGAAGAGTGGCGAAACTCATCGGGTGAAACTGCCCGTGGAGATTTGGGAACGCAATACATCATGGACATTCAGCTTCCCGTCTACGGAAGAAGTGGTGGCGGTGCAGCTGGATCCGGACAGGGTTTACCCGGATCATAACCCGGACAATAACCGATGGGAAGCACAGTAACACAACTAAAAAAAAACAACTTAACATGCAGTGCCAAAAACCGATACCATACAACCCCGTGCGTTTTGTCAAGGCACTGCATGTATTTTTGCTTTTCATTGTTTCGGCGTATTCCGCAGCAGCGCAGGAAACCGTGCTGAATGGTTATGTACTGGAGTTGGGAAGCGGGGAGCCTCTGCCTTATGTTGGCATTACCAACCTGAATACCGGTGCGACTGCGGAAAGCCGGGGAGATGGCAGGTTCAGCGTATCGGTACGGAAGAATGAACGCCTACAATTTGAATACCCCGGATACCGGACGGACACCTTGGTGGTGACGGAATTTGGCGTCAAGCGCGTATACCTGACACCAGATGGCACGGCTATTCAGTTAGACGAGGTGCAGATACAGGCAATGACGGATAGCCGCCTGGCGGCAGAAATCGCCCGCGCCCGGCAGGAGGGCCAAACAACCGAGGCATCCCAACATCGGGGGGGCTTGCGCATCTCCCCTTCCCGCCTGTTTGGAAGGGAAGCCCGGCAGGCACGCCAGCGTTATAAACTGCTGCTGGCTGAGCAGGAACGCCGGAAAATTGATACCCGATTTACCCAAGAAGCCATTATGGCCCTGACACCTCTGAAAGGTGAAGATCTGGAGCTTTACATGACTAAATACCGCCCTACGGCCGAGTTCCTTGCATCGGCAGATGAATCTGAATTGCGGCTTTACATTATGGATACTTATGCGAAGTTCAAGGAGCTTACGCCTGCGCAACGGGCTGCGATTAAAGCACCCGAGCGGAATGAAAGCCCTTAGCTCAGAATCATACTTCCGTTTATACTTGTAATACCTGTACGGCTTTTTCGGTCGTCTTTCTGGGGTAACACCAATGAATATCCGGGCCCCGCGATTGTCGGAGCCCGGAATCCACCTATCGCCGGATGCTGCTGAATTCGGCGAACTTTATTTGTGATATGTCTTAAAACGTATACCTCACCCCCAGCTGCACCTGTGCGCGGGAGTTGAAGTAATCGATGCTGTAGGGCCTGCCCGGGTCACTGAAGGTGAACACCGGCCAGTTGCCCGCATTCTGCTGCGGCGGGAACAGTGTCGGGGTCAGCCCGACCGAGCTGGTCGAATTGAACGTGTTCGGCGAGAAATACTGAACGCCCCACTTCCGGTGCAGCAGGTTGGTCAGGTTCACGATGTCGGCCGATAGCGTCAGGAACTGCCCGCTTCCGGTGACCGGCAGGTCGTGCGCCAGACGAAGGTCGGCCTGTACGTTCCAGGGCGTACGTCCCGCGTTGCGCTCGGTAAAGCCGCCCCTACGGGATGACAGATACCCGTTGCCCTCGATGAAGGCGTTGAACGCCTGTGCCTGCTGCTGGGCGGTCCGGCCGCCCGGGATGTCCTTGAAGTAATTGACTGCCTCCTCCTGCGTGGGGAT
>NZ_FOLL01000045.1 GCF_900112315.1 Parapedobacter composti | reverse complement strand
TGGATATTCCGAGCCAAAGTACACCACTATTCCGCTCCAATATACACCACCGATTCCGGGGCAAAGTACACCAGTCTGTAAGGGTTGTTTAGGATTAGGTTGGTTTTCTGATTGATTTTCAGGAACTGCCATTCCGGCACAAAGTACACCAATAATTCCGCTGCAAGTACACCACGGGGAGTTTAAGGATTGCTAAGTTAGGCGTCGACAAGACTCTAACGATATGGCAAACAACCCCATTAGTATGCACAGGATAAGACAATTATTATTATTTCTTGACCGTGGCTTTTCCCAGCGGGCCATAGAGAAGGAAACCGGGATCAACAGACGTACGATTGCCGGTTACCTGAAGCGGTTCGGGGAGAGCGGATTCAGCTTCCGCGAACTCCTGCTTTTTGACGACAGCGAACTGGAGGTTTACCTGAATGCCGATAAACCACCCCGTGAGCAGCCAGACCCCAGACGCTCCGAACTGGAAGCGCTATTCCCCTATATGCTATCCGAGCTGCGCAAAGTCGGTGTTACGCGCCTGCTTCTGTGGCAGGAGTACATCAGGGATTATCCCGGGGGGTTCGGATACTCGCGGTTCTGCGAACTGCTGCAGGAACATATCCTCTCCCGGGGTGCCACCATGCACTTCGAGCATGAACCCGGCAGGGTGCTCCAGGTGGACTTCGCCGGTGACATGATGCACTATGCGGACACCGTAAGCGGCGAGCTTGTGGCCTGCCCTGTACTGGTGGCCGTATTTCCCTTCAGCGGCTATGGCTATGTGGAAGCGCTCCCCAACGCCTCATTACCGCAGGTGCTGCGGGCGCTTAACAATTGCCTGGACTATTTTGGCGGGTCCCCGCTGTCGGCCAAATCGGACAACATGAAGCAGTGGGTGTCGCGTATCAGCCGCTATGAACCGAAGTTCACCGATATGCTCCAGCAGTGGGCAAACCATAATAACATCGCCCTGCTGGCCTCGCGTCCGGCAAAGCCGAAGGATAAGCCATCGGTGGAGAACGCGGTTAAGATCACCTACCAGCGCATCTATGCGCCCCTTCGCAACAACACCTTCACCTCGCTCGGGCAAATGAACCATGCCATACGGCAAAAGCTGGAGGAGCACCACGACAGAAACTTCCAGCGCAGGACATTCAGCCGCAGGGAGCTTTTTACCGATAAAGAAAAACCGGTACTCCAGCCCCTTGCCGGGACATCTTTTGTTGCCAAACATTATACAAGAGGCAAGGTACAGCGTAATTACCACGTGGTGGTGGGCGAAGACTGGCACTTCTACAGTGTGCCGGCCCGCTATATCGGAAAAAAGGTGCGTATCGTCTACTGTACTGACACCGTGGAAATATACCACGGCAGCCGGCGTATTGCCCTGCACAGACGCAGCTATAAGAAGCACGGTTATACGACCGACAGGGAACATCTCCCGGAAAACCACCGGCACATGCGCGAGCGCCTGGCATGGAACCCTGATTATTACCTGAGCAAAGCGGAAACATATGGCCCTGCTACTCGGGAGTACTTCCAGCGGGTCATGGACAGTAAGCTTATCATCGATCAGTCCTACCAGGCCTGCCGGGGACTCATGCGCCTGGCAACCGGCTATCCGGAGCGCATTGAAGGTGCCTGCAAGAGAGCGCTCAAAGGACAGCGGTTCAATTATACGGCCATCAAAAACATACTGGACAACAATATGGACCTGCTCGAAAAAAAGGAAGCACCCAAACAATACACCATACCCCTGCATGATAATATCCGCGGTGCCGGAGAATACAAATAATATAAAACCATTGGACAGAAATGAATACAGATCAGACAATCGAACAGCTAAGAACGCTCCGTCTGGCCGGGATGGCCAGACGTTACGAAGCGGTGAGTGCACTACCCGTGCACGAAGTACAGAACGTACATGAACTATTGGCCTCCATGGTGCAGGCCGAGGTGGAATACCGCGACCACACCAGGACGCAGAAATACCTGAAGGCAAGCCGGCTGCGTTATAACGCCCTGCCCGAAGAGATTGTCTGCAACCCGGAAAGGGGGATCACGCGCGAACAGGTGCTCCGCCTATCGGATGGGGCCTTTATCGGGCGGGGTGACAATGTACTCATCACCGGGGCTACCGGATCCGGCAAAAGCTTCCTGGCCTGTGCCCTGGGACGATCGGCATGCCTGCTGGGATACCGCACATTGTATTTCAGCATGAACCGCTTCATGGATACGGTCACCCAGAGCAGACTCGATGGAACCTACCTCAAGTGGATCAAAACCATATCCCATCATAAATTACTGATACTCGATGACTTTGGGCTCAAGGCGGTTGATGCGGACGCCAGGCTGGCGCTATTGGATATACTGGAAGACCGATATGGCAACAGCTCGGTGATTATCACTTCCCAGTTACCGGTGGAGGCCTGGTACAACTTTATCGATGAACCTACACTGGCCGACGCGATAATGGACAGATTGACAGCATCGGCACATAGGCTACCCCTGCAGGGCAAGTCTATGAGGAAGAAAAAAAATCACTAACTTTGAAAACCCAGTGGCGCAGCTGCGCAGATTATTGGCATCTTCACTGGTGTACTTTCATCCGGAACGAGTGGTGTACTTTCCCCGGAATATTCA